>CAXXWZ010000001.1:0-43417 GCA_963674935.2 Bacteroidales bacterium
GCTTCCTGAATGGCGTGTTTAAAAGCCTGAAAATGGTCGAACTGATGAATAACCGTAACCTTTGATGCATGCTTGGTCAAGGAAACTGCTTCTTCTAAGGCTGAGTTACCTCCACCTACAACTACCACTTCTTTATCTGTGAAGAAATCACCATCGCAAGTAGCACAGTATGAAATTCCGGTTCCTTTATAAAATTCTTCCCCCGGTATATTCAAACTACGAGGTCTGCCACCCGGGGTAAGAATTACTGATTTTCCTTTGAAACTCCGACCATCTTCAAGATTTACAACTTTTTCGTCACCCACTAAATCATAGCTTGCAATCTTCAAATTCGACTTTATTTTGCAACCAAAATCCTTGGCTTGTTTTTTCATGATATTTGCTAGTGCATAACCGTTGGTAGTCTCTACACCCGGATAATTTGCAATTTCATGGGTTAGTACCATTTGTCCGCCAACTGCCCCTTCATTTAATATAAGGGTATTTAATTTGGCTCTGGAAGTATAAATTCCAGCTGTTAATCCGGCTGCTCCGGCACCTAAAATGATGACATCGTATGTTGTTTCCATAATCAAGTTTTTTAGATTTTAGACCTTAGATATTAGATTGACAAAACATTATTCTATCGTCTAATATCTATGGTCTAAAGTCTGGTTTCTGAATATTTAGAGTATTTATTTTTCAACTGTAACTCCAAACTTCTCATCCAAAACACTGGTAATTTGTTGCATGCTCTGAATACTTGATTTTGCTTCAACTACTTTTCCGTTTTTATAATACATTACAAATGGAAGTCCCATAAAACCACGTGCTTCGGGAGCCGTTCTAATTGGTGCTGCTTCATTGGTATCAAATGCCATTGAATAAAATTTTATGTCAGTACGTTCTTCTTCTAATTCTTCCATGGCATCATAAACTGGAACACACATGGGGCCCATACGACCACAACATACCATTACATTTTCGTTTTCGTTAATGATTTTTTCTAATTCTGTTGCAGTCTCTATTTCATGAATGCTTGTTTGAAGTAATTTCATAATTGTAATTGTTTATTGATTAGTGATAATTTTTAATTGTTTTTATTTTTAAAAGCTAATGTTGGTTTATATGTCAAACTTTCGTTAGGGCATACCGCCACGCAACTCAAACATTTTGAGCAGCTGTAATTTTCAGCAGGATTCACTTTATTTGGCTGATACAGACTAAATTTTTGTTGATCAACTTTTGGCATATAACAGGCATCATCACAAAGCCCGCAATTTTTACATGTTTCCTGATTGAGTTGAATTTTATAAAACGAGATTTTATTTAAAAGACCAGAGATCCATGCGATTGGGCAACCAATTTTATGGTACTGATACATGTTTTTAAATGAATCATCCGGACTTATTTTCATCATTAATTCCATCATCAGACCAATGGGGCACATCCAACGACAAAAAACTTTTCCCCAAATAATTCCAAGGAGTGATCCAAATCCAATAACCCACCATAATGAAATATGATATTGCGTAACGAGGAGGTAAAAAACAACTCCCATTACAATCAAAATATAAAAGCGATTATTGGATAATAATTTAGTCATCAATCTTATTGCGTTAGTTCGTTAATGATGGTATGATTAGATTTTAGTTTCCCGTTTAAATATTCTTCAATTAAATTTTGAGGAGTATCGATATGAACACCTACAAATAAATTTATTTTTTTTGCCAAAAATTGGGTGATAATTCTGCGATCTACTTTATGAACTATGATATCAGAAATTCCGCGAGTCATGGTCCATTCAGGTAAATTCGAAACATCAGTATTTGGAGCCAAATCAATATTATGTTGGCTGATTCGTTTACCATCAATTTCAAATACTTCGTAATGGCTGCACTGGCCGAAATATTCACTTAATTTTTCATTTACAACTGGAATGGCTACCCGTTTCATTTTTAGATATTAGATTTTAGACACTAGATTTTAGACAAAAAATATTCATCATTACTGTTTTATCCGCTATCGCTTTTTTTTCTTCGGCAAAATTAGATGAGCGCAATAAACCCTACAAGAAAATAGGCATCCAAGGGTTCATGCTTTGGGCTATGATTTTTCAGTTAATTTTCTGTCAAATGATAGCTTATAAATTTCATCTAATTTTATCTCAACATATATCGAAGGCTCAAACGCCTAATTCAGAAGTATTTTAATAATTATCGGCACTTATTCAACTGTGAATTGTATTTTTGCACTTTAAAGATTGAGTTTAATATTGGTAATAAAATGGCTTCGAATAAAGAGATGAGCAATCAAAGCAATTGTTTTCATGAGAAATATCGTGAAGAGTTTGAGTCAATCAAAGAGCAGAAAACGCAATTGACCTACTTGCAAGGAGAGAATCTTTTTAAGCAGGGAGCTTTTGCACCTTATGTAATGTATATCATTGATGGCTTAGTGAAAGTTTATCTTCAAACAGGATACGAAAAACAGATTAATTTACGAGTAGCCAAAGCCGGCGATTTTCTTGCTTTTTCTTCCGTTTTTGGCGAAAGTATTTATCAATATTCTGCACTTACTTTAAAAGATTCAAGCATTTGTATGATCGACAAAACAGCTTTGAGCAAACTCCTTATAAAAAACCCTGAATTTGCGATGCAAATTACGTCGGGTAACATGCGAAACGAAAATCATTTGTACGAGATTATTAAAAACATTTCATACAAGCAAATGCGCGGAAAACTTGCTTCAGCCTTAATGCATCTCTCGTCAGAAGAACTTATTAATGAAAACGTTTTTAAATACCTTAGCAGACAAGATATTGCTGATTTTGCATCCATCTCAACGGAGAGCGCAATCAAATTTTTAAAAGAGTTTGAGAAAGAAAAAATAATCAGTCTCGAAAATAAAGATATTACGATATTAGATAGAGGCAAATTAGAGGAAATTGAACGCAGAGGCTAAATTCAAACTAAAAAAACTATTATGAACTCATACGTACTACTGATAGGAATTTGTGTTGTAATTATTCTTTCTCATTTCGCGAGCCTATTCGCAAAAAGAACAAATATCCCCAGTGTGCTCGTGCTAATATTAATAGGGGTAGGTGTACAACAAATACTTAAATATTTAAATATAAATGCTGAATTATTCGGCATTTTGGAGATTTTAGGAATTGTTGGATTAATTATGATTGTGCTGGAAGCTGCACTTGATCTGGAATTAAGCTGGGCTAAATGGCCTATTATATGGAAATCATTTACTGTTGCAGCACTTTTACTTGGTTTAACTGCACTCGCATTAGCTTATGCTATCCAATTAATTGTTCCCGACATCAGTTTTATATCATCTATTATTTATGCCATTCCGGTTTCGATCTTAAGCAGTGCCATAATTATTCCAAGTGTCGCTAACCTTTCTGAACACAAACGAGAATTCATGATTTACGAGAGTACTTTTTCCGATATCCTCGGGATTATGCTTTTTTATCTGATTATTGAAAATTTACATATTGAAGGTATGGGGCGTCTTGGCTTTACCATCGGAAGCAATATATTTCTTACCCTGGCAATTTCAATTATTTTAAGCTACGTTTTACTTTACATCATTCAAAATATTAGAGGTGATGCAAAATTTTTCCTCTTCCTTGCGGTGCTGGTTTTACTCTATTCTATCGGAAAAATGTTTCATCTTTCATCACTGATAATAATTCTATTATTTGGCCTTCTGCT
The DNA here is from genome assembly GCA_963674935.2 of Bacteroidales bacterium. Classification (GTDB taxonomy): domain Bacteria; phylum Bacteroidota; class Bacteroidia; order Bacteroidales. The sequence continues at coordinate 3,711 of CAXXWZ010000001.1, forward strand.
CAGGAATCACAAAGTTTTGCTTTTTAAAAAGCTAGAAGACTGGCTCTATGATGATAAAATTGATGCGGTATTTAAAGAGTTTAAATTAATTACCGTTGAAACATCATTTTTAGTCAGAACGTTCTTTTTTGTACTATTTGGAATGACCCTGCCCTTGAGTGCCTTAATCAGTTGGAAAGTTTGGTTTATCAGTATTTTCTTCTTAATTGTATCTTTTTTACTCAGGTTCCTGATATTCAAACTAATTGTTAGAAAAGACATTTTACCTCAGGTATTTATTGCACCCCGCGGTTTGATTTCTGTGTTGCTATTTTTTGCAATCCCTGCTGAATTAAGAAATGCGGGAATAGAAAATGGTGTTCTATTTGTTGTAATCATCGCAACAAGTATTATCATGGCAATGAGCCTAATTGCCGATTCCAGAAAGATTAAAAATTTCACTAAAAATAAAGACAAAATAATTATCCCCGAAACTGAACAATCCACGGATAAGTAATTATTAAATGAATTGCAACCTGGTTCAAGATTTGAAATATTGGTTCAGATCAATGAACTAACACCTCTATTTTATTAGAATTCCATAAATTATTTCCTTTTTAATTCAAAAAGTCTTAAATTGTATGAAAAAGACGCACTTAAAAAAAATCACTCGCTAAAGCACTAAATATATATACTCAAAATTTCGTTTAAACTGAATAGATACGCTAAAATAGGATCAATAAATTATTAAGATGAAGATGTTAAATCGTTTCTTTTTTATCCCAATTTTATTAATTGTTTTTATTATCCTTTTCTACTCGGTATATGAGGAAGTAAAAAACAAGACCATTGAACAATTCAATTCAGAACAATTAGTTATTACAAATGCTGCTTCGCGAGGAATATCAGATTTCATGATTGATTGTCAATCAGAGTTAGAATTCTTATCCAGTTTCGACGGCATTATTGACTTAAACCACCAGGGGAAACAGTTACTGGAAATCTATTTTAAAAAAAGTTTCAATCAAATTGAAGCGATTACCCGGGTCGACTCACAAGGAATTATATTGGCAACCTATCCTGAAAATAATGAAGCCATAGGAAGCGATATTTCATATCAACAACATGTGAATCAAATCATCGAATTTCAGGAACCGGTAATAAGTGATGTATTCATGGCTGTTCAGGGATATCTTGCCATTGCAATTCATGTTCCGGTTATAAAAGAGCATAAATATAATGGGAGTTTGGCTATCCTGATAGCTATTGATAAAATAGGTAAACGCTACCTCGAAAATATAAAAATAGGTGAATCGGGTTATGCCATTTTATTAAGTAAAAATAATATTGAAATATTTAGTCCTTATGATAAGAACATAGGAAGCTCAATGAAAGAATTATCACCCAACGAACCCACCGTCGATTTATTAATTCATGAGATAGAAACGAAAAATTTTGGCTCATTAAGTTGCTTCCATGATCAATCAGAAACGAAAAATCTTGGCGAAAAACAAGTTGTTTTTAGTCGGATTCCTATGGGGAATACGTATTGGACCATATTAACTTCGGTTCCGGTTCATGAAGTATACGATACCATCAAAGGGTTTAGAAACAAGCTATTGCTTTTATTTGGGATAGTTTTTACGGTTATGTTAATCTATTTTTACCTCTTCACAAAGGCCAAAAACATCCTCAAGGAAGAATCAAAAAGAAAAATAGCTGAAAAGAAATTAATTGAAAGTGAAGCTTATAACCGAACACTTTTTAATCAATCACCAATTGGTCTTGCACTCACCAATATGGAGGGGAAATTAATTGATGTTAATGATGCCTTTGCAAACATTATCGGACGAACCATTGAAGAAACATTAAAACTCTCATACTGGGATATCACACCAAAAAAGTATAAAGAGAGAGAAAATGAACAACTAGAATCTCTTGAAAATAAAGGGAGTTACGGGCCATACGAAAAAGAGTATATCCATAAGGATGGTCACTTGGTTCCTGTTCGCCTACAAGGGTTGATCATCGAAAAGGATGGAATCCCTCATATTTGGTCAAGTGTTGAAGATATAACGGAAAGCAAACAATCAGAATTACGTATTCGAGAAAGTGAAGAATATTTTAGGACTATTTTTGAACAGTCTGCAAGCGGAATGTGTATCACAAGTATAGATGGTGTTTTTTTACAAGTTAACTACCCATTATGTGAAATGCTTGATTATTCCGTTCAGGAATTAAAAGGGAAACATTTTAATGAATTCACTTTCCCTGATGATGCAAAAATTGGAAGCAAGGCTGTTGCAGAAATGTTGAAAGGGGAGAAGAAAAAGGCAATTTTCGAAAAAAGGTATTTAAAAAAATCAGGCCAACCAATCTGGGCTCATGTGAGTAGTGCCTTATTACATGATAAAAAAGGGAATCCTAAGTATTTCATAACTCAAATAGAAGATATTAGTCCGCGTATGATTTCGGATGCCAAACTAATTTCTTCTGAAAATAAGTTTAAAGCTTTGGTTGAGCAATCTTTAACAGGGATTTATATTTTTGAAAAAGAAAATTTCATCTATGTGAATAAACGATTTTGCGAAATTTTCGGATATTCAGAAGACGAGATTTTGGCAGGTATGAAACCTACCGATGTTATTTCTATTGAAGACAGAGAAAGGGCGGATGAAAATGTTAAAAGGAGACTAGAGGGAGAAACTCAAAGTGTTCGTTATACTGCTAAAGGGAATCATAAAAACGGTAAACTTTTATGGGTTGAGATTCACGGCACCCACATCCAAATTGAGGGTAAAAATGTGATTACCGGAACAGTTTTAGACATAACCAAAAGAAGAGAGGCAGAAAAAGAAATTGAAAAATTAAATGAAGAGCTCGAACAAAAAGTGATCAAGAGAACCGAAGACCTTGAACATAAAATATCAGAAATTGAACGGATGAATAAATTATTTATTGATCGGGAATTACGCATGAAAGAGTTAAAAGAAAAAATTAGAGTGCTTGAACAAAAGAAAAACATTCCAAAGAAATGAAACAAAATCTACTTGAAATAATAGATTTCGAACGGATAAATACATTACTGCAAGGATTCAATAAAACAACAGGATTTGTCACAGCCATCCTTGATTTGGAAGGCAACATACTTTCAAAATCAGGCTGGAGGCAAATATGCACCGAATTTCATCGGGTCAATCCTAAAACTTCTAAAAGATGCAAAATTAGCGATACGGAATTAGCGAACAAACTTGCAGCAGGAGAAAAATATCATTTCTATAAATGTTTAAATGGCTTGGTTGATGTAGCCGTCCCAATGGTATTTAAAGGAGAACATATTGCAAATCTATTTACAGGGCAATTCTTTTTTGAAGAACCTGATCGTAATTTCTTTATCAAACAAGCAAGCAAATATGGCTTCGATAAAAAAAAGTACCTGATGGCACTTGATCAGGTGCCGGTAATACCTGAAAAAAAGGTAAAGCCGGCATTGGATTTTTTGCTGAATATGACCGAATTAATCGCAGAAATGTCAGTGCAACAAATTGAGCAAAATGAATTAAATAATGTTTTAAAAGAGAGTGAAGAAAAATTCAAACTTGCTTTCCTTACCAGTCCAGATTCTGTTAACATCAATCGGCTGGAAGATGGAATGTATATCGACATTAATGATAGTTTTACCGAAATTACAGGTTATACAAAAGAAGAAACGATTGGAAGAACATCGAGTGAAATTGACATTTGGCTAAATTCAGAAGATCGTCTTCGTTTGGTTGCCGGATTAAAAAAATCTGGTAAGGTTAAAAATTTGGAAGCAAAATTCAAGTTGAAAGATGGCAGAATAATCGATGGCCTAATGTCAGCCGCTGTCATATCTATAAATAATATCCCACATATCTTATCTATTACCAGAGATATTACCGAGTTTAAATCGGCAGAAAAAGCGCTCCGTGTTAGCGAAATTAAATACCGTTCCTTTTTCGAAAACAGTATGGATGCCATCCTGTTAACCGGACCAGATGGAAAAATATATTCTGCAAACCCTGCAGCATGTAAAATGTTTGGGTATTCTAAAAATGAAATTATTCAGTTAGGCAGAGAAGGAATAGTTGACCTGTCCGACTCGCGGTTACCTATCCTTCTATCTCAACGTAAAGCAAAAGGTAAAGCCGTTGGAGAAATTACAATGTTGCGTAAATACAAAACACCCTTTCAAGTTGAGCTTTCTTCAGCAATTTTTATTAATGCAGAAAATGAGCCATTGACGAGTATGATTATCCGAGACATCACGGATCGCAAAAAGGTAGAAAATGAAATAAATAAACTAAATGAAGAACTTGAACAAAAGGTTAACGATAGAACAAATGAACTTTCGCGTAGTCAGGAAGCTTTATTAAATTTGGTTGAAGATTTAAATGAAAAATCAAATGAATTGGAAAAGAGTTCACAATCACTCGAATCAAAAAACAAAGAATTGGAAACATTTACCTATTCCGTTTCACACGATTTAAAAGCTCCATTACGCGGCATTGATGGATATAGTCAGATTTTATTGAAAGATTATGAAAGCAAACTCGATTCGGAAGGTCAGCGTTTTTTGCATACCATTCGGAATAGTGCTTTGCAAATGAATCAACTAATTAATGATTTGCTTGAATATTCTCGTTTAGAACGGCAAACAATCATTCCTTCAGCCGTACAATTGAAGGAAGTTGTTGATATTTTAGTCGCTCAACAATCTACCAGCCAGAACTTTAATAAAATTTCGATAGTAGCAGATATTCCTAGTGTTGAAATATTTACTGATAGGAATGGTTTGACCCTCTCACTCAGAAATTTAATTGAAAATGCCATTAAATTCAGCCAAAAAAAGCGCAATCCAAAAATTGAAATCGGATATCAGGATGTTGATACAAAACATCTTATCTTTGTGAAAGATAATGGGATTGGATTTAATATGAAATTTCATGATCGGATATTTCAAATATTCCAACGTTTACAACGAAGCGAAGATTATGAAGGGACAGGAATTGGACTGGCCATGGTCACCAAAGCACTTGAACGATTAAATGGCAAAGTTTGGGCCGAAAGTAAATTGGGAAAAGAAACTATTTTTTATATCGAACTACCTAAAATAAACACCTATGAAAGAAATGAATAATGATCACCCTATCCTTTTGGTTGAAGACAATCCTGTGGACATTGATCTTACCCTTCGGGCATTTGCAAAAAATAACCTCAAAAACAAAATTGAAGTTGCACGAGATGGTGAAGAAGCCATAGCCTGGATAAAAAAATGGGACAACGGTGAACCTATTCCTATCGTTATACTACTCGATCTTAATCTTCCCCGATATAATGGGCTGGAAGTACTAAAAAAATTAAAAACACATAATATATACCGTACCATACCTGTAATTATCCTTACCACTTCATCTGAGGGTAAAGACATAAAAACTGCTTATAATCTGGGTGCTAATTCTTATATTGTTAAGCCTGTCGATTTAAATAAATTCATAGAAGTTGCAGCGCAAATAGATCTTTACTGGAGAATTTACAACCAGAAGAACTTAGACTAAGTGGTCAATAATTAATTTATAGAAAATAGATGAAAATACTATATTTAGAAGATAATTCTACCGATGCTGATCTGACCATCAGAAAATTAACTCAGGTTTTTCCTGAATGTAAAATAAACCATACGGTCACGCTATTCGAAGCCCGAAAAATCCTTAAAAAAGAATCCACGTTTGATTTGGCACTAATCGACATGCACATTCCTGATGGTAATGGATTGGAATTACTGGCCGACCTCAGAGAGAAACATTTTTTATGTGCCATCATCGTTTTAACCGGATCAGGAGATGAAGAGTCTGCAGTAGCTGCATTAAAAGCAGGTGCAGACGATTACCTAACAAAAAAAACAGGTTATCTGGAACACCTTCCATCCGCAATAAATTTAGCTATTAAAAACTGTAATGATAAGCTTAAAATAGCGAACCAGAATATTGCAATATTATATGTCGAGCACAATAAATCTGACATTGAGCTTACTAAACGCCATTTCAGCACCTACGCTCCAAATTTTAAAATTACATCCGTCACTTCAGGTGAGGAAGCCTTAAGTAAATTACCTTTAACACCAGAAGAACCATGTAATTATTCTGTTATTTTATTAGACTATAAACTGATAGGAATTAACGCACTGGAATTTGTAAAGATAGTCAGGCAGGAGCGGAAACTAAGACTTGCTATTGTTGTAGTAACGGGACAAGGAACTGAAGAAATTGCCATTGAAGCCTTGCGTTTAGGGGTTGATGAATATCTGGTTAAGCGTCCTAATTATCTTTTCAGATTACCTTCTTTACTCACCAGTGCTTTTCAACATCATCAACTTGCCAATAATCAAATTGCACTTGAAAAAAGTGAAGCACTTTATAAACTGCTAGTTAATAATTCTTCTGATGTTATTTTTATCCTTGATTTAGATTTAAAATACACCTTTGTAAGTCCTGCTGTTTTTCATCTTAGAGGTTATACGCCAGATGAAGCTATTAAACAATCTATCAGTGATGTGGTAACTCCTGATTCAATGATTCTGGTTAAAAAGAATTTCGAATATGCTTTAGAAAATGGAAGAGTTGTAGGTCATTCATTTGATGAACCTATGGTGATGGAACTTGAAATGATTCGTAAAAACGGAACAAAAGTTTGGACAGAAGTAAAAGCATCATTGATGTTTGATGAAGATGGGAACAAAAAAGGAATCTTCGGGGTGACAAGGGATCTTTCAATCCGTAAAAAAGCTGAAATGGATCTGATTGAGGCCAAAGAAAAAGCTGAAGAAAGTGATCAATTAAAAACGGCCTTTTTAAATAATATCTCTCATGAAATCCGCACTCCAATGAATGCGATTATCGGGTTTACTGATTTTTTAAATGATCCGGATTTAGATGCAGAGAGTCGGTTACATTTTACCAATGTCATTTCAAGAAGTAGCAACCAATTATTGTCCATTGTTTCTGATATCATCAGCATTGCCACCATCGAATCAGGACAAGAGAAATATTATGATAATGAAGTAAATATCAATTCAATCTGCAAATTGATACATGATCAGTACAATGCTGAATTCATCGAAAAAGATATTTTATTTCAATGCAATACAAACCTATCTGATAGTGAAGCCGAAATCAGATCAGATGAAACAAAATTAATGCAGATACTCTCCAATTTGGTTAGCAATGCATTAAAATTCACAAAAAAAGGGCAAGTCAATTTTGGGTATACTGTTTTAGAAAATGAACTTGAATTCTATATTCAGGATACAGGAATTGGCATTTCACCAGCCATGTCTGAAGTTATTTTTGATCGCTTTCGGCAGGTTGAAAATACAACTACCAGAGAATATGGTGGCTCTGGCTTAGGCTTATCAATATCAAAAGCCTATGTAAATTTGTTAGGCGGCAAAATATGGTTAACATCCGAACTAAATCAGGGATCAACATTTTATTTTACGATCCCCTACCAAAACATCAAAACTATAAAAAATGACACCCATGCTGCAGCTAATGAAACAAATGCCAAATCAGAAGGCAAAAAAGTTATTTTAGTGGCAGAAGATGAGGAAGATAACTTCGATTTTCTTGAAGTTCTGTTAAGGAAAAATAATTTTGAAGTACTTTGGGCTAAAGATGGTACTAAAGCAGTAGAAATTTGTAAAATCAATCCAAATATCAGTATGGTTTTGATGGACATTAAGATGCCGGTCATGAATGGTTATGAGGCCACGAAAGAGATCAGGAAATTTAATAAGGATATCGTTATTATTGCCCAAACTGCCTATGCATTGCAAGGCGATAGAGAAAAATCACTTGCTGCCGGCTGTAACGACTATATTTCTAAGCCAATCAGGCAAAGTTCATTTCTTGAATTGATAAATAAACATACCTAAAAAGTTTGTAACATTAATGATTTTCATTTTATTAATTATTTCACAATTCTAAATCCAAGATCACTGCTTGTTGCATCCAAATTACTTCGATGACGATGAGCTACTTTGCTATAATCGGCATTAACGAACCATGAACCTCCCCTAACCACTCGGTTACTTCCGCTTGCCGGACCTTGTGGATTATTTGATGGACTTGCTGCGTAGTAATAAAAATAATACCAATCATTGCACCATTCCATCACATTACCACTCATATCGTATAATCCTAATTCGTTTGGCGTTTTTGAACCAACCGGTTTGCTGCTTATGGTATTAACATTATACCAGGCAACTATGCCCGGTGTATTACTTCCACTATAAGTTGTTCCTGCACTGCTATTTCCACCGCGGGCTGCAAACTCCCATTCTGCTTCAGTTGGTAATCGTCCTCCTGCCCAATTCGCAAAGGCCTCAGCACCATAAAAACTAACTTGTACTACAGGATGATCTCCTTTCGTATCCTTAGGTATAAATTTCCCATCCAAATATATAATTTCACATTCAGGATCGTTCATGTCAATAAATTCAACACCTATAAAACTTCCATCACTATTCACACCAGCATCATTCAGATACATACAGTATTCGCTGTTGGTTACTTCATATTTGCTCATTTGAAATCCGCCTACTGAAACTGAATGTATCGGCTGCTGATCTGCTAAACCATCGTTACTACCCATTAACATGCTTCCGCCCGTAATATTTATCATTTCAAGGAACTTAGTTGTGGCAAACTGCTTAACAGTTCCATAGGCGGTACCTTTCTGATTAGTTGCATAGGCAGCAACATAATATATTGATTCTTCATCCAGTCCTAGAATCTGAGAAGTAAACAAACCGGCATCAACAGCATCCGTTGTAAAACCTAAATTATTTTCAAGGGTTGGGTTAGCACCTGCACTCCAAACAACACCCACAGCTGAGAAAATTCCATTCCCATCATCAATGATTGTTCCACCAGAAGTAGCTAAATAAGAAGTTAGGTGTGTAGGTTCAAGGGTTGTGATAGTTGCCAGATGTACTTGTATGGTTTGAAATTGCATCACTTCGCCATACCCGATTCCTTTATCATTTACCGCGTAAGCTCTATAATAATAGGAGGTTAGTTCATTTAAATTAATAAGGTTACTCACAAAGCTTCCTGTGCCGGTACCATCATTACTAAATCCAATATTATCATCCAAAGTGGGGTTGTTTGTCAACCCCCAACAAACTCCTCTTTGGGTAACCGTAAGGCTTCCATCATCGATTACATTTCCACCGGAAACAGCAGTATTAGAGCTAATACTCGATGCTTGAGTCGTTGTTACAATCGGTGCAGTTATGGCTACTGTACTAAAACTTTTAACCAAACCATAGGACGTTCCCAATTCATTGGTCGCGTAGGCCACTACAAAATAATTTGTGCCATCATTTAATCCGGTCATATCGCCAATAAACGTACCTGTTCCACTTCCATTGGTTGTAAATCCCAGGTTATTTTGTAAAGAAGGGCTACCAGCTGTATTCCAACAAATTCCCCTTTGAGTCACCGTACCATTCCCTTCGCCATCCACAATTCCTCCAACTTGAGCTGAGTTTGTGGTAATATTTGTAATATTTGTAGTTCTAACAACGGGATTGGTTAAAGACAGGGTTGTGAATTGCTTAATTTCACCATAACCTGTGGCATTTTCATTGGTACCATATGCAACAATAAAGTAGGTTGTCCCTACGGTTAGATTAGTAATATTGCTTGTAAAATGTCCCGCTCCAGTACCATCGGTGGTATGTCCGAGACTATTTTCCAATGTTGGATTTCCATTCGTATTCCAACAAACACCCCTTGCAATCGCATTGCCATTTCCTTCACTTATTACTTCTGCCTCAATTTCGGCGGAATTCTTTGTAATATTCGAAATTACACCTGTGTAAACTATAGGCGGTGCTATCGGAACAGTAGCGAATTGTTTCAATTCTCCATAACTCGTGCCGCTGGCATTACTGGCATAGGCTCTTACATAATAAGTATAGCCCTGTGTTAAATTGGTCATTTCACTCGTAAACTCACCAAGGCCCGTTCCATTTGATGTTCTTCCCAAATTAGTTTCAAGATTGACACCTGGATCCTGGCTCCAAACAATGCCTCTTTGTGTTACAGATGATCCTCCGTCAAGGGTTACATTGCCACCACCAACAGCACTATTCAGCGTGATATTTGAAATCTCATTTGTGATTACAATAGGATTACCTGCGGGATCTGTTCTTAAGGTAATTGGAGAATTATAAGAGGTGCCATCTACAGTCGTTAAATAGGCACGAACATAATAGTTCGTATTTGGCGATAAATCTGTCAAAACACTAATTACATCACCAACTTGTGTTAAAGCTCCTTTTGTAGTCTTCAAATTATCTATCGTGGGGTTTTGAGTAACAGCCCAACAATGACCATGCTCTGTAACGACCGTATTTGCCAGGTCACTTATAATAGTTTTGACCTGTGCGTCGTGATAAGTTAAATAATCAATCGTTGTTTGACCCATGATTACCTTGGCATTTACATTATCCTTTGCATCCGGAAACTTTTGGCATGAGACTATAAATAATAATAGGATACTTATGATTGGAAGAGCTTGTTTTTTCATGACGGCGAGCATGTTAATTGGTTGTGGGTTTTTGTAGTACTTATGCTAAAATAAGGTTTTTTTTAAAGGAGGTGTTAGCATTTTTTTTAAAATAAAAGAAAGATGCACACGTAATTGTAAAACAAACACTTCTCGCGACACAGCAAATCGCTTTAAATCTACACATGGTACGATTAGATCATGTGATTATCAAATTTTCCATGAGACTATATAGGGCATGCCAATATCGATACACTCCAATAGCCTTTAAAATAACTTATTGAAGTAAAAATCAGCCTATAAAATTTTGCAATTTGCTCGAGATAAAATTGGCAGATTGTCTTCAATTAACGAAATTAATGTTAAGTAAACGCTTGATATTACTTATTCCTATGTAATATCACAAATTATTTTTTATTTATTGTAATAATTTTTATGCTTAAAGCTCTAAAGAGATAAACTAATAATTAATCACCTATGAAAACAAAAAACTTAATTCTATTCGCATTGCTATCCATTTTCTTCATTCAGCCAATGGCTGCAAAAAGCACAATTCAAGTTTCTGTTAAGGGTAATGGAATCCCAATAATTTTGATTCCAGCATTGGGATGTTCAGCAGATATGTGGTCGGAAACCATAGCTTATCTTCCTAAAAATTATACTTGCCACGCAGTGTCAATCAAAGGTTTTGGCGGTCTCAAACCTATTAAGTCAAAAAGTATGACTGATGTTAAAAAAGACATCTGTTCTTATCTGAAGAAGAATAAGCTAAGTAATGCTATTTTAATCGGGCATAGTTTTGGAGCAACTATGTGCATTGATATTGCATCTTCCTTTCCCGAATTTTTCTCCAAATTAATCTTGGTTGATGCCTATAGTTTTCCATTGGAGGTATTTGCTCCGGGCATCAGTATGGAATTAGCTGAGATGGAGGCCGATAAACTAATGAATTCAATCATGAAGATGAGCGAAACAGATTTCCAGAATACACAAACTGAGCAACTAAAAAATGCGGTTACCAATCAAGATCGATTTGCCCAAATTCTCGATTGGCAAATGAAATCCGACAGAACTTTATTTGCCGAAGCCATGGGAAGCATGCTTGCCACAGATTATCGTCCTTCATTAAAAAACATTAAGATACCCAGCTTAATCATAGGTACATGGCTTGCTTTTGCCAAATTTGGTTTTACTTTAGAAAGCACAAAAAAAACTTTTGAAAATCAATATGAGAATTTGGTTAATCACAAAATTGTGATGGCTGAAAAGGGGAAACATTTTATCATGTTTGATGAAGCTGATTGGTTCAGACAACAATTAGAATTATTTTTAAATTTAGATGATCAAATTTAAAAATAGTAAAATTATGATCTCATGAAAAAAAGTGATAAAGAAAAACTTTTCATAAATATGTTTAATGAAAACCGTGAGAAAACCTATCGGCTCTGTTATGCGTATTTATACGATAAAACAGAAATCGATGATCTTTTCCAGGAAATAATGGTTAATGTTTGGAATAGCCTAGATAAGTTCAGACACGAATCAAAAATCAGCACCTGGGTTTATCGAATTGCCATAAACACTGCATTACTCTTCAACAAAAAAACAGCTAAAAAAAATGATCTTTTTTTAAAAATGATTCCTGATTCACAGTTTGCAATGGCCACCCCATCTCATAATAGTGAAAGTGACATCAATGAATCAATTAAGCAACTCCATCAATGTATTAATAAGTTAGAAAAACAAGATCGGATCATCATATCACTGGTATTGGAAGGATTAAAATATGAAGAAATTGCTGAAGTTCTAGGTTTAACCGCGAGCCATGTCGGGGTGAAAATTAATAGGATTAAGCCTGTATTATTAAAACTAATGAAGGAGGTTCAAAATGGATAATTTAAATGAACTTGGAAATATCTGGCAAAGCATTAAACCAGAGGAATCATTAAATCAAAACCTCAACATAATTGATGATTCAGTACTAAACAAACTAAGAAAGACTGAAAAAAAACACATAAGAATCAATCTAGTAAAAAGTATAACTGTTGCAATATTGCTTGTGTTTTTAAGTTATACCATCCTTACTCGGATTGAACCTTCTATCTTACCAAAAATTGCATTAGGGTGGATAATCCTTAGTTTAATTGCAAGCATGATTGTCTATTGGAAAAAACAATACCATAGCTCACAATTTGAATTTATAAAGGATAACTCGACATTTATCCTTAGCACCATTGATAAGCTCAAATCTCAGAAATACATCATCACGCATTTGCTACCTGCAATGGCTACCTGTATGGTCATTGGCATTAACCTAATATATTTTGATTTTTTGCAGGAGGAAGAGATGTCTTTCCGAATAATTATGCATATAACAATTACATTGATGCTTTATGGGGTGATGTTTTTAGCGCTCATTGTCCGAAAACGAAGATATAACAAGGACTTTAAACCTTTAATCGAAGAACTGGAATTAATTTATCAAAACCTAAATAAAGAATAAAATGAAGAATATTATAATTAAAAAAGAAGCTTATTTACTCATATGCGGTGTTTTAAGTTTAATGCTTGGACAGGCCTTGTCATTTTCTCCATCTGAATTGGGCATATATGATTTCCTATCAGGTGTATTCATGGGACTGTCAGTTCCTCTAAACATTTATGGCATCTATTTAGCTGGCAAAACATTTCGAAATAGTTTTCAAAACTGAAGGTCATCAAAAGCTTGATGTCAAATCATTATGAACTCTTATTCGATCACAACCACGAAATAACCATAAAATAAAGCATTCTTTTTTACTATCTCGCTTAAATCTATTATTGCTTCATATGCTAAATTGGCAATTTTAGGAGGCTTATTTAGAAAACTTCATAAATAAGTCATTCTTCAAATAATTAGCTACTGTCATATATAACAAATCAATATATTCTTTGTAAATTTAAAGAGTAATTCGGTTTTAGCAGCTGAATTCATTTTTAGCGTTCAACATCTACAAACATCTGATTATGTTAACCAATATCATTAACTTTAGTATTAAGCATAAGTTTATCGTAATTCTGTTCACAATTACCGTTGCAGCGTTCGGTGTTTTTTCCATTACCCAAATCCCTGTTGGAGCGGTACCTGACATCACCAATAATCAAATTCAGGTAATTACCACTTCGAGCAATTTATCAACACAGGACATTGAACAATTTATCACCTACCCTGTTGAACTGGAAATGGCCAATTTGCCAGGAGTAACAGAAATTAGGTCCATTTCAAAATTTGGCTTGTCGGTGGTAACCATTGTTTTTGAAGATAACATGGGGACTTATTTACCACGTCAATTAATTGCAGAAAAAATAAAAACTGCTTCGGCAAATATACCTGAAGGATTTGGAGTTCCTGAAATGGGTCCTATCACAACTGGATTAGGTGAAATTTACCAATATATTTTGGATTTAAAACCCGGTTACGAAAATCGTTATTCTCCAATGGAATTACGTACCATACAGGATTGGATAGTAAAACGCCAACTTTCGGGAATACCCGGAGTAGTTGAAGTTAATACCTGGGGTGGGTTCTTAAAACAATATGAAGTGGCCATCAATCCTGAACGACTAAAATCATTTGACATTACCCTGCTAGAAGTATTTGATGCCATTAGTAAAAACAATAATGTAGCCGGTGGCGCCTATATTGAAAAGCAAAATCAAAGTTATTTTATCAGGGGTGATGGTATGGTAAAGTCCATTGCGGATATTGGTGCTATCGTTGTAAAAAACATAGACAATTTACCAATACTTATTCGTGATATTGCGGAAGTTCATGAAGGACATGCCAACCGGTTTGGTGCAATAACAGCTAACGGAGAAGGTGAAAAAGTGCTCGGGCAAATCATGATGCTTAAAAATGCAAATTCTAAAAACGTTATCAATGAAGTAAAAAAGCGGGTTGCAGAAGTTCAGGAGAGTTTGCCTGAGGGTATATTTATCAATCCGATTTTAGAAAGAAGTGAACTTATTGCCAAAACATCTTTTACAATCGCTGAAAATTTAATTTTAGGCTGCTTAATAGTTATTTTAATTGTTATCGTTCTTTTAGGGAATATTCGTTCGGCCCTGGTTATTGCATCAATGATTCCCCTAGCACTTCTCTTCACATTATCCTTAATGTATATTTTCGGGATCGATGCTAATTTAATGAGCTTAGGCGCCCTTGACTTTGGGATCATCATCGATGGAGCTGTGATCATCGTGGAGTATATTGCTATAAAAATTACGGTAAGTAAAGCTGTTTACGACAAATCTGAAAAGGAGGAGCGACAATCGCTCATTGATAAAATCACCTTTGATGGAGCCTCTAAAATGATGAATTCTGCCATATTTGGTCAAATCATCATTCTTATTGTACTCATTCCAATACTTTCACTGAGTGGGGTTGAAGGTAAAATGTTTAGGCCAATGGCATTGTCATTTAGCTTTGCAATAATGGGTGCCATGCTTTTTGGATTAACATGGTTACCTGTAATTTCAGCACTATTCCTTAAACCTGTTAAAACAAAAAAGAAAAATTTGGCCGGCTGGATTATGGATACAGCTTATCGATCTTACTGCCCAGTTATAAAATGGTCATACAGCCATAAAAAAATAATTCTGGGTATGGCCATTGCATCTTTAATTTTTACAGGCTTTCTGTTTACCCGAATGGGTGGGGAATTTGTTCCGACACTCGACGAAGGTGATTTTGTGATTCAACCTGTATTAAAAACCGGAACCTCACTTTCTAAAACGATTGAGTTAACAACACGGATGGAACAAATTTTAATTGATGAATTCACCGAGGTTGATCAAATTGTTTGTCGGATTGGAGCTGCCGAAGTTCCAACCGATCCCATGTCGATGGAGGAGATTGATATGATCATCAAACTACACCCCAAACGCGAATGGGAAAAGGCAAAGAATAAAGAAGAACTCGCGGATAAATTTAAAGAAGCTTTGTCTGTTATTCCGGGAATAGAGTATGAATTTACCCAACCCATTGAAATGCGTTTTAATGAATTAATCACCGGTGTACGCGCAGATATTGCCATTAAAATATTTGGTGAAGATCTTGAATATTTAGACACCCAGGCAAACAAAATTAAAGATCTAATCGCTGACGTTCCGGGAGCTGCAGATATTATTTTAGAAAAAACAGCCGGGCTTCCACAGATGAGCATTAAGTATCAACGCGAAAAACTCGCTTATTACGGGCTAAACGTTGAAGAGCTCAATCAGCAATTAACCATGGCATTTGGAGGTGCCTTGGCCGGAAGTATTTTTGAAGGGGAGAAAAGATTCGATATGGTTGTTCGATTGCAAAAAGATTTTCGCACTGACATTGATGACATCAATCAGCTCAGTGTAAGTTTAGCCAATGGAAATCAAATTCCATTGCATGAACTGGCAACGATAAAATACACCACCGGACCTGCTAAAATTTCACGTGATAATACCCATCGACGGGTGGTGGTTAGCGTAAATGTTAGAAATAGAGATTTGCAATCGGTGATCGAAGATATTCAAACAAAAATTGAAGAACATATCAGGCTGGATCCGGGTTATTATATTGCGTACGGGGGGCAATTTGAAAACTTACAGAACGCTAGCAAACGATTAATGTTAGCAGTACCCATTTCACTTTTACTCATCTTCATCTTTTTACATTTTGCATTCAAATCTTTTAAAGAGGCAACCATGATTTTTACAGCTGTTCCTTTATCTGCTGTAGGAGGCGTATTCTTTTTATGGTTAAGAGATATGCCTTTTAGCGTATCTGCCGGGATCGGTTTTATCGCTCTTTTTGGGGTTGCTGTTCTCAACGGCATAGTCCTTATCGAACATCTAAAAGAACTCCGAAAGCAAGGAATGAAAGATATGCGAGAATTAATTTTGAAAGGTACCCGTGAGCGATTACGACCTGTTTTACTCACTGCCGCAGCTGCAGCATTAGGTTTTTTGCCCATGGCAATCTCTACCTCATCAGGAGCGGAGGTTCAACGTCCGTTGGCTACCGTTGTTATTGGAGGATTGGTTACTTCTACCTTGTTAACCATGCTAGCCTTACCTTTGCTATATGCCATATTTATTAATGTAACTGGCATTCAACTCAAACCCTTAAAATTTAAACGCAAATCTGAATAAATCTTTATTAAAAACAAATCACGATATAAGTTCAAATAAAATGAAAACAAATAATATAGCCACAATAAGTTTCGCTCTGCTGATAATGCTCAGTAACGCTTGCTCAAATGCAGTTGAGGAAACGCAAGACGAAATTGGAAAAACGGATGAATTATTCACGATTACGAAAAATCAATACGCTGAAGAAAAAATGGAGTTGGGTGAGCCAGAACTGTATTTATTTGAAGAAACAGTAAAAGCCAATGGCCAATTGATTGCTGCACCTGAAGGCATGGCCGAAGTAAATACACATGTTTCCGGCATTATTAAATCAATAAATTTAATGGTAGGTGATTATGTGAAAAAAGGTCAAATCCTTTGCAGTATTGAAGGCAATGAAATTATCATGCTCCAACAGGAATATCAAGAACTTTCTGCCAATTTAATGAGTTTAAAAGCCGATTATGAGCGTATTAAAATTTTGAGTAAAGAAAACATTTCTTCTCAGAAAGAGTTTTTAAGCACAGAAAGTGCATATAAAAGTGCTTTGGCAAAACATGCAGGTTTAACATCGAGATTAGATCTACTAAACATAAATCCTGAAAAGATTGCGCAAGGAAAAATCAGTTCGACCATACAGCTCGTATCACCCATTAATGGTTATATTTCAAAACAATTCTGTAGCCTTGGTCAATACGTCGATTCTCAAAAAATGTTGATGGAGATTGTCGACACCCGGAAACTTCAATTGAAATTTTATGTTTTTGAAAAAGATATCCTTAAACTCAAAAATGAGCAGGTGGTTAAATTTTACAGTCCTGATGAAAATGATAACACTTTCATGGGTAAACTGATCAAAATCGGGAAATCAATTAATCCTGAAACAAAAACTATTGAATGCACAGCTAGCATACACCCAAATGAAGACGTTAATTTCGTGAACGGCATGTTTATGATGGTTGAAGTTGTAACGAGTAACATTGAAATGCTAGCTTTACCCGATGAAGCCATTCTTAAATCAGGTGACGACTTCCATATTATGGTTAAAGAAAAAGAAGACGATTCAAATTACTATTTCAAACAAATTAAAGTAAACCCGGGTAGCGCTCAAAATGGATATACGGCCATTGAGCTGGAAAACAAACCAACTCAGGTTTTAATTAAAGGGCTTTATAATTTGATCGTTGATTAATCTTTCTGACAATTAAATTTGTGAGTTGAGGAATTTATTGAACATGGCAGTTATTAAAATACTGATCTAACAATCAACTGGTGTATATTTTAATATTTTTCATCCCATCAAACTTTAAAATTAGCACAATAATTACCTCCATCTTTTTTATTAAATTATGCCCAAATTGCAACCTTTTGCATTTTTGGTTGTCACTAAGTTTGGAAAGAGCCTAAACTAACGTCGAATTAATTGAATGGAGCTTCATAGAGAAGTCATAGAATTAAGCAAGCAAGGAAATCCTAAAGCCCAGTTTACACTGTATCAGTTGTACGCTAAAGCCATGTACAATATTTGTCATCGCATGATGAATACTCAGGCTGAAGCTGAAGATATGCTGCAGGAAGCTTTTACGGAAGCCTTTAAAAAACTTAATTCATTTCGTTACGAATCAAATTTTGGGAGTTGGCTCAAACGCATTGTAATTAACAAATGTATCAATGAAATTAAGCGACGCAAAACCGATTTGCAATATTTTGATGATATCTCAAATTTCAATTTAAGTGAAGAAGAAGAGACTACTTACAAAGCAGGGTTAAGTATTAAAAATATTAAACAGGCCATGGAAACGCTCCCAAAAGGTAGCCGTATTATTTTTTCGTTATACCTGCTTGAAGGCTACGATCATAAAGAAATTTCGCAAATTTTAAACATCAGTGAATCCAATTCAAAATCGCAGTACATGCGTGCCAGAAATAGAGTTAAAGCCTATTTACAATACCAATTGACATGAGAACAGACGAACTCGAAAAATATGTAAATGAAAATCGTGATGGCTTTGATGAGTTCATACCCGATCCGGCGATCTGGGCTCAGATTCAAAAGAACACCACAAAAGTTAAAACTTTTTCTATCTATAAACTGATGCTGAGAGTAGCTGCAGTAGTGGTTATTTTTGTTTCATCCTATGTTTTTCATGATTATCAATCAGAAAGCAAACGAGCCGCTTTACTTATGGAGGAAGCAGATCAAAACCAATTGGATGAAGCCAAAAACTTTTTTGAGGCCAAAGCCTACTACGCTACTTTAATTGGGAACAAGGAAAAGGAGCTTTTTAGTTTGATTAAAGATTATCCCGAGCTCAAAAATGAACTGAAAGACGAATTCAAAGCAGTTGATAAAGAAATATCAGAACTTCAAAAAGACCTGAAAGATGGTGCCAAAACTGAAGTTATAATTGAAGCCATGATTCAAAAATACCGGTTAAAACTCAGTATTTTAGAAGAGGTGTTCTTGGCATTATCAGAAGATCAACACACACAAAAAACCGTAGAACATGAACTATAGATTTTATCTCACATTATTGGTGTTATTTTGTGCTGCAACAATGCATGCACAAGATACCGAAAAGCATCGAACCATTAACAAAGCCTTTGCTGTTCGCCCAAATACCAAAATTCAAATCGAGAATAAATATGGGAGCATTGAGGTGCATAACTGGGAAAAAGATTCTGTTAAATTTGAAATTAACATAAGTGTTGTTGGTGATAAAATCGCCAAGGTGCTCAAAACCTTTGAATACATTGATGTAGAACTTTTCGAAAGTAAATCTTACATTTCAGCAAAAACTGTTTTCGAAAACGACAAAAATAGTTTCTGGACAGATATTACTGATTTGACCAACTCCATTTTAAAGGGAGGAAATAGTTCTGAAATTAATTATACAGTTTATATGCCTAAAAGCAATCCACTCGAAATCAGGAATAAATTTGGGAACGTATACTTAGACAATCGTCTGGCCGCATCTGTAATTAACATTTCGGATGGAGATTTAAAGGCAAATAACTTTTCGGGCGATTTAGAATTACACTTTAGTAATGGAACGGCCTATCTGGATAAAATAAATAACGCGTACATTGAATCAAACTATGCTGAATTTTCTATTATTGAAGTAGATGAATTAACACTCGATAGCAAATCATCAACCATTCGTTGCGATAAAATCGGCGTACTCAATCTAAACTCCAAACGCGACAAACTTTACCTGGGCGAACTAAGCGTAGTAAAAGGTGAATTTTCATTAAGTTTTGTCGGCCTTGATTATCTCACCAAAGAACTAAGCCTAAAAACAAATTTTGGGGATATGATAATTGGACAGGTCACTAATAATTTCAATTTGATAAATATCAGTGGCAGAAACACAGCTATTTCATCTACCTTTAAAAATGATGCTTCATTCAATATTGATTTAATTTATAACAAAAAAACCAAGCTTAGTTTTCCAACTTCATACAAAAACCTGAAAGAAGCATATGTTTCAAAAGACAAAGAGGAAAGCAGATTAACCGCAACTTTTGGAGATGACTTGCATACCAGGTCAATGATAAAAATTATGCTGTCCTCAGGTGAAGTTGAATTGATAAAAAAATAAAACCAAAACCATTAAATTTTATAAAAATGAAAAGATTAACCTCAATCACCTTACTACTCTTCCTTTGCTTGAGTTTGATGTCGCAAACCGACACCCAGGAATATAAAACCATTTTTAAAAAGGACAGAATAACACATGGGGCCTACGTTGGACTTAACTTTAAACTGGCTAATGTTAATGATGAAAATGCCATCTTTATGGGGGGCAGAGGTGGTTGGGTCGTCGATCATAAAGTTGTGATTGGATTTGCTGGTTATGGATTTCTCAGCGACCTTCATTTTAATTCCGACCATGACGATACCAATACAAATCTAGCCGGAGGTTATGGTGGATTTATGCTGGAATATATCATTTTACCGCATGCTCCTGTCCATATCTCAATCCCACTTATTCTAGGAGCCGGAGGTATTGCACACACCAATAACTGGGATTTAAATTTCTGGGATCAATATTCAAACAAAGCAGACGCTTTTTTTGTGATTGAAACTGGCGTAGAAATTGAATTCAATATGATTAAGTTTATGCGCTTAGCCCTGGGCATAACTTACCGTCACACCTCCAATATTCAATTAGAAAACACTGAAAAAAATGCCCTGAACGGATTATCAACGGGAATCACTTTTAAGTTCGGGAAATTCTAAATATCAGTTTTAAAATCTTTGTTCACAGCGCTTCCAGTTTTTGGGGGCGTTTTTTTTATGATTAGCCACCAGAGAATCGTGAAGCTTTTTCCCCGTATTTCTTTTCAGATTTACAATGAATCATTCCACAATTAATAAAAATATGCAACCCTTCACAAGAATAATTGTCATTAATATAAAACAAAACTTATCGATCAAAAAGCAAAAAAATGAAAACAAAAAAAATCCTTTTGCCAATCATTCTTATCGCCATCGCACTGAGCATGAGTTCATGTTTAGACCTCATAAACGGAATTGATGGGAATAATAATCCAAGCACTGAATTAAGAAATATGCCTTCTTTTAACGGAGTTGTTTCAAGAGGAGCATTTGAAGTTAGAATTATTCAAGGAACCCTTAATGAGGTGGTTGTTAATGCAGAATCAAATCTGCTTCAATTTATTGAAACCAGGGTTGTTGGCAACAACCTAATTATTAAAACCCATAACAGCCGTAGATTAAATAATCATAAACCCATGATTATTACCGTTACAACTACTGAGATTGAAAAAATTGAACTTGATGGTTCAGGTTATATTTCATCTGAGGCAATTGATTCTCCAGAGCTCGATCTCAACTTATCAGGTTCAGGGCATATTGATTTAAACATTGATGTTGTTGATATATACGCATCAATATCAGGATCTGGTCATATCAATTTAGCAGGAGTTGCAAGTGCTGGAAAAATGGATATCAGTGGATCAGGCAATCTCGAAGCCAGGGGTTTAATTCAAAACAATTGCATCGCACGGATTTCGGGTTCAGGAAGAATGTACATTTTCGTGAATGATTTTATCGATGCAAGTATTTCAGGCAGCGGAACTATTTATTACGATGGGAACCCTAATATTAGTTCTCACATTTCTGGTTCGGGAAAAGTTATTCATTTATAAATTTCTTACTTCAAAATCATAAATCAATCACAAAATGAAAAAAGTATTATTAATCATAATGATCATGCTAATTAGTTTTAGCATATTTTCACAAAACGACCAGGAAGAATACAGAACGCTATTCAGCAAAGGGCGAGTCAGTCATGGTGCCTATGGGGGCTTAAGTATAAATTATTCACAAATGGACGGTCAAGGAGCATTAATTCTTGGGGCTCGAGGTGGCTGGATTATCGATCATGGTTTTTCGATCGGCTTTGCCGGATACGGTTTTGCCAACGATTTTCACTACAACGATATTCCTACTGATACCAGATCAGGATTGGTTGGTGGATATGGCGGTTTATTGTTAGAATCTATCATCCTTCCAAATTCACCAATCCATATCTCTATCCCGCTTTTAATTGGCGTTGGTGGTGTGTCATATGGCGACTATTGGGACTTCGATTACTGGAATCGTTATACGAACGAGGTTGATGCTTTTTTTGTAATTGAACCCGGTGTGGAGCTTGAATTAAATTTAATTAGGTTTATGCGGATTTCTGCAGGTGTATATTACCGACATACTTCAAATATTCAGTTACAAAATACCGACAAGCATGCACTTAATGGTTTATCGACCGGAATTACGTTAAAGTTCGGAAAGTTTTAGGTTCCAATTTCCAGGCTTTTGTTAGCAGCGCCTTCATATTTTTGAAGGCGTTTTTTTTGATATTAGCAATAGTTATTGTTTGAATTATTTTCTTATATTTATACTTGAAGATTTTAGTGAATACAGCTCAGTGTGATAAATAGTTTTTATCTTCAATTTGTAATTAATTCGATCATCATTTAATGATTGAAAAGATATAAACCTAAAGATTGCTTATGCTCCTTCTGCCATAGAAGTAGTTTTGTTATGTAATCTTTATTGAACAAATTGAAGTCTATGCAAAGCATTACATACCGAACCATTAAAATTTCAATTTTAACAATTTGCACATTGATGATCATCAGTTGTGCCACCCCAAAAACCCAAAGTAAAATCACAGAAAGTTTCAATGAAATTTCGTTCGGAAGCGGAGGTGGATTTACCGGACTCACCCATACATATCTCTTAAAAAATAATCGTGAAGTTTTTAAACTTCATCAGCATAGCCCAACACAGATAAATAAAATTTCCAGGAACGAAATTAAAGACATCGTAAACTTGCTGAATAATTTAAATTTCCATGAACTTCAATTTACTGAAACAGGAAACATGACCTATTTTATTGAAGTTAAAACAAAAACTTATACCCAAAGGGTCAGTTGGACTGATCGTTCAAACGAACCAAATATTAAAGCGTTTTACAAAACTTTAATTAATACAATCAAATAGAATTGATATGAAAAAACTATTACTCCTTTCATATGCCTTATTAATTTGCACTATCGCATTTTCGCAAACAGGCAATAATTTTAAAAACCAACAAAAAAAACAAACGACAGGTAACCCGCCCGGGTTGTCTTTTATTAATATTTCGAAGATCCAAAACTTAAAATCAGGTGCCATTAATCTGAATAATCAATTTTCGATTTCCCCCAATTTACAACTTCCAAACACTTCCGGCTCAAACCATGTAAAAAACCTGATTCTTGATTCAGGTTCTCCAATTTATTTTGAAAAGGAATCTAATCAATTAAAATCTTCAGAATCCGAAACACCGGAAAATCATTTTTATGCCTTTTTTGAAGCTGCAAGGAACACCACAAAATTATTTGACCCCAGCAATGAATTGCAAATTACCCAAACCACAACAGACAATTTAGGGATTACGCATATTCGATCGCAACAATACTTCAAAGGCATAAAAGTGTATGGAGCGGAGTCGTATCTACACATTGGCACAGAAAAAGATATATTCACCGGAAGAATCGCAGGCATTACCCCTGAACTTGAAACCACTCCCGGCATCAACGCTGAAACAGCAATAAATGCTGCAATTGAAGATTTAAAAGCAAGGACAATCTTTAAAAATCTTTCGGCCAAAGAAAAACAATTTTTAAAGTACGAGTTCCCCGAACCCTCACTTATAATTTATAAAAATAGATTGGCTTACGAGATTTCAATTCGGCCAAATATTGTAGAAGAATGGAAATATTATATTGACGCAAATTCATTGGAAATTATTTATTATTTCAACAATACCAACTCTGATGGGCCAACCACAGCTACTGCTTATGATTTAAACGGAGTACTGAGAACAATCAACACTTATCTTGAGAATGGAACTTATTTGCTGCTCAATGCTTCCGAAACCATGTATAATTCTACCAAGCAAGAAGGGTTTATCATGACACTGGATGCCAATCATACATCAACCACTGAATTAAACTACTCTATGGTTACTTCTTCAAATAATACCTGGAATGATGCCTCAAGTATTTCTGCCCATACGAATGCCAAAACTGCATATGCTTATTTAAAAAACACTTTTAATCGAAATTCAATCAACGGTCAGGGTGGCGATATTATTTCGCTCATTAATGTTGCCGATGAAGATGGTGGTTCAATGCAAAATGCATTCTGGAACGGAATTGCAATATTTTATGGCAATGGAGGTACTTATTTTGATCCACTTGCCGGCGCCTTGGATGTGACCGCACATGAAATGGGGCATGGCGTTGTTTCAAACACCGCAAACCTTGAATACTATGGACAATCGGGTGCTATAAATGAAACTTATGCTGATATTTTTGGATCGATGGTTGATCGTGATGATTGGCTGATTGGTGAAGACATTGTAAAATTACCTTATTATCCATCAGGTGCATTAAGAAATATGGCAAACCCTCATAATGGAGGTACTTCCATTAACGATTATTATTGGCAACCCAATCATTTTTCAGAAGTCTATATCGGCGAAGAAGACAATGGAGGAGTACATATTAATAGTGGAATTGGTAATTATGCTTACTATAAATTTGCAACCACAGTAAGTAAAGAAAAAGCCGAACAGGTTTTTTATCGCGCATTAACTTATTATTTAACGAGCAAATCACAATTTATTGATTTTAGAATTGCTGTGGTTCAGTCTGCAAAAGATTTATATGGGTCTAACTCAACTGAAGTAACAGCTGCCGAAAATGCTTTTGATGCCGTTGGAATTTATCAAGACAATCAGATTGATTATGTACAGGATTATGATGTAAATTCAGGTCAGGATTATTTGATGACTTATGACACAGATGATTCAAATGCAAACACTTTGTACCGTTCATCGACTACAGGTACAGATTTTTATGCCATGACAACCACCATTATGAAAAACAAAGTTTGTGTTTCGGACAATGGAAATGGGCTTGTATTTGTTTCGGATGATGATAAGATTAGATCAATGTCAACAAATCCTGATGCACCAGATGAGTCTATTCTTTCAAATGAAGCGTTCTGGGATAATGTAACTTTATCAAGAGATCAAAGTAGGTTGGCTGCCATCTCAACTCAAATAGATACAGCTATTTATGTATATGATTTTAATACCCAACAATGGGCAAAATTTATATTATATAATCCAACAACCAGCCATAGTGGAGGAACGGCAGGAGGTGTTCTTTTTGCCGATGCCATTGAATTTGACCACAGTGGCGAGTACCTGATCTATGATGCTTTTAATACACTAAATTCATTAACAGATGATGATATTACCTATTGGGACATTGGTTTTATAAAAGTATGGGACAAGGTAAATAACAGATTTGGTGATGGTACGATTTCAAAATTATACGGATCACTTCCAAAAAATGTGAGTATAGGAAATCCGACATTTTCGAAAAACTCCCCCCATATTATTGCTTTCGATTATATGGACGGGTCGACCTCTGAATTTGCCACTTTTGGTGCAAATTTATTAACAGGAGATGTGGATATTATTACAACTAATGCTAAAGCCGGATATCCAAGTTTTTCAAAAAATGATGATAAAATTGCTTTTTCAGCATTAAATACAAGCAGTAAAGAGGTAGTTGCGGTGATTGATCTTGATCCAAACAAAATTACCGGATCAGGTTCAGCATCCATTATTGTGGCTGATGCAAAATGGCCTGTATTTTATACCATGGGCGATCGTAGCTTAAGCCTTGAACCTGTTGCTAATTTTACAGTTGATATAAAATCGGGAAATGCCCCCTTAGCTGTTCACTTTGTTGATTTATCAATTAATAATCCAACTAATTGGAGCTGGTCCTTCTCAGGAGGTTCTCCTTCAACTTCCAGTTTGCAAAACCCAACAGTAACCTTCAATGCATCTGGGACCTACACTATTTCATTAACTTGCTCAAACAGTACCGGAAGTAACAGTATTACAAAAACAAGCTATATTACTGTTTCAACAACTACTGCGGTTGACGATCTGGTAACTGAACTTTTCAGTTTTTATCCAAACCCAACAGCCGACAGAATCTTTATTCATTCTCAAAAGTATTTCAGATTAAGAATCTTCTCAAGTTCAGGTGCTTTGTTAAAAGATATTTATAATCAACAGGAGGTGAATTTATCAGAATTACCGGCAGGTTTATATATTTTAAAATTTGAAATAGAAGGAAAGCTTATTACCTCTAAAATTATAAAACAATAATTGGACACAATCCAATTGGTTTATTCGTGATTGGCTATTGGTTATTGGTAATTAGTGATTAGTAGAAGATCCTGACTACTAACTACTAACTACTAACTACTGAATTCTTTCTTCTATATTTCTTTTTCTATACTCAACCTTTTGCAAAAATCAGATTATCGACCAATCAGGTATTTAGTTCGATTTAAATTCATGTTTATTTACGCACAATTCATAATCTATTTTTATTTTTAACGATACATAACTTAAACCAAACACATATGCGTTCTTTCGTAAAATATTCATTATTGGCATTTTTCTTTTTAGCCATCAGTGCAGGAGTGACTGCTCAGGAAGTAAAAAAAACATTAAGTATAGCGGATTATCCAAAATGGAACCGCATTATCTCGACCGGTCTTTCGGATGACGGAAACTGGATGACCTATAGTTATCTCCCAAATGATGGAGACGATACTTTATATGTCAAAAATATTGAAACAGGTAAACTTTTTTCTGATCCTTATTGCAGCAAACCAACCTTCTCGCCCGATTCAAAATGGGTGGCTTATGAAAGAAACCTCACAAAAGAGGAAGCAAAAAAGCTGAAGAAAAACAAAAAGAAAGTATATAGCAAAGGGGTTTTATTAAATCTGGAAACTGGAAAGAAAATGGAATGGGATAAAATTAAAAGCTTTAGTTTTTCTCCTTCTCAAGATTTTTTCACCTTAAAAAAAGAAAGTGAAAACAAAGACATTAAAGGCTCAGATCTTTTAATTAAGAATTTAAAGAAGAATCAATTAATGAATTTAGGAAATGTGAGCGAGTATAAATTCAATAAACAAGGAACTTTATTGGCTTACCTTATTGATGCCGACGAAATGGCCGGTAATGGCGTTTATCTTATGAACCTTGCAAACGGAAATATTAATGTGCTAGATACCGATTCGGCAAGTTATAATTCACTTACATGGGACGATGAAATGCTTTTTCGAAACGAATGGGGGAGCAAAGGAACTGCAATAGCAGTGCTTAAAGGCATTACGCCAAAAAAGGCTCAACTTCAGGTTAATTCTCTGCTTGTTTTTAGTGCCTTAAACACGGCTACTCCTCAACAAAAATATTTTAACCCCGATGATACAAATTTCCCAAAAGGTTATGTTTTAAGTGAGATAGGTAATTTAAGTTTCAGCCTCGATAATAATCGAATTCAAGTTAATATTAAAGCGCAAGCTAACAAAGACAAGTTAAGTCGGGATAGCATTGCAAATGTAGATGTTTGGCATTGGGATGATGAAATTATTCAATCGGTTCAAATGCGAAGATCCAATAGAATTAAAAACTTAACTTACAGTGGAATCCTGCATCTTAACGAGATGAAATTTGTACAACTCGCATCTGATGATATGCGCAACGTACTTTACAATCGAAACCTCGATAAGGCAATTGGGGGAGATCCAAAACCTCATATTTCAGACATTAGCTGGGGAGGCGGTTTTAGTGATTATTATGACCTCGACACCAAAACAGGAATGAAAAAACTGATTGATTCAAAAGTAGGTCGCAATATGGGTATTTCTCCTTCTGGTTCTCATTTTTTATTTTTCAAGAAAGGGGAATTTTATGCCTATAATTTACTCAGTAAAAACTTAACTAATATTTCAAAAGCAGTCGATGTTAGTTTTTTTAATATCAATGAAGATCATCCATTCGAGAATCCTTCATACGGAATGGCAGGTTGGTCGAAAGATGGCAAATCGGTTTACCTCAATCACCAGTATGATTTATGGTCGCTTGCTTTAGACGGAAGCGGTGGTTATAATCTCACTGGAAATTACGGCACAACAAACGAAATTCAGCTTCGCCTTGCCCGAATTAATGATTTACCCTATGTTGATTTGAAGGCTGACAACTACCTTTCGGCTTACGGCGAATGGACTAAGAAATCGGGTTATTTTAAACTAAAAGATGGAAAAGCACCCCAGGAACTTGCATTTAGTGATCATCGTTTTGGTCGCATTAATAAAGCAACTGAAGCCGATCGTTTTATATTTAGTAGAGAAACTTTCGTTGAATTTCCTGATTATTACAGTACTGATGCAAAATTCAAAAACTTAACAAAACAAACCGATGCCAACCCACAACAAATTGATTATAATTGGGGTAGCAGAAAGTTATTAGAATTCACGAACAAAGAAGGTGTGAAATTAGCTGCCACACTCACGCTTCCAGCTAATTACGAAGCAGGGAAAAAGTATCCGATGTTGGTTTACTTTTATGAAAAAGTGTCGAACAGACATCATAGTTATTCGATGCCCGCTTACGATGACCGACCACATATGTCGGAATACGCCAGTGACGGCTATTTAGTTTTAATGCCAGATATCAAATATTACGAAGGAAAACCAGGATGGAGTGCCCTCGATTGTGTGACTTCAGCCACAAAAAAAGTAATTGAACTGGGCTATGCCGATCCCGATCATATCGGAATGCAAGGCCACAGTTGGGGTGGTTATCAGTCCTCATTTATTTTAACCCAAACAGATATGTTTGCCTGCACAGTTACCGGAGCTCCTGTTACCAATTTAACCAGCATGTATAATATTTTGTACAAAAATAGCGGTACCAATAATCAAGGGATTTTTGAATTGGGGCAGGTACGAATGGGAAAAGGAATGTTTGATGATTTTCAAAATTATTACGATCAGTCACCGGTACAGAATGCCCCGGGTATTAGCACTCCATTTATGATTTTGCATGGAACGGTTGATGGTGCAGTTGATTGGAACCAGGGACTTGAGTTTTACAACGCGGCTCGCCGTTTGGGTAAAAAAGTGATCCTACTCTCCTACCCCGACGAAAACCACCATTTGGCGAATAAAAATAATCAAATTGATTTTCAAACCCGAATGAAACAATATTTCGATCATTACTTAAAAGGAGCCGATGCACCTGCATGGATGCAGCAAGGTATACCACAAATTGAAAAACTTTATAATAGAGCCAAATAAGCTGATTTAACAATCAAATAAAAAGAGGCTGTCCATAAAGGGCAGCCTTTTCCTTTTTCTGTCTTTCCGGACTTCCTGCCCGTCCGTTCAGGCGAGGTTCCGGAATCTCAGAGTCAATCATTTAAGATTCTGAAATAAATTCAGAATGACGATTTGTATGCTTTTTAGACACCTCCTTTTTATTTTTCAACCTAAAGTTCTTCTATTTTTTCGAAGATAGCTGTGAACGTTTTGTTTCTTTTGAGATCAATTATACAATTTCTTTCGTAATCTCCACCTTTCCATTTCACAAACTTATAGCCCTTATTCGGGATGGCTTCCATTTGAATTGGAATATCAGGAAAAACAAGTCCATCAAAATTACCATCCTCAAGCATATACCCCATCAAAGAAATTCTACCTGCATACTCATCATCAACGCTTAGCTTGAGATTTACAGGATTATCTAAATCAAAGTATTCGATCATGCTTTTCCTCAACACACTTGGTCTGCTTTTTGCAAATTCCTTATAATACTCAACATTCACTTCCCATTCTGCCTGTGTCATTGAGGTTTCAAAAAGAGGTACTACATTTTGTCTGATTCCACCCCATTTTATAAGATTCCGTGTTATTTCAGGTTCAATATTTCTTTTAATACTATCAAGAACAGCTAACACATGAGTTGGCTCAAAAATTGTATTTAGGTAAACAGCAATCCTTTGAATAAACTCATTCTTTAGCTCTTCACTTTCAAATAATTTTCTGATTAAATAATTAGACCAAGGAACTGTAACATACTTTGAACTGTCATCGACGAGCATATGTTCAATATAATTGAACTCAAGCTCACCTTTCTCTTTAAAAGATAAATCAGTATCATATAAAATCCAACGCCACTTGCCCGTTACATTTTTTTCCTTCCAAAATTTCTGATTACTGTTTGGCCAATCAAAATTGCTTATATATGCTTGAGTTGCCATGTAATTAATAAATTCATTTATATCAACCCACTCTTTTATCTGATCATAATTTTCTTTTATTGAGAGTTCATTATTTTCAATAAATTCAATCATTTTATTGTAATCATTCATATCGCCTTGGCTTGCTTTCATTTCATCAGCATATATATCATTGGCCTCAATAATATCTATTTTAGATAAATTTATCTGATGCTTATTTTTGATGTAATCTGCATTGATCTTTTCACGAATATTGTGAATCCCCCAATATTCGCCATTTAAATAAACAATAGCCGGCTGGTATAATTGAGCATCGATATCAATTTTACCATTCACCAAAGTATGAATAAAGCCATCCAAAAACATAGTGATCCCCCAATCATTACCTCCTGTTCGCAAGAGAAAACTTTTAATGGTTTCAGGCGATTTCTCACCATACAATTTGTAAGGTACTATTTGATTCCCATATTTTTCTCTCGCAAAAATGGCTAATGTTTTTTGTGCATGGGTTCTACTCGATCGCCCATGAATTCTTACACCAGCATTTATATTAAACCCAGCTTCGCTATTGATTTCAAAATACTCCACAGTAACAGGTCTTTCCCAATCCTGAAAATAATTTGCTGATTCCCACTCATCCTTTATATAATTTGCACCGTCAACATAAATACCAATCTCTTTATCCCAAAGATACTCTGGATCAATTGTTAGTGAAACTACCGGCAAATTAACTGACTCCTTGATGAAGAATGACTTTGTTACAACTTTACCAGGTAATCTATCCTTGGAAAAAGCCATGGCTTTAACAACAGTGTTATTGCTAATTTCAAAGGGTGCTGTATATACTTTTGATGACAAATTTGGTTTTGAGCCATCAAGTGTATAATAAATTTTATTAGCATCACCAGGAAGTGAAAGCGCTAGATTAAATGAGGTATCATAAAACCCTGCTTTATGGGAAAAGATTGTTTCACCCGAAAAAACCAATACTTTATTACCAGATACAGGATTTTTTTTCATTGGTGTTGGTTCCTGAAAATACACCAATTCGTTCAATGAACCTGAAAGGCGACCATAAGAAACATCAGGTATTTGTAATGGATATGATATTGAATCAACTAATACTAATTCCTGATTAAATAAATAGATCGTCTCCCCATCAACATTGAGCATAAAATTTTTATAATCTGATGTATCATCCTTATCAAACCAAAACAATTTAAATTCTTTTGAACCAAGTGATCTGCCAAAAGGAATCTCCCATTTTGTAGGTTTAGCTTTGTTATCACTTAGGTACCAATTCCCAATTGAAACTCTTGTGTCACTATCATTATAGATTTCAATCCAATCGACAAAATTTTTACTTTTTTCGCTTAGATTAGTAGACGTATTTGAAGCTAAAATTTCATTAATTACAACTTGCGCCCTGACTTCGGAGGAAGCAAAAAGTAAAATTTGGAATATTACAAAAACGAAAATATTTTGTCGCATCACGCTATTTAATTTTTATACATCAAAAAGTTAATCCTATTTCATGCCAAACACGTTAACATTCTGACAATACCATTTTTAGTTAAAATTTATTTGAGTCCTCAATAAAAAGTAGTGTTCAAAAACGAAAATTTTTATTTATTATCGGACACTCAGCAAATGAAAATTGGGGTAAATCAATTGAGATTTCATCGCGAGCTTCAAATCATTTTTTTTTCTCCTACATTCACAAACCATCAATCATTAAAACGGTTACTAAAAATTTTTTCTATCTTAGTTCTTAGAAGATTTTTCCACAGTGATGTGTTTTTTGTATAAGAACTTCAAACACTCCAACAACTGAAATTTTGATTGGTTTATAAAAATTGAAGAAATATATAATTAAATGAATACTAACAAATACAGCCCCATTTGGATGGGTGAAGAGATGTTTTTACCGGCTATATCAAAATTTGTGTGCAAGCAATAATGACGATTAAATAAGGATTATGGATATTAAAATAATAAATACGAAACTTGGAGAAATTGAATATTCTACAACTGGAAAAGGAGAAGCTGTTTTATTCATAACTGGAGGACATACAAATTGTAATTCAACACTTTGGCATAAAGGATTTGATTTAAAAAAATTTCAACTGATTACCCCTTCTCGTCCAGGCTATAAGAACACACCTCTAAGTGACAATAAAACACCAAAACAAGCCGCTGACCTAATCATCTCTTTATTGGATTACTTAAGGATTGATAAGGTGATTTTGTATGGGATTTCTGCAGGAGGATTAACTACTATCGAATTAGCCGGCAATTATCCAGAAAGAGTTAAGAAGCTAATCTTAGCCTCTAGTGTTTCAAAAGAATGGCTAGATAAAAATGGGAACATTTATAAAACTGCACGGCACTTATTTAACCCAAATATTGAGAGATATGTTTGGGGAATGATTAGATTTTTTTCGGGATTATTCCCAAATATGATTGCAAAAATATTTTACCCAGAGTTCACGACTAACCAATCCCATAAACTGAAAAAAGAAGACGTAAAGGAATTGATGTCAATGTTCGAAAATTTTAGTTCAGGAAAAGGATTTATGAATGATATTAACCAAAACATTGACGACGATGTATTCTCTAGGATAAAATGCCCAACCCTTATAATTCATAGCAAAAATGACAATAGTGTTAAATTCGAGCATGCTTTACACTCGAATAAAATGATTAAGAATTCAGAACTCATTGAATTGAATAATGAATGGGGGCACTTATTTTGGATTGGAACTGACTCAAAAAAGTCAATAGAAAAGACAATAAAATTTATTGATGATTAGCACGCCGGCATGCAATAATAGAATAAATTTATTCCCCTAAATGATGTGCAACGTAACAAACAATTTTATAATCCTTTCTATCAACTTAAAACATATTTACTAAAGCATTTGTTTTGCTTTATCAATATGTACCTCAAAAACCCTGGTTAAAAATGAAAATTTTTCTTTCATCATGTCATATTCAACTCCTGATTCAATATATGAAGCCTTACCAGTAATAATAAAACCTGTTCCTTGATAATCTTTAAAACCCAAGACTTTTTTACTACCTAAAGAAATCTTAATTTTATTATTCACTTCAATATTTTTTTGAGTTTTTCTAAAGCCATAAGCTGGTATCAAAATGCGTTCATCATCCGTTACTATGATAAACGAATTCCATGTATTCACTAAATGTGGCTCAACACCCCATGACATTATTGAAACCACACCTTCATGCTTTAAAACCTCATGAAACTTGTCACTTAATTTTTTATTTTTATTCATAATTATTAGTTTTAAAATCTTGTTTTCGATTGATTACTGACAATAATTGCAATTATTTAGATTGCCAGTAACATCTTTTAGGAGATATTATTGCCCCTTCCTTTTTTAATAGTTCCATTGCCTTTTCAACTACTTTTCGATCAAGACTTGTTAATTCTACAATTTTACCTGTGTTTAAAGGGGTTCCATCCTTTTTCATTGCTTCTAAGATCTGTTCTTTAGCTTCCATATACTTATTTTTAAATTTCAATTACGAGACAAAAATATTCAATACAAAGTTCTGAAAAATTAAGCTGGTTTAAGAAATTTCGATCATTAGGTCCTTTTTCGCAATTCGCTCATATATTCTGGAGTAAGTCCAAGGTATGAAGCAATCATATATTGTGGAACTCGTTGCATAAACTCAGGAAAAGATTCGCTAAAGTGCTTGTAAAATTCTTCTTTTGACATTTCATACAATAATTTTGATCTGTGCTGTGCACCAGCTATCGCTTTTTGCATCATTATTCGGAAATATCTTTCTAACTGAGGTAACTCTTCAAGTAATTCATCAAATCTCAGAATGTCTATAGAAACTATTTTAGATTTCTCGATAGTTTGAATATAATATTCTGAAGAAATATTATTCATGAAACTGAGATAATCTGAAACCCACCATCCGTCCAGCGCAAATTGAACAATTTGCTCAGACGCTTTCTTATTTATAAAGTACATCCTAATGCACCCTTTTTCAACAAAGTATAAATTTTTACACACTTTACCTGGACGTAATAAAAACTCCTTCTTTTTATATTCTTGTGTCTTGATGTACTTGTTAATAATTATTTCTTCGCTATCATTCAAGTCAATAAATTGCCGGATATTTTGAATTAGGTTTTTTCCCATTTTTCACTTAAATCTTATACTTTAAAATGCAATTTACTTGTTTAATCGTAATACTAACTAGAAATAAACGAATAAAATTTTGATTGAATATAAAACACTGAGCCACTTACCTTAATTCAAAAGATAAAAGAATCGTCTAAATTAGTGTTCTCCTATAAAAGGTAAGTTTATATAAGGAATAAGGAAGTTCACAAAAAACCCACCACATTCTTTTCCCAAACCACCAACGATTGCTATATTTACTAAATCAACATAAATTATTTAAAAATGGAAACTGAAACCCATTTAAGAAAGAATACATCTAGGTTACTAAATATGAGCAAAACAATTATCAGCGGGCTACTAGGCATCTTAATTTGTTTTAACGCGAACATGGCAAAATCACAACATGTTTACACATACGCAGGTAATGGAATCGATAGTCTGGTAAATGGATCTGGCAAGAACGCTTCATTTGGAAAGTGTTTTGGGATTGGAAGTGATGAAGCTGGCAATCTATATATTCCCGACACCTACAACAATGTAATTCGAAAAATAGATCCAAAGGGGAATGTGAGCACCTTTGCGGGTAGTGGGAAAATGGGAAGCCAAGATGGGGAAGCCAAAGAAGCTCAATTTTCAGAACCTGCCGGAGCTTATGCTGATAATAATGGAAATGTTTACATTGCCGATTGGGGCGGCAATAAAATAAGAAAAATTGATTCGAAAGGGATGGTAAGTACCATCGCCGGTTTAGATAGTTGTGGTTATGTTAACGGAAATAAAGAGGTGGCCATGTTTTGTGCACCACGGAGTTGCTGTGTTGATCAGGAAGGTAATATATATGTGGGCGATTGCTGGAACCATAGCATCAGAAAAATTACCGCTACTGGAATGGTAAGTAATTTAGCAGGTGGAGGACAACCTTATACTTATTTTAACACAGGAGATTGGGAAGATGGAACCGGTACCGAAGCCCTTTTTGATGCTCCATGCGGAGTTAGTATTGATAAATTTGGCAATGTTTATACCGCCGATGCAAATAATAATAAAATAAGAAAAATTACTCCGGAAGGAGTCGTTACTACAATCGCCGGAAGCATTAATGCCGAAGGAAAAACATCGGGGTTAAAAGATGGGGCTGTGGACTCAGCTATGCTTTGGGTACCCACAGAACTGGTGGTTGATGATGAAGGCTACATATTTATTGGCGACTCCTATAATCATTGTGTTCGAATGCTTACCCCTGATGGATTTTTATATACCATCGCCGGGAACGGAGAAAAAGGATACCAAGATGGAAAAAATTCGATTTGCGATTCGCCCAGAGGAGTAACGCTTATCGGTAAGGATGTATATTTCTTTGATTATAATAATAACCGAGTGAGATACATCAAAAACCCAAAGGCTATCCTAAAGAAAAAGATAAAACGATGATAAGTAAGAATTAAAAAAATGGAATTAATTCATAAAACCAAAAGAATAACTCAAAATAATATATGAAAACTAAACTTGATGAAATTTTTCCTTCAAAGGAGGAAATAAATAAGAAATATTTATTAGACTTTCCTTTTATTCAATCAGAATATCTAATAGATGGAGAGATCCATAAATGGGAAGGTGATTTTGAAAAAGTATATTCTCCTATCTATATTAAAGAACAAGATTCATTCAATCATTATATTGGAGCATATCCTTTAATGGATGAGAAGACAGCTATAAGTGCTTTAGAAGCTGCAACTAATGCCTACAAAAATGGCCAGGGAGAATGGCCAAAAATGACAGTTGAACAAAGAATTGGCTGTTTGCGGAAGTTTACTTTTTACATGAAAGAGCAACGAGATATTGTTGTTAAATTTTTAATGTGGGAAATTGGAAAGAGCTTAAAAGATTCGGAAAAGGAGTTTGACAGAACAATAGATTACATTATTGATACGATTGACGCTCTTAAAGATTTGGATAGAAATTCATCCAGACCTACAATTGAGCAGGGAGTAATCGCTCAAATAAAGCGAGCTCCACTGGGCATTGTATTATGTATGGGCCCATTTAATTATCCATTAAACGAAACTTTTACAACTTTAATTCCAGCGCTTATAATGGGTAATACAATCATTTTCAAGCCACCAAAACTTGGGGTTTTACTCCATTCACCCTTACTAAATGCGTTTAAAAAATCATTTCCAAAAGGTGTTGTAAATATTGTTTATGGAGAAGGACAAAAAGTAATTGCCCCACTTATGGAATCCGGGAAAATAAATGTTTTAGCTTTTATAGGTTCTTGTAAAGTTGCTGATATATTAAAGAAACAACATCCCCATCCACATATACTTAGATCTGTTTTGGGTTTAGAAGCTAAGAACCCGGCCATCATTCTTTCAGATGCAAAAATTGAAGATACGGTAAAAGAATGTATTACCGGTGCATTGTCGTACAACGGGCAAAGATGTACCGCACTTAAAATACTTTTTGTACACGAAAGTATTCACGAAAAATTTATTGAAGCATTTGTTAGTGAGGTCGAAAAGCTAAAACTTGGGATGCCTTGGGAAGACAATGTAAATATTACTCCATTACCTGAGCCGAATAAATCTGAATATTTAAATGAATTAATTAATGATGCCATAAAGCATGGAGCCAAAATTTGTAATCCATCAGCAGGAATATCAAATAAATCACTCTTTAGTCCGGCTGTTTTATCAAATGTTAATCAGCAGATGAGAATATATCACGAAGAACAGTTTGGCCCCGTTGTCCCCATTGTTTCTTTCAAAGATATTCAAGAACCGCTAGATTATGTAGTACAATCAAACTACGGTCAACAAGCAAGTATTTTTGGTGAAGACCATAACAAAATATCATTTTTGGTTGATACTTTGGTTAACCAGGTTTGTCGTGTGAATATCAATTCGCAATGCCAAAGAGGACCCGATGTCTTTCCATTCACAGGCAGGAAAGATTCGGCTGAAGGCACACTCTCTATTAGTGATGCGTTAAGAGTTTTTTCAATCAGATCATTGGTCGCACTGAAAGAAAATGATTTTAATAAAAAAATATTAACTGAAATATTGAAAAATAAAAGTTCAAACTTTTTATCTACTGATTTCATTTTGTAAAAGAATAAATGTGAGCACATCAATGAAAGAATGAAGAAATAATTCTAATTAAATTCATAAAAAAAATATTTTGATTGTAACAAATTCGGTGTTTTTGGATCAAAGCTGAAAACTTTAATTAAAACGAATTATGAAAACAATTAAATTAATCATCGCATTTCTGTTTTTAACACAATTTGCATTTAGTCAAAAAGCCATTTTCATTTCTAAATCGGGCGAAGGCAAACCCATCATTTTCTTACCCGGTTTTACAACACCTGGTTCCGTGTGGAATGAAACCATAAAAAATCTGGACAGATCATCTGAAAACCATGTCGTATCTTACGCCGGATTTAATGGGATGGAACCAATTGGAACTCCTTGGTATTCTCCAATCAAGGCTCAGTTAATTGATTACATTAAAAGCAATAATCTCAAAAACTTAACGCTAATCGGTCATAGCATGGGAGGAAATTTAGCAATTGATTTGTCCACAGCTTTACCAGAATATATTGAGGCAATGATATTGGTAGAAACGATTCCGGCCATGAGAGAGATGATCATGCCAGGTGTTCCGGCCAGCAGCCTGCAATATGATAGTCCCTACAATCAACAAACACTGGCCATGTCGGATGAAGCATTTACCCAAATGGCAACAATGATGGCACAAAACATGACCAATAATCCATCAAAAATTGAATTACTTACAAAATGGATGCTAGATGCTGACAGGGAAACTTATGTTTATGGTTTTACAGATTTACTAAAACTGGATCAAAGAGATCAACTTCTGAACATTGAAACTAAAACCTTAATTTTAGGAGCATCATTTCCTGATAAAGAAACAGTGAAATCGAATTACGAAAAACAATATGCGAATTTGAAAAATAAAGAAATGAAATTTGCTGATGATAGTAAACATTTCATTATGTTCGATCAAGCTGAATGGCTTTATTTAAATATTAATAATTACTTACAATAACATGTCGGCTAAGAACACATTATTTGAATCTCTGTATACCGATTACCACCCCATGGTACTACAAATGTGCCTGGGGTTTGTAAAAGGAGATCACGATCAGGCCAATGATTTGCAGCAAGAAGTGTTTATAAATACCTGGAACGCACTTTCAAAGTTTAAAGGTAAATCCGGCTACAAAACCTGGATTTATCGAATCACGGTAAATACTTGCTTAAAGTATATTCGCGATAGCAAAAGTAAAGCCCAGGTCGCACTAACTGAATCTGATCAGCAAACCATTTTGAAAGATGATGAAACAGATTCATTACATCAATCGCTCTATAAAGCCATAGGTCAACTTAATGAAGTAGACCGATTGATAATCATGATGGTTTTAGATGAACTTACCTACGATGACATGGCAGAAGTAATAGGAATAAGTGCCGGAAACCTGCGTGTTAAAATTCACCGAATAAAAGCAAGCCTTAAAAAAATACTCAAAAATGAATAATACAATAAATGATTTAAAAAGCTCATGGCAAAATGCCAAAAAAGATATTCAAAGCGAAAGCACAGATGCCAGACAAATTATTGCTCAAGCAAAAAACAAAATGAAACAAACCATTAGATTTCAATTTGGAAACATCCTGGTTTTAAGTTTATCGCTCATAGGGATCGCTGCCTTCTTTAAATATGTGGCTCCATTTCAACAAACACTCAGTCGTGTTGGTATTGCCTTAATGTTGGGTGGATTATTTGTAAGAATAGTCATCGAACTTTACAGCATCTTACTTGCTTCAAAAATTGATCTCACTTTTAACACAATGGATACAAACAAACGACTATTGTCATTTCATCAATTCAGAAAAAGAGTACATGGTCCGATTACCATAGTTATTATAGTAATATATAGTGTTGGCTTCTATATGCTAACGCCTGAATTCAGTCTGTATTTTAGTAAAATGATGATGATACTAATTGATGTTTCCTACATCCCTGCTGCAATTATTTTTACATGGTTTACCTTAAAAGCCATACGTAAAGAAATGCATAATCTAAATGAAATTT
>CAXXWZ010000002.1:0-1706024 GCA_963674935.2 Bacteroidales bacterium
GCCTTCTAATGTCCTAACGCCTATTATGTTTGAATATGAATTATTTGAACGTGCCAGATCAAATCATAAACATATTGTACTCCCGAAGGAACTGATGATAGGATTTTAAGAGCAACAGAAATACTGCTAAAACGAAAAGCTGTTGATATTACGTTATTAGGTAACGAAGAAGAAATATACAAAAAAGCTGAAGCATTGCAACTTAAATTAGAAGGGGTAAATATTATCGATCCTTACGATAATGATTTGATTAATGATTATGCTGCAACTTATTTTCATTTAAGAAAAGATAAAGGAGTAACTAAGGCAGCTGCTGCCGAATTAATGCTTGATGTGAGTTACTTAGGTACGATGATGGTTTATAAAGGTCATGCCGACGGCATGGTTTCAGGTGCTGCCCATACGACTCAGCACACCATACGTCCGGCTTTTGAATTCATCAGAACCAAGCCCGGATTTTCAATTATTTCTTCCAGTTTCTTGATGTGTTTTGAAGATCGGGTTTTAGTTTATGCTGATTGTGCGGTAAACCCAAATCCAAACTCAGAACAATTAGCTGATATTGCAATCAGCTCGGCAGAAACTGCTCAGATGTTTGGAATTGAACCCCGAATTGCGATGCTATCGTATTCAACAGGTAAATCAGGTAAAGGAGCAGATGTTGACAAAGTGAGAAAAGCTACAGAAATTGCACAAAAACGTCGACCAGACTTATTGATCGAAGGTCCTATTCAATATGACGCTGCCATCGATGCTACCGTTGCGGCACAAAAGATGCCCGATAGCAAAGTTGCTGGTCAAGCTACCATATTTATCTTCCCTGATTTGAATACCGGGAATAATACTTACAAAGCTGTACAACGCTCTGCAAATGCAGTTGCAGTTGGCCCTATTTCTCAAGGATTAAATAAACCAATTAATGATTTGAGTCGGGGATGCTTAGTTAAAGATATTGTAAATACAGTTTTAATTACCGCAATTCAGGCACAAGAAAACAGTTAAATTCCAGCAGATTGATTTATCTTTAAGGATTGAAATATGATCTTTAAAATTTATCAAATCATGAATCACTTTTTTAATTTAGGTTTTTTTCCAACCCCCATTGAAGAGTTAAAAAATCTATCAAATCTGTTTCCATCATATCGCATTTTTACCAAAAGAGATGACCAAACTGGTCTTGCAACAGGTGGGAATAAAACCCGTAAGTTGGAATATCTTATTCAAGATGCCCTTGACCAGAATGCAAATACCATTATATCTGCAGGAGCACAGCAATCAAATCACTGCCGCCAAACTGTAGCAGCAGCAGCAAAAGCCGGTTTAAATTGTCATTTGGTGCTTGGAGGAAATAAACCTAAAGAATTCACAGGCAATCTGCTTATGAGTAAATTATTAGGAGCTGAGCTTCACTTTATGGGAGAAAACAGAAAAGGTGAAGACATTCCCTTAATAAAAAAATCTTTAGAAAAAGACGGTAAAAAACCTTATGTGATTCCTTACGGAGGATCAAATCCAATTGGTGCACTTGGTTATGTGAGAGCGATTAAAGAACTTCAGCATCAATTAAAAGAATTAAACCTCAATTTTGATTATATCTATTTTGCCTCCAGTTCGGGAGGTACCCATGCAGGTATGTTGATTGGAAAAGAACTTTTCAAACTGCAGAGTAAAATTATCGGAATTCAAATTGATAAGGATGAAATAAATGGATTGACGCTCGAACAAAACATTTTAAAAATAATTAGCGAGAGTGAAGGCCGAATAAAAATTCCATATAAATTCTCTTCACAAGATGTTCATTTACTTGATGATTACGAAAAACCTGGCTATGGCGTAATGACAGAAAAAGAGAAAGATGCGATCAATTTGATGGCTCAAAAAGAAGGAATTTTATTAGATCCGGTATATACAGGTCGGGCATTTTATGGCATGATTGATCAAATTGAAAAACAAAAAATAAAACCGGGCTCAACAGTCTTATTCTGGCATACCGGTGGTTTTCCGGCTACTTTTAATTACTTGTCTCAATTCTCAAAATAAGCAATAATGGCACTCCTAATTATCTGCAACGACCGTGACTTAAGCCCCTGGACTAAGGCTTTAAAAAATCTAAAACCCGATCTTGATCTTCGAATTTATCCTGAAGAAGGAAATTTAGAAGACATTGAATTTGTGCTTTGTTGGAAACATCCGAAGGGTGTTTTAAAACGATATCCCAACCTAAAAATTATTTCTTCCCTGGGTGCAGGTGTCGATCATTTATTTACTGACCCCGAATTACCTAATCATGTTCCAATTGTAAGAATTGTTGATCCTGAACTGGCACAGGGAATGAGTGAATTTGTCATTGGAATCATCCTTAACCAAATGCGATCTTATACGAGATACAGTGAAAATCAGCAACAAAAACTTTGGAAAGCCCGACGGTTTCAGATCGCAAAAAACACGCAAATCGGAATTATGGGCATGGGTGTTTTAGGTCAGGATTTGGCTAAAAAATTAAAAGGAATTGGATTTAATGTGGTAGGTTGGGCACAATCGGCCAAAGAAATTGAAGGTGTTCAAGTTTATGTTGGGACAAAAAACTACGATGCTTTTTTAAAGAATACAAATTTCTTGGTTTGCTTGCTCCCACTTACCAATGAAACAGAGAATATTTTGAATAAGGAAACATTTTCTAAACTGCCTGAGAATTCTTATGTGATTAACGTAGCCAGAGGAGC
The DNA here is from genome assembly GCA_963674935.2 of Bacteroidales bacterium. Lineage (GTDB taxonomy): Bacteria > Bacteroidota > Bacteroidia > Bacteroidales. The sequence goes on from CAXXWZ010000002.1 coordinate 2,724, forward strand.
ACATCTTGTTGATGCGGATTTAATTGAAATGATTGATAATGGACATTTGTCGGGTGCTACACTTGATGTTTTTAGAAAAGAGCCTTTACCTGAAGCACATGCTTTTTGGCATCATCCTAAAATTAAAATTACCCCACATATTGCCAGTTTAACGAATCCTGTTTCCGTTGCTCCTCAAATTATTGAAAATTATAATCGAGCCAAATCAGGAGAAGAGCTACTCAACGTGGTTTCAACTAAATTAGGTTATTAGGGAAGATCGAAACCAAGATCGGTTTTTGTTTCTGCAATAGCTGAAATTTCAATGGGTGAATCGCCGGGAATTCTGGAAACTTCTAAACACACACGTGCAGGAAATTCTTCATTCTCAAAAAAAGTGCGATAGGCCTCATTCACATCATCATAATCGTTCAGGTCCTTCAAATAAATCTGAACCATCATCAAGTCCTTAAACTTCATTTTATGACTTTCTAAAATAGCACCGATATTCTTCATCGATTGAAGGGTTGCCTCTTTTATATTGTTATTCATCATTTTCCCACTTGCAGGATCACGGGCAATTTGTCCGGCAATATACAACGTCTCATTTACCTTTCTTGCTTTGCTGTATGGAGGGCTGGATGCTTTAGATTGATTCTCTTGTGCGGATATGGATACAAATAAAAATAAACCGACCAGAATCAAAAAAGATTTCTTCATGATATTACATTTAAGGTTTAACGAAAACGAATGTACGAAATATGTGATCTTATTGATATGACTTTTTGAAAATCTCTTATATTTGTTAAAAACTCCTTTTTTTAACCTGACTTATAACGACCATGAAAATCCGTAGCCCTTATTTTTTACTACTCTTAATCCTTATTTATCCAGTCACTTTTTCACATGCTCAGAACATAAATATTTCAAATGCCGAAAAATATGATCGACTGATTATAAAAAATGTGCTATTAATCGATGGAAAAGGAACTCCGATGAGAGGACCAAATGATGTCATTATCGAGAACAATAGAATTATTGAGATCACATCCACCAAAAATGAAAATACTGCTTACGCCAATGAAAAACATGTTTTGGACGGCAGCGGACTTTATCTTTTACCCGGCCTGATCAACAATCATGTACACTTACATAAAAGGCAAAATTTACCAGCCGATTATTTATACAAACTTTGGCTAGCCTGCGGTATTACAACGGTGCGTGATGTAGGAAGCGACAATGAATTAAGTTTGATTGATAGAAAAAACAGTGCTGAAGGCAAATTAACAGCCCCCCGAATTTTAATTTACATGGTGGTGCGAAGTAATGAAATTAAGACAGCCATTGAACAGGTACGAAAGTTTAAAAAGATGGGCGCAGACGGGATTAAGATTTTTGGAATGGACAAAGATGTGATGCAGGCTATTTTAAACGAAAGCAATGCTTTGGGATTGAAAGTAGCTCATCATGTAGGAGTTGAGGAGACAGATATTCGCGACGATATTGAATTTGGGACTACCACAGTTGAACACTGGTACGGTATTCCTGACGGGGCTTTAAAAGGATCACAAAATTTCCCATCCTGGTATAATTATAACAATGAAAACGACCGATTTAGATGGGCCGGGCATTTGTGGAAAGAAGCAGATCCGGATCGTTTACAAAACATTTTAAAAGGCATGGTTGATAACAATGTGGCCTGGATTCCAACTTTTGGTATTTATGAAGCCAACCGCGATTTGATGCGGGCTCAAAACCAACCCTGGTTTAAAGATTATTTACACCCCGTTTTAGAAAATTACTTTTCTCCTTCTCCACAACGTCACGGCTCCTATCATTGGAATTGGACAACCACCGACGAAAAGAACTGGAAAGAAAATTATAAACTTTGGATGAAAGCTGTTAAAGATTTCAGTGAAATGGGTGGTTTGGTTGGTGCCGGAGAAGATGCCGGATATATATATATGATGTATGGATTCACTTATATTCGTGAATTAGAATTATTGCATGAAGCAGGCTTCCATCCTATTGATGTGATTATGAGTGCAACGGGCAACAATGCAAAAATCCTTGGTTTTGAAGACCAAATTGGGCGAATAAAACAAGGCTTCATGGCCGACCTTATTTTGGTTGATGGCAACCCTTTGGAAAATTTAAAATACCTCTACCCTAGTGGAATTACCGTAGTTGAAAACGGAGAAGTAAAAACCAAAGGGGGTGTAAAATGGACCATTAAAGATGGGATCGTTTACGATGCAGTGCAGCTGCGCGAAGAAGTAAAGCAGATGGTGCAGGAAACCAGAAACAAATAATCCGCCATTCCGGATAAAAGCGTGACAGAAGTCCGGAATCTTTTGTCCACTTGCATGCGAAGCATCACAAAATGGCATTTTATGTTTATACCTGTTTGATTAATAATTGACACAAGTCCCATTTATCATTTACACAAGTCTTATTTTTTTTAACACAGCTCTCATTCATATTTTACTCAAGTGCTTTTGATTAACTTGACTAAGCAAGTTGATCAATTCGACTACTCAAGTTGCTTAACTTTATGGCTGGCTTTATTTCAAATGACTGCATGTGCAGATGAACAGATTCTTAAAAGCTTACATTTTCAAATCTTCAAACTTTCAAATCATCAAATTAATTTCTCTTTTTGTTGTCAAGTTAACACATTGTCAAATTAGCTAATTATTTTTTCCTATCTTTATTTCTTGAAATTCTCCCACCTCATTTTGCACGTAATGATAAGGAATTTCATTACTCCCTCAAATTAATTGATATTAAAACGATTTTTGTAAAATCGATGAAATATAAAATACAAGAAAACCTGCACAATACACAACAACTTGTCCGCCTTTGGAGGATTTGGATGTTATTGTGCAAGAAACATGCACATATATACTAGTTATGGGTAATATTAAATGACTGAAATTAAGCAACCATATGGATTAAGAAATGGAGAAATCATTTCAATTGAACAAGTAGAAAGCGGATTAAAATGTGATTGCTTTTGTCCTGCTTGTAATGGTAGATTAATTGCAAAAAAGGGATTAGAAAAACAACATCATTTTGCTCATTCTGACTCAGAAGATTGTGGAAAGGGAACTGAAACCATATTACATAAATTATCAAAAGAAATAATCTCAAAATCAAAAACTTTTAAAACGCCGGCACTCAAATTAAACAATTCAGATATTACAATCTTTGAAGAGACTGAAATACAAATTGATAATGTAAAACTTGAACATAGACTTGAAGATATAATTCCTGATATAATAATTGAAAGTAAAGGGAAAGAATTATTGATAGAAATTACTGTAACTCATGAATTATGTTTTCCAAAAACAAGGACTATCGAAGAAAAAGGATTTGCTACTATTGAAATATTTGCACAAGAATTATATGCAGAGTTATATCGGAGTGGAGACATTTTCCTTAAAAGTAATGCTTTTCACGAAGAGATTTTATTTGGAACAAGATTTAAACGCTGGATATTTAATGAAAAAACCAAAAAAGTTAAAAGAGAACTTAAAAATAATTATGCAATAAGACTTGAAAGAAAAACAATAAAATTTGATGCCTATGAATATCTTAATTTCGTTGACAATTGCCCAATAAATACAAGGACTTGGAAAAGTGGATTTAATAAAGGTAAATCATATGCCAATATTGATGAAGATTGTCCATCCTGTGAATTTTGTGCTGGAATGGATTATAAAGATTGGATAGACCCAAAGTGTGAATTTCATCAACATTCTTTTCCTGTCGCAACTTATTGCTGTGGAGATTATAAAAACGAATTTCAAGAATTAGTAAAATGTATAAGATGACAAAAATACTACCCATAACAAAATGTAAATGTAATGCGGGTTTCGGCACATATTTTAACTGCGACTCGTTGTTGCAACACCGCCAATTCGTCTTTGACGATTGACGAAAAATTTGAAATATTGAATAAACGAATTGGCTCCGTGCAGAATTGAAAGTTCATCACTTTTAATCCCGCACTCCACTTGCACCAACCGTTAGGTGGCATTAAATAAATATTTGAATCACATGACAATTAAATAAATTAGCTGCTTATATTCACTAACCCTTTTACAGATGAATCTATTAAAGGAATATGTAGACAAAGAATTAATTTTTGAGAATTATCAAGATTCTACAAGTTATGAAGATAGAGTTGGCCCTCCTGAAGCACTTATGGCTGTGATTGGAAGAATTTCAATGAACTTCCAAGAATTAGAGGATGAATTAAGCAACAGAATTATTCAATTATTAGATGTAGAAACAGAAGTAGGTGAAGTAATTACAGCGGAATTATCATACAAAAACAAAGTAAATTTATTTGCTTCAATATTCTATAAGCTAGGAGATTCTTTTGAGTTTTCTTATCCAGTAGAAAATCTTGAAAAAGAATATTTTAAAGAATTATTAAAGGCATTAAATAAATGTGAAGAATTAAGAAATCAGATTCTTCATTCGAGAATAATAAAAGATTGGAGAACAAAACAATTAGTCAGAAAAAAGACAACTGCAAAAGCAAAGAATGGATTAATCAAAAAGAATGAAAAAGTAGATATCCCATATATGTTCAATATTGCAGATTACATAATCGGGATCGTTATGGAAATTGAAAATTTATTTTCGGGATTTAAAAGAATAACGCCACCTAACAAAGAACTGAGCTAAAATCCAAACAATTTTCCCATCATTTTTAGCTTAGCTTGACCTTTAAAACACTTTTATAAGCTGGATCATATGGTACGCCGCTTTTGGCGACAACGGCTAATAGTGCCTGGCCAAACCTCCCTATCACTTCTATTTGGTTTGTTTAATATGGGTTTATTGCATAAATTTATCGTCCTCCCCAAATTAAAAACAAACATACGAGCAAAACCGTTGTAGCTCATTTTGAAAAAAGATTCAGCTCACAAATGTTGCATATTTGAGCCGTATTTAATATTTTAGTGAGCTAAATAAACAGACAATGAAAAACAAAAGAGACTCCGAAATACTGAATTTCATTTTACAAAAAAAAGAATGTTCTTCCAAAGAAATTCATGAAGGAATTTCATTTTCATTGAGTTATGCAACGGTTAAAAGAATTCTTTTAAATCTTACTTCCGAGAATTTAATTTCAAAAGTTGGACAAGGAAAAGCAACAAAATATATCATCTCTCCTACTTACGAATTACTTAAACCTATTGACATTGAGGAATATTATAAAAAAGAAATTGACGAAAGAATCATAAAAGAAAATTTCAATTTAAATCTGATTTCGGAAACTTTGGCAAACACAGGACTTTTTAAGGAAAATGAGATTAATAAATTGACGGAACTTCAAAAAACTTATGAAAATAATCTTTCTCAACTTTCTGAATTTGAGTACAAAAAAGAACTTGAAAGACTTGCCATTGATTTGAGCTGGAAATCTTCTCAAATTGAAGGAAATACATATTCACTGCTTGAAACGGAAAGATTGTTAAGGGAAAAAGAAACTGCTTCTGGAAAAACAAAAGAAGAAGCAACCATGCTTTTAAATCATAAAGATGCAATTGATTTTATCATCGAAAATCCAGATTATTTAATTCCGTTGACAGTTTCAAAAATCGAGAACATTCATAGTATTTTAATTAAAGAATTGGCAATCGACAGAAATATCCGAAAAAGAAGAGTGGGTATTTCAGGAACAAATTATCGACCGCTAGACAATGAATTTCAAATAAAAGAATCATTGATAAATTTGTGTGATTTGGTAAATAGTAAAAATAATGTTTTCGAAAAAGCACTTTTGACACTGGTTTTAATTTCTTACATCCAGCCATTTGTTGACGGGAATAAAAGGACAGCGAGAATTGTTAGTAATGCAATTCTGATGAACAACAAATATTGCCCAATTTCATTTAGAACAGTTGATTCCGTGGAATATAAAAAGGCGATGTTACTATTTTATGAGCAAAACAATATATCAGTGTTCAAAGAGATTTTTATTAATCAATTTGAATTTGCAGTAAAAACATATTTTTAAAATAAAGAAACGAGCTACAACAAAATGTAAATTTAATGCGGGTTTCAGCGGTTAATTCAACCACAGTTCTCCGTTGCAACACCTCCAATTCGTCTTTGACGATTGACGAAAAAAATGAAAATATGAATAAACGAATTGGCTCCGTGCAGTTTTTAAAGTTCATTACTTTTAATCCCGCACTCCACCTACATAAACCGTTAGAAAGCAAGTAAATTTGTATAAAAATATTAGGAAGTTGCAATATTCGTATTGCTTCTATCCTGCGCGGTTAGGGATCTTTGATCCCTGCCGCTTTTTTATTTCATACGCTGGGTCATAAAACATCTCATTTTTCCATAAACTGTACATTAATAACAAAAGTTTGCGTTGAACAGCCACCAAGGCTATCAAGGGTAAGCTTACAGTTACACAAATACTCAACCAGGATCTGACCTAAAACTTGAACATTCTCCCCATACTTTCTAAGCTACTTTTATCCGTAAAAATTTTATTATTTGGGGCATTAGGAATTCCGTTTTTGGCAGCGGCTAATAACTAATTCAATAATTTATTATATTTGACTTCATACCTTGATTATAATAAATATTCGAGATTCAATTTAAACATGAGAAATAATCTATTCCTTTTATTGGCAATATTAATTTTAACAATTTCATGTAATACTCAAAAATCGATGATTGATAAAAGCGTTGTTAAAGAACTCAAAATTGAAAAGTATCTGGGCAAATGGTACGAAATAGCACGATTTGATCATAAATTCGAAAGGGGTTTGGTTGGTGTAACAGCTTCTTATTCCTTTCGAGAAGATGGAAAAATAAAAGTGATAAATTCAGGTTTTAAAGAAACATTGAATGGAGAAAAGTCGGAAGCAATTGGGAAAGCTAAAATTCCAGATCCTAATATTCCGGCAAAATTAAAAGTTTCATTCTTTTGGATTTTTTATGGAGATTATTTTGTGCTTGAATTGGATAAAAATTATGAGTGGGCAATTATTGGCAGTAGTTCTGATAAATATTTATGGATACTTTCGCGCAACCCGAAAATGGATGAAATTTTATATAATGAATTACTTAACAAGCTGACTAAAAGAGGTTATAATATAGATAAATTGATAAGTGTAGAACAAAGAGGAATATAAATGATGATACAAAAGAAAATCTTATCTCCATTTCAAAAGTTTGTTAAAATTGAAAGTTTCAGCGGAATTTTATTGTTAAGTGCAACCATCATCGCTTTGGTTTGGGCAAATTCTGCATTTAAAGAAAGTTACCAATCAATTTGGCAGTATAAAATTGGATTTACCTCACCCCATTTTGAATTATACAAACCGCTCATCCTTTGGATTAATGATGGCTTAATGGCCATTTTCTTTTTTCTTATTGGGTTGGAGATCAAAAGAGAATTTCTAATCGGTGAACTAAATTCTATAAAAAAAATGTCTTTCCCCCTCTTCGGAGCACTAGGCGGAATGCTGGTTCCTGTATTATTCTTTCTCGTTCTTAATAATAACCCAGGTACAGCTAAAGGATGGGGAATCCCAATGGCCACAGACATTGCGTTTTCGTTAGCCATTTTAAAATTATTAGGTGATAGGGTTCCTTTAAGTCTGAAAATATTTTTAACCGCATTTGCCATTGTTGACGATATTGGAGCAGTAATGGTTATCGCTATATTCTACGGCGGCAGCATCAATTATGGATTATTACTGGCTGCATTTTTATTACTTGGTGTGCTCTATTTCCTTTCTGCTAAAGGATACTACTCCATATTTCTGTTCCTCTTTGTGGGAGTAATTATTTGGTTATTATTCCTTAAATCCGGAATTCATCCAACCATTGCAGGAATTCTAATGGCTTTCTCTATACCTATTCGACAAAAAATAGACACACCGTCATTTTTAGCAATTCTCGAAAAAATTACACAGAATATTAAAAAAGCCAATATATCAGAAAAACCTATTCTATGTAAAGAACAAATTGAACATATTGATGATTTAGAAGATTGGATTGAAAAATATCAATCGCCTCTTCAACAATTAGAACATAAACTTCATGGCTGGGTTGCTTATTTTATAATTCCCGTTTTTGCATTAGCTAATGCAGGCGTTTTACTCAACAGCAATTTTGATTTAGATACAAATTTAATACGAAATATTATTATTTGTTTGATACTAGGCAACAGTATCGGAATCTCGTCCATAATTCTTTTTGCAAAAAAAATAAGGCTAATTGAGGTTCCTAAAGATATAAGTAATCGGCAAATTATTGGAGTTTCATTTTTAGCTGGTATCGGATTTACGATGGCAATTTTTATCGCAAGTTTGGCTTTTGCGAATAATCCGGCTTATATTGATTCTGCAAAAATTGGAATCCTGATAGGTTCATTTATTTCAGCAATTATTGGTTTTACCATTTTAAGAATTCCTCATACCGTTAATCAGTAATGAAGCCATTAAACTTTTTTTAACGCACTACTCACGCGTATTAAGAACCTTTACAAATACGCTCAAATAATTTTAACAAATAAATGCTAAGAAATCTATTCCTATCTTTATAAATTGAAGCCATTCGCCAACATGAAAAAATACCTCAAAACTGATTTTGACTTAAACAAGTTTATTGATGTATTCGATGAAACACCCATTTGGTCTGCTCCTTTCGGACTTAAACTACTTGATTATGTTGATTACAGAAAAAATATTAAAGTACTGGATATTGGTTTTGGCTCAGGATTTCCGTTAACAGAACTCGCATTAAGGCTTGGTGAAACGGCAACTGTTTATGGGATTGATCCATGGAAGGAAACTTTTGAAAGAGTTAATAAAAAGATTGATTTTTACGAAATCGAAAACATCAAACTAATTGAAGGTGTTGCTGAATCAATTCCTTTGAATGACCATTCAATTGATTTAATTACAAGTAATAATGGAATTAATAATGTTTCGGATATCGAAAAAGTGATGTCTGAATGCGCAAGAATAACTAAAAAAGGCGGACAGTTTATTCAAACCATGAATTTGGATAGAAGCATGTACGAATTTTATGTGCAGCTCGAAAGTGTTTTGAAAGCGCTAAACATGAATAAAGAAGTTGAACTCATGCGTCAACATATTTCAAAAAAGCGTCCGGCACTTGATAAAATAATTTCAATAATACAGAAAAATGGATTTGTAATTAAGGAATTGATACATGACGAATTTAGTTACAGATTTGCCGACGGAACCGCCATGTTAAATCATTATTTTATTCGATTGGCATTCATGGAATCCTGGATAAAAATATTACCTCCAGAGAAAGTTGAACAAATTTTTGATTTGATAGAACTCAGATTAAATGAAGAATCTGATAGATTAGGAGGAATGAAATTAAGTATTCCGTTTGTAATGATTAATGCTATAAAAAAATAATTTCAAATGAGTTTAGAAGATTTAGGATATAACATAAATTTAGAAAATCATCGTAAAAAACAAGCTCTTGACTCATTTGGTGTTGGGAGGGTAATCTCTGAACATAGAGAGCGTTATGTTGTTAAAACAGAAAGTGCCGAATTTGAAGCTGAATTAATCGGAAATTTAAGATTCTCGGCTAAGAACAGAGCTGACTTCCCTGCAGTTGGCGATTGGGTTGCCATTACAGAATATGACGAAGATAAGGCGCTTATTCACAAAATCTACCCCAGGGTTTCAATTATCGAAAGACAGGCCGTAGGTAAATTTGGGGAGAAACAAATCATTGCTACAAATATTGATTACGGTATAATTGTGCAGGCTGTTGATAGAGATTTTAATATTAACCGGCTTGAGCGATATTTAACCATTTGCTACACCTCCAAAGTAGAGCCAATCATCGTATTAAGTAAAATTGATTTAATCTCAGAATCAGAATTAAATACCATTTTAGAAAAAACCACAGATCGTATTAAAGACACCCCAATCATCACACTTAGTAATCTTTCTCCATCCGGATGCAAACAATTTAATTCCCAAATTAAAAAAGGGAAAACTTATTGCTTGCTTGGGTCTTCAGGAGTTGGAAAGTCAACCTTACTTAATAATTTATCAGGTAATGCACTGATGAAAACAAATGCCATCAGTGAAAGTTCGGATAGAGGTCGCCATGTAACTACTCATCGCGAATTAGTTATACTGGAAAATGGAGGAATCTTAATCGACAACCCGGGTATGAGAGAAGTTGGAATTGCTGATTCGGGAATTGGTTTAGAGATTACTTTTAACGAAATTGTTGAACTAGCGCAAGATTGCCGTTATAAAGATTGTAAGCATTTGCATGAGAAAGGCTGTGCAATAATTGAGGCCGTTGAAAGTGGAGAAATTTCTCAGGAATCCTATGAGAATTACCAAAAGATGGAAAAAGAAAAAATGCATTTTGAAACGAGTGCCGAGGAAAAAAAGAAAAAAGATAAAGAATTGGGGAAACTCATAAAAAATGTAAAAAAGATCAGATACAGGAATAAATATTAAACTGCTTTTAGTAAATAATTGACAGCTCAAATATTGAATTAAAGACTAGAAAAATGAGAGAATTTTGATAAAAATCTGATATTGAATTTTTATCAGAACTGAAGTAAAAAATTATAAATTTGAGCAAGCAAATAATTAATTAGAATTGTTAAACTATACTAAATTAACATAATGGATATCGAGAATATTGAATTGACTTTCTTAACTAATAAAGACTACCCTGAATTAAAAGAGGCCATGATTGATGCATATACAAATATGCCTGACTCTTACTGGAGAGAATCTCAAATAAAAACACTAATTAACTTATTTCCTGATGGTCAGGTAGTTATCAAAGTAAATGATAAATTTGCCGGTTGTGCCTTATCCATTATCGTGGATTATGATAGCTTTGATGATCGCCACACCTATAAAGAGATAACGGGTGATTTCACTTTTAAAACACACGACAATGAAGGTGATGTACTTTATGGCATAGATGTGTTTATAAAGAGAGAATTTAGGGGTTTACGACTGGGGCGCAGACTCTATGATTATCGGAAAGAATTATGTGAACGCTTAAATCTGAAAGGAGTCGCTTTCGGCGGACGAATTCCTAACTATCACAAATTTGCAGATAAACTAAGCCCCAAAGACTATATTAATAAAGTAAGGCGGAAAGAAATTGATGATCCAGTATTGAACTTTCAAATCTCAAATGATTTTCACCCTGCAAAAATATTAAAAGGTTATTTGGCCGGTGATGAAGCATCCAATGAATTTGCTGTGTTGTTAGAATGGGATAATATTTATTATGAAAAACCAAGTAAAAAAGCCAATACAATTAAAAAGATTATCCGGCTGGGTCTAATTCAATGGCAGATGCGCCCTTACAAAAACCTGGATGAATTACTTCAACAGGTTGAATTTTTTGTGGATGCTGTTTCTGGTTATCGATCCGATTTTGCATTATTCCCTGAGTTTTTCAACGCCCCATTAATGGCAGAAAACAATCATTTATCTGAACCTGAAGCTATCCGTGAATTGGCTAAACACACCTCTGCCATTATCGAAAAATTCTCACAACTCGCCATTTCTTATAACATCAATATCATCTCAGGCAGTATGCCCGAAATCATCAATGATCGACTTTATAATGCCGGATATTTATGTAGAAGAGATGGAACCTTGGAAAGGTATGAGAAGTTGCATATTACACCTGACGAAACAAAGGTTTGGGGGATGCAGGGCGGCACACAATTAAAAGCATTTGATACCGATTGTGGTAAAATTGGAATTTTAATCTGTTACGATTCAGAGTTCCCTGAACTAAGCAGATTATTGGCAGATGAGGGCATGGATATTCTTTTTGTTCCATTCTTAACCGATACACAAAATGGATTCTCCAGGGTTCGAAATTGCTCTCAAGCCAGGGCCATCGAAAATGAATGTTATGTAGCAATTGCAGGTTGTGTAGGAAATCTTCCTAAGGTGCATAACATGGATATCCAATATGCACAAGCCATGGTTTTCACCCCTTGTGATTTTGCATTTCCGGCCACCGGGATAAAAGCAGAGGCTACTCCAAATACAGAAATGATTTTAATTGCCGACGTGGATATTGATTTACTAAGAGAATTACATCAATTTGGAAGTGTTAGGAATTTAAAAGACAGACGTAAGGACATTTTTAATTTAAAAAAGTTATAGAAAAACCTAATTTCATGAAAAACCACAGGCATATTAGTTTGAATTTAAACATCAGAGGGCTTAGTCAATCGCCAACATTGGCCATTAATGAATTAAGCAAAAGACTAAGCGCTAACGGTAAAATTATATATCGCTTGGGATTGGGTCAATCGCCATTTCCTGTGCCTGCGCCGGTTGTTGAAACCTTAAAAATAAATGCCCATCAAAAAGATTATTTAAATGTAAAAGGTTTAGAAGCCCTACGACAAGCCGTTGCTCATTTTCACAAACAAAAAGATCAGGTTGATATCAAACCAAACAATGTGCTTATTGGTCCGGGTTCTAAAGAACTAATGTTCATTCTACAAATGGTTTATTACGGCGACTTATTATTGCCGACCCCCTGCTGGGTTTCCTACGGGCCTCAGGCTCAAATTATTGGCAGAAATACAAAACTAATTCACACTACTTTTGAGAATAAATGGCGCATTACACCAAAACAATTGAGTGAGTTTTTAGCGAAAGAAAATGATCAGTTTAAGCCCCGCTTAATGATCCTAAATTATCCATCAAATCCTGATGGAGGAACCTATTCCTGTGATGAACTTAAACAAATTGCTAAAATTGCCCGAAAACATGAACTAATAATTCTTTCTGATGAGATATATGGACAATTGCATTTTGAGGGAAAACATGTTTCAATTGCCCGGTTTTATCCTGAAGGAACTATTATAAGCTCAGGTTTATCAAAATGGTGCGGCGCAGGTGGTTGGCGGCTTGGTACTTTTGCTTTTCCTCCAAATTTTGATTGGCTATTGAATGCCATGTCAGCAGTTGCAAGTGAAACTTATACTTCTGTGAGTGCACCAATTCAGTATGCTGCAGTTCGTGCCTTCAAAGGAGGAATCCAAATTGAAAGATATTTATGGCACACCAGACGTATTTTAAAACATCTATGTGAACGCAGTGTTAAAATTTTGAAGGATGCTGAAATTGAAGTTAATCAACCTGATGGGGGCTTTTATCTTTTTATTGATTTCGCAAAGCATGCGGATAAATTAAAACAAAGAGGAATTACAACAAGTACACTTCTTTGTGAAAAATTATTAAAGGAAGCCGGAGTCGCCATTTTGCCGGGAGAAGCTTTTCAGCGACCACCTAAAGAATTAACTGCCCGTTTGGCATTTGTTAATTTCGATGGCGCAATTGCACTTTCTGCCAGTGAAACCATACCCTTAAGTGAACCATTGCCAGATGATTTTGCAGACCAGAATTGTAATGCAGTCATTAAAGCTATGAAACAAATTGCTGAATGGACGAGAAGTTAAAACAAGCGTTAATATGATAAAAAACAGATTGCTTTTCATTCTGGTAATATTAATTTTCAATGGATGTATATCCAATAAAACCATTCTTAATTTTGAAGTAACCAGACCACCCTATAAAACTATCAGTCCTTTCGTATCAAATTTGCTAAAAACAGATAGCAGTAAACTGGAAAAGGAAATCGAAAAAATTTGGGATATTGGCAATAAAAAAGGGTTTCCTATCATTGAAACTGATCCACTTTTTGATGATTATGTTTATCTCACCCTGATTTATCAGAACTCAACAGAACATAAAGACATCAGTTTTAAAATGTTTGGAATTTATGACGAGTACCGTTTCGGAGATATGAAGATGCACCGATTAGCGAAAACTGATTTATATTACAGAAGCTACATTATTCCTAACGATCTCTGTTTCTCTTATCGTTTTAACGTGATTGATACTTTAACAGGTGAATCAAGCAACGAAATTGATCCATTCAATAATAATAGAATTCCAAGAGGAGAAGCTAAAAGTTTGAGTTGGTCGGTTTTGGATTTAAGACCTGACGAACCGGATTGGAATGCAAAACGTTATACCAATTTAAATAGCCGAGTTGACACCATCCTTTTCGAAAGTGAGATTTTAGGCAATGAAAGAAAAATTTACATTTATCTACCGCCAAATTACGATAAACAGAAATCAAATGAATATCCGTGCATTTATTTGTTTGATTCTCCTATTTATTTGAATCGGGTTGAGGTTCCAAATATTTTGGACAATTTGATAACTGAAAGGCAAATTGATCCCATGATGGCAGTGATGATTTCAAACCCAACCAGTAGTTCAAGATACACTGAACTTCCATTAAATTTCGATTTTAAAGAATTTATGATTTCAGAATTGGTTCCTTTTATTCGCCAAAATTATCAAACATCCGCACTTCCTAAAGATAATTACATCGGAGGAATTAGTTATGGTGGTTTGGCTTCAACATTCATCGCCTATTTCCACCCTGATATTTTCGGAAAAGTACTTGCTCAATCTGCTTCTTATTGGAGAGGACTTGAACTTGCAGACAAATTTGATAACGAAGTTCGAATGGATTGGCTTATTGATAAAATAAACAAAGAGGAAAAACGCCCCCTTAAAATATTTTTAGATTGGGGATTACAGGAAAACATGGTTTTTGGAGCCAATAGAAAGTTTGCTCAAATACTAAATAAAAAGGGATATGATTTCAAATACATTGAATTTAATGGCTGGCACGATTGGTCAAACTCAAGGAAGACATTCCCAAACGCATTACTTTATTTAATTAATAACTAAAAACAACTATTTCCAATTTATTTAAACCTATTCAAGATGAAGACACCAATCCTAAAATCCCTTGTTTTACTAATCCTTTTTATTTTACCAAATATTGGTGAAGCACAAAATATTTATAAGGAAAAATTTGCCCACACCTTCTCAATTGTTGCCAGAGATAATTTAACAGGAGAAATGGCCGTGGGAGTTCAAAGTCATTGGTTTTCGGTTGGAACAATTGTATCATGGGGAAAATCAGGTGTTGGTGTGGTAGCAACTCAATCCTTTGTAAATCCGGCTTTCGGGCCTGAAGGTTTAAAGTTAATGGAAAATGGGACAGCTGCTAAAGCTGCCATGGAACAAATGATTGAGGCAGATGAAGGACGCGATTTCAGACAACTTGCTTTATTGGATGTTCACGGTGACGTTGCGACTTATACCGGCAAAAAATGTGTTGAATCTGCACATCACATCATTGGAGATAATTATTCAGTACAGGCAAATATGATGCTGAACGATAAAGTGGTTCCAGCCATGGCAGAAGCCTTTGAGTCGAGTAGTGAACTACCATTAAGTGAAAGGATCGTTAAAGTTCTTCAGGCAGCTCAAGAAGCAGGTGGAGATATCAGGGGAAAGCAATCTGCAGTTCTTTTAGTTGTAAATGGAGAAAAGACCGATAAGCCCTGGCTTGATAAAAAAGTTGATTTACGTGTTGATGACAGCGAAAATCCGATCCCTGAACTGGCAAGACTTCTGAGAGTTCACCAAGCTTACGAGCACATGAATAGAGGAGATTTGGCAGTTGAACTTAACGACATGACTGAAGCTTTAAAGGAGTACGGTGCAGCAGAACAAATGTTCCCAAACAATTTAGAAATGAAATACTGGAAAGCAGTTGCATTAGCTAATAATGGTGAGTTAAAGCAATCGTTAAATATTTTTAAAGAAGTATTTTTAGCAGATGAGAACTGGAGGGAAATGACGAAGAGACTTCCAAAAGCAGGTTTATTAACTATTTCTAATACTGAACTTCAGCAAATCATTGAGCTATAAAGTAAAATAGCCAAATAAAAATACACAGGAGTGAAAATTAGGCATCTACTATTTTTGTTTTTGTTTACGGCATGTAATCCTGTAAATGACTTTCTTACAAACGATATTCCATTTGATGAACCCTTGATTTTCAAGCCCGAATTGGTGCCAGATAGCATGCTCATTCATAGCGGCATTTTTTCGCCCGATTTAAATGAATACTATTTTACACTGTCCGATAAAGACTTTACCTCTTTTACAGTTAAGTACATCCGCAAAGGAGAAGGTAAGTGGTCAGAACCTGAAGATGCTTTTTTTAATACAGCATATTTTGAACATGGAATGAATTTCTCACCCGATGGGAAATCAATTTATTTCAGTTCTACTCGTCCAACAGGAATTGAAGGAATACCGGAAACCTGGCATATTTGGCGAAGTCAAAGAATGAATGGCGAATGGAGTAAACCCGAATTTATAGATATTCCTAATTTAAGAAACAGAATGGTTTCCCATCCATCAATCACCCATGATGGAAGCATTTTTTTTCATTCCGGAACTCCAAATTACGAGGAATTACAACTTTTTTATTGCCGGCCAATAGCTAACGGAATTTTTAGTGATGCAATTAAATTACCGCCCGTGATTAATTTTGATTCACAAATGGTTACTCCGTGGATCTCGCCTGACGAATCATACCTTATTTTCCAGGCAGCTTCAAAACTCTACCTGAGTTTCAAATCTAAAAATGGAGTTTGGGAAAAACCTCAAATATTAAATGAGGTAATTAATAAACACGCTGAAGGTAATCCTTATGTCACTCCTAACGAACAATTTTTATTTTACGTATCAGGTGTTGAACCCAATCCTGAAAAGAATTGGGCAGTACATTGGGTAGATATCATTACCATCTTTGACAAAAAGAATAAGTAGTTTTAAGTAGCAAAGCTGTTTGAGCTTTCTTGCATTTTTAATATCTTCGTTGGCAACCAAATTAAAAACCTTAACCAAAATGAAAAAAGCAATTTTAGGATTATTCACCATCACTACATTTTTTTTAGTTTCATGTAATTATCAAACCGACAAAACTAAAAATAGCCTCGGAGAAGCCCAAGAGCTATTTCCAGAACCAATCAGACCTGAAGGCCAAACTGATGTCATTGAACTAGCTTGCGATCCTATCGAAACAGTTAGAATAGGTTTCATAGGTTTAGGGATGCGAGGCAGCGGTGCGGTAAATCGATATACTTTTTTGGAAAACGTTGAAATTGTCGCATTATGCGATGTAGTTCCTGAAAACGTAGAACGAAGTCAACAAACCTTAAGAGACAAAGGATGGCCTGAAGCTGATACCTATACCGGTACAGAGGACTGGAAAAAAATGTGCGAACGAGATGATATCGATTTAATTTATGTTTGTACCCATTGGGATTTACACACACCCATTGCTGTTTATGCCATGGAACATGGGAAACATGTGGCCACTGAAGTGCCTGCAGCACTTACCATCGAAGATTGTTGGAAACTTGTTGAGACCGCTGAAAGAACACGTAAACATTGTATGCAATTAGAAAATTGTAATTACGACTTTTTTGAAATCGCTACGTTAAATATGGCACAAAAAGGTTTGTTTGGTGAGGTAGTTCACACCGAAGGTGCTTATATCCATGATTTACGATGGTTAAACTTTGATGACAGTACCGGATACTGGGACATGTGGCGTTTAAAGCATTTAGAAAAAACAGATGGCAACACCTACCCTACTCATGGATTTGGTCCCATCAGTCATATCATGAATCTTCACCGAGGTGATAAAATGAGCCATATCGTGTCCATGTCGAGCAATCAATTTGGAATGACAGCTTATGCCAAAGACAAATTTGGTGAAGAATCGGATTATGCAAAAAGAAAATATCAAAAGGGAGATATCAACACTTCTTTAATTAAAACAGTTAAAGGTAAAACCATTATGCTTCAGCATGATGTTACAAGTCCCCGCCCTTACAGTCGTTTACATACGGTAAGTGGGACCAAAGGATTTGCTCAAAAATATCCAAATAAAGGAATTGCACTGGAACCAAATGCGCATTCCTTCCTCCCAAAACAACAACTAGATTCTTTACTGGAAGTTTATACCCATCCAATTGTTGCTGATATTCAGGAAAAAGCAAAAGAAGTAGGAGGCCATGGTGGAATGGATTTTATCATGGATTACCGATTGATTTATTGTTTAAGAAACGGATTACCACTCGATCAGGATGTTTACGATGCAGCCGAATGGTCATCTATTATTGAGCTATCAAAAGTATCAGTTGAAAACCAAAGCATGCCCGTCAAAGTACCTGACTTTACCAGAGGAGCATGGGAAAAGTTAAAAACGATCACCTATTATAAAAATTAGAATATACTTCAGGAACTATTAATCCGATTAATAGTTCCTGTTCACATAAGCTTCAATCCGCTCTGGAAGATCTGCTGCTTCCTTAAAGTTGTCAACCAAATTGTCCTTAAGGGTATAAACGGCAGTATGCTCACGCTTGCCTTTTAGGTAAAACTTTCCCATTCGAATAAAGTCTCTTTCTTTTTTACAGCTGGCCTTTACCAACTCTGAAATAACAATCGACTTCTCGATGAAACGTGTATGCGATTCTAAACGCGAGGCTGTGTTAACTGCATCACCAATAATGGTATAATCCATTTTAATATCCGATCCCATATTTCCTTCAATTACATTGCCTTTTGCAATACCATAACCTGAGTATAACAACGAAAGCGGAGAATCACTTGTTGCCAGTTTCCTCACTTGATCCAATTCTTCTAAAATCTCTAGACAAGCTTCAATAGCCTCATCTGCATCATCGCCATCAAAATATGCCATTAAGCCATCACCAATGAATTTATTTACCTCCCCTCCTTTTTTAGTAATGATACGGGTGCACACCTCAAAGTAAGAGTTTAAAACAAGAAAAACATCTTCGATGCTTAATTGTTCTGATAAAGTTGAATAGGAAATAACATCCCCAAAAACAATTATTCGATCAACCTGTTTAGGTTGTATTAGTAGAGGATTAATACCACCACTAATTACTTTCAAAACACTTGATTGGGTATATTTTTCAATCACCTGATGAGAATCAATTAAAGCTTGAAGGAGTAATTTAATCGGAAGTGTAAGTTCATCTGTTCTTTTATCCAGATTGATTACTTTCATTGACCAATGCGGAAAATAACGCAATTTGAGATCAAACTCTCCTTTCAAACATAAAATATCCTGATGACGATCATCTGATTTTATACTTTTGTAAAGGTCATCTATTTCATTTGCGCCACCTTCAATAATTTGGAAAAACAAATCATTAAAATAAATTAAGATGCCGGTTATCCCCAAAGCGTCATTCTTTGTCTTTGCTGCCTCACCAATTGATTCTATTTCACTAAGACTCAATTTTTCTTTTAATCTACTGATATACGTAATTCTTCTCATAATTAAATTAAAGATAAGTTTAATTTTTTAATTGAATATCCCAAATTTTAATCCTTTGAGCAATTAATATTACTTGGATAAATTTTAATATCTTCATGCCAATTTAAAAACAGATAATATGCTGGGATTAAGAACTGTGGTTTACAAGGTTAAAGACTTGACCAAGGCAAAAGAATGGTATGCTAAAGCTTTTAAAAGTCAACCTTATTTCGATGAACCTTTTTATGTTGGTTTCAATATTTGTGGTTATGAACTGGGATTACTTCCTGAAGAACTATCCCCTGTTCAGAAGTCGGAAAGTGAGATTGCATATTGGGGTGTTGAAAATATACAACAAGAATTTGAACACCTTGTAAAATTGGGTGCTCAAGTACATGAGAAGCCTACCAATGTGGGTGGCGAATTAATGGTTGCCTCCGTCACTGATCCCTGGAAAAATATAATTGGAATTATTTATAACCCGGCATTTAAACTAAAGGTATAGATTCAAGCATTTCAGACTAACAAGATTCTTAACTATCTTTGAGCAAATTTTAATTCAACTTAAGAATTCTCATAAATGAGTAAAACAGTGCAAATACTAAAACAAAGCTTTAAGATATTCTTAACTGCCTTTTTGTGCTTGGTATTTCTTAACTCATTTGGACAGGAGACAAATAGGATTAGTGGCGCAGATCAAAACTTTGACTGGTTGCTCGGTGAATGGATTAGGACCAACGAAAAATCCGACAGAAATACTTATGAAAACTGGATTAAACAATCAGATACACTCTACCTTGGCATTGGGTATACCCTTCAAAATTCAGATACCCTTTTTAAAGAAGAAATTCATTTACTAAAATCTGCGCATGAATGGATATACAGGGTTTATGGGGTTAACAGAAGGCCTACCTCATTTCGGGTAACCCATCGAACACTAAATAGTTTTGTTTGTCAGAACGACAAGAATCCGTTTCCAAAACTCATATCATACACCCTTGAAGATGATATCCTAACTGCCGAGATCTCAGCTGACGGTAAAAAAATCCGTTTTCTTTTTGAACAATATTCCTCTGATTCAAAATAGCTAGGCTATTTTACTCTTCACATCTTTTTTTTAGCCAAACATCCATTTAAATGATTGGTTAATTCATTACTTATTTTCAATCAACTCATTTTATCTTTTTGGAACTACCAACCCTGGGAATCTGAGAAACATTAATTATTAATTATCAATTATGACTACTACAAAAATCAAAGAAGGAATTTTTCAGCGCATGCTGAATCGAACCGAAAAAATTGGGAATGCCCTCCCCCATCCTGCCACCCTATTTGCTTTATTTGCTTTGTCAGCATTACTATTATCGGCTCTTGGTCATTTTTTAGGCTGGGAAGTAATCCATCCCGGAACCAAGGAAATGATTAAACCCGTTAACCTATTATCTCACGATGGGATACACCGCATTTTGGTTGAGATGGTGGATAATTTTACAGGTTTTGCGCCCTTGGGTATTGTATTGGTTGCCATGCTGGGTATTGGAATTGCAGAACAGAGTGGATTGATCAATGCCGTTATCCGCATCATGGTTTTAAACTCACCAAAACATTTACTCACTTTTGTGATCGTACTTTCAGGAATCCTTTCGAATGTTGCATCGGATGTTGGGTATGTTTTGCTCATTCCTTTAGCAGGTGTTATTTTTCATGCCGTCGGAAGAAATCCGATCGCCGGAATGGCAGCAGCTTTTGCAGGTGTTTCCGGAGGATTTAGTGCCAATTTGGTGTTGGGAACTGTTGACCCCTTACTGGCCGGTTTATCGCAGGAGGCTGCAAAGATTTTGGATCCTGCTTACGAAGTTAACCCTACAGCCAATTACTATTTCATGGTCGCCTCAACCTTTGTGATTGCTTTTACGGGAACTTTTGTGACTGAAAAGATTGTTGAGCCCCGCCTGGGCCAGTATAACGGAGATGTTAAAATTGATCAAAATTCTTTTCAAAAATTAACAGCTCAGGAAAGAAAAGGTTTATTATATGCCAGTCTTGGTTTAATTGCAATCATAATAATTACCTTAATTGGGATTTTACCCGAGAATGGATTTTTCAGAGGAACCGACGGAGGTATTTTAACTTCACCCCTGATAAAAGGAGTGGTAGCTATGCTTTTTATTGTTGCAGGGACCATGGGTTTAATTTATGGTTTTGTAACGGGCGCCTTTAAAAACGATGCCGATGTAATGAAAGGCATGGCCGTTTCCATGAAAACACTGTCCACTTATCTGGTACTGGTATTTTTTGCGGCTCAATTTGTCGCTTATTTTAAATGGAGTAATTTAGGGATAATCCTTGCTGTTAAAGGCGCCGGTTTGCTAATGTCAGCAGATATTGGGTTAATTCCTTTAATGATTTTATTCATTCTGCTTTCTGCAGCCATTAATATGCTCATGGGAAGTGCTTCAGCCAAATGGGCTATACTCGCACCAATTTTCATCCCAATGTTTATGATTATGGGTTATTCACCCGAACTATCACAGGTGGTTTATCGCATCGGCGACAGCGTAACCAACGTTATTTCACCCATGATGAGTTTCTTTGCACTCATTATTGCTTACTTACAAAAATACGAATCCAAGGCCGGAATAGGAACCATCGTCGCAACCATGGTCCCTTACTCGATGGTATTTTTAATGGTTTGGATTATTTTATTAGTGGCCTGGTTATTACTAGGTTTACCGCTTGGGCCAGATGCAGGGATACATTATGTGATGCCCAACTAAGTTTTTGGCACTGTGGAGTATGGATTTTAAAGTTTTTCACTTTCAAACTTCACAGTGCCAATTCATTCATTACTTGGTTTTATAACAATTTTACTGAAACCGAACTGGTGATAGTGATAAAAAGAATGACAGTATAAGGATATACTGAATGCTGAATCACATAAAGCTTATATTCTGCACTAATTTTTTCAATTATTTGTTTTATTGCTGTTTGAAATATTTTTGAATTAATTTGAGCAGTTTGTCTTTCTTGATGGGTTTTGTAATATAAGCATTACATCCTGCCTCAATTGATTTTTCGCGATCACCTGCAAGTCCAAAAGCGGTCTGTGCAATAATGATTACTTCTTTGTTAAATTGACGGATTTGGCGCGTAGCTTCGTAACCATTCATATCGGGCATTTGAATATCCATAAAAATTAAATTGATATCCGAATTCCTGCGACAAATCTCAACAGCTTCTTGTCCTGTTTTTACTTTAAAAGCTTCTTTGCAAAACTGCTTTGTAATTTGAGAGATCAAAATTTCTGAGGCTTCATCATCCTCAGCGATTAGGATTTTTAGGTTTGGAATATGATATGCTACTGCTTCGGTTGAAGCAGTAGTATTAATAATTAATTTTTCGTCAGATTTGGTTTCGTAGGGTAATGTAAAATAAAATGTTGAACCCATGCCTTCTTCACTTTGCACCCAAATTCTTCCTCCAAGCATCTCAACATAGGCTTTTGAAATTGACAAACCCAAACCTGCTCCTTGGAGTGCCATTTTATCAGAAATATCTGCTTGTATAAATCTTTCGAAGATGGCATCCTTCCGATCCTGAGGTATACCAATGCCGGTATCTTTTACGAAAAACTCAAGGTAATTATCTCGCTTGTGATAGCCAATTTCAATAAATCCTTTGTTGGTATACTTAATCGCATTATTTACAAGGTTTGTAAAAATTGCATAAACTTTTTCGCTGTCGGTTTTTAAGATAGCGGCATTTGAAGGCAAATAATCTCTAAATAAAAATTGCATCCCTTTTTCTTCAATCATCGGGTTAAAGAAAGTATAGATAAATTGAATTTGATCATTAATATTCGACTCCTGCAAATTAATTTCCATCTGCCCCGATTCTATTTTTGAAATGCTAATAATATTATTGATGATATTCAGCATTCTTTCACCACCTTTTTCAATAATACTAATGTAATTTTGTTGTTCTTCACCAGTTAAACCTGGTTCTTTCAATAATTCAGCGAAGCCCAAAATCCCATTCATCGGCGTCCTGATTTCATGACTCATATTGGCTAAAAAAGCAGTTTTTAACCGGTCAGACTCCTCTGATTTTTGTTTTGCAATAAACAAATTGTGACTTTCTTTTTTTAAGCTTTTTTGTAATTTTTTTTCAGTTAAAAATGATTGCTGCAAATGATCGATTAAAAATGAAACTGAAAAAACAATAATAAGGTTAAAAATTATCAGGTTTATACCCACAACCAACCATGATTCCATCGTAAATTCTGAGAAAAATGGTTGTGCAATGATTTTTGAAGTAATGGCAAGCAGTAATAAAAAATAGATAATAGCATTCATAGCCACAGAAACTAAACCTGCTCGCTTACTATAAAAAAGTGTAATTAAAATTGAAACACATAAAAAAATGATCGTTCCGGGGCCGCGGGTGCCGAGATGAACCAATAAGATGGTTGACAATATATATATATTTATTGAATATATTATTTTCTTACTCGAAATACTTAAGTGTTTATTAAAAAAAACAAAAATAATTGTAAAGATGGCCAGGGTATCAAATATTGCAATAACGAATTCGTTATGCGCTATAGAGATAATAATGCTTGGGATATAGGCAATAAATCCGAGCAGTAAGGTTAGGAGCAATATGGAAACAAAAAGCTTGTCTCTTAAATATGGAAGCCCTTCTTTTTTGGTGTTATCTTCAGAAATATTACGGATTAAATAATAATTCTTATATCTGTTCCAAAATGATATCATTAATAAAACTCTTTGTTAAACTTTCATATTTAGATGCAAATAACAAACTCAATATTGATTATACTATTTGCTCTAACGTAAAAGAATTTAAAAGGTTAGGGATTTCGATGCATTTCCCAGTTAGCATTCAGGATAATTTATATTAGGTATAACCTTTTATTCACTACTGTATCAGCTAATAATTATGTTTTTATTTGCGCAAAATTTTTTCCATTTTTCGTCCTTTCGCTAATTCATCCACCAATTTGTCCAAGTACCTTACCTGCTGTGTTAGCGGGTTATCAATTTCTTCAAGCCGATAGCCACAGATTATGCCGGTAATCAGGTGGGCATTAGGATGTAGTGTAGCATGCCGAAAAAAATCTTCAAAAGTCACTTCGCTTTCAATGAGTTCACTCAACTTCGTTTCATCATAAGTGGTGAGCCACTCAATAACCTGATGCAATTCAGCTTTCGTTCTGCCTTTCTTTTCAACTTTTGTCAGGTAGTGTGGATATACCGATGCCACTGTCATTTTTGCAATGCGGTCATCGTGATTTTTTGAGTTCTTCATACCTTTTTAATTATTTTAAAACTTTTCCATCGCTTTGAAAATTGAATTCATGATTACCTGATGACATAAAATCATGTAAAAGCAGGAAAGTTAATATGGTGATCCCATGTTTCATAACCAAAAATTATAGGTGTCCTACCGATAAGAAAAAGAATGGTATCCGATTGTGAGTTTCATTCTTATCAAGCTACAACAAAACAGATGTGGTTGAAGCCTTAGCATTCAACACTGTCTCGGCCATTATTTTTATACCTTGTCAGGGAGTGTTTTTCCTTCGTCTTGTTTATTTAATTTATCGATAATATTATATTTTACTTGTCTTTCTGTCCACCTATCCCTTGCAAATTTTTGCATATCTACTATAGTATCAGTTTCATCAATTATTTCAAGTCCAAGCATGGTTTCAATAATATCTTCCATTGTCACTATTCCATCTAATCCCCCATATTCATCTACAATTAAAGCGATATGCTCTTTTTTTTCCAATAGTTTTTCCCACAATGAAAATAACACTATATTATTTGGGACTATAACTATCTCACGTTTAACATCTTTTAATTTTAGATCCTCCTGGCCTTCGGCCAGTTTTTCAAAAACTTCCTGCCTAAAAACATACCCTGTTATGTTTTCATCATTTTCTGAATATATTGGGATGCGAGAAAAATTTAGATAATCTTTATTCTTAAAAAATTCTTTTAGGGATAAGTTCTCATCGGCAACTGTAACCACAACTCTTGGGGTCATAATTTCTGTTACTTTCACATTCTTGAGCCGAAGTAAATTTTGAATTATTTTATGTTCTTTATTCGAAAAAATACCTTCGTCTGCGCCTATATTTGTTAATGCGGCAATTTCTTCTCTGCTCGTAGTTTGCTCTTGCTTGTTGTTTGAAATAAGCTTCGTAATAAATGCTGACATAATAACTAATGGATAAGTAATAACAATCATGACTTGTATAATCCGAGAAGAAATCATAGCCAGATTTCTCCAATATCTGGCTCCAAACGTTTTTGGTATTATTTCGGTGATTACCAAAATTAAAATTGTTAAAATTGCTGAAACAATTCCAAACGAAGCTTCGCCAAATATTTTAACTGCTTGTGCTCCAACTCCAGCAGCACCAACGGTATGCGCCACAGTATTTAAGGATAAAATTGCAGATAAAGGCTTATCAATATTGGTTTTTAAATCTATAAATGAATTTGCCCATTCATTTCCATTTTCATATTTTACAATCAGGAAGGATTGTGGTGTTGAAAGTAGCACTGCTTCCATTATTGAACAGAGGAATGAAACAACAAGCGCCAGAAATAAATAGAATAATAGTAATATCATGTTTAATATTTCAAATTTACAGCATTATCAATTCATTTAAGATGGGGTCTCCTTTAAAATACCAACTAAAAAACACATCCATGTTTCTTACATCCAAACATCCAAGTTGGCATGTATGGTACAAGTTTTATAAATTAAATTTTTGCTCAATTTATAAAAACCGATCCTTTAAATTCTAAGCAGTAGGAGCAACAATTCTTGTTCAATAGCGCTTCCCGAGCGTCAAGAATTTATGAAATAAAGATAAAGAAATAATTTGAGAATTAGTCAATTTGAAAATATGACTATAAAGAAGAATAGAAATAGAAGTTATAAGTTCAAAATGGAGATTAAAGAATTCAGTACTTAGTAATTAGTACTTAGTAATTAGAATACGGTAGTTAGTAACCTGAATGATTGATTTTAAAATTACAATGTGTTAAAACTCACCAATCCACATTTAGAATTATACATTAAACCTTTTTTTTCTACTCATACTTAATGGCATCAACAGGGTTCATGCTTGCAGCACGATAAACCTTACCACTAATGGTTAATACTGATACTGCTAAAATGATGATGGTTGGTAAAATAAATGAACTGAGGGTTGCACCTTGGTAAACTTCGTAAACACTCGCCAATAGCATTTCTGCTAAGTAGTAACCAAGCGCAGAGCCTAAAATGGAGGAAATGATGATGATGATCATAAACTCGCGATTAATCATCCTCATAATGCTAGAAAGCGGTGCTCCCAATACTTTCCTTATTCCGATCTCTTTTGTCTTTTTAATCACTTTTAAAGATACCAAAGTATAAAGACCAACTAGCGACAGGATGACTGAAATAACTGCCAGGAATAAAAAGATGTTCATGATATTTTTATTAATATCTTTTGATTCTGCCAAACGCTCTTCTTGCAAAAAGCCTGGGTAAACAGCATTAGGAATTAACTCTTCCCATTTTATTCGCATTTCATTATTTAATTGCGCTAAGTTTTTGGGATCTGCCTGAATTACCAACATTCTCATTCGTTCTTTCACACCAAGTTTAAGCATGATTGGTGAAATTTCGTTCCAAAATCCGTAGGGATAAAAATTTTGTACTACCCCAATAACAGTTAATTCAGTGGTATCGTTTTCTCTTAGTTTCTGACCTATTGCATTGTCCCAACCATACGTTTCAACCAGTTTTTCGTTAACGATAATTGCCCTTTCACGCTCCGATTCCTGAAAGTTTATATCAAAATATCGACCTTCAAGCAATTTAAAATCCATGGTTTCAAAATATCCACGACCAATGTCAAAACCATTTACTTCGTGTTCCTCTTCAGCTCCCCATTTAAGGCTTCTACTATAATTCGACCAACTAATATGCTCCTCAGCCCAACCATAACTTTGCACCTTGGGGTTTTGAATAATCGAATTGCGAAACAACTCGAGTGTAGGATTGTTACTGAAGGGTACTGCAATAATTTTTTCTTTTGCATAACCCATCGAAAGCTCACTTTGGTATTTTGCATTTTGTGAAAAAATAACGGTAGAAATAATTCCGGTTACTGCTAATAAAAACTGAACCACCAATAATATTTTTGAAAGTAAACTTGCACCGCCATGTTTTATGTCGCCTTTTAAAATATTAATTGGATTAAATTTACTTACGTAGAACGCAGGGTAAGAACCGGCAGCAAGCCCAGTAATAATTAAAAGTGCGAAAAGGAAAAACCACAAGCGGCCTCCATCTAAAAAGTCAAGTTGAATAGTGTACTCCCACATTTTACTCCACTCTCCAATCAGGTAAGTTGCAATTACCAATGAAGCCAATAGGGCTATAAAACATAAAAACATGTTTTCTCCTAAGAATTGCATAATGGTATGTTTTCTTAAACCACCCATTACTTTTCGAAGTCCTATTTCCTTTAAGCGACGACTAGAGATTGCCAATGCGGTATTCATAAAATTTAAACAAGCCAATAAAAGCAAAAGAATGGCCATTACCGTCGGTGCTGCAAATGCCGCAGGGTGCAATCCCTGATGGAACCAATAATTCCATGTATCACGCCCGGAATTTGGAATGTCTTTCATTTTTTCAAGATAAAATCTACCGACCTTATAATCTTCTCTGGCTTTATTTTGAATTGGAATGAAATTGGCTAGATATTTTTCGATTCCGGCTATATAGCTTTCATCAGGTATCAACAGAAATGTTCCTGCAATCCATGTCCTCCAGTCATTCTCTGAAATACCATTCATTTCAATGTAATTATCAATATGCGCTAAAATGCTAAACTGAAAAGTAGTGTTTTCAGGCATTTTTTCAACAATGGCAGCCACCTTAAAACTACGTTCTTCGCCGCCCTGTAAAAAAACCTTTATCATTTCGCCAAGTGCGACCTCATCGCCAAAACATACTTTTGCAAATTCGTCGGTGATGATGACGCTTCTTTCATCCTGAAGGGCATTGATATCGCCACTAACTAAAGGGTAATCAAAAATATCAAAAACGTTTTCGTCGGCAAAGGCCACTGTTCTGTTAAATATTTTTTCTCCATATCTTATAGCCATTCCCGAGCGATGAACCCTGACCATGTCTTTAATTCCGGCAACTGAATTTCCCATTGCAGGTGCTAAGGAAATTGGGTTCATGCCAAAGGCTTGCTGCCTGCCGCTCATATCGCGTGTAAAACCAACTTTGTAAATTTCACTTTTTTGAGATAAAATACGATCAAAATCTTCATTCCAACGAAAATTATAGTATGCCACAATACAACTGGCAAGTGCAATTCCAAGCCCAATAACATTAACAATGACAAAGAATTTATTTTTTAGAAAATTTCGGAAAGTAACCTGTATGAAATTTTTAAACATGTGATTGGGATTATTTATAATTTAACCTAAAGTCATAAAATATTTTCGTGCAAATATCTTGCATTATCTTGTTACAGTGCAACTACTTTTGTCAGACATTCACCCGTCATTTATCTGCATCAATAATTACATTTAAACCAGTTCAATAATAAAAAAACAAAACTAATCTAGCCATCATTTTAAAAAAAGTAGAAATCGGTAAAACGCTATTTTGAACCTGCAAATAAAGAAGAAATTTCCAGCAAGCGAATTTCTTGGTTTTATGACGTATTTAATTTTAAAAGGTTACAGCAAGGCTATATTTAAGAATCCAGAAAAATGAATGGATGATAGCTTGTTAATAATAAATTATATCTAACAAAGATGGATTTAATAAAATGTTTTATATTTCGTTTTAAAGAAACATGAAATTTAAATTTAAAAAGTTAGATTATGATCACGAATTCTTACCTAAAAAGCCTGATTAGATTAACATTAATTTTGTTTATATCAGCACTCATTTATTCGGTTAATGCACAAACTATAGAACCTGAATTTGGAAAGGAGACAGATAATTGCACCTCGATCCTGGTTGGCAAACTTGCATCGGCTGATGGCTCAACAATCACTTCGCATACATGCGATAGCAGAACGGATAGAACCTGGCTAAACCTTGTTCCGAATATGAAGCATAAAAAAGGTTCAACAGCAAAGGTTTACAATCATTCAAAACTTACAATCATGCCAGATCAACCTGGAAGGGAAATAAGTATTGAAATACCTCAGGTTAAAGAAACTTATGCTTATTTGAATGCCGCCTATCCAATCATGAACGAGCACCAATTAGCAATCGGTGAATCTACTTTTGGTGGCAATAAAATAATGCAAAGTGACGCCGGTAAAATTGACTGCCCTGAGTTGTATCGCTTGGCGCTTGAAAGAGCTAAAACTGCTCGTGAGGCCATTCAGGTAATCGATGAGCTTACAAAAAAATATGGATACAATGATGGAGGTGAATGTTTCACTTTTGCAGACCCAAATGAAGTTTGGTATTTGGAGATTGTAGGACCAGGAAATGGCAAAGTTGGTGCCGTATGGGCTGCAGTACGAATTCCGGATGATCACATTAGTGTTGTGGCCAATGCAAGTCGAATCCGAACCCTTGATCTGGATGATCATAACAATTATATGGCAAGCGACAATGTTTTTTCTGCGGCAGAAGAATTAGGTCTTTGGACTGCAAAAAGCGGAAAACCTTTTGAGTTTTGCTATGCTTACGCAAATAGAAATAGTATGGGCTGTCGGCGAAGAGAGTGGCGTGTTCTCGATCTTGTTGCACCTTCGTTAAATCTTGACCCGAATGCCGAAAATTATCCACTTTCGGTTAAGCCTGAAAAAAAATATTCAGCTCAAGAAGTGGTGAATATGTTTCGTGATTATTATCAAGATACACCATATGATATGAGTAGATCAATGCTGGCAGTTGATAAGGAAGGCAAATCGGTAAAAAGCGCGATTGCAAATCCATTCCTGACCACAGAATTAAGGGAATTGTTAAACATTGAACGTGAAAGAACAATTGCTTGTATTCGGGCAACCTATGTTCAAATTACACAATCTAGAAGTTGGCTACCCAACGAAATAGGTGGTGTCGTTTGGTTTGGCTATGATAATCCGGCTGCAACTCCACATACACCCTTCTATATTGGAAATACAAGCATGCCTGAATCTTATATGGTTGATGCCAGAACTAAATTTAATAAAGAGTCTGCATGGTGGGCTTACCGCGTGGTTGCACAACTTGCCCTATTTAGATGGCAGGAAATGATTGTGGATATTAATCTCGTTTGGAATGAGATCGAAAACAAATCTTTTTCGGAACAGGCAAAAATTGAAGAAGAAGCTTTAGCACTTTATAAAAATGATCCGAATGCAGCCAAAGCATTTTTAACTAATTATTCCAATACCATTGCAAATAATGCTGTGGATAGGTATTGGCTTCTTTACGAAGAACTTTGGACTAAATATACTCAGCGTTTTTAAACCAATGCTTTGAGTACATCTTATGAGTAATTTTATTTACGTATTAAGATGCTAGATATTAGACCATAGAAAAATTCATTTTCATCTAAATATCTAGTATCTAGAGTCTAATAATCTTGACGATTCATAGCCTAAAAGATACAAAGTATTGATTTGTAATAAGTTTAATTCTATATTGAATTTAGTAGAAAAAAAAAGAAGCACTCCCTTTTGGAAGTGCTTCTTTTTTATAAATACTTAAATTTTACTTTTTTACAGTCTTTAAGAGGTCTTCAATGGCAGCTTCTAACTGCTGATCTCTGCCTTTGTCGATGATGCCAGGCATATTTTTTACCATAATTTCAGGTACCGTTTGATCGTTTTCCATCCATTCGCCCTTTGCATTTTTTGCACTCAAAGGAATAGAGCCCCATCTAACGGTTCCATTTTGAAGCGATTCCCAACCGGCCCAACTGCAAGTTCCGGGAACCGGCATTCCAACTAATTTACCAATTCCGAGTTCCTGATAACTACAGGCAAAACAACTTCCATCACTATAGTTAGATTCGTTTACCATAGCCAATGAAGGCTTGGTCCATCTCCATCCCGGTTCGTAACCCATTGATCGTCTTTCAATCGTATAATCAAGGAATTTTTTTCCTGTGAAGAACATGGCTAAATCCGAAACCAAATCACCACCGCCATTATTTCTGGTATCCACAATCAACGCATCACGATCGTGATATTTTCCCATAACTTTTTCATAAGTATCGCGATATGGTCCATCGCCCATACCAGGAATATGTACATAGGCTAATTTTCCACCACTCACCCGATCAACTTCTTCGGCATTGGCTTTAATCCAACGATTGTAAAGCAATGTGCCTTCTTCGCGCAAAGTAATTGGTTTTATGGTAACATATTGGTTTGTTTTTGTTGTAGGATCAAAAATATAAAGTGAAGTAAATTTGTCGGCCTTTCTATTCAATAATTTAGCAAAATCAACATCAGCTGTAATGACTTCTCCATCAATTCGTTTGATGATCATTCCGGCACTAACATTTATATTGTTTTTATCGAGTGGCCCGGCATTAATCACCTCGGCAATTTTAATCCCATCACCCTTATAATCATAATCAATAAAAACGCCCATGGCTGCCGTTTGGTCACCCAACGGATTATTGGATCCATATCTGGCACCGGAGTGAGACACATTTAACTCACCCAACATTTCTGAAAGCAATTCAGCAAATTCAAAGTCGTTGCTAATTGAAGTGAGCTTGGGTTCATATTCTGTTCTTAACAAATCCCAAGGGGCACCATGAAAATCAGAAATATAAAACATGGTTTTATTACGTTTCCACACATGATCGAACATGTGTTGACGTTCGGCACTAACATCCAAATCCAATTCACCGCTGATAGAAACAGGAGTTGCTTTTTTCGCTTTGATATCAATCTTCGAAATTTTTCCGCTTGAGAGCAGAAACAGATTTTTCATTTCTTTATCCCAGGTCAAACTCCCTGATCGCCCACTCAAATTCACAAGCATTTTTGTTTCTTTGGTTCGTAAATCCGTGCTCCACAGGTTAATTCCTTTTTCAAAAGTTGCCAAATAATAAAGCGTTTCAGCATCTTTTGATAACACTGCATCACTCAAACTTGAGGAGTGAATTGTTAATCGGGCTTTTCTTTCTCTTAAATTATTCCAGTCGATTTTCACCTCAGTTGAATCCTTTTTGGGTTCAACTTCCTTTTTATCATTTTTCTTTTTCTTATCGTCCGTGGCTTTTTCTTTTACTGGCTTTTTATTCATTTCTTTCCAAAGGGCATATTCATCTTTGGTCATGTTAAATTGATCCCATCCATCCTGGGTTAAAAACATTGAATATACATCTTGTTGTCGCCCACCGCTGTTTGCTTGCGAACGCAACCCTTGCCTGTCGCTGAACCACAAGAGCTGTTTTCCTCCATTTACCCATTTTGGTGTAACATCACCATAACCACTTTCGGTTAAATTGATCATTTTTTGTTTCCCATCAACGGCCAGCAACACAACCTCAACATTGGCCAACACAGGAGTATACTCAACAAATAACCATTTGCTATCGGGGCTCCATTCAAAATACTGACCACCATCACTCATGTAATAAAGCTCATCGTTAGTGAGCAGCGTTCGTATTTGCTTCGAAGCCAAATTATAAATTTTCAAAAAAGTCTTGTTTTCGATATAAGCGATTTCTTTACCATCCGGAGAAAACTTAGGCTGATAATTATCGTGCTCATTAATAATTAAAGGTTCTTCTTTTAAAAGTGTGGCTGCGTAAAAATAAGGTTCTTCATCATTCACCTTTTTGGTTTGAAAAATGCGCCATAAGGCGTCTCGCTCACTGGCGTAGATTAACGATTTTCCATCCGGCGAGAAACTTACAAATCGCTCCTGTGCAGGGGTATTGGTAATTCGCTTGGTAAATTTTCCTTCAACCGAGGAAACAAAAACCTCACCGCGAACGATATAGGCCACCTCTTTTCCATCAGGAGAAACATCCATTTCACTCACATTTCCACTAATAGGCACAATTAAGTGATTATTGCTTTTAGCTTCGGTTTGAATCTTGACAGTTAATTTTGTGGCTGTACCACTTTCGGTTTGGGTATATAATTCTCCGTGGCGCGTATAACACAACAGGCCATCATTCGATATGCTTAAAGATCTTACAGGATGAAGCTCAAATTTTGTGATTTGCTGTTTCATTTGAGGATGATCCAATGTAAGTTTGTGTACATTAAAACTTCCGCTTTCTTCACTCAAATAGAAAATACTTTTTTCATCCGCGCTATACACCGGATTTCTGTCCTCACCTTTAAATGAGGTTATCATGGTATGTTGATCACTGGTTTTATCATATTTCCAAATATCACGTGTTACAGAGGAAGTGTGATGTTTTCTGAAAGCATTTTCACCTCCGGGTTTATCATGATAAATCATTTGATTTCCATCCTTGCTGAATTGAATATCCTCACCCGGAATTGTCCAAACCTGGTCAACCCTGCCTCCAACTATCGGAACTTGATAAACCTCTGGTTGCGATCCTGTGGGGAATTGACGATGTGCTGCAATATCCATACGCTGCCCACCAAAAACAATATGCTGATCATCATTGGTAAAAGTATATGGGTATTCTGAATTTGAATGATAAGTTAAACGTGTAGGTTCTCCGCCTTTTGCATCCATAATAAAAACATCAAAATTCCCAAATCGATCAGAAGCAAAGCTGATCTTTGTTCCATCATGACTCCAAACCGGCATAAAATCTTCAGCTTCATGAAAAGTTAAGGCTCGAGCTTCGCCACCAGCTACAGACACCGTATAAATATCACCTTTAAATGTAAATGCAATTTGTTCTCCATCAGGAGAGATTGAAGCATAGCGAATCCATTGCGAATTTCCTTGTGCCAGTAGCATTGAGCTAATACACATTGCCAAAATGAAGACAAAATATTTTTTCATATTTCAGATATTTATTTAATGATTTATAAATTCATTCAAATTTTTAAAAAAGTAAATTTAGCACTTTTAACGACATATACTCCACAGTAATAGAGCGATAATCTGCAAGATTCCAAAAAATAGTTACAAATGAGGAGGCTTTATCTATAACTGTTAAATGACTATGGGAAAAGAACTATTTATGAATAAAATTCTTAAGGAAAAAAATGAAATCTTCGGGGTTTGAGATGCGATTAATCCCTGAACTAAAATCCTTATCCGAAAAACTTGATGTATTACCTGAAATTAATAATGGAATATGCTCAGCTTTTGAAATTTCGTAAATGGATTGAAGTGGTTTGTCAGCTCTTGGGGTGACTAGAATGGTCATCATTAGGTCTGGCTTTGCAATCTCAATGGTGTTTTTAATATTATCAGTTGGCACATTCTGGCCTAGGTAATAAGTATGCCATCCCAGATCCTTGGCAATGAATGAAGCCAGAAGCAGTCCGATTTCATGATCTTCCCCTTCAGGTAAAAAGAACAATATTTTAGGCGCATCAAAAGATGGGATTGGTATCATTTCGATGGCTGAAATAATTTTTTGTCGAATCAAATTGCTAATAAAATGTTCTTGAGCCGGGCTTGTTTTACTTGCCCCCCATAATATTCCAATATGGGTTAAAAATGGATAGATTAACTCTGTGACAGTCGATA
This sequence comes from Bacteroidales bacterium, assembly GCA_963674935.2. Classification (GTDB taxonomy): domain Bacteria; phylum Bacteroidota; class Bacteroidia; order Bacteroidales. Next base: position 37,710 of record CAXXWZ010000002.1, read on the forward strand.
ACAGACCACTTCTCATCACCCTTCTTTGAAATACTTTGTTAAACCCTTCTTCATTTAAACCAAGCATACTTGAAGTTAAGGCATTAATCTCATCCTTATTCTCTGTGTTATCCTTTGAAAAAATTTCAATAACCTGATTATTGATTTCCTCAATCGACATTTTATCGATTTGAGAGATTCGGTAACCATTGCGGTTAAGCGTATCAACACTTAAAAGCATTCTGAGCTGCTCATCTGAATAATATCGAATATTTGAGTTGGTACGATCGGGTTTTAAAAAGTTGTAACGACGTTCCCAAATTCTTAAAGTATGAGCCTTAATTCCTGTTAGAATCTTAACCTGAGCCATTGAATATTTCATTTTGTCTATGTTTTAAGTCTACAAATATAAACAATAATACTTTTTATATACAAGGAAAACCTTGTATTTATTGCTATTTTAATATCTATGTCTAACTTTTATTACTTTTTACTTGGACATTATATTATTTTTTACTTATCTTTGTCGAAGTATTAACTTAAAACAATTAGACAATGAAAAAAATATTTGTATATTTATTAGTAGCAATTTTACCAACAGGATTGTTGGCAAATAATAATGAAGTAAGTTCTGAAATGACTAAAGCTTCAAAAACAATTGTAGAACTTGCTGTTGAAAGCGGATTTAATTCTTTAGCTGCAGCATTAACAAAAGCAGATTTAATTGATGCACTTAATGGTGAAGGATCATTTACTGTTTTCGCACCAACGGATGAAGCTTTTAGTAACTTACTAGCTGCAGTCGGACAAAAGAGCTTAGATGATGTTCCGGTTTCTGTACTGAAACAAATTTTGCTTTACCATGTCGTAAATGCAGAAGTACCTTCATCAAAAGTTAAAGACGGTGAAGCAACAACATTAGAAGGGTCTTCAATAAAACTAAGCACAACAGGTGGAATAAAAGTGAATGGTGTAAGTGTCATAAATCCTTACGATGTAATGGCATCAAATGGAGTAATTCATACAGTTGAACAGGTTTTAGTACCTGCTTCGATTGCACAGTTTGTAAACACCGTATTGGAACCTGCATATTTTAATAAAAACTTTTCAACTTTGATTTCTGCAGCTGTAAAAGCAGATGTGGTTTCGGTATTACTTAATACACCTAACCTAACCATTTTCGCACCAGACAATTTGGCCTTTGAAACATCAGGGATTAATCCGATGAATGTGGATAGCAAAACCTTAGCGACTGTGCTTACTTACCACGTTGTGGGAGCAAAAGTTTTAAGCTCTGGAATTCCAAAAGAAGCCGCAACTGTTAATGGTCAGAAATTAACTTTCTCATCAAAAGAATCAGGAAGCTATATTAACGGAAAGACTAAGATAACTGCTGTAGATATTGAATCAGGTTCAGGCGTGGTTCATGTCATTAATCAAGTATTGCTGCCTAAATAAAATGGTTGATAATTAATTTGGTTGATTTGATTGAAATCGGTGGCGTCTTTTTCGCCGCCGGTTTTATTTAAAATACCTAACTTGAGAACAAAAAAACCTTAAACCCTAATTAATGAAAATATTACTTACTGGTGCAACCGGATACATAGGAAAGCGTTTACTTCCTGAGTTATTAAAAAATGGCCATGAAGTGGTGTGTTGTGTGAGGGATAAAAACAGGTTTAACGTTCCTTCTTCCATTGCATCTCAAATTCAAACCATTGAAGTTGATTTTCTGGATAAAAATTCTTTAGCAAATATTCCAAAAGATATTGAAGCAGCCTACTACTTAATGCATTCCATGTCAACTTCAAAAAATTATGAAGAACTTGAATTACTTTCTGCCGATAATTTCAGAAATGCTATAAACAATAGTAAGGTTAAACAAGTAATCTATTTAAGTGGAATTGTCAATGAGCATTCACTTTCAAAACATTTATCCTCCAGAAAGGCAGTTGAAAAAGAACTAGGTAAAGGCAATTATCACCTAACAACATTAAGGGCTGGAATCATTATTGGATCTGGTAGTGCATCTTTTGAAATCATTAGAGATTTAGTTGAAAAACTACCTGTGATGATTACCCCAAAGTGGCTAAATACACTTTGCCAGCCCATTGCAGTTCAGGATGTGATTAGTTTTCTATCAAAAACCTTATTTAACGAAAACACATTTGATAAAAGTTTTGATATTGGAGGCCCCGATGTCATTTCATACAAAGAGATGTTGCTTGGTTACGCTAAAGTAAGAGGACTCAAAAGAAAAATTTTTATCGTACCCATAATGACTCCCAAACTTTCATCCTACTGGTTGTATTTTGTCACCTCTACCTCATACAAACTGGCAACTGCGCTGGTAAGCAGCATGAAGATAGAAGTTATTTGCAGAAATAATGATTTGAACGACATATTAAACATTGCACCAGTTAATTATACCAAGGCCTTAGAAAAAACCCTTTTAAAGATTGAAGGTCAACAAATTATTTCTAGCTGGAAAGATTCTTTAATTAGTGGTCGCTTTGATCTCAAACTTTCAGAGTTTTTAGAAGTTCCGGTTTATGGTTGTTTAATCGACAAAAGAAACGAACCGGTTAATGATACTGAAAAAGTTAAAAGAAAGTTAATGAGGATTGGTGGTAAAAATGGTTGGTACTATGCCGATAGTCTTTGGAAAATGAGAGGTTTAATTGATAAAATATTTGGTGGCGTCGGTTTGCGCCGAGGAAGAACAGATGAAAATAGATTATTCACAGGAGATGCGGTTGATTTTTGGAGAGTGCTGCATGTGAATAAGTCGGATGGTCGCCTTTTACTTTTTGCCGAAATGAAATTACCTGGTGAGGCTTGGCTTGAATTTAAGCTTGAGAATAATCAGCTTTGGCAAACAGCAACATTTCGTCCAAAAGGAATTATGGGTAGGCTCTATTGGTATGCGTTATGGCCGATTCACAATATCATTTTTAAAGGCATGATAAAAAATATTGCAAAATAATTTATGATATGGGCATTTATCAATTTAAAACAGAACAATACATCCCAGCACATATTGATGAGGTTTGGGAATTTATTTCTTCACCCAATAATTTGAAGCAAATAACACCAAGCTATCTCGATTTTAAAATAAAATCGAATACTTTAAAAGAAAAGATGTATGAAGGAATGATGATAGCCTATACCGTAAAACCTCTGCTTAATATTAAAATAAACTGGCTAACAGAAATTACCCAAATCGAAGCAAAGAAATATTTTATTGATGAACAACGCACAGGGCCTTATAAAATTTGGCATCATGAGCATCACTTAACAGAAATAAATGGTGGTGTATTAATGACTGACCTTGTTACCTACAAACCCCCATTCGGACTGATTGGAAGCTTGGCAAATATGTTACTAATAAAAAGAAAAATTAACGAAATCTTCGATTACAGAGAGCAAGTCTTAAATCAAATCTTCGTTAAGAAATAATAAAACAGATGGAAATTGTAGTTTTTTGGTTCAGACGCGATCTCAGGTTAATTGATAACACAGCCTTATCACAGGCTTTATCCTCAGGTTATCCGGTACTTCCTGTTTTTATTTTTGATCAAAACATTTTAAACGAGCTGGCTAATGACGACCCAAGGTTTAACTTCATTTATCAAAACCTCAAAAGTATTCATCAAAAATTAAGCAAGAATGGAAGTTCGCTCTTATGCAAACATGGAGACCCCATCGAAGTCTTTCAATCCTTACTTAAACCTTATAAAATAAAAAAGGTATTTTTTAATAAGGACTACGAACCTTATGCCATTAAAAGGGATGAAAAACTTAAAAAATTGCTGCTTCAAAATGGAGTTACTGCACAAAGTTATAAAGATCAGGTTATTTTTGAAGAAAGCGAAATTGTTAAAACTGACGGTAAGCCATACACCATTTTCACCCCTTACAAAAAAAAGTGGTTTCATAGGTTTGCGCAAAATAAATTGCGTATTGAAAATACGATTGACTTCAAGAATTTTATTCAGTTTGAGGTTCCGTTTCCTGAATTAATAGATTTGGGATTTGAACCCTCAACAATTAAAGTAAAAGATTTTGACCTCTCCCAAATCGATACTTACGAGCAAACCCGCAACTATCCGTGGACCGATGAAACGAGCTATTTAGGAACACATCTTAGGTTCGGTACTGTGAGTATTCGCGCCATTATCGATCAATTAAAACCCTATCATCAGACCTTTTTAAGTGAGTTGATTTGGAGAGAATTTTTCATGCAAATTCTATTTCATTTTCCAAAAAATGTGGATCACAATTTCAAATCGAAATTCGATGGGCTAAAGTGGCGGAATGATGAAAAGGAATTTGAAAAATGGAAGCAGGGAAAAACAGGTTATCCTTTGGTGGATGCTGGCATGAGACAACTGAATCAAACCGGATTTATGCACAACCGGGTACGAATGATAGCTGCCAGTTTCCTGATCAAACATCTGCTTATTGACTGGAGATGGGGTGAGGCTTATTTCGCAGAAAAACTACTCGATTTTGAACTGTCGTCGAACAACGGAAACTGGCAATGGGTAGCGGGTACCGGATGTGATGCAGCTCCTTATTTCCGAATTTTCAATCCAATACAGCAAGCAGTAAAATTTGACAAGGAAGGCATTTACACCAAAAAATGGATTCCCGAACTTGGACAAAGTAATTACCCTCCACCAATAGTTGATCATCGCATGGCCCGCGAGAGAGCTTTAAAAGCATACAAAATGAATACGTAAGTAATGATGGAATTTTTAACAAAAAATATATGGTTGATCCTATTTGTGGTTTGGGGCTTGCCGCTAGCGATTTATCGCAGTAGGTTCAGGAAAATTGTTTACCAAACCAACCATTGGAGTATCAATTTTAAACCTGTCTTCATCAAGGAACTGAAAGCTTTATTCGGGAATATTTACCCAAACTTTAAGGCTTATCTTAAATTTAGAAATTTTTATCGGTTTTACCTTTTCATTTATTTGCTGCTTTTTGCAGCCTTTACAGGCTTTGGTGAAACCAACAACAGATCAAAACAACACAAAATGAAAAAAATAGAAATCGGCAATAAAATCCCTGCGTTCACACTACCAAACCAGGACGGAAACGAGATAAACATAAACGACTTAATTGGAAAGAAAAACTTAGTAATTTATTTTTATCCAAAGGATGACAGCCCCGGCTGCACCAAAGAGGCCTGTTATTTCCAGGATCAATTTGAAGTGTTTAAACAAGAAGATGCGGAAGTAATTGGCATCAGCGGTCAGTCAGTGCAAAGCCATAAAAACTTTGCTGAAAAATACGGACTTACCTACACCCTGCTTAGTGATCAAGGCAATAAAATAAGAAAAATGTTTGGCGTGCCTACCAATTTTTTAGGCCTGTTGCCTGGAAGGGTAACTTATGTAGTTGATAAAACCGGGACAGTAGTTTACCTTTTCGATTCTCAATTGCAGGCAACCAAGCATGTTGATAACGCAATCGAGATGATTAAAAACCTATAAGATGAAAATATTAATTATATTATCTTTATTTATGGCAAGTATTACATCAAACACATATAAAATAGATTTTGGTCAAACTAAAGATGGAGAAGAATGGGTGATTGTGAATGATGGTGTAATGGGAGGAAAATCTGAATCTGAAGCCCAAATTATGGATAACAGTATCTTCTTTAAAGGAAATATTTCGTTAAAAAACAATGGTGGCTTTGCCTCTTTAAGAAACCAAGGCCCTGAATTGAATATTTCATCGTTCACCCATGTAAAAATCCGATTTAAAGCCAATACAAAAAGACAGTTCTCATTCAGGATGTCTAGTTCTGATCGTTTTTACCAACCGTTTTTTAAACATAATTTTGGAGCAACTGGAACCGATTGGCAAACATCAGTCATGCCCATAAGTGATTTTAAAGAATATAACCTTAACGGTGAAACGGGAAGAAAAATAATTTCCAAATCATTAGAAGATAACTTTCGAATTGGGATTATATTATATGATAAACAAGAGGGTCAATTTGAGTTAGAAATTGACTTCATTGAATTTTACTAATAACCTAAAAATTAATATATATGCATCACCTAATCATAAACTTTATAATAGCAATGGGTATAAACCTGCTTATGTTTATCCCTGCGTATAAATTTAAAACTGATAAACTCACAGACATTTCGTACTCAGTAACATTTGTGGTTCTTGGTATTTTTGGATTAATGCTTAGCAATTTAATGCTACCTCAAATAATCCTGTTTCTAATGATCCTATTATGGGCCATGCGGCTTGGGGGTTATCTGTTAACCCGGATTCAAAAAATAGGCAAAGACAATCGTTTTGATAGCATGCGTTCAAGCATCATCAAATTTGGAAGTTTCTGGGTTCTGCAAGGATTCACTGTTTTTGTGGTGCTGATTCCAGGTTCGTATTTCTTTAATGCTGACAGTAGCCAACTGACCCTTCTTTCATTCATCGGAATCGCTGTTTGGCTTCTGGGCTTGATAATTGAAACCATAGCCGACTATCAAAAAACTACCTTTATAAAACAAGTTGCAAACAAAGGCAAATGGGTAAATATTGGATTATGGAAACATTCGCGTCATCCCAACTATCTGGGTGAAATTTTAGTATGGATAGGTGTTTACTTGTTCATTTTACCAGCGCTGAATACAGCGCAAGCCTTGATTGGAGCCATCAGCCCTGTATTCATAGCGTTCCTCCTCTTGTATGTAAGTGGAATTCCATTACTTGAAAAATCTGCCAACAAAAAATGGGCTGACAATTATGCATACACAAAATATAAATTAAACACTGGAAAATTACTCCCGAAAAATACCTGGCCTCTGATCATTTCAATGGGTATCACCCTGATGATTGGAATGATCGGCGGTTTATTTACTTCAAGCAGTGTTGGAACCTGGTATGTTGAAATCAATAAACCTGAATGGAATCCGCCAAATTGGATCTTTGGCCCTGTTTGGACCACCTTATACATTTTAATGGGAATTGCAATTTTTCTAATTTGGAAAAAACGAGCGCAATATTCAATTGCTTTGGCCATGAGTTTTTATGTCATCCAGCTATTGCTTAATCTGCTTTGGTCATTATTATTTTTTGGATTACAAAACCCACAATTGGCATTTTTTGAAGTACTTATACTTTTATCAGCCATTGTAATCACAACCGTTAAGTTCTGGAAAATTAGCAAAGCTGCTGCCATCCTCATGATTCCTTATATTTTATGGGTGAGTTTTGCCAGCTTACTAAATTTTTCAATTTGGCAATTAAACTTATAGTAAAAAATATTAATAGAAATAAAATCAAAATAATCTCATTAGCACCATTAACGAACAAAAAGAAATATATTATGAAATTTAAACTACTACTCATTTCTATCATAGTTATCTTCATAGCAGACTTAACAATTGCCCAAAATGGCATAATTAAAGGCCGTGTATACAATAGCATCAATAACGATGCAGTGCCTTTTGCAAATATTTTAATTGATAGTTTGTTCGTTGGAACCACATCTGATATAGATGGTAATTTCCGAATTGAAAACATAAAACCCGGCTCTTATAACATTATCGCAAGTTTCATAGGATTCAGAAAAGCAGTTTTTTATGAAATAAGAATAAATTCAACCAGTCCTACCATACTCAACATTCCCTTGGTTGAAGAAACTACTGTGCTTGCAGAAGCAGTGATTAAGGCTTCTCCTTTTAGTAAAACTGAAGAAAGTCCGGTAAGTTTGCGTACCATTAATGCGACTGAAATTTACAGAAATCCCGGTGGAAACCGAGATATTTCAAAGGTAATTCAAATTTTACCCGGTGTTGCCTCAACAGCCTCTTTTCGAAACGATATCATTATTCGTGGAGGTGCACCCAACGAAAACCGGTTTTATTTGGATGGTATTGAAGTCCCGAATATTAATCACTTCGCTACTCAGGGATCTTCAGGAGGGCCCGTAGGCATGATTAACGTAAATTTTATTCGTGAAGTTGATTTTTATTCAGGAGCCTTTCCTGCTAATCGAGGTAACTCGCTAAGTTCAGTAATGGAATTTAAACAAATTGAAGGTAACGATGAAAAACTAACCGGCGCATTCATGCTTGGCTCTAGTGATATTGGTCTTACATTAAATGGACCACTGAGTGATAAGTCAACCTTTATTTTTTCGGCTCGGAGATCATATCTTCAGCTTTTATTTAAAGCACTTAAGCTTCCTTTTTTGCCAACTTATAACGATTTTCAATATAAACAAACTTACAAAATTGATGATAAAAACCAAATTACCATTATTGGGCTTGGTGCCATCGATGATTTTGAATTAAACAAAGATGTAAATGATGGAATTACTGATCAAAATGATATCGACAGAAATAATTATTTACTAGGCGCTTTGCCGGTGAGCACTCAATGGAATTATGCCATTGGAGCGAAATGGGTACATTTCTCTGATAATAGTTACCAAACTATGGTTGTAAGTCGAAATCACTTAAACAACAAATCAATAAAGTATGCCGATAATATGGAACAACCAGAAAACCTAATATTAGACTACAGTTCACAGGAAATAGAAAATAAATTCAGATATGAAAGCACTAAACGTGTTAAGGGATGGAAATGGAATATTGGCGTAGGTTATGAACATGCGAAATACACCAACTCAACTTTCAACAAAATAGAATTGAATGGCTTAGTTAAACTAATTGATTTTGATTCAGAATTAAGGATGAACAAATTTTCTGGGTTTACGCAGTTAAGTAAAGCTTTTTTAGAAAACCGACTGACCTTATCTTTTGGAGCCAGAACTGATTTTAATGATTATTCCGGACAAATGAGCAATCCTTTGAAACAATTTTCTCCAAGGTTTTCTGCTTCGTATTCTTTAACAGAAAAACTGAGTGCTAACTTTAATATGGGTCGCTATTATCAACTCCCGGCCTATACGGTGCTCGGATATCGTGACAAGGCTAACATGCTAATCAACAAAGAGAATGGAGTTACTTTTATTAAAGCTGACCACATTGTTGGAGGCTTTGAGTTTGATCCAAACCAATATTCCAAAATAAGCATCGAAGGGTTTTTCAAAGACTACAGCAACTACCCTTTTCTTACAAACGATAGTATTTCTCTAGCCAATCTGGGTGGCGATTTTGGCGTTATCGGAAATGAACCGGCCACTTCAACCTCAAAAGGAAAAAGTTATGGGTTAGAGATTCTAATACAACAAAAATTGAGTTCTAAAATTTATGGATTGATTTCGTATACCTGGGTTAGGAGTGAATTTAGAGATAAGAATGGAATTTACCTTCCTTCAGCATGGGACAATCAACACATTTTAAATATAGCGGCCGGAAAAAAACTCAAAAGAAATTGGGAAGTCGGAATGAAATTCAGACTATTAGGTGGTGCTCCTTACACTCCCTACGACATTGAACTATCCTCGCTAAAGGCAGTTTGGGATGTAACCGGTCGTGGAATTCAAGATTGGAATCGATTAAACTCAGAACGGAATGCCTTATCACATGGGCTTGATATCAGAATTGATAAACGCTGGTATTTTAGGAAATGGGCTTTAGACGCTTACATTGATATTCAAAATGTTTATAATTTTCAATCAGTAGGCCTGGCAGATCTGGACGTCAGACGAGATATCTCGGGTAACCCAATTACCAGTCCTACAAATCCAAATGCGTATCAAACCTATGAAATTGAAAATACAAACGGAACTATATTACCATCCATAGGAATTATGATTGAGTTTTAAATATTGGAACTTTCATGATGAACTCATATTTTTATTCCACAAACCGACTCCATTTCATGACGAATAGTTACTTGTCACCCTAGATACTTATAATTTATCATTATAAATAACTAGGGCAGCTTTTATAAACCGCTAATAAAGTTTATAAAATCTGATCTCGCAATTCAAAAAATTACAATAAATTTATGTCTTCTTCAAAAGAGTAGTGCATCAATACTCGATTCGTAATTATTAAAAAAATAAATCCAATCATTATGATTCAATTAAATTCAAATTTTATCAAAATTAAAAATTGGCATAAAATGATATTTGTGTCATTGTTATTTTTAGCTATTGCTAGCACAACCATAGCCCAAGGTACTAGGCTACTTCGACAACCTACCATTAACGATACGCATATAGCCTTCACTTATGGTGGCGATATCTGGGTTAAAGCACTTAATACTGAAAATGTTGTTCGACTCACAAGTACGGCGGCAATAGAAAAAGATCCTTATTTCTCACCAAACGGGAAATTAATCGCATTCACATCTAACCGTTCAGGATCAGATGCCATTTATATTGTTTCAGTTAATGGGGGAGAAGCAAAAAGGCTTACCTGGCATCCTAGCGCATGTAATGTACGCGGCTGGACTCGTGATGGGAACTATGTTTTATATTCATCTACCCGCGATTCTGCTCCATCCGGATTTGATAGACTATGGACCATTTCTATTGATGGTGGATCTGCAAGTATGCTTGCCTCACAATGGGCAACAAGTGGCTCGTTTGCGCCTAACGAAAATCAAATTGTAATAGATCGAATGAGGCGCTGGGACTCTGAATGGAGAGCATATCGGGGTGGACAAAATACACCTTTAATTATTTTAAATCTTGATGATCAATCGGAAGTGCTTCTTCCAAACGAAAAAACTACAGATATCCAACCTTTGTGGCTTGGCGAAAAAATTTACTTTTTATCTGATCGAGATTGGACCACAAACATTTGGTCTTTTACTCCAAAATCCGGCGAGCTGAATCAAATCACAAAATTTAAAGATAAAGATGTAAAATCGTTGGCAGGAAAAGGAAATCAACTTGCCTTTGAGCATGATGGATATTTGCATTTACTTGATCTTGGAACTAATAAAACAAAACAACTTAACATAAGCGTAAGCGGAGATTTTCCATGGGCCGAAACAAAATGGGAAGATGTAAGCAGAAGTGCTCGTGCTGTTTCTCTGTCTCCTACCGGAAAAAGAGCAATTATGGAAGCGCGTGGCGATATTTTCACGGTTCCTGTAAAAGATGGTGATTCAAGAAATATGACACAAAGTTCTGATGCTGCTGATCACGCTCCGATCTGGTCACCAAAAGGTGATCAAATTGCGTGGTTCTCAGATGCGGACGGAAAAGGATATGCTTTAATGTTGACACAACAAGATGGTCTTTCTGAAGTTCAAAAAATATCCATAGGAGAATCAAAAATGGCTTGGGAACCAACCTGGTCGCCAGATGGTAAATACATTGCTTTTGTGGATGATGACGTAAGAATCAGAATCGTTGATCTTGAAGAGAAAACCATCTCAACTGCCGATGTTGGAGGTACTAATCTCGAAAGAGGTAGAAATGGAATAACCTGGTCACCAGACTCAAAATGGTTGGCCTATTCAAAAAGTGCTGAAAACAATTTCCGACAGATCAAACTATGGTCATTGGAAAACAAAACTTCAACCACCATTACAAACTTGTTTGCCGATGCCTTTTCTCCAGCTTGGGATCTCAACAAAAAGCATCTTTACTTTTTAGCAAGTACCGATGTTGCTTTAGCTAGTGGCTGGGCAAATACCAGTTCCATGACTGCCGATCCTGTTTATGCAGCTTATGTAATTAATTTACAAAAAGATGAAGCTTCACCATTTAAGGCATTAAGTGACGAAGAAAAAGTAAAAAAAGAGAAAGAAGTCGTTAAAGATAAAAACAAAAAAGCCGACACTAAAAAAGATAAAAAAGAAGATGAAGATAAGGCTGATAAAGATGGAGAAGAAAAAGATGAAAAAGCAGACGAATCCATTAAAATAGATTTTGACGGAATTGAGCGCAGAACCATGCCTTTGCCTATGCCAAAACGTAATTATCCATTTGCATTTGCCGGTCCTGCCGGAACTTTATTCGTTGCAGAACGTGTTCCAAACAGTCGCGGAATGACCCTACAAAAATTTGTACTTAAAGATAAAGAAGCAAAAGAATTTACTGGTGGTGTTGGTCAAGTATCTATCTCAGCCGATGGAAAAAAAATCCTTGCCAATATTGGTGGTGGATGGAAAATGATGGATGCCGCAAAACCTAACGGCAAAGGAGCTGAGTCGCTTAAAATAGATCTTAAAATGAAACTAGATCGCTCAGAAGAATGGCCACAAATGTTTAACGAAGCATGGAGATATGAACGTGATTATTTCTATGATCCGGGTATGCACGGTAGAAATTGGAAAGATGTTTATGATCGTTATGCTCCACTCATTCCTTTTGTAAAACACAGAACTGATTTAACCTACATTTTAGATCAGGTTAATGGTGAATTATCCGTTGGACATAGTTTTGTATTTGGAGGAGATTTTCCTAGTGTTGAAAGCAATGTAGTTGGACTACTAGGTGCTGATTTAGTTGCTGAAAATAACCGCTGGAAAATTGCACGAATTTACACCACCGAAAGTTGGAATCCGGAATTGACTAGTCCGCTGGATCAGCCGGGAATGAAAGTTGAAGAAGGAAACTATCTTGTTGGAATTAATGGAAAAGAACTCAAAGCCGGTGACAATCCTTATGAATTCTTAGATGGAACATTAGGAAAGCAAACCGTTTTGCATATCAATAGTAAAGCTGAATTTAAAGATGCCTGGAAAATTATTGTGAAACCAATTAGAAGTGAAGGCGCATTGCGTCAAAGAGCCTGGGTTGAAGATAACCGTAGATTGGTTGACAAACTCTCAAACGGAAGACTGGGTTACGTTTGGGTACCTAACACTGGTGGTGCCGGTATGATCTCTTTTAACCGCTATTTCTTTGCGCAACAAGACAAAGAAGGAGCTGTAATTGATGAGCGTTTTAACGGAGGTGGAAACTTAGATGACTACATGGTTGATTTGATGACCCGAAACGTTAGAGCAGCCTTAACCAATGAAGTACCGAATGGAAAACCTTTACAGTTACCTGCCGGAATACTAGGACCAAAAGTTCTTTTAATTAATGAATTATCAGGTTCAGGAGGTGATTATTTCCCATGGGCATTCCGTCAACAAAAGGTTGGACCATTAATTGGAGCGACTACCTGGGGCGGTTTGGTTAAATCATCCGTGCATTATAGCTTGGTTGATGGTGGCGCGCTTACGGCGCCAGATAATGCCGTATTCGATCCGATTAATAATAAATGGGTTGCCGAAAATGAAGGTGTAGCTCCGGATATTGCAGTTCGTCAGGATGCAAAATCCTTAGCCAAAGGTATTGATCCTCAATTGGAACGCGCAGTAAAAGAAACCTTGTTGTTGATTGATAAACATCCTAAGATGAAAATCACTCCTCCACCATTTTCAACACCTGCAAAAAAGAAATAATTTTAATTTCAAAACTGAACCCTACGAGCGTTTGAAACATTCGTAGGGTTTTCTTTTTCTGATTTTCTAAACTTGGGATGGCGTCCCTTGAAAAAAGGGAAGCCATCCCTTTTAAAAATGTTCTATTTTGGGAGTAAAGATAATTGACTTAGTTTTGCAGAAGTATCACAAACCATTTATGATATCTAAACTTTAAATCAGGCTTAATATTAAATACCGCATGTTACTAATAGACCAACCTTACATTTCCGACTTCCTAATAAAAACAATCAAAGAGAATAATATCCAGATTATTTCAACGGCAATGGCCAGAAAAATGATTACTGATAATTCACTCCATTGGATTTCTGAACAGGAAGCTGTGCAACTATTCAAGAATGATCCAAATACTTTACTTTACACCAATTCGGAAAATGCCATTGCCTGGGTAGAACTAAATTTAGGATTTTCGAATCTCCCAAAACAAATTCATGCATTTAAAAACAAAATTAGGTTTAGAGAATTATTAAAAGATGCCTACCCAAACTACTTTTTTAAGGGGGTAAAATATGCAGAATTAAGAGATGTTAATCTTGATGGAATTAAATTTCCATTTATCCTTAAACCGGCTGTTGGATTCTTCAGTCTTGGAGTTTATAAAATTGATTCAGCAGAAGATTGGGATGAAACCATTGAAAAAATTGCATTAAATATCAAAGAAATTAAAGGTTCATATCCAAAGGAGGTTATTAACCTGGATGATTTTATTATTGAGGAGTGCATTGAGGGCGAAGAATACGCCATCGACTGCTATTTTGACAACGTAGGTAATCCGGTTATTCTTAATATTTATCATCATTTATTTTCATCAAAAGATGATTTAAGTGATCGGGTTTACTCAACATCCAAAGAAATAATTGAATCGTTAAAATTTAAAGTTGAAGAATTTCTTAAATTCTTAAGTAAAAAAGTAAAGCTAAAAAACTTTCCGGCACATATCGAAATTAGAATTGATGAAAACGGAAACATCAATCCAATTGAAGTGAACCCTCTCCGGTTTGGCGGTTGGTGTACCACTGGCGATCTTACTTACTTCGCTTACGGTTTCAACGCTTACGAATACTTTTTAAAAGGTAAAAAACCAAATTGGGATAAAATCTTCAAATCCAGAGTTGGTAAAACATACAGTAATGTTGTGCTGGATAATGTTTCAGGTTTCAATGAGGATCAAATTGAATCATTTGATTACGATCTGCTACTAAAGGATTTTAAAAAACCGTTGGACTTAAGGAAAATCAAACTGGATGAACATCCTTTATTTGGATTTTTATTTGTAGAGACTAGCGTTGGTAACGAAGAGGAACTCGAGCAAATTTTAACTTCAAATCTGAAGAAATACATTAAATTAAAACAGGCTTAATCCAATAAATAACTTCTCGCACTTTACTTCTCATCAGGAAATGAATACTTTTATGATGCGATATCATATTTAACTAAAATCAACTTATCATGAAAAAGAAAATTATAAACAGCCTTTTCATTCTATTTAGCATAGTTATTTTTAATGCTTGTAATTATTCAGTCAAAACTGAATCTTCTGAAACAAACACTAAAGAACCTGCAGCTGAACATGAAAATTGTGATGAAGTTCATTGATCACACCACGAAGGTGAAAACGGACCCGAAAACTGGGAAAACCTTTGTGATGGATTTAGTGCGTGTGGAGGAGTGGCTCAGTCTCCTATCAATATCAGTATAAGTGAAACTGTTGAGAATACTGATTTGAATGGCTTAGAAATTAATTACGGAACTTCCGAGGTAAATATTGTTAACAATGGGCATACGGTTCAATTCAACACAACAGGAAAACACAGCATTATGATTAGTGATAAAACTTATGAACTGGCACAATTTCATTTCCATGCATTAAGCGAGCACACCATTGATGGAGCTCATTACCCAATCGAAGTTCATTTTGTTCATCGGCATTCCGACACAGATTATGCAGTAATCGGAATCATGTACGAAGAAGGAAATGAAAATGCGTTACTCGCTGAGTTTTTGTCGGATTTCCCAACAAGCGAAGGGAATTACTCTTCAGATAAAAAAATTAAATTAAGTAGCCTTCTGCCAGATGATTTAAGTTTTTATTATTATTCTGGTTCTTTAACAACCCCGCCTTGTTCCGAAGTTGTGAGCTGGTATGTTTTAAAAACGCCGCTAACAGCATCGATAACACAGATCGATCAATTCTCTGATATATTAAACCATAATTTTCGTCCGGTTATGCCATTGAACGGACGTGAAGTTTATAGCAATTAAGCTATTCCGGGAAAACGCTTAAGCAAAACTGAGCCAAATTTGAAAACAAATTCGGCTCAGTTAATTATCCAATTAATTGAACTTTAAAAATACCATCCCATACTTAGCGACAAACTTTTGTTTCGGAGATCAGAATCATATTTGGCAATTTCTGAAAACCCCATATCATAATTCAATAATACTTGTATGCTATTTTTTCCAATAGGGTACTCAACACCAAAACCTATAGATAAGCCAAAATCACTATCCTTGGTTTGGTTTTCCAGATCAGATGTTTCATCATCAATTTTTCTCTTCGAATCAAGTAGCAAAGCAGCATAAGGGCCAACACTGGCAAATAACCTATGATCTTTATTACCGGATAGCGCTGAAAATTCTGCCTTTAGTGGAATTTCAAGATAACTAAATTGATCTTTTTGCTTTTGCGTTGATCCATTGTTTATTATATCAATCGATCGGCCTTTTTGAGAAAACATTAGCCCTGATTTTAAAGCAAACCAATCGTTAACCTTATATTGTGGCATCAGTCCAATTTGAAAGTTGCATGCGACAGCATCATTATCCCAAATATTTCCAATACCCGATTGCGTTGAGGCATTGATTCCTCCAACAACACCCATTTTAACTTGCCCAAAAGTAAAAGACGTGCATAAAAAAACGAGCGATAAAAGGAGTGTTAATTTTTTTGTTTTACTTTTAAGATTCATTATTCCCATCTGAGGAATTATAGCGATTGATCTTTCTGACTCAAATCCAAATTCCACTTCACTTTTCATTTTTTCAATTGAATTATTCATGATTTTAATTATTAATTGTTTATAATCTTTTTTTTGATTTATAATTTTTAAGCATTTACCTTTTCTTTTTTTAACTCACCCGGATGAAATACTGCATAAACCGTTGGTACCAGAATTAAGGTAATTAATGTTGATGCAATGAGTCCTCCAATAATCGTAATCCCTAGTGGCGAAAACATTTCTTTTCCCATTCCTTTGCTCAATGCCATGGGCACCATTGCCAAAGCCGTGGTTAGGGTCGTCATCAAAACAGGGCGTAACCTCGATCTCCCCGACTCCATAATGGATTCGCTGAATGCAAGGCCTTTAAATCTTAATTGATTGATATAATCGATTAGAATAATACCATTGTTTACCACGATACCAATCAGCATGATAATTCCAATAAAAGTGGTAACACTTAAAGTTAAACCACTAAGATAGAAGGCCCAAATAACCCCAATTACAGTAAATGGCACAGATAACATAATAATAAAAGGATGTTTAAATGATTCGAACTGGGCAGCCATAACCATGTAAACCAATATTATACCCAATCCAAATACAAGGTAAAGGTCGCCGAATGATTCATCTTTATTCTTAATCTGACCCGAAAGTTCAGCAGATATCCCTGGGGAAAATTCAGTATTTTTTAAGTACTCATTGGTTTTAGCAGCTGCATCTCCCAGAGATACTCCGTTTAGATTGGCTTTCACCAAAACATACCTTTGCTGCGACAAACGAGCGATTTCAAGTTTCCCAGTTCCCATTTTTATCTCGGCAATAGCCGAAACAGGAATTTTCTCACCGCGCAAATTGGTAAGTTGTATTCTTCCAATATCATCGAAGCCATTTCTGCTATCAATATCATATTGTATGGAAATGTCGTAATTCTCTCCATCTTCTGATAAATAACCTGCCTCGGTTCCATAAATACTTTGTCGTATTTGTAACCCAGCCATCGCCACATTAAGACCTAAACCTGAAGCTTTATCACGATCAATATGAATTTCTATTTCACGTTTTCCATCATCAATGGTTGTTTCAACATCCGTTAAGTATCCGCAGTTAATAAAATAATCTTCAACCATATGAGCCGATTTATTAAGATCCGAGAAACTATTACCGGAAAGCATAATTTCGATGGGTTTACTATTACCCAAAAGCACAGCCGAGAGAATACTTCCTGCATTTACATGAAATTTTTCTATTTCAGGGATTTCACTAATTCTCTCTCGTAAAATTGCTCCAATTTCCTTTGCTGTTCTTTCACGTTGATCAGGAAGGACTAAATGACATAAAACAGTTGAAACATTTTTACCTTCAGAAAATCCAACCGACGAAAGCAATCCATCTTGCGTTTGTCCACTAATAGCCGCAAGTGTTCCAGGCACCATTTCATGTACTTCTTCTTCGATAATTGCCATCACTTTTCGGGCTACTTTATCAGTTTCTAAAGCACTGGTTCCAACCTCAGTTTCAAACACCACCGTAACATCTCCAGCATCAAATTCAGGGATATAATCTGAGCCAATGTTTTTTCCGAAGAACAATGAAATCATTAATACTAAAATTGCAATGCAGATGGTTAAGCTTTTATGATACAGTGCCCACCCAAGCAATTTTTTATAAGCATTTTCGAGCGAAACAAATATTTTTTCACTCCAAACAAAAAAATGAGATTTTTTTTGAGGAACGAAACCTTTATTATTTTTTTTCAACATGATTGAACTTACCATCGGAGTCAAGCTTAAGGCAGTCACCAATGATGCCAATAATGTAGCTGTAGTCAAAATAGCTAGCTGCTTAAACATAATTCCAACAATTCCTCCCATAAAAATCATGGGAATAAAAACCATTAAGGTAGTTGCTGTTGATGCTGTAATAGCCATTCCCATTTCTTTTGCCCCCGAAACCGCTGCCTCTTTTGAACTTAACCCATTTTCGATTTTCTGCGTAATGTTTTCAAGAACTACGATGGCATTGTCTACAACCATCCCGATGGCAATTATCAATGCCATTAGTGAAAATATATTTATACTGTAGTCGAGTATGAACATTACGATAAAAGCAACGATAAGTGAAAAAGGAATTGTAATTGATATAATTACACTGCTTTTCCAATCTCTTAGAAAAAATAATACCACAAAAATCACGATTACAAATGCGTAGATTAATGTATCCGCCAGATTTCCAATGGATTCGGTGATAATTTCATCGGTGGCAATAATTTCAGATATTTCAACATCAGCAGGTAATTTGGGCATTATTTTATTCATTTCACTTCGTACTGCATTAATTACATTAAGTGTATTTGCACCACTTTGCTTCTGAATCATAAATGAAACCCCTGCACTTTGCGCTGTCCTTGAAAATTCGTCTGTTTCCCTAAACCCATCAGAGATCTCAGCAACATCGCGGAGAAACACAATTTTATTGTTAAAATTAATCAGCGCAATATTGCCTAACTCCTCACAGTTAATTATTTCTCCTGGAATGTCAATCGCAAAATCATATTTCCCTGATTTGATATTTCCACCCGGAATTGATATGTTTTCAGCCTTTAAAATGGTAGCAATTTGTGAAATCGAAAGCCTGTATGCTTTGATTTTTTCAGGGTTCAGAATAATTTTAATTTCACGTTCAGGCTGCGAAAGCCAGATGACTGTGCCAACACCATCAATTTTACGGATTGGACTGGCAATCTCATCGCTGATTAACTGATCGATTCCATAATAGTTTTCCTGAGCAGTTATTGCATAAACCAAAACGGGCATCATTGAACTATTCACTTTAAAAATTACAGGTGTACTTGCCTCACTAGGTAATCGTCTTTTAACAAGATCGATTAAGTCGCGGGCATTATTTGCAGCTTCGGTGATATTGGTATTCCAATCATATTGAAGAGAAATAAAGGAAACATTTTCTTTCGATTTTGATTTGATTTCTTTTAAATCTTCCGCGCCGGCCAGCATGGTTTCCATTTTTTTTGTAATCTGTGTCTCAACTTCCTCAGCTGATGCACCAGGATAAACGGTTATGACTGTCAGTGTAGGCAATTCCATTTTTGGCATAATATCGAGTGGAAGTTTCTGCCATGAAACGATGCCAAATAAGAGTACGGCTAAAAAAGCCATGATTGTGGCTACTGGCCTTTTTACTGCTATTTCAGTTATTTTCATAATATCTGGAGATTATTTAACGATTTTTACTGAGGCTCCAATTTGAACTTTGTTCTTTCCCGAGCTGATAATCTGAAGATATTCAGGGATGGGATCTATAAGAACATTCGTTCCCACATAAGCCCTTATTTTAACCTCTTTTTGCTGCACTTTTCCATTTTCAACATGGTAGATAAAATTCATTCCCGTGCCGGCATGACGAAGCACTGTTTCCTGTGGAATAAACATTTCTTCTTTCATACCTAGCTTCACTGAGGCATGTCCAAACATTCCGGGTTTTAATAGGTATTTACTATTTTCAACCAAAATTTCAGTAGTGGCAGAGTGAGTCAAAACATTCAACGATGGTTCGATAAGTATTACCTTACCATCAAAAACGATATCGGGATAAACGTCGGTAGTGATACTGACTTTTAGTCCTTTTTTAATTTTAGCTAAGTCTTTTTCATTCACATCAATTTTTAAGGTGAGTCGATCCGTTTGCATCAACCTTACAATCCCAGATGTCATTGAATAACCAGCTTTTAGATTAGGTGAAAAAAGATAATTCTCTCCTTCCTGAACAAGATATCCTGCAATAACCCCTGAAAATGGAGCGCTGATTTCAGTATTTGTTTTAAGTAATTTTACTTTTTCAGTAGAAGCATCAAGTTTTGCTTTCAAGTGATCGTAATCCTGAGAAGTAACACTCCCCTTCTCTCTCAAACGTTCTATTCGACCAAAATCAGTCTTAATTGCAATATTTTCAATCATGGCCTGCGTCAGTAATTCCTGTGAGAGTTCTACTAATAAATCACCTTTTTTAACATGAGATCCTTTCTGATAATAAATTTTTTCTACCCTTCCAGGTAATGCTGTACCAAGGTTTGCCTCCTGATACGCATAAAAGGTTCCGGTATATTCGAGTGTAGGCATGTATTCACCTATAAATGCATGCGTAATTTTTACAGTTTCTGAAATAATAGTTGGTTCTGTAGTAACTTCTGCAGTTTTTGATTTGCAAGCCTGCAAGCTCACTAAAATGGCTATGCCAATTAAGTAATTTCTCTTCATGATTTTATTATTTTAATTGTCCTGTTACTTTCTTTAATAAGGTTTTATTTAACATGTATGCTGATTTAGCTTCAATTACGGAACTCTTAGCTTGCTGCCAAAGAGCTTGTGATTCTAACATTTCTGTTGTTTTCACAATTCCTTCATCGAAACTCGACCTGACTACATTTAAATTTTCCGTTGCTTGAGTCAAAGTCATTTCTGCCGCTTCCACCATTTTTAGCGATTCATTAAATTGATAGGATGATTGTTGAACTTCAAGTGAGATCATTTCGTTGGCCTCATCCAGTTTTAGGGTCGAGATTTTAAGGCCTGCTTTGGCAGCATTTAGCGTATGTTTTTTATCCCCCCAATGAAATACAGGGATTTTACAAACAACCCCTAAAGCCATGCTTCCGCCAAACTCTTTTGAAAAACCATTGTATGGGTTTGGATTTGAGATTAAATAACCGGCAGTCAAGGCAATATCAGGAAGATATCTCGATTTCATAAGCTTCACTCCTGACTCAGCTATTTTTACCCCTTGATTTAATAGATTTAATTCTGGTCTTAAGTCGTATGACAAATCATCAGAGCCCCAATCTATAATATTCATTTCTAATAAAGTGGCATCCTCAATTTTTATTTGAGAATGAAGTGGGAGCCCAATTTGTTGAAACAAAGCCATTTTTGAAAGCGCCAATCCATTATTAACTTTTAATAAAAGCATTCTCGCCTCATTTTCCTTAACTCTGGCTTTTAACAAATCATTTTTAGTAATTAAACCTTCCTGGTAATAATTCTCAAGGTCGATTACCAAGGCCTGCAACATTTTCAGATAGGTTTGAGCCAAAGTTTGCTTTTCCTTCAGAGTAACAGCCTGCCAATAATAAGTTTCAACTTTATATAGTACTTCAGCAACTGTTAGCTGCTCGTTTGATTTTGCAGATTCTTCAGCATAAGTAGTAATTTTGTAATTTTCCTTTACTTTACCACCTGTATAAACAGGTTGACTAAAACCGGCATTCACCAAATAAATCGATTTATTGTCTACACTAACTTCATCCTTTGGAATCCAGCCATAATTTTTAAAAACCGGATTTCCACCTTCATCCATTATCGGGTTGCCTGTTTGAGGGTTGATTACAATACTTTCTGAGCCTAATAAAGATGAATTTACTTTACCATCACTCCCTATCACGGAATAAGGAATTACAGGGAAAAGCAAATCTTCTTCCAATAATTGGATATTCTTGTTTAAATAAGTATAACTTCCTACGATATTAAAATTTGGCAGAAACTGCGTAAATGCTGCTTTTCTTATTGAAATAGCTGCATCCGACTTTAGTTTAGCTTCTGCTATCTTTATGTTATGGGAAAGTGCCAATTCTCTGCACTTTTCGAGTGTTAAACCAGTCTGTGCCATCCCTAAGAATGGAATTTGTATGGTTAATAATAATAAAATAATGTTTCTCATGTTTTAGTTGTGTTTTTTAAATTACTCCTTTTCGACATTTTTCGTCTTTTAGTCGAATTTTAAACAAAAAAAATTAATAATTGATTCCCGAAAACAGGATATCTAATATTTGATCTACGTTCGATTCTACATCTGAAATTTCTTCAGTAATAAAAAGTGGAATTTCAAGTCCTTTCATAATAATAGCAAGGGTTTTAGCAGTTAAAGCAATATCTAAAAGTTTAAATACTTTTGTATCCACACCCATTTTTAATATCGAAGAAATAATCTCAATCTCTTCTCTATCATATTTTTTACGGATGGTTTCAATAAAATCCATGTTCGATAAAAAATCATCTTTAATGGCAACATAAAAATTAATCATCTTTTTAAAACCATTCATTCTTGTAACGATGTACTCACGCATTTTTACTTTCGGATCATCTTCCTTATTAATTGCTTCTTGAATCTGAGATTTTAGAGCAGAAGCTTCTAATTCAACAACAGCCTGGAAAACTTCCTCCTTACTTTTAAAATAATAATAAAGCGAGCTTTTGCTTTTTCTAGCCTCGTATGCAATCTCATCCATGGTTGTTTTACGAAATCCAAATTTCTTAAATACCTCTTGGGCAACTTTTACCAATTGTTCTCTTACATTTTCCTTCATTGTACTTTTCGACTATTTTCGTACAAAGTTACAATATTTATTAATATCCCAAATAAAAGCATTAACTATTTTTTTAATAAAAAATAAATGACGGGCAACAAACTATACCTAACTATCTAATATGTAGCTTTTTAAATGACATCCTCATCCGAGGAATTCATCCCTTGCTTTTGGGGTATCGCCCCAAATTGATATTTTTATTCTCTTTTGGAAAGCGAAAAATCACTTATGTAGCTAATTAAACTCTCTTCAAATAAACAATCTTACTGTCATTTACACCATAATAATCTGGTAATTCAGCAACTTTCTCACAGTTGGTTTTTACATAAAATGCCCTGGTTGGTGCATAAAGTTCGCGGGAAGAAGTTTCGATCCAAATATTTTTACCGTCTAAACGGGCGACATCCTCTTCAACCATCTTCAGCATAATTTTTCCGATCCCTTTTCCTTTTTCACTTTCATGTACCACCATCCAGTATAAATCATAGCTATGAAAAGTACAGGTATTCTTACCATAGCAGGCAAATGCAATTGGTTTTCCTTGCTCCTCAACAATGATAAAAATATAGCCGCTTTTTTCTTCGCCTTGAATTAAATTTTCCTGTGCCAATTCGAGCGCAACCTCAACTTCAAAATCGTAAAAAAAACCCGTAGATTTAAGGATTTCACCTAGATCAGCAATATCACTCTTTCTCAATTCCCTTCTAAAATTCATTTCTTCAATTTAAATCTTTTAATATTCTATCAATCACCATTTCATTGGTATAATCAGCATATCCGGCCGCCGCAATAAAACCACTGTCGGGAGCAATACAAGGGTTTCCATTAATTTCCAGAATAAATATATTTTCATTATTATCCACCCTAAAATCAATTCGGGCATATCCTTTTAAATTAAATGCTTTCCATGATTTCTGGCATATTTTAGTGAGCTCACCCTTAAGTTTTGGATTGTTTTCTAAAGTACCAAAAGCCCGATTAGTTTGTTTATATTCTTCGCTGGTTTCATCCCATTTGGCTTTGTAACCAATAATCTTAGGCTTATCATTAAAAAATTTATCAAAAATAATTTCGGCAGGTGGTAAAACTTCAACTCCTTTTTTATTTGCTAAAATGCTTATGTTAAATTCTCGGCCATCGATAAACTCTTCGATAAAATAATGAGATTCGGGAAGTTTTTTAATTTTCTCGAATTTATCTTTTTCAGCCGTTTTGAAAATAAAATCTTCAGAAATACCCACAGAAGCTTCCTCCCAAATAGGTTTAGCGATATAAGTCTTTGATGGATTTAATTTTTCAATTTCATTTATAGTAAAAAAATCAGCGGTTGGGAGCTGATTAAATCGCATTATCTTCTTTGCTAAAACTTTATTGGTTGTAACAAATAATGCATCAAGCGGCACGCCTGTATAAGGAATTTTATATGAATTTAAGATAGCAGGTGCAAAATAAATGAGTTCTCCTTTTCCCCATGTGGCTTCTACCAAGTTAAAGACAACATCGGCATCTTCATCCTTAACTTTTAATAAATCTTCCATCAAATCGTTACCAACTGTGAGGCAACTCACCTCAAAGTCTAAGTTTTCGCAGGCTCTTTTAACCAAATTCCGTTGACTAATAACATCTACCTCATCGGGATTATTGGTTAACACCTGATTGTGAAGAATTACAATTTTTTGTTTCATCGACGCATCTTTTTAGCTATTGCTTTAAAAATTTCTTTGGATGGCTGATTTTAGAATTTCATTAATTATTTCCTGATACGAAATCCCGTTCAAGCGACAAAGTATAGGTAAATCAGAGGTTACAGGGTTAAGTCCGGCTAATGGATTTACTTCAATAAAACTCAGTTTTCCAAATCTATCAATCTTCACATCTACTCTTCCACCATCCAAGCAATTTAGTGATCTCCAGGAAGCAAGGGCAACTGATTTACACTCCTCCAGCATTTCACCTTCAACAGCAACATAATCGACAAGGTCTTCAAAATTTTCTTTGGTGTCGTAGGAGTAAACTTCTTGTATATTTTCCCGATATAGGATTTCCATTGCTCCAGGAACATAGGCATTCTCTCCACTCCCAAGCACTCCAACTGTAAACTCTCTCCCTGGCAAATATGCTTCCACCAATACCGACTGATTAAAAGTTTTAAGCAGATGAGCACAAACAATCTCCAATTCTGCCTCAGAATTAATTACTGATCTTGAATCAATTCCTTTACCGGTTCCTTCTGAAACAGGTTTTGCAAAAAGCGGATATTCAAGTTGGACTAGCTTAATATCCGACAATTGAGAAACTACATAAAAAGCCGGGGTATTAATACCGCTATCTCTGATAATTTGCTTCGCAAAAGCTTTGTTTAGCGAGATACCTAAAGTGACAGGACCGGAAAAAACATAAGGGATTTTAAAGCTATCAAGTAATGCAGGTACTAATGATTCACGTCCTTCACCATAAAGCCCTTCGGCAATATTGAAAACCATATCCCATTTTTTACCTTCATTCAGGGCTTTCATTAAACTCATGGCATGTCCAATTCGTTCGGTTTGGTGACCTGCTTTTTGAATGGCTTGTTCAATTCCTTCAATGGTACTTTCCTTGTCAAACTCAGCCGTTTCTTCCAAGGAATAACCTTGTTTTAAATAGTCAGACCGAAGGTCGTATGTAAGTCCAATTTTCATTTTTTACTATTAATTCTGGTTGATAAATATCCTTCAAAAAAATTACGGGCGTTTATTCCCAACGATCGATTTTTATATCCCCCTTCTTGCGCAAACATCATGGGATAAGGAAGCTTACCAAGTTCTATTCCATTATTTTTAAAATCATTGGCGTTAAGTGACCAAGTGCCTGTTGGATCTCCTTTTGCCGGATCAAGCCCAAGGCTTATAATCAAATATGCAGGGTTGAAAGCTTTAATTTCTTTAATTGCTTTTTTAAGATATCCCAAATATTCTTCCCCATTCAATAATTCTTTAAGCGGGTAATTTAGGTTAAATCCGGCTCCGGATCCCTCCCCTTTTTCATCAGCAAATCCGGTAAAATATGGATAAGCAAAAGATGGGTTTCCATGAATCGAAATAGTATAAACATCACTACGGTCATAAAATATTTGTTGATGTCCATTGCCATGATGATAATCGATATCCAAAATAGCTACTTTCCCGTATTTTGAAAGAAAGTTAGCTGCTATAGAAGCATTATTAAAATAGCAGAATCCACCAAAAACATCTCTTTCGGCATGGTGACCAGGAGGCCTGATTAAAGCATAAGCAGTATGATATCCCTCCAATAATAACTCAGCAGCTGTTAACGCACAGTTTACTCCTGAACGGGCAGCCAGATAGGCATTTTTATTGATAGGGGTAAAAGTATCAATACAATAATAACCCGCTAAAACTGAATAATCGTGGGGTGGTCGGGTTGCATTACGAACAGGGAAAACATAAGGATAGATGGACTTCCCCTCTGGTAACTTATCACAAACTGTTTTGATATAATTAAAATACTTTGGGTTATGAACTTCAGTAATATATTTATCAGGAAAACCTCTGGTTGGTCTGGTTTTAAAAGCATTTAATTTCTCAATTTCCTTTAAAATACTTCTGATGCGAATGGGTGATTCAATATAACCAACTTCTTTAATGTGATGAATATCGTGTTTATCATTAATGATTAAAGCAATTTCATCCTTTATGGCGTATTTTTTTTCAAAAGGGCGCTCCTTGATGATATATTTAAAATCTCGAAGTTTTACAGGATCTTCTTTTACTGATGCCAGTACCATTTTAATATAATCTTCGGGACAATAATCAGGATATTTTCTTTCTAAAATGGCCCTTATTATTTTTTTTGTTTGCAAGGGAGAAAGTCGAATATCATTTCCAAGATCATCATAAACGAGATATGGTGGGCAATCATCAGCCTCTGGATCAACCAAGGTTTCATATTTCGTACCGGCAATTGGACGCGCGCCATAGCGTTCATAAAAAGCGAGCCTAGATTTATTTAGTTTGATCTCTGTTTTATCTTTGCAAAGGTTTTCATCATCAGGCAAGCATTCCATAAATATGCCGATTGAATTAAGCATTTGAGCTTCTTCCCGAAGACGTTCATAGATTGCTCCACCAACTCCTGAAGAGGTTTTACCCGGTTTCACCGCAATATAATCCAGAAAACAGAAATTTTTATCCGGCATAAAAAACATAATGGCAAAACCTTTCACATTTGATCGGCCATCCTCTGCAACAAATAAAATGGATGCAAATTTATACTTCAGTGGATCCTTCATTTGTTCAAGAATTTCATTAACCTTTCCTTCTTTAACTGAAGGGAAATGCATTCTCAAAATGCTAAATACCTGTTCGATAGAAGCGGCATTTGAGGGAAGATAAGCATCTGAAATCTTCCTTATTTTAAACATGGCCATTATTTTATGGGGTCGTAATATTTGAAAGTTTTTCCTTCAAAATTTTTCAGGATAACATTATCGCCATCTCTACCCTGATAATACTCAGGAAGAATTGGGATCTTTCCACCACCTCCAGGAGCATCAATAACATAATGAGGGATTGCATATCCACTTGTAAAACCTCTTAACCCTTTAATAATTTCGAGGCCTTTTGAAACAGGAGTTCTGAAATGAGATGATCCTGGGATTGGATCGCATTGATAAATATAATAAGGTCTTACCCTGATTTTTAATAACTTATGCATCAAGGCCTTCATAGTGTCAACACTATCGTTCACATCTTTAAGCAAAACTGTCTGGCTTCCCATTACAATACCTGCATCAGCAAGTCGATTACACGCTTCTGCAACTTCGGGTGTTATTTCATCAGGATGGGTAAAATGAATACTCATGTATAAGGGATGATATTTCTTCAACATTTTCACCAACTTGGTTGTAATCCTTTGAGGCAAAACAACAGGAACTTTCGATCCAATTCTGATAATCTCGAGATGAGGAATTGCCCTCAATGAAGACAATAAAAATTCAAGATGTTTATCTGGTAAAGTGAGTGGATCTCCTCCAGAAATGATAACATCTCTAACATTTTGATTATTTCGGATATAATCAATAGATTTTTCCCACGCCTTTACTCCAAAGTGTTTTTTTTCCTTCGAAACCATATGAGAGCGGGTACAGTAGCGACAATATACAGAACAAAAACCTGTAGACAACATTAAGGCTCTGTCAGGATAACGATGAATTAGATTCTCAACCGGGCACATTGAATCTTCATGTAAGGGATCACTTTCTTCACCAGGGGAAACAATAAGCTCAAGCTTTGTAGGCACAACTGATTTTGTCAAGGCGTAGTCTTTCGGCTTACCATACAATAAGCTTGCGTAATACGGGGTTATCCTAAGTGGCAATTTTCTTGATTTAGATAGAAAGTCAAAATCATCAATATTGCTTACATCGAATAATTCTGAAAGCTTTTTGAAATTTGAATAACTATTTTGGATTTGCCACCTCCAGCTATTCCATTGTTTTTCGGTTGCTTGAGGGAAGAATGTTTCTCTAAATTTTAATGCTTCAGGGCTGATTACTTTGAAATCGGATAGTGATATTTCGGTTTTACCGAATAATAAGTCTTCTGAGGTTGTTGTTTCAAGGATAACTTCAATTGAAGATAGATCCTCCACAAGGGGAGGTTCATAATCTATCTGTGAGATCTCATTCATGATGATTTTTTTAAATGATTGTTATTTTTATTTTTTTAATATAACACTAAAAATCTTGATACAAATTTACATAATTTAAATACTCAATATTGCAAATTTTTTGGGGTAAAATTATTCAATAAAAGTGCATTTTAAATCGGAATAAATAAAAAAATATCAACAATTAATTACCTCGTAAATACCTGATTATCTTTCACATTACAACAAATAAAAATTCTAAAAACAGAAATAGGAATTTTTATTCAATTGATATTTAATTCTGGAAAAATTTTTCTATTATTTTAAGGATGATAATTTTCATCATTTTTTCAACTAAAAGCAATAAATATAACATCAATTTTTAACTAAAATAGAAATGCTAAACATGGATATTGCAAACTCACAATCTTATCATTCGAGCCTATCTAATCAAACTGAAAAAATGGGGCAACCATCCCATATTATCGTAATATTTAGAATTGTTCAAGCCATTTCATACAAAAGTTTCTGAAGTGATTTTGGATCTTTGTTTGTTTTTATTTTCGACCCTACCACTTCATCTCCATTTATTTGTTCTAAAACTGGGATTGCCTTTTTTACAACACTCTCAAATTTCTGAGGGCTTGCCGTAGAAAGGAGAATGCCATTCTGATGAGCTTTCAATTTACTTTTTAAAGAATGGTAAGCCACAGCAGTATGAGGATCCATTAGATATCCGCTGCTAGAATATACATTGCGGATGGCATTAATTGTTTGTTCATCGCTTACCGTGCGGCAATGAATTTCTTCAGTCATTTTCAGAACATCATTTTTATATAAATATAATAGTCGATCAACATTACTTGGATTACCGACATCCATGGCATTGGAATAAGTCTTCACAGATGCCCTTGCTTTATATGTTCCATATTTAAGTAAATAATAAAAAGAACGATTTTGATTAACGGCAGAAATAAAATGATGAATTGGTAAACCCATTTTCATTGCCATAACCCCGGCAGTTAAATTTCCTAGATTCCCACTTGGCACCGAAAAAACAACTTCTTTCCTTTTATTAATCAACTGCTTGTAGGCCAAAAAATAGTAGATGATTTGAGGCAAGAGTCTTCCCACATTAATTGAATTGGCTGTTGTTATATTTAATTCTTTACAGAGAATTCGGTTTTGCAAAATGGATTTCAACATCATTTGACAGTCATCAAAACTTCCGTCAACTTCAATAGCTTGAACATTAGATGATGTGTTGGTAATTTGTTGCTCCTGAAAATGGCTAACACCATTTTTTGGGTAGAGAATATAAACTTCGAATCCGGCTACATTTGAAAATGCGTTTGCAACAGCACTGCCCGTATCACCAGAAGTAGCAACCACAATCCTCATCTTATCTTTACCCTTATTTAGCTGTTGTAAAATATTTGATAGAAATAATGCGCCAACATCTTTAAAAGCCATGGTTGGCCCATGAAATAATTCCAAAGCAAATACATTTTTCTCAACCTGTACCAAAGGAATTTTAAAATTAAATGTTTTGCTTATAATTTTCTCCAATGTTGTCCATTCTAAAAAATCACTGAAATACGGAAACATTAAATCCGTTGCGATTTCCAAATTGGTTTTCCTATTTAATTTTTTGATAAATAAATCTCCAAACTCGGGAAGATGTTGCGGCATAATGAGTCCACCATCTTGGCTATTGCAAATAACGGCATCTTCAAATTTAAATATTTGCGACTTGTTGTTGGTATTGATATAATTCATGGTAATGTTTACTGTTTGATTTGATTATTTCTGCTTTCTTCATTCTTATTCGGCTTACAAAACTTCGGTACTCCAAATCACTTGATTGAAAAGCTTCGCCCATTGCACTCTTTACCTCATGAGAAATTTGTTTACCATGAGAGAGTGCAAAAACTGCAGGACCGGAGCCTGAAATTCCAAATCCTAAAGCTCCTTTTCTTAAAGCTGCATCTTTCATTTCGTGATAGGTTGGAATTAATACTGAACGGTATTTCTCTACAACAACATCCTTCATTGATCGGCTGATTAACTCATAATCGTTTTGATAAAGACCCGAAACAAAAGATGCCAAGTTGCCCCATTGTTGAGATGCAAGTTTTAATTTTATATCCTCACTAAGTACATTTCTTGATATTGAAGTTTCAAGCTTAAATTGAGGAAATAGAACACTTACATAAAGGTTTTTGGGTACGGGTAATTGAACTATTTCAAGCGGACTTAATTCTTTAATTAAGCTAATTCCACCAAACATTGATGCTGCAACATTATCGGCATGCCTTGTACCACAAGCAGCAAATTCGCCTTCCATGGCAAATTCTACTAATTTAGTATCGGGGTAATTTAAATTTAAAAACTTATTCATGGCGATGGCAGTTGCCACAGAACTTGCTGCACTAGATCCAAGTCCGCTCCCACTTGCATACCCTTTAATAATTCGGATATTGACTCCTCTTTTTTGATTAGATTCATCCAGCATTTTGCGGGCTACTACCCCACAACTATTCTTCTCAACATCGTATGAAAGTTCTTTTCCATGAACTATTTCAATAATTTCGATGGTGTTTTTATAAGTTGAAGAAACTTCTACGATGTCACCCAAATCGCAAATTGCCATTCCCAAAACATCGAAACCACAACTCACATTAGCAATACTTGCAGGTGCAAAAGCACGTACTATTCGTTCCATTATATTAATATTTAAAATGTATAAAATTGATAACTTAATCAGAAACTGATTAATAAACGTAATGCACCATAGGTGCTGATATGATAATGATTACCCCTTACGGGGTGGTTGTAGTTGTTGTGGTAGTAGTGGTTGAAGCAACCAAATTAGATGAAGTAAGATTACACACCAAAGCATCCTTTTGAGAAAGGATTGACGATGCTTGGTATTGGTAACTTATTTCTTGCATTGCTGCAAATATAATAATTATTTAGCGAGATAGACTTCAACTGATCAATTTTTAAAAAAAAGTAAAATTAAAATCAATCCTGATTTCAATTCATAAATATGCCAGTCATTTTTGTTTCAGTTTTTATCTTAAACCTGATCGAAATAAAAAACAATCGTTCTGATTTATATTTTGGTGAAATAAAATTCGATCAGATCAATTCTTCAATCTTTTCATATATTTTCTTAAATTTAAAAAATGGATTATGGAATTGTATCAATCTTGCCACCTTTAATTGCTATCCTTTTTGCAATTCGAACAAAACAAGTTTTAATTTCTTTAATTGCAGGTATTTACACCGCTGAATTTATACTTTCATCCTATCACCCTTTACTTGCAATCATGGATACGGTCAATCGTGTTGTAAATGTATTTTCTCAGGTATGGGTGACAAAAACGATTTTCTTTGCTTTTCTAATCGGAGCTATCATCAGTTTGGTTCAAGCATCCGGCGGAGTCCAAGGCCTTCTTGACTTTCTCACGATAAAAACGAAAACCATTAAGAACAGAAAATCTGCCATGATGCTAGCCTACATTGTAGGCTTGCTAATTTTCATTGAGTCTTCAATAACAATTCTAATTTCAGGAATTATCGCCAGACCAGTTACAGATAAATACAAGGTATCCAGAGAGAAACTTGCTTACATCTGCGATTCAACATCTGCCTCAGTTTGTGGATTAATTCCTCTAAATGGATGGGGTGCAACCCTGATAGGAATTATTGGCGTGCAAATTACAGCCGGAATTATTTCCGGAAATCCTGTTGATATTTTGGTCAGAAGCCTTCCCTTTCAATTTTATTCAATCTTAGCCATCCTCTTTGTATTTTATTATTTAAAAACAGGAAATGATTGGGGTCCTATGAAAAAAGCTGAAGACCGAACTTTAAAAACAGGAAAATTAATTAATGATGATGCCATACCACTAACTTCTGAAGATACCACTGATGTAAAAATGAAAACTGGGGTGAAACCCAACATGCTAAACATGCTTATTCCTGTGCTCACTTTAATTGTGATGATGCCTATAAATCTTATCATCACAGGTAAAGGGAACCTCATGGCCGGAGATGGTTCAACATCAGTACTATGGGCTGTTTTAACATCTTTGGTTGTCTCCGCTGTAATCTATTTATGGCAAAAAATATTTAGTATTTCCGAATTCATGACTTTAACGTATAAAGGTGTTGGAGGAATGGTTCCTGTAGCATCCATCTTAATTTTTGCCTTTGCCATTGGGCAATCAATTTCTGAGCTTGGGACGGGAGAATATTTAGCCAGCCTTGTTGAAAACAGGGTTCATAGTGCTTTTGGTCCTGCCATTATCTTTATACTTGGGAGTATTATTTCATTTTCAACCGGAACAAGTTGGGGTACCTTTGCCATCCTGATTCCGATCGCCATACAAATGAGTGTAGCCATGGAGGTGGGCATGCCGATTACTGTCGGGGCTGTTGTTTCTGGTGCCATTATGGGTGATCACTGTTCCCCTATTTCCGACACGACCATTCTGGCTTCAATGGCATCAGCATCTGATCATATCGACCATGTTAAAACACAGCTTCCTTATGCACTGCTCACTGCCGGAATATCGACAATTTTATATATTATCGCAGGTTTTATACTCATCTAAACATTCTGTAAACAAAAGCATCTTTGCAAACCGCATAAAGTGTTATCTTAGCATCTAAGATAATTTCTATTACAGTCATGAAATACCAGAGGTTTATCCCCTATTTTTTAATTTTTTTAATCGCTACGACTTCATCATGTGATTTTGATATTTTGAATATAGAAAAGAAGATAAAAGCGAATAACGACACTATCGTTGATGAAGAAATTATCCAATACAAAACCCTGACACTTGGCTCTCAAATTTGGATGGATAAAAACCTGAATATTGGTAACATGATCCAAGCTGGATCAATCGCCAGCGATAACAACCAAATTGAAAAATATTGTTATAATAACGATACTGCACTTTGTACAATTTACGGTGCACTTTACAGTTGGGAAGAGCTTATGAATTACAATTTCCAAGAGGGCAGCAAAGGGATTTGCCCGGAAGGTTGGCACGTTCCTACAGTAACTGATTGGCAAATTCTAATTAATTTTTTGGGAGGAATTGAACAGGCCGGAGGAAAGCTTAAAGAAGCAGGAACAAGCCATTGGAAATATCCAAATATTATTTCTGATGAAATTAGTGAATTCAATGCTTTGCCAAGCGGGTTTTACAATTCTCAGAGTACCAATTATTTTCAAAGCATTGATGAACTAACCTATTTATGGTCTTCTTCCGGAAATACTTCTTTTTCCTGGAGTATTTTGCTCCAACATGCAGATACAGCAACAGTTATTTTAAGCAATCCTGTTTTAAGCGGATTACCAGTACGCTGTATTAAAAACTAAACTCCAATCTGTCAATTATACTTATTCACTTGTTTGCAATCTGTAGATTAGGCTTCTACTTCAAATAAAAATTTTATCCTCTTCCTCTTATCGTATTAAAGCAGCTCAGAAACCACCTTTCCCATCATGGGAATATAATCTCATTTATAGGACGTTTTTTAAATTCCAACCATTCATAAGTAACTGTAATACTAACACATAACGTGTTGGCACATTTCATGAGTATATCTCTTTGATATAATAATGCCTTCACTACATTTTGAACTATAACAAAACTAGAGAAGTGAAACTAGAGAAAAAAACAAAAATTATAACATGAAAAGATTTACTCTCATAACAGCTGCATTCGTGACCATAATAATTTTATCCTCATGTTCAAAAAATTGGGATGATATTGTTGCTGATGCTGAAAATAATACACCAACAATTGAAAATGAAATTACAGAATTAGGAGAATTGCAGGCTCCTGATAATTTTGATTGGAAAACGGTTAAAGATGTTCAAATTACCCTAACCGGTTCGGAGAACGGACTAGTTGAAGCCAGCTCTTCAACAGGAGTAATTTATCAGAAGGCTTACTTAGCCAGCAATCAATCTTATACTATGAAGCTAACTGTTCCAACTTACGAATCTACAGTTCAACTAAAAATGAATAACCGAAGTGAATCGGTTAGTATTAATGCAGGCAATGTCTCATACTCGTTCAACTAGGATATAAAGAATTTAAGATAAAAAGAACACACAACCTAAAGATGACAACAATGAATAAAAATAGGTTTTCAAATATTTACAGAGTATTACTAACAGGACTTATCGTTCTGCTAATAACTACAATGGCTTCAGCTCAGTCGTTTGTGCTTGATGTACAATATAATCCTATGAGTTTTACCAATGCGAAAAAAACGATAATAACCAATACAGGTAATAGTGGAACAGAACAAGGTTCCGTGCATAAATATGACGATGTAATAAATGTAAACGGAGTAAATGTTTATGCACATCTTACCATACTTGAAGTAAACTATGCTACAATTCGAAATTTTGATGATGACAGTCAAACCGGAGATAAAAATCGGTTTCAACCACGGATTGGTTCAACAAAAAATAATAAGGATGGGTATATTAAATACCAACTTGAATTTTTTAATGAAGCAAATGATCAACCGGTATTTTTATACAATTATTGGTTAACAAGTGTTGATATTGATGGAGGTGATGATAGTCGTGGCAAAGAGACTTATCGTGAATTTGTAGAAATTGGAGGTTATACCAGTTACCAGGTTGATCGACAATCATTATTAACAGTTACCTCAGATGCCAATTCAGGCACCACCCGATTTAAGGGCAGAGCCGGAAGTTTAAGCGACGTTACCTTTGATAACACAGCATCTTTCATTGCTAATTATGCAAATGCGAATAACAAAATTACTTTTGTACTGGGTATAACAAATCAAAAGGTTACCGAAAGATATTTCTCAGTACAGTTTGGTGCTCCAGATGATGACGGACCATTTGATGAGCCTGTAGTTGTAACAAACCCACTACCTGTTGCAATTGATGATATTGGGGTTCCTGTGAACACCATAACGGGAGGAGTTTCAGTTACAAATGTTTTAACAAATGATTTATTTGATGGATCAGCGATTGTTCCTTCAGATGTATATATTTCTCTTATCTCAGGCGCTTCCCATTCTGGGATAAAACTAAATACTTCAACTGGAAAAGTAACAGTTGATCAGGGAACTCCGGTTGGTACTTATTATCTAACCTATAAAATTTGCATGAAAGATGATACAGATGCTTGCGATTTAGCAAACATCACCGTTGAGGTTGTTCAACTAAAAGCAGATATTGAAATAACTAAAGCTGCATCCAAAGAGGAAATAAAACCTGGAGAAACCTTCACGTATACTATTACCGTTAAAAACAATGGGCCGGGCGCAGCTGAGACTGTTAAAGTTCGTGATGAATTACCTTCATCTTTAACTTTTGTGGAAGCTGACCCATCAGTTGGAACATGGAATACTCCATTCTGGACAATAGGAACACTGGAAAGTGGAGTTACTAAAACCCTTACTTTATCTGTTACAGCTAAATCAAGTGCTGCCGGAAATATTGTAAATACAGCGACAGTTTCAACTACTACACTTGAATCCAATTATCAGAATAATACTTCCAATAAAACAGTTCAAGTTAACCCTCTAAGAGCAGACGTTGAAGTTATTAAAACAGCTTCAAAAGAAGCGATTAAGCCAGGTGAAACATTTAACTATACAATAGCTATTGAAAATAAAGGTCCTGACGCTGCCCAAGAAGTTAAAGTTCGTGATGAATTACCTTCATCTTTAACTTTTGTGGAAGCAAACCCATCGGTTGGAACATGGAATGCTCCTTTTTGGACTATTGGAACACTAGCAAGCGGTGCTACTAAAACCATAACTTTAACAGTTACAGCTAAATCAAGTGCCGCTGGAAATATTGTAAATACAGCTACTGTTTCAACAACAACGGTAGAATCTAATTATCAAAATAATACTTCCAACAAAACAGTTCAAGTTAATCCGTTACGAGCAGATGTTGAAGTTGTTAAGACGGCCTCAAAAGAGACAATTACACCTGGTGAAACATTTAATTATACAATAACTGTTGAAAACAAAGGTGCAGATGCTGCACAAGAAGTTAAGGTTCGGGATGAGCTACCTTCATCTTTAACTTTTGTAGAAGCAAACCCATCAGTTGGAACTTGGAATGCACCATTTTGGACAATTGGAACACTCGAAAGCGGAGTTACCAAAACCCTAACTTTAACGGTTACAGCTAAATCAAGTGCAGCCGGAAATATTGTAAATACAGCTACTGTTTCAACGACCACCGTTGAATCAAATTATCAAAATAATACTTCGGTTAAAAGCATTGGCGTTAGTCAAAACAGTGCAGATTTAGAAATTAGTAAAACAGCCTCTAAAAATCCGGTTGAACCAGGAGAAACTTTTAATTATACCATAACGCTGAAAAATAATGGCCCAAGTCCAGCCCAAAATGTTAATGTTCAGGATATTTTACCAACTTCTTTAGATTTTGTTGAAGCTACACCATCTGTTGGATCATGGACTGCACCTAATTGGACAGTCGGAACCTTGGCAAATGGAGTTACTAAAACCTTAAGCATAACGGTAAAGGTTAAAGATGCAGCTTCGGGAAGTATAGTTAACACTGCAACTGTTACCAGTACAACAGCTGATCCAAATACGGAAAACAATACAGCAACAAAAGTAGTTCCCATTGAAGTTGTGGAACTTAGTGCTGATTTAGAAGTGACGAAAACTGCTTCAAAAAATCCTGTGAATCCTGGAGAATCATTCATTTACGTAATTACCGTTAAAAACAATGGACCTGATGCAGCAGCTGCTGTTAAAGTTCAAGATATATTACCTACTTCATTAAACTTAAATGATGTTAACCCTTCAGTTGGAACATGGGATGCACCCGATTGGACTGTCGGTAATTTGGCAAATGGCGCTACAAAAACATTAAGTTTGAGTGTTTCTGTAAAATCTGATGCTTCCGGAAATATTTCAAATACGGCTTTAGTTTCAAGTAGTACTCCTGATCCTGATTCAGAAAATAATTCATCGTCCATAACAATAAGTGTAGAAGATGATGATGATATCGTAAATCATTTTCCTGCTTCCGGTTATGGAACGCTTGCGTTTGAAGATTTATGGCCTGGTAAGGGTGATTATGATTTCAATGACTTAGTACTTGACTACCAATTTGAAATTATTACAAATACGAATAATAAAGTCGATCGGGTAAAAGGTACATTTATTATCAAAGCTTTTGGTGCTACTTTAGAAAATGGATTTGGGTTCCAATTATCTGATAATATCTCAGCAAATGATTTAAACGTGAGTGGATATAGCCTGACAGAGAATTTCATAAGATTAAGTGGAAATGGGACTGAAAGCAGGCAAACAAAACCAACAATCATTGTTTATGATAATGCATTCAATCAGATGGCTCATCCCGGCATTGGAACCGGCGTTAATACTGAACCTTCAGCTCCATACGTAACACCGGATACCATTCACATTGTCATTGATTTTCCTGCTAATAAGTACAGTTATAATGATTTAGATATTTCAAATTTCAATCCTTTCTTAATCGTTAATCTAGACAGAAGTATGGAAGTTCACTTACCTGACTATCCACCAACAGATTTAGCAGATATAAGTCATTTTAAAACTTTCGCTGATAATACTACTCCTTCAGCAGGAATTTATTATAAAACAGAGAACAATTTACCATGGGCAATTCATATCTATGAAAATTTTGCTTATCCAAGTGAGAAAAAAGATATCATGTGGTCACATCTAAAATTTGTTGAGTGGGCAAGTTCAGGAGGTACAAGTTTCTCTGATTGGTATAAAGATAAAGCTGGTTATAGAAATAATAGCAATATTTACCAGCAACCTTTCTAGTGTAATTTTTGGTTAATTAAAAGGAAAAACGCTGCCCTTGAGAAAGGCAGCGTTTTTCCTTTTAATTAAATTGGATTCTTATCTTTGTTCTCTTGGTATTGGTTCAGTATAAGGTTTTCGTGGTAATTGTTGATCTCGCATTGCGGCATTATAAACAAAAGATGCAATAACGATGGCATTATGCTTTAAATCGTCCATAAGCAATCTTTCGTAAGTATCCATTATTGTATGGTAACCTCTACCATATTCAATTTCATCCTGAATAAACTGAAAAGCCGGTAGGCCTAAAGGATCGAATGACTGATGATCTGTTCCTCCAGTATTTTTAATGGCAATGGTTTTCATGCCCATTGAATTAAAAGGCTTCATCCATTCTTCAAAAATTGGGCGAACCATTTCATTTTCTTGTAAATAAATTCCTCTGAATTTACCTGTACCATTATCCATATTAAAATAAGCAGTAAATTTTTCAAATCCCGACTTTAGTTTATTATTTTTAGGATCTCGGATATACTTTTCTACATAACCTCTCGATCCATGTAAGCCTTGCTCCTCTCCTCCCCACAAGGCAATTCTAATGGTTCGTCGGGGTTTAACATCAAGAGCTTTTAAAATTCGCATGGCTTCCATCATCACAATACAGCCTGATGCATTATCAGCTGCTCCTGTACCTCCGTGCCACGAATCTAAATGGCCACCTATCAACACAATTTCATCTTTCAGCTGTGGATCAATTCCTTTAATTTCGCCCATCACATTAGTCACTTGTGGACTTTTTGTGAATTCATTTTGAATATCAACTTCCAATTTTACTTCAACCTTATGTTCCAATAATCTGATGATGCGACCATGCGCCTCTATAGGCAAATTTACCTCAGGAATTGGTTCAGGATCACCACTTTTATAATTGGCTCCACTAGATCGAGGAACATTAAACTCACCCGAGCCATTTAAAATTACAGCTGCTCCTTCATCTTTCAAAAATTGAGAAATCTTTTGGCGAAATTGCCTCATTTTGAGGTAATCCTCGTAATTAAAATTCCCTCTTCTTCTACGAGAACTTATACTTTCTTCTTGAATTTTAAGTAGATCCTCCTCCGTATATCTGGTTGCCAAAGGTTCAAAATCTACTTCATAGGAAGATAATGACGGTATGACAACAATTTTACCTTTAAGGTTTCCCTGGAATTTTTCAAAATCTTTTTCGCTTTTGATATCAAGAAGTACGGCTTCGCCACTTATTTCTCCATTTGTACTGCCTGTCCAACCTAAAGGTGTAGCCGAAAAATTAGCGTAGTATGGTGACGACATCGCAATATAAGTTCGCTTGTTATCCCATCCTCCTCTATCAAAATCACGAATATTTTCAATAATTACATTTTCAAGTCCAAAATCTAACATTTTACTTTTAACCCACTCATTAGCCTTAAGTTTTGCTTGTGAGGCGGTAAGTCTTGGACCAACGAAATCAGTCATCCAAAACGATAAATCTTCAATTTTTGAATTGGCTTTCCCCTCATTTTTGATTTTATAAACCATATCCAAATTCACCTGCTCGGTCTGAGCAAACAAGTAAAATGGAATAAACAATAAGAGAGCAATAAAGCATGTAAGGTTTTTAATTTTCATATTAAGCGTTTTTAAATTAAGTTGAATGTAAAGAATAATACAATTAGGAATTATCTAATCAAATCTAAGTATTTATATTCGGGGGTGATATTTAGTGTACGAATAATATATAAATCTTTTAAATTTAGCTACGAATGTTATAAATTTTTGTATCAGACGCTATAAGTTATCAATAAATATTACATTTTTTTTGATTATTTCAATTTTAAAATTATTTTTACGTGCTAACCAAAAACTAAACCATGAAAAAAGTTATTCTTCTTACTATTATCCTATTAAGCAACACATTAATTTTTGCTCATTTAACTGAAAAATCTGAACCTAAGTTATTTATAAATCAAGAGTTAGACATTGATCAGGTGAGTAAAGAAATTAAAACAAAAAGCAATTCGCTTCGAAAGTTAATTAACAAAAAAGTACAAAGAACATTATTTAGTTCGGCCGAAGAATTATTGCTTGAAATAGTGAAAACAGCGAGTGGAGTTTATTACGAAAAAATGGGATTGGATGCTGTGAAAGAACTCTATAATGAGCTAAGTGATGAGCAAGCTGAGGTATTAAATTTTTACATCCTTGCCAGAGTTGCCAGTGAACTTGAAAGGAAAAACCTTCTTGCTGAAGAGGATTCATTGAGATTAGGGCTTTACCGCGATCGTAGGGACAAATTGTACACCACACTTTTAGGATTAATGGAAAAAATAGTTGATGTGTCAGAAACCACAATCGAGAGCATTAAATAAACCTCCCCAGATCTCTTTTGCCTGGGCTTAATTGCTTATTCCATTTATAGTTCCATTTCATAATCAATATCATAAATATTACAGTTTTATTAACCACAATAAAGCTGTAATATTTATTTATTTGCGCCCCACCACCATATACATTTAATAATCAATATATTAACACATAATTATCAATACTTTGAATAATTTTAGAAATGGTACTTCATTTTTTGTCATTCGTTATAAATAATGATTAGTTATTTGGGTTTTTATTCCTACTTTTAAAGAGATATTTTTAATAGTTTTATAATAGCGTTTTCTTGAAAATAAAATAATGAATTCCTTACAGAAGACTCTTACAGGTATTATTTTCCTAATATTTTCCCTGCTTTTATTTCCTTTAAAATCATATTCACAAACAAGTTCTGAGAATAAAGTTCAACTAAAGCAACTTATGGCTTTTGTTGAAACCAAATATCAACTAGATGATTTATTGGTAAATGGAAGCCTATATAGGCCAATGCATATTAGAGCTAAAGGATCTCCTTATTTCTTAAGTGATAATCTTTGGAAAAATGGCATATTCTACATTAAAGGAAGGCAGTATAGCGATCAAGATATTTTATACAATATTGCGACTAACCAAATGGTAACTAAAATTTATATGCCGGATGGAAGTGCCAAAAACATCATCATTGAAAATCATTTTATTGATTCAGTGATAATTGAGACTCATTTCTTTATTAATATTGCACCATTTACTAAAAACAAATTAAATGAAATTTATGAACAAGCTTATAATGGTAATATTAAAGGTTTAATTAAGCACGTTTCTACCCATAAAAGAATAATAACTAATGAAACCCCTGATGGTTACTATGAAGAACCTGAAAAAATAATATTCTTGCTTAAGGATAAAGAAATGTTCAGAATATCTGGTAAAAAATCTTTATTAACACACTTCAGTGCCAAAAAGAAACAAATAACAAGATACATGAGGCAACAGAAAATTAGGCTTAAGAAGGCAGAAATTTCTGAATTATATAACCTATTTAAATACTGTGATGATCTTACTGAACAAGCCTTCGAGGAATAAAAAGTTTAACATAACATTTTTATTATTTCTTATTCTCAACATTTCAGGATATGCGCAAGAGGAACAGATTATTTTAAATAAAGAATTTAAGAATTTAAGTTGGCAAAGTTTTGTGAGCAAAGCAGAGCTTGAACTAAATGTTCGGTTTTTTTATAATATAGAAAAACTTCCTAAGGTTCAAATTAAATTTGATCCTGAAAGTATCACAATGGTTGATTTATTAAAGAATCATTTCGCAACCCTAGGTTTCCAAATCTCAATTGATCGAAATAAAAACATTTTCATCTCAAAGGAGTTGATCACCACAAAAGTAATAAGTACCTTCTTTGATTCATATCATAAAATTCCAAAGCTTGAACCTGAATCAGAGCGTATAATTGAAAATAATGAATTTATTCAAACTAATTTAGAGTTTATTTCGAAGGAAGTAATTGTAGGTACAAAAAAAAGAGGTCTAAACATTAACCAAGCCACAATTACTGGATTTGTTCGAGATGCAATAACAAATGAAACCATAGCTGGTGCAACAGTTGCATTAGCGGACATGAGTAAAGGAGTTGCAACTAATGCCGATGGCAGATTCAATATTCACTTAAACAAAGGAAAACACAATCTTGTTATAAGTAATCTGGGTAAAAAGGAAGAGAGGATTGAACTTACCGTTCTATCTGATGGTTCCTTCGATATTTATCTAGATGATCAGGCTATTTTACTCGAAGAAGCTGTTGTTAGTGCAAAAAAATACGACAGGGTAAAAGGAACTGAAATGGGAATTGAAAAAATTACGGCTAAGAGTGTTAAAGAAATTCCATTAGTTATGGGAGAAAAAGACATCATCAAGGTAGCATTATTACTTCCCGGAATACAGACCGTTGGTGAAGGATCTTCCGGATTTAACGTGAGAGGAAGTCCAACAGACCAAAATTTATTTTATATAAATCATTTACCTGTATATAATACTTCACATTTATCAGGTTTCTTTTCATCATTTAATTCTGATGCCATTGATGAGTTTGCGTTATATAAAAGCAATATACCTGTTAAATATGGGGGACGTTTATCTTCAATTTTTGAAATCACTGCTAAACAAGGTAATAAATCAAAATATACAGCAAGTGGCGGTATCAGCCCAATTACAGGCAGGATTCTTTTTGAAGGACCTA
Source organism: Bacteroidales bacterium (assembly GCA_963674935.2). Taxonomy (GTDB): domain Bacteria; phylum Bacteroidota; class Bacteroidia; order Bacteroidales. Next base: position 80,603 of record CAXXWZ010000002.1, read on the forward strand.
TTCAGGAAGATAAAAGCAGTTTCGTAATTGGTTTGCGTTCAACTTATTCAGATTGGTTATTAAAACTCGCCAAAAACCCCGACATTAAAGAAAGTAGTGCCAAATTCGGAGATGCGATAGCAAATTTCACATTTAATCTGGGCTTGAAGGATCAAATAAATTTATTTTCATATTTCAGTTACGATAATATGAATCTAGCTAATCGAACAAATTACGAATATGAAAATATTGGGGCTTCTTTACATTGGAAACATATTTTTAATGAAGTAAATAGCCATGACCTTAGCCTGGTTCATAGTATATATAATTTTGCCGAAGAAAGTAATGAGTTAGCCATTGCTTCTTACCTCCATTCAAATAAACTAGAGCACAGCGAAATTAAATCGAATTTCGGGATCAATTCAATAGACAAACATCTTATTAGTTTTGGTTTTAATTCAATTCTATATAAGGTTTATCGTGGAAAATATGAACCCCTTAGTTTAGAAAGTTTAATAGATACAAAGGATTTAGGTAAAGAGAAAGGATTAGAATCAGCCCTATTTATAAGTGACGAATGGAAAGTTACACCTAAATTTTCTATTAATACTGGTTTAAGATATAATTTGTACACTTATTTGGGGCCACAGGACGTTAATACATATATAGATGGGTTGCCAAAGAATAAAGTGAACCAACTGCAGGAACTTCACTTTAATAAAAATGAAATAGTTAAATCATATACAGGTCTCGACTATAGGATTGCCGGTAATTATTTATTTACCGATGATTTTTCTCTTAAACTATCATACAATCGCCAACACCAGTTCATTTACATGCTTTCTAACAGCATCGCAATTTCTCCTGACTATAAATGGAAACTAACTGATTATAATACCAAACCCATCATTGGAGATCAATATGCAGCAGGTTTATTTTTAAACACTTATGTAAGGGGTAAGCCCTATGAGTTGTCGATAGAAGGCTATTATAAAACTGCCAAAAACTTAGTGGAAATAAAAGATGGTGCGAATTTAATCATGAATGAGTTTTCTGAACAAAATACTCTACAAGGTAATCTCGATGCTTATGGGTTTGAGTTCATGATGAGGAAAAATTCAGGAAAATTAAATGGTTGGTTAAATTATACATATTCAAAGGCAACTGTTAAAGTTGATAGTGAATATCCAGAAAACCAAATTAATTTTGGAAATCCTTACCCATCTAATTATGATAAACCACATGCATTAAACCTTGTTGCAAACTATCGTTTTAAGCGTCGGTTAAGTGTTTCAGGAAATGTGGTTTACTCCACTGGAAGACCTATTACATATCCCACAGCCATATATTATCAAAATGGGATAAAAACTTTGCATTATTCAGAACGTAATGAATATAGGATTCCCGACTATTTTAGAATAGACCTTTCGGTTTCGATTGAAGGGAATTTAAAAAAGGAGAAGCTTGCTCACGGCTCATGGACTATTTCTGTTTACAATTTAACAGGCAGAAAGAATGCGTATTCCGTTTATTTTAGATATGAAGAAGCTAGAATTAATAGTTATAAATTATCAATTTTTGGTAGCCCAATATTTTCTGTTACTTATAATTTCAAATTAGGAAATTATGCAAATTAAAACTCGAAACATTTTTAGTATAAATTCAGCAATTCTGATTTTTTTAGCCACGATACTTTTTTCGTGCACAGAAAAGTATTTGCCCAAATTAAATTCTGATTTTGAACAATTGTTAGTTATTGATGGAAAAATAACTAATGAACCGGGACCTTACATTATTAATTTATCTGCATCTACTTCTATTGAAGCAAGTGAATTTATTCCCATAAAAAATGCCAAGATTACCATACTTGACGATGTCGGTAATTTGGAATTATTAGAGGAGATTGAACCTGGTGTTTACCAAACCAATCCAAATGGAATGCAGGGAACAATTGGTAGAAAGTACAGAATATTAATTGAAACAAATGGCAAGACATATGAATCTGAATTTGAGGAGTTAAAAAAACCAATAGGAATAGAATCCATACAGGCTGATTGGGAAAGACGAACGAATGCAAACAAAGATGTTGATGAATATGGTTTTCAATTTTATCTAACAACAGAAACTGCTGAAGAGCCGATCAATTATTATTATTGGGAAGTTTCAGAAACTTATCGTCATCAGGTATTATATCTGATCCACTCAATTTATTGGGGTGAAAATAGTAATGGCAAAAGTGGTTTTGAAAGATTTTATATTAATTCCGATAGTTTAAAAGATTGCTGGCAAACAAATCTAATTGGAGAACGCTATACATATACAACAAAAAATCTGACATCACCTAAAATTACCCATTTACCAATCAACTTCACTCCCAACAGTGTTAAGTTCAGGTTTAAGTATGCTTTGCAAGTAAAGCAATATAACATATCGGAGAATGCCTACGCATTTTTAAATAGTCTTGAACAACAAAACAATATCGAAAGCTCCTTATACACCACACAGCCATTTCAAATTCTAGGTAACTTACGTAACATTAACAATCCTGATGAACCGGTACTGGGCTATTTTATAACTGCGGGTATTTCGTTAAGTCAACCCGTATTGTTGAAGAGACCAATGGGGTATAATTTACCCATTGATTATGGTAATTGTAGAGATTTAACTCCTGAAAACAGATTCAATGTGATAGAAAGAGTTAGAAATATGCAATCATCTAGTTGGCCATTTATTATGGCATCTGATCCAGATAGTGAGGAACCAATGCCAATGATCGTTGATCAAGAATGTGTTAATTGCACACTTAAAGGCGGAATACCTGTTAAACCTGTTTATTGGGATGATGAGTCCTTAATAATTACACATGATGTCCAAATTAAATAATTTCATGAAGAAAATTCTATTAATATTGCTCGTATCACTTTTATACACTTCAGTTATATTTTCTCAAACTAGCATCAATCAGTTAACGGATAATTTAACTGAAAGCATTATTCTTGAAACAGATCGGGAATTATATCTTAATGGAGAAAACATATGGTTTAAGGCTCATGCACATGTTTCCACAAATTCGCCTGGTAAACAATTAAGCAATGTATTGTATATTGAACTGTTTGATCTATCAAAACAATCGTACGTCCGTAAAAAATTCAAAATTAAAAATCAAAGTGTATCCGGTATGTTTCAAATCCCAGGAGAACTAAATTCAGGGAATTATCTGATCAGAGCTTATACCCAGTATCAACGTAATGGTAATCCTGAATTCTTTGCAACTAAGCCTATCACAATCATAAATCCTTCTTTAAACATACCAGAACAAAATGAATCATCTTCTAAAATTAAAATACAATCTGAGTTTGGATATTTGGTAACAGAAATTAAAAATAAACTTGCTATCAATCTTGGATTTGGACATAGGCAAAAACCCTCCGAAATCTGGATTAAAAGCAACAAAAATATTGAGGTATTCAGAGGTGAAATTAATGATGGCTTTGGATTAATTGAATTTATACCATTAGCCAGTAATACATATACACTGCACACAATAATTAACACAGATACTATTGAAGTTGAAATGCCACCATTAATATCGGAAGGGATTTTTATGCAAAATTCAGAAACTCAACATAACGATCAATTGGTATTAAAAATAATCAACTTGCAAACCAGCATTAAAAAAGCTAAGCTTGAACTCTTCACAAAGCATCTAAATAAAATAATGAGTAAGGAAATTAGTTTAAATGAAGTTGAGAATAATGTATTAATTTCTAATTCGAAACTGAATGAAGGGTTTAACTATTTTGTTCTTCGTGATGATGTAAATAAAATCATAAATATACATAGCTATTATAAATTTCCGGATGCGCCACAAAAAATCACTATTGTTCCTAATAAAGAATTATACGAGCCCAGGGCGAAAATTGAGCTTGATATTTCAGCCCCAACAAACAATACTGATCAACTTGATTTAATATTAAAAGTTGTTAAAAAAGGAACCTCGCTTTATGGAAATATAGGTATTCCCGAATATTTAATCCAAAACCCAATTTTATTAGATTCATATGTTAATTTATATCCCTATAAAAATCTTAGTGTAATGCCGCAACTTGAAACACTACTCATATCAAACAATAGTGAAATTGCAATTAATTCTGATCTCAAGTCTGAATTAAATAGGATTGGATATGATTTTAAGTGGATTCCTGAAATTAGAGATGTCTCAGTAAGTGGTTATGTTCGGGACAAAACAACTCAAGAGGCAGTAGCGAACACCGAGGTTTATGCATCGGTGTTTAAGGATAACCCACAAGTTCACACATATAAAACGGATCAGAATGGCTTTTTTATTTTTTCATTAAATAATTTAACTGAAACTCAAAATGTGTTTATTAGTATTAATGACAAAACTGATGAAAGTGCAAACTTAGAATTACTTATAAATAACGATTTTGCAAGAGAATATCCGTCATTAAACACATATCCTTTTAGTATCAAGAATGAACAAATACCTTTTATTGAAGAACTTTTTATTAATACACAAGCTTCAAAAGTTTTTAAAACTGAAACCGGTACTAATCAGATACCTTCAATAAAGCTACCTTATAGTTTTGCTAATCCGGAATTCAGCATAAATCTTGATGATTATGTTGAAAGTAAATCTCTTGAGGTTGTTTTTCGTGAATTAATCCCGAGTGTTAAAGTGAAACTTGATGAAGGTAAATTTAGATTATCTGTCACAGATCCACTGAGGAGGATTGCTCAAAAGGAACCTTTAATTATGGTTGATTACATAACCATTTTTAATGTTGATGAATTAATGAAAATTAATCCTTCCAAAATTCAGAAGATTGACATTTATACCACACCATACGTTTTAGGAAACTCACAATTTGATGGAGTAATTTTAATTACAACAAAAACTGATGATTTTGGAGCTATGAAAATGCCGGCAGAATCAGTATTTTTTGAATATTCAACCATTTCCGAAACTTATGAATTTTCTTCTCCAACCTACGATAACAAAGAGATCCTTGAAAACAGAAAGGCAGATTTTAGGAATTTATTATACTGGAATCCAAATCTCAAATTAAAAAATCATAAAAGAATATCCTTTTATGCATCTGATCATTGCTCAGAATATGAAATAATTATAAGTGGGATTTCGAAAGAAGGGCAAAGGTATTACGGAAAGCACCAGATTGAAATAAAAAAATAAAAAGGAAAATAAGCTTATCCTATCTTCCTTTTTATCTTCCTTTCAATGTTATTTAACTATTATTGGATCTCCAAACCCTATTTTTGAAAGTTGATCCAGCTGCGTTTTAGCATCTCCAGCTATTACATAATACATCTGATTTGGATTAATGTACTTGCTTGCAAGTTTTTGATGATCCTCAAGGGTCATATTTTTTACAATGCTTTCCTCATTGCGAATATAATCATTTGGTAAACCATAAGTTCCAATATCTTGGAGCATCCCGTTTAAAGCTCTAAGCGTTTCAAAAGCTCTTGCATTACCTTTAATTAATGCATCTTTTGTAAACTGAAGTTCTTCCATGTTAATACCGTCACGATATTTTTCCATTAAATCCTTAAAGATTTGCACCGATTCAAATGTTGCAGTTGAACGTACACTAGACGATGCCATGAAAGCTCCGGGGATAAATGTTCCACTAAAACCACTTCGTGCTCCATAAGTAAACCCTTTTTCCTCACGTAAAACAGAATTAACATGACTATTAAACGATCCTCCTAGTTTATAATTCATAACGTAGGCGGGATAAAAGTCATTATCAGTTCTTGCAAGTGCAAGATTTCCAATATTAATTACTGATTGCTTTGCACCAGGAACATCCACGAAATAAATTTTTGATTCAGCTGGAGCTTCAGGTAAACTATAAGTTGGGAATTCAACCTCTTTAGCCAACCAGTTTTCAGCTAAACCATTCAACGATTCAGTAACTTTTGCTTGGTCAATTTTTCCGGCAATATTGAAAAAAGCAACGCTTGGCGAAACATTGGCCTTATAATAATCCTTCAAATCATCGATGGTAATACCTGCAACTGTTTCTTCAGTTCCCTGAGTATTGGTTGAAAAGATATGATCCTTACCATAAATCAACTCATTAAATGTTTCTCTTGCCAATGAATTTGGACTCGCTTTCTGACGCATCAATCCGTTTATCACCGCAGTTTTAGCCAATGCAAATTCTTCTTCATCCCATCGTGGTTCAAGTAATATTTCTTCAACTAAGGCTAAAACATCGGCGTAATTTCTAACCAAGGTATTTGCACTGATTACAATATCTGAATTAGTGGCATAAATCCGAATACTTGCACCGAGTTTATCAATGGCTTCTTCGAGTTCAAGAGGCGTTTTATTTTTAGTACCTTCCATCATTAAATTCGACATTAACGATGCTGTACCTGCCTTTTCGAGTTTATCAAGATAATGGCCGCCTTTTAAAACAATATTAAATTGAACCAATGGAAGTTCATTTTGTTCAATCCCATAAACTTTTAAACTATTACTTAACTCAGACTTCCATACTTTCGGTAAATTTAAAAGAGGATCAGGACCAAATGGAGGTTGAACAGACCGATCGAATGCAGTTTCTGACTTTACGATTTCTTCTTCAGCATCATCAGTAATTTCAACCTCTGTTGCAGTTAAAATATTTTCTTCTACAACATCGGCCTTAACTGAGCCTTCAGCAACCATATCAATTTGCCCTTTAGGAACAAAGCTTGTGGCTAAATATGGCTTACCTTTAATATAGGTTTCATAAACCCTTAAAATATCTTCCTTAGTAACTGACTTTAGCATTTCAATATCCTTTTTATAAAAGGATGGATCACCAGTGTATTCATTATACGTTGCTAATTGAAAAGATTTACCTAGTATGCTTCCGATACTATTGTAAAAACCAGTTTCAAGGCTGGCTTTTATTCTCTCAACATCATCAACTGTAAAACCATCTTTTTCGAAGCGATCAAAAGCCTCAAAAACGCCTTCTTCCACATCTTTTAAACTCACACCTCGATTTGCAGTAATGGTAATATTAAATGAACCGGCAATCTCTTGTGCACCATTATAAGCACTTTGTCGAGAAGTAAATTTCTTTTCTTTCTCCAAAACATTATAAAATGGTGCTTTTTTTCCCTGAGACAGCAAACTTCCAAGATATGAAAGTGCATAAGAGTCGGGGTGATATTCTTCCACTGTTGGCCAAATCATTCTCAATTGAGAGGCTCTGGCAAAATTATCTTCATGAAATACTTTCTTGGTTTGAGTCAACTTAACCGGCTGAGGTTCCGGATCGCTAACTTGATTCCCTGCAGGGATTTCACCAAAGTATTTTTCTATCATTATTTTCGTTTCGTCGACATCAAAATCGCCGGCAATGACAATGGTTGAGTTATTAGTTACATAGAATTTTGCGTGGAACGCCTTCACATCATCTACGGTTGCATTAAATAAATCTTCCATCTCACCAATTACAGTCCAGTTGTATGGATGACCTTCAGGGTATAAGTTTTTAGCAATTACCCAGCTTGTATGCCCATAAGGCGCATTATCAACAGATTGTCGCTTTTCATTTTGCACCACATTTTGTTGAATGTTAAATGCCTTTTGCGTAACCGTATTGATCATATATCCCATACGATCCGATTCCATCCATAACACCATTTCAAGTGCGTTTTTTGGAACAACCTCGAAATAAGTTGTTGCATCATTACCAGTACCTCCATTTAAGGTACCACCTGCACTCTGAATGAGTTTAAAAAATTGATCTTCACCAACATTTTCAGATTTTTGAAACATCATGTGTTCGAAGAGGTGAGCAAATCCGGTTCTACCTGTTTCTTCTCGGTTTGAACCCACATGATACTGAACGGCAAAGGCTACAATCGGATCTGATCTATCAACATGCAAAATAACATCCAGGCCATTACTTAGCGTGTATTTTTCGTAGTCGATGTTCAACTCTTCCTTTTGCGTATTGCATGAGAATAGGAACACCAGCATTAACGCCATAAGCGGAAAAATGATTTTTTTCATGATTTAATAATTAGGTTAGTATTTGTAAAAATATAGGTAATCGGTTAATTAGTTTCAAATATAAAAATAAATTAAACTAAGAAACACCTAAATCAACAATCAATTAATCCACATAAGTAATGGTTTTTTAATATACATGATAATTAATTATTAGATTTTATTTTTAAGGATAAACCATATTAATAAAAGAGAAATACAATATTACAAGAGAAATAGAACGAAGGTTATGAATAAAGAATGTATAAAATTTCTGTTTTAGGTAAAGGATAATTTTTTATCTTTGCAGCTCGAAAAAAGGTCGCATAGCTCAGCTGGATAGAGCAACAGCCTTCTAAGCTGTGGGTCGAAGGTTCGAATCCTTCTGCGATCACTAAATTAAAATTTTCGAAATAAACAAAAACCTCTGTAAGTTCACACTACGGAGGTTTTTCATTTTATATAACTAATCTTAAATACAGAAAGAATTTACTTTATAAAGTTTTATAATTATTCATTCTTTCAAAAATGTATAAGAATAATCTCCTGAACTCTTTTTTTTCATTAATTTGCTGTTTTAAGTACAGCAAACTAAGTAGAATTTCAAACTAAAAAATGCAAGTTTGGAAGTATTTTATGAGAGAGTTATCGAAAGTTTTATATAATGATCTTGTTTTGACTGGATTGACTGATAACTGACAAGCTATATTCATCTCATTGTATTTCAAATCTCAAATGAAAAAGATAATACAGATCACAGCCTTAATCATCCTTTCAGGGTGTATGAATTCAAACCTCACATCTCTGGAAGAGCCAAAATATGATGACAACGATGTTTACATCAAACATTTCGCATATTCTCTTATCTACAATGAAGAACATGAGCAAGCTGATTGGGTAGCTTACGAACTATTAAAGTCTGAAACAATACCAAATTTTAAACGCACTAATAGATTTATAGTTGATACGATGATTTATACGGGTACAGCAACTAATTCCGATTACTTACATTCAGGTTATGATAAAGGTCATTTAGCCCCGGCAGCAGATATGACCTGGAATTTACAAGCCATGAAAGAAAGCTTTTATTTCAGTAATATCTCACCTCAATTACCTGGATTTAATCGTGGTATCTGGAAAAAACTTGAAATGAATGTTAGGGATTGGGCTCAGACACATAATTGTTTATACATAACTTCAGGACCAATATTTATGAACTCCGATCAAAGAATAGGTAAAAACAACGTTACTATTCCTTCCCATTTCTACAAAACCATATTAATTTACAACGATTCTATTCAGGAGGCCATTGGATTCATATTTCCTCATAAGAAATGCGAAGGTGAAATATTTGATTATGCGATCAGTATTGACAGCCTTGAACTGATTACTGGACTGAACTTCTATCATAGGCTTCCTAAACGTAAAGAGAAAAAAATTGAGAAAGATTATGTTTCTAAATTCTGGTTTAAAAATTGAGAATAATCCACCCCCAACCAAGACCATGCAACATTTCTCTAAAAATAAATAACAGTTAAAAAAATAATGGAATTCAAATTAGGTTTGCAAATTAATTTTTTTTACTAAATTTACGATGAGATTCAGACATGTAAGATGAATTTTCATAATATCTCTCCCTTTTAATATTATGAAATTCGCGAGAAAGCGAAGAGTAGTTTGATTTATCACTACAAATTAGAAATTAGAACATTCAATTTGATATTATATTAACGATTACTATTCAATTCCTATTAATGATGAAAATTATAAGATGTTCATTAATTGATGATGATATTGATGCTTTAGTAAGGCTGGAAGAAGTATTGAATAAGATAAGAGGCATCAAGATTATCTCGAAATTACATAACCCGAATACCGTTATTGAAAATATTCTCAATAACAAACCTGACATTATATTTATAGCTGTTGAAATGCATAACAAATCAGGATTTGAAATAATTGAGGAACTAAAATCCAAAGGCTTTCATACTACCTTTATTCTTGTTACTTCCTATGACCAATATGCTATACAAGCAATTAAAAATTCAGCTTTTGACTATCTGATTAAGCCAATCAGTATTTCAGAACTAAAAAGCACAATAAATAGGTTTAGAAATGAATCTATTAATCATAAAACAATAGATTTAAATAAATGTCTTATCTGTAAGAATTTAAGCGACCGAGAAAAAGAGGTATTGTATTCCTTTATCAATGGATACAAAACATGTGAGATAGCAACTAAATTATTTATAAGCAAACCAACCGTAGATTTCCATAGAAAGAATATTTTATTAAAAACAGAATCACAAAATTTAATTGAATTATTACTAAAAATAAGCGGTGTAAAATATATTGACCCTATTAGTAATAAACAATAATAAGATCTCCTAATTTTTTATAGGTAAATTATATCAAAACTATATTTTTTCAAGTTATCAACTATGCAAAATGATAGTAAGTTATCTCTGTCAATTTGGTAGCTTTCGATACCAAATAAACCAATTAACCAACAATGGATATTATCGAAATTATTTTACTTGTAATTGTATTTATTACTGCAATCGTATTTATAAAATTCTTTGGGAAGGTAATTTTAAAACTAATTGGGGTTATAATCCTTTTTGCAATAGTTGCCTACTTTCTTTTCATTTGGAATGGTGGTATAATTTAAATTATCATTACTCTAAGACAATGAGATGAAAAACCTATTTTTATTACTTTTCCTTTTCAATATCCTCCCAAATACATACCCTAATGATACTACTTATTTTATGTTATCATCTGGCGGATATGGGTATCCTTATTATGAAACATCAATTGAATTATCTACGATATTAAACCCATTACTTAAATCTTCTAAAATAGTTCCTATCACAAGTAACGGATCTATTGAAAACCTTAAAAATTTAGAATCAGGATTTGCTGATTTCATCATTTGTCAAAGAGACGTCTTATCATCAAATTATTTTTCAAATAACAAGCCACTTAAAAATATGGTGATTGTTTTGCCACTATTTACTGAAGGTTTGCAAATTTTTGTTAAAGGAGATGGAAAGATAATTGATTTTAAAAGTTTTACTGATTCTTTGAAAATAAATTCTGGGAAATTTGCAATTGGTGAAGCAGGATCAACTACCAATGTTACGACTCGAAATATTTTTAAACTGCTCGGAGTTTCAGAAGATTCTTTCTTTGATGAGTCTATTTTGATCGAAAATTACTGTGAGTCTCTAAATAATAACGAAATTTTTGCTTTCTCTAGGCTATCTGCATTCCCTATTAAGGATGTATCTAATTCTTTAGAAGAATTCGACATGGTCACCTTCAACCAGAATGAAATGAAAATATTACAAAGCCATTTCATGGATTTGGATGGGCTGGAGATTAATACTGAGATATATTTCCCTACTGAAGGCAATTCTAATATTAGAACTATTGGGACTTGGGCAATGCTTGCCACCTTATCTAAAAACATTGAAAGATTTTCATCAATAGAAAGAATATCAATTCCTGAATTAATTATTAAAAATCTTTCAAAAATTGAAAATGACCATTCAACACTTAAACTTACTTACAGTGAATCACAAAATTTTAAAATTGTTAACGAAAATAATCGAATTATCCTAAAACATCAAACTGTTAATATTCCACTTTTTTTTAGAGGATTACCCTTAAGCAAAGACTTGTCTAGGCTTCTAGATTTGAACAACTATTTAACTATTCCGAATATTTTACTTCTGGTACTATTTCTCTTTCTAATTGGCATTCTATATAAAGTAATAAAACTTAAAGAGTTTGAATTATTATGGCATAAATACAAGCACTTTATTTATACAGCTATTTTTTTTCTTGTCACTTACATTTTAATAGCCAACATAATTTATAGAGCTGAAAATGAATTCTATCTTCAATATGCAGTAAAGAGCCCTGTATTAAATTTAACATTTCTTGAATTTAATAAGTGGCTGATTCTTGCCGTCTTAACTGACTACTATTATGCTGATGTTTTCCCTATCAGTACAATTGGACAAATAGGTGTATCAATTACATTCTACCTTATTTGGGTGGCAGGTTTTTTCTTAATTATCTATGAAATTGTTTCTCGCACAAGACAACAAAAAAGAAGAAAAGGTATGAAAAAAGTAAATTTAAGCAATCACTTTGTAATCTGTGGTTGGAATAACACCTCTAGCGATTTTATTGCGACTACAAAACACATTTTAACAAACTATATTGTCCATAACTCAAACAAAATAGTTGTTATAAATAAATTTTTAATGGATAATTTCGACCACTTCCCTGATTTGGTTCATCTACAAAAGACCAAACAATTAGAATATGTTTTTGGTGATGCTAAAGACAATCGCAGTCTTGAAGCAGCATGTATTAATAGAGCAAAGACCGTAATTCTTTTAGCAGATGATGACTCAATGGAGGCAGATGAACGCACATTACTTAGAGCTTTGGCCATATCCAGGTATTGTAAAGAGGAAGCACATAATATAATTGATAACATATATATTATTGCAGAGGTCAATAGCCCTGAACTAACAGAATCATTGTATGATGCAGATGTAAATGAAGTGGTATGTATGTCAGAAACAAGTAAAGGAATTCTAATCCAAAGTTTAATAAATCATGGCATTTCAGAAGTATTAAGTACCATTTTAACTTATAACAGGAATAATGAATTTTATTCAGTCGATTTAAGAGAACATGTTCAATTTCGTTACAAGAATTTCAACCAATTACTACCAGAATTAAGGCAACACAACATATTACTAATTGGCATAAAGCTCCGTCACTTTGATGATGATGGAATTGAAATAATTGATAGAGATATTTTAAAGCAGAAAAATATAGAACGGTATGGTGTTGATCGATCCATTATTGTTAATCCTCACACAAAAGAAGAGAATGAATATAAGACTGATGACGATGATGAATTAATTGTACTTGCAGTTAATGAGGAAGTAATAACAAATCTATTACCAAAAAAAATAAAATTAGGATTAAAGAAACTCAGGAGCCCTAAACATTTAAAAAAGTAATTATGGCAAAAAAACATCTAAGTATTCGAAACTTGCAAAATAACTTGTACCATGCATCTTGCATAATAACGATTACCTTATTGATAACATTCTTTTTAACGTCATGCTCAAGTCAAACTAAAGAATCATATCTGGAAGATTACAAAACATTCATAAGTGAAGTAAGTGAAAAGAATTTAATATTTTCTGACGATGATTGGGAAAAAGCTGATCAGAAATATGAAAAGTTCACAGATGAATGGTATAAGAAATTCGAGGATGAATTCACCTGGAAAGAAGAAATCCTATTGGGAAAGTACTCATTGCAATATAACTTTTTTAAGGCAAAAAAAAGTTCAACAAATTTCTTTAATACTTATTTAAAAAAGGATTATGACAAATTAAAAGAACAAATAAAATATTACTCCGAAAATGAAATGGAGGAAGATCTCGAATTCTTAATTAGAGAAGCTACTGAAATGGGAGATTCAGCAACCAGATTAATTGAAGACATTTTTAAAGATTTGGAAATCGAGTTTAAAGTATCAACTAAAAAATAAAAGATTATTTTGAAGGATAAACTGTTCATAATATTTTTACTACTCAGTTCAATTAGCTTCTTTGTATTGGGGCTTATATATCCAATTCTATCCACAAAAAAGCAGGTACTCGGTATTGTATTAAACTATCAAGAGGTAAAGTTATTTGATTCGGTTAAAATGTTCTATGAAAGCAATGACTACTTATTGGCAACTATTATCTTCTTATTTACCATTATACTACCAATAATCAAATTTTTTGAACTAATTAACAGATTACTAAGCTTCTTAACCTTTTCAAAAAAAACCAGCCGCATCTTGCATTTATTAGATAAATGGAGCATGTTGGATGTCTTTTTGGTAGCATTATTACTATTAAATTTTAAAATGGATTCAAACATAATCGTAATGAAGTTGAAACTTGGGACAACATTGATTGCAGTCTCAATTATTTTACGAATGTTATCTGTTACGCTAATGAATTATAAAAACAAAGAAATATGAAAAACATGTACAATAAAAAATTCATTTTATTTTGCGTTCTATCTTTTGTGATCATGACAGTTGTATTTTGCCAAAACTCAGAACCTGATATAAACTATGTTCTTTTAATAGACAAAACTGGATCAATGGTCGGGAGATCTACAAAGAAAGTAAATGGTAAGCAGATACCAAATATAGATATCTGGAATGATGTTCAAGAGTCAATAATTAAATTTATTGGAACCCTTCCACTAGGAAATGACAAATTAACAATATACACATTTGCTGGTCAACCAAGCAATCCAAAAATCTTTGACCTATCAACTTCGAGAACAAAAAATAATGCAATTGAATTTGTTAACAATATTAGACCAGATGGATTAACAACCGGTATATATAATGCTTTAGACAGAGCTTTCAAGGATATGAAAAAACTGGATAATGAAGCAACCATTATTTATCTTTTTACGGATGGTGTAAATGAAGTTGGCAACTTAACAATGGATGATATTGTTGATCAATTTAACGCAAAAAAAGCAGAGGAAGATCATTGCTATTTTATTCAGTTAACTGGTGATATTGATATCCCCCCAGACATTGTAAGTGTTTCAGAACAAAATAATGGTATTGATGTTAAACATGTAAAAGATATTTCGGGATTCAATATTATCTCACTAAAACCAAAATTTAAAGAAAGCACGATAAATCTAGCAAATCTTAAGGGTAAAAATTTTCATTTTGATCAAAGGTTTGAACTTGCTACTGATAGTATCATTCCAGTTAACTGTTTGGTTTCTATTGAATATGATCAGACAAAATGTAATCTTGATTGGAGTGATCAAGTCAATATAACGAACCAGAAATGCTTGATTGAATTTGAGTTTCTCAACGATTTAACAATCATGAATAATGATGAGATTATTGATATTGCAATCAAACTGACACCTTTTATAAAAGATAATTTATGCATTCGACTAGAGCCGAATACATTCATATTACATCTTGTTAAAGATAATGGCACCGTAAATATTAAAGACAATGGTTGGAAATAAAAATAACATATTGATTTTATCAATTATAATATGCACATGTTGCATAAGCGCAGTTTCTGCTCAAATAGATACCTTGTATGTAGATACCGAATTATCAAAACACATTGAGCTTGAATTTGATCAACTAGCAATTGCTAATAAAGCCTTCATTGAATGGGATGTTTATTTGCATGATGAAGATGAACTAGATATTTCATTTTCACAAGGGGAATTTAAAAGAGGCACTTACAAAATAGAAGCAACTAACTATAATAAGGTAAAAGGTATTGTGTTAACAATAAAGCCAAACACGAATACAAAACAAAAAGTATATGTTGTTAACCTAAACCTCTCGAATCATAGTGGTCAAGTTGGAATCAGTAAAGATAAATTAAACCTAAAATGGGAAATTTCTTATCAAGCTCCACCTCCTGTTCCAATATGGAGATCATTATTGAAGTATATATCTATTGCATTAATTATTCTTATTATAATATTTCTCTTACACAGAAGATCTATAACCTTTACAAAAGGGATAATAGTTATTCAAGAACCAATAGGTAAAAGCTATAATCTCAAAGGAAAAACAAAATTCGAATCTCATAAAGAAAATTGTTGTATTGATACAGGAATTTCATTCTCATTAAAAAAGGGGAAAAATGGATATCCATATATTACAAGAAAATCAAAGGATACTCAACTGTATATAAATAAGAAATTAGAACATCTTGGGAAACCAATTAAAAGATCCTTTGAGGTTAAACTTCAAAAAGGTGATAACAAAATAATTTTTAAATATATCTAAAATCTAATATTATGGCACACAAAATTTCAAAAAGCCTTATACTTGGTGTAGGTGGAACTGGCCAAAGAGTTATTGTTAATTTAATAAAAAAACTCCACGAAAACTTTGGTGAAGTACCTGAAATCATAAGTTATTTAAGTATTGATGCAGATCAAATAAAAGAAAATGAACAAAGCTTTGAATATGAATATGAAGGTCAAAACTTTAAGAAAGATATACTGATTGAAACTCAGAATCAATTCTATTTTGGAAAGGTAAATCTTAAAAATCAATATGAGGAAGTACCTCCGTATAAACTTTTTACACCAAAAAACTATCAACAATATGCACCTGATTCTACTAAAGGAAAAGGAGCAAAAGGCGTTAGATTAGTCGGAAAAATGCTTGTATCTTCAAAATACCCGCAAGTAAAAGAAACTATTGCAAATAAAATTAGAGAAGTTATTGAGAAGCAGTCAACTAAGTATACAGTAAACGACAATGAAACTATCCGAATTTTCATTGTTGGTTCTTTTGCTGGTGGAGCCGGCTCCGGAATGTTTATTGATATTGCTAATATAGTTTATTCAACAAATGTACTAAAGGATGAAAATATTGAATTAGTCGGGTTTTTCGCTATGCCTTCATTTTTCAAATCACTTCCTTCAACACAAAATATTATTGCAAACACATACGGTGCATTCCATGAACTTGATTATTTACAAGACCCAGCTTCTGATTACGGTAAGCTCGTTAATTCATTTGATAATCAAAGTATCACAACAAAAAGATTTGATGCAATTTATATAATGGATAACATCCTATCAAATAGTACCCTGATTGATAAAGAAACTATGGAATCTGCTACTGCATCAGCCATAGCCAATTTAGTTTCAGCCATAGGTGATGAGATGGATTCAATGAGTGTGAATAATCCTCAATTTGATAAATTTACTATGGGTAAGAAAAGAAGAGGTTACTCAGGGTTTGGTATATGCGAGCTTACTTTAAAAAGAAATGAGCTCAAAAAGTTTGTTGAATGGAAAATTATACTAAATGCATTAAATGAATACAGATCTAATAATTACGAAAAAAATGAATTCGATACTAGACGAGATGAGTTCATCACAACGCACAAATTAGACGAAGGTGTTGGCAAACAAGCCACAGAAGTAAATGAATTAACCAACTCAATTTTTACACTTGATGATTCCGAGCTAGAAGTCTATTTCGCTTTACCAGAACCTGGGGATAATGTAATTGAAGAATTGAAAACTAGCTATGCAATTTACAAGAAAGATTTAAAACAAAAAGCTCAGAATCTTATACTATCATATGAGAATAAGGTATTCAATGATCATATCGATGAAGATGGGAATAATAATAAAGGAGTTAAATCATCTCTCATTCTTTTATTAGAGAATTTATTATATTCTAATGGGGGAATGAGTCGAACCAAATTATTTGCAGGAAGTTTTGTAAATCATCTTTCCGAAATGAAAAAGGAATTAGCTAAAGAAATAAGTTCTCATGAAGACCAAATGGATGAAATTGAGAGTGTTCGACTTATTAGTTTAAATGATGATATTATTGAGAAACAAAAAGGGGTATTTTCAATTTTTAAGAAGAATCAAATAAGAGATATTATTGAAAACTACTCTTTCATAATATCTCATGAAAATGAAGTTGATAATATTAGATATCACTTTTTACAAATTATCAGAAAAAAAGGTGCCATAAATATTTATGATAAACTTATCAATATATGCAAAGAGTATTATTATAATGAGATGGATGTTCCTATTGGTCGTGTTGCAATATATGAGTCGGATATTAATAATGCCATTGATAAGCTAGGAATGTCTATAAGGCAATATGTAGAGGCAAACAAGAAGCCTTTTAGCAAAATTAATATTAAACTGAATCACTTCTTTGTTAAAATCATAGAAGAAAATGAATTTTTCAATAAAATTGTAAAACACTACAATATTGATGTACCTTCATTTATCAAAAGTACAAAAAACACGAATAATCTTATTCAAAAACTCATAGTAAAATTACAAGAAAGTATAGGCGAAGATGATACTCTTCTATCAAAACTATCAGATCATAACTACCCTGTCGAAGAACTCATAAAGAAGTATAGTAGCCAGAACTTACGCATTGGGGATGAAAAAGGAGGGTATACCGATCTTAATTTTAAAGACTATTTAATTAGAGAAATTAACAACAATTTACCACGAATGTGGCGATATAATCCTATGAACGTACCATACGACCAGGACAACGGCACTTCGACTTGTCTTCCTGAATTATACTTTGTTGTAGGAAATCATAATGGTCAAAAGGGTTATATAATTGAAGAAATCATAGGGAAATTGGCAATGCAGGGAACTATAGGATTTAAGGCAGTTAATGCTGTTTCTTCTAATAATCCAAACGTAATCTCTCTTTATGTTCAAGAACATGCAGTGCCTGCTTTTATGATACATGGACTTGACATGTGTTATTCTGAGTTCAAACAACTTAGTGGTTCAGGAACATTTTATTTCTACACTGATAAAAGATTTGAGAAACATGCTCCAGATATATTTCCAATAAAGAGTAATGAAAAAGCTTTAAGATTATGGGTTAAAGGCTTCTTCACAGATTTAATTTATAATAAAAACCAAGGGTACTATATAAAAAGCAGTAGTGGTTCAAAAGGTACAGATGTAAAGTGTTATGATGATAGTAGCAACAAGGGTAAAAATGATCGCTGTAATGCATTTGAATATTTTTCTGAATCTGAAATTTTCCCGAGTGAAATTAATCAAAAATTCGAGAGAATGTTAAGTCGAGATCAAGAGAAACTTCGAAAAGACTTATTAGATTACTTTCATAATGAAATGTATACCCGAAAAAGCATTGGGAAATTTGAAAAATCGCTAGAAGACAATGAGAAGGAATTACTTTTTAAAGAAGAGAGGATGTTAATTCAAATTGGGTTGGATGAATTAAATATGCATAGTAGAGATTTTATTAAACCAGGATTAGAAGGCAATGAGTTGGAGGAATATAAATATTACCTTCAAGATTTAGGTGCGGAAGAAGTATTCTAACCATGGGTATTCCTATTTCAAAAAGCTTAATTATAGGCCTTGGAGGCACTGGTCAAAAAATTGTAGTTTCCATTAAGAAGAAAATGTATCAGAATTATGGGGAGATTCCAAATTTTATAAATTTTCTTTATATTGATGTGGACTCATATTATAATTCTCCAGTGCCCTTTTCATATGAATACAAGGGTAAGACTATTCATTCCGAAATAGACATTTTACCTAATGAAAGATTTCAAATCCCCAAAAGAAATATTAAAGATTATTATGATAACATACCTGCTTTTAGTGAATTTCTTCCGATATATTTTTATAAGAATTTTGATGATAGTAGGGAAAGTTATTTCGTAAAAGGGATTAGAATCTGGGGGAAAATATTTTTGTCATCTGAATATCTTAACATTAAACAAAGAATTGGAAACAATTTCAGTCAGCTTATATCTGCTAGTTCCTCAAAATATCTAGACAATAATAATGGTATTGTAAAAGTGTTTATTGTTGGTTCACTAGCAGGAGGTAGTGGATCCGGAATGTTTATTGATATTGCTAATATAGTTTATTCAACTAATGTACTAAAGGATGAAAATATTGAATTAGTAGGGTTTTTCTCTATGCCTTCATTTTTCGAATCACTTCCTTCAACACAAAATATTAGTGCAAATACATACGGTGCATTCCATGAATTAGATTACCTACAGGACCCAGCTACTGATTATGGTAAGCATGTTAATTCATTTGATAATCATAGTATCTCAACCAAAAGATTTGATGCAATTTACATAATGGATAACATCCTTTCAAATAATACCCTGATTGATAAAGAAACAATGGAATCTGCTACTGCATCAGCAATAGCCAATTTAGTTTCAGCGATAGGTGATGAGATGGATTCAATGAGTGTGAATAATCCTCAATTTGATAAATTTACAATGGAGGGAAAGCGAAGGGGTTACTCAGGATTTGGTATTTGCGAACTAGTTTTACGACGTAGCCAACTGATTGACTTTATAATAAATAAATTAATATTAAATGCCCTTGAAAATTACTTATCTAGTAATTATAAGAAAAACGAAATAGACAGTATACATGAGGAATTTATCTTAAATAATGGATTAAATGATGGCGTGGGTATGCAGGCTAAATACTTTGTTAATAGGCTGTTAGACCCAACATTTACAATTGACAGCCCAGAACTGAAAGTTCATTTTGCTTCACCAGAGCTAGGGGAGTATTTAATAGAAGAACTTAATGCAAGTTTTGTTTTATACAAGAAAGAATTAAAACAAAAAGCACAAAACTTATTGTTGGCATATAGAAAAAATATATTCAATGATAATGGTGGAGAAAATAGAAATATTCATAAAGGCATAAAAACTTCGCTGATTGAAATATTTGATAATCTATTATATTCTGAAGGCGGATTACATAGTGCCATGTATTTTTCAGATATACTTGCTGGTATTCTTTCCAAAACGCAAAAAGAGTTATCTAATAACTTAAGAGAACATGAGTATAAGATGTCTGTCATCGAAGATATTTGGTTAGAAGAAATTTGCTATGAAATAAAGGCTAAGCAAAAAGGAGTGTTCTCTGTATTTAAGAAAAATCAGATAAAAAAATTACTAGATAACTATTTAAATTTAGTTTCAAATAATGCTGGCATCAATTCAATTAGATATCACTTCTTAGAAATCATTAGAAAAAAGGAAGCAATTAAGATATATCAAGAACTAATAGAGATATGTAAAGATTACTTTGGTTACTCTGATTTTGGAACCCCAATAGGCAAAGTAGAAATGTATCAGGCAGCAATCCATGAGGCAATCAAAGAAGTTGGATTATCAATAAGGCAGTTTGTTGCGACTTATGAACGACCAAAGAATAATATACATATTGAACTTAATCACTTTTTTACAAAGATTATTGAGGGTAATCAGGTCTTTAACAATCTAGTCAAAAATTTTATTATTGACATCCCTCTATGTTTAAAAGAAACAAAGAACATAAATAATCTACTTGATAACCTTAAAGAACGGTTTAGAGAAAGTATTACAAAAAACGAAACCATTTTATCAAAATTAGCTTATAACTATCCTGTTGAAGAGTTAGTTAGAGAATTTAGTGATACTAAAATAAAATTGTGTGATAAAAATGGTGATGTTAAAGAGGTGGAATTTAAGAATTATTTAACTGATGAAATAAACAATAATTTATCAGTTATGTGGAAACATAAATCAATGAATGTTCCTTATGACCAAAAAGATGGCGGAGATTCTACTTGTCTTCCAGAATTAATATTAATTGCTGGAATTTATGATGAACATGAAAGATTTATCATTAATGAAATTGCTCCAGACTTAGTTATGGATGGTGACAAACCATTTAATTTTGTGGGTTCAGTTTCTACACATAATTCTGATATTATTTCCTTACAATTAGAAGAACATGCTGTTCCTGCATTTATGATAGAAGGAATGGATAAGTACCGTGAAGACTTCATAAAATTAAGTAAATGTAATAATGTATTCTATTTCTATTCAGATAAGAGGTTTGAAATATATGCAAAAGATTTATTCCCATTAAAGAGTGATGAAAAAGCTTTAAGAATATGGGTTCAAGGCTTCTTCACAGATTTAATTTATAATAAAAACCAAGGGTACTATATAAAAAGCAGTAGCGGTTCAAAAAGCACAGATGTAAAGTGTTATGATGATAGTAGCAACAAGGGTAAAAATGATCGCTGTAATGCATTTGAATATTTTGCTGAATCTGAAATTTTCCCGAGTGAAATTAATCAAAAGTTCGAGAGAATGTTAAGTCGAGATCAAGAGAAACTTCGAAAAGACTTATTAGATTACTTTCATAATGAAATGTATACCCGAAAAAGCATTGGGAAATTTGAAAAATCGCTAGAAGACAATGAGAAGGAATTACTTTTTAAAGAAGAGAGGATGTTAATTCAAATTGGGTTGGATGAATTAAATATGCATAGTAGAGATTTTATTAAACCAGGATTAGAAGGCAATGAATTGGAGGAATATAAATATTACCTTCAAGATTTAGGTGCAGAAGAAGTATTCTAGGAAATAAAAATTAAGATATTGTCTCAATTAGAAGAAAAAGAACTTATAAACTAAATATCAGTAGATTATGAACCCATTATTTATTATTTCAGATACGAAGGTGATCACTAAAAATACTAAAAATAAATACTATGGATATTATGATGAAAGTAGTGGAGACATTTTGTCACAATATCGCAGTTTTCGTTCAAGTAACTTCAAAGCAGCCGATTTAGATAATGAAATTTATAATGGAGAAATTATTCTTATTTATCTAAGAGATATTCGATCTCCAGAATTCAATAAGCACGAAAGTGCAATTAACAAATTAACTAAAGACATAACTTTTAAGAATGATGTTCTAAGTATATTCTATATCGATATATTTGATGAACTTTCAAATTATTTAAGTAATGAAAGTAAAAATAAGATTAAGGAAATTAATACAAAGATTTTAGCTAAAACCAATGCTGATTTTATCAACATAATATTTTCAAAGGAAAACGCTATTAATAAAGAGTTTTATATTAATGAAGTTTATCATCAAATTGAGAACCTTTTATTTATTCTCCATTCTTCTTACCATAAAGTTTATTCTTATTTCACTACAAGTAAAAAATCATCTTTTTATCAGAATGCTTTTGGAAGCTCAAAAGTCATATTTGCTGAAAAAGAGATTGAAGAATCAATTTATTATCTGAACAATACTTCTCAACTGCTCTCGATATTAAATAATGAAAAGCTGAATAAAGATATGTTAGATAATATCATTGCTAAAATTCCTGCTATAGATGATAAAGCCAAAATTCAAAAACTCTTATCAGAGGAATATTCGAAATCACCAGATGAAGTCAATGTTATAAATTCCGTAAACGGACTTTATCAAGATTGTGATATTGACAATATTACAAATACATTTGATTCCATAGATTCTTTTCCTTTTTCAGATTATATTTCAAATAATGATAAAGTGTCAATTTCAACTATTGACAGTTCTCATAGTAATTATCTATTTGATATTATTCACAGAACAACAAACTCAATTACAGAAACAGAAACTTTTTTTGAAACTTCAGACATTCTTTTTAGAGAATACAGAAATAATAAAATTATTGGAATTCAAAAAGACCTAAACAAGCAAAAGAAAGACAAAAAAAGGGATATCATTAAGATAATTGAAAATTATTCAACCAAAGTTATTAGTCAAGACTACGCTGATCTAGTTGCTGATTTTGGCGAAACAACTTCTTTTGAAGCACTAAAAGATAGTCTCAATTATTTTGCTTTTGGCTCTGATAACGATCAATGTGAACATGATAAGAACATATTTGAAAAGATTAAAAGCATATCCACCCAAAGTAACATAGAAAGAGCCATTTTTCGGAGGGACCTCTTTAAGAGCTTTCATGATACTAAAATCCAATTAAAAGAAAGAATTGAATCCATTGATAATATATTAGAAGATAATACATCAAAAACCACATTTGCAAATAAAGATCTCCAAGAAAATAATATCACTGAAGAAGATTTTAAAATAAATAATGAAGAGCCAACAGGATATAGAAAATTGATTGATCAACGAAAACAATTATCATTTAGTTTTATTGATAAAAGTGCTCGCTTATTAGACAAACACCGTTATTCATTTCTTCAGCGTATTACTTTTTTTTCATTCTTAACTAGTATTGTATTGTTTGGCTCATCATTCTATATCTTTTCATTCCTTGGAATTATTAAGGCCTTTAAAGTGTCGCTATTTTTCGGGCTAGCTCCAATTATTGTGGGTGGCATTTTTATTATCATTAAAGTATTAAAATACAAAAAATATAAAAAATATTTAGAATCTCTTATAACTCAAAAAGTAGCATTATTAAATGATGTAATTTCTAATCATGATACATTTGTAAAACATTATATTTCACAGATAAAAACTGAGTATACACTTGAGATTCTAAAAGACACTCAAAGATATTGCCAGTTGAAAGCATACAAAATAAATAATTTCCGAAAATATTTAATCAATCATTTTATTTATTCAATCCAAAAGTATCAAGCTATAAATTTCGACACATCAGTTTTTGATTATTCATTAATAACAAAAAAACGTTTTGAAGATTATTTTTTTGAACATTCATTAACATCATACTTCTTGAGTGAACCGGAAAATAAATTAAGGCTTTTTGAACTTTATATTAATAAAAGTAAAACAGATAAAGTGTATGAATATTTACCTCCAAAACTAAACATCGATTTTTTTAACGAAAATGAAATTGCTTATGATAAAGTCGATGCGCTGGAAGAACATAAATCAATAGCAAGCTATCATAATAAATTTCTTAAAAAACCTATTCTATATCTATCTTCTGACAACAATTCCAATCCAATAATTCTTGAGGATATAAACCAAGGGCAAGTAGGAAATTGCTATTTTATGGCTTCAATTGGAGCTATTGCACAAGCAAATCCATCTTACATTCGTAAAATGATTGCTCCTTTTAATCAGTCTGATGAGATTGTTGAAGAAAAGGAAGGAAATTTAATTGAGCAATCATTCTTAATAAGGTTCTTTGATGAAGAAAGCAATGAACGATTTGTGGCAGTTGATAACAAGTTTTGGTTTCACAAAGATTCTCAAGATCCTATTTATGCAAAATATGGATTTGAAAATGATGATTATCTGGAAATATGGCCAATGATCATTGAAAAAGCATGGGCTAAAGTTAATAATGGGTATAATAATATAGTAGGATCTAACTCAGTACAAAGAAAATTAGATTTTGGAATTGCATTATCTGGCAATTCTATTGATTACAAAGACTTAAATGATTTCAAACATGATGCAGATTTAATCACTTTTATTTCGGATAATATCAGAAATAATACTCCTATTGTTATATATTCAAATAATAAACCAGAAGACTCAAATGTTGTTGGGTTCCATGCATATACAATTAAAGATATTGAAAGTGACAAAATCAACATTTATAATCCTCATGGGGATAATCATCTTTTAAAGAAGACTGTTGGCTTTATTAGAGCTAATTTTGAAACTTTATTATTTTTTAACTTATCTGAAACAACTGCCTTGAACATTCCTGTAGCGGAAAGAGTAAAATATATTGATCATATTTTAGAAATTGAGGAAACATTACGTTCATTTCTTGGGGATGATTTATCAAAATCCATTAAAAACCTAGCTATGTCGGAAATAATTGATAATGAGGAACTCAAGCAGGTGATGCTGCGAATCGACAATTCGTCTAGCCCACTGTTTAATAATATCGATATTGAAAATGATTATTCTGTACTATTTACGGATATTCAGGATATTGATCTGAATTCCTTAAAGAAACTTCCAAACGAAACAAATCCAAAAAATTCAGAAGATATATATCTACTACTTACAAAATTTATATCATGGAAAATATGAGTTATTCTTGACATAATTATTTGACGGACAATAGCTATGAGTACAAAAAAAATCACTAAAGTTGCAATTTTCATAGATTATGACAACTTTTCAATTTCTTACTGCAATCGATTTAAAATTGATGAAGTTAAGATACCCGTTTGGGACTCTTTAAGTGAAAATCTAATACATTTTTATAAAGAGAACTTTATAAAAAATGATTTTGAATTAATTGAACATATCGGAACATTTCTATGTGTTGGAATTAGCGATTTTCTAATATTTAAAGAAGAACAAGATTTAAAAAGCAGGTTTCAGGCATTAGATAGAAAACCTGGGTTCATCGTAAAGTATGGTTGCAGAACAAGACCTTATAAGGATAAAAAAACTAAGGAGTTTAAACTTGGGAAGGAAAAAGGAGTAGATGCAGAGATTATATGCCAAATGCTCATGGGAGCATTTTTAGATCATTATGATGCATGTATACTCTTAAGTGATGATAATGATTATTTACCCGCTATAAGACGTGTACAGGAGTATTTTGGGAAGAAGGTAATTCAAGCTGGATTCAGAGATGATAAATTAAGAAATCAAGCTTATGCACATATCCCATTTGAGAAATCAAAAGATAAATTGCTTGTGAACTTTATTCTTTGAAGACTTCCTTTTGCATACAAATTAAAAAAACCTTCTGCGATCACTTAAACCTCTTCAATTTGAAGAGGTTTTTTGTTTAAACGTTACTCATATTTCAACGACTCGGCGGGATTAATGCGAGCAGCTCTTAAAGAAATTAAACTTACAATTGCCGCTGCAAAGATTAATGAGATCAAAGCGCCAAGCATAAACATCCAAACTGCAATATTCGTGTGGTAAACAAAACCATCCAACCACTTATTCATTGAATAGTATGCCAATGGAAATGCAATGAAGGCACCAATTAAAACCCACTTACTTAAATCAAATACAAACATTTTAACAATTCTATTTTCCGATGCCCCCATCACCTTTCTCACTCCAATCTCTCTTATTCTTTGTTGTGTAGTAAAGGAAGTCAGGGCAAATAAACCAAGCATTGAAATAAGGATAGATAAAATTGAAGCATAGCTGATCAACTTATTTACGCGTTCTTCTTTTTGGTACATCTCATTAAAACTTTGATCAACAAACTCATAACTCATATTATAATTAGGATCGACGGATTTTAATGTTTGTTCAATGGATGCAAGTGTTGCCTGAATATCATTGGTGTTTAGCTTAATTGAGATATATTCAAAATAATTGGAATAAGAAGTAAAGCCCATAGAACCAATCGCATGATGAAGCGATAAAAAATTATAATCGCGGAATACGCCAATCACCATCATGGTATCGAAGGTAAGCACCAGTTTTTTATTAATCGGATCTGTTAAGCCCAAAGCCTTTACCGTCGATTCATTAATTAATAAATTATTTCGGTCGGTTTTAAGTTCTTCCGAAAAATCTCTGCCCGCAACGATTTCAATCCCGTAGGTTTTTAAATAATCATTTTGGATTCTGTTTTCGCTGAACACAATCGCGGAACTTGCATCATCGCCTAATTTAAACAAGGCCTCAACATTACGCGTTTTACCGGGCACACTTTGCGAAGCTGTAACCGAGGAAACATTTGGGTTACTCAGTAAATCTGCCTTTAGCGACTCATATGATTTTTCAATTGCATTGCTAAGATTATTTAAAATCAATACCTGATCTTTATCAAAGCCCAATTCTTTATCTTTCAGATAACTCACTTGCGTGTACAATAAAGACAAATTAACTAATAAGAATATCGCAATGGCAAATTGAAAAACAACCAATGCTTTGCGCATTACGCTGTTTTTACTGGAAGATCCTTTACTTCCCTTTAATGCGCTTATGGGTAAAATACGGGTAAGGTAAAAAGCTGGATAGGCTCCCGAAATAACACCCAAAATAAATACCCCGATAATCATTAATATTAAAATTGATAGGTTATTCCAATAAGGAATAACAATTGCGCTATCCATGAGCTGCCTGAAGGGATCAATAAACAATTCAGCCAAACCCAAAGCCACTATAAATGCAAAAAAGGAAGTTAAAACAGATTCACCGATAAATTGGCTCAAGAGCTGACTCCGAAAAACCCCCATTACTTTTCTTAATCCAATTTCCTTTGCCCGACTTTCTGAATTTGCAGTAACTAAATTGATAAAATTTACAATCGCTATCAAAATGATGAATATTGCCAATACAGAAAATATGTAAACATTGTTAATATCTCCGGCAGGCTCTAATTCCATTGAAGTTTTTGATCGGAGGTGAATATCACTTAGTGGTTGTAAGAAAGTTTTTATAATTAAGCCTAACGAACTAAAACGTTCATTTGATGCCTCCATAACGATGTCGCTAATTTTAACTTCAAGCTGATTGATATCAATGTTTTCATTACAAAGCAAATAAGTATAAAATGAAAACCCATTGGTTTTTGTAATATCATAGGTTTCATTACTAATCGTTGTAAATGATCCAACCATGTCAAATTGAATATGTGAATTGAGCAGCATATCTTTTACAACACCCGTGATCTTATGATTTTCACCTCTCAATTTAATTGTTTTGTTAAATGCATCTTTTTCACCGAACAATTTCTTCGAATAACTTTCAGTGATCACGATGGTATTTTTTTCAAGGAGAGCCGTTATAGGGTTTCCACTAATAAATTCGAAACTAAATATTTCAAAAAAAGTAGAATCGACCCAAAGCACTTTATTGTTATAATAAATTTGGTCATTAAATTCAACCTCGTGATTATTATAACCATAAAATCTACAAACCTTGTCAACTTCGGGAACCTGAACCTGAATTTTTGGCGCCACAGTTCCTAAGGTTACCGGACCTTCAACCTTCGATCCATTAGGTAAAGAAATATCGCTATACAGGCGATAAATATTATCATAATTGGCATGATGTCTATCATAACTAAGCTCGAAATAAACATATGAAGCTATGAGGATAGTTGCCGACAAAGCAATGGCTAAACCGAAAATATTAATGAATGAATGTAACCGATGTTTTGCAATACTGCGCAAAGCAATTTTTATAAAACTTTTTATCATAGACTCAATATTGGATATCTATGATTTAGACGCCCTTAAGCTCAAAATGTTACAACACAAAATAGCAAGGCATTAATGATTTAGCTACAATCTCTTCCATGATTGAGTGATGCATGGATTATGCTACTGGAGGAAAGAAGCTTCGATTAAAGCTATCCTCTTATTCCGAAAGTATAAATCAAAAAATAACAATTAGTTCTTAACACACCTAACACTAAACCCAAAATCTTTACGATTATCAACTCGATTAAAAGAAGTAGTAAAATATGATAATGAGCGACAAAATGCATTGTCACTATCCTGAGCAGTAGCTGACCACCAAATTCCAATATCCATTACCCCGCTCCATGGGTAAGAATTAGTACGCATGCCTCCGGGTAAAGCTTTGAAGTCATACTTATCATTTACCGGCGTGTCTGATGATGAGTTCCATCCTGTTTCTGATTTCAAGAATCCTCCAACAATATTCCAATCATCATTAGTCTTACCTTCAGTACCATTATTACTATCAATATATTGAGCTAAAGTTTCCCAATCCGCATCAGTAGGTAAATGCCAACCTGAAGGACAACTATTGGTTGCTGCAGGCCAATTGTATAGCACGCCATAAGTTTGAAAATTAGCCGTCATTTTTGCAGCACTCGGATTGGTTCCACTAAAATCATAAACATAGTATAGCGCTTCTGTATATGAATACTCATCTCTAGGATATACAGCAGGTAAATATTTCAAATTCTCGGCCATCCATGTTTGATTTCCGATTTTTACTGTATTATAAACACGACCATCCCTTGTATCAGTTAATCTGGTATCTTCAGTTTGATCATTATTATCAGGATCATCAGTTTCTGTTTCACAGGAAATTGAAAATAAAATAATCGTAAAAATTAAAACAGCGTAGTTAATTTTTTTCATTATATAAAAATTAGGTTAACAAAATTGAGATTTCAATGAAAATAAACTTATTCAATCCTTTTCATTTCAAAAGCTTCCTCAATAAATAAGGATTGCCTATTCACATCTAAAAAACATCAATATAAATTTATCAAAAAAAATTAAACTTGCAAAAAGCCAATAGACATATTTTCGGAAACCAATTGTTAACGTGTAAATTAAAATTTAAATAAAACAATCATATCTTGCAATATTTAAAAATATACA
Source organism: Bacteroidales bacterium (assembly GCA_963674935.2). Classification (GTDB taxonomy): domain Bacteria; phylum Bacteroidota; class Bacteroidia; order Bacteroidales. The sequence goes on from CAXXWZ010000002.1 coordinate 110,333, forward strand.
TAACTTTATGAAATGTGAATATCAATTCTCAAGCACGATATTATGACAAACAAAGTATCTTTTTTGGAAAAACAAAAAATCAGGCAACCCTGGGTTTGGTTTATCATTTCCGGAATTAACTTACTTTTCCTTTTCGGGTTTATTTGCCAGGTAATTCTCGGTCATCCACTAGGCAAAAAACCAATTGATAATACGGTACTCATCCTTTTAACTTTATTGGTTTTATTTTTCTTTTTCCTTTTAACCACCTGTTCTTTAAAGACAAGAATCACTAGCGAAAGGGTTTACATTAAATACTTTCCCTTTCATTGGTTCTTTAAATCATACAAGCGAAACACAATAAAACATATTGAAATTATAAAACGTGATCCACTTCGTGATTTTGGAGGCTGGGGATTAAGAACCGGTTTTTTTCGTAAAAAGAATGTCTTCAATATTTCCGGGAAATACGGAATCTTTTTGGAATTTGAGAATGGAAGTAAAATTATTATCGGCACAAAAAAGCCCGAAGAAATATTTCAGATTCTAAGCAACAAAAAGTATTAATTCAATTCCTGATATTTACGTGCGATTTCATATATTTGAATTAAAATCACTTATCTCAAAATCAATACTACTTTGATGGATCAATCAACAAATCTAAATCTTGCGGAGAAATTTATACTACTCGGCATGCATCCCAACAAAGCACGCTATTTAATTAGTGATCAGGCATTAATCGCAGGTTTAACCGGAGCCATTCTTCTCGACTTAACCATGGAAGGAAAATTGGAAATCCGAGATCAGATGCTTCACGCCTCTACAAATAAATCAAACTTATCTGCTATACATACAGAAATCCTCAATACAATTTATTCTTTCCCCAAAAAAAGAAAAATTAAAATTTGGATTCAACGACTTTCAAATAAGTCACAATCGCGACGGAAGAAAATTCATGAAGGATTAAAAAGCAAAGGTTTTGTAAGAATTGAATACAAGAGATTCCTGTTCATTCCTTACATTAAATCCTATTTAATCAAGAAAAACGAGAGAACTAAATTGATTGATGAAATTAGAGGTATTCTTATTTATTCAAAGAAACCGAGTGCTGAAATGGCACCCATTCTGGGGCTTGTTGAAGCCGCTAGAATGTATCGGGTAATTGCTAGAAACCGAAGAGAAATTAAAGATTTTAGAAAGAAGCTTAAAGAAATTATAAAATCAGATTTAATTGCCTCGGGGGTTAATCAAGTTCTGACAGAGATGCAAGCAGCAGTAACTGCCGCCATAATGGTTTCTACATTGGCTGCATCAACAGGGAGGTAGAACTATCATGAGTGAAGCCAACTTTATCATCCTTCATCCTACAAATCAACTTGAGAGTTCCCTCTGTTCAAAAATATTGAAAGCTTCTGATGCTATCACTTTTCATAATTCACTTAAAGATTACACTCCAAGTGCAGTGCATCCATTACCAAACCTGGCTAAGGATTTAGGAGTAAAGAATATTTTCATAAAGGATGAGTCTTCCAGATTTGGGTTAAAAGCTTTTAAAGGATTAGGAACTTCATACGCTGTCCATCAAGCACTTCAGGCTAATCAAAAAATTAAAACTTTCTGCACAGCTACCGATGGAAACCATGGAAAAGCGCTGGCCTGGTCAGCCAAATTGGCGAATAAAAATGCAGTAATTATTGTCCCAAAACATACCACTGAATCCAGAATTAGAGCCATTGAAACAGAAAATGCAACAGTCATTCGTTTCGACGGAAATTATGATGAATCCTGCGTTTATGCTGAGGAACAGAGCAAACAGGATGGATGGGAACTTATTCAGGATGTTGCCTGGGATGGATATGAAGAAATTCCGGCTCAAATCATGGCAGGCTATCTAAGCATGTTTAAAGAAATGGAAGATAGCTTGCATCAATTACCCACGCCGGAAATTGATATTGTATTTCTTCAAGCCGGCGTTGGGAGTTTTGCTTCATCGGCGGTTTGGTATTACCTAAATAGATATGGGGAAGATAAACCTAAAATTGTTATCGTTGAACCTTATGAAGCTGATGGCATTCTCGAATCTTTTAAACAAGTCCGACTTAGCTCTTCACCCGGTAAACAAAAAACCATCATGGCAGGGTTAAACTGCGGGCTCCCCTCCGCTATCGCCTGGCCAATTTTACAATCTGGTGTTGATGCGGTAATCCGAATTAAGGACGATTTTGCAAAAGCAGCAATGAACTTATTATATCATTCCAAAGGCGATGATCACGCTATCATAGCCGGTGAATCTGGTGCAGCAGGATTAGCTGGTTTTTTAGCTTTACAAAAAGAATCAGATTTCCAACCTATTCTCAATCATCTAAACATTAATAAAAACTCCAACATCTTATTTTTCAATACCGAAGGAGATACAGACCCTGAAGCATTCCAAACCATCATCTCATCAACTTAAATTAGCATTTCATATAAAAAACTTGCCCAACTATCGATAAGCAAGTAATCAGCTTTTTTATCTAATCCGATTTCATTATCATTGTATAAAATATTGAATAACCAATTCATACAAAGATGAAAAAAATAGCCATTTTTACCTTATTCCTGCTTTTTACAACCAGCATATTTGCACAGCAAAAAAGAAGTTTATCTTTCGACGATATTCTTAAATGGAATCGGATTACAGAAAAAATGATTTCGAACGACGGCAAATTTGTTGTTTACAAAAATGAACCCTGGAAAGGAGATCCTGTCTTAAAAATTACAAGTTCAGAAGGTGTTGAGCAAGCTTCAATCATTGGTGGAACCAATGCAAAAATTACAGAAGGATCGAACTTTACCATTTTTACAATTGAGCCTGAAGTTGATGTTGTGCGAACACTCAAACTAAAAAAGACCAAAAAAGATGATTTACCTAAAAACGCATTGGGTATTTTTAATTTAAAAACCAATGAGTTAGAAAAGATTGAAAACCTAAAATCACATAAAGTCCCTGCCAAGTGGGGCGATTGGGTAGCTTATCAAACTGAGAAAGAAGAAGTAAAACCTGCCCCTAAAAGTGATGAAGGTGAGGGATCAAAAAAGAAAAAAGAAAAAATTGAAAGCCAAAAAGATGGTTATGCCTTAAATATTAAAAATTTAACAAATGGAGCAATTACAAGTTTCCCATTTGTGATCGATTATGATTTTGCAGAAGAAGGCCATGCAATTACTTTTATCTCTACCGGAGATGATCAAGATTTTGAACCCGGAGTATATATCTTCAATACAGATGACAATTCCAATAAAGCCATCTTCACAGGAAAAGGAGAATACAAACAATTATCCATAAAAAAAGATGCCAAATCAATTGCATTCTTAGCCAATTTATCTACGGATAAAAAAGCACCCAAAAAGTATAGCTTACACCTATGGAACGGAGAAGGATTTGCAAAAGAAGTAGTTAATAATTCAAATGAAGCCATTCCAGATGGTTGGGAAATTAGTTCAAATGGACGACTTACTTTTACTGAGAAAACCAATCGCCTATTCTTTGGAACTGCTCCAATTCGACCTGTTGAGGATACAACTTTACTTGAAGAAGAAATTCCTGTTTTAGATATTTGGCTATGGGATGAGCCCGTGCTTCATACAGAACAATTGAATACCAAGTCGAGAGATTTACGAAAAACTTATTTGGCTGTTTACCATACTGATCAAGACAAAATGGTACAATTACAATACGAAAAATTTGACCGTATAAGCCCGATTAATGATGGAGATGCTAATCAATTAGTTGCCATTTCGAATGCACCTTACGCTGTTCAAACGATGTGGGAAGGAAGCCCGTCTCATAATGATTTTTACTTAATCAACATTGTGACAGGTGATGCAAAAATGATTAAGAAAGATGTTAGAGCCACTCCATCAGCTTCTCCAAATGGAGAATATCTTTACTGGTATAACGCTATGGATACCAGTTGGAACACTTACAATTTGGCTAAAGGTATTGAATATAAATTGACAAATCCAAATATTGTTCAATGTGCCAATGAATTAAATGATATTCCAAATCCACCACGCGATTATGGTAGCCCGGGTTGGCTAAAAGATGATGAAGCATTTTTGGTTTACGATCGATTTGATATCTGGCAATTGGATCCTGATAACGATTCGAAACCAATTAATTTAACGCTAAACGGAAAAGAAACAAATACGGCCTACCGATTGGTTGAACTGGGAGAGCCAATGCGAAGAGGGGGATCTGAAGAAGGGATCGATGTTAAAAAGGATGCATTCTTAAGTACACATAATGAGATAACCAGAGAAGATGGTTTTTATTCTACTTCCTTAAAGAAAGCTATGCGACCCAAAAAAATTATAAGTGGGGAATTTAGTTTAGGGAGACCAATAAAAGCAAAAGATGCGGATCTTATCGTTTACACAAAAGAAGATTTTAGAACTTATCCAAATTTATTGGCGACGACTATTAATTTTAAAAACAGTACACAAATTAGTGATGCGGCTCCTCAACAAAAAGATTTTTATTGGGGTGATGTTGAATTGGTAAATTGGACTTCACTTGATGGAAGAAAGCTCCAAGGAACGCTTCATGTACCTGAAGGATTTGATCCTAGTAAAAAATATCCTTTAATTGTTAATTTTTATGAAAAAAGTTCTCAAGGATTATATGGATACCGAATGCCAGAAGCTCATCGTTCAACTGTTGATTATCATTATTACACCAGTAATGGTTATATTATTTTCAATCCCGATATTTATTACAAAACAGGCTATCCCGGCGAAGATGCATTCAATTGTGTAATGCCCGGAATTACTGCTTTAATTGCCAAAGGATTCGTTGAAGAAGATCATATTGCGGCTCAAGGTCATAGTTGGGGTGGTTACCAAGTAGCTTACCTTGCAACCCGAACCAATATATTTGCTGCTATCGAATCCGGTGCGCCTGTTGTAAACATGTTTAGTGCTTACGGTGGCATCCGTTGGGGATCAGGAATGAACCGATCTTTCCAATACGAGCATACCCAAAGTAGAATTGGAAAGTCCATTTGGGAATCTCCACTTCGCTATATCGAAAACTCTCCATTATTTACCATGGATAAGGTACAAACTCCTATTTTAATCATGCATAATGATAATGATGGAGCTGTGCCTTGGTATCAGGGAATTGAATATTTTATCGCATTGCGAAGGCTTGAAAAACCAGCCTGGTTACTAAACTATAATGAAGCTGATCACTGGCCTTTAAAAGTTAGAGACAAGTATGATTTCCAAATCAGAATGGCACAATTCTTCGATCACTTCCTAAAAGGCAAACCCATGCCAGTTTGGATGAAAGATGGAGTTCCAGCAATTAATAAAGGATTTGAAATGGGATATGAGTTGGTGAAATAACCGCATTAAGTTATACGAAAAAGGACGGCATCCTCGAGAGGATGTCGTCCTTTTTTTTTATGATCACAGTCATTCCGCCAACATAGTAAGGAGGAATCTTATACCTGCAATGGGATTTCTCAGTCGCTAAGCTCCTTCGAAATGACAATTAACTAACCCTACGAGGGTTTAAAACCCTCCTTTAGATTTACACCATTGTTTTTAAGAGCCCACAAAAGTGATATTTAAAATTAGATTTGTAGGGCGATAAAGTTGACACTGACAGGGACACATTAGCAACCCTCAAGGTTTTAGACCTATCCTGCGATTTAATCCCCTGTCAGTTTTTGAACAAGCTTCAAATAGAAATTTAAGCTTAAGGCTTATTAGCAAGGTTTTGAAATTGTTCAATATGTCAACCTGTTATATTCACTAAAATTATAGAACATGCAATTACAAAAGTATTACATTGGGATAGATGTTTCAAAAGAAACATTGGACATTGCATTAACTGAAGAAGGGCAATTTGTGTCTGGGGTATCTATTGGGAATAACACAAAAGAGATTAAAAAAATCTTTTCAGACTGGGAAAAGGAGTTTGGTCTCGATCTGGGACAAACCTTGGTATGTATGGAACATACGGGAATTTATTGTTGGCCTTTGCTAGTTTTTTTGCAACAAACGCCGTGTAAAGTGTGCCTTGAAAATGCTTATCGCATCAAACACTCCAATGGTTTGCAAAGGGGCAAAAATGATCGTGTGGATGCTGAGAGGATTGCTTTATATGCCTGGAGGAACAAAGACTTTTTGCAAGAATGGAAAGCCCCTAAAAGCAATATTAAAAGGTTAAAGCAATTAATGACCATGCGCAAAGGGCTTGTCAATGCTAAAAAAAAATTGCTTGTACCAATTAAAGAAACAGGGAAGTTCATTGATAGGAATATGGCAAAGGAATTGGAAAAAAGCTGCTGTAGGTCAATTCGTGCGCTTGAGCGGGACATTATGGCGATAGAGGAAAGGATACTAGGGATAGTCCGTTCTGATAATAATCTAGGGAGAATGTTTGACATTTTGGTTTCAATTGATGGCATAGGTAAAATCACTGCTATTATGTTTTTGACAACCACTAATGCCTTTACCTCATTCAAGGAAGCTAAAAAGTATGCTTGTTACGCAGGTGTAGTCCCTTTTGAGCATTCATCAGGAAAAAGCATACGTGGGAAAACCAAATTGTCCCATTTTGCGAACAAAGACATGAAGACCGTCTTGCACTTATGCGCATTGACACTTTGTAATAGCAAGGGGGAATTGGGAGTTTACTACAGAAGAAAAGTAGCTGAAGGAAAAAACAAAATGAGTGTACTGAATGCCCTGAGGAACAAAATAGTTCTTAGGGCTTTTGCTTGTATTAAGGAAGACAAACTTTATGAAAAGAATTATCAAAATAAATTTGCTTAAACCATAGAAATCGTAGGGTACGCATTCTCAGTTTATAAAATGAATCATTCTCCGGAAAGAGATTGAATCAAATATCTTTTAAGGCTTAAACGAGCGGGGAAATAAATCCATAAAACACCACTTAAGAAAACAACAGCCAAAATGATGAATACAAACAATCCCGGTAAATCAAAGGCAGTTGAAAGTAGTGAAGGCAACATCCCAATTAAAGCTCCGAAAACTCCAATTAAAATACCAAGGACCAACAGTACAAAGTTTTCTAAGAAGATGAGTTTTAGGATGCTTTTTTTATTAAAACCCAGAGATTGTAGTAGGGCAATCTCATGGCGCCGTTCTAACATATTTCTTAATAAAACGATACCCAAACCAATGGTTCCAATCAACACACCCAATCCTCCCAGAATCATAAATACGGTAAGATAAGTATTTGTTACTGAATTAAATTCAACCAATCGTTCAGAGGTTGAGGTCAGTTCAATTCCAAAATCGGTATAATTATCCTGCAAATAATCTTCGATTTCCTGCTGATTTTTGGTATCCGCATCAACCAACATAATTTTTGAGCCCCCAACCGAAGGGAAATATTTGGCAAACTGCAAATTCTCAATCAGCAAATTTCCTTGAAAAACAGAAGTATTGAGTGCTCCTTTGATCACCAATGAAAGTTCTTGTCCACTCTCGCTTAAGTAAATTAGAGTGTCCCCTACTTTCTTTTTAAGCCCCCAGGTTAAAACGGTCAGATCAACATAAGCAGGAATAACTCCATCTACATCAAAATTCTGTAAAGCTAACCAGGGATGGCTTTCATCAATTTCGTCGGATAATTGGGCAAACAAAAACGATTGTTTTTCATCAAATGCCTGACTGTTAACACCTAGTATTTGAGGTTGGCTCACCAAGTTCAAATTTAAGCAACTGGCGTCATCTCCTTCCAGATTATAAAATTGAACAAAATGATATCCCGAATCCAATTCAACATTTTCTTCCTCATTTAAATCATGTAGAATTGGCATGGTTGATTCTGCCCAAATTATATACCCACCGGTCCCTGAAGCATTAGTATTGTCTAATCCATAAAATGTTTTACGATTAGATCCAGTTATTAAAATCGTAAACGAACCCAGTGCAAGTAAGGCGACAACAGCTATACTCCTACCCTGATTAAGGCTCGCATTCTTAATGGCCAGTAATGGCAAACTCAAGGTTTTTTGCGATGATTTAAGCAAAGACGCATTTAAAAATAGTTTTATAAATGCAATGCTTCCAAAAATAAACAAACCACCTGCCATCATTAACATCCCTGCATTCTTCTCCAAAGATCCATTCATTGAATAAATGACGAGCCCCATACTCCCAATCATCCCCAGGTAAGCTGAAATTTTAATCCAACGTTTGGATTCTTCAAGTTGAGTTTCCTTCCCTACAATATTCTTCAACAGATTTACGATGGGTGTTTTTAACTTTTTGAAAGTCACAAAATAAACAACAACGAGTGCAATGAGCATTCCGCTTAAAGCGCCTGTTAAAAGCGTTTCTGCTTTGATGTAAACTTGTAAATCATTGGTTCTTACAATATCCGACCAAATAGATTGGATGAAGTCCATCATCACCTGATTATAGATGATTCCAACCAATGCACCAATTATTCCACCAAGTAAGGCAACAAAAAATGATTCAAAAAAATGAATTTTAACAATTTGTTTCTTTGTAAAGCCAAGTGCTGACAATAAGCCTGTTTCCGACTTTCGTGATTCAGCATTTAATGAATACAACAAGGCGGTGAGTAATATTCCGGCCACAATCACGAAAAAGCTTAAGCTCAAAAATAATTCACCAAAACCAACACCACTATTCGCAGCCACTGTTCCCTCCTCCCTTACCGGAAGAAATTGTAAGCCAATATCAATGGGGCTTAATTTTGATAATGCTTTAATTTCAAATTCTTGAGCGTTAAGACCTTGCTTATCAAAACGCATGGCCGTATAAGTTCCGAAGCTACTTTTCCATAATTCTGCGCCTGTTTCCAAAGAAATATAAGCTTTGGGAGTACCTTTATATTCATTCCAGTAGGCTTCATCCTCATCCTGAATCAGGCTTAAATCGATTGGCATACTTGTCTCCCACTCGCTACAACTGTTTGCATCAGCCAATCCCGGAAAATCAGGCATTAGGGAATTATCCAATCCATTTTTGCCGGTTTCAACAATTTGCTTGACTACAAATGAACTCGATTTTTCAACCAGAGTTCGTAAGGGTCCAATGGTAAAATAATCGAGTGTGATGGTATCAGAAACGCTCACTTTCAAATCATTGGCCAACCAACTATTAATCGCTATTTCATCTCCTTGTAATTCTTTGTCATTAAATAAATAAGAAGTGGCACTTACAAATGAATATGGGGTTGTTTTATTATTATTTATCAATGAGTTAACAAGATAAGTCAGTATTTTGTCATCCTCTACTTGTAATTTTGATAAGGATTCAACCGTCGATTCATCCATAAAAATGCGTTTTGAAAGAATCTCAAACTGATTCGTTTCCGCAATTTCTTTTAAGATCAATCCTGCATCTGCAAAATTCCAGAGTTCATTTAATTTCTGATCTAAAATTTCTGAAGTAATCAACTCATTTTCTGAACCTTCAATTAAAATGGTATTTGAGTAACCGACTAAATCCAATTCATCACACAAAAAATTTCTGGAGATAAAAATATTACTTGGCGCTACCTGATTGCTTTTTAAGCTAAAACGACCCAATTTATTGGCACCCACTATTTCTTTAACGGTAAGCCTGAGCGCGATGGATGGTTGCTCTTCTTCAATAAAAGGAGCATTAACGGGTATAAAATCTACATTTTCAACCCTTAATAAAAACTGATCTCCAATCTCTAAATTTAATCTTTGTGCCAGATTCGCACTGATAACCGCCTCATCTTTTGATAAATGAGGTGGATCAATATTTGACAATTTCCAAAAATCCTCATCAACGCCGTATACAAAACTCTTATTTATCCTCTGCCCTGTTTCTGGTTTAATTGAGATACCCTCCACACTTAAAACAGCTGCAGATTTCAGCCCCAATTCTTCAGTAAATGAGTTTGCTAATTCATGACGCACATAGCGATCACCAGTCATTAAGGCAAATTCAATCTTGCCCAATCTTTTGTCAACAATCCGATTCAGACTGTAATTAACAGAATCGCCAATGATTAAGGCACCTGTTAAAATGGCCGTACTCAATATTGTTCCGAGCAAAATGGCCAAATGTTGTTTCTTAAAATACCAAAGGCTTCTGAATATGAATTTTGAAATTGACATCCGAATTATTTGAGTTGAACAAGTTGACCATTAACCAAAGAATATCTGGTCTTCATTTTATTAGCCAGTTCAATTGAATGGGTTACGACTACCAAGGCTAGATCCCTCTTCTTTTGCAAATCGACCAATAAATTGCCAATTTGCTCGGCAGATTCCTGATCAAGTGATCCGGTAGGCTCGTCTGCTAAAATGATTTCTGGGTCATTGATGAGCGCTCTTACAACCGCCACTCGTTGACATTCACCACCTGATAATTGACCCGGGAATTTATAAATATGATCACTCAAGCCCACCTCTTTTAAAAGTTCTGAGGCTCTGTTTCTGAATTCTTTTAAATCTTTTTTATTTGAATTGGGAAGGCTTGGCAGAACAACATTCTCCAACACATTTAATTGAGGCAATAAATGATGCATCTGAAAAACAAATCCAATATTTTGATTTCGGAGAGATGACATTTTTTTATCATCCAGAGAAGAAAGTTCCAGTCCATCAAAGATGATATTTCCTGAACTTGGCTTATCCAATGTTCCGATCAAATTAAGCAAAGTACTTTTACCACAACCAGAAGGTCCAACAATAGCAACAGCATCACCTTTTTTGATGGTTAAGTTTACATTTTTAAGCACCTGATGAATCAGCTCACTGCTTTTATTTTGGTATTGCTTGCAAATTTTTTCAAGCTCGATCATTTTTTAGATTTTTGATGTTAGATTTTTAGAAGACAGAATTCTGAATTCAGTAGTCAGAATATAGAAATTAATAGTTTCCACTCATAACTCATAACTTATCACTCATCACTCTTAACTACTTTATCATAAACCTCCATCATATTCTTAATTAATATGCTGCTATTAAAATGCTTCTCAACATTTTCCCTCCCCAATTTACTCATTTCTTTTATTTTTTCGGGATTACTTAAAATGGAAGCAAAAGCATCAGCAAGGGTTTCAGCATTGTTTGGAGTGTAGGTAACACCTCCTTTTGTTGCTTCAATAATTTCTGGAAAAGCACCCAAAGCAGGTTGAACTATAGGTACACCGCAAGCCAATGATTCAATCTGATACAAACCAAAAGCTTCTCCATTTAAAACCGGAACAGACAATAAAGTTAAAGGTTGGAAAAAATCATTCAGATATTTTTCTCTGTATTCTTCAACAAATTCAACATCATCAATAAAATCTGCCTTTTTCAATTTCTTAATTTGTTGCTGTATAAATTTCTTATCATCCCCCGTCTGGCCACCCGAACATCTCAATTTCACATCTCTAAATTCAGGCTTAGACTTAAGTTGGATAAAGGCATCCACCAAAACCTCAAATCCATTCTCCTCATTCATGCGCGACATATAACCAATCACCGGTGGATTAAATGCCGGAGCAGACATTTTAAAAGCATTAGGATCTATCCCCACATAAATAATATTCAATTTTTCATCTGAAATATTCATGCGTTTTTTCATTACTCTTCCATAAAACTCACTAACGGCAATAAATGCATCTACATCTTTTGCTTTTTCACTGAAAAGATTCCAGAGTTTTTCCTGATATGAATCCGCCATGGCATCAATCCAAACATCCTCATCTTGCAATGAGCAAACCACCGGAATTCCCAATTCGTCTTTTATTTTTCGAGCCAAGCCCATTAATAACGCATTTGAAAGATGCACCACATCTGGTTTTTCATGATGTTTTAAAAAGTCGATGAGTTGCTCAAGTTCTTCCTTCTGATAGCCCTCATGACCTTTGAGCATGGAAATGGTCATTTCTTCAAGCCCTTCTGCCCGTGTCGATCCGGCTTTTTTTGCCGCGTATTTCAGGAAAAAGGAAGCATTAAAAAATCCTTCCATCCATTTTGGCATCCTTCGTAAAAAAGGAAATTGTTGTTTTAGATAAATATTGACCGCACCATAAAACACAGGAGTATCCTGATTTTGTTCACCATCAATGGTTAAGGGCAAATAAATGGGTAAGGTTACTGCCTCATGGCCGGCGTCATTTAATGATTTAACATAAGAACTGTCTCTCAAACAATTTCCGCAATAAAAGGATCCTCCAAAACCGGGCACAATATTTACAATTTTCATCTTTTAAAATTCAAATGATTTTTAATTAGTACTAAAACAATAAATCGTGCCATCCTCAGCACCAATAATAATCTTATTTTTGATCACTGCCGGAGTGCTGCTAATCGAACGACCAATTTCATAGGACCAAATTTTTTCTCCGGTTTCAAAATCTAATAGATAAATGCGTCCATCTCCTGAACCAAAAACAACCTTATCTTTCGCAATGACTGCCGATCCATCAACCTTGCGAAGCGTCTTAAACTTCCAGAGTACTTTACCACTTTCCTGATCAAAGCAATAAACATATTTATCCTGAGAACCAATCACAACTTTTCCATGAGCCACGGCTGGTGAACCCAGGAATGGGCCGGCTTCGAACTCCCATGAAGTTTTTTTGGTTTTTAGGTTGGTCGCATAAAAACCGCCATCATAATTCCCATAAAATGCAAAATCATTTTTAATGGCAGCAGATGAGGCAATATAAGTTCCAACATCAATCTTATCCTTTTCCGCTCCGTTACTCACATCAATCATGTGCAAATAGCCGTCGCAACCGCCAAAAATGGCAATATCGCCATTTGTTGCAGGTGCACCATTGATATAATTATCGGCTTCAAATTTCCAAACCAGTTTACCTGTTTCTGCATTTACACAATGAAGAAAGAAATCATAACTTCCGGTAATAATCCACTTCTCTTTTTTATCGGGTGAATAAATCCAACCTGAAGAACCAGAGATTTGTCCATCGGTTGAATATTGCCACTTAAGTTTTCCTGATTCGGCTTCTAAAGCAAAGAGTTCACCTTCAAGTGATCCAAAATAAATGGTATTATCTAAAATTAAAGGAGCTGCCTCAATTGATGTTTTGGCATCAAATTTCCAAATTAGTTTACCATCCATTGAGAGTGCATACAAAAACCCATCGTTCGATCCGATGAAAATTATACCATCACTCACCACTGCTGATGATTTAATGGCATCTTCTGTTTTAAAAGACCATTCCAGATTAAATTTGCTTCCCAGCGATACGTCGGAATATCCCGTTAATTCTTGATTTGCTCTGAAGGATTTCCAGGAATTATTGGTTTGGGCAAAGCCAAAATTTGAGAGCAGGAAGATGACTACTAAAAGTATTGAGCTTAATATTTTTTTCATAAATAGCTTATTCAATTAATGAAATGGCTCCTGTCGGGCAAGCATTTGCGCATTCAATCGCAGTTAAAGTTAAGGCTTCATCCATCGATTTTCCAAATGGAACTTTAATTCTTACATCAAATCCCCTGCCAATAAAAGTTAAGCCAAACTCTTCTTTTCTGGCACTTGTAATTTCAACACATAAACCGCATTTGATGCACTTTTCCGGTTCGTAAACAATTACATTTTGTTTGAAGTGCTTAGTCAGTTTATTTCTATCGCTCAGTAAATATTTTCTTCGATCAATTTGATAAGTATCTGAATGAATCCTTAAAGCACAGTTATCAATTTTACGACAATCGCAATGCATGCAACGATCAGCTTCAGTTTGCGCTGCTTTCATTTGGAATGCATCAAGACCTTCATAAGTATTAGTCGCCATTTCCTTATTCGGAGCTTCTTTCAGGTACTCTTCAAATTCTTCTTCTACAAGTTTACCAAATTTTGAATTAAACATTTTTGGCTGCTTGGCCATTTGTTCTTCTCGCAAAAAACGATCGACAGAAAAGGCTGTTTCTTTTCCTTGCGCCACGGATCGAACAGCCATTTTTAAGGTTTTTACTGCACTGCCGCACGCAAACAATCCCGGAATGCTTGTTTCAAAAGTATTAGGGTTGGTAACAATTCCTTTATCGTTTAGCTCTAAACCTTCAATTTGGATAGGATTTTCAGAAGTCGTTCCAATGGCTAAAATGATGGCATCAAAACTAATTTTCAAATGATTAATGATGAAAGCTGAATCAACATTTTTATTCAATTGAAATTCGAGGCCGAAAGTTTTTAGGTAATCAATTTCTGATTCAAGAACCTCAATTGGTAATTCTTTATCTAATTTTAAATAGCGTAATGATCCACCGGCCAAATCATTTTTATCATAAATCGTGCACTGATGACCCGCTCGAATTAAATAAAAAGCACAAGCTAACCCTGCAGGTCCACTTCCAATAATGGCCACTTTTTTGCCTATTGAAGTTTGCTTATCAGGATAATAGGTTTGTTCTCCTTTTATATCTTCAGCAGCAACAAACTTCTTTAATTGACAAATTTGTACAGGCTTATCGATAGTGTTTCTTCGACAAACTTTTTCGCAAGGAGCCGGACAAATATATCCTAAAATATGAGGCAGGGCGATGTCTTTTTTAACAACTTTTATTGCTTCGGCAATTTCACCTTTTGAAATCAGTCGATTCATCAAGGGAATGTTCATATCAGCTGGGCAACCTAAAGTACAAGGTGCTTCGCAATCGCCCACATGATCGCTCATTAAAAGCTCAAGCGCATTTTTACGTGCAGTTACCACTTCTGCATCAGCAGTAATAATATGCATATTCTCAGCAGCAGGTAAAGCACAACTTGGCAGCAGTTTTCCGCTTTTGGCATTTTTCACTAAACAAACCATGCATGAGGGATGATTATGAAACCCTGCACCCTCCAAAAAGCACATGGTTGGAATTTCGATACCCAATTGTTTGGCTGCCTTCAGTACGGTTGTACCTTCCTCAACTTCAATTTCTTTTCCGTCTATTTTTAGCTTTATCATTTTATGTAGTTATAACTGCGTTGACCGGACAAACCTGTTTACAAATATCACACTTGATACATTTTTCTGCATCGATTACATGAAGTTGATATGGTTTTGCAATGATGGCATCGGTCGGGCATCTTTGAGCACATTTGGTGCATCCATTGCAATCTTCAGTAATTGAGTAAGTAATCATCTCGGTACATTTACCGGTTGGGCACTTACCATTTATATGGGCCTCATACTCCTCTCTAAAATGTTTAAGGGTAGATAAAACCGGATTGGGGGCTGTTTTACCCAAACCACATAAGCTCCCTTTTTGGGTCGTGTGCGCTAATTCTTCAAGCAATTCCAGATCTTTGGGAACACCTTCTCCTCTACAAATTTTATTTAGAATTTCAAGCATACGGGTCGTTCCAACTCTGCAAAAAGTACATTTTCCACAGCTTTGATCCTGCGTAAAGGACAGAAAATATCTGGCAATATCAACCATACAATCGTCTTCATCTAAAACGATTAACCCTCCTGAGCCCATCATTGCCCCGGCATCGTTCAATGAATCATAATCGATTGAAATATCGGCCAGAGACTCAGGAATACAACCACCGGATGGCCCTCCAATTTGCACCGCTTTAAACTTTTTGCCATTCGGTATTCCACCTCCAATCTGTTCTACAACATCCCGAATACTAATCCCCATAGGAACTTCAATCAATCCGCCTCGATTTATTTTACCGGCCAAGGCAAAAACCTTCGTCCCCTTGCTATTTTCAGAACCGATATTGCTAAAAGCATCGGAGCCACTTCGTATAATCCATGAAACCATAGCAAAAGTTTCTGTATTATTAATCAGGGTTGGCAAGCCTTTTATTCCAGATTGGGCAGGGAATGGTGGTCGCATCTCAGGCATTCCACGTTTTCCTTCTATCGAAGCAATTAGTGCCGTTTCTTCACCACAAACAAAAGCGCCGGCTCCTTCGAAAATATTCAGATGAATAGAAAAATCACTCCCTAAAATATTGTGCCCCACCAAACCTTCATCCTTACATTTTTGCAGCGCTTCTCTCACACGTTTAACTGCCAAGGGATATTCGGCCCGGATGTAGAAAATTCCTTCAGAAGCCCCGACAGCATAGGCAGCAATCAACATCCCTTCAATAACCCTAAAAGGATAAGATTCAAGTAACATCCGATCCATAAATGCACCCGGGTCGCCTTCATCTCCATTACAAATAATGTATTTTTTTTCTGATTTTTGTTGATCTACCAATTCCCACTTAAGTCCCGTTAAAAAACCTGCTCCTCCTCTACCCTTCAGGCCACTTTCCTTAATTGACTTGATAATTTCCTTGGGTGATAATTCCTTGATGCATTTTTTAAGGGCAGTAAATCCACCCAAACCTTTGTATTCTTCCAAATCCGTTGGCTTAATAGCACCCCGATATTCGGTAGCAATATTAATTTGACGATTTAGAAACTCGGAAACGGGTGTATCTCTTCGGTCACTTTCGTAACGAACTGTTGATTTTGGCAATTCATGAAAAACAATTCCTTCAAAATAATTATAAAAATTGTTTCTTAATCGGTCAATTAAGTTAGTTGTTTTGAAGTGTTTCCGAACTACGGCATTTACCTCTTCTGCCTTTATTTTTGTATAATAAGTTGGTAATTCACCAGGTTTGTGAACCTCTAACATAGGCACCTGATTACAAATTCCTACGCAACCAACTTGTTTAACATCAACGCTAATATTATTTTTATCGAGCACATTTTCCAACTCCTTTTTTACCAACTCACTTCCACTGGCAACACAGCATGAGCCCAACCCAATTCTTATTTCACCTTGAATCTCAGAATTCTTTACACCGCTTCCTTCATAAGTTTTCTTTGGATTATTTTTAGCAGAAATAAAATCAGTAAGGGTCTCGGCTACTTTTTCTGTGGTCAAATGACCATAAGTAATATCATCAATTTGAACTACCGGAGCAATGGTACAACAGCCTAAGCAGGCTACCTTTTCAACCGTGAAAAGTCCATCAGGATCTGTATCTTCGTGTTCATCAGTAATTTTTAATTCTCTGCGGTAGGCATCATAAACTTGCATTGCTCCCTTTACGTGGCAAGCTGTCCCTACACAAATTTTAACGATGTGTTTTCCGACCGGCTTATGGCGAAATTGAGAATAAAAAGTAGAAATTCCGTAAATACGGGAAGCACTAATTTCTGTATGTTTACATACATAATCCATGGCCTCTTCGGGCAAATAATTAAATTCATCCTGAATGGCTTGTAAAATTGGAATGGCTTTATCAACCGTTTTTCCATGCTTAAGTATAACCTGATTTACTATTTCGATAATCTCTTTGCTCATTTTCTTAATCCTACCCTTTACTATTAATCTGTCTATTTCGTATGCTCAGTCTGACACTGGATACTAGATTCTGGATTCCGGATATATAGCATCTGGTATCCGATATCTGGTATCCAATATCTTTTTTCAAATTTTAATTCCCCGTTCCAATACAATACAAATTGTCCTCCGTTCGAATAAAAATTTGTCCATCAGCAAAAGCTGGAGAACTAACTACTCCTTCACCCAATGCCGGCTCACTTAACAATTCAAACTCTTTACTCGCTTTATAAATATGTGTGATTCCTTCTCTGTCGATCAAATAAATTTTATCGTTAACTAAAATCGGTGAAGCATAAAATCCATTATCGAATTCATGTTCCCAATATTTTTCACCGGTCTTGGCATTGTGACAAACAATCACGCCATAACTTGTAACTACAAAAAGTAAATCTTTAGTTGCTACCGGACTAGGAACATCAGACAAATAATCAAAATCTTCCCATAAAATCTTAGGATCATTTCCACCACTAATGGCAACCAAACTTGCATATTCATTCAAAGCAAAAACAATTCCATCGGCATAAGCCACCGATGGCCCGACTTCTCCATAAGTACATTCAATTTGCCAAAGTTCTTTACCAGTTTTTACATCATAACCAGCAACAATAGGATCAGCGATTAAAACCACTTCTGCCATATTGTTACGATGAATAATTACCGGAGAAGCCCATGAAATTTTAACATTTCTTACCGTACTCCAAACTTCATCGCCTTTAGTAGTTGATAACGCCATTACTTTGGCTCCTTTGCCCTGATCGTATTCAATGATTACTTTATCATCATAAACCAAAAGTGAAGAGGAATGACCATAATGATTCTGAGGTAATCCCAGATTTTTGGCCCAAACTTGATTCCCTGATAGGTCAATCGCGATGATATCTCCATTGGCAAAAATCGCGTAAACATTTTTACCATCAGTTGTAGCCGTAGGGGCTGCCTGTCCAGTATCTTCTGTAACATCAGGACTAGTACCCGGTGAACCAGGAATTTTATCAACCGTTTTAGTCCACAATAATTTGCCTGAGTTTTTATCGTAACAATAAACCTCTCTGATTTGTTTGTTTGCTCCGGTCAGAAAAAGTTTATCACCCCAAATAATTGGAGAATTAAAGCCTTGCAGATTGGGTTTTACTTTCCATAAAATGTTTTGATTGCTTGGTCCGTCCCATTGCGTTGGAATGTTTCTCTGATAAGCAATCCCAACTCCATTGGCTCCTCTGAATGATGGAAAATTCTTTCTGGCCTCTAAAACAAAAGCAGGTAATTTATTTGTTTCGGATGCTACTTCTTTCTTAACAACTTCTGCTGGTTTAGGTTCAGTTTTTACCTCATCTGCCTTCTCTAGTTCAGCTTCCGCAACTTGATTTTCTTGTGCCTCAATTTTTTCAACAGCCTTTTCTTCCTCCTTTTCTGATGTTGCTGAAACACTCACTTTACGATTGGGTGAATCGTTCACTTCCTCGATGGTTTCAGTACTTGCAGCAATTGCCGCTTCAGTAAAAGTATATTCCAGTTTATCATGCGTTATAAATGCCAAAACCAAAGCGATGACAGCGATGGAACCTCCTCCAATCGCTATCCATTTTCGCGATAGCTTTTTCAATAACTGATCATTTTCGGCAATTGATTCATCAATTTCTGGATTAATTGGTTTGGCAGAATTTAGAATTTGAATAGCGATGATCATTACAGCAATGCTGATAAGTAGAATATAACCACCGGTTCTCACCTGCCACTGATTAGTAAAATAGGCTTTTCTTACCAAAAGGTCTAAAGCTCTGATTTCATTTCTTAATGCTTCATCATTCGGGTTTTCACTTAAACGTTTAACAAGGGTATTGACCGCTTCAGTATTCACCGGATCGAGGCGATTGATTTGGATATAATTGGCGATAACCAGAAAACAAATTAAAAATGCAAAGATGCCGGAAATGATCGCAATCGAATTCCATAACCTTACATTTATTCCTGATTTTGTATTTTCAACTAAACTCATAAGTTATATTTTTAAACTTGTATCTTCTTTTACAACCGGACAATAATCAACACAACGCGCACAACTAAAGCATGTTCCTTTATTTGGTGTATAATCGGTTCTAAATCGAATGATGGTTAATCTTGCCAGAACTAAACCAATAACTAATCCCAGAAATGCACCAAGCAACCATCCTCCTAAATAAAAATCACTCACGATATCTGCTGCCATGGTATATAGTTCAGCTCTTGTTTGGCCGGATGATAGGAAAGCATCAATCTCTATTGTCGCATCCTCATCTAAAACCGAAGGTGTTTCATAAATTAATGAAGCCAAGCGAACCTTTGGATTGACTTTCGCTAATGTTTCATGGAAACTTGCCATTGTCCAACCACCAATAAACATTAAGAGTGGGATAATGATAATCAACCATGAATATCTTTTAACAGTTGTTCTTCTGTCCTCAACAGCTTTCGCCGGAACAGGTTTATCAATGGCACCAAATGGGCAAGAGCTTTCGCATAAACGACATTGAATACACGCTGCCGGAGTTATTGTTAAATGTTTTTTTGAAAGCTTGCTGGTAAGATTTAGTAAAACTCCATAAGGGCAAAGAAAACGGCAATAAGGCCGCCCAATAAATATACTAATTAGTAAAAACGCACCTCCTAAAGCAAACATCATGAAAGTGGCATCAAGCCTGAAAATGCCAATAAAAGGATCATAACGGCAAATCACAAAATCTGTTGATGTGGCTGCGTAAAGAATTGAGAGTCCTAAATAAATGTAAGGAATTACACCTAAAACAGATTGCAACCATGATTTCATGCTGACAGGCTTGAGCAAAAAGAAATCCTGGATTGCACCCAATGGGCAAACCGCTGCACAAAATGTTCTTCCATAAAACAGAGAAAATAGTAGTGGAGCCACAAAAAACACGACCACAGAAATCGGAATATGATAACCTGGATTAAATATAGCCAATACAATATTTTGAACAGAGCCAACCGAACAAACACAACCCTCTCTGAAAAATCCAAAATAAGCAATTGAAAAAATTGACATCCAAAATACGCCAATTCGGGAGCGTTTTTTTAACACCAACCATGTTACCAACGATAAACTGGCCAACAAAACAACGATGTCAAGATACTCAAAAATCGGAGCTCTGGCCTCGGGTGCTATCGTTGGAGGTTGCGTATGCCCTGATTCGAATTCAGGCTTTGGGAATCTTTGCTGAGCGAAAGCACTTGAAAACTGAAGTGCTGAAAAAATTAAAAATAATATGATGATAATCTGCTTTTTCATTAAAATTGCTTCCTTTTTAAGTTTTACGACTCTCACCACTTACTCCTTTAAATAAATAAGGATCGTTTGCAGGCACCCTTGTAAATGCATCAGCCGGACAAACTCTGGCTATGGAACACTCATTACAATTAACACATAAATTGTGATTGACCTGAATTTGCATTGAGCCATTGCCAAATGAACTGCAACCCTTCATACATTTTGCACAGCCTATGCATAAATCTTCGTTGATGTGATATTCAAAAAATGGCTCCTCAATAAATTTACGCTCAATGGCGCTTGTGGGACATAATTGATTTTCAGCGGCCGTTGACCGGTCTTTTGCTTCCGGACGGAAATAACCCCCACACAAATCGCAGTATCCGCACATGTCGTAAACATGAATTAATTTTACCGCTGACGGATTCATCACACAATCTGTGGCACATCGGCCGCATTGAACACACTTAGCAGCGTCCAATTGCCAAACCATTTCTGTACCTAAAGTATTTTTTGCTAAAACGCCACCTAGTCCTCCAATTCCAAGAACGAGAGAAAATCGCAATCCATTATTGATGAATTCACGGCGATCGATCTTCTTGTTTGATTTTTCTTTGGCCATAATTAATTCATACTAGATTCATTTTTCTTCTTAAACGCTTCGGCCTCGGGCAATGTGCAGGTTTTATTTTGTTTACAATTTTTACAAATAAAATCTAAATCACACTTTTCACCGGATCGTGGTTTGAGTAACAAATAACCACTACCGGCTACAATGCCTCCCAAAATTAAAGTTCTGCCTGCCTTTCTAATAAATTCTCTTCGCTTCATCATAACTCAAGCATTATTTTTTAATCTTTTCAAATATCCTAACCAAACCCTTTTTAGGATCAGAGATATAAATTCGATCTTTCGAATCAACCGCCAAATCTAAGTCAGTAGTTCCGGCAATAAATTGCTCAGGACTTGCAACTAAAGTTTTAAAATCACCTGTTGGTTCATGTATTTTAACTCTTTCAATTCCTTTTTCGCTAGTAACGAATGAGCCATCTGAAAGAATGGCAATGTGAGAAGGGTTGCAGCATCCACTAAAACCATCAAGCAACATTGATGTTCTTTTCCAAGAAGTGATTAATTCACCATTGGGTCTGTATGATTCAAGTTGATGGATTCCTGGGTTGGTAACCCATAGTTCATTATGTCTTCCAATGAATAAATCGAAATAAGCACTAGGAAGAATAAATCCCAATTTTCCATTTTCTGTATCCCTTGCTCCTATTTTATTTTGTAATTCTCCATTATGATTAAAATGGTAAACAATTTTATTGCCGGCATCAGCAATAAAAACGGACTCTTCATTTACTGCAATTGAAGTAAAGATGGCAGATTCTCCCATACTTTTCCACGATTGTAATTTTGTAGCTTCAAGGTTATAAACTTCGACATGATCAGCCATCCCTAAGTAAATATCACCTGATTCTGCAACTGTAATGCAATATGCGTTATCTCGCAACGGAATAGATCTTTTCAGTTCTCCGGCAATGCTGTATACCAAAATATTTTCTGTACAGGAAACATATAAATTATCTTCTTTATCAATGGCGATTCCGTATAAATAGTCTGTTTCAGGTTTGATACTTCCAATCTCTTGATAACCAAATTTTGAAGGATCGGTTGTTTTCAGTTCGGTTAGGTCATATTCGTAGGGATTTTCCGGATCGGGTCCATCAGTAAAGAAAAAATCATTTACCATAAAAATCACTACCGCTAATAAAAGCAAAATTGCAATTCTAAGTATGTGTTTAGGTTTCATGATAATTATTTTAGTTTTTAGCTCTAATATTTATGCAAACCATTTTTTTTGAATCTCTCATTAATAAAAATCCATCAGCTAGAGCGAAGGGCCCCCATGCGTCGTGGCCATCCATGATTTTGGTTTTATCCAAAAGCTCAAATTCATTTAAATTAACCTTTGCAATAGTTAGCGTGCCATCATCATTTAGGATAAAAAATTTATTATCAGCCATCATGTATGGACCTAGTCCGAAGCGATCGGTTTTGCCACTTGTCCAAAGGATATTTTTAGGTTTATTTGGATCAACGCATAAAAACTGGTTACGTAGTCCTCCAGCATCTTTTGGAGCAATTGAAAATAACCTACCCTGAAAAAGAATTGGGGTTTGCTGTTCTGAAGCAATTCCTTCGCTTGGTTTATATGTTTCAAGATGCTCAACCGTATAAGTATCTCCAATTTTTTTTAGTTGAAACAATGCAGCTCCTGCGCCATACCCTGCTGTTGCATAAATTTTTCCATTTCCTAACATCACAGGAGAAGGAGCAATTACATTGGGTGAAAATTCTCTTGTTTTCCAAAGTATTTGTCCAAGATCTTCGCCTTCGGCAGAAATACCAACAATGCCACCTACTGCAAAATAAACATACATTTTCTTACCTTCAAAAGTCATGGGCATAATTGAGGAATGTGACATTTGCCAATTATCAGGATTTGGAGTTTCCCAAAGTACATCACCAGTAGCACAATCAACCCCAATCATCATGGCAGATCCACCCGGTGCGAAAATAGCAACATCATCAACAATGATAGGACATTGCCCTGTATACCAGAAAGGAATTTCTGTACCATATTCTTTAACTAAATCTTTACCCCACAAAAAGGCACCTGTTTCCGGATCAACACACATTACGTGGCAGCGAGGCCCCATGGTAACCAAATATTTATCAGTTATGGCCGGTACCGTTCGCGACATCCCATGATTTCGTTTTACTTTAACAAGATACCAACGACTCCAAAGTTCTTCGCCGGTTTCAAGAGAAAAACAACGTAAAGCATCTGTATCTCGTTCCTCGACATAATCTAGGATGTAAGCTTTGCCGTTGTATATTACTGGTGCCGCATGACCTTCGCCCAAATCAACTTCCCATAAAATATCAGGACCATTTCCCCAATTATTTATCAAGGGAATATTTTCCTTATTGATATTATCAAAATCTGCTCCTCTAAACCGAGTCCATTTTCCATTAAGCTCAGATGTATGAGAAGCGTAATTCATGAAGCTTGCGCCAATTCTAATATTCTCTGAAGCTCCTTCTGCTAATGCAGGACGGTTATCGAGACCGGGTAAACTAATCGTCAAATCGCTGGTTGGATTGTGAAGAAACCAGTAAACAAAAACAGTAAGAGCCGTTAAAATGGTAAGAAAAATTACACCTATTTCAAGTCTGCTTCTAAGCATAAGTTTATTAATCGTTATTTTAGTCTAAAAAATAGTTCAATCTTGTTAAAACACCTCAGCTGCGCTAGATTGCGAAGATACAAAATAGCAAGTCTTTAAGCTTTATAAATAAGGTATTAGCCCATTATTTGAACCATTTCTAAAGAACATGATTTTAAGATTTTTTCTGAATATCATATACACAAATGGTATCCATATATCTTATGTACAGCCTACCATCTTTAATAACAGGTTGGGCATAGTGGTCTCCTTTTTTTGTGGGAGCTTGCAGTTGGCCTAGAATTTTGAAATCATTATTTTCTACTTCAACCATCGCAACTATTCCTCGGTAAGTTTGGATAAACAGTTTACCATCTGCAGCTATTACAGTTCCAGTTCCTAGTTTATCTGAACTAAAGTTGATTTTACCCGTTTTCCAATCTATACTATACCAATTTTTATTTGGACTGCTTGAAACAAAAATATCTTCACCGATACACACCGCATCGCCCATTTGAGGACCAATGGTATCATGCATCCAAACCAATTCAGCGCTTAAACCATCCTCTGCGATTTTATACATTTTCGAACCGAAACGATATCCTTCAATAATGAACAACATCCCATCACGATAAAGTGGCACACTGGCATGGATACCGTGCTCTTCATCAGAAAGCTTTTGTGTCCATGCAACAGTTCCATTTTCAACATCAACAGAAACTAATTCATTATAAGTCATGGTGATATAATATTTTTGACCTCCATGCTCAATAATTGTGGGAGAACAGTAAGCATTATCTCGGCCCGTTCCTTTACTTGTCCATATAGTTTCTCCTGTATTTTTATCTAAAGCTAAAATATTATGCTCCTCACCACCAAGTGTGCAAAATAATTTATCCCCATTGATGATCAAATTTTCGTGAACACCATGCATGCTGTTGCGATCCGTCAATTCACCAATCAATTCTCTTTTCCAAACGATACTACCATCTGCTGCACTAAAACAATGCATCACACCCATTCCATCAAAAATATATCCTTTTCCTTCATGCATTAATGGGGTCGATCGTTCTGCCGGCCAGGTTTTCATCCAGGCTATTCCTAACTGTTTCTTCCATAGTAGTTCTCCTTCCATGCTGAATGCAAATAATGAATTGATACTATCTTTTGTATTTGTACCAAGCATAAAAATTTTGTCATCAGCAAAAACTGCAGAAGAATGCCCTCTTCCAAGATCTTCAAATTTCCAAAGTAGTTCAGGTCCTTCTTCAGGCCATGCATCCAATAAATTTTTTTCCAGATAAATACCGTCGCGATTGGGCCCTCTCCATTGCAGGTCAGCAGATTTTTGCGTTGAATCACAGCTTGCAATTAGTATTAAGATAAAGCAAAAAAAGAATAAATTTAGTCGATTCATGATCGTGTTTTATTAATTAGATTTTTTGATGTTATAAGCCATTAAATCATTTACATAACGAACATAAAGAACGCCATTATGAATGACGGGATGCATAATGTGAAGTTCGCTCCCCTTTCTAAGTTTGAAAGATCCTTTGTCAATAAATTCGGTTTCGGTTGGTTGTACCAAACTTAAAACTCCAGCGTAAGTGTATGCATAGATGTGATCTTCAGCAAAAATTACTGTTCCTGGTGCAAATTTTCTAATTTCATATTTAACCTCACCAGTATTCCAATCCATACAAACTAATTTATTCTTTGATTCTGCCGATCCATAAATATTATCGCCAATTACCACACTATGACCATTGGTTTCATCTAACAATTTACTCTTCCATACTTGCTCTGCACTTTTGCCATCTTCAGCAATCTTAAGCATCACCGCACCAATTTCAAACCCATCCATTAAAAATAAATAACCATCGCGATAGTAAGGAGTTGCTACATGAGCACCATTTTTGATTCCTTCAAGAGGATGAGTCCAAGCCAATTCTCCATTAGTAGCTTTTATGGCAAGAACAGATTTATCTGTCATGGTGATGAAATACTTTACCTCATTAATAATCGTTAGCAAGGGGTTACAGTAAGCACTTTTCTCTCCCATTCCTTTACAAGTCCAGATTAATTCGCCAGTTATTCTATTTAGTGCAATTACATTATGCTCTATTCCTCCAGGAGTAACATAGAGAATATCCCCATCAATTATTAAACTTTCGGAAATTCCATATTGAGTTTTTTGTGCGCCATATTTTTCAAAAAGATTAATTTCCCATACTGCTGATCCATCGGATGAGTTCAAACAATATAAGACACCCAATCCACTTAAAATATAAACTTTATCTCGTACAATAACAGGTGAAGACCTAACACCAGGATATGATTTCATCCATTCTTTACCATAAGATTTTTTCCAGTTAAGATTTCCGTTTAAATCGAGATTAAACAAATAACTTATACTATCGATGGTTCCGTTGATAAACATTTGATCAGCAACAATTGCCGGAGAAGAAAAACCAAGTCCGAGTTCTGAAAATTTCCAAAGTAATTCAGGGCCTTCATCTGGCCATTCAGTTAATAAACCTGTTTCAGTATAAATTCCATCCCTGTTTGGACCTCTCCATTCTGAACGGTCAGTTTCTTGTTTTGCAGGTTCTGATGTAGAACAAGCGGAAATTAACGCCAGCGTTAGAATTGTCAAAATAAATTGTGCTTTAAATTTCATAGTAAAAATATTAATTGATTATTGAGCAATATCGTAAGCCCATAAAACTGAATCGTACCTGATATAAAGTTTTTTATCGCGAATAACCAAATGTGCAGAGTGATCACGACTCGTTCTTCCTTCCAGCTGAAATTTGCCAAGCACTTCGAATGCATTTTCGCTTGCTTTAATCAGTCCAACCGTTCCATTTACCCCAAACCAATAAAACATACCGTCTGCATAACTGATTGTACCTGATTTAAATTCCTTGGTTGTAAATTTTTCTACACCCGTATTCCAATCCACACAACTTAATCCTTTGTGCTCCCAGTTCGATCCGTATAGATTATCCCCAATTAAAATCGCCCCCCCATTTTCTAAATCCATGAGTTCATTTTCCCAGGCTTTTTCAACACTTTGACCATCCTCAGCGATCTTCAACATAAAACTACCATTTTCCCATCCATTGCTTATAAACAGCATTCCATCACGATAAATGGGTGAATTTCCATGAATAGCCGATTTGTTATTTGTTGGAAATGTCCATACAACTTCACCAGTTTCTGCATTAAGCGCCATTACATTTAATTCGGCAACCATGCCTAAATATTTGGTTCCACCGTGCATAAAAATAGTAATTGGGCAATAGGCACTTCGTGTTCCAGCACCTTTGCTCGACCAAATTAAATCACCTGTAAAACGATTTAAAGCCAGTACGTTATATTCTTCACCACCGGGTGTGCAATAAATTTTATCCCCATCAACGCGTAAAATTTCAGTCATGCCAAAATTAATTTGGCGTGCACCGTATTTCTCAAAGAGATCAACTGACCAGATATTATTTCCGTTTTCAGAATTAAAACAATACAGAACACCCACACAACTGAGCAAATAACCATGGTCACCAACAATGGTTGGAGTGGTTCGAGATCCTGGGAAGTTAACCAACCATTCGATTCCATATTCCTTCTTCCATTTAAGGTTTCCTTCTAAATCGAATGAAAAGATTGAACCGATACTATCCGTCGTTCCGGTAATAAAAAATCCATTGCTAGTAAATGCAGGAGATGAATATCCTTTGCCCAATTGATCGAATTTCCAAACTACGTCAGGTCCATTTTCTGGCCATGTTTTCAACAATCCTTTATCAGGATAGATTCCATCGCCTTTTGGGCCTCTCCAATTGCTATTTTCGGAAGAATTGTTAATACAACTTGTTGATAATATTGCCGATAACAGCAGTGTGATTACTATGTGCAGGTTTTTCATATTTATTAATTAGGTTGATCACATGTATAATTCTTTCCTTAAAACCTTAATGTTAGCAATTCACATTTTTGACTGATATATTTTGTGTTATATCAATTAACTTTTCTCATAAATTACTATTTGGCAATTGAATAAGCCATGAATGCATCTTCATGACGTAGGTATAAAATCCCATCATTAATTACCGGATGCGGCCAAAATGGACCTTTTTTTCCAAGCGTAACTTTGAATGAACTAATTATCTCAAACTCTTTAGGTGACGCTTTTACCAGACCAACATTTCCATATTTTTCATCATAAATGTATAAGTAATCTCCTGCCGCAATTATTGGCCCTTTGCTCATCCACATTTGCTCATACATGGTTTCACCGGTTGCCCAATCTACACAAATCCATTTCCCACTGGTATTATTATCATAGGATGATCCGTAAATATAATTGCCCAATTTCACAATTGAACCATGCTGACTGTCCAGCACATCATTAGTCCATTCAACAGTGACAGCTGCCAGATCTTCAGCAAGTTTTAGTTTCACTGATTTCCGATTATATCCACTTGTAATAAAAATACTTCCATCTTCGTATAAGGGCGTATTTGCATGATTATCATACGCACGACCTTCGGCATAAGGCCGATAGTCGAATTTCCATAAAATTTCTCCATTATCAGGGTTGACTCCAATCGCATGATTTTTAGTAAGGGTGGCTATAATTCTTAATCCATTCTCTTCAATAAAAAGTGGCGAAACAAATGCCGGCGGTTCATTCATGCTTTCAGATTCCCAGATGAGTTCACCGTTAGTTTTATTCAAAGCTATCATTGTTGTTCTATTTCCACCTGTGGTATAAAATAATTTTTCATCAACAATTAAAGGCGATTCTGATAAACCAAACCTACCAAACTGACCTTCATAAATTGCATGAGCATCTACTTTCCAAATAATACTTCCATTATCAGCATTTATGCAAGCAACCTCGCCCATTCCACTTGTTACATACAATTTATGATCTTCAATGGTTGGAGTACAACGACTTGCAGGATAGTTTTGCAACCATGCCTTTCCATAGATTGTTTGCCATTTAATGTTTCCATCCAAGTCTAAAGCTGTTAATACATCTGAGGTATCCTGAACTCCAGTTAAATAAATTGTTTGATAAGCAATTGAAGGAGATGAATAACCATTTGGTAAATCCACAAGCGACCAAATCATTTCCGGTCCGTTTTCGGGCCATTCGGTTAATAAACCTACCCCCTCATAAATTCCTTTTCGACCCTCACCTCTCCATTCATAAACTTGAGAACTTGCATAATGTGCAGTTAAAATAATTATAAGAATAAAAAGTTGTTTTTTCATAGGGCTGTTGAGTTCGTTTATAGTAATTCGTTATTCTTTAATTTTATAAGCCATTAATGCATCACCATGTCGGATGTATAAAACGCCATTTTTAATTACCGGATGCGTCCAGTATGGGCCTTTGCTCCCAAGTGGAATCTTGAAAGAACTGATTACCTCAAACTTTTCGGGTGTGGCTTTTACAATTCCTAAATTGCCAAATTTTTCATCATAACAATAAAGCAATCCTTCGGCAGAAATGATGGAACCTTTATTGAACCATTCTGTTTCATATTTGGTTTCTCCGGTCTTCCAATCCATGCAAACCCAACGTCCCATTCCATTGTTCTCCCAATTTGTTCCGTAAACATAATCGCCAAGTTTAACGGTACCTCCATGATGGACGTCCAATACATCATCACTCCATTCGAAATAAACTTTTTTCCAATTTTTAGATAAAGAAAGCTTTACATTTCGATGATCGTAACCACCTGTGATAAAGAGCTCTCCATCCGCATAAACAGGACTATTACAATTGATGTTTGCTCGACCTCTTCCTCCTGCGAAGGAACCAAAACTAAACTGCCAAAATATTTCCCCGTCATCAGGGTTTACGCCTATCACATAATTCTCTGTAACATTAACAATCAGTTTTTTATCCTCATCCTGAATGAGGATAGGTGAAGCATAAGAATTTTTATCATGCAACGATTCTGACATCCATATGGTTTCACCGGTTAACTTATCTAGAGCAACCATGGTAGTTTTCTCACCTCCGGTTGTAAAAAATATTTTATCATCAAGAATAAGTAGAGACTCAGCAATTCCCCATCGGCCATAATTTCCTTCAAACTTATCCATGGCAGGAACTTGCCAGATTAAATCTCCGGATAGGGCATTTACACAAGCTAAATCGCCGTAACCACTTGAAACATATAATCGCTCATTTTCGATAGTTGGGGTTGATCGACTGTTTGGAAATGCAGCATTCCATGCCCGTCCAAAATCTGTTTGCCATTTTATTTTACCATTTAAATCCAGCGCTGTTAATACAGCAGTCGTATCTCGTCGTCCAGTAAAGTAGAGCATGTCATAAGCAGAAGACAGAGAAGAATGACCAATTGGAATATCTTCAATCGACCATAGCATTTCAGGACCTTCTGGAGGCCATTCTTTAAGCAGTCCCGTTTCCTGATTATAAATTCCGGTACGTCCAACACCTCTAAATTCATCAATAATCTGGCTGTAACCTGATAATAAACTGAAGATACAAAATGCAGTTAGGAATAGTTTTTTCACAATAAGGTTTTTCATAGATTTATAACTAGTTTAATACAAAAAACGATGTTTTTAACCATAAATCCAAGACCTAAAATAAGTTTTGGATAAAGCAGTTAGAAACATCGTGTAACTATTAATTTTAACAGACATAAAAACTATCCAGCAATGGAATAAACCATTAAGGAATTACCATGTCTGACATAAAGTTTTTTGTTAGCTATCACCAAATGAGCCCAATGTTGGGCAGAACCGAAAGGAACTTTGAATTCACTAATCACTTTAAAACTATCTTCGCTTGGCTCAACTAAAGCAACTTCACCTTTGGTTCCATACCAATAAAGCAAACCGTCTGCCATGATTAAATTGCCCGAAGACACTTCTTTTGAAGAAAACAATTCTTCACCTGTATTCCAATCGAGGCAAACCCATTTTCTACTTTTGTCGCCTCCACCATAAATTCTGCCATTATCTAGAATCACTCCACCCATTCTGCTATCTAAACTTTCGTTACGCCAAAGTTCTGTAATTGATTTCCCATCCTCTGAAAGCAGAAGCATGACTCCACCTCTGCCATAACCACTTACAACATAAAGTTTACCATCTTTGAATAAGGGAGAATTTGCGTGAACCGAATATTGATTCGTTTGAGGATGGTTCCATAGCATTTGCCCAGTTTCAGTGTCAATACCCAAAATTGAAAATTCAGTCATTGTCACCAATATTTTTTTACCTCCCCACTCAATCAAACCTGGCGTATTATAAGCACTTTTTTCGCCCTTGGCTTTTGATTTCCAGATCATTTTACCTGAATCTTTATTTAATGCAATCACATTTGCATCCAGGCCACCAACAGTACAAAAGAGTTTTTCATCTTCAATCAATAAATTCTCACACATCCCCCAAACAATGTTTCTTCCATCATAGTCGGTCATAATATCCACTTCCCAAATTCTTGAACCATCACTAGCATTTAGGCAAACGATAAGTCCATAGCCTGTCATCAGATAGAGTTTATTTTCTTTGATTAAGGGAGTTGTTCTCACACCTGGCCAACTTTCTACCCATTCTCTTCCTACTTCCGATTTCCATAAAAGTGCTCCTTTATGAGTAAAAGCAAAAACATAAGTTATTTCGTTCAGGGTTCCAGTTGTGTAAACAATATCTTTCGTAACAGCTGCAGATCCATGACCTTCGCCCAATTCATCAAAATGCCATAGTAATTCAGGGCCACTTTCAGGCCATTCCTTTAGCAGATTTTCTTCCTGGTATTTTCCGTCGCGATCAATTCCTCTCCATTGAACAAAATCCTGGGAAATAACTTGAGTAACAGCAATTAAGGTAAATAGCACAACTAGTCTAGTTTTCATGGTAAGTTTTTTAATGATTATTTTAGGCTTTTATACAAATTCAAAAATATGATTAATAATATGCAAATCCCCCTTTTTAACACTTATTTAACACCCTGATTTAGGTATTTAAGTGCCTGATTAAAATCAGTTTATTAAAATAAATCTTAAATAACGCAAGGAATTAAGTTACCTGCTTTCTTTTCAAGTCATAATCCAGATATTGCTTATCAAGTACAATAGCTCGAATTCTAAAAATTGTTTCATAAATTTCGAGAAAAGAGTTGTAAAGCGGGGCAATCCCTAATCGAATATTATTTGGAGGTCGAAAATCCGGAATAATAGACTTTGAATCATCTCTTGGGTCAATCATAGCCTGGCTTATCCGATATGCCTCGGCATGTTGAATGGAAATGTGGGAGCCCCTTTCTTCTGATTTCAAAGGAGATGCGATGCTAAAATTTAATGAAATCAACAATTCTTGAATCATTTCAATCATGAATTCACTTTGTTGAATACTCTTAGTTCGAATATTGTTCATTCCGGCAGCCAAAGAAATATCTAAACCAGGTTCAATCGCAGCTAAAGAAAGTACAGCTGGAGTTCCTGTCGCAAACTTCCCAACACTATCAACAGGCTGGTAATCAAGAGAGAAACCAAATGGATTGGCATGGCTGAACCATGCAGAGATTGGATTCATCATTTTTTCCTGTAATTCTCTTTTTACGTAAAGAAATGCAGGTGCTCCCGGTCCGCCATTTAAATATTTATAAGTACAACCAACTGCCATATCAGCATTTGTCTCATTTAAATTAATAGGCACAGCACCAACCGAATGACTTAAGTCCCATACTATCAGAGACTTATTCTCGTGAATAATTTCATTCACCCTTTTCATGTTGTGCATGAATGAACTTTTGAACAAAACATGGCTTAAAGTGACTAAAGATGTATGCTTATCCAAGGCCTTAGATATCATACTTTCAGATACTTCGATCCCATTTTCACTTTCCAGGAGTTGAAGTTTATGATCCTTAAATTGCTGCTCGATCAAACCTTGAATAACATACAAATCAGTCGGAAAATTTAAGGTATCAGAAATTATTTTAGTTTTTTCCGGATTTAATGAAAGTGCTGAGTATAAAAGCTTGTAGAGATTCAGGGAAGTTGAATCTCCGACAAAAACTTCGTCTTCATTTGCTCCAATAAGCTTGGCAATTTTTGCGGACAGTCTGTTTGGTAATCCCATCCAGTTTTCATTCCAGCTATTAATTAGTCTACTACCCCATTGTTTATCAACAACTTCATTTATTAACGTTCTGCTCTTTTTGGGCAATCTGCCCAATGAATTACCATCGAGATAAATAAGATTGTTATCATCAATAAAAAACTGATCTCTAAAAGCTTTTAATTGATCCTGCTCATCTAATTCAATAGCTCTGTTATAAAAATCTTCCATAAAAGGTATTTTTTATCAAGTTATTCTACTTTCGATTTTATTATCGCAAAGCTAAGAGGTTTAAAGCAAAAAAGCTGAAAGAAGCACAAAAAGCTTGATAAATAATTTAGAAACCTACACCAATTTTTAATTCAGGAATGAGTTTTTGACCTTTGTAATACTTGCTAACAAAATCAACCCTAAACATTTTAAAGATATGTTCAAAACCCAGATAAAACTCTGTATACTCTTTCTTCTCAGTAGTATATAAAAAGTTTACGCCGGCTAATGTCTGAATTTTTGATTTACGCAAGAATGGGATTTTATTGATAATCCATCCGTTAAAGTGATGGGTATAATTGAAAGCTACATAATTGCCATTGGTGCTGTTGGAATAGTAATTTAGAGAATGAAATAATACGTTTGCATTTTCAGAATAATCATTTGCTCCGCCCCCAATAGTTTATTTCATTATTATTGACCATTGGAATAAAACTAGTTTTGATTACCATCGAAATGCTTGTAATCAATAAAATACATTTTTTGAGGTATTAAAAAAGCCACCAATTTCCACTGTAAGATCCGAAACTCCAAGGTTATTTAAACTTAATCTATCATTCATTCGCATATACCATTGATCGTAATCAGTATCGGTAAAAGAAGTGCTAATTGCTTTCTTATATCCAATATTAATAATCGGAAATTTAGTCCCATATCGTTGTTTATAATCAGGATAAGTCGCAAATTTTTGTCCGAATTTAATGGTTAAACCAAGCGTCCATAAAAGGGTTTTATTTATGGCAAATGCCGGATTATCGCTTAAGGGATTTAATGGATTATTTGAAGTAAAATCTTTTTCATCCCGCTTTATTATTGAAAAATCGGTATTATTAACTAAAGGTGATCGTCGAGCATACTCAAGTGAACTAGAAGCATTCAATCCATTTAAAATCTCCCGACCAAAAGTCATCTTTGCAAATTTCTTCTCATAAAACTTGGCGAAGTTATCTTTCGTAAGCAAAGTGTAATAGGTGTTCATAAAAGCACTAATTGGGTTTCGCTGATTATACTGAACACTATTCAATCCACCTTCAAGCCTAATATACTGACTGTTAATCCTATCAAAATAATATGAAATTTGTGGTTGGTAATAAAAATTTTTATTGGTGAAACTATATTTTGTGGAAAAAGCTAATATGAGCGTATTTCTGTTTTCGTAAGACTTTCTAAAACTTTGATTAATGTTGATAAAAAATCCTTCAACCAGGTTATAATTCAGCATTGATTTTAATAATGGATTCAGATTGTACGACGTTTTTTTGAAAGTATTCCTATGACTGTAACCTCCGCCCCACAACAAATCTTTAATTTTAAACTCATTATTACTTTTTGTGATGGAATCCTTATAAGATTCTGATTCTCTTACTTCTAAAACACTATCGCCTTTGTAATAATTTTCAACCTCCTCTTCTGTTAACAAAGCCTGCCTGCTATTATCCCAATAAGAAGAATCTCGTTTACTGCTCTCCTTTTCAACTTTAAAAACTTCATTATTAAAAAATTTATCAGAAAACGTTTTATTAACGTCATAGTCTGAAAAGAATCCTATGAAATTAGTGTTGGCTTTAAACCCAAAAACCTTAAAATACATTGTGATGTGCAAGGATAAAGGCATTCTGATTGAATCAGTTACAGGAACATGAACCTGTCTAATGTAAATACTATCGGTAAAATCAATTTGTGAATCACGGCCAATTGTTAAGTCGAGACTATGAATATTCCAATCTTCTTCAACAATATAAATGTAACCGTTAAAAGCATTGTCATGTTTTCGCTTAGAAATGACCTGAATTTTATGAATTAAATCATCGTTATCCTTAAACGATTCGATCAGTCTGTACTTATAATAAAACATGGCATTACCTGCAATGGGAGAGATAAAAGCCCGCTCAGAAACCCCAACATTAATTAGGTTTTATAAAAGTTTAGCATGATCATGTCGGCCCGATTAAAACTATAACCCGATTTCGTACCTGCTACTTTTGAAGCGATCATTTCTTCTTTCTGTTTTCCCGGTTTCTGAAAATGATAAGTGCTAACTGATTCTGATAAATAAACCAAGCCCAAGTCTGTTGAATCAGGCATTTCATCCTTTGGGACAAACAAGAATTTCTCAGGAATATCAGTGAGGGTAATATTACTCTTCATATACATTTTGGCTGAAAATGATTGAACAATATCATCGTAATATTTTCTTTTACTTATCGCACGACGAATAATTGGATAGGCAGGATCTTCCTGACTTGCGGAAATTACAACTTCGCCTAATTGAATATTTTCTATCAAAAGCGTGATTTTCAGGGGTGATGGGTTCTCACCAACCTTTATTTCGAACTTTTGTTTTCTGAACCCAACATATTGAAAGACCAAAATGCAATCAACATCTTTATCGATCCCAAGAGTAAAATCGCCTTCAATATTAGAGGTTACGCCATGTGTACTACCCTCTACATAAATGTTAACGAAGGCTAAAGGCTCATTATTCTGGTTTATAACTTTACCTGAAATATTCTTAAGATTATCACCTGAAGCCGCATCAATAGTAAAATTTGATGACCATGCGAGAATATTAAATAGGGAAATAATAAAAAGAAGACTTAGATTTTTTTTCATTGGTTAAAATTATGATTGGTAAGGAATTAAAACTTAAAAATAATATTTGAAATTTATTTATTCATCCCTGATGCAATCAACAGGGTTTATTCTGGACGATATGAAGGCCTTAAATGTTACAACAAACATCACGAAGCCAGAAATGGCAAGAAAAATTAACAGGAATACCCACCAATTTTGAATTAAATTAATCCTATACACAAAATTTTGGAGCCACTTTTCCATTAAAAAATAAGAAAGTATAATTGCTAACGCTGAGGCAATAAACACCAAAGAGAAAAATTCTGATGACAGTTTTGTCACAATTTTGTAGGTTGAAGCTCCTAATACTTTTCTAATTCCAATTTCTTTTTTACGACGATTGGCCATGATGGTAGATAGTCCGATTAAACCTGTAAATGAAATAATGATGGCAACAATTGAAAACCCGCTCGAAAGCTTTGATTGCGTATGTTCGTTGACATAGGATTCTTGATATAACTGATCAGAAATAACGTAATCGAAAGGGTAATTGGGATATACCTTTTCCCAAATTTCCTGAATTTTAGCTAAACTTTGCGACAAAGCAATTGAATCAACTTTAACATAGAATGAAAAATAAAACTTAGGTCGTTGAAAATATACCATAGGATCAATTTTATGATGTAAAGAAGCATAATGAAAATCATTTACAACCCCTAACACCGTTCCATCTTTAAAATCGAGCATCGAATGAATCAGCTTAAATCGTTTGCCCACAATATCCTTTGGGTCATCGTAACCAAGATATCGCATTGCTGTTTCATTAATGATGTAATTATCAAACCCTTGTCCTTCAACAAAAGGAGGAAAATCTTCACCAAAAAGCATTTTCTGATCGTAAAAGCTAAAGTATGTATCATCAACCGGATTAATGTAAATCGATTTTGCTTTCTGATCTTCAGTCATCCCACTTATTTCAAAACCAGAGCCATCTAAAATCTGATTGGGAGGAGTTTCCATAGAGGCTGTAACTCCTTTTATTAATGGATTTTGTAATAATTCTTCTTTAAAAGCATCAAAGCGGTTTCTGATGGGCGTAGAAACCTTATTGAAAACGATCACTTTTCCGTTTTCAGGTTCTAATTTATTTGAGCTTATCAGGCTCATTTGCATATTTATAATTATTGAACAAACAATTAAAACAAAAGACACCGTAAATTGAGTAATCAGCAAAAGCTTACGAAACATCAACTTGTTATTGGGGTTAAACAAAGCATTTAAGCCTGAGTTTTTAAACAACAACTTATTTCCTCGTATTCGGCTATAAATTATAAAAAATACAGGTAAACTGCTCAGTACGAGAATTAAAACCATGAGTGTTATAAGAATAAAAAACATTTCACTTTCCTGATTCTTTAAAAATGAAGCATTCAGCCAAAATACCTTATCCAAAAAATCTTTAATTAATAAAATAATGCCTAATGAAATTACGGAAGCAAGCACACTGCTAATAACTGATTTCGCAATTTGAAGATTTAAAATGTGTACAGCACTAGCTCCAGAAATCCTACAAAGTTTCAAATACCTTAACTCCCTGAAAAGCAAGGCAATATTCAAATTAACATAATTAATAAGGGCGATTAAAAATATAAAAACAGCAGCAGCAATTAAAAGAATAACAGACTGATAACTTCCATTTTGCTCTATTTCTCTATCTTTTTTTGAATGTAAGTGTATATCCTTTATTGACTGCAGATGAAATTTAAAGTATTTAGCATTCTCTTCACCATGAAATTTATCTACACTCTCCGATAATTTTATCCTTAAGCCTTCTATATCAGCATTTTTATTTACCAAAACGTAATTATATGCCCATCCATTATACTTATCGAAATCGCCAAAAGAAACCAACAGGTCAATGTGTAAATGAGCATTAGCTGGAAAATCTTTAAAAACACCAGTAACCGTAAATATTTCTGGCTTTTCGACATGATTAATAAAAATATTCATCGTTGAGCCTAAACAATTTTTATTTCCAAAATAAGTTTGTGCTATCTTTTCAGAGATGATAATACTTTTAGAATGCTTCAGTGCAGTGGATGTATCCCCTTCCAACATTTGTAAGTCAAATACTTTAAATACATCAGAATTTGTAAAATAGACTTTATCGGAGTTGAACTTTTTATCATCAACTGAAAAGGTTGCATAACGAAGCGGTGCTAATCTTAACCGCGCTTCAATTTCAGGAAACTGATCTTCAATTTTATGATTGTATGCAATTCGGGCAAAGTGCGACTGAACACCATCCGGAGTGCTTCTTTCCTCAGTAAAACGATAAATTTGATCAGCCTTTGGAAAAGATTGATCGTAAGAAAGTTCGTACTTTACCCAAAGTGTGATTATAACAATGGAAGCCATTGCAACAGCCAAACCCAAAATATTAATTAAAGAATAAGTTTTTTGTTTTACAAGATTTCGGCAAACATATTTTAGTTGATGAAAAAATAACATATATGAAGCATTGGTTAAGAAAGAGCGAATGTATTCAATTCGTTATATCTAGGAACCTTAATTATGTTAACAAAACTTAAGGAATGTTAAATTGTGATGAAAGTAAAATAAAATTTGAGAACTATTTTTAGATTTCTATCATTTTCCGAACATGTGGTTGCATCCGATCAACCCATTGCAAATAAATTTTCCCTGGAAATATCGGTTCAATTATAATTTCATTCTTGAAGGTGTTCAAAATCCCAATACTTATCTTTGAGAAGTCAACAATACTTATTTTTTTAAGGTTTGCATTTTAAAATAACTTAACGAACGCCAGAGCCACTCGAAGGGTCCGTATCGAAAATATTTCAGATAAATATTTGAAACTATAATTTGAAAAACCCAAATTGCAATAACAATGACTAATTGCTCCAGTCGATTGGTTTTTCCAAATAACCCAAAACCGT
This sequence comes from Bacteroidales bacterium, assembly GCA_963674935.2. Lineage (GTDB taxonomy): Bacteria > Bacteroidota > Bacteroidia > Bacteroidales. The sequence goes on from CAXXWZ010000002.1 coordinate 149,067, forward strand.
ATCCATAAAAAATGAAAGTGCAAATTATGGTTTGAAACAAATAATTACTCAATGCCATGCGGCCCACCGCAGCAAAAGATTTTTTAACCTTGAGAAACCTATTTGATTTAAATAATATCATGATCAGACAGATGTAAGCGTATGAAATAAACAAACTTCCCCAATAATTAAACTGAGATCCAAAAAACATGGAATATTCGAACGAAAAGTGAGCCTCAAAATTCTGCTTAATTCCAATAATTATAATTGGTAACCCTATAGCGAATCCCGCAATGGCACCCAGAATATAGGATTTTTTAGATACGCTTGCCGAAAAGATTCCCCATTTATATAGTGCCATTCCAACAAGCATTAATCCAATGGTTTTCCAGCCAACTTTCATAAAAAACATGGTACTTTGAACGAAGAGTGCCGTAAGAATTCGACTGTCCATTTGTTGAATCCAACTTCCCCGGTAATTTTCAATTTCAGTTTGAATAGCTGCGGCTGAGGGTTGCCAACTTTGCACACTCTGTTCTAATTGCTCCGAAGGCCAATATGGGATCGACTGACCCAAAAATAAATATATTATTGAAGCCATCGAAAAGAATAGGAATCCAATGAATAGCAATTTAGCAGGCGACATTTTTCTAAACAAAAAAACCAGTAATCCACACAAGGCGTAGGTAAAAAGGATGTCGCCATACCACAATAAATAAGCATGCATCAACCCAATCATCATCAACCACATCATTCGACGGTAATGCAATGCTGTTGAACTTATTTCCTTTAAAGCAAGTCGCTCATTCATGAGAACAATGCCAGCTCCAAATAGCATGGCAAAAATGGGCATGAATTTCTGGCTGGCAAAGATGTGGCTCAGTTTCCAAAACCATTGATTAGTAGCATGGAAATCACCAAAGGCCATTGGATTGACATAAGCATTACTTATCATTGAAAAGCTTTGAATATTCATGATTAGAATCCCGAGCACCGCAAAACCACGAAGGGCATCCAGAGATATAATCCGATCATTTGCGCGAGCAGGGCTTGGATATGATAAAATTGCTGACATAATTTAAAGTATTTTTTGATTCTGCATGAAGGCTGTTTTGATAGATAATAATCCATTTTTTCATCTCAAAAATACCCTAATATCATTTTCATCAACTTAAATTGTGATGATTGGGAAAGAAATGTGACAAAATGGAAGGCTGGTGTCGGTGTTCTAGTAGTAAAGATCCTAAATCAAGGTTTTCTTATACTTTTGATGAGGGATTTTGATAAACTTCTTGATCCTGGGATATCGAAGGGTAAGGCTTCAATATAAAAAAAATACCCTTTTGCATTTCCTTTAATTTCAGTTACTTTATCAAGATTTACAATAAAAGATTTATGGCATCTAAAAACGCTTTCCAGATTAGTGAATTTCTTTTCGATCGCTTTTAAACTGCAACGTATCATTTTCTGTTCCACTGAGTGCTCGTTTCTTAAAAAAAACATACAATAATTTCCTTCGGCCCTAATGCAGTAAAGATTTTCAAGCGTAAACTTAAGCTGATCTTTGGTACTTGGAGAAGAAATACTTATGATCTGATGTTCATTAGGAAAATTGGGTTTTAAAATATTTAATTCTTCTAGCGTTTTCATCGCGTTTAAATGATGCTTTTTATAAAACCTTTTCTCCATATAAAAAATAAAAATAATGGAAGGTAAAAACCCTATGGCAAGCGTTTTTTTAAGTACAACCGTTATAACTGAATATAGATTTGTATTATGAGTATCGTTATCAAAATGAAAAGCAAAGAAACCATTTGCGAGACCAATAGAAATGATTACAAAAAGGGTATAGAGTATGGTTTTTAAAATATTCCATTTTTCAGGATTAAAGATATGCGGGAAGAAAAATGGCATTAGAATATTGCATATTGCAATAACAAAGAAGGTGATAAATCCATAAGCAAAAACGTTAATAAAATGTACAAATAAAAGATCTGAATGAGGAAATGGATTGAAAGCCCCTAAAAAAAACATGATAAAAAAACCAAACACCAGAGGGGTTACAATTTTTTGCTTTAGCGTTTCATAAAAAGGAAACGGTTTGCGTAACCAACTTAGTGTTCTTTTGATCATAACCCATTATGAATTTAAATCATGATTCACAGATATAAATAACAATAATCAATCAATGTTTTTTAATCGCTTAATATGTTAAGAATATCCGGTAACATTCGTTGAACCCATTGTGAATACATCTTTCCTGAAGGATGCAATCCATCAGTAGCAACTAATTCAGCATCCAGTTGAACATTGCGTGAAATATCAGTGATATTAATAAAAAGTACATTTTTCTTCAAACATTCATCCTCTGATATTTTATTGAATAAATTTATTTCTGATGCAATCTGTTGAGCATTCCGATCTTGTGCAAATGGCGTAACGCCCCAATCCGGGATGGAAACGACAAAAACTTTAGCTGGATTATTTCCTGCAAAAGCAATACTTGTATTTAACAGGGTGATAAATTCTTTCCTGAAATTTTCTGCAGGCCAACCCCGATACTGATTGTTTACACCAATAAGCAAGCTCACTAAATCATAAGTTTCTGCAAGTGAGGAATCTTTAATTGCTATCAGCAATTCATCTGTTGTCCAACCCGTTTTGGCTAAAATTTTTGCTTTGTCAATTTTAATATTTTTATTTTTCAGGCTTTCAACCAGTTGGTTTGGCCATCGTTCTGTTTCCAAAACACTTTCGCCAATGGTATAACTATCACCTAAAGCCAGATACTTAATCGTCTGAGATTGGGTCTCTTTTTCTTTTTGTTGATTTGTGTTACAGGCCATAAGGAAAACTAAAAAGATTAAAGAATATTTCGTGAGTTTTGACTTCATCGGATTTGAGTTTATTAATTTTTTGCAATAGCCATAACAAAATGCTGAGTTCGAAAATACATTGTACCTATTGAAATCGCAGGGGTTGACATGCAAATATCGCCTAAAGGATTTTTAGCAAGCAATTTATAAATTGGCCCTGCTTCCACCACAAAAACATCACCCAATTCTGAAGTAAAAAACAGTTTTCCATCCGAAGCCACACCGGACGCTGAGATTCCTCCCCCAGGCTTCAGAGGCTCTTTGTACATCATTTCACCAGTTCGTGCGTTAAAACAGCTTAAAAGTCCATTATTCTTTAAATTATAAAGATAGTCGCCATAGACTAAGGAGCTGGTCATGTAAGCACCTCCTCTCAAAATACTCCATGCAATATTTTCATTGCTCGTTTCATCATCACCTAAAGTAATATCTCCTGTTGCATTTGGTTTAATCGCATAAATGGGCGACATCCGTCCGTGTGCACTGTTGATAAAGATTAGATTATGAGCAAATACCGGCGTTGGAACCGGTGCATCACCCCCACCTTTCATCCACCAGATTGCTTCTCCTGTTTCAAAATCATAAGCACCAATATGCTTATAGCCATTCACAATAATCTGAGATTCTCCATCAACCTGAATTATAGTCGGTGTGCACCAAGTAGAAATTTCATCACGCTGAGTTCTCCAAATTTCTTTCCCTGTTTTTACATCAAGTGAAGCTAAAAAAGAATCACCTAAAAAATCACACTGAACGATGACTTTACCATTGTAAATTATTGGTGAACTTGCAAAACCCCACTCTACATCCGGATCTGTGTAAGGACCGGCATTTAATATTCCTAAATCTTTTGACCATAAAAGCTGACCCTTAAAGTCGTAACAATACAAGCCATCTGAACCAAAAAATGCGACAAGATGATTGCCGTCAGTAGCAGGTGTTGGATTTGCATGAGAAGCCTTGGTATGTCTTTTTGTTCTGGGAATACCTTCATGCGCAAGCCGTTCCCAAATAATTTTACCAGAATTTTTATCCAAACAAAAAACCTTAAACTGATGAATCGTGCTATCTTCCACCGGATCAATATTGCCGTACAGGCCAACCTTCAAAAACTCTTCCTCATTTCCACTGATAGCGGTTGTCACAAAAAGGTAATCATCCCAAACAACCGGACAAGAATGCCCTAGTCCCGGAATTGGCGTTTTCCATTTCAAATTTTCATTTCCATCTGCATTCCACAATATTGGAATTCTGACGTTATCCATTATACCACTGGCGTTCTCACCTCTGAATGAAGGCCAATTGTTCTTGGGTTTATCTTGTGCTTGAACAAATTGAAAAAACAAAAAGGTTGTAATACTGAGTGTGAAAAAACGAATTTTAAGCATTGAATAATTTATTGGTTTGAAATTTTTATAATATGATTCTGGGTTCGGAAATAAATCCCATCTTCAACAATGGCAGGGGTTGCCATACAAATCTCTCCTAATGGATTTTTCGCAAGAAGCTCAAATTCAGGGCCAGCTTTAATTACAAAAACATCACCCAGTTCGGAAGTAAAATATAATTTCCCATCTGAAGCTACACCTGAAGCAGAAACTCCACCTCCGGGTTTTAAGGGTTCTTTATACATTAATTCACCGGTTAAAGCATTAAAACAACTTAGTAAGCCATTATTTTTAATGTTATAAATATAATCTCCATAAATTAGATTCGAGGTCATGTATGCCCCACCTTTATCAATGCTCCAAACAATGTATTCATTGCTGGTTTCATTCTCACCTAAAGTGATATTCCCTTTTGCTTCTGGCTTAATTGCATAAATAGGCGACATTTTACCATGAGCACTATTGATGTAAATAAGACCGTTTGCAAACACAGGTGTAGGTACAGGATTATCTCCTCCTCCATGCATTCGCCAGATTTCTGTACCTGTTTCAAAATCATAAGATCCGATATGATTGTATCCATTGACAATAATTTGTGAACTTCCATTTACCTCAATCACGGTTGGAGAGCCCCATGTAGAAAATTCTTCTCTTGGCTTTCTCCAAATTTCTTCTCCTGTTTTTATGTCGAACGTGGCCAAAAATGAATCCCCGGAATGGTCACATTGAACGACTACCCGATCTTTATAAATTACCGGAGAGCTTGCAAAACCCCAATCCAAACTGATATCGCGACTAGGACCAGTTTGTAGTTTACCCAAATCTTTACGCCATAAAAGATCACCATCTGAATTATAACAAAACAAACCTTCGGAAGCAAAAAATGCCACAACATGTTTTCCGTCAGTTGCCGGTGTGCAGTTTGCCTGAGTGGCTTTGGTATGACGTTTGGTTTTCGGGACACCTTTGTGTGCGACTTGTTCCCAAATGATTTCACCACTATTCTTATCCAGACAATAAACCTTGAATTGATGAATGGTTGTATCCTGAGCAGAATCACCATCACCATACAAACCAACTTTTAAAATCTCAGATGCATTGCTACTAATCGCCGTTGTAACGAAAATTTTATCACCCCAAATTATGGGTGATGAATGTCCAAGTCCGGGAATTGGCGTTTTCCATTTGACATTAATATTTTTCTCCAAATCCCATTCAGGAGGAATGTTCGATTTGTCAAAAATTCCATTTGCAAACTGACCTCTAAACGACGGCCAATTTTGTTTAAAAGTGTTTGGATCTTGAGCAAAAATTAAAGTTGAAAATGAGAGTAATAAGAGGAGTAATTTAAATTTATTTTTCATGATATTTTTTAATTCAGGTTGACTCAAAGATAGGAATAAAAATGAATGGGCAAAATGTCAATTTGATGAGATCTAACAAACAATTCCATTAGAGAATAAACTTTTCCTAAATCGCTAAACTTTCTAAAAGTACTAACATCTGTTTTGAGAAAGAAATCATCAAAACTGTACAAATTTAAGCCAAAATGCATAAAAAAAGCACAACTGACAATCTGTCAATTGTGCTTCGTATCATTTTTATAACCAGTTTTTTATTCTGATTATCTAATTTATCACTTCAGCAAGAAATCTAAATTGGTAGCATTGTCCAATTCTTGAGGTTCCGCACCAAATTTAAATAGCCTAAGTTTGCGATCTCCTATTAATTTCATCTCCTCACCTTCCACTAAAAGCAGACAAGCTTCTCTTAATCCGGCAACGTAAATATCTCTATTAACAACCATAAATTCTTCAATTCTTTGTTCCCGAGTTTCACCTCCATGACCCTCTGGATTGGCATCCAAATAATGTGGGTTAATTTGGAAAGGAATCAAGTTTAATCCATCGAAACTTTCAGGCTCAATAATGGGCATATCATTGGTCGTTTTTAGGGTCGGACAACAGATGTTTGAACCGGCACTCCAACCCATAAATGGAACTCCATTTTGCACGCGTTCACTCATCAATTTCATTATTTTATTCTTATGCATCAAATAAAATAAATGAAAAGTGTTACCCCCTCCTACTGCAATTGCCTCAGCTTCTTTAACAGCTTTAACCGGATCAACTTCTTTATGAATGGAATAAATTTCATAACCCAATTTTTGATAAACAGCATTCACTTTTTCCTCATAGGCATCAAATGATTTTTCCAAACTTTCTTCAGATAATCCAACACCGGCATAAGGAATAAACAAAATCCGTTTTACCGAGGTCTCTTTAAGAAAACTTGAAATATGTACTTGAGGCCAACCTAAGTATGATTCGCCGTAATTAGTTGAGTTACTGATAAGTAATAATCGTTTTTTCATTTTTTAATATTAGAAAATAGGTGTATTTTACAAAGTTAAAAAACATATTGAATCAAAGATATGAATTAACACATTTCACAAAGAATTTAACAATAGTGCCCAGAACAGGACTCGAACCTGCACGGATTTGCATCCACTGGTCCCTGAAACCAGCGCGTCTACCAATTTCGCCATCTGGGCAATAAATGCAAATTTATGATAAAATGCCTTTTAAAGAACCATTTCTTTTAAAATATCTTTAAGGATATCTCCGAATTTCTAAAAACTTTTTAAATAAAAACTGATGTTCTCTATGCTTGGCAGCAACCTTCGATAAAACAAGAAATTAAGAACTATCTTACTCAAAAAAGGAAATGCTAAATGACTAGTAATTGAACGGTCGCCAAAAAGTTTTTTAAAGTCACGCATCTAGGTACAATGTTATAATTGTAAGTTTTAATTTTAAAATTATCGAATGGTTTAGCTTGTGTCTATTTCAATAATATTTGTGGGTTAAAAAGACCTAAATTTGCGAACGAATGCGCTGTTTTAGCCCAAATTTTACGGATAAAAAACAATATTGATTTCCGCAATGTACTGGCAAACAATAGCCTGCTTTATATGGCACACCTTTTGCCTAAGATTTTGATAATATAATTTCTCATAAAATAATTATCAGGTTAATTAGTTGGAAGTTTACCAGGATCGTTAAGTAAAGTATTAGTAATTCAAATAATGTTAAAGAAATAAGAGCGTTGTACTATGAGTTTTGAATTAATCATTTTAATCACCATGCTTGCCACATTCGCACTTAGTGTGTTTGTAATTAAGATGCCAGCTGGTGTATCTTTAATAATTGCAGCAATTGTTGGAGCTTTACTTGACGGTCACGGTATTCCTGTCCGTCATTTAGTGGAAGGTGGATTTGGTTTTTTAGAAGCCATTCTAATCATTGCTACCGCAATGATTTTTATGAAAATAATGGAAGCAAGTGGAGCTTTAGCACAGATCAGTCTGGGTATTATTAAAACATTTCATAAATACCCTACCGTTTTACTTATTGTAATTGTATTGTTTATAATGTTTCCGGGGATGCTAACAGGACTCTCTTCAACCTGTGTTCTTACCACTGGAATGTTAGTTGCTCCTGTATTATTAGCTATTGGCATTCCACGATTGGTTGCCGGTTCCTTAATCGCAATGGCTGCTGTTTATGGTGAGGTTGCTCCTCCCATTAGCATCCCGGTGATGATTATTGGAGGTGGTGTTGATATGCCTTACATCGGTTTTACAGTGCCACTATTATTGGTAACCATTCCTCCAGCGTTATTTACTGCTATTTTCTATCGAATTCGCTATGTAAAGCCTTTTAAAATTGAAGAAGTATTATTAAAGTTGGATCACCTAAAAACTTCTGATCAAGGATTTAAAATTTTCATACCCCTCATTTTTGTAATTACTTATATGGTAAGTGAAATTGCTTTCCATGATTTTATACCACATTTAGGAGTACCTCTTATCTTTACACTGGGATCAATTATTGGAATTCTTATTACTCCTAAACTTAAAATTATTCAGATTTCAAGAAATGCTTTACGAATGGCAATGCCTGTAATTGTTATTCTAATAGGCGTGGGAATGTTCTTACAGATTTTAACTTTAACCGGAGTAAGAGGATATATCGCAGTATCTGCACTTCAACTTCCTGATGCTATTAAATATATGGCAGCGGTTATTATGCCATTTATGGGATCAGCTTATGCATCTGCAAGTGTCATTGGTGTACCGCTGGTTTATGTGTTTATTGGTAAAAGTGCAATTATGGTTACTGCTTCGTTGGTGATGATGGCTGCCTTAGGTGATTTAATGCCACCTCCAAGTTTGCTTTGTGCTTATGCAGCTCAAACTGTTGAAGAAAAAAACCATTTCAAAATTTTAAAACAAAGTATTATTCCGATAATTTTTTCGATGATGATCGCACTGTTAGCACTTATTTTTGCATCAGAATTATCAAGCATCTTTTTATAAATACGATACAGATATGCTACTATACATAATATATACCATTATTTTAATCTATGTTACTGCCATCCTGGTGATAGAATTTTATCATGAAAAGAACTGGAAAAACTTTACAGCTATTTCCTTTGTATTATTAATTTTTATACTCCGAATCTTGCAAATAAAATAAACGATGAAGAAAGAGCAGAGCTATATTTTGAAAATCGTAATCATAGTATTGATGATTACAGCTGGCATAATTGCAGCTATCGATTTTGAAAAAATGCATAAAATCGAAGAATTATTTCCGAGTGAAAGCTTAAGTAAAGTTGGCAAACTAAGTGATTATAATGAAAACCTTAACAGCTCGAATGGAAATTCTAATGTTTATTTCTATGACAGTGGAAAACCAGGCGCAACCTTATTATTGGGTGGAGGCACCCATCCAAACGAAGCAGCTGGATATATGGCAGCAGTTGTAATTCTTGAAAACTTAAAGGTTGAAAGCGGAAAAGCAATTATTATCCCTCGAATGAATAAAAGTGCCTTTACTTGTACGGATCCAATGGAAGGGCTCCCCTCTTCTTTTGAAATTGAAACCAATAGTGGAATTCGTAAATTCCGATCAGGTTCGCGAGCAACTAATCCACTCGATCAATGGCCTGATCCATTAGTTTACTCCCAATATCCATCCGGTCAACAATATTCTGGCTTGGATTCGAGAAACCTTAACAGATGCTTTCCAGGGAAAAAGAATGGTACATTAACCGAACAAGTAGCATATGCAATTCTTCAACTACTCATTACAGAGAAGGTTGATATTGCTTTTGATTTGCACGAAGCTGCACCAGAAATCCCCATCATTAAAGCCATCGTTTATCACGGCAAATCAGAGGATATTGCTATGGGTGCAATTCTTGAGCTTGAAATGGAAGAATTATCATTCACTCCTGAGTTATCTCCTAAAAATTTTCATGGGTTAAGCCATCGCGAATGGGGTGACAATACCGATGTATTGCCATTCTTAATGGAAACTTCAAATCCAATACAGGGAAGGTTAAGAGGGAAAACAACAACACAAATGATATTGGATGGTTATAGTCCTAATTACAAGAAAGCCAAAGATACAGGGGCTCTTAAAATCATTTATGATGATGATGGCGAAACCATTGAAAAACGTGTTGGAAGACATCTCGCCGGATTCATGGCCATAATTAATGCATATAACGAAGAATATCCGGAGAAAGCAATTACAATTAACGGATTACCTACATATCCAGAAATTAACGAAAACAAAATAGGTAAATATTTAAACTAAAAAATCATGATAAAAAAAACATTAAGTATCGCTGCAATTCTACTATTTACAGTACTGGCATATTCTCAAGCTACTTTTGAGCAGCCTATATTGATCACTTCTGCTGGCCAGAGTGCCGATGTTAAATTGGTAAAACTATTGGCAAAAAGACAAGCCATCACGGGTGAAACAAAAATTTTGGCCACAGAGGCTGACATGGCTGGAATAAAAACGCTGGTAATTGTTCCGGGATTTAGTTCAAAAGGATTAGGTTCTGCCGGAATTAGCCAAGAAGATGAAATGAAAAGGGTTGAAAAATTAGTTGCTACCGCAAAGGAAAAAAACATTCCAATTGTAATGATGCACATTGGTGGAAAAGCTCGTAGAGGTGGTCAATCTGATGGATTTTGCGAAATCATAGCTAAGAATTGTGAGGCCATGATTGTAGTTAAAACCGGAAATGAAGACGGATTTTTTACAGAAATCGCAAACAGTAAGAACATTCCAATACATGAAGTAGAGAAAATTAGTGAAGCTGGTGCACCAATGAAAGAAATCATTAAATAGAAGGTACCTATAAAAACTTAATATCCTAATATTATGAATATGCTTAAGATTAAATTATTCTTTGTTGCGCTTGCTTTTCCGTTTATTCTTGTTGCTCAAACGACTGGAGTTGTTCAAGGTAAACATGGGATGGCTGCAACTGCACAGCCTCTTGCATCAAAAGCTGCCATTGAAATTATGAAACAAGGTGGTAATGCCGTCGATGCTGCAGTTGCTGCTGCATTTGTAATTGGTGTAGTTGAACCTGATGGTTCCGGAATTGGCGGCGGTGGCGGAATGGTGATATATATGAAAGACCAGGATCAATCATACTTTATCAACTATTACGCAAAAGCGCCTAAAAACATTCCAACAGATTTTCATTCTACGAATGATAGATATAGCGGAAAATCAATCTGTATACCAGGAACTGTAGCAGGTTTGACCCTGGCTCATAAAAAATTCGGTACATTACCTCTGGCAACTCTACTTGCACCAGCTATCAAATATGCTGAAGAAGGATTTGAAATTGATGAAACTTTGGGTTCATTAATTTTAGAGAATACAGAAGCTTTGGCTATTGACCCAGCTACTGCCTCAGTTTATTTAGAGGATGGATTTCCTAAAATGGAAGGAGAAATATTGGTACAAACTGAATTGGCAAAAACCTTAACCGAAATTAGCAAAAAAGGTTTTAATGGTTTTTATAAGGGTGAAGTAGCCAAATCAATGGTAGATGGTATAAGAGAAAGAGGTGGAAGTATTGAATTGAGTGATTTTAAAAACTTTGAACCCATTTTTACCATACCTGTAAAAGGAACCTATCGTGAATATGAGATCTTAAGTTCTGGATTACCTCAAGCCGGAGTATCAATAATACAAGGGTTTAATATGCTTGAGAATGTCGATCTGAAAGCAATGGGGCATTATACTAAAAATGCTAAAACCTTACATATAATGGCCGAAACATTTCGCAAGATATATACCGACCGGTATTATTATGTTGGAGATCCTAAGTTTGTAGATGTACCGATGAAAGGTTTAATGTCGAAAGAATACGCTTTACAACGATTCAATGATATCGATCAAGATAAACCGGTACCTGTTAAATATCGCGATACAGAAGTTGGAGATCCGATAAAATTCCAAAACATCGAGGATATTGATAACACTTTGCCTGATGAAGAACGTAATGGTGAAACTACCCATTTATCAGTTATCGACAAAGATGGAAATGCGGTTTCTTTAACCCAAACTTTGGGAACATTTTTCGGCTCGGTTCAAACAGTGAACGGTGTATTGTTTAATTGTGCAATGACCAACTATTCCTACTCGGACAATCCAAATATACTAGCAAGCAATAAATTACCCCGAAGCACAATTACTCCAACCATTGTTTTAAAAAACAAGAGTCCTTATTTAATTATCGGAACTCCTGGTGGAAGTAGAATCTTATCTACGATAATGGAGGTGATTGTTAATGTTTTGGATTTTGACATGAATGCAGAAGAGGCTAATCGTGCACCTAGATTCTATACTCAGAAATTTATTGATCATTTACACGTAGAATCTGGTGTTGGCCAGGACATCATCAACCAACTTAAAAATATGGGACACGCTGTTCAGGTTTATGAAGATGTTGATTTATTTTTTGGAGGCGTTCAACTTATTACGGTCGATCCAAAAACCGGAATTTATTCGGGTTCAGCAGATATCAGAAGAGGAGGCGTAGCAATTGGCTATTAAACAGAAGATATGATATGATTATTACTGCAGCAATTTTAGTACTGGTACTTTTATTGATGATTGGCGAATCGCTAGTCATCAATAGCTGCGTTAATAGGATTCGTGTTAAAATTCATGTAAATGGTACCAGAGGAAAGTCATCAATCACCAAATATATTTATGCTGGAATACAAGAAGATAATTTAAAGGTTTTAGCTAAAGTTACTGGCGAAATACCTACGTTATATACACCAGATGGTAACAAGAAATCTATCAGAAGAAGAGGTGCTGCCAGAGTTCAGGAACAATTCAACATCCTGCGAAGAGCAAAAAGGGAAGAAGTAGATGTGATGGTTTTAGAATGCATGTCGATTGATCCAGAACTTCAAAAACTCGAGAGTGCATTTTATAAACCCGACATATACATTATTTGCAACGTTCGTGATGATCACCGTGAAAAGATGGGCAACACCTTTAAAGAACAACTTAAATCAATTTGCAGTGCCATCCCAAAAAACAGCAAAATAATTACAGCAAAAAGTGATTATGCAGAAACCATACACGCTTATGCAATAAAACAAGATTCAGAATTCATTGAAGCGCTGTTATTAACTCGTGAAGAAGAAAACGCTGTACCTCAAACCGCCCATAAAATAAATGTCGAAATAGCACTAAGTGCCTGCCTTATTGCAGGAGTTCCTAGAGAAATCGCTTTTAGAGGAATCATCAAGCAAATTAAAAAAGAGGAAACCCCTATATACCGTACTTCTCAAACAGACGACTCACATTATTTTCTGAATGCTTTTTCAGTTAATGATGTCTCGTCGGTTCATGAATTTTTAGACCATTGGACTTCAGAATTAAAAATTGAAGACAAATTAACCGTCGTATTTAATACACGATCAGATCGTCCGTTCAGAACCAGACTTTTTGTTGATTGGATCAAATCATATCATGAACAGATTGAAAAGGTATTGCTAATCGGGGATCATAAACTGATGGCTCATCGCTTGCTTAAAACATCAAACCAAAATATCAAAACAAAACTAATTCAAAGCACTTCAAAACAACCATTAAACAAAATGATTCTTGAAAATGCGGAGAATTCTAGGCTTATTATTGGCATTGGGAATATGAAGGGTTTTGGTTATCAAATAATTAATGAATTTTCGAAAGCATCATGATTACAGAAATATTTTTAATCGGATTAGTACTTGGATTCCTCTTCTATGAGATGGTTGGAATTTCGCCTGGCGGAGTTGTAGCTCCTGCATATCTTGCTTTATTCATCTTCCAGCCCGAGAAAATTGCGATGACAATCCTTTTATCATTGATCATTTTATTCATTCTTAGAACACTTTCAAAACATTTAATTATTTATGGTCGGCGAAAATTACTCTTGGCACTCATTTTAAGTTTTACCCTTAAATTACTCATCGATATATACCTACAACCATTAAGCGCCATCAAATTCGATCTCCAATCTATTGGCTATATCATCCCTGGATTAATTGCCAATGAAATGACCCGTCAAAAAGTAGTCCCTACCCTACTATCACTGGGAATTGTAAGTTTATTAACCTATCAAATCGCTCTATTTTTATGAGAAAACTATCTCTGAACATAAGGCTATTAATTGTTTTCATCGTAATTCTGATGGGTTTCATCATTTCAAATTTTTGCTTTACAACTAGTACCGAAAAAGAATATGTTTTAGAGATGCATCAAGCTGTTAAATTAACGGAATCATGGTTTAAAATTATTGAACATCAAAAAGAAATTAATGACATACATACGGATGCCATTACCAATATTCCAAACCACTATTTACTTGGCGATGATTTTACCATGACCACAACTACACTTGGTTCTCTTAATGCCAAAGAAATATCTACCAATCCTGAGTTTGCAGCACTTATGGTTCGTTTGATAAAAGAATCAAAAATTAAGGAATATGAAAAAGTTGGTTTGATCATTTCCGGTTCTTTCCCTTCATTGGCAATATCTACTTTGGCTGCGCTGCAAACGCTTGATCATGAAGTTATTTTAATGAGTTCTTTGGGCGCATCTTCATACGGAGCTAATCAGGAAGGTGCGAGCTGGCTTGATATGGAGAACTGGCTAATTGATTATGGTGATCTAAAATATAAATCGATTATAGTTTCAAAAGGAGCTGAAAATGATATTGGATTAGGTCTTACTGATGAGGGGAATGAATTATTACAAAGAGTTGCTGAACTTAATGGTGTTGAACTATACGAACCAGAGAGTTTGTTGCAATCAATTCAATCAAGAACCAGTTTATTAAATACAAAAGGCATTTCGTTACTCATAAATATAGGAGGAAACCAAGCCGCTATGGGTGGATGTGCCCATGCTATTTCCATCCCAAATGGGTTGCATCAAAATATTCAATTGTGTGATGATGAAGACAGAGGAGTTATTCAGGAAATAAATTCTCTTGGAGTTCCTATCATTAATTTACTTAATATCAAAGACCTGGCAAACACTTATCACATGGATATTGCACCAGGAATTACATATTCCGAATCCACAGAACTTTATAAAGAAACCAAAAAGAACAAATTGATCCTTTCGATAAGCTTAATAATCGGATTGTGCTTTTTGATCTTATCAGTACCAAAAAGGAATGAAACAAACGAAAATAAATTATGAATACTTTTTACCTAACAACAATTAAAATTGCGTGCTTATGAAAAATTTTATTTTATTTCTAGCATTCTTTTCGTTTTTCGGAATGCAAGTTTATGCTCAAAAAACGGTTACAGGTACTGTTAGCAATAGGGATGGAACCATTCCTGGTGTTACCATACTTGTAAAAGGAACAAATCAAGGAACGATTACCAATGTTGATGGTACATATTCTGTATCCGTTCCTGAAGGATCTACAATCTTGGTATTCTCATACATCGGAATGTTACCCCAAGAAATTACAATTACAGGGGATGTAATCAATGTAGTTATGAAGCCAAATGACATCACACTTAACGAAGTAGTAGTAACTGCTCTCGGAATCTCGAAAGAGAAAAAAGCACTTGGATACAATGTTCAAGAGGTTGGCGGATCAGAAATTGACAAAAGAGGTAATGCTGATATTGTTTCATCACTTGCAGCAAAATCAGCTGGTCTGCAAGTAACAAGTTCATCGAGTAGTGCCGGATCTGCATCTTATATGACCATCAGGGGTGCTGCTTCATTAACCGGTAACAACCAACCTTTATTCGTAATTGATGGGATGCCTATCAGTACAGAACCTACTTATAGAGGTAGTACCGGACAATCAGGTGTATATTCTTCTTCCAGAAGTGTTGACATCAACCCTGATGACATTGCCAGTATTAGTGTACTTAAAGGTGGAGCAGCTACTGCACTTTATGGTTTGCAAGCATCCAACGGTGTTATTTTAATTACCACCAAAAAAGGAAACAAGAACCAGAAAATGTCAGTTAAAATACATTCTTCGCTGGGAGTAAAGGAACTAGGAAGACATATTGAACTACAAAACCAATACGCACAAGGTAATAATGGAACATGGTCAAGTGGGTACAACGGAGCCTGGGGGCCTTTAATTGAAACAATGAGTTATTCAACCGATCCATCAGTTTGGAAAAAACCATTACTCGATGTGGAAGGCGCTCTTGTAAGTAACGACAGTCCATTAAGCTCAGGAATTGCAGCAAAAGCATACGATCCGTTTGAGTTTTTCCAAACGGGGATTTCTTATAATAACAATATTAGTATACAAGCGGGTAATGAAAACTCTTCTTACTATTTTTCTATTGGTAATTTGAATGATGAAGGAATTATTCCAAATAATACTTTTGATAGAACAACCATTAGAGTTAATGCCGAAACTAAGTTAACTGAAAAAATAAGTACAGGTGCGAATATAATGTATGCACACACTGACAATAAGCTTATCAGAGAAGGCGGAACAAGTTCAGGAATCGGTATTGGACTTTATCGAACACCACCATCATTTAATAATGCAGCCGGTTATAAACTTCCTGATGGTACACAAAGAACTTATCGGGGTGTAAATGGATCATACAACAATCCTTATTGGACTGTAAATGAGCAATTTTTTAATGACAAAAATGACCGATTCGTTGGTAATACTTTTGTAAAAGCTGAAATAAACGAATGGATATCCCTATCATACAATGCAGGTATTGACTGGTATCAAAGAGAGTTTGAAGAAATATATAATTGGAATAGTGCAGGCCACACCACAGGTGATCTGAGACTAAGATCAGAACATCACATGACTTTTAATTCAGACCTGATGTTAAGTTTCAAGAAAAGAATAAATGAAGATTTAGGATTTAATCTTAACCTTGGGCAAAACATGTACCAGCAAAAATATAACTACATCACTTCAAGCACTGATGGTTTATCAATCCCTGGTTTGTATAATCTTGATAACACAAGCTTACAAACAACAGGTAATGGAACTAGAAATTACAGAACGGCTGCATTATTTGCCGACTTAAGTGTGGACTATAAAAACATGTTATATTTAGGTGTAACGCTTCGTAGCGAATGGTCTACAACTATGCCAGAAGATAATTTATCAGCACTTTATCCTTCTTTTAGCGGATCATTCTTATTCTCTGAATTACCTGTACTAAGAGATAACAAGGTACTTTCATTTGGTAAATTAAGAGCTTCCTGGGCAAAAACAGCCAATATCGCTGATCCTTACAGAACATCATCATATTACGGTTCTGGAAGTGCTGACGATTATTATACCAGTGGAATTTCCTTCCCATTTATGGGAACAGCAGGATATACTGTTGGAAATACGGTTGGAAACTCAATGTTAAGACATGAAACTCAAACATCTTTTGAAATTGGTACAGAATTAAAATTCCTAAAAAACAGATTAGGACTAGATGTATCTTATTTTAAAAACAAGAATACAGACCTGCTATTGCCTGTAACGATTGCAGCAGCTTCAGGGTTTACAAACATGTATCTGAATGCAGCCTCAATGGAAAGTAAAGGATTAGAGCTTAGTCTTTATGCAAGCCCAGTAAGAACTTCTAAATTCCAGTGGGATATTCGTGCCAATTTCACAAAAATGAAGAACCCTGTTACAGCACTAGCTGACGACATTGATCTTATTATGTTAAATGGAGACTCGAAAGTACAAATCAATGCTGCTGTTGGTCAGGATTATGCAACCATATACGGAACAGATTGGTATCGCGATGCTAACGGAAATGTATTAATTAATGATGATCCTACTGATTCTCATCCCGATGGATTTCCATGGACAAATACAAACGATGTTGTGCCACTGGGAAAAGTATCTCCTGACTGGACCATGAATATCTATAATACCTTTATTTACAAAGGGTTTACGCTGACAACATTAATTGATATTAAGCAAGGTGGTTATATGAATAACGGAACTCGCTTTGTTTTGGATTATTACGGAATGTCTGAAGAAACAGCTGGTAGAGAAACTCCAACCGTTTTTGATGGTGTTTACGGACACATAGGCTCCGACGGTAATATTGTATCCTCAGGTGTGACAAACACAACTGAAGTCATCAAAGATCAGAGTTGGTATAAAGGAGAAAATCGGTTTACAAATTATGGAGCTGCCACACAAGCATTGGAAGAATCAAGTTTTGTTAAATTGAGAGAAATTACTTTGTCATATACCTTCAGCAAAGCTTTAGCTTCTAAATTGAAGTTAGAGGATATTGAGATTTATGCTACTGGTAACAATTTGGTAGTTCTTACTCCTTATAAAGGTGGAGACCCTGAAGTTAGTGTTTATGGAGCAACAAACGGACAAGGTTTTGATTACTTCTCCAGTCCTGCTTCTAAATCGTATCTTTTTGGTTTAAAGATTTCATTCTAATTATTAAATGATGACCATTAAAATAAAAAATATGAAAAACTTATTTAAATATAATATAGCATTTCTTGTGATATTCACATTGCTTATCACTGGGTGCGAGAAATGGATTGATACAGAAATGAATATCAATCCTGACGTTCCATCTGATGTACCAATGGAATTACTAGTTCCAACCATGGAACTCTCTATGTCTTATCAAGTTGGAGGAACCAGAGTTGTTAAATCATCAAATATTTATATGCAATATTTAAATGGTGTAGATAGACAATCTCTCAGTGAATCACATTATTCTATGACAGCTGCGGATGTCGATGATCTTTGGAGAAGAATGTATTATCAACCCATGATGGATGCATATAAAGTTATTTCAAAAGCTGAGGAACAAGAATCACCACACTATGCTGGAGTAGCTAAAGTGGTTATGGCAATGAGTCTAGGAACTATGACAAATTTATTTGGTGATATCCCTTATTCTGAAGCTTTTAAAGGAGACGAGGCTGTTTTAACACCAGTTTTTGATTCCCAGGAGGAAATTTATGCAAGCATAGACGGACTTTTAGCTCAAGCAATTGCCGATCTCGGATCAAGCGACAATTATGTACCGTTAGCAGGTGATATTATTTATAATAATAATAAAACATCCTGGATAAAGGCAGCTTATGCTCTCAGAGCAAGGTATGCCTTGTACAAGAAAGATTACCAAAACGCATTAACTTACGTTGGTAACGCATTAACTTCTTCTGATAAATTTGAAATGGAATTCGGATCAAGCAACGCTGAAGCTGGCCCAATGTATCAATTTGCAACAGTTTCAACCTACAGAAATGACATCAAAATGTGTAAAACATTTATTGACATGTTAGTGAATACTAATGACCCCAGGGTATCATTTTATGCTAATACATTTGGCGGAGGATATGTAGGTAGTCCTGCAGGTAGTGAAGATACTGATGCATCTGGTTTGGGAAGTTATAATAATTCTGCTTCGGCACCAGTAGTGCTTAGTTCATATGCTGAAATGCAATTTATTAAAGCAGAATGTTTACTCAGACAAAATTCAGCTGATGCAGCTGCAGAGGCCTATAAAGAAGCTGTTTCAGCGTCTTTACTGCAAGTGACAGGAAGTGCAAATACCGCTTGGTTAGATGCTAATATTAATTCAGAAGATGGAAATTCCATTAGTCTTGAAAAGATCATCAATCAAAAATACCTTGCTATGTATTCAACAGCTGTCCCTTACGAGGATTATAGAAGAACTGGTTTTCCAAATCTCACAACAGTAAGTGGTGCAGGTCAAATACCAGCTAGATTCCCATATCCACAAAGCGAAATCTCATACAATCCTAACTGTCCAACAGGTATTGATAATAATCAAAAACTATGGATTTTTCAGTAAGGATTAAATTCTTGAAAACAAATATTTGTTCGGATACTAATATCCAAAACTTGTAATATGATTTCAAACAAACTTCCTTCAATGCCGGAAGTTACCCGGGCAAATAATTCCGGTTCAATTATGCATTAATAATAAGTTAAGAAAACCCTATGAGTTGACATGGCTCATAGGGTTTATTAAATCAAACACATCATTTTAATCTGCCAGGAATGAAAAACAAAATATTTCTAATTGCTTTTTTTTCACTCTTTACTTGTGGTTTACTAAATGCACAAAATAAAAATCTAAAATCACTTTATCATAAAGATGATATTACTGTGGTAGTAACAGATTCCGGATTGGGAGGATTATCTATACTTGCAGAAATGGAAAGTTACATGAAAAACTCTGGCCATTATAAATCCATTAATTTAATTTTCGCCAATGCACTATTCAGCGAAGAATTAGGATACAATGGACTTAGCAGCAGGAATGAGAAAGTTGAGACTTTTAATCGAGCATTAAAAGGAATAAATAACAGGTTTAAACCTGATTTAATTTTGGTGGCTTGTAATACACTTTCTACGATTCTTGATGAAACTGAATTTTCGAAAACTACAAAAGTGCCTACCATCGGCATCGTTGAAATTGGTGTGAAAGAAATTAAAAAAAAATTAGATCAATCCTTAAATTCAGAAGTCATAATTTTCGGGACAGAAACAACAATTGAAGAAAACAGTTACCCAACTCAATTAATAGAACAGGGCATTGAAAAACATCGCATAAACTCAAAGGCTTGTCCTCAATTACAAAAATACATCGAAACAGATCCTACCGGTGATGATACTGAAATGTTAATCATGTCATATGTTGATGAAGCCCTTGAAAAAACAAGCAAATCTGAGAAAGAGCTTTTCATCAGCTTAAATTGCACCCATTTTGGGTACTCAAAAGATTTATGGTTAAATGCATTTGATTTTTCAGGAAAGCAAATAAAGGAACTTATTAACCCAAATCATCAAATGGCAAAAATCCTTTTGAATAAAGAAGCGTTAAAAAAATTCAGAGAAACTGAAATTAAGATTCAGGTTGTTTCAAAAGTTAAAATTGACAAGCAAAGTCTCGAATCAATTTCCAAAATATTAGCTAAGGAGTCAATTGCATCATCAAATGCACTCTTAAATTATCAATTCGTTAAAGACCTATTTTAATATTGAAAAACTGTACTTTTATTCATTCTTTTATTATACACCATAATATTAAAAGTCAATTGATATGAAGATTGAAAATAATAGAATAAAAAATAGTTATCTTAAAAATGGAATAATCTTTACCCTTCTTCTTATATTTTCACTTTTCATTTCTTATAATGTTCTCAGTAGGTGGCACAATCGAACGGTTGCCAGAAACTCTACCTTATGCAGTGCTTCTGCACGCCAATTATTACTCGTTTCAAAAAATGAAATGAATCGTATCGGAGATCAAGGATTATTTAACGTATTAGAATTTTCAAATACCCAATTCACTCAAATCGATAATACCTTATCTCTAATTACGGAACGTGTTTTATCTGAACATCAAGGATTAGAAGGAGGATTTTATTTTAGTAATCTTGATAAGTTTCTCGGTTATGGGTATCCAACATCAAATCCACCAAAACCTGTTTACGGACCTCCACCACGTTCTTTTAACATTAT
Organism: Bacteroidales bacterium; assembly: GCA_963674935.2. Taxonomy (GTDB): domain Bacteria; phylum Bacteroidota; class Bacteroidia; order Bacteroidales. The sequence continues at coordinate 170,200 of CAXXWZ010000002.1, forward strand.
TAGAGAACAATGTTTAAAAAGCATTATCTACGAAAGTTATTATCTAGAATTACATGGTTTTGATCCTGCTGTTTTTCCGTTAATCACAATTCCTGTTTTATATAAGAATGAAATTATTGGAACCATTTGGGTGCGGATTCATATTGAGCGAGAACTGCCGCTGATTAAGTTACAAAATGTCATAAATATTGCAGCATTACTGTTAATTATTATACTATTATTTGTTCTTTACTTTATTCATCGCATCAGAGCAAACATTCTATCGATTCGTGTTCAACTTGAGAAAGTAAATGAGAACCCCAATTACAGATTACACCACAGAGGCAAAATGTTCAGTGAAATAGTTAATTCAATCAATTCATCACTCGTAAAACTGGAGAAAGGTAATAAGCACCGGCAAAGTTTAGAATTTAAATTGTTACAACGAGAAAAGATGGCATCGATTGGGCGAATTGTAGCTGGCGTTGCCCATGAAGTTCGAACGCCATTGGCAATAATTAAAACCCGCATTCAAATCTGGCAACAATTGCTAAAAGAGCAAAAACAAGATCAATTTGAATTAATCACAAAAGAGGCTATGGATTTGGTTGTGAATGAAACCAATCGCCTATCAGACCTAATCAAGCGTTTGCTCATTTTTTCAAGACCCATCAATAAAAAAATGACCAATACCAATATTGTTGAGCAAATTAATGAAACAATCAAAATCCTTCAAATTCAAAAAAATAATTCATCTATTATATTTAATGTAATAGATGAAGGAGCAGTAAGCATCGAAGTAGATTCAAATTCGACCCAACAGGTTTTTATTAATGTGATCGGTAATGCAATGGAGGCTATGCCGGATGATGGTAATATTACCATCTGCATAAAACTGAATGATAATAAAAATGCGCTAATTATTGAAATCATAGATGAAGGAGAGGGTATTCCAGAACATATCATCGGAAAGATGTTTGAACTATTTACCACATCAAAACCTTCGGGTGTTGGTTTGGGGTTGTCTATTTCTCATGAAATTGTGAAAGCACATAACGGAGAAATATTTTATGAAAATCTAGATAAAGGAGGAGCAAAATGTACTATCCTATTTCCTATTAAACAACAATCGGCTTAAAACAATGAATATGAACGATGCAAAAACAATACTTATCGTAGATGATGAAGCTTCAATGCGCAGAAACATTGTTGATTTACTTTCGATGAAGGGTTACACACTTTTAGAAGCTGAGAGCGGTGAAGAAGCTGTTGAAATTATTTCTGATACAAAACTAGATTTGCTTCTTTTAGATATTAATTTACCCAAAATGAGTGGATTGGATGTTTTAAGGCAAACCAAAAAAGATCATTTTGATCTACCCTGCATACTTTTAACAGCTTATGGAACAAGCGAAAAAGCGATTGAGGCCATGAAATTGGGAGCCTTTGATTATTTAGAAAAGCCTTTCGAATTAGAAGAGTTTTTGATGGTAACTCAAAGGGCTCTTGAACATAACGAACTACTGAAAGAACTTAAACAACTTAGGGATAAGGTTTCACATTCAAAATCAGAAGAAGGATCAAAAATTGTTTCTAAAAACTCTAAAATGCAAGAGATCTTTAAAACAATTGGTCGCATATCTGCAACTGATGCATCTGTAATGATTCAAGGCGAGAGCGGAACCGGAAAAGAATTAATTGCTGACGCAGTTCAACGTCATTCGCATTTAACTGATAAACCTTATGTTAAAATAAACTGTGGTGCCTTATCAGAATCTTTGCTCGAAAGTGAAATCTTTGGTCATGAAAAAGGATCATTTTCAGGAGCTGAATCACAACGAAAAGGATTGTTTGAGTTGGCGGATGAGGGAACGGTATTTTTAGATGAAATTAACAGCATGCCGCCTTCTTTGCAAGTGCGTTTATTAAGAATTATTCAAGGACAGTCATTTTTTAGAGTGGGTGGAACTACGCCTCTAAAAGTTAAAGTACGGATTATTGCAGCAACAAATAAAGATATTGAAACGGAAGTTAAGGACGGAAAATTCAGAGAAGATTTATATTACCGGCTTAATGTTGCACGCATCAATATTCCACCTTTGCGTGACCGGCCTGATGATATTCCGCTTTTAATTGATTATTTTTTCCAGAAACACAGTCCAAATCAAAAGTTGATATTGCACGAAGAAAGTTTACAAAACATCAACGATTATCATTGGCCGGGAAATGTTCGAGAACTGGAAAACACCATTCATCGTGCAATCATCATGACCACAGATAATATAGTTAGGGTTGATAATCTTCCTCACGAAACAAATAGAAGAACCAATCTCAATGCCACCCTGCATTCATACCTAAACGACAAATATTCGTTTAAAGCCATTATCGCCGATATTGAGAAAAAATTACTTACTGAGGCCTTAAAAAAGAATAACTACAATCAATCTAAAACAGCAGAATACCTCAATATGAATCGCCGATTGCTTTATTCAAAAGTCAATGAACATTCAATAATTATCAAATAATATATCATGAGGAATATTCTACTGGTTTTTATTTTGCTTTGTTTTAAAATTTCATTTTCACAAAACATTAGTGGAGATATTGAAATTTATTTAAATCATATAATAGAAGATTTACCTGGAAGTTCGGGCAACGATTTTCAGCCGCCAAATATTGCTGATTTAAATTCCTGGAATAATATGTTAAATGAAATTTTTGCTGCTGACCTTGAATCAGCACGTAGTTTTGCAACTTTATTTAATTACCAAATTACCGACATGCTGGATACAACCCTTCAATCAAATAATAGATTTTACATCATCGAAGAAAAAATTCCTCAAGCCAATTATTGGGGCACTTATGTATTAAGCACCAATGCCCTTCGCAACGATTTAATTTTACAAGCACCTCATCCCGAATACGATATAAATACAGGTTATCAAGCTATTTATTGTTTTAAAAGGTTAATTCCAAGTGCCCTATTTATCAGTGGAACACACCGTTGTAATCATTCTGAATATACTGATTGTTCAGGTACATCTTCTGTATGCGGTCCTACTTCACCTTACCGAATTTCTGACAACCCACACAACACAAATTCCGTATTTCAAAAAACCACAGAATTTTTATTTAACAAATCAGAAACCTCAGTTTTTGTTCAGCTCCATGGTTTTGGTAAAGGAAGTACAGATCCTTATGTTATCATGAGTAATGGAACCCGAATTACGCCCGAAATAGATTATGTTGCAATGATTCAAACGGGTCTTGAGCATGCAGATCCCAGTTTGACTTTTAAAATTGCTCATTTTGATGATTCCTGGTCGAGACTAATTGCATTCACAAATACCCAGGGAAGATTTATTAATGGAAGTCAGGATCCTTGTTCTGAAAATGCAACTACGTCAGAAGGAAGATTTGTACACATTGAACAAGAACGAATTAAACTCAGATCTGATCAAGAGGCATGGTCTAAAATGTATTTAGCTTTAGCAGAGGTATTTTCAATCGACACCATAACCACGAATGTCAAATCTTATCAAAAAGATGATGAGCTGCTTATCTTTCCAAATCCAAACCGTGGAGCATTTCAGATTAATTTAAAAAGAAATTCATACCTCAGAATTTATAATAATTTAGGAAGCATTGTTTACGACTATTACAACGCAGATGCAATCAGATTGCGTATTGATTTAAAAGATCAGCCTCCGGGATTTTATTATCTAAAAGTTTATCAAGAAGATAAAGTCTTGCATTCAAAATTTGTGATTGTAAAACAGATAAGTTTGTAAAAAAATTAATTGCTTCTTTTATTTAAGTGCGAACAGGAAAGTAGCATCCAACCCTAACTATATTAAAATAAATGCCTAAAAAGATCCATTTGAAAATAAAATGCGAGAATAAAAACCCAATTAAAATTCCCTTTTGTATGGAATTATGTAAATAAAAACTGCGATATATTACACAGCTTTTATTTACAGTTGATAATTTATTTTGGAGTGCCCAGAACAAGACTCGAACTTGCACGACCTTAAGGTCACCAGCCCCTCAAGCTGGCGTGTCTACCAATTTCACCACCTGGGCATTAAGAAAAAAAGAACATGTTATCTTAAATATACATGTTTATGATATGTCTACTCCCGAAAATCATGAAGCTTGCTTCATCTAATTTTCGAGCATGCTCGAAAAACTTTACAAATCACAGATTTGTTGTTTTTTCGGCATAATTTCACCACCTGGGCTAATTAAATGAATAATGTAAATTTATAAATGAATATTGTATTTCATTCTTTTTCATTATTCAATATTCAATAATCATTCAAAAGATTTGCAAATTTAACACAAATAAGCGATTTTTCTTTAATTTATTTGAATAATTATCTCTGTAACTACAAGTGCTTATCAAAAAATAGTTTTATTTTTAAGCCTTAAACTTATCTATAAAGAAGGCCAATTATGCTAGAACCTAAAGACATTGATTTTATTGCAGACAAAGGAATAAGCTTAAATCAGTTTAAAACGCATATCTTAAATTTTAAAACTGGCTTCCCTCATTCAAATCTTTATTCTGCAGCAATTGTAAATAATGGGATTCTTCGATTTTCTGAGAAGCAAGTAAATGAATTGATCAGATTTTTTGACTCAAACTCGCGACAAAGAAACATGCTTAAGTTTGTCCCAGCCTCAGGAGCAGCGAGCCGCATGTTTAAGCATTTGTTCGAGTTCAGGGATCAACTTGACAAAAATAAAACAGATGAGTTGTTAAAAGATGAAAACTTTAATTCCGTAGCTTATTTCTTTAAGCACCTTTCTGAATTTGCTTTTTATGAGGATTTATCAGAAAGGATGAAACATGATGGTCATAATATAGAAGAATTCATCCAAAAAAAAGATTATAAGGCCATTATTGATCATTTGCTGGATTCAAATGGCCTGAGCTATGCTTCACTACCAAAAGCACTTTTAAGATTTCACAACTACAATGATGGAGCCAGATTAGCCATTGAAGAGCATTTAGTTGAAGGAGCAGTTTACTGTAAAAATGCAAAAGATGAAGTAAATATCCATTTTACAGTGTCTCCGGAGCATCGGGAGAAGTTTATTGAAACCATTGAAAATTTAAAAGGTAAGTATGAAGCCATGTTTGGAGTTCAATTTAATATCGATCTCTCAATTCAGAAACCTTCTACAGACATGATTGCTGTTGATTTACAAAATGAACCCATGCGCGATTCTAAAGGGAATCTGGTATTCAGACCCGGTGGGCATGGTGCACTCATTGAGAATTTAAATGATATAGAAGGAGATATTATTTTTGTAAAAAATATTGACAATATTGTTCCAGACAAACTTCGTGAATCAACCTATACTTACAAAAAGTTAATTGCTGCCCACTTAATAAAAGTCCAACAACAAACCTTTGAATATCTTAAAGAACTTGAATTAGAAAATATTACTAAAGAGAAAATTGCTGAAATCGAATTATTTGCGGAGCAGGAACTTTTCATCGACTTAAGTATGATTACCAGTGCAAAAAACAAACCCGAATTCTTGTTTAAAAAGCTAAATCGTCCGATTCGAGTTTGCGGGATGGTAAAAAACGAAGGTGAACCGGGAGGAGGACCTTTTTGGGTTTTAAATGACAGCGGTGAAAAATCACTCCAAATTGTTGAGAGCTCACAAATAAATTTAGAAAACAAATCTCAAAAAAAGATTGTGAGTGATGCAACCCATTTTAATCCCGTCGATTTAGTTTGTGGTGTTCTTAATTATCAGGGCAAGAAGTTTAACCTTAAAAACTTTGTTGATCCTCAAACCGGTTTTATTTCTATAAAATCGCAAAATGGTAAAGAATTAAAAGCTCAGGAATTGCCCGGTTTGTGGAATGGCGCCATGGCTGATTGGATTACTATTTTTGTTGAATGTCCTATAATTACTTTTAATCCGGTAAAAATAATTAATGATTTACTAAGAGAACAGCATCAATAAAAATCGTTTTAAACCAGTTTATTGACTTAACTCCAAATATTTTTCGTTAGCCAACTTTGCAGGTTCATATTCATAATCAGCGTCCTTCCAAACTGCAAGAGCTATTTTAAGATATTCCAGTGCTTTGTCAACTTTATTTTGATTGGCATAAATCAAAGCCATTTCAAAATTATATTCTGGATCACCTGGCGTACGATCTAACACAATTTGAATAAATGACTCCGCTTTTTCATATTTCTCAAGCATCCTATAACAATGGCCAATACTATAATTCATACTGATGGCTCTTGGATTATCTTTAATCAATTTTTCATAAACCTTGATTGCTTCTATATACTCTCCACTAAACTCAAATACTTTCGCTTCACCTTTAGTCACAAAAGGATTTAATACATCATACTTAAATGTTGCAATAACATCCCGAACTCCTTCAATCGCCAGTCTTAAGTTATCAGCATCTTTTGTTTGTTGATAAATACTGAGGTATCCCAATGAAATGAATTTATTAATCGGATCACTTAATTCCTTTTCAAATCCTTTAATAATTTCAAAAGCCCGATCACTTTGGCCAGCTTTGACATAAAGATCCAATTTCATGACTTTTGTGATAATTACATTTATAGGTTCTGTATATTTCGCAAATTCAATAAATTGCTCATCCATTGCAGCCAGCGCCTTCTTCATCTGACCTGTATATTCATAAAATTCAGTTATTGATTCGTAAATATTATAGCGTTCCTGAGGTGTTTTACATCGTTTTAAAATATCGTAATATTGTTTCTCAAGCTGATCAAGTTTACCCATTACAAAATCAATATCGGCTAAACCAATTAGGGCGTCAATGTTGTCATGCGCTATTAATAGTGCTCGCTCAAAACTAGCTTTTGACTCATCATATTTCCTTAACATTAAATTCAAATTACCCATAGACACGTATGGAGAACTGCTTTCCGGAAATAATGTAGCATACTTTTTATAAAAGGATAAAGCCTCATCATATTTAGCCTGACTTTCATTTAATCGTGCTATCTCAAGTATTAGATCATAGCGATCCGGATCAAGTTCCATCACAGCCTCATACTCTTCAATTGTTTTTTGAGGTTCATTCTGAAGCTGGTATAAAGTGGCTAGCATCATATAGGCTTCGGTATCGTATGGATATAATTCTTTCCACATTTTAACTATTGCAAAAGCTTTATCAGGTTGTTGTCTAACAAGCAAATAATAAGAATATTTCATTCTAAATCTGATTTGCTCAGGAAGTCGATCCATATTCTTCATTACCAACTCAAAACGCTGATCGGCGAGCTCTTTTTGGTTAGTAAAGATATAGATGTCAACCAATTGAGCATGAGCCATTATAAATAGCGGATCTTCAGCAACAGCCTGTTCACAATAATATCGAGCTTTTTGATAATCATTATCAATAAACCTTTGATTAATAGATAAAATATAGGATTTAAGAGCTGCCTCCGACTTGGTAAGCATTTCTGATATAGGAAGATCTTTGGCATTCTCTATGTGACCAACAGGTAATTCAATATCACTTTTAAGTTGTAATGAAATAAGATCGGCTAGCTCAAAAATATCTGAGCCTTTTCGCTCATACGCTGCAATTAGCTTGCTGGTTTTTGTTTGCCGAACCTCAATATTCATAACAAATTGGTTCTCCAAATCTTTAGTAAAAGAACCTGTAACAATATAATTCAGGTGACGATCTGTGGCTATTTTATTTTTAATTGCCAACGGAATTACCTCAGCAAACGAATAGCCTTCATCCTTTATCTTTTGATCAAAATTCATTTCATTTTCAGTCCGGATAAAAATATCCTGAAGTAAATCATAACTAATCAAAAAAGGCATTGCATATTGCATCCAGTTTAAACTGGTATCAGCAGATTTGTTCTCAAAATAGAAGATGGCCATACTTTTACGAAACGCACTTTTAGTAATTTCCCTTTCAATTACTTTACCATTTTCATCCGTGATGTTTACAGATGTTGTGGTTGCTCCTAAATCCTTATTGTAAAAAACAGAGAATAACAGTACTGCTGAAATAAGGAGATTAATAGGTAAACCAAATCTCTCAATGTTTTTCCATTCGCCTGAAGCAGCTCTTCCGTGAAAATAGCTTATTAAAATAACACTTGGTAATAATGACAACAAGAGAATTGTTCCAAACATTACAAGATGGGGTGATAATAAATAATTAGACGAAATATATGATAATGCAAAATAAACGAATAAAACCAAAAGACAATAAATACTTGTAATATGAGGAACTCTTCTTTGCCAAAGGTGTTTCAAGAATGAAATCTTTTCGACTGATCGCTCTTGTTTATCACCAAATAAAACCTCATAAATTTCAATAGGCTCTTTTACACCTTTTAGTTCTTTCAACCCAACTAAAACAGTGTGAATATCAGTTTTATTTTTAATTTGACTTTGTACTCCTTCCGAAACGCAAATTCCTCCGGCCTTTGCTTGAGGCTCAATACGAGCGGCAATGTTCACAGCTGACCCAAAAACATCTCCGTCCTTCATAATCACATCACCCATATGAACACCAGCTCTTATTTGAAAATCCTCATCCTTAAGCTGATTTTGCATTTCAATGGTAGCTCTAACTGCTTGCACTGCACTATCAAACATAATGAGCAAACCATCCCCAATTTCCTTGAGCACTTTACCCCCGAAATTATGAACAATTGGATAAACAATCTCTTGCTGACGTTGCAAATAACGCATGGTTAGCATTTCGTCATTATCCATTTTCTGCGTGTATCCAACAATATCGGTAAATACGATAGCTGCCAGTTTAGTCTGTTCGTTGTTTTCCATATTAACTATTAGAATAAATTGAAATTCAATTTAGGGAATAAATATTGAGATTTCTATAATAAACATTCAATTACTTCAAAAGTAAGAATTTAAATTTTATTATTAAAAAGAAAAAGTGAGAATAGAATTGGTATCTATCAAAAAGATATATTTTGCCAAAATCATTTCTCTATTGGGAATTAAATATGAAATATTTCAGGATAAGCTCATTTAAAGCTATACTTAATATAATGTAGAAAATTGGTCGTATAGTTTAAGTTAGCTTATTTTCACTTATATAAATTGTTAAATTTACCACAGATTTAACAGAAAATTCAATATCTATTATCACATTAAAATTTAATATTAATGATTAGAAATGAAGATTATTATCTGAATAAAATTAAGAGTTTAGGTGAAAGGGAAAAGGAGATGCGATGCCTGTATAGGGTGCAGGAAATCATTAATGAAAATTTACCAATTAATGAGTTTCTGATGGAAATAGTAAAACACATTTGGGGTGGTTGGCAATATCCTAATATCACGAGGGTGAAAATTACTTTCGAAGGTGAAATTTACAAAGAATCGGGTTGGGAAGAAACCGAGTGGGTTCAATCCTCTGATATTGTTATTGATGATAAAGTTTCAGGGAAAATTGAGATCTTTTATACCAAGTTTAAGCAAATGGTTAGAGATAGTCAATTTTTGCCCGAAGAACAAAAACTGTTGGATACAATATCCGGCCAGATAGGTAGCTATATATTTTACAAAAGGTTGAAAAAAATAATTGCAATTTTAGATTCGAAAAAACATTCTAGGTAGAAGATAGAGGAGAATCAAAACATGATTAAATTGGGATGCGATCCTTCTTGATTTTTTTCGCCCCAAGTAAATAAGTTGAAACCACTGCAACAAATAGCGCAACAAAAAAGGTCATAAACCTTGCAGTTAACCACTCATCCATTCCTGCGCTTATCCAAATAATTGTAAAAAGCATTCCTACAATGATGGTTAAAAGTGCAGCCTTACCATGATATTTTTCCCAAAACAAACTAAGCAAAATTACAACAGAGAAAGTCCCTCCTATTCCTGCCCAAACATAACTCACAAGGGTAAATATTAATTGAGATGGCGACACATAGGATAATCCGAGAGCCACAACTATGAGTATGCTTGTAATTAATCTTGATTGAAATAAAGACGTTTCATTTTTGTTTTTTTTATTCTTTGAGAGTGGTTTTATTAAGTTCTCCGACAATTCTGTTGAAGACAAAATGATAATCGAGTTTGCCGTAGAGGTCATCGCAGCGATTGCACCCATTATTAGTACTGCAGCAATGGCTGGAGGGAAAATGCGTAATAATACCGCAGGCATAACAAATTCCTGATCTTCTAAACCTGTTGGACCAAAAATAGCCAATCCAATCCATCCCAAGCTAAGTGCTCCAATATAAGCAATAACTGTCCAAATAATTCCAATATTTCTGGCTTGCCTTGCTTGTTTTTTATCCTTTATGGCCATGAAACGCATACTCAACTGGGGTTGCCCTCCCAAATATCCAAAGAACCATGAGAAGGCTCCGGCAATTGCAATACCTGCGACAAAACCACTGGCACCACCTGTTAATGAGGTGTAGGTTGGCCCTGCTAATTGTAATCCATCTAAGATTGAATGCGCAAACAAATCAGGAGCAGAAGCTAAATAAATCACTCCTACAATTGGGCCTGCAATTAAAGTAATAATCATAACAATAGCTTGAACTACATCTGTATAAACAACGCTTCTGAATCCACCATAAATTGTATAAGGAATAATAATGGCAGCCGTAATAAAAATACCCCAGTTGGCATTAATCCCGAACATGGTGTGCAAGGTTTTTCCCCCACCTAAAAATTGCGCTCCAACATAAAAAAAGAAGAAGAAAACGATAGTTGAACTTCCAACAATCCTTAACCACTTGCTTTGTTCCTTATGCCTTTTTGCAATAAATTCTGTAAAAGTATTGACCTGATATTTTTCAGCCGCTTCACGCAAACGCCAAGCAATTGCCACCCATGCCATGATAATACCTGCAACACAACCTATGGCGGTCCAAATTTCGGTTAGCCCCGTGGCGTATGCAGCGCCAGGCAATCCAAGCAAGGCCCACGATGACTCACCTGTAGCTCTCTCAGACAGCGCTGCTGCCCAGCCCGGTAACTTTCTACCGGCAATGGCATAATCTGAAGCAGTTTTAACTTTTCTTCCCTGATAAATTCCAAAGGCGATTAAAAGCGCCATATAAATGACCATCACCAGTAAAAGTTGAGTTTGTTGTTCCATACCTTATAACAATTTACTTAGGGTGAAAGTCTGGTTTTTATCCACTTATCTTTCTGTTTTTCATAAATTATTCTATCGTGTAAACGGTTAGGACGACCTTGCCAAAATTCAACTCTTTCGGGTACCAACAAATATCCTCCCCAGTATCTGGGCCGCTTTACTTCTTTATTCTCCATTATTAACTTTATTGAGTTAAAGGCCTCGTCAAGTTCCATCCTACTTCCAATTTCGGTGCTTTGCCTAGAAATGATAGTAGTTAGTTTACTGTTATGCGGACGTCGATCAAAATATAAATTTGAGATTTGCCCGCTTGTTTTCTTAACCTTTCCTTCAACCCTTACCTGTTTGTCCATTTCTTTCCAATAAAAAAGCAAGGATGCATAACTATTTTCACTTAGCTCTTTGGCTTTCCTACTTTCATAGCTACTGAAAAAACTCAATCCCCTTTCATCAGCAACTTTTAGCAAAACTACTCTGGATGAAGGCTTGCCAGAAGAAGAAACTGTTGACAATACCATTGCTGTCGCATCCTCTTTGATTGTTTCAATTGCCAATTTCAGCCAATTTTTAAACTCTAACATAGGATTACTATGCATCAAAGGTTCATCAAGGCTAAACTTGTTATATTCTCTTCTAATTTTAAATAAATTATTCTTCTCTTTCATATCTTGTATAACCTTTTTTAATCATTATTTAATATATTTACATTTTAGGCAAATCGACCTCAGCATTTATTTAAACTCACTAAAAAAGTGTTCAAATTTAATAAAATTTAAAATGATCAAGACCTTACTTATTTCAACCAAGCCAAGAACACGCCCAACCCTTTTTGGTAAGCTCCTTATATTCCTGATTTTATTAACCACTGGGATATTTGTTTTTAGAGGTTTAAATAGTTTTTTGAGTGTCAATGATCCTGTTCAGAGCAAGATTCTGGCAGTTGAAGGTTTCCTCCCTGATTATACGTTAAAGGATATGATGAAAGAATTTTATGAAGGTGGATATAAAAAAATGGTGATTATTGGCAAACCAATTGGTCAAGGTTATTATCTTTCGGGTTACCTAACTTCTGCAGACCTCATGAAATCAACTTTAATTGAAATGGGTCTCGACAGTTCACTAATCATAAGTATTTCAATACCAGAAACAGTTTTCCGTGACCGGACTTATTCTACCGGATTATTGCTTTGGGATTGGTTAGAGAAAAATAATTATACGACAAAACACATAAATATTTATACACTCGGTTGTCATTCTCGACGAAGTAAATTATTATTCGAAAAAGCATTGGGTGATGATTTCGAAATGGGCATTATTGCAGGAAGAGATTTAAGTTATGATTATGATAAATGGTGGACATCGAGCAAAGGATTCAGGACAGTTTTAAATGAAATGTTAGCCTATGTTTACGCTAAATTTCTTTTTTATCCCAGTCGTGAAGAAGCACTTACAGATTTAAGAGCAGGATATTTCATTGATGAAATACAATATCAGCGCAATGCAAAGGATATTGAATATGCTAAGGAAGAAAGTAGTCCGATGACAGCAGAATTGCTAAAAACATTTGCCGGACTTAATTATTTTTTTCCTAACCCTGCTTATAAAGTTAAAGGTGTTTTTGTGAAAGATACTACACTTAGAACCTTCGAGATGAAAACTTCAACAGATCGTTTACCAATTTATTCAACCTATGGGAAAATTCATTTTACAATAGATTCGGTTGAATGTGTTTTAAGCGCGTATCAAAATGTTGCTTTGGCTGAACAACCTGGTTATGAAGATTACCTTTTTATTCCCTTCAGAGATTTAACAAGCGGTGAAGAAACTTATGGTGCAGGTCGATTTCTTGATTTTCGTTATGCTGGTGAAGGAGAAGTTTTTATCGATTTTAATCTGGCTTACAATCCTTTATGTAACTACAATCACCGATATTCATGCCCAATCCCTCCTTTGGAAAATCATTTAAATGTTAAAATCCTTGCAGGTGAAAAAACTTACGGAGAACATTAAACCATGAAAAAACTAAAAATCACCGTTTTATATGTCGAAGATCATCCTGACATTAGGCATGCATTCACAAAAATTCTATCTAAGAAGTTTCAAACACTTATAGTTGCTGAAAATGGAAAAGAAGGCCTTGAATTATATCAAGAGCTTAAACCCGATTTAATTCTTACTGACATCAAGATGCCGGAAATGAACGGGCTGGAAATGATTGAAAAGATTAAAAAAATTGATAAGTCAGCTAAGGCGATAATTATGTCTGCATTTAGTGAACCAGAATTTTTTCTTAAAGCCATCACCATTGGCGTTCAAAGCTATCTGATTAAACCTGTTAAAACGAAACGACTTTTCAGTGCAGTTGATGAGATTGCAGAACACATCATGCTCGAACGTAACATCAAGTATGAAGAATACAGGAGGGTTAAACTAGAAGATATGATTAAGCAAAGTAAATCAGTTCAAGAAGCTGTAAACTTTGCCACCGAAGAATTTCTTCGATTTGATTTTAGTGAAGATACATTTAAAAAGGTTTTGAAAAATTTAGGTCGTGCTACCAATGCGAGCCGAATTTACATTTTCGAAAATGCAGTTATTGACAAATCTATTGTAACAAGCCAAAAACTTGAATGGACAAACAGGCACATTAAGCCTCAAATCAGTAATCCTGATTTACAAAACTTTTATTTAATTGAATCCGGATTTAAAAGATGGGTTGATACCCTTAAAAATGATAGGCCGTTACATGGTTTGATTAAGGACTTTCCTCATAAAGAACAAGAAATATTATCAGAACAAAATATTTTATCCATCGCTGTGCTTCCAATCTTTATACACAATAAATGGTGGGGTTTTATTGGATTTGATGAATGTACACATGAAAGGATATGGACTGAAACGGAGCTCAAAATATTTTCAATTACTGCTGACATCATTGGTGCTGCTATTCATCGCAACCAAGTTGAGCAGGAGCTTTTAGCCCTAAATAATGAACTAGAAGTAAGAGTTGAAAAGAGAACCAAGGCTTTACAAAAACAAGTAAATGATCGTAAACTTGCTGAAATACTTCTTCGCGAAAGCGAAGAAAAATACCGACAAATTTTCGAAAATGCCAATGATGGAATCCTTTTAAGTGTTGACGGAGTTATCAAATTCATTAATCCAAAGCTTTACGAAATTACTGGTTTTCTTCCAAAGGAAGCCATTGAAAGGCCTTTCACAGACTTTGTACATCCTGAGTATCGACAACTTGTTTATGATAATCATATCGGTAGATTGAAGGGATTGGATGTTCCTGAGCGATATGATATTAGAGCCTTTAACAAAAGTGGTGAAGAGAAATGGTTTGAAATAAAATCGGCATTACTCACCTGGGAACAACAACCGGCAGTGCTAACGTTTGTTAGTGATATTACTGAAAGAAAGAAAACTGCCAACGAACTTGAAGAACTTAATTTAAACTTAGAAAAACGAGTTAAAGAAGAATTAAAAAAAACAGAAGATCAGCAACAACTCTTGATTCAAAAATCGAAACTTGAATCGCTTGGTGAATTAGCAGCCGGAATTGCTCATGAAATAAATCAGCCTTTAGGTGGAATTTCAATGGCCTTGGACAATATTTTAATGAAACTGAATAATGAAGGCGTTTCGAAAGAATACATGCATGCAAAAATTAGTCAATCCTTTGAAGACATTGAACGAATAAAAACCATCATTGATCATATCAGAACTTTTTCGCGTGGCCAAAAACAAACAGAATTTTCTAAGGTTGATATTAATAAGGTAATTCACAATGCCTTATCCATAATTAACAATCTTTATTCAAATCATCACATCAATTTTATTCTCGATTTAGTTGAAACTGATAACTTTGTTTATGGAAATCAGTATCGTCTTGAACAAGTATTACTAAACCTTTTATCAAATGCCAAGCATGCAGTTGACGAGAAAAAAGAGAAACAAACTTCCGACTCGTCGTTTAATAAAAGGATTAGTATAAATAGTGCCAGTAGGGATAAAAATTTGGTTATTGTAATTGAAGATAACGGTATTGGTATTGCTGAAGAACATGTGAATAAAATTTTTGATCCGTTTTATACCACTAAAGAAATTGATAGCGGAACAGGCCTTGGTTTATCTATTTCGTATGGCTTAATCAAGGAAATGAAAGGCGATATAAAAGTTGAAAGTAAACAGGGCGAGTATACCATCATGACTATCACTTTACCAAAAAATAAATCGTAAAATTAATGAAAGAACTTAAAATTTTAGTACTTGATGATGAAAAAAGGGTAAGGGAAGAAATTGAAGAATTTCTGATTAGGAATAATTATACCGTTTACAAAGCTGCTTCTCCATCCGAAGCTTTTACCGTACTTAAAAATATCAAAATTGATATTGGAATTATCGATATTAAGTTGCCTGAAATGGATGGAATTACGGTAATGAAAAAGATTAAAGCTGAGGATCCAAGCATTGAAATCATCATGATTTCGGGGCATGGTGACATGAGCAGTGTGATTGATGCCATGCGACTGGGTGCCGCTGATTACTTTCCAAAACCATTTCGTTTGATGGAGATTAATAATGCCATCGAACGCACCAAACGTTTCCTGGATTTAAACCGTAAACTTCAAGAAGTTGAAGAAAGCAATACCATCTTATCGAAAGAATTACATGCAAATATTGGTCAACGACTATTAGGCAACAGCATGGTTTTAAAGGATGTTATTCAGTTGATGACAAAGGTTGCCAAGAGCGACTCAACTTCCGTTTTGATTACAGGAGAAAGTGGAACTGGAAAAGAACTTATTGCCAGAGGAATTCATTATCTCGGAAGCCGAAGTAAAAAATCGTTTCATTCGGTAAATTGTTCAGCTATTCCTGAAAGTTTATTCGAAAGTGAATTTTTTGGACACAAAAAAGGTTCTTTTACAGGAGCTGTTGACGATAAGATCGGATGGTTTGAAATTGCTGATAAAGGAACCTTATTTTTGGATGAAATAAGTGATATGCCATTAAATCAGCAAGCAAAAATACTCAGGGTTTTAGAAGAAAAGAAAGTTAGTAAAGTTGGTTCACATAAAGTAATATCAGTTGATGTAAGAGTTATTGCGGCATCAAACCGAGATTTAGAATCGATGAGCGAAGAGAATAAATTCCGCTTCGATCTCTACCACCGATTAAGTTCCTTTGTCATTCACTTACCACCCTTACGTAAGCGAAAAGAAGACATTCCCGTTCTATTGAACTATTTTATTAAAGAATACTCAAGGAGAATGGCAAAGCCGATTAAGACCATTGACCCGGCCATTCTTACAGATTTAAAAAATTATGCATTTCCAGGAAATGTAAGAGAGCTCAAAAATATGGTTGAGCGAGCAGTTATTATCTGCGATGGTGATAATTTAAGCTTAGATCACTTTCTTTTTAAACGCAATAAAAAGGTGGAGGATATTGAATCGAATAATGAGTTACTGGATATTGAATTAACAGAAAAAAAATTAATTATTAAAGCTTTAGAGCGCACAGGGTATAATAAATCAAAAGCGGCTGTATTGCTTAATATTTCATGGCAATCACTTGACAGGCGTCTTAAAAAATACGGAATTTCTGATCAATCCTGATCGGTTTTAGGTTTACCCTTTATCCGTCCGAGGAGGCTTTCTAAATCAGCTTCAAACTTTTTGTTTAAATCTATTTGATGGGCAAGCTTTAAGTTAGCCATACCCAAAGATTCTTCGAAGTCATCACGCTCTTCCATCACTTTTGTGAGTTCATTACTGAGTTCTTCTACCTCTTTTCGAATAGCTTCAATTTCCACACTACTATCAGGTTGAGCATTATGCGACTGATTTATATGTTCAGATTTCATTACATCAAAAGATTTTTTCATCTCAAGTGCATTATTTTCCAATAATTCGATTTCTCCAACATAGTTTTCAATCTGGTCTTTAAAAGTGTCTATTTCTTCTTTATGCAACCTTTTAAGTTCTAGGGTGTCGGCCATATAATTTTCAGTATCCTTCGAAATCTTCCTGTACTTTATAATAATGATAAAAAGCATGATGCCAAGTGTTAAAAGAAGCACTCCCATTATGATACTTGTAATGATAAGAATGGTTTTGGACTTTTCTACGGCGGCAAATTCTTGATTGACTTGCGCATTGCTCAGAATAAGTTCATCCTTGGTTTTGGTAAGTTCAGCAATGCGCTGTTCTAAATTCGTCTGATCTGGTGATTCTACTTCTAAGGAATCCAATATCACATTATCAATTTCAATAACTGCCTCCAGTTTAGTTGCTAAATTTACCATGTTCAACCATGTTCGCGTAGTCATGGAATCCTTAAATTGCATATAATCCTGATACAGCAAATCCCTTTGAATTTTTAAATTGTTTTCTTGCGAAAAACTCTGTATCATTATCAAAAGGAAAGCAAAACTTAAAATTCTGGTTCTCATCATAAAATTATTAGTACAAATAAAAGTTGAAGGATTTGCCTTTATATTATTCTAAATAAATCAACTAAACAAATTTAAGCATAAAATCAAAGCTTCAAAATATATGAACGAAAGATTCAATATGGATTACTAACGTATGGAAATAGAAATAGTTTCGGTATAAAACAAAAAAACCACCCGAAGGTGGTTTAAATATTTATTTGATTTTATCAGCAATGGCTTTGAATGCCTCTGGATTATTCATTGCCAAATCGGCAAGAACCTTTCTACTGAGTTCAATATTATTTTCATGAATTTTTCCCATGAATACTGAATAACTCATACCGTGTAATCTAGCGGCTGCGTTTATTCTTTGAATCCATAATCCACGGAATGTTCTCTTTTTGTTTCGTCTGTCTCTAAAGGCATACTGTTGACCTTTTTCATAAGCATTTTTTTGCTACTGTCCAGACATTTTTTCGGCGACCAAAATTGTCCTTTGGTCTCCTTCATTAACTTTTTTCTTCGTGCCCTTGAGGCTACGGAATTTACTGATCTTGGCATTTTTTTAATTTTTTCACTTTAGCGCCTCCATTCGGAGATCTTACAAGCTAAAAGCAAGTTAAAAACTGATTTTTACTTTTGAATCATTACTCTTACATTTTTCTCATCTGCAGGATCAACAATGGTATCGTGCGTTAAATTACGCTTTTGTTTTGTTGATTTTTTTGTCAAGATGTGACTTTTGTAAGCATGCTTCCTTTTAATTTTCCCCGATCCAGTAACGGTAAACCGTTTTTTTTAGCACTGGATTTCGTTTTCATTTTTGGCATTACTTTCCTTTTTTATTAGTAGTTTAATAATAGCTAAGCTCGAAAGCTTATTTCTTTGGGCTTATAATCATAATCATTCTTTTTCCTTCCAACTTAGGAAGCTGCTCTACCTTACCATATTCAATAAGTTCCTGAGCAAATTTCAATAAAATGATTTCACCTTTTTCTTTATAAAGCAATGCTTCTGCCTTTAAAAAAGACATCCACTTTAACTTTTGCACCATCTTGTAAAAAATTAATGGCATGCTTTAACTTAAAGTTAAAAATCATGATCATCAATATTTGGTCCAAGACGAATTTCTTTAACAATAACCTTTGCAGTTTTTAGCCTTGATCTCTTTTTGCTTCTTTTTCTGTTCGTAAAGAAACTTTTTATAATCAATCACTTTACAAACCGGTGGATTGGCGCTAGGTGATATTTCAACGAGATCTAAATCGAGTTGATCAGCAATATCAAGTGCTTCCCTGATTTGATAGATTCCTACAGTAACATTCTCACCAACAACCCTTACAACCGGGGCAGTAATGTATTGATTAATTTTATGCGGATCTTCTTTTCTTTTGAATCCTCTACGTGGGCCTCTGTATAAACTTTTAGCTATTGTTTTAGTCTCCTATCTTTTATTTAACATGTGAAATACAGAAATTTTATTCTTTAGTCATTTCCGATACTTCTTTATTTACCAGTTCTGCAAATTCCTCGATGCTCATTGTTCCTAAATCTCCTGCTCCATGTTTTCTCACCGAGATGGTTCCGTCAGCCTCTTCCTTTTCTCCAATTATCAACATGTATGGAATTTTGCTCATCTCCGCATCACGTATCTTTCTACCTGTTTTCTCACTCCTTTCGTCAATGAGGGCGCGAAGGTCGGAATTATTTAGCAAAGTTAAAACTTTTTTTGCATAATTATGATATTTTTCGCTGATTGGCAGGATAATAGCCTGCTCGGGTGTGAGCCATAACGGGAAATTTCCGGCACAATGCTCTATCAATACCGCAACAAAACGTTCTAAAGATCCGAATGGTGCGCGATGAATCATTACCGGGCGATGCTTTTCGTTGTCACTTCCTACGTATTCAAGCTCAAAGCGTTCGGGTAAATTATAATCAACCTGAATGGTTCCCAATTGCCACTTTCGACCGATGGCATCCTTCACCATAAAGTCCATCTTGGGACCATAAAATGCGGCTTCACCAAGTTCGATTTGATATTCTAAACCTTCCTCTTGTGCGACTTCCAAAATGGCTCTTTCTGACTTTTCCCAATTTTCGTCGGAACCAATATATTTTTCTTTATTTTCCGGATCTCTAAACGATATCTGTGTTGTAAAGTTTTTAAAATCAAGTGCTTTAAAAATATGCATTACAATGCGGATAACATCTTTAAATTCATCTTTTAACTGATCGGGTGTACAGAAAATATGTGCATCATCCTGAGTAAAACCTCTAACTCTTGTTAATCCATGAAGTTCGCCACTTTGCTCGTAACGATACACTGTTCCAAATTCCGCATAACGAACAGGCAAATCTTTATAGGATCGTGGTTTTACTTTGTAAATTTCACAGTGATGAGGGCAATTCATAGGTTTCAGAAAAAATTCCTCGCCTTCATTTGGGGTTTTAATGGGTTTAAAAGAGTCTTCTCCATATTTCTGATAATGACCGGAAGTTTTGTATAAATCTACATTTCCAATATGAGGCGTAATGACCGGCTCATATCCGGCTTTATGCTGAACTTCTTTCAAAAATTTCTCGAGTCGTTCACGTAACATGGCTCCTTTTTGGAAGCCATAAAGGTAAGCCCATCCCAACATTGCTTGAAAAAGAAAACAACTCAAGTTCTTTACCCAATTTTCGATGATCACGTTTTTTAGCTTCCTCAAGCATTTCCAAATATTCAGTTAACTCTTTTTGTTTCGGAAATGTAATTCCGTAAAGACGTGTTAGCTGTTTTCTATTTTCATCACCACGCCAATAGGCTCCGGCAACTTTTAAAACTTTGGCTGCTTTAATTACACCTGTACTTGGGATATGCGGCCCCCGACATAAATCTGTAAAACTACCGGATTCGTAAAAAGTAATTTCTCCATCTTCCAAACCTTCGATTAGTTCAAGTTTGTACTCATCCCCTTTCGCGGTAAAATATTTATTCGCTTCAGCTTTTGAGATATCTTTTCTAACAAAAGTTTGTTTCTCTCTGGCGAGCTCAAGCATCTTATCTTCAATCTTTTTGAAATCAGCATCACTGATTACTTCATCTCCTAAATCGATATCGTAATAAAATCCTTGCTCTATATCCGGACCGATACCAAATTTAGCACCGGGATATAATATTTCAACGGCCTCAGCCATTAGGTGAGCAGATGAGTGCCACATGGCAGCTTTACCTTCCGTATCATTCCAGGTGAATAATTTCAAATTAACATCTTCATTAATTGGTCGGGTTGCATCCCATATTTCATCGTTGATTTGAGCAGCAAGTACATTTCTTGCCAATCCTTCACTTATGCTTTTAGCAACATCTAAAGCAGTTGAACCTGCTTCTACTTCTCTTACTGATTGATCGGGTAAAGTAATTTTTATCATCTGAATTTTATCTTAAAAAATGGATGCAAAGGTAAGCATTTAATCCAAATACTTAAAAAATAAATTCTGCTCAAAATCTTATTCATGGCTTAAAAGAACCTACTTTTTTATACTTTTGTTTTTTTGTAATTGAAGATAAAATAATGGAAAAAACAATTTATAAGTTAAGGTCGCTTTTAAGTGGTGAAATTTTTGAAGATACAGGTTGGTTACTTGATGCACCAAATCAGGAAAAACCAAGCTTGGTTAGGGCTGAATATGAAAAGAAACAACTTGATGTAAAAGATGATTCCTTAGGTATTTATAAATTTTCCGACTGGTTACCTATTTATAAATCACTCAGCGGATCTTTTGCACCTCTTACCTACAAAAGTGAAGGGTTGGCAAATGAACTAGGATTAAAAAATCTTTATATCACTTTTAGTGGCTATTGGCCTGATAAAGGCATAAACATGAAAACCTGTTCTTTTAAAGAAACTGAAGCCTATTCGGTTTGTGCCAGGATGAACCCAAATCAGGATAAAGTTTTGGTTGTAGCTTCTGCCGGAAATACAGCCCGGGCTTTTGCACAGGTTTGTTCGGACAATAAAATTCCATTATTGCTTTGTGTACCTGAAGACAACCTGGATGCACTTTGGTTTGATGCTCCTTTAAATGATTGTGTTAAATTAATTTCTTCTCGTGCTGGCAGTGATTATTTTGACGCCATTCACCTTTCAAATATTGCTGCCACCATGGATGAATATTACCCCGAAGGCGGTGCAAAAAATGTGGCTCGTCGTGATGGAATGGGAACAACTACTTTATCTGCTGCAACATTTATAGGTAAAATTCCGGATTATTATTTTCAAGCCATCGGCAGTGGAACAGGTGCCATTGCGGCCTGGGAAGCCAACTTAAGATTAATTGAAGATGGTCGTTTTGGGACTCATAAAATGAAGCTGATGGTTTCGCAGAATGCACCATTTACCCCCATCCATGATGCCTGGAAAGCAAACTCCAGAGCCATGCTGGAATTAGACGACGACTTGGCACGAAAACAAGTTGAAGAGATTGATGCCAAGGTTTTATCAAACCGAAAGCCACCCTACCCTATTGTTGGTGGGTTATTCGACGCCATGATGGATGCCGGTGGTGAAGTATTGCTCGCTTCAAATGAGGAAGGTAAAATGGCTGCGGCACTTTTCGAAAAACTGGAAGGAATTGACATTCATCCTGCAGCTGCAATAGCAACAGCAACTTTGATCAATGCTGCTAAAAATAATGGGTTGGATAAAGACGCTGTCATCATGCTTAATATTACAGGTGGCGGAGAAGAACGATTTAAATTTGAAAGAGAATTATTCTATTTAAAACCAGTTTTGATTTTCGATATCAATCCGGATGAAGATAAAGTAAAAAGGGCTTTGAAAAGTTTATTCTAGAAGCCAAAAGATAAACACCCTGGAATTATAAGATCAAGGGATGGCTTCCTCAAGAGGAAGCCATCCCTTTTTTATTAATCCAGAAGAAGAAGTTAATAAGACATTGAAAAGATCAAAAAAGTTCTCGACAAACTCGAACTGACAACGCTACAACTTCAAACTTGAAAATTGAATTGAATTGAATCATTCCGGATTGAAACAACTTTTTGATATATTTTCAAAGCTCCTCTGAAGAAAATAAGTGCCCCTCGTAAAAAAATCGTTTCTGCTCATCATAAAATGATTGCCCTTCCCATCAAAATAATTCCCTCTCATTAAAAAATGACCTTCGTTCATAAAAAAGTCATATACCCGCATCAAAAAATCATATACCCGCATCAAAAAATCATATACCCGCAAGAGAAAATCATATACCCGCAAAGGAAAACCATACACCCGCAAAGGAAAACCATAAACCCGCAAAGGAAAACCATACACCCGCAAGAGTAAACCATATACCCGCAAAGGAAAACCATAAACCCGCACGGGTTTATGGTTTTTGCCAGCGTATTAACGATTTTTTGATGGACATTCATTGATCATTGGGGGGCTTTTTTCTAAAGGGAACCATAGAACGGGGTGACACCCTGCAGGGTGTCACCCCGTTCTTCTATGTAAATTTATTTGTATCTTTCAATTAAATTCTGATCCTCCTATTCTATGCCTTTTATGTTTAAGAAAGTTTTAAAACTGCTATTCATCATTTTATTTATTTCGTTTTTAAACATGGCTTTAGCACAGCGCAAGCACTCTCAATTACCCTCCTTTCTGCTAAAATCCTATTTTGAAGTAAACCTTGGTCTCATCAATTACCCTTTTTCACAAGCACATTTGGAGGAAGGGTTTACTTTTCATTCGCTAAAGGTTCCACCCATTGCAGTTCGTTTGGTGCTTTTTGGATATCAATTTAATAAATCCTTCTCGGCACGCATTAGTTATATGCGGCCGGTTGCCTGGTTAAAATACCACTACACAGTTGATGAATTAACCTTTGACCACTTACTCGATTTACAGGTTTGGATGAATTATGCAAGCCTCAATTTAAAATATGAGCATGCTTTGAACATGAAGCTTTCACTTTTTGCGGAAGGAGGTTATTCCATTGTTACCCGAAATGGTTATACTGGTTGGTACGGAACTGTAGTAAAAAGCACAAAATTTAATACCGTTCAATTAGGCGCGGGTTTAAGCTATCATATGAATAAAAAATGGGAATTACAGTTAAGTGGTGTTTTTACACCTAAAAACAAAAAAGAAAAGCAACCATATACCTCTTTTGTTTCGGCAGGATTCACATATCGACTTGAAGCCTATACTGAAAAACAGCTGGAGAAAATCAAAGACACAAATCGCATTCATCCCAAACAATTGATTCAGTTTGGATTTTCGAGTAATACCTTGGGTTATGGAATGAATAATTTTCTTGAGAAATCATACTTATTTTGGGGTGGCGATGCAGAAGTGAATCATGGATTCTCCTTCACTTATCAAAGAAACATATTTTACAGTCCTAAGTTTTTTTCGATGGATTGGGGTACCAGCTTATCGTTTTGGAAAAGTGATCTGAAAAAGGAATCCTTTTTCACTTTCTCTGTTTTTCCGGTTCTTCGCTTTACTTTTTTAAGGACTAAAAAGACTGATGCTTACCTGTTTTACGCGGTGGCCGGGCCAACTTTTATATCGAGAGTGATTATTGATGAAATTGATACCGGAGGGCATTTTACATTTCAGGATAATATGGGTATTGGTCTGTTTTTCGGGGAGCAAAGAAAGTATAATGCAGAAATTAGGATCGGACATTATTCCAATGGGAATATCCTTCCTAAAAATCCTGGAATTAAAGTTCCTTTGACTTTTAATTTGGGCTTTACTTTTTAATTAAAGTGAGAAAGTTTTTCATTACTAAATAATTTAAAAACACAAATTAATGCTTGACTAATCGCAATTTTAACGATATTTTTGCGAACACATTCTAATAATTACTTATTTATGATTCCAAGAATCTTACTAAACATCATTGATAGTGAAAGCCTAAAAGGTAAAGCAATAATTATACTAGGTGCCCGTCAAACTGGTAAAACTACCCTATTACAAGAGTATTGTAAGAATAAAAGAAATGTTCTTTGGTTAAATGGCGATGAACCTGAGGTAATTGCAACTTTTGAGAACGCAAGCTCTGAACGATTAAAAGCGATCATTGGTAATAATAATACGGTTATAATAGACGAGGCTCAGCGAATAAAAAACATAGGGATAAAACTTAAATTGATTACCGATCAGATTAAAAATGTTCAATTGTTTGCGACAGGGTCATCCGCATTCGAATTGGCGAATGAAATTAATGAACCTTTAACCGGACGAAAGTGGGAACATCACCTTTTCCCTGTATCATTTGAAGAAATGGTTCAACACCATGGCTTATTAAAAGAAATTCAGCTTATAGAACACCGACTGGTTTTTGGATATTACCCTGAGATTATAACTGCAACAGGAAACGAACGGGAACTTCTTAAACAATTATCAGATAGCTATCTTTATAAGGATATATTAATGTGGAAACAAATAAAAAAACCAGATAAACTTATTCATTTATTACAAGCATTAGCATTTCAAGTAGGAAGTGAAGTATCATATCATGAATTAGGAAAACAGCTAAGTATGGACAACCAAACGGTTGAACATTACATCCAATTGCTTGAACAATCTTACGTTATATTCAGATTAGGTGCATTTAGCAGAAACTTACGAAAAGAACTTAAAAAAACCAGAAAAATCTATTTTTATGACAATGGCATTCGTAATGCGATCATATCTGCTTTTTCAGCTTTTGAACTAAGGCAGGATAAGGGTGCCTTATGGGAGAATTTTTTGATTAGTGAACGAATAAAACACACTCATAATCATAATATTTATTGCAATCGCTATTTTTGGCGTACTCACGACCGTCAGGAAATTGATTACATCGAAGAGCGCGATGGAAAACTTTTTGCGTACGAATTTAAATGGAATACAAAATCGAAAGCAAAATTTCCAAAAACATTTACCCGAAGCTATGCTGAAACTGAAACCCAACTTATTACACCAAAAAATTTTGAGGACTTTATTTCTTAATGATTAAACAGTAGTAGATCGCACCCCATCTGGAGATGGGACATTGAGTGTCCCGATGAAATCGGGATGTATCGAAATGTACCTTACTGAATCGGGAAACCATCCTATTTTAGCTGTACCCTGAGTGTCTCGCCTTTGGCGAGATGTATCGAAGGGTACAGCTTGATGCAAGTGGTGCGAAGTTTAAAACTTCGCACAGCAGTCCTTTCGATCACTCAATGCCCAAAAAAAGAAGACCCTACGAGCATTTTAAACGCTCGTAGGGTTAGTTAATTGGGATAATTTCCCCAAAAAAAACAAGGATGGCGTCCCGATTTTATCGGGAAACCATCCCTTCATTAGTCAAACTCAAACCAACTAAATTTTTTCGGTTTCCACAATTTTTGCCATAATATCGGCATACTGAATGAGCAGGTATTTCTGACCTTCCAATTCGGTTTCTTCGCCACTAAACGCTTTGAATAACACGGTATCGCCAACCGCAATTTCAGCATTATCGATATTACTCATCGCCATTACTTTTGCAAAACTTTGTTTTTCTCGCGCTGTTTCAGGGATGATAATTCCGGAAGCCGTTCTTTGTTCTTTCTTATCCTCAGAAATATCTAGCAATACATTCTGATTGATGGGTTGTAATTCTTTCATAATGCTATTTTTATCCTTTAATATTTAATAATTCGTTAATTCGGGTTTTATTAAAACCAACAATCATCTCCCCATTAATATCAGTTTGAGGAACGCCCTGTTGCCCACTTCTTCTAACCATTGCTTCCGCTGCTTGCTGATCTTTAGAAACATCAATATCAGTAAAACGAATTTTATGCTGTCTGAAATATGACTTAATCGTATTACACCAAGAGCATGTTGGCGTTGAATAAACAGTTACCCTTTTTGCAGGTTTCTCATCCGTTTTTACAGAGGTATGATAAATTGCATCTTCAAATAAGGCTTTGTATTGAGAAACATTATTACAGCCTTTCACTACGTTTTTAAATTGGCTTTTTTCAAACTCAAGTAAAGCCGGTACTGAGGTAATTTTAAACGCTGGATGAATATCTCGAACCAAACTTACGTCGGCTGTTAAAACTGAAATATCGTCCACCTTTACAGCTGCTTCATTTACCTGATTAAAGGCACATTCACTTGTTTCACTCCCTGATTTATAAAGCAATAAAAACGCTTTATCCTTATCCTGTAATTGTTGAGTTAATTCAGAATATGAATTAATTTGAATCATATTTTATGGATTTTGGGCTTTCCAAAAAGCTTTTTAGACAGTCAGATTGAGCTTGTCCTTTAGCTTTGCAAATAAGATAATGCAATTCCTTTTGAATTTCTAAGATTTAGTAAATTTAAAAAAGAACAGGGTGAACTTTGAGCTTGTCCAGGTGTATTAGCACCTATATTTCGTATTAGTCCCTGTTCTTTTTACAATTGCTAAAGAACCATTTAGAATTATAGACTACCAGGTCTGATTAAAGGTCTTAGTTATAGCAATTATTTTTATAAACTTAAATATAAAGGTATGAAATTTAAAGAAGCAATTGGGATTGACATTTCAAAAAAGACACTTGATGTTGTATTACACATTAATCAAGAGTATTGTCAGTTTACTAACGACACAAAAGGGTTTAATAAATTGATTAAGTGGGCAGAAAAAGAATCTGGTTTAAAGGTTCAGCAGATGATAATTTGCATGGAACATACTGGAATTTACACTTACCAATTATCAGAATATCTGACTAAAAAAAAGATTTTATTTTCCATTGTGCCAGGCTTAGAGATCAAGCGATCTTTAGGAATTACAAGAGGGAAAAATGACAAAGTGGATGCAAGAAAAATTGCTTCTTATGCATATATGAGAAGAGATCAACTTAAACTATTCCAACTTCCCTCAAAAAATGTTTCAAAACTTCAAAAAATACTTGTAATCCGCGATAGAATGGCAAGGCAGAAAGGTGGTTATCAGGCTACATTAAGAGAATATAAGGCTCTTTTTGTAAAAAAAGAAAATGAACTTTTATTTAGCTCGATAGAAAGAATGAAAACAGAATTGGATAAACAAATAAAAAAAATTGAAAAGGAAATAAACAAATTAATTTTCTCTGATGAAATAATGAGCCAGCAATACCATCTTATGGTCTCAATAAAAGGAATTGGATTGATTGTAGCAGCATATTTATTAGTCACAACAAATTGCTTTACACGTTTTGAGAACAGTAGAAAATATGCTTGCTATAGCGGTATAGCACCTTTTTCAAACCAGTCTGGGACAAGTATAAAAAGCAAAAGCAGGGTGAGTCATTATGCCAATAAAAAAATAAAATCTTTGTTATACTTAGCTGCATCATCTGCAATTCAAAACGATGAGGAATTTAAAAATTATTATCAAAAAAGAATTGAAGCTGGTAAAAGCAGAATGAGTACTATGAATGCTGTTAAAAATAAAATTGTTTCAAGAGTATTTGCTGTTATTAAAAGAGGATCACCGTATGTAAACTTACATGCGTATGCAGCATAAAAATTTATTGAAGTATATTTGCTTTTATCTTAGAATACGAAATCTTGACCTCTTCAACTTTATCACATCTCGACTGAGCTCGATGTGACATCAAAAAAGAGTTGGCTTTTTATCCAAACTCAATTTATGTAATAGGAGTTTTTTTTGCTGACAAGCAATTATCCGCAATAGAAATATTTATCTACCACTTCCATGATTTTTTCTTCATCTTTGCCCAGTTCTTCTCTTAAATTTTGATCGTTAAATGACTTCAAATATTTAACCATCCAATCAATCGTATTTTGAGTGAACACTCCATCTCGGGTGTAAATTTCAGCTTGTTTTTCAAGTTCAAGAGCTGATTCGTAACAAGATGTTGGAAGTTGCGATAGTTGACTTAATCTTTCTTTACTAGCCTCATCAAAAATATTTACATCCACATAGTTCTTCTCTGCAACCTCAAGTGCATTTTCCATTTCAATTCCATGTCGTGCTGCAACTGCGAGCCCGGCTAATAATAAATGTAGATCTGCTGATCCATCGGGGCATCTAAACTCAACTGTTTGTTTGTTGCTAAAGTCAAATTCGATATCCGGCTCCTGAGGATTGGCATGCTTAATCATGTTATTTTTGCCTGACCATCCCAATGGAACTCTTACCAAAACAGAGCGGTTACGATCACCCCAGCAAATATTTGTCGGCGCTTCCTGATGAGGAACCAATCTGAAATAAGAAGTAGGATTTGTATTTCCAAACGCTGTTAAAGAAGGAGATAATGTTAAATATCCGGCAATTGCTTTTTTTGCAATATCACTTAAAACACCATCGTTAACCATGGCAGTTTTTCCATCTTTAACTAATTTGGTATGGATATGTAAACCACTGCCTGCTTTCCCTGTTGTAATTTTTGGAGCAAAAGTTAGATCAACGCCATAATGATTTGCCAAGCTTCGTAAAATCCATTTGGCAATTATAAGTTGGTCGGCTGCCTCTTCGAGTGGTGCAGGAAGAAATTCGATTTCATTCTGCTCGTAAATCTTATCTTCTAATGTAAAATTCCCAACTTCAGCATGCCCGTATTTGATATATCCACCACATTGGGCGATTGCTTTCATGGCATGTTCTCTAAATCCTCCCCATTTAGCAAAAGGATAAGATTCGTGATATCCTTTTTGGTCTTCTGCCTGAAAAAGATCTTCTTTATCACTGATTACATAATATTCCAATTCTCCCATCACTTCAAAAGAATAACCTGTGCTTTTAATCAAAGCTTCATGCGCTTTTCGCAAAACATATTCCGGAGAACTTTCAAAAGGGACACCATCTTTGGTGTAATATGAGCATAAAATATCTAATGTTGGAATTTCAGTAAACGGATTTAAAAATGCGGTACTATATCTTGGAATAATATACAAGTCGCTCGATCCTGCTTCCATAAACGAAAACAAACTACTTCCATCAACTCGCTCGCCTGCTGTTAAAATTGCATCCAAATGCTCACGATCGTTAATAATAAAATTCAGGGTTTTTAGTCGCATATCCCAGCCAACATATCTGAAGTTTAACATTTCAATATTGTTATCTTCTATATACTTTATTAAATCGGCTTTGGTAAATTCCTGTGGGTACTTATTTAAATATTGAACCAAAGGGTTAGGGTTCATCTCAATTGAGTTTCTCATAAATAAATATTTTCTGGTTAAAAAGTGGACGGCAAAAGTACTAAAATTCAATGTAAAAAATTAATATTCCAACCCAAACTCTTAATTTATTCTAAGTATAAATTTCTTTGTTTAATTTTACATCCTAATTCAAACAAAAATGCATAACCTAAACGAAGCTTTATTCTTCATTATCTTCCTCGTATTTATTTCCATCATACTAATTATTGATCTGGGTATTTTTAATAAGAAGAATCATATTATTTCGATGAAAGAATCCTTACTGTGGACTATTTTATGGATTAGTTTTGCCCTTGGGTTTTATGTCATCATCATTACACATGGCAACTTAATTCATGGGATTACTAATTTGGAAGAACTGAAACAGATCGTCCAGAATTATCAGCATGCCATTAAAATTGAAGGACTTTCTTATCCTGAAGCATTAAAACTTTATGAAAATAATCTGGGGTTAGAATACTTAACCGGTTATATCATTGAATATGCATTATCCATCGATAATGTGTTTGTAATGATAATGGTTTTTATGGCATTTGGCGTTAAGAAAATTTACTATCACCGTATTCTATTCTGGGGAATTTTTGGTGCGATTGTGATGCGTTTCATCTTTATTTTTACAGCCTCTGCACTTATTCAGGAGTTTTCATGGATTCTTTACGTATTTGGTGTATTATTGGTTTTTACAGGAGTGAAAATGTTTTATACACGAAATAAAAGTGATAAGGTGGATACAGATTCGCATCCGGTTGTTCGTTTGGCTTCGCGATATTTTTCAGTAGCAAAAAATTATGAAGGGCCTCATTTTTTCACAAAAATTGATGGGAAGAAATTTATCACTCCCTTATTTCTGGTATTACTTGTCATTGAATTTACGGATGTGATTTTTGCAGTTGATTCAGTACCGGCAATATTCTCTATAACTCACGATCCTTATATCGTTTTCTTTTCAAATATTTTTGCGATCATTGGTTTACGATCTTTATTCTTCTTGCTAAGTAATGCCATGGGCCATTTTCGTTATTTAAAAATTGGCTTATCAGTCTTACTTACATTTATTGGGGTAAAATTACTTGCCCATCATTGGCTGGAACATATAGGATTTAAAACTGCACATTCACTTTATGTTGTTCTCGGAATACTGTTTTTGAGCATCATTTTATCATTGATCATACCCGAACATAAGTCTGAAAAAGGATAGAAACTATTTTCTGATTAGCTCAAAATACTTATCCAAAATTTTTTGGGATGCAATGTAAGCACTTAACTTATTGCTCAAAATTTTCGATTTATAACTTTCTAAAAGCAGTTTAATTTCTTTATGCTGAAACAAACCATCTCCTAGTTTTTGAGTGATGCTATCCATCATGGTTTGTACCGATTGATTTTGTCTCTTTTTTGCAAAATAGCCATTTGATCTTGACTGGTTCATGTACGCTAAAATACTCGACCAAACTATTTCTATTCCTTCATGATTAAGCGCAGAGCAAGTCTCAACTTTTGGCACCCAACCCGATTCGGTTAAGGGGAATAAATGAAGTGCATTTTGGTATTGAACTTTTGCATTTTTGGCTTTCTGAATATTGTCACCATCTGCTTTATTAATTAAGATCATGTCAGCCATTTCCATAATCCCGCGCTTGATGCCCTGAAGTTCATCTCCGGCACCTGCAAGCATTAACAACAGAAAGAAATCAACCATCGAATGGACTGCAGTTTCAGATTGCCCCACTCCAACTGTTTCAATAAAAATGGTATCAAAACCAGCTGCTTCACACAAAATAACCGTTTCGTTGGTTTTCCGTGCGACACCACCCAGAGATCCGGAAGATGCAGATGGTCGGATATAAGCATTGGGATGATTTGCCAAATCTTCCATACGGGTTTTATCTCCCAAAATACTTCCTTTACTTCTTTGGCTGCTGGGGTCAATAGCCAATACAGCAATTTTTCTACCTTTATTAATTAGGTTCATCCCAAGTGCTTCGATAAAAGTACTCTTGCCAACACCAGGTACACCAGTAATTCCAACCCGAATTGATTTCCCGGAGAAGGGTAAACATTTTTCAATGATCTCTTGGGCTAACATCTGGTGAGATAAGAGTGAACTTTCAATCAAAGTAATGGCCTTGCTTAAAATCATGACATTACCTTGCAGAATTCCTTCAACGTAATCGTTTACCGAAAGATCAGCATTCTTTTGTTGCTTCATTTTCGCAATCACCTTCTCATTAATTGAAGAGGGTTGCTCAATTCCTTGGTTTACGTGTAAGGCAGATTTTTTATCGTCAGTTTTCTTAGCCATTTTAATTGCTCATATTTTAAACAAAGATACCAGAATTAAATGTAAGACATAAGATTTTCCATCGACTTTTAAAACCTCAATATTAACAGATGATTAGCAAAAACATTTTCATTATATTTATCAAACTAAATTTATTTCTTATTAAAATTAATCGCCATGAGTTTGTTTTATTTTGTTCTTATCGGAATTTTAGCCGGATATCTGGCTGGAAAAATAATGGAAGGAAAAGGTTTCGGATTAGGGGTCAACCTATTGGTTGGAATTGGAGGAGCCATAATTGGTGGTTGGCTTTTAGACGAACTTGGCGTTTACATTTCTTCAGGTTTAATTGGAAGTTTAATCACGGCTTTAATTGGAGCCATTGTTCTTTTGTTTATCATTAATTTATTTAGAAAATGACAAAACAACTCGATACTTGTTAATTTAAGCATCGAGTTGTAAATTTAAGATATTAAAGTAGCTTGTGTTCCTTAAGCAACTTTACATTTTGAAGCATGTGGTCAATGCTTTCAGTAATTGATTTTCCTGAGATAGTGGCTCCTGAAATTGCGTCAATATTTTTTTTGAACATCAAAGTATCCTCAGGAGTTTTGCCAACAAATTGCCTCAGCCATTTTTTATGGGTAATCTCAACACCATGCTCTTCAGAATACTCTACAACACTGACAATTTTAATTTCTAAGTCTTTTCCGAAGAATACGACATAGGTGAAATCGTGAAATCGACCCATGGCAGTTTCAACAATATAAAACCCTTCAGAACCATTTTTTGAATTCAATATAAAAAACTGATGACTAAGTAGTCCTATCCCTGCTTTCTCTAAGTCTTCGTTGCTAAAATTTGCAGCACTCTTTTCACACTCACTTAAACCAAGGTCCTTCTTTATTATTTTATCTAACTTTTTATTTAACACAGTCGTCGAAATAGCAAATGATTGCATCGTCAAAAACACAATAAAAATAGAAAGCAGAGCTCTTCGATTGAATTTCTTTATTAAAACCATACTGCAACTCCTGCATTAAATTGTTTCAAATATTTATCCTGAGTTTTGTTTTTATAAAACTTAATATCTGATTTTAACACCACACCATCAGCAATTTTATAACCTACTCCTGTAATTATTTCTTCAACAGCATAGTTATCATCTCTTACAGTATTTGTCTCAACCTTCGATTGGGTGTTAAAGTTTTCATATCGAAGAAAAAAAGTTAACCCATTTGGTGTATTCTCATTGTTTGCCAACACATCGTAAGCAGCTTCAGCATAAAAACCGTTCATGGCAGATCCGGTATTACTTCCGGTAAATGCATTGTATTCTTTTGAATTTCCAAGGCTGCCCATAATCCATGCACTTCTGAATGAGAATCCATCATTTTCATAACGCAAATCCAAACCAATCATGCTTAAACTCATCACTGATGAGTCAGCCATCATCAGTAATCCATTATTGTTTTTATCAATACCATCATATAAAGTTGATTGTGTTTTTCCAAAATAACCGGCCAATCCGAGTTTTATATGACTGGCTCCAAAATAATCGAGTTTAAACGACAGGTTGGGGGAACTCATATAAGATTCGGCACCTTTTTGTCGACCTCCTCTGATTCCGCTTCCTGAAATCCTGGCAACACCATCGTAGCCATTCAATCCATTAACCAAATAAAGCTGATATTTTAAACCGAGATTTGCAAACGTTCCACTTAAACCGGCACCAATTTCTCGCCAGGTTGTTGGTACAATTTTGCTTGCCACACTTGGTCTTTCTACCCCATTAAAGGTAGTTGGTTCGTGATATTCATTTACAATTCCCATTGGGATAAGAATGAGTCCGGCTCTTAAAGCCATATAATCGTTTAGTTTGTAACGAATAAATGCCTGTTCCACAAACACTTCTTTTACGTGTTCAAATTCAAGCTCAGTAACAAAATCCACATAATCATTAAACTGGTAACCAAATAATATCACCATTCGGTGAACGTCTAATTTGCCATTCGATCGAATCCCATATCCAAAGTTTCTGTTAAAATCTATTTGCCCATAACCGCCAATGGTAAGTTTCCCTTGATTGTTATTCAATATCTTAGTAGCTGCATTTTCAGGTTCATTTTTAACTTGAGCAAACACTATATTCATTGATAAAATGCTCATAAAAAATAATAGGAATAGTTGTTTCATAGTTGTCTTTAGTGTTTTGGGTTTGTTTAGAATAAATAAGAATAGTGGCAAAAATAGTTATTTTAAGTATTCAAATACTTATATGTTCTGTTTGCAATTGATGATAGATATCATATTTCTAAATAAGCAATTACGGTAAAATCTATTAGGAAATTTTTATAGGGATTAGTTTTTCGACTTATTATATTTTAGGGGTGACACCCTGTAGGGTGTCACCCCTAAGGTTCACTTACTAAGAAGCAAGGTTTGTTCTTCCTTATCTTGAGTCTGTAATCGCTCTTCTTCCGTTTTAATGCCCACAGCTCTTTTAATTAATTTCTCGCCAAAGCGCATTTTAATCCGATCCATAGCCTGATACAAATTTGTCATTTCAGGAGTATCCTCAAAGATGTTTAATTGCTGCCAACCACCCACTAATCCGCTTAACTTCACTCCGATTAGACGCAGCAACATTCGGCGTTGATAAAGCCGATCAAATAAACCCAGGGCTTCGTTAATCAAAACATGATCGAAAGTAGTGTAAGGAATATGCTTTTGTAAAGTATGGGTATCGAAATTGGTATATCTAATTTTTACGGTAATCACTGATGCCAGTTTGTTTTTCTCTCGTAACTGAAACGCCAATTTTTCAACCATCCTAATTAATTTTTGCCTGAGCCAAATCACATCAATGGTATCCGTTTGGAAGGTGCTTTCTGTACCAATTGACTTTCGCTCCGAATATGGTTTAACAGGTGTCGGATCAATGCCATTCGCCTTTTTCCAAATAATGATTCCATTTTTACCCATCACATGCTCCAACATTTCGGGAGTAACTAAACTTAGCACCTTAATGGTTGTAATTCCCATCGAACGAAGTAAATGATAGGATTTATCGCCAATCATCGGGATTTTACGAATAGATAACGGAAATAAAAAAGGTTGTACCTGATTAGGTAGCACATGCAAGAGTCCATTGGGTTTAGCTTCTCCGGTAGCAATTTTTGAAACTGTTTTATTGGTAGATAATCCAAATGAAATGGGTAAGCCCGTTTCATGAATAATTTTTTGTCGAAGCTCACTGGTCCATTTAAAATTGCCAAAAAAACGATCCATGCCCGTAATATCAAGATAATGTTCGTCTATTGAAGCTTTCTCATATAAAGGTGCATTCTCCTCAATAATACTTGACACCATGCGCGAATACTTGCTGTACTGATCCATGTCTCCTCTAATTACAATTGCATCCTTACACAGCATTCGCGCTAATTTCATCGGCATAGCCGAATGAATTCCAAAAGTACGTGCTTCGTAGCTACAACTCGCCACAACTCCCCTATCCGAAGTCCCTCCTATAAGAATAGGCTTCCCAATCAACTTGCTATTCTGCAATCGTTCAACCGACACAAAAAAGGTGTCTAAATCCAAATGCACTATCGTACGTTTATCACTATTCATTTTAAAAAAACTTGACAATTAATATTTTTATATTATCTTTGATTATTATCTAATCATTTTATTGATTGCAATATAATCATTTAAATGTGCCTTATACAAATATTTTTTAGCGATTTTAATGAGACGAGACATTCAGGATATTTACTTAAAACGCGACAATAGACATATTTTTGCATTAAAGAACAAAACCCATAAACCATGAACATATTCGGAAAAAACATCAAATTCCTTCGTAAAAGGCAGAAGCGTACCCAAGATGATCTTGCTTACATTCTTGAAATGAAACGATCAACTTTAAGCGGGTATGAAAATGGAGTTGCTCAGCCAAGCGTGAATGCACTCATTCGCTTCTCCATGTATTTTAAAGTTGCTATTGATACGCTGGTCAAAACTGACCTCACAGCGCTTCGCGAAAGTCAGCTTTTGCAAATTGAAAACGGCTATGATGCCTACATCAAAGGAAGCAATATTCGTGTGCTTACCTCAACCATCGACCAGTACAACAATGAAAACATTGAGTTGGTTGCAGAGAAAGCCAAGGCAGGATACAAAAGTGGATTTGCCGATCCTGATTATATTCGGGTTCTTCCTACTTTTCAATTGCCCTTTTTATCGCGCGATAAGAAATACCGTACTTTTCAAATTAGCGGTGATTCGATGTTGCCCATACCAGATGAATCATTTGTGACAGCTGAATTTGTTTTGGACTGGAATACCATTAGAGACGGCTATCCCTACATTATTTTGACCATTGAAGATGGAATTGTTTTTAAGGTTGTTGAAAATAATATTAAAGCTGACCATAAACTCACTTTGCACTCTTTAAACTCGCTTTATGAAACCTACGACATAGCTATTAGTGACGTAAAAGAAATTTGGAAGTTTGTGCATTATATTAGTTCTGAAATGCCGCAACCAAACCAAGAAAAACAAGACTTGGTAGATACGGTTAAACAACTCAGGAAAGAAGTTCAAGCCATTCAAACTCAATTAAACATTTAAGTGTTTTAATTCTCTCCTCAGATGCTGTATGCAATAATTGATGTAGAAACTACAGGTCTTAGTCCGAAAACGGAAAAGATTACTGAAATCGCCATTTATATTCATGATGGAGAGCAAGTTGTAGATGAATTCTCAACTTTGATTAATCCGGAAAAGAATATTCCATTTCAAATCACGCGACTCACCGGCATCAACAATAAAATGGTAAGGAATGCTCCTAAATTTTATGAAATTGCTAAAAAAATTGTAGAATTTACCGATGGGAAAGTTTTTGTTGGGCACAATGTTTCCTTTGATTATAATTTTGTTAGAAGCGAATTTAAAAGCTTGGGTTACGATTTTAACCGGAAAACACTGTGCACAGTCAAACTTGCAAGAAAACTTATCCCAGGAAAAAAATCCTATGGTTTAGGGAAGCTATGCAAGGAGCTCGACATTCAAATTACCGACAGGCATAGAGCTTCCGGAGATGCACTGGCAACAACCAAACTTCTCGAACTACTCTTGTCTATCGATCATACAGCTGCGGACAAAAAATTAAGGGGTTATAATTCCAACTTAAGTAAATCTTTAATTCAAGAACTCCCAATAGAAACAGGAGTGTACTATTTTTATAACTTGAAAAAAGAGTTAATTTATGTTGGAAAAAGCATAAACATACATGATCGTGTACTCTCGCATTTAAGCAATAACCTTACCCGAAAAGCAACCGAGATGAAGGATGCCATTGCAGATGTAGATTATAAAATAACAGGTAGTGAATTGGTTGCTTTACTGCTTGAATCATACGAAATAAAAGCACACAAACCTTTATTTAATCGCGCCCAAAGAAGAACGCTATACAATTATGGGCTTTATCAGTTTAAAGATTCAAACGGATATGTGCAGTTAAATATTTTAAAGCTTGTTGATGGAGCAACTCCACTTACATCATATACTTCAAAAAATGAAGCTCAACAACATTTATATTCACTTGTAGAAGAATATCAATTATGCCAAAAATTATGTGGCCTTTACGAATCAGATGGAGCATGTTTTCATCATCAAATTCACCAATGCAAAGGTGCTTGCATTCAAGAAGAACCCTCAAAAGAATACAACAAGCGTGTTAAAGTTGCAATTAAAAATTATCAATTTAAAAATGATAGCTTTTTTTTAATTGACAAAGGTCGAAATAAAGATGAAAAATCCGTGATTAAGGTTGAAAAAGGCAAGTACCAAGGATATGGATTCTTTCATGTAAATGAAGATAAAATAATTCTTGAAGAATTAAACGATCATATTGAAACTTACAAAGACAACAAAGATGTTCAGCAAATTATCCGAAGCTACCTTCGACGAAATCCAGTAGAAGCTGTAATCAATTTTGAGAGTTAAAATCACTAATAATTACTATTTCGTCCATTTTTAATAATAGGGATTGATATTTAGCTAATTTTTAAACATTAAAATCTTGAAGACAAATTTTATTTTAACAGTCATCTCAATTTCGCATAATCGATTAAGCTTTTGTGTTAGACCTTTTTTGAATCGGTGCTATGGCAGTATTTTTATTTTTACTATTCTATGATTGATATATTTTTTAATCTAACTTAAATATATAAACTTATCACACTCTTTATGTGCCTTTTAGGCTATTTTAAGCGAGCATAATTTTATGGATACATATTCATTATTAATGCATCAAAAAAAGAACTTATTTATTAATTTTTTTAAGAAGTTTACCCTTCATTATTTTTGTGTAAAAGATATTAATTTCTACCTCGTCTTCTGAATAAAATTAAACTTGAGTATCCTTTATCCGGTTATTTTTCTCCAATAACAAAACACACTTTCTATCTTTTTTTTGAAAGGAAGAACATTCTTAAAGATTCTCTCTGCATTTTTGTTTGAATTCACAATATTAAACCATTTTTGCTCCAGATTTATATCTGTTTAGCAGAGTATTTTCACCATCCAAATCACAGATCTATAATTCCAAATCATATTACTTTATACCCCATTTTAGCCCAAATTAAGACTCTCATTCCATTGCATACTAGTAATATGTAAGATATTTTGCCTCCGGAATCTTTTATCTACATATTTTTTTTGCATTAATATTGACTACCTTAAATCGGGTATTTGAATAACACACTCCAAATTACAGATACTTTAAAAAACCCAGATAAGAAAATACCGAATTGGTATAATTGATCATTAGAAAGATTCTGGTTTTTGATACATCCAATTGCCAATAAGCGATAGACTCACCTTCGGGCCCCATCGAAAACCGTTTTTCTCTATGAGCTCCTCTTCATATTCTCAATCTATGGTAGCATTAATAATATCAAGTGTTTTGTCAGTTACTAATTGTTTGAAATTTCCACTGTTTTATGCTTTTAATAAGATACAAAAACAGCTTACTCTTTGCAACCAATTTTGGATTCGGACGTCGTTTTGCTAGCATCCTCTAATATTCTAAGAGATTTATTCTTCATTGCATTTATTCTCCATTTACAAACTCAAAGTACCAATAATTTCCTGTCGTATTTACCCTCTTTAAACCTTTCTTATTTGTAAATATTAACAGTTTAGACTCATCATTTGACCAAGCATTTTATAACTCTTTTTCACCTACTGGTTTTAATTGCTAGATACATTCAAATATCTTGCTTGCAAATATTTATAAACCTTATTCGATGACGTCTTTTCATGTTTTAAGTGTCAATAAATTTTCCTGTATGGCCAAGAATATTAATTCTCAAAATATAGAATTGGGTTTTATTTTTTTATTTAAATTCATCAAAATTATAGAGACA
The DNA here is from genome assembly GCA_963674935.2 of Bacteroidales bacterium. GTDB lineage: Bacteria > Bacteroidota > Bacteroidia > Bacteroidales. Next base: position 209,645 of record CAXXWZ010000002.1, read on the forward strand.
ATCAATGGTCATTAAATTGTTTTTATTCTCCTCATATAAAAATTGCAAACTGCATAATTCTAAATAGAATAAACATTGCTTAAAATATTATACCTTTTTTCACAGATTGACACACAGAATGTTTTAACCATAAAATTGCATCTTTTGTATAAAATACAGTGAGACTTGCCTATAATTTATAATGATATTTGATTGTTTTCAATTAATCTATAACTTGCATAATCAATTTTACTATAAAATCGAAAAACCCAAATATTATGAAATCTATCAGACTAATTAAAAAGACCGTTCCAACATTTATTGTGCTATTCTTATCAATATTGATTAACCAACAAGTAATTGCGCAAAAAGTAATTCAGAAAACAAATGCTCAACAACGACTAAAATGGTATGAGCAAAACTTAGAATTAAGAAAAACATCTCTGTTTAAGAATTTACCTTGGCAATTTGTCGGCCCAACAAATGTAAGTGGTCGCATGACTGATGTTGAAGTCGTTTCGCCAAAAGGCAAAAGTTATACCATTTATATTGCCGGCGCATCAGGTGGAATATGGAAAACTAAAAACGAAGGCACAACTTGGAAACCCGTATTTGAAAATGCCATGTCCACTTCAATCGGGGACCTTGCCATTGACCCACAGAACTCTAATATTATTTGGGCAGGAACAGGAGAGGCAAATATCTTTAGAAGCTCACAGGCAGGTGCTGGAATTTATCGTTCAAAAGACGCTGGAGAAACATGGGAGCATTTGGGATTAATAAATACGAACACAATTTCTCGAATAATAGTACATCCAACAAATTCTGATATCGTATATGTTGCCGCCGGTGGTCATGAATGGACAAAGAATAAAGATCGTGGATTGTACCAAACCACAAACGGTGGTAAATCCTGGAAAAAAATTCTTTATGTTGATGACGAAACATCTGCGAATGATTTGGTAATGGATCCAACGAATCCTAATATTCTTTATGCAACAACTTGGCAACGTACCAGAAAACATTGGAACGATCCCAGAACCGAGAAAGATTATACAGGAACATCGATTTATAAAACCGAAGACGGTGGAAAAAATTGGAATGCCATAAACGAAGGACTACCAATAGCATCAGAAAGAGGAAGAATTGGAATTGACTTGTGTAAAACGCAACCCAATGTTTTATATGCGTTTGTTGATAATTACGAAAAACTCAAAGCAAATGATGAATTCAACGATCAAACGGATGCTTATGGCCGACCCAGTAGTGGGCGTATAAAAGGAGCTACTGTTTATCGTTCAAACAACGCTGGTGCAAAATGGGAACAAGTAAGTGAAGAATCATCCTATATGGAAAACATGTCGGGAACTTATGGATGGGTATTTGGTCAAATCAGAGTTGACCCAATTAATCCTGAAAAAATTTATGTGATGGGCTTGGCCTTAAACATGTCAGATGATGGTGGGAAAACTTTCAGACCACTCAGAGGGATGCATAGTGATCATCATGGATTGTGGATTGATCCAGAAAATACAGACTATTTAGTAAATGTAAACGATGGTGGAATCGCAATCTCTTACGACGGAGGTGAAAACTTCCGTACTTTCTACAACAATCTACCCTTAACCCAATTCTTTAATGTGAATTATGACATGGATAAGCCATTTCATGTTTACGGTTCAATTCAAGATATTGGAAGCAAAAAAGGTATCATAGATTTAAATAATGGTCGCAATAAAATACCTAGTGTCGATTTTGAAAATGCTCCTGGTGGCGAAGGAAGTAATCACTTTATTGATCCAACCAATCATGATATCGTTTACTCGGCAGGATTTTATGGTAACATTACCCGATCAAATGTGAAAACCGGAGAGAACAAGAGGATTATGCCTCCTGTTCCTGAAGGAATAGATAAACTAAGAGGACAATGGTTGGCACCCTTCATTCTTTCTCCACACAATTCACAAATAATTTATCATGGTACACAAGTTATTCACCGCTCTTTAAATATGGGAGAAACCTGGGAGAAGATTAGCCCAGACCTAACTTATAATTTAGATGAGAAAAAAGGTGACATTCCATTCCAAACTATTTTTAGCATTTCAGAATCACCACTTAAATTTGGATTAATTTACGCAGGAACCGACGACGGAAGAATTTGGATAACCAAAAACAGCGGGACAGAATGGAAAGAAATTAACAAAGGTCTGCCTTATCAAAAATGGGTTTCTCAAATCGAAGCTTCAAAATTTGAGTTAGGAACTGTTTACATGACTCAGAATGGAAAACGTGAAGATGATTTTGATGCTTATATATGGAAATCGACTGATTTTGGTGAAACATGGGTAGATATTTCAGGGAATATTCCTTGTGGTCCGGCAAATGTAATAAGAGAAGATCCTCACCATAAAAACATACTATACGTAGGAACGGATTTTGGAGCTTATGTTTCTATAAATGGTGGTGAAAATTGGCATAGTCTTTCGGGAAACTTTCCGACCACCTATGTTCACGACCTCGTTATTCATCCAAGAGACAATATTTTAATAGCTGCAACTCACGGACGAGGAATCTGGGCAATGGATGTTGAATATATCCAAAATCTACCAGAAACATATGCTTCTGAAGATTGTTTTATTTTTGAAGTTGGTGATGCCATGTTACCATATGGAATCAACTCTTGGTACCGAAACACAGGAAATAAACCAAACTTCTGTTACATATTGAAAGGGGATAAAGAAGTTAAGATTAGTATTCTGAATGAATCAGGTGAAAAAATTACCGATTTAAGCGGCGTACCTGAAAAAGGGCTGAACTTTATTGAATGGGATTTAATTCAAAAAAATGGTAATGAGGATCAATTGGTGAAACCTGGAATGTACAAATTGAGTATTGAAGTTGCAGGGGTGGGTTATACTAAAGCCTTTATTGTGAACAAGTTTGCCAGATAAAATAACGTTAAGTCAAAGAAAGCCTGGTTATATAAACCAGGCTTTTTTTATGATTGTGTCCCATCCTGAAATAAGTTGACACTAAATGGACTTATTATGGAAAGAACGACATTATGCCATCAAAAGCGAAGCCAGCGAGATTATAATCTAGGCTTTAAATTAGCAGTTGTTTCTCAAGTAGAAAAAGGCGAACTGACCTATAAACAAGCTCAGGCGGTCTATGGGATTCAAGGCCGGAGCACAGTTTTGGTTTGGTTAAGAAAACATGGTAACTTAGACTGGAGCAAACCAGGACTGTTATTTATGTCAAAATCAAAAGAATCCCCTGCCCAGAATATCAAACGCTTAGAGCAAGAACTTTCTGATGAACGTTTGAAAAACGAGATACTCAATAAGATGATCGATATCTCAGATCAACAGTATGGAACTGCAATCAGAAAAAAGTTTTCACCCAAACAATCATACAGATCAAACAAAACAAGCAAGTGAGTTTATCACGATGTTGTAGATTGTTTGGGATAAGCAGACAAGCGATTTATCAAGCACGAAATAGAATTGATAATCGAACAAAAGAGTTATCCAAAATCAAGCCGTTTGTACAAGCACTAAGAATGCAAATGCCAAGAATTGGAACACGTAAACTGTACTATTTACTAAAAGATGATTTTGTGAGCTTAAACATAAAAATAGGAAGGGATGCTTTTTTTGATTATTTACGTTCGCAACACCTATTAATTAAACCTAAAAAGAACTACACTAAAACAACCAACTCAAAACACTGGTTACACAAATATCCAAATCTATTGAAAAAAGGGAAGGTTAAAAGATCCGAACAAGTTTTTGTGAGTGATATTACCTACATTAAAACCAGAGAAAGGACACATTACCTTTCTTTAGTTACAGATGCTTATAGCAGAAAAATAATGGGTTATAAACTTAGCGATGATATGAGTGCTGAAAATGTAGTACAGGCTTTAAGAATGGCTGTTAAAAAACGAAAAACAGAAAAACCCCTGATCCACCATTCTGATAGAGGTTTGCAGTATTGTTCATCTATTTATCAGAATGAATTAAATTACAACGCAATAACTCCGTCGATGACAGATGGATATGACTGTTATCAGAATGCATTAGCAGAAAGAATTAATGGAATATTAAAACAAGAATTTTTAATACACACCTGTAATACAGGCAGTGAATTAGAAACTCTAATCAAACAATCTATTGATACCTACAATGACAAAAGACCTCATTTGAGTTTAAACATGAAAACACCTAACTTTATTCACGAAAAAACCGAAGCGGATATCCGCTTCGGTTTAAATTAAACTTTTGTAAAACTGTCAACCTATTTTAGGACGACTCATTGACTCCAAAAGAAATACCTCTGAAAAAAATCTAATTCGCCATAAAATCTATTCCGACACAAACTAGTTTTATTAACAATTTAATGTAAGTATCACATCCAAATTGATAAATTCTCACTTTAAAAAAAAGATACCTTTGAGTTAGACATAAAAAATCAAAAAAACTTAATGCGACAAACAGCCTTCATTTTTATACTTTGTTTAACCTTCCAATATCAAGGGCAATCTCAAAAACCATTCACTAAGGAACTCGGGATTTATACCGATAACGACGCATACACAAACCTTTATAATGATGGCTACTACACCAATGGGTTCACTTTATTTTATAAGTATTTACCAAAAAATAAAATTGCGACATTCCCAAAAAAAATTATTGAATGGAATTTGGGTGTAAAAATGTACACCCCTGAAAATGGCAAAGCACCAACAATTTCTGAGCAAGACCGGCCATTTGCAGGTTATCTCTTTGGCAATGGAATTCTGAATTATTTCTATGAAAACGAATCTTATTTAAAGCTTGGACTGAGTCTTGGAATTATTGGACCTTCTTCCGGAGGAGGAAAAATTCAAGCAAAATTTCATAAATTTTTTGGCATGTATGGTGTAGACGGATGGGATTACCAAATAAAAGACCTGCTTGCACTTAATGCTAATATCCTGTATTCAAAAAAACTGATCCATTTTTGTGGCGAAAGAGTTGACATGCATGGACTCGCTGAACTAAATCTTGGAACAGTTGAAACCAATGTCGGCCTTGGCATTATGAGTAGATTTAGTATTTCACCTTTAAATAAAATATATCTATCGGGAACCTATGGAAGCCTCATTGATTCAAGACCCCTAAAAAAGAGTCTCCGAATTCCTGAATTTTTTGTGTTTTTCAATCCCATGATTTATTATCGCGCTTATGATGCTACCATACAAGGAAGCATGTTCAGTGATAAAAGCCCTGTTACTTTTGACATTGAACCAATACTCTATTCAATTGAAACTGGAATTATTTTTCAAATGTATCGCATAAATGTAAAATACTCGGTTACCTTTAATAGTATTGAGGTATTAAATGATAAGGTTTATGGGCAAACATATGGAACCATAAATATTTCTTACATCCTTTAATAAATGAAGTTTTTAAAAAAATATAATTGAAATGAACCTAAAATATATAGCTACTTCAATTGTCATTATGTTATTGGCATTGAACTTAAAATCACAAAACCAATATACACGCGAAATTGGAATACAGAGTGATAACGACACTTATGTGTCTTTTTCGGAAGACAAGTACTATACCAATGGCTTGATGTTTTTTTACCGATTTATTCCTAAAAAAACTGATTCAAATTTTACAAAACAAATTATTGAATTTCGGATTGGTAATAAAATGTACACACCGTCTGATGCAAATAAACCTAATATCGAAGATCATGATCGTCCTTTTGCAGGATACTTATTTGCCAATGCTCAAGTAAGCAAATTTTACAAAAATGAATCAATGCTTAGATTTGGTGCTCAGGTTGGGATTATGGGACCAGCCAGCGGAGTGGGTGCATTTCAAGAACTAATGCATGACTTTATTGGATGGTATACAGTAGATGGATGGAAACATCAGATTACCAATAGTATTGGACTAAATGCACATGCAATGTATTCTTTAAAAGTAACGAATTATTTGAGCAAACAAGCCGATATTAACCTTTATGGGTTTGTAAATGCAGGAACAATCCGTACGAATATTGCTGTTGGGTTTTGGAACAGAATTAGCTTTTTGAAATTGAATAAAACTTATGAATCCAGTCTGTACGGTGCATCAATTGTTAAAGATCGGAAAGTAAAATCGGAAAGAATTACAGATCTTTTCTTTTTCTTCAAACCTCAACTAGAGTATCATCTTTACGATGCAAGCATACAAGGAGGAATGTTTAATAACAAAAGCCCTCTGACTTATGATATTGAGCCTATTCAAATGACCATGGAATTTGGTTTAATGTTCCAATTTGAAAGAGCTAATTTTTGGTATTCTGTAACCTTACAAAGTAAGGATGTGAAAAATGAATTTGTTGAACGCTATGCATGGGGTAGTTTAAAACTATCCTGGATGATTTAAAATCTTAATTTATTTCCCTCAATAGTTACCTAATTAAAATTTAAAATGCCTATTAAAAAAATTTTAATCATCGATGATAATAAAAAGGATCTAATTTCATTCAATGCCATAATAAACGATAAGGAACCAAAATATAAGCTCCTAACAGCAGAAAATGGTGACGATGGATTTGAATTAGCGCTAAATGAAGAACCTGACATTATAATCATTGATGTTAAGCTTCCTGATCTTGATGGATTTCAAGTTTGTAAAAAAATCAAAAATAACTCCGTTACAGAAAATACTCCAATTATTATGATTTCATCATGGGGTACAAATACTGACAACAGGCTTAAATCTCTCCGCGCTGGTGCTGAGTCATTTATGTCAAAGCCGGTTGATATCGATGAACTATTAGCTCAAATAAAGGTTTTCCTTCGCATTAAAGAAGCAGAAGATAATTTAAAAAAAGAAAGGGATAAATTTGAAAAGATTGCTTTACAAAAAACGAATAAATTAAAAGAACTCAATAATTATCTTAATTTACAAATTAGGAGAATGCCAATTGGTTTAATTACCTGGGATATCGACTTTAAAATAAAATCATGGAATCCTGCTGCAACACAAATATTTGGATATTCTGCCAAAGAATCTTCTGGAAAAACGCCTTTTGATCTTATTCTTACGCCAGATCTTAAAGTTCAAATGAGTGAACTTATGAAAAAACTGACAGCAGGTGATAAATCAGCACACAGCGTTAACAATAACATTACTAAAGACGGAAGAGTTATTGTTTGCGAATGGACCAATACACCTCTAAAAGATGATGATGAAAATGTTATTGGCGTATTATCTATGGTGAAAGACATAACCACAGAACACTATCAAAACAAACTTGGAAATTCAATTACTGCTTTAAATAAGCGTTTGTTAACTGAGCTTGGTAAAGATTTCCTGAAACAATTTGTTTTACAATTAGCTAACACATTGGATGCTGATATTACATTTATTGGATTACTGAATAAAAATAAGAAATCTGTATCAACCATTTCTGTTTGCATGAATGGTGAGATATCTAAAAATTTTAATTATAAGTTAAGTGATACACCGTGTAAAAAGGTTATAACAAGTTCCATTTATTCCATCCCATCCTCGGTTCAAAACATTTACCCTCAAGATAAATTGCTCCAAGATAACAACATAGAAGGTTATGTTGGGCTACCCTTATACGACACTCAAGGAGAAATCATTGGACTGGTTGTTGCTTTATTTAAAAAACATATACAAGAAGTTCATTTCTGTGAGTCTATTATTCAAATATTTATTCCTCGGGCAGTTGCTGAGATTGAGCGTATCCGTTTTGAGAAAGCAATTCGAGATAGTGAAAAACAGTTTAAAATAATGATAGAGAAATTCCCCTATCCCTTGGCACTTACCAAAGGAAATAGGAACACTTATGTTAATGGGAAATTTACCTCATTATTCGGGTATACACTTAGAGATATGCCAACAATTAATGATTGGTTTAATTTAGCATATCCAAATAAGCAATACCAAGAGCTGGTCAGAACTTCATGGAATCAAGCGGCAGAGATTGCTATCGCGAATAAAACAGAAATCAAAACACAAGAATGGAATTTGATTACTAAAGATGGAACTCCAAAAACATGTGAATTTAATATGGTTCCATTTGATGACAGATCACTCATAGTGATGAAAGATGTAACAACACGAAAGCGTGCCGAGCTCATTCAAACAATTTTATATCAAATCTCAAATGCTACTAATACTTCTAAGAACCTCACCCAATTTTTAAAAATAATCCGACAGTACCTTGGAAATGTATTGGATACAACAAATTTCCTTGTAGCATTTATTGATGAAAAGCGAAATCTATTATACTCACCTTATGAGGCCGACGAAAAGGATAAAATTACTTCATGGTCGGCCGAGAAATCATTAACAGGTTATGCTATTAAGAGCAAAAAGCCATTGCTCATCAAGAAGGATGAAATATTGAAATTGCAGCAAGAAGGCAAAATAAAACTCATTGGAACCACGGCTGAATCTTGGATTGGAGTTCCACTAATTGTTGATGATTATGTTCTCGGTGCTCTCGTAATTCAAAGTTACACAAACCCCAATGCATATAATGATAACGATGTAAAATTGCTAGAGTTTATTTCCTTCCAAATAAGTATTTCTATTCAGCAACTTCAACATGAAATTGAACTTGAAGATGCCTTGAATAAGGCCATAGAATCAGATCGATTAAAATCTGTCTTTTTGTCTACCATGTCTCACGAACTCAGAACACCTCTGAATGCAATTATTGGCTTCTCAGAACTTATTAATTCTGCATCGACACCGGAAGAGATAGAGAAATTTTCAAAAACCATTTTTAATAGCGGGAATTTGCTTCTTGAATTAGTTGAAGGATTATTTGACATCACACTTATTGAAGCTGGTGAAATAAAAATTGAGAAGAAATATCATAATCTAAAATCTTTAATTGATGATGTATTAGATGTTATTAAAGCTGAAAGAATTAATACAGCTAAAGAAATGTTATCAATAAATATTGGAGACTATCCTTTCAATTCTGATTTTGAAATTTTCACTGACATAAATAAGCTAAAACAAATTTTATTAAACCTATTGAAGAATGCGCTTAAATTCACTCATCACGGATCAATAACTTTTGAAATAGAAAAAGTAAAGGTTGAACAAAAGTCATTTATTAAATTTATTGTAAAAGATACTGGAATTGGAATCCCAAAAAATAAATTTAAATTGATATTTGATATCTTTCGGCAAGCAGATGATACGCATACAAGAAAGTACGGTGGTGCCGGAATTGGGCTATCTGTCACACAAAAACTTACAACACTTCTGGGAGGTAAGGTAGATGTTGAGTCTGAATTAAAAAAAGGAACAACTTTTTCAGTATTCATCCCAATAGTACAAGATAAACAACAGTTAACTAAAAACCCGGAAAACGAAAACTCATTAGAAGTTGTTTACCCTCATAAAACTATCCTTGTAGCTGAAGATGATGATTCGAGTTTGTCTTTGTTAGAATTCCATATGAAAAAACTAGGCGTAAAAGTAGTTCATGCGAGAAATGGTCAAGAAGTTGTAGAATATATTAGTAAAAGTGGAAAGACTGTGGATCTCATCCTGATGGATATTAACATGCCAATCATGAACGGCTACAAAGCGACAAGACTCATTAAAGAATTTAACCCATCTATCCCAATTATTGCGCAAACAGCTTATGCCATTTCTGGCGATCGTGAAAGAGCAATTGAATCTGGCTGTATAGACTATATTGCAAAACCAATAAATGGCAACCAGCTAATAAATTTGATAAAAAAATACCTGTAAATTTTATTCGGCCATTATTACTATGAATTCACATCATATTTTTCTTTTACCTTTGAGGTTTTTCAAAACTAGTTGAAATGCATGAATTATCAATTGCCACAAGTATTATTGAAATTGTAAATGACGAAGCTGCTAAAGCAAAAGCTGAAAGAGTAACCGACATTGTACTTGAAGTTGGGAGTCTTTCGGGTATAGAAGTTGATGCACTTGAATTAGCAATGGAAGTTTCAATTAAGAATACCATCATGCAAGATGCGACTGTGAAAATTGTTCGAAAACAAGCCAAGGCTCGCTGCAATAGCTGTCATGCCGAATTTAATTGCAATTCATTATTCGAACCTTGCCCAAGTTGTAACGGCTTTACTTATGATGTATATCAGGGGCAAGAGATGATTGTAAAATCACTCTCCATTGAATAAATTAATCTAATTCACCCCCTAAAAAATCTCTTTCGCAATGGCCTTAATATTGTCTGAAATACCGATGGTAAAATAATGAATTGCAGGCACCCCGAAATTCTTTAGTTCCTTAGATTGTTCAATTCCCCATTCAATGCCAACCTGAAATGCTTCCTTGTCTGTTTTGCATTTGCCAAGTTCTGTTACCAATGCATCAGGAATGTCGATATTAAATACCTTAGGTAAAAGTGCCAGGTCTTTTAAGGAAGAAATGGGCTTGATGCCTGGAATAATGGGCACTTCAATTCCGATATCGCGGCAACCTTTTACAAAATCAAAATATTTTTGATTATCGTAAAACATTTGGGTTACAACATAATCTGCTCCGGCATCAACTTTCTTTTTCAAGTACTTTAAGTCATACTCCATATTGGGTGCTTCAAGATGCTTTTCAGGATAACCAGCCACACCAATCGAAAAATCAGTAGTTGTTTTATTCTCAAGATGCTCATCCAGGTACTTCCCTTGATTCATATTGATAATCTGCTCAACCAATTCCGAGGCATTTTCATGTCCGTCATCTTCTGCTTGAAAATATTTTTGACCTTTTAAAGGATCACCCCTTAGTACCAAAAGATCCTTAATCCCTAAAAAATGTAAATCGATTAATGCATATTCTGTAGCATCCTTTGAAAAACCACCGCATATGATGTGAGGAACTACATGAACATCAGGATACTTATACTTAATAGCTGCAGAAATTGCGACCGTTCCCGGTCTTTTACGAATGGTTTTTCGTTCGAGTAAGCCACTCGAATGCTTTTTGTAAATCGTTTCTTCTTGATGGTAGGTGATATTGATATTTAGTGGGTTAAACTCAACTAAATTATCGATAGTGTTATAAATTGAATCAATATTATGGCCTTTTAAAGGTGGTAATAATTCAAAAGAAAAATAGGGGCTTTTTGCGTTCTCAAAATGTTCTATAACTTTCATTCGTAAATAGTTTTTAATAAATAAGTCGGATGGAACTCGCATTTGAAATTTTCATCCTTTATAATTTTCAATATGCATGATCTTTTCATGCGTAATTATTTATAATTCAAATTTGTATTTAACAATTTTTCAGCTTCTTCAAATTTCAGATTTTTCCTTTTTGCATAATCTGATACTTGATCTTTTCCAATTTTACCAACATTAAAATATTGAGATTCGGGATGTGCAAAATAATAGCCACTCACCGAAGCTGCCGGATACATGGCGAAGTTTTCGGTTAGTTTAATTGGAACATTTATATCAACCTCAAGTAATTTAAAAAGCGTTTTCTTTTCAGAATGCTCCGGACATGCAGGATATCCGGGAGCAGGACGAATTCCCTGATAATTTTCCTTAAGTAACTCATCAATTTTAAATGATTCTTCAGGTGCATATCCCCACTCTTGTTTTCTAACTTTTTCGTGCATTAATTCGGCAAATGCTTCAGCAAGTCTATCAGCCAATATTTTAAGCATGATTGAACTGTAGTCATCTAGATCTTTCTCGAAATGCGCAACCCATTTCTCGATTCCAATTCCGCATGTCACAGCAAAACCGCCTATAAAATCAACTTCGTTACCTTCTCTTGGCCTAATAAAATCAGTTAAAGAAAGATTTCGAAAAGACTCAGATTTTTGCTGTTGATTTCTTAAAAAACGGAAATGGTCAATAACTTCAGTTCTATTTTCATCAGCATAAACTTCAATATCTTCACCTACGGTATTACAAGGGAAAAATCCAATAACACCTTGAGCTTCCACCATGTTTTTATTTAATATTTCATCAAGAAACACTTGTGCTTCGTCGTATATCTTTCTCGCTTCAATCCCCTTAATGGGATCTTCAAATATTTGAGGATATTTCCCATTTATTTTCCATGCATGGAAAAAGAAAGTCCAGTCAATATATTTTCTTACCTCCTTTAAGTCAAAGTCTTTAAAAACCTTAATACCAATAAGATTAGGCCGTAAAACCGGATATGCTTCCCAATTTAAGTTCAGTTTATTTTGTTTGGCAGCTTCAAAGCTAATTGAATCATCGCCTGTTTTTTGATTGTGCTTTTGAACCAGATTAAAATATTCTTGTTTAATTTCCTCATTAAAAGCATCACTCTGATCTGCAGATAATAAGGTAGAAGCTACAGTTACCGCCTTAGAAGCATCTCTAACATGTATCACCGGGAACGAATACTGAGGTGCGATTTTTACTGCAGTATGAATTTTAGAAGTTGTAGCACCTCCAATGAGCAAAGGCACTTTAAATCCCTGACGTTCCATTTCAGCTGCCACATCAACCATTTCCTCGAGGGATGGAGTGATTAATCCACTCAATCCAATAATGTCAACCTTTTCATCAATGGCTGTTTGAAGGATTTTTGAAGCAGGAACCATCACGCCCAAATCAATAACTTCATAGTTATTACAAGCAAGTACTACTCCGACAATATTTTTTCCGATATCATGAACATCGCCTTTAACGGTTGCCATCAAAATTTTTGATTGTGCAATGCTTTCTGTATTTGCTTCTTTTTCTTGTTCGATATATGGGAGCAGTTTAGCAACTCCTTTTTTCATTACACGTGCGCTCTTTACAACCTGAGGCAAAAACATTTTTCCTGACCCAAACAAATCTCCAACCACATTCATCCCATCCATTAGCGGACCTTCAATAACTTCTAAAGCCCTTGGATAAAGTTGCCTGGCTTCTTCAACATCTTCTTCAATAAAATCAACAATACCTTTAACCAGCGCATGTTTTAATCTTTCTTGTACCGTTTGATTCCTCCATTCATCCTTTTTAATTGCTACTTTTCCTTTTTCTTGAACCTGATCGGCATAAGCAACTAATCGTTCTGTTGCATCTTTTCGTCGATTAAGAATTACATCTTCAATCAACTTAAGCAGTTCTGATGGAATTTCATCATAAATCTGCAACATACCAGGGTTTACAATTCCCATATCCAATCCAGCCTGAATGGCATGATATAAAAATGCTGAATTCATCGCCTCACGAATCACATTATTCCCTCTGAAAGAAAACGATAGGTTGCTGATTCCGCCGCTCACTTTCGCATGCGGCAAATTTTCTTTAATCCACATTGTCGCCTTAATAAAATCAACAGCATAATTATTATGCTCATCTATGCCAGTTCCAATGGTTAAGATATTGGGATCGAAAATAATATCTTCTGGCGGGAAATTTACCTTCTTAGTAAGAATATCATAAGCTCGTTTACAAATGGCAATTTTTTGCTCGTAATTTGCCGCTTGACCATTTTCATCAAAGGCCATGACTACCACAGCGGCGCCATAAAGCTTAACCTCCTGCGCTCGATCAATAAACGCTTGTTCACCTTCTTTTAAACTAATGGAATTAACAATGGCTTTACCTTGCACACATTTTAATCCGGCCTCAATCACCGTCCATTTTGATGAATCAATCATGATCGGCAATCTGGCAATATCAGGTTCTGAAGCCAAAAGATGGAGGAATTTAGTCATTTCAACTTCTGCATCTAACATGGCATCATCCATACTCACATCTAAAACCTGTGCCCCACCTTCAACCATATCCTGAGCAACAGAAAGTGCTTCTTCATATTTTTTCTCACGGATTAATCTGGCAAATTTTATTGAGCCACTAACATTTGTACGTTCTCCAATATTGATAAAATTACTTTCTTTGAAAATTTTTAACGGCTCTAAACCACTAAGATGTAACTCAGGCAACTTAATAGTGGGGCGATGTATGGATGCATTTTCAGCAACTTTAGCAATTGCCCTAATGTGATCTGGAGTTGTGCCGCAGCAACCTCCAATTATATTAACGAATTTATTATCGATAAAATCTTTGATTTGAGCAGCCATCATTTCAGGCGTTTCATCATACTCTCCAAATTGATTTGGTAAACCGGCATTTGGATGAGAGCTAATGTATGATGAAGATTTTGAAGCCAACTCAGCAAGATACGGTCTAAGCTCCTTGGCACCTAATGCACAATTTAAACCTATACTTAATAAATCGATATGTGAAACCGAATGCATGAATGCTTCCAGAGTTTGCCCGGAAAGGGTTCGGCCACTTGCATCAGTAATGGTTCCAGAAATCATTACAGGAATTTTAATTCCTTTTTCTTGCAGCACTTTTTCTATGGCATAAATTGCAGCTTTGGCATTTAAAGTATCAAAAATAGTTTCAACTAAAAAAATGTCTACGCCACCTTCCAGCAAACCACTTGCTTGTTCGTGATATATTTTAACAAGATTATCAAAACTAACTTCGCGATAGCCTGGATCCTCTACCTTTGAAGACATGGAGGCAGTTTTATTTGTTGGGCCAATTGCACCGGCAACAAATCGAGGTTTTTTTGGATTCAACAAAGAGAACTCATTCGCTGCTTCAACGGCAATTTTCGCTGCTTCTACATTCATTTCATAAGCCAAATCCTGCATGTGATAATCTGCCATAGAAATGGCATTGGCATTAAAAGTATTGGTTTCGATAATATCAGCACCTGCCTCCAAATACTTTTTATGAATCTCTTTTATAATCTTAGGCTGTGTTAAATTTAATAGGTCATTATTCCCTTTCAAATCTGAAGGAAAATCGATGAACCGCTCACCCCTAAAATCTTTCTCGCTCAGTTTGTAATTCTGGATCATGGTACCCATTGCGCCGTCGAGCACAAGAATCCGTTTCTTAATTTCTTCGTATATATCTTTTTTTTCTGTCATTAGAAATAGTTAAACTTTGATTGAATGCACTAGACCTTTATCAATAATTGAATAAAAGTAAAAGTGTCACTAAAATGTGATAATAACTAGAGGTGCATTCGATTGTTCATAATTACTGTGTTTAATTATCATTATCCACCAACGGTGGATTAGGTTGTAGCACCTTTTTCCGAACGACGAAATGGTTGCTAGAGGTTCGCAGAGCCTAATCTCTCCCCTCTTCTTTATAAGTCAAACACCTTTTATAGAAAGGATCATTTGAATATGAGGCAAATGTATATCAGAAGATTATAAAATACAAATTTATTTGTAATAATTTTAAATAGGGGTGGTTACAAATACCATGATATGATCTTTTATTTTTTGATAAGAAAGAGAAAAATCGTGGACTAGTTTATCTTTTGAAATTGCCCCTGTAATCAATCCAGTTTCCTGAAGATTAAACGGTTTGATAGAAATGTTTTTCCTGAAATCCATATTTCCTTTTCCATCCATTTTGAAGAGTGCTTCTTTTGCAGACCAGATTAGAATCAGATTCTCCACTAAAGAATTATCTTCTTTTAAGAAAATATTTTCTTCAGAAGACACAAATTTGGATCTAATCTTAAGAATTCTATCATGAACACCTTCAATGTCAATTCCAACTTTTAAGTTCTTACTCAAAATCACTGCAACAAATCGTGAAGTATGTGAAATTGAAATATGAAAATGTTCATCCTTAATTAATGGACGGCCACTTTCTTCGTAAATAATTGAAAGCTCCTTATTCCCAGATATATGGTCAAGAATAATTCTGCTCACAAGCCATTGTTTGGCTCGGTTTTCATTTCTAATTTCACAAAATAAATTTTGTTCATTAAAATTTAATTTTACCATTGAGTGGAGGATCCCAATGGGTTCATTAATTTCCCAAACAGCTAATCTCGCTTGCTTATTTTCAATTTCCTGATTAAGAATAAATGGCATAGAAACTCAGAATATTTTTGTACCTAAAATAAGAGTATCAACTATTTTTGATCTTCCAAAGATATTGATTAAATTCGCGGTCGCAAATAGAAGTACTAAATTAATGAGTAATAAAATGATAGAAACGACTTTGAATTATAAAATAGCTGATATTAAGTTGGCTGAATTTGGAAGAAAAGAGATTGAAATTGCTGAAAAAGAAATGCCGGGCTTAATGTCAATTCGAAGAAAATTCGCGGCCGAAAAACCACTGAAGGATGTGCGAATCACAGGCTCATTGCACATGACCATCCAAACTGCAGTTCTTATCGAAACACTTGTAGAACTTGGTGCCAATGTGAGATGGGCAAGTTGTAATATTTTCTCAACACAAGATCATGCTGCCGCTGCAATAGCTGCCTCTGGCATTCCGGTTTTTGCATGGAAAGGCGAAACATTAGCAGAATATTGGTGGTGTACCAAGCAAGCGGTTTCTTTTCCTGGTGGAAAAGGACCTCAATTGATTGTTGATGATGGAGGTGATGCAACCCTTTTAATACATAAAGGAGCAGCCATTGAAAAAAATCCAGAATTATTAAAAACTGTACCTGAAAATCAGGAAGAAGCAGTTATTTATAATTTACTTCAAGAGACCTACATCGAAGATCAAACGAAATGGACTAAAATTGCAGCTGAATGGAAAGGTGTTTCAGAAGAAACCACTACCGGTGTTCATCGTTTATACCAGATGATGGAAAAGGGTGAATTATTGGTCCCAGCCATGAACGTGAATGATTCGGTAACTAAATCTAAATTTGATAATTTATACGGATGCCGTGAATCATTGGCTGATGGGATTAAAAGAGCAACTGATGTAATGATTGCAGGTAAAGTTGTAGTTGTGCTAGGTTACGGTGATGTTGGAAAAGGATGTGCGCATTCAATGAGATCATATGGTGCCCGAGTTATAGTTACGGAAATTGATCCTATTTGTGCTTTACAAGCAGCAATGGAAGGATTCCAGGTTACTACTACTGAGGATGCATTATCTGAAGGAAATATTTTTGTTACCACTACCGGAAATAAAGATGTTATTACATTTGATCACATGAGTAAGATGAATGATCAGGCCATCGTTTGTAATATTGGTCATTTCGACAATGAAATACAAGTAGAAAAACTTGATACCGCTAAAAATGTTATTAAAACCAATATCAAACCTCAGGTTGATAAATACACTTTTGAAACTGGAAATTCAATTTTCATGCTTGCTGAAGGACGTTTGGTAAATCTTGGCTGTGCAACAGGTCACCCTTCGTTTGTAATGAGCAATTCATTCAGTAATCAAACTTTAGCTCAGATCGAACTTTGGAAAAACAATTACGAAATTGGCGTTTACAGGTTACCAAAAGAATTAGATGAGGAAGTTGCAAGACTTCATCTTGAACAAATTGGAGTTAAACTTACAAAGCTAACACCTGAACAATCAAAATATTTAGGTGTTCCGGTTAATGGCCCTTATAAAGCCGACCATTACAGATACTAAAAATTTTAATTATAAAAATTAAATAGGGTAGTTGTTTCAACTGCCCTTTTTTTTATAAGCCCGGGTTTAATTAAAAACATGTAAATACTGACCCTCAAGCCGAGTTCTGTATTGCTTCAGTGGTAAGGTGGCAGGGCCTTCATAAGGAGATCCATCTAGCAAAATAAATTTTGATTCACTGCATTCATCAACTGCTATGATTCCAGAATCATCTACATTTACCCGGCAATTAAAATCGTTGGGATAATTCACGGGTGAAGTTCTTTCATAAGCTTTGTACTCATCACCAATGACATGATAAATTATAATGCCTCTGTAACCACCCGTTACATAAGTCCAATTACCAGGGATGTTTACGTTATTATAGTTTACTCCGTTAACGTCAAATGAAAAATTAACAACCACATAAGGGATTATCTTATCGACCGGATTATCCTTTCCACAACTTATATTGAAAAAAAGAAAGGCTATCATTAAAGTACCTAACCCCAAATTATGTATTCTAGCAATTTTCATTTCTGATATTTATTAGCTTAAACGAGTTTATAAAATTATTATTTTGTTCATTAACCTCATCACTCAATTTGTTTTTATCTTTAGAAAAACTATAATCTTTAATTAAATGCAAAAATATGTGAATAATAACTCAAAGTATCTTCTTCTAATTCTTGTAATTTTTTTTTCAATCCAATCATGTAGTATTATTAAACCAAGTCGGATTAAACAAGCTGAAAAGGTTGAAAAGGAACAAAAAAAAGAAGCCGAGAAAGCTTATGAATTATTAAAGGAAGATCACAAGAACCGACAAACTGAACTTGCAAAAAAGCGAATGGAAACCACCAAAAAAAAATCAGAATATTTAAACATTTCAAAAAAACGCCCCACTTTTTGGCAACGAATTTTTAGAAAAAGAGACAAACGAAAATAATAGAACTAAAACTTCTCAAGCTCATCAATACTTCGCTTGGTTTTCTTAGCATCAAATTTATCGCAATCAAATTCAATATTCATCCCATGAATGGGTTTTTCAAAATCATCTTTTGTAATTCCTAAGCTTGGATCATTATAAATCTTTTGCATGTATAAAGCCCAAATAGGTAAAGCAACATTGGCTCCTTGCCCCAGCGTTAAAGAGCGAAAATGAGCTGATCGATCTTCACAACCCGACCAAATACCCGTTGTAAGTTGTGGGACAATCCCCATAAACCATCCATCTGACTGATTATTCGTGGTTCCTGTTTTACCTGCAATCGGGTTTCTTAGTCCGTATTTCCAAACTAATCTTCTTCCGGTTCCATACTCAACAACCCCTTTCATTAATTCAAGCATTAGATAGGCTGTTTCTTCATTCATTGCTTCTTCTTTTCTGGGAACAAAATCAGCAATAACATTCCCATTTTTATCTTCAATTTTTGTGACAAAAATAGGTTCAACATAAACACCCTTACTGGCAAAAGTATTCATAGCTCCTGTCATCTCAGTAAGCTTTAAATCTGCACTACCTAATGCAATTGAATAAACTGGTGGAATATAACTTTTAACACCCATCTTACGGGCAATTTTAATTACAGATTGGGGAGAGTACTGGTTAATTAAATGACCCGACACCCAATTATTAGAATTGGCTAAAGCATATTTTAAAGAAACTTCTTGTCCCTTAAATTCTTCATCATCATTGCTTGGCTCCCATACATCACCGTTAGGAAGCTGGATTCTTGGCTGAATATTTGGAACCTTTGAACATGGGAAATACTCACCCTCCTGCATAGCCAGGGTATATAAAAATGGTTTGAAGGTAGATCCTACCTGTCTTCTACCCATGGTTACATGATCGTACTGAAAAGTATTGTAGTCGATACCCCCAACATAAGCTTTTACATGACCTGTATTGGGTTCCATTGACATTAAGCCGGAATGATAAAAATATTTATAATATCTTAATGAATCCATAGGGCTCATGATGGTATCAATCATTCCAGCCCAACTAAAAACCTTCATTGGTACGGGAGTGTCAAAAATCATTTTTATTGAATCCATTGGTTTACCTGCGTTTCGCAATAACCTGTAACGTTCAGATCTTCTCATGGTTAAGTCCATCACATTCCTAACATCTCTTTCTATCGAATCTCCTTCAAAAACAAAAGGCCCATAAGAAATGCTATCCCAATGACGATAATGAGCTGGTTGCAAATCTAAGGATAGATGCTCTTTAACAGCCTCTTCAGCATATTGCTGCATACGTGAATCAATGGTGGTATATATTTTCAAACCATCTTTATATAAATCATATGGAGTACCATCAACTTTGAAATGATTTGCACACCATTTATGTAATTCACCACGCAAAAACTCCCGAAAATATTTCGCTTGTCCCTTGGTATGATCCAATATTCCATAATTAGACATGTCAATTGGGATCTGAGAAATAGAATCATAAGTTGCCTGAGTTATGTAGCCATATTTTTTCATCTGGCTTAAAACAACATTTCGTTTAATAAAAGCTCTTTCCGTATTTCTTACCGGATTATAATAAGATGGTGCATTTACTACACCCACCATTAATGCCGCCTCCTCAATTTTTAATAAACCAGGTGTTGAATTAAAAAATGTTTTTGAGGCTGCCTTGATACCATATGAATGACTGCCAAAAGCAACTACATTCAGGTACATGGCTATAATTTCCTGTTTTGTGTAGTTTCTTTCCAGCTTTGCAGCAGTAACCCATTCTTTTAGTTTGGCGATAGAAAGTGTTAATATTGATGGATTACTTACCCTAGGAAATAAATTTTTCGCTAATTGCTGAGTGATCGTACTTCCTCCTCCTTTACCCGGATTACCAGTAGCAACGCCGTATGCAACTCTAAACAGTGCCCTTAAATCTATTCCTGAATGATCAGCAAAACGGATGTCTTCAGCTGCGATCAAGGCACTTACAAGAAATGGAGAAATCTCCGTAAAATCAACATTGGATCTATTTTCGATATAATAATTTCCCATTAAAACTCCATCGGCAGAAAATACCTCTGAGGCTAAACTACTCTGAGGGTTTTCTAATTCTTCGAAACTAGGCATTGGCCCAAACCATTCGTTTGAAATACCCACAAACATCAATACTACCATCAACATAAATCCTGAAAAAATGATCCAGAACTTTGTAATGTAGTTAAATGGTATTTTTCTTTTTTTTACTATTTCTTCCATTAGCAATTATTATAAATCTTTAATTTGCAGATGTTTTACTAATTTCTATTCCAATATCTGATAATCCGCTTAGATAATCTTCACGCATGGCTTGTACAAAGTTGAATCTGTATAATCCGTTTACCGGAAATCGTAAGTCGTTCCGAATAAGGATCTTGTTTTCTTTAATTTCCCCCAAGCCGTTTCCGTACCACTTCCCTCTAATATCAGCCAGAACACATTCAATGGTATCATTGCTAAAACTTCCGTTTGGAAACTCAGTATTCACGAAAAAATAGATATTGCGATACTTGTACTCCATTGAGTGGCGGATATTTATAAAAAAACTAAAGTCTGTTAAGGTATCATTAATCTCGAAAACAAAAGCAATGGTATCTTCCTTTGCCCAATCACCATCAATAGTTTTGCTCTCGGTGATTATTAAGTTTGAATTACAAGAATTCAACATTAATAACCCAATTAAAAACACTGGAATTATTGAAATAGGACCAAGTTTCATAAAAGGTTATTTTTTATTAAATGTTTTTTTCTTGGATTTATTGCTTGGTTTCTTTTTTTTATCAAAGCGATTTACATCATCCTGTTCAAAAATGTTTCCAAAATCATTCTTTTCCTCAACAATCTCAGTAAAGTCCTCTAAATTTAAAGGCTTTTTATTCATTTTATTGAGGCTGATAATGTGCTTCACCTTTTCGAGTGATAATGCTATAAAAATATTGGGATTATTCACGTATGCATACCAGAGCTGTTTGTTAAAAATGTCTGATTTCTGATGAATTGCATCACCCTTTTTGGTTTGAAGAATTAAATCCTGATTGGGAAACTCACTTAAAGCCTCCATATAATTATCGTACTCATAATTTAAACAGCATTTTAATTTTGAACATTGACCTGCAAGTTTTTGGGGATTTAACGACAGCTGCTGAGCTTTAGCCGAACTTGTAGTAACAGATTTAAAATTAGTCATCCAGGTTGCACAACAAAGCTCACGACCACATGATCCAATTCCGCCTAAACGAGCAGCCTCTTGACGTACACCAATCTGTTTCATCTCAATTCTAATCTTGAATGCTTCAGCCAGGCGTTTAATTAATTCTCTGAAATCGACCCTTTCCTCTGCTGTGTAATAAAAAATTGCTTTCGTACTATCGCCCTGATATTCAACATCATTCACTTTCATTCCAAGCTGAAGTTCATTCGCTATTTGTCGAGTTTTAAGCATGGTTGCAGCTTCTTTCTCCACAGCTGCAATCCATTTCTCGATATCATAAGTTCTGGCATATCGATACAGTTTTTTTATTTCAGATGAGTCAAATTCTATATTTTTTCTTTTCATCTGTAAACGAGCTGTTTCACCTACCAATGATACAATACCAATATCATGACCCGGTGATGCTTCAACAGCAACTATATCACCCACTTTCAAAGCTAACGAATCAGTATTTCTATAAAAATCCTTGCGGCTATTTTTGAACCGTACTTCTACACAATCGAATACAGGAACAGAGGCTGGCTGGGAGACATCTTTTAACCAATCAAACTCATCTAACTTACAGCATCTATGTTTAAAAGCATTGTTATTTTCTTCGTTTGCATCCGGCTTACCGCCACACCCTCGACTTAAAAATAATTGCTCATCATTCTTACTATTTATATTTTCATTATCCATGGGTTCTAATTATTTTGCAAATTTACAAAATTTGACCAACCTAAGCCGGCTTTAACTTTAATAGCTTAGTCGCTTTTAAAGAGATGTCCATTAACAAAATTGAAGGATTGGCATTTCTTTCAATTGCATAATGCCCATCATTAAACTCTTTTGAAAACTCGTTTATATTTGCAGCATTGATAAACGGTGCGAAGCCTTTTGCCAGCCAATTCAATTCTTCTTCATCCAATTTAAGTAAATTCTCCTGGCCGTAATTAATTAGCATGCAACTTCTTGCCATCATAAGTGCATAAAGAAAAAAACTTTTTTGGCGTTCCCTACCCATTTTTGAAAATTCACCAACGAATGTAGAAATCTTCGGTATGTCAACGGCATAACAATACCTCATCCATTCTTTAAACTTGGTGAAATTTAATTTTTCAATCTCAGTTGATTGCAAATGTTTTAATGCCGATTTATAATTTCCTTCTGATAAAGTAACAATTCTTTGCAGATCTGTATTTTCAGCTCCAGGTTTAGCTTTCAGTTTTTGCATCAAATCATCATTCTTGATTTTTGGGATTTTGACAAGTTGGGTTCTCGATAAAATCGTACTGATTATTTGATCTTGATTTTCAGAAATTAAAATAAAGAGGGTTTTATCAGGTGGTTCTTCTAATATTTTTAAAATTTTTGGAGCAGCAGCATGAAATAGTTTTTCAGCCATCCAGATGATCATCACCTTATATTCTGCCTCGTAGGACTTGTAGCCCAATGTTTTAATGATAGAATTACAATCCTCAACATTGATGATGCCCTGCTTGTTTTCAATACCTATCTTTTCAAACCACTCACTTAAGCTGATGTAATATTTTTTTTCAAAAAGTAACGACCTCCACGATTCAATAAAGTCAATGCTTTTAGGTTTTTTAATTTCCTTGGTCGCTGCTACCGGATAAATAAAATGTAAATCAGGATGTATTAACTTTTCGTATTTTATGCATGACGGACAGACGCCACATGAATCTTCATCCGTTCTGTTTTTGCAGTTTACATATTGTGCGTATGAAATTGCCAAGGCCAATTTGCCTGAGCCACTTGACCCCAAAAATAATTGGGCATGACTCACTCTGTTCTCTTGCACAGTTTGAATCAATCTTTCCTTTATCTGATTTTGACCTACAATCTTCTTAAAAAGCATTTATATTTCTTAAATTCGAGTGCTTCAAAGATAGCCAAAATATTGCTTTTTAATAATTTCAAATATTAGCTAAATTTCACAATTGCATCATTTCTTAACTCAGAAAAATCTTAAATATCAAAAATAATTTAATTTAGTTTAACAAGGAGGGTTACTTTTCTTATTCTAACAGGATTAATACGTATTAGACACTTTTAACTCATTTATTACCAACTCCCCAATTTTTTGTTTGATTCAATCCAATCGTTAAGGTTGAATCTTTTATTTATATGTTTTTGAACAAGAGAGAAGGGGAGTGTATGTAATAAGAAATTAAATGTAACCCGAATATTTGATACTTGAGAGGATGTCTAATATTAATCTCAACAAATTAAATCGATTTTATTAACCTAAATTTTTACAAATGAAAAATATCAAACCTATATATGTAATATTATTATTTTTAGGCTTAACAATATCTTGCACACAAGAAAAGGAGAAAGTTATTGTGAACACAGTTGAAAAAACTTATCCCGTTGGCCTAAAAATAAAGGAAATACTACCTTTGCCAGTAAACCTTACTGATCGAACCTCGCTAGCTACAAGTAACATCAACTACAAAGAATTTAATCCTAATATTAGCGAAAGTTTCATAATTAGTCACGAGGATTGTACACTTAGAACAATCTGCACTCCCCTGAATCAGAAACTGAAATCATCAACTGAAACATTCCATGTTTATTTTGAACGAGATGGATTATTTTCTAAATTTGATTTACTAATAACTGTAGAGAAAAAGGATAAAAATACCGAAACCTTTACATATCTTACTAGAGAAGGTGAACTGATTGCAAAGTTTGATGTCGGGATCGATAATGGTCAAATTAGTAATACTCAGGTTAACAATTTGAAAGACTGGGGTGATCGATTTAATAATTGTGTGGAAGCAGTTCTTGATAGTTTTAATGGAATAGAAAAACTTATGTGTATGGCTGCAAGTGTAGCTTGTGCAACAACAATTGCTGGGGCTTGCGCTGTAGCAGCAACGGAAGGCCAGTTCGAATAAATTATACTTTAAAATGTTACGCAACATGAAAAAAAAGATAGTCTTAGAATGGTTGGTATTAATAATTATATTATCATTAATAATACCTATATTAAATTCTGCCATTAGCAAAAACGATGAAGAATGGATTAGGTTCCTTAAAATCCAAATCAAATTTATCAATCTACCATTAATCTTTGGATTGTTATTTTATCAGATATGGCGATTTAAGAAAAACACTAGCATTATTAATACCGTTTACAAAAGTAAAGATTAGGGCTATTTAAAACCTAATTGCATTATTACAAAAAAGCCCAAGCCAAAAAATCGGCTTGGGTTTTTTTATTAAAGTGATTAAATTTTAAGTCAACTTTGCACCCAAAAACTCCCGGTTCATACGGGCGATATTTTCAAGTGATTAAATTTTAAGTCAACTTTGCACCCAAAAACTCCCGGTTCATACGGGCGATATTTTCAAGTGATTAAATTTTAAGTCAACTTTGCACCCAAAAACTCCCGGTTCATACGGGCGATATTTTCAACGGAAATTCCTTTAGGGCATTCTGCTTCGCAGGCGTATGTGTTGGTACAGTTACCAAATCCAAGCTCGTCCATTTTTGCGACCATGGCCTGAACTCGCTCTTTTCCTTCAACCTTACCTTGCTCCAAAAGTGCATATTGTGATACTTTTGCAGATACAAATAACATGGCTGAAGCATTTTTACAGGCTGCAACACAGGCTCCACAACCAATACAACTTGCAGAATTCATAGCTTCATCAGAATCCTCTTTTTTTACCAAAATTGAATTGGAATCCTGAGCCGATCCGGCATTAACCGAAATAAATCCACCTGCCGACATGATTTTGTCAAAAGCATTACGATCAACAATTAAGTCTTTCATAACAGGAAAAGCTTTTGCTCGAAAAGGTTCAATTACAATAGTACTTCCATCTTTAAACGAACGCATATGCAATTCACAAGTAGTTGTTTTTTGCGCAGGGCCATGTGGCTGACCATTAATGTAGAGGCTACAGCAACCGCATATTCCTTCACGACAGTCGTGCTCAAAAGCAACAGGCTCGTCACCACCCAGAATTAATTTTTCATTTAAAGCATCCAACATCTCAAGGAATGACATTTCTGTTGAAACTTCATCCAAATCGTAATCCACAAATTTACCTTTTGCTTTTGCGTTTTTTTGTCGCCAGATTTTAAGTTTTACTTTCATACTCTAAAGAGATTTAAGACTTTAGATGTTAGACTTTAGACTTAACTAAAACTGCTTTAGTTGTTTTTTAACAATTCGATAGGGAAGTCCAATTTCTATTGTCTAGTATCTATATTCTATTATTTATAACTTCTTTCTTTAACTTCAACGTATTCATAATTAAGTGGTTCTTTGTGTAATTTAGGAGGCTTATCGTCACCCAAATATTCCCAAGCCGCAACATAAGCATAATTTTTGTCGTCACGTTTTGCTTCTCCAGTTTCCGTTTGGCTCTCCTCACGGAAGTGAGCACCACAGCTTTCCTTCCTGTTTAAACCATCTGTGATAATCAACTTAGCTACCTCAAAGAAATCAGCTATTCTGGCTGCTTTCTCAAGCTCCTGATTGATCTCATTTTCAGTTCCAGGAATTTTAAGTTTAGTCCAGAATTCTGCTTTCAATTCCTCGACCAATTTCAAACCTTTTTTCAAGCCTTCTTCATTTCTTGACATCCCACTATAATCCCATAAAATTTTACCTAAACGTTTATGGAATGAAGTAGCAGTTTCTGTTCCATTAATGGCTAAAAGTTTATTTATTTTCTCCTGAGCTTCTTTTTCAGCTTCATCAAACTCTGGTGCTTCAGTTGAAATACGTGGAGTTTTAATCTCATCAGCTAAATAATTACTTATGGTATAAGGGATAATAAAGAGTCCATCACCGGCACATTGCATCAACGAACTTGCTCCAAGTCGGTTAGCACCATGATCGGAAAAATTGGATTCACCAATAGCGAATAATCCAGGAACGGTAGTCATTAAATTATAATCAACCCATAATCCGCCCATTGTATAATGACCTGCAGGGTAAATTCTCATAGGTTCGATATAAGGATTAAAACCGGTAATTTTCTCATACATTTCGAATAAATTGCCATACTTATTTTCGATAGCAGCTTTACCTTGTTTTGCAATCGCATCTTTAAAATCAAGATTAACAGCTAAACCAGTTTCTCCAACACCATAACCGGCATCACACCTTTCTTTAGCAGCTCTTGAAGCAACATCTCGTGGAACCAAGTTACCAAAAGCAGGATATCTTCTTTCTAGGTAATAATCTCTTTCTTCTTCCGGAATATCATTAGCGTGGCGTTTATCCCCTTTCTTCAAAGGAGTCCAAATTCTACCATCATTTCTTAATGATTCCGACATTAAAGTTAGTTTTGCCTGATAATCATTCAAAACAGGAATACTGGTTGGGTGAATTTGAATAAAACTAGGATTGGCAAAAAATGCACCTTTTTTGAAAGCACTCCAGGCAGCACTTGCATTTGAATTAACGGCCAGAGTTGATAAATAATAAACGGTTCCGTATCCACCAGTAGCAAGAACAACGGCATGTGCCGAATGTCTTTCAATTTCACCGGTAACAAGGTTACGCACAATCACTCCTCGAGCTTTGCCATCAATTACAACAATGTCGATAATATCACGACGAGGATACATCGTAACTGTACCTGCTTTGGTTTGGCGCATCAGGCCTGAGTAAGCACCTAATAAACATTGCTGTCCGGTTTGTCCTTTGGCATAAAAAGTTCTGGAAACCTGAACACCACCAAAAGATCGATTATCTAATGTTCCACCATATTCACGCGCAAATGGTACACCTTGCGCAGTTAATTGATCAATGGTCGCATTACTTACCTCAGCAGCGCGATAAACATTGGCCTCACGTGCACGGTAATCACCACCTTTAATCATATCATAAAATAGCCGATAGTCGCTATCACCATCATTTTTATAATTTTTACTCGCATTTATTCCACCTTGAGCTGCCACTGAGTGCGCTCTTCTTGGAGTATCCTGAAAGCAAAAAGCTTTCACATTATAACCCATTTCGCCAAGACTTGCGGCTGCGCCTGCACCGGCTAAACCGGTTCCAACCATGATAATGTCAAGTTTTTTTCTGTTTGCTGGATTCACTAATTTGGCATTGGCTTTATACTTAGTCCATTTTTCTGCCAACGGCCCTTCCGGAATTTGTGCATTAAGTTTTGTCATTGTTTTAATCTTTATATGCTTGCGAAAAATTATCTTAACCTAAAATCATAAAGTAGAGAGGTATTATGATATACCCGATTGGAATAATAATTGAATATAATTTACCAATGGTTTTAATTGCTGGAGTGTATTTCTTATGGTTCAATCCTAAAGTTTGGAATGCCGATTGGAATGCATGATTTAAATGAATTCCTAAGAAAATAAATGCTACAATGTACAGGATTGAATATCCAATCTGGTTGGTGAACAAATAAACAGCTAGTTCATAAAAATGTTCTTCTTGCGGATGCGCAATATTTGCTATTTCGGGTGCAGCAACCAAACCCAATTTAATAAAATAAAAATTGTAAAAGTGCACCAATAAAAACAAAAGAATCATGATACCTGTATAAATGATATACTTCGACATAAATGATGTTGTTGATTTACTTTTCACTTTATAGCCTTGCCCACGTGCCGCCCAATTTTGAAACTGAAGAATTATGCCAATTGCCACATGAAGCAAGATGGCACCCATCAATACAATTTCAAAGACCTTGATAACCCAGTTGGTGCCCATGAAATGAGCAGCAGCAGCAAACATTTCCTGATGGTTTTCAGTAATTGGTAGAATAAATAAATTTATTCCGAGATGTACCATCAAAAACATGATTAAGAAAAGACCTGCAATTGCGGTGGTGACCTTTTTTGTTATTGATGAAAAAGCGATTTGATTACTCATAATGGTTTTATTTAACAGAAATAATTCAGATATTACTTTTTTGAATACTAATCGCTGGCATTTAAGCGAGCAAATTTCTATTTTTGTTGATAAAATTGATTAACAAATTTAAGTTTTAATTTCAATTAAGAAGAATTTAGCAACATATTTTTACTGTTTATAAATAATATTGTGTGGAATGAGATATGATCCAATTAGTTCAGGTTTTTTTACAAGCAACAGAACAAATTTTTCAAAGAAGTTAAAGGCAAAATCGGTAGCGATTTTTAATTCAAATGACGAATATCATCGAAATGGAGATCAAAATTTTCCATACCGCCAAAATTCAGATTTATTTTATTTAACCGGAATTGAACAAGAGCAAAGTATCTTAATCCTTGCTCCCGATCACCCGGAACCAAAACTCCGAGAAATACTGTTTTTACTAGAAGCTAACGAACAAATGGAAACATGGTTCGGACACAAATTAACAGTTAATGAAGCACAAAAAATTTCAGGAATTAAGAGCATAATGATTATGCCGCGATTAGAGTTGGTTCTTAATGAAATTATTTTGGCTTCGGAAAATATTTATTTTAATTTTAACGAATATATAAAGTATTCAACTGAAGTGATTTCAAGAGATCGACGTTTTGCAGAATCTATCAAAACGAAATTTCCAAGTCATAATTTTGAACGATCGGCTCCAATATTGGCTGAACTTAGATTCATTAAGTCAGAAGTGGAAATTGATCTCATTCAAAAAGCCATCGACATCACCGAAAAAGCTTTCCGACGTGTACTCAAAAATACCAAGCCTGAAAAAAAAGAATTTGAAATTCAGGCTGAAATTGATTACGAATTTTCCAGAAATGGAGCAAACGGACATGCCTATGCACCTATCATTGCATCAGGTGTTAATGCCTGTACACTTCATTATATTGAAAATGACAAGGTTTGTAAAGATGGAGATTTATTACTGATGGATTTTGGTGCCGAATACGCCAATTATGCCGCCGACCTAACCCGCACAATTCCAATAAACGGCAAGTTTACGAAACGCCAACGCAAAATTTATGAGGCTGTTTTAAGAGTACAAAAAGAAGCCATAAAATTAATGGTTGTTGGAAATACCGTTGATAAACTAAATAAAGCTGTAAATGTTTTAATGAAGGCTGAGTTGTTGACTTTAGGTTTGATGACAAAGGAAGAGTTTAGCGACCCAATAAAAGCAAATTCAATCTTGTTCAAATATTTTATGCACGGCACCTCACATTATTTAGGTTTAGATGTTCATGATGTGGGCTCGAAATATGAAAAGATGAAAGCAGGAATGGTTTTTACCTGTGAACCCGCTTTGTACATCCAGGATGAGGAAATTGGGATTAGGCTTGAAAATGACATTTTAATTACTGAAGATGGTCCACTTGATTTAATGAAAAACATTCCTATTGATCCGGATGAGATTGAAGCATTAATGGCTAAAGTTAATTAGCCAATGCGACAATACGATAATGTGCTAATTAGGTATTGACTGCAAATAAATACCTTTGAAAATGCAAAAAATATAACCTCAAAAAACAATTAATAAAACTATAAATTATGTTTAAAAAAGAAGTTTATATCGACCGCCGAAATCGATTAAAAAAAGAAATGAGTTCTGGCTTAGCTCTAATTTTTGGTAATTCCGAAGCCTCTTATAATTATCCTGCAAACACTTATCATTTCCGTCAGGACAGCGATTTTTTATATTTCTTTGGATTAGACCAACCTGATTTTGTGGGAATAATAGATATCGACAATGATAAAGATTACATTTTTGCCAATGATGTGGATATTGAAGATATCATCTGGATGGGACCTCAACCAACCGTTAAAGATCAGGCTGCATTGGTTGGTGTTGAACACACCGCCCCATACACAGATCTGGCTAGCTTTATAGAATCACAAAAAAGTACTGGCCGATCTATTCATTTTTTACCTCCTTATCGTGGAGATCGATTGGTTCAGATGAATCAATTATGGGGTGCAGATGTTGCAACAATCAAAAATGACGTTTCTGTTGAATTGGTAAAGGCTGTTGTAAAACTTCGTTCCATCAAAGATAAATATGAAATTGCTGAAATTGAAAAAGCAGTAGATATTGCATACGACATGCACACCACTGCCATGAAAATGGCTAAAGCAGGTGTTATTGAAAGAGAAATTGCAGGAACCATGGAAGGAATTTCATTAGCCCAAGGTGGACCTGTTTCCTTTCCTGTTATCTTAACGATTAACGGACAAACCCTGCACAATCATTATCATGGAAACACCTTAACGGAAGGCAAAATGATGATTGCTGACGCGGGTGCCGAAACCACTATGCACTACTCAAGTGATATCACCCGCACAACTCCGGTCGGAGGAAAATTTAGTCAACGACAAAAAGAGATTTACGAAATTGTCTTGGAAGCAAATGTTAAGGCCATTGAAGCTATTAAACCCGGCATTGAATATCGGGAGGTTCATCTTCTTTCTTGTAAAGTTATTGCAGAAGGTTTGAAAAAACTAGGTTTAATGAAAGGAGACATGGACGCTGCTGTTAACGCTGGAGCTCACGCTTTATTTATGCCTCACGGCTTAGGTCATATGATGGGAATTGATGTTCATGACATGGAAGGCCTTGGTGAAAACCTGGTTGGTTATAACGAGAAAACCATTAGAAGTGATCAGTTTGGAACCGCTTACCTCCGATTAGGCAGAGAGTTACAACCTGGCTTTGTCTTAACTGTTGAACCTGGTTGTTATTTCATCCCTGAGTTGATTGAAAAATGGGAGAAAGAAGGGACCAATACCGAATTTATCAATTTTGATAAAGTAAAAACATATTTGGATTTCGGCGGCATTCGTATTGAAGACGATGTTTTGGTAACTGAAAGCGGGCATCGGGTACTTGGAAAACCGATTCCAAAAACCGTAGCTGAAGTTGAAGCCATGGCTGCTTCGAAATAGCAAAAGGAACATTGAACGAAGTTGAAATGTGACTTTGAATATTCAGGGACGCCATCCTCAAGAGGGTGGCGTCCCGTTTAACACCATGTCAGTTCGAGCCTGTCGAGAACTAATATTAGGATATTATCACATCTCGACATTTATCCGCCTTTGGCGGAAGCTCGATGTGACTAATCATTTTTTAAAATCACTGCATCCACTCCTTTTTCTTTCACCATTTTATTAAAAGCGGTTATTTCTGTTTCAAATACCGTCTTAAGTTTATTCAATTCAGCATCGATTAAAGCAGTTACCTCTTCTTTAAATTCAACTGCCGATGCTGTGGGTTTATAATCACCCGATGATGCCAATGAGTTTAAATGTCCCAATTTATTATTTAGTTTGATTGGAAAGTTAAGTGGATCCTGCCGACTTTGGTTTTTGGTTTGATAAAGTGCTTCTTCAACTTCTTTCATGGTTTTTAAAATCTCTTTTGCCTTTTTATTGATTTCAGCAAATTCTTCACCCTTCATTTTACTGGTTACCAAATTCATTTGCTTTCTGGCTTCACGAATTTTGGTAATGGCGTTATTTGTTTCTGAAAGTTTATCTCTAACGGAAATTAAGAAGTCAAATTGGGCTTGCAAATCAGCCATTGATACATCCGTTCTTGGATCTTTTACAATTTCAAAGGTCGTTTCCTGAGTTACATCATTCACGGTGAGCTTAGCTTTGTATTTACCTGGTAGTGCTCTTGGGCCATTCATTGAAGCACCCCAAAGAATCATACCATCAAAACTATCAGCTCCCGGATACATCATATTCCAAACAAAGCGATTCATTCCTTCTTTAACCTCAAGCTTTCCAACTTTTAATTTTCTATCAGGAGTAGTGCTAAATTTGCTAATTAAGTCACCATCTTGTTCAAATATTTCAAGTGAAATTTTATCATTCTCCAATTTTTCTTTTAAATAAAAATGAATCATTGCTCCACCTGGGTGGTTGGTTCCGGCAACTCGACTTTCACGTCCTCCTCTACCACCAATTCTCCAACTTGGCATGGGCTTATAGAGATAAAAATCACTTTTTGCAATATCTTCACTTAACTGATGAAGTGGGGTTAAGTCGTCAATCATCCAGAAACTACGACCCTGGGTTGCAGCTATTAAGTTGTCATTCTTGATCGTTAAATCAGTAATGGGAACAATTGGCAAGTTCATTTGGAAGCTTTGCCAATTAGCTCCATCATTAAAAGAAATATACATCCCATTTTCTGTTCCTGCATAAAGCAAGCCTTGTTTTTTAGGATCTGCTCGCAACACCCGAGTAAAATGTTCTGTATTGATTCCAGTTGTAATTTTTTCCCAGGTTTGACCATAATCTTTTGTCTTATAAAGATAAGGTTCGTTGTCGCCTAATTTGTAACGAGTTCCGGCTACATAAGCTCCACCTTTTACAAATGGATCTGCATCAATGCTATTAAACATCATAAACTCAGGGATGTCTTTAGGCGTTACATTCGCCCAAGTTTTACCACCGTCTTTGCTTACATGAAGCAATCCGTCATCAGATCCGGTCCATAACAGATTTTCTTCATAAGGCGATTCACAAGCTGCAAAAATGGTACAATAATACTCCACACTGGTATTATCCTGAGTAATTGGACCACCTGATGATTTCATTTTTTCAGGATTATTAGTTGTTAAATCAGGGCTTATAACTTCCCATGACTGACCTTCATCATAAGAAACATGTAAGTGATTGGATGCAGTATAAAGCTTCTTGGGATTATGAGGAGAAAAGAAGATTGGGAAATTCCATTGAAAACGATATTTCATATCCTCTACACCATGGCCCATTGGATTATCAGGCCAAACATTAACGGCTCTTCGTTCTTCAGTTCGATGATTGATTCGCATTAAATAGCCTCCATAATTGCCCCCATAAACAACATCATTATCTTTCGGATCAACTGCAATATGTGCACTTTCAGCGCCAGCTGTTTGTTCCCAATCACGCTCACCAATTGAACCACCCGAAGTGCGATGAGCAATTCTTACGGTAGAATTATCCTGCTGCGCACCATAAATATGATAAGGAAAATGATTGTCGGTTGTAACCCTATAAAACTGTCCTGTTGGTTGGTTCATCAATGATGACCAATTATTTCCTCCATCATTGGATATTTGTGCGCCTCCATCGTCACCAATAATCATGCGTTTATTATCCTCTGGTGAAATCCATAAATCGTGATGATCGCCATGAGGAGCATTAAAACTTTCAAAGGTTCTTCCGCCATCTTTTGATCGATGATAATTTACGTTTAAAACATAAACCACATCCACATCCTTAGTATCGGCATAGATGCGAGAATAGTACCATGCCCGCTGTCGTAATGATCTTTCATCATTCACTTTTTCCCATTTTTTGCCTCCATCATCTGATCGAAAAACACCACCATTTTCATTTTCGATAATAGTCCAAATACGATCAGAATTTAATGGTGAAACGGCAATTCCAATAATCCCCCAAACTCCTTTTGGTAGTCCATCGCTTGATGATATATTTACCCAAGTAACGCCAGCATCTATACTCTTCCATAAAGCCGATCCTGCTCCACCACTATCCAGACTAAAAGGGGTTCTTCTTATCCTCCAAGTGCTTGCATACAAGATTCTTGGGTTGTTTGGATCCATAACTAAATCGATGGCTCCTGCATCTTCATTTGCGAAAAGGATTTTATCCCAGTTTTTTCCACCATCATTAGAGCGATAAACACCTCTATCTTCAGATGATTTAAACAAATCACCCATCACAGCTACGTACAACAAATCCGGGTTTTGCGGATGTATCCGGATTCTTGAAATATGCCTTGAATTCGGCAAACCAATTGATTCCCATGTTTTTCCTGCGTCAACCGATTTCCACATTCCCGAACCTGATGACACATTACCTCGAACAGTTTTTTCGCCACCACCAACATAAATTACATTATTATCCCACTCGCTTACCGCGACAGCGCCGATTGAACCTCCGAAAAAACCATCAGAAATATTCTCCCATGTATTACCCGCATCGTTAGTTTGCCATACTCCGCCCCCAGTTGCACCCATATAATATAAATTGGGTTTACCTGGAACTCCTGTTACTGCGGCAGAACGACCTCCTCGAAAAGGTCCAATTGAACGCCATTCAAGTGCGTTATAAAGTTTTTCATTATAAGAAAATGCCGGTTTACTATTTTTCTTTTTAGCTCCAGAGACTGTTATCACTGGTAATATCATCAAAGAGACAATTATTAGAATAAGTAGTTTTTTCATTTGTATAATATTTGGTTTGCGAAATATTGCATTTTGCAATTACTAGATAAATTTATTAAAAAAGAAATACGATAGAAAATAATTCTATAAACAGGAAGATAAAGCCTATGTAATTTAAAATTAAATCCTTAAATATGTTTTTAATTGGGGAAGAAGAAGCGTTAGAATTTTGTACCGCATTGATGGCAATAGCTTGCATCCTCAGTAATACGTTTTGTTTTACATTTGGAACAGTGCTCATTCATGACTTTATCATGAGTTTGCATCATTTGACTGGTAACAATACCCGTTGGAACAGCAATAATTGCATAACCAACGATCATTAAAAATGAGGCAATTGTTTGCCCTAAAACCGTAACTGGTGCAATATCTCCATATCCAACAGTTGTGATTGTTACAATAGCCCAATAAATACTGCGTGGGATACTACTGAATCCATTTTGTCCATGCTCAATTAAATACATGAGTGTACCAACGACCACCACAATAATAATAACTGAACCAAAAAATACAATGATTTTATGCTTGCTATCAATCAAGGCTTGCCTTAACATATTAGCACCTTTCATGTAACGACTTAGTTTCAAAATCCTAAACACCCGAACCAAACGAATAAAACGAATGATAAGCAGGGTTTGTGCACCTGCCACAAAAAAACTTATAAAAGTAGGGAGTATCGCCAATAAGTCAACAATCCCCATAAAACTCAAAACATATTTTTTCTTGCGTGGAGAAGAGATGATACGACCCATATATTCAATGGAAAACAAAATAGTAAAAATCCACTCTACTATTCTTAGGAGATTCCCGTAATTTACGGCAATGGAAGCAACACTTTCCAACATTACTGCTATAACACTAAGCAAAATAACAATCAATAAAACTACATCAAAAAGCTTACCTGCAAAGCTTTCGTAACCAAATATGATATCATGCAGTTTTTGTTGCCATGGCTTCATCTCAGCAAATACCTTTGAGGTGTTTTCTTTCATATTAGGAATTTCATTTCTTATAAAAACTCATTTCTTTAATGTATTCATCAATCTTTGGAGGTAATAAATATTTAACTTTCTTTTTTTCTATAATACTTTTTCGAATAAAACTAGATGAAATTTCCATTTGTGGAGCTTCAAACAATTTTATATTTGGATGGTTTTCGAATTCACCTAACTGAAAGCTAGGCCGTTTATAAACATAAAAAGGGAATTGTTTCAACAGAATATCGTGATTTTTCCACTTCCGAAAATTTCTGAAAATGTCAGAACCCGAAACTAAAACAAACACATTGTTCGGATATTTTTCATTCAACCTGGTTAAAGTATCGATGGTGTAAGATGGTCGTGGCATATGAAATTCAATATCGATAGCTTTGAATCTCGCATCGTCTTCAATCGCTAAATTTACCATGTACCAACGGTGGTTATCAGCCAGTAAGGTTTTTTTTTCTTTTAATGGGTTTTGAGGTGAAACCACAAACCATAACTCATCCAAATCCGTATTTTCAACCATGTATTCGGCAATAACCAGGTGCCCAATGTGAATGGGGTTAAATGATCCAAAATATAATCCGACTTTTTTCAAAATTTATGGTTTTAATAAAATCTTACCGGCACTCATATTCCCAATATATGCCCGAATTCCTTTTACAACTTCATCTAAGGAATAAATTGCTTGAATATCAGTTTTTAATGTTCCGTCAATAAATAAGTCTTGTAAATAATCAGAAATATTTTCGAACTCACCCTCCTCTAACTCTTCCATCCAATCCATCAAATTAAATCCGCTCAGCACTTTATGATCGAAGATAATTCCTAAAGTGTCAATTTTTGATAGATCAGCGCCAGACAATCCTCCATATAAAATCAGTTCTGAATTTGCAGGCATGGCATTTAATATCTGTCCACTTTGTGCTCCACCAACAGCATCAAAACAAATATCAGCTTCTAACTCCTTTGCTTTCAGCTGAAGTAATTCTTCAAAATTTTTATCGTTAGAATTCAATACCTCGGTTTCACCTTCTGATTTTAACAAACTTACATGCTGCGTTTTACGTACAATATTAATTACCTTGATTCCATCTCGCTTTGCTAAAATGCGTATAAATTTTCCTACTTGACCTGTTGCAGCATTTTGTATAATCGTTTTACAACCACCCTCCTTTGCGAGAGAAAATAATCCATAGGCCGTAAAGGGATTGACTGTAAAACACGCGGCTTGATCTTCAGGCATTTTATCTTTTAAGAAAATGCATTCATCTGGGGTTGAAATCACATATTCAGACCAAGTCCCACTTTTATCGTTTTGTATAAAACAACTCACTCTTTTATCAATCAAGTTTTTTGATACACCCTCACCAACAAATTCAATGGTTCCAACTCCCTCAAAGCCAGGAACTGCAGGTAATGTTTTTTTTATATTATAAGTTCCGGTTAGAAATGCAATATCTGATGGATTGCAAGGTGAAGCATGGATCTTAATCATTACCTCACCTTTTGCCGGAATAGGCATGAGTTTTTCTTCGACCTTGATCCCAACCAAAGCCCTGATCAAATTGAGATTGTAACTTGGTAAGATAACTGCTTTCATTATTTTTGAAATTAGGTTCAAGACTCCGCAGCAAGATAAGAATTCGTACTAACTCTTCAAAAATTCAAGAATTAATTTACGTGCCTCATTACATGCGACCTCTTTAAATTCATTAACAACCTGCACATCAAACTGATCAGCAAAAGTCAATTCATGTTTGGCTTTTTCTAAGCGCTTTTTCAAGTTTTCTTCCGATTCGGTTGATCGGCCAATCAAACGCTCTTTCAACACTTCAATTGAAGGAGGCATCACAAAAATGGCCAGTGCATCTTCGGGAAAATTCTTTTTGATATTGAGCCCACCTACTACATCTACATCAAAAATAGCATGATTGCCATTGTCCCAAATCCGATCAATTTCAGAACGAAGCGTTCCATAAAAGTGATCTTCATAAACTTCTTCCCATTCTAAAAATTCGTTACTTTTAATTTTCTGTTTAAATTCTTCAACACTTAAAAAGTAATAATCTTTACCATCAATTTCTCCATCACGCTTTGTGCGGCTGCAAGCAGAAACTGAAAATTCAAGATTTAAATCACCTGATGCCAACAAATTTTTCACAAGTGTTGTTTTACCAGCACCTGAAGGTGCAGAAAATATGAAGAGTTTCCCTCTCATTTTAAAGAATATTAAAGAGTTGTTCTTTTATTTTTTCTAATTCATCTTTCATCTGAATGACGATTTTTTGCATATTCACTTCATTGGCTTTTGAACCAAGGGTATTAATTTCCCTGCCAATTTCCTGAGAGATAAAACCCAGTTTTTTTCCTAAACTTCCATCTCCAGCAATAGTTTCTAAGAAGTAATCGCAATGCTGCTTTAGTCGAACTTTTTCTTCGGTTATATCTATTTTCTCCAAATAATAAATCAATTCCTGTTCAAACCGATTTTGGTCGATATTAGCATCTAACTGAATTGCTTCAAGGTTTTTCTGAATCCGGGCTTTTATTTGATCAATTCGTTCATTTTCAAAAGGCTCCACATCAATTAACAAATCCATAATAATTCTCACACGGTCAGAAATTTCTTTCTGTAAAAGTTCACCTTCCTGCTGACGGAATTCATTAAGCTGTTCAAGAGCTCCTAAAATGACCAATTCAATTTGTAACCATTCATTTTCATTAAAATCTTCCTTATCAGCCTTTAACACATCAGGCATTTTAAGTAAAATAGGCAGATAATTTGAAAAATCATCTTGGTCAATATTGCCTGCAAGTTCCTTTAACTCTTCATGGTATTTCTTAGCCAATGCCTTGTTAAGCGTATAGTTTAATGCATCTCCGTTTTGCTCTACATGAACATTAAACTCTATTTTACCTCGCTCAAGTTTCTCACTTAATAGATTTCTAATATATAGTTCTTTGGGTCGATATACAGCCGGCATACGAGTGTTGATGTCCAGCTGCTTGCTGTTCAGGGTTTTAATTTCAACAGTAACTTTTTTATTCTCTAGTTCCGTTTCGGCCTTGCCGTAACCCGTCATTGATTTGATCATAAAGCGTTGTTTTTTAGCAAAGATAAGAATGATAGGTCGTTTATCAAACACTTATAAATTCTGTATATGTTTGAAACCAGTTTTAAAAATTTGTATCTTGGTGACAAATCTGAATTATAGATCCCGCAAGTCGTATTGTCAAATCTGCCAAATGAAAGAAATTACGGAACCATTCCATATTTTTGACGACCCTATAAAATACTATACTTCAATGTTGGAGGACATTGAAGTTGCTAAGAATTACATTTATTTGCAAACTTACCGCGTTGGGAATGATTCGATTGGAATAAAATTTAGAGATGCCTTAACTAAGAAGGCAAAAGAAGGAGTTGAGATTAAAATACTTATCGATTCTTGGGGAGGGAATTCACTACCCATCAGTTTTTTTAAAAAGTTAACAGATTTCAATGGTGAAGTTCGTTTCTTCGAAAAACTGAAAATTAACTTCGATTTCTTCACCAAAGGCCACCGGAGAAACCATCGAAAATTACTGATCATTGATGATAACATCAGTTATATCGGATCGACCAATATTACCGAATATAATTTGAACTGGCGTGAATTAGTGTTGCGCTTAAATTCCGACATTGCATTTAAATTTAAAAAAATATTTGAGGAAGACTGGGTTAATTACAATAAACACAAGGTTTTAATTGACAAAAAGAATAATTCGCGTATGGTTCGTCATGAAACCTGCGAAATATTGCGAGATGTGCCTTCCATCACCATTCAACGAATTAAGAAACGATATGTCCAACTCATTCAAAAAGCCAAAACACAAGTACTAATTGAAACCCCCTATTTTTTACCCGGTTATCAACTTCGGAAATCGATGATGGATGCTGCCAAACGAGGTGTGGATGTAACGGTAATTATTCCCAAACATTCAGACGTTGGCCTGGTTGATATTTTGAGAAATAAATACTTGGGTCAGCTTTATAAAAATAGGATCAATTTTTTATTCTACAATCCACATAATTTGCATGCTAAAGTCATGTTGGTTGATGATGAGGTTTATGCAATCGGATCTTCTAATTTTGACTACCGTAGCTTCAGGTATATGTACGAAATTGTGTTAATAGGCCAGCGAAAAGACATCATTGAACAACTTGAAAAACACTTGAACGAAACCATCCTTAACTCTCAATTATTTGATTACGAGAAATGGTTGCACCGGCCTGTGATTAATAAGTTTTTTGAGTGGATTTTGTTGCCGTTTAGGCATTTACTTTAATTAAGAAATTCACAAATTAGATAATTAGCCAGTAAAAATATTAATTGTCTAATTGACGAATTATCAAATTGTCAAATTACCCACGATCAAAAAAGATATTCTTAGAAGCCGATGAAAGCGGAATCGTATAAATGACTTTCACCTTTTCATCCATCAGTTTTAAATCTAAAATAGCTTGCCCTGCAGTATAAAAAATTCGATTATCTACTCTATTATCCATAGCCACACTTACTGCAGAACCTAATGCTATCCCTAAATCAGTAGTATTAAAAACACAGGGATGATTGGGGTGTTTGTCTTTTTCGGCACAATTTTTAAAGCCACACATGCCACATTTTTTTAACCCAACCGATTTAATTTCGCAGCCTAAGATAATCATTGCATCAGCTTTTAAAATATTTTTTGCATCACGTGTAAAGGCCGGAAAAGTTAATTCTTTATCGATTTCAAACATACGTACTGCAATTCTTTCAATGTCTATACGCTCAGCTAAAGCCACATGAATATAATCGATGCCACGTCCTTTTGGTGCCGTACGTGCCGCAATCATCATATCACGA
The DNA here is from genome assembly GCA_963674935.2 of Bacteroidales bacterium. Taxonomy (GTDB): domain Bacteria; phylum Bacteroidota; class Bacteroidia; order Bacteroidales. The sequence continues at coordinate 250,287 of CAXXWZ010000002.1, forward strand.
GCAATATTTTTTAGCGCTTTTTCGCGAATATTCTCTTCGTAAATTAATGCCATAATAATTTAATTTTCGGTTAACTTATGTCTGTAATTAGCTTCCTTCGACTTCGCTTAGGTTGCTTTAAATAGCTATTCAAAAATAAGAAAAAAGCTTTGTCCTTTGTTAGTCCACTAACAATTAAAAATTATACCTTTGCATAGAAATTTATTAATTAATAACCATTTAAATCAATTATTTAAGATGACAAAATTGACTTCAAAAATGGCAATGGAATTAGAAGATAAGTATGGTGCACATAACTATCACCCCTTGCCAGTAGTGTTATCAAAAGGTGAAGGCGCCTTTGTCTGGGATGCTGAAGGAAAAAAATATTTCGATTTCCTTTCTGCTTATTCAGCCGTAAACCAGGGACACTGCCATCCTAAAATTGTTGATGCCATGGTTGACCAGGCTCGTACTCTTACGTTGACGTCCCGTGCATTTTACAATGACCAACTCGGTCCTTATGAAAAGTATGTAACTGAATTTTTCGGTTACGACAAAGTTTTACCCATGAATACGGGTGCAGAAGCAGATGAAACTGCTTTAAAATTAGCTCGTAAATGGGCTTATTTGAAAAAAGGAATTCCTGCCGATCAGGCAAAAATAATTATTTGCGAAAACAATTTTCACGGGCGTACAATTACCATTGTATCCATGTCGACTGATCCAGATGCGAGAAAAGAATTCGGACCATTTACTCCGGGTTTTGTAACCATTCCTTATAACGATTTGGATGCACTTGCAAAAGAATTAGAAGACCCTAATGTTGCTGCATTCCTAGTCGAGCCAATCCAAGGTGAAGCTGGTGTTTTTGTTCCAGACGAAGGTTACTTGAAAAAATCTTATAACATGTGTAAAGCCAAAAATGTACTTTTCATTGCTGATGAAGTACAAACCGGAATTGCACGTACTGGTAAATTATTGGCTTGTAATCATGAAGACGTACATCCTGATATTTTAATTTTAGGAAAAGCACTTTCAGGTGGTGTATTCCCTGTTTCTGCAGTACTTTGTGATGATGAAATCATGCTTTGCATTAAGCCGGGTGAGCACGGAAGTACTTTTGGCGGAAACCCAATTGCTGCTAAAGTAGCGATGGCCGCTTTAAAAGTTGTTAAAGATGAGAAATTAGCTGAGAACGCTGAACGTCTTGGGCAATTATTCCGCGAAGAATTAAGAAAAATTGATTCCGACATGATTGAATTGGTGAGAGGTAAAGGTTTATTAAACGCCATTATCATTAAGCCAAAGAACGGAAAAGAAGCTTGGGATGTTTGTGTGAAAATGGCCGATAATGGCTTGCTAGCAAAACCAACTCATGGTCATATTATTCGTTTTGCTCCTCCTTTGATTATTACTGAAGAGCAATTGAGAGAAGCGATTGAAATCATTAAAAAATCTATTCTTTCGTTTGAATAAACAAATGTCATCCTGAACTTGTTTCAGAATCTCAAAACATTTCAGATGCTGAAACGAAGTTCGGCAAAGCCAAATAAATTCAGTATGACGAAAATAAAAAAGCCCACAATTTAAATTGCGGGCTTTTTTATATCTATGTTTTTGACTAGAAACTCCATCGGAATTTAACCCACAATTCATCACCTAAATCCCACCATCTATCTTCGGCAGCTCTGGCAAAATTGCTTGAGTATTCGGTTAAGAATTCTTTACATAATTGAGTTGGCTTGCCATTCTTAGCATTTTCCTGATCCTTTGCATAAAGCTCTTTTGCTTTGGCTTCAACATATTCGCTTTCGTCAAAAATCTTATCTTCGAACTCAGCTACAACAGGTTCAACAATTTCTTTTCCTTGACCCCATTTTACCATAGCTAAACGATTAGCACGTCTGAAAGCCCAACCCGCAGCGTCTCGGCTAAAATGATCTTGGTTATCAACTTTAAAGCTTTTAGGCATATCCATGGTGCCTGAATAAATAGGAATTCTAGGACTTAGACGAGGCACGTCAATCCCGAATAATAATCTTCCACCAATCTCATCTGGTAACCAATCGCGTAACTGAACAACGAAAGAATAAGCACAGTATTGAACAGAAATTGGACGATCACGAACCAATACATCATCTTTTAAACTGTTAATTAAGTTTCTTTTGTCACTATCCATCCATGGATGTGCAGCAGGGCTGATGATAGTTTCAGTATATTCTTCACCATTTTCATCTTTTTTCTTAACGTCAACTGTTAAGTTTCGAATCATTTCATATTGAGTTCCATCATAAGTTTCACGATACAATTTTAATACATCACGAACACTTAGTTTATGATCAGGTTTAACAGAAAATGGAAGTTCTTCAGCTTCATAATCTAGATTTAAAGATGGAGCTACGGTGCTCAGCACGAAATAATCACGAATGGCAAATGGCTTACGACCACTATATGCTTTCCAAAATTTGAAAGTTTCTTTTCCATCCCAAAATTCCATTTTTTTAGCAACTTCAAATACATTTTCAGAAGCCATAAAATGATCCTTATCTTTTAAGTTAAGTTCACCTATTCTGCAAATATTTGCTGAAACCCCGACATGTCCATCCGGTATTCGTTGTGCTGCCCAAACAGAACCAATCTGATCAGGGCCTTCTCCCATGATTTCAAGTTGCCAAACTTCTTTTTTATCAGCAATGGTAATACATTCGCCTGCATCTCCATAACCATATTCTTTTACCAATTGGCCAATGAGTTTGATTGCATCACGAGCAGTTGTGCACCTTTGCAAAACAATGCGTTCCAACTCTTCAATTTGAAACATCCCTTCTTTGTTTCTCAATTCCTTTTTACCACCAAAAGTAGTTTCGCCAATGGCTAATTGTTTTTCGTTTAAACTAGGATAAGCCGTATTTAGATAAGCGAATGTTTCTTTGGCCTGTGGAATACTTCCTTTGAAAACCAGGTTTTCTTTGCTCCACTGCGTGTGCGAGTGCATGGTTCCCCAATAAACATCATGTTTTGCACCTTCATCGTATTTCATCGCAGGAACTATGTCAATCCAGGTTCGATAATAAGCATCACAAGTATGAGCTGTCATAACCGAGCCGTCAGTACTGGCCATTTTACCAACCATGATGCTGGTGCAACTTTCATTATATTCAGGATCGATAAATTGAGTTTGGGCTGTTAAGGTTGTGAATGAAATAGCCAAAACTGTAAATAAGGCTGATTTAAAAATTGAGATCGTTTTCATTTTATTCTTTGTTAAATTTTTAATAAGGGCTAAAGATAAAAATAATAGGCAAATGCCATCTTATATTTACCTATTTATAAACATAATAATCTACGAACAACCAAAGTATTTAGCGCAACAACAGAATCTTCGATCCCATCATTTTTTCCATTGTTTGAACTATTATTAAATACATTCCATTTGGCAAAGTTTCCAAGTTTAATAAAAACTCATTCTCATTTGTTAAATATTCCTTTAACAATAAACCTTGCATATTCATTAATCGGACTTGTTTCTCAACGATTCGTTCATCTTTTCGGAAAGTTAGTTTTATTCGAGATGAACTTACAGGATTTGGATAAATTAGGAATTCATTACCAGTTGCTTCAAAAAGATCATCACTCAAAGTAAAATCCGAAACTGAAACGAGCGCTGTATCAACTGCTATCTTTCCCATTTGGTCAGCTACGGTTAGGCTAACAACATAAACTCCCACCTCGGTATAAATATGCGTTGGATTAGATAACTGACTTCTTGTACCATCTCCAAAATTCCACATATATGCCGTTAATAAGCCCTCCGGATCAAAAGATCCTAACTTAGAAAATATAATTACCGAATCAACTTTACCGGAATAAGGGCCGTTTGCTTCGGCAAGAGGTAATTGATTTGGTGCTGATACAATAATTTCTTTAATGCTTGTATGTGTATTTCCTTCCGTATTGGTAATTTTCAATGTAATATTAAACGTGCCGAAAGAATGAAATGTGTGTGATGGATTTGCAATATTACTCAAGTTGCCATCACCAAAACTCCACTCATAGGAAATGATTGTATGATACGGATCTGATGAGCTATCACTACTTAACTGAATGATTTCGTTTACCATTGCGGATGAAGGTCCACTTATCCTTGAGTTTAAAGTATCAGGAGATAAAAAATTTGCATAAATCGAATAAATCGAGTTTGCCATTTTTGCTGTGTCTCCCCATGATTCTGGCATTCCATTCCCCCATGGAAAACCTGATTCAACTCTTCCAGGTTGCCCTTCTGTATAGTAAATTCCCGGATTATCTTGATAAACCCATGCAAGCCAAACTTGTTGGCTATCTGCTATATTAACCGGAGAAATGAGATTGATGGTTTGCCAATCATCGTTTGGGCTGACGGGAGTAATTGGTGTTACACCCATAAGATTTGTTGGAGTTTGTTCAGTTCCTCCATAAACCCCCAGTAACATATTTCGACTCCCCCCATTATGATACATTGAAACACTGGTAATTATTCCTTCATGAGGGGCTATATATGGCATAGCTCTTCTATTAGCGGTTGATGTTAATGAAGTGAACTTTTCATTATTCCCAATACTGGGATCCATTTCAATAAAATGTGCACCAATACTTATATTACTATCCATTATCACAGTTAGTGGAATAGCTGAACCTTGTGCATCTCCTTCCCAATTTAAAAATTTATGGCCTTCTTTAGCTTTTGGAGTTAATATGATCATCTCTCCCTCCTCATATTTGCTCCCTGGCGGTTCAAGAATGATTGAGTCACCATCAGCAAATGTTGTCGTTAAATTAAAATATTGAGGTTCATTATTGGTTTTGTTCCCGCTAACAATAAGCGCATAATCGGCATCAATTTCTTCTGTTTCGGGATGAGCATCTTTAACAATCTCCTCTGCAAGAACAATAATTTGCCAATTGCCGACCTTTGGGGTTTTAATAAAAACATTTTCAACATTATCTAAATGGTTTGATTCTCCATCAGGAATAGACCAATTCCCTAATTTGAGTCCGTTATTTCCCCAATATACTTCACCCAAAGGGTCAATCACTTTTAAACTTAAATCATTAACCAAATGCTTGCTTGAGCCTGGTGAGCCTGCCGGATCAGAATAAACCAACGTAATTTTCAGTGGACTTTTTCCATCAACGTTAATTTCATAAGTTTTTTCAGCTAAAGGAAGCAAGATATCTGATTCATCAATGAGTAAACCTAAATGCCAATTATTCTCTTTTGCACGTTGAAAAACATTTTTAATGTCTGCCATACCCCATCCCTGATGTACCCTTGTTTTATCATGCGTACTGCCCATAAATTCATACTGATAAGCCAAGTTAATCATAATTGCCTTGGCAGTTGACATATGGGGTCTGCTGTCAAAAACATTGCGATGTAAACTTGGATCTCCACTGAATACACCTTCTGCCCACATTTGAAAAAACAATCCAAAATGCCCTGCTGTGATAGGTGTTGCGCCACTTGTTCCACTAAACTCACCATGCGAACCATTGCTCTTAGAAGTATGCGTATAATCGTAAAAGTTTGATAAGTCTGGCTTTAGTCTACCATCAGAGGCTGGACCAATGCTGGCACCAGTTTCACCTCCCCAAGCATCATCAGTTCGAGTAGCTGTATTATAATGACGAATACCTCCAACAGAAACTACATTTTTTGCCCATGCCTGAGGCCGAGACATTTGGGTGCCTTCGTTACTTTGCGACTGTAAGATCAACAAATCAAAATCGAAAACAATTTGATCCAATTCAGCGGAGATGGTTGTATATTCTGTAGTAAGTTCCGAACCCCAACTATTTGTTTGAAATACCGCTCTATAGTTCCCTGATGGATCAACAAGTTCAGAGGTATGTTGATACCGATCTAAAATATGATGACGGGATGAAAAAATAGGAGTTTTGGCATCCGGTATAATTCCTCTTGCATTACCATCCCCCGCACCATTTCCAAAAACAATTCCATAAACCGAAGTTCCATGATTATTTGAATTATCATTTTCTCCATGAATAACAGGGGGATTAGCCGAAAAATCAATATGCCGTGTATAAAGACCGTCATCCACTACCTCGCCATTTACTCCTTGTCCGGTATAATTTGCAACTGTTTCGATATAATTTATTCCCTGAGTTGATCTAACAATATCCATGTCATCAGATATCGGTGTCCATTTATCGATAAACAGTACTTCTTGTCTGTTGGCAACTGCGAGTAGTTGTATCCCATTTAAACTTGCCTCAAAACGACTACTACTTGTCTTCAAGTCGATTACTCCCCCAATTTCCTGAATAAAAGAAATGAGTTCATTTTGAAATGACTTATCGAGCAAAAGAATGGAATATTTAACTTTCTCAGAATGTTTAAGTTGTGTTTCATTTTTCAGTGATTCCTCAAGCTTAAAAGATGGATGATAAACGCCAACCCATCTCACAAAAGGTAAATTCCGAACTTTCTCCAATTCGGTTTCTGGAAGGATTATGATAATGGCATGATCATGTAAAGGGGTGTAAATTTCGCCCCCAATTTTAATTATTTCCTGTTGATATCCTTCAAAAGCTTGTGTCCTAAACTGAATGATGTATGCGTTTTCATCATCTTGAGTGTTTTTAAAATTAGCAGATGAAGATCCTTGTTTTAAATACGCAGGAATAAATTCCTCTGGAGAGAAAATCAATGGGTCAAATATTAAATCTCTAAATCTAATTTTAGTTTTTTGCCTAAATTCTTTCGTTAAACCCTCTTTTATAACCTGATAAGATTGACCAACAAATTTAACTTCCATGTTTGAATTTGGAACCCTAAATTTCGGCATATCAGAAGTCGAATCCTGAGCGTGTACATTTGTAATAATGAATAATGCCACCCCAAAAATAAGTGTCATTTTTCTATAATTTATTTTCATTCGCAAATTTAAAACTGGTGATTAAAAGCAATTATGAATAAAAAAACCAATAATGGCATTGATATAATATTGACTTGAAAGTGAATTTTCATCTTTTGTAAAGCGCGATGAAAAAAACCAAATTTACGAATTCCGGAAACATATAAATCCTGTTGTTTTATTCTTTTAAAAATTAAAAGGAATATGTTACAAAAACTAATGATTTGATGAAATGAAAAGGTTGAAAACAGCATTTTACTTCATATCCTTAAAAATAAATTATAAGTGCTATCTTTGGGCATATTAAACTACTACTGCTGTGATATCAAATCTTCCATTAGTTAGAAATCAGATTTTAATTCTGCTACTGGTGCTTGGTTTTACTTCTTGTAAAAAAACAAGCAATTACGCTTTTACAAAAGATATCAAAATCGAAATTATGCTTGCCGACAACGAAGGTGAAGATCTTTTTAATCCTGAATCATATTTCTATTATAATCCAAATAGCATAAAAATCTTTCATCTGCTTCATGGTGAAATGATTGAAATTAAAAATCAATTGTTAGATCCGCCACAAAATTTTTATCTCAATTATGTGAATGGGCGTCATCGTATGCAGTTATTCCCAAATCATGACAAATCAGAACAATTTCCTATTACTTTAATTCAATGGAATAGTTCAAAAATGGATACGGTTAAATGTGACTTTGATAGAAATGTAAATTCAATAATATGTAATAAAGTTTGGTATAATGATGAGTTGGTATGGGAAGCTAATAATAACAATGGAACAAGACTATTTGAAATCATAATATCAGAGCCATAATACAGTAAACTTATCTTAATCTGAATAAATCAACTTTTAAATTTAAAACATAAAACATGCAAAAATCAATTTTTAGAATTACAGTAATGCTTTTTCTAGTAGGCTTTAGCTTTACTTTGAAAGCAGAACAGGATGTTCGTTTATTGCGATTTCCTGATATTAATAAAAACCTCGTAGCCTTTGTTTATGCAGGCGATATCTGGACAGTTTCTTCGGATGGCGGTGATGCCAAACGATTAACTTCTCATAAAGGTTTTGAGTTATTCCCAAAAATTTCTCCAGATGGAAAATGGATTGCATTCTCAGGTGAGTATTCAGGAACCCGCCAAGTATTTGTAATGCCTGCAAATGGAGGAACTCCAAAACAATTGACCTATTACAACAGTGTAGGACCAATGCCACCAAGAGGTGGATTTGATAACATTGTACTCGACTGGACCCCAGACAGCAAAAACATCATGGTACGTATGAATCGAACTGAATTTGGTCAGCGTAATGGTAAATATTTTTTAGTAAGTATTGATGGTGGTTTTGAAAAGCCTCTGGAAATTACCGATGGTGGGTTTGGCGTTTTTTCTCCGGATGCAAAAAAAGTAGCCTTTGCACATATCGCACGTGAATTTAGAAGCTGGAAACGCTATAAAGGAGGACGTGCTGCAGATATCTGGATTTATGATCTGGAAAAACATGAAGCACAAAAAATAACCGAATTTAAAGGAAGTGATCAAATCCCTATCTGGTATGGCGACAAAATTTATTTTGCCTCCGATCGTGATCTTAAACTAAATTTATTCAGTTATAATGTAAATACCAAAGCCATTGAAAAAGTAACACATCACACCGAGTTTGATGTGATGTGGCCTTCAGGTGAGAATGGAATGATCGCCTATGAAAATGGCGGAAGCATTTATAAATTAAATCTGGCTAACAACAAAACTGAAAGATTGAGTGTAAACATCAGTTTCGATAATCCAAATTTGCTTCCTTATTATAAGAATGTATCAGACGATATTCAAACATCAGATATTTCACCTAGTGGGAAACTTGCACTCTTTGACGCCAGAGGTGATATTTTTTCTGTGCCTGCCAAAGATGGTGAGATTGTAAACCTTACCAATACGCAAGGAATCAGAGAAACCGGGGCAAGCTGGTCTCCTGATGCAAAAAACATTGCATATGTTTCTGATGCTACGGGCGAATACGAAATCTATTTGTTAGAAAATAAAGAAGGTGCAAAAGCACGTCAGTTAACCAAGGGTTCAAGTGCTTGGTTTTATGATTTAGCTTGGGCACCAAATAGCAAGTATATTGCATTTTCTGATCGTACTTTAAAATTGAAATATATCGACATCACATCGGGAGTTATAAAAGAAGTTGATGCCGCAACTGAAAATGAGATCCGCGACTATAGCTTCTCTCCAGATTCAAGATGGATCACTTACACTAAAGAAAGTAATAATTCACATTCAGCCGTTTGGGTTTATAATATCGAAAGTGATGAGGCTAAACAACTCACAACCGACGAATATTCAGATTTTTCACCTGTTTTTTCTAAATCGGGAGATTATCTCTATTTCATGTCGAACAGAGATTACAATTTAGATTTCTCATCTCATGAATTTGCTTATCTGTATAACAATGCAACTCGTATTTATGCTTTGGCATTGACACATGAAAGTCCTGTTATTTTTAAACATAAAGAAGATATAGAAGAAGCAAAGAAAGAAGAAAATCCTGCTCCTGAAAAAGCAAGCAAGAAAAAAGGAACAGATTTAGAAACCCCTAAGAAAGATGAAACACAAATTAAAATTGATTTTGATAATATTCGAAATCGTATCATCGTAATGCCCATGAGCGCCGGAAATTATGGCAATCTACAAGCAGTTGAAGATGGATTTATTTATACCTCTGGCGGTAATTTGATGAGGTATACACTGGGTGAAGAAGAAGCCACTTCTATTATGGACGGAGTTAGGTATGCCATTGTTTCTGCGGATGGAAAACAAATGCTTTATCGCTATCGCAGAGATTTTGGGATTACTAAATTGGCTCCTAAATCTAAAGCCGGGGATGGTAAATTAGATCTTTCTGGTATGGACATGAAAATTGAACCCCGAAAAGAGTGGAACCAAATATTTACTGATGCCTGGAGAATTTACCGCGACTATTTTTATGTGAATAATCTTCACAATGTAGATTGGAAAGCAGAAGGTGAGCGTTACAAGCAAATGCTACCTTACGTGAGCCATCGTGCCGATTTAGATTATATCTTAAGTGAGATGGTTTCCGAATCAAACACAGGTCACTCTTATATTAACTTTGGCGATTTTGAAAGAGTAGAACGCCGAGAAACAGGATTATTGGGTGCTGAGTTAGCTGCAAATTATAATGCAGGATTTTATCAAATCACAAAAATCTATCAAGGAGAAAACTGGACTCCTGATCGTCGCTCACCATTAACTGAGCAAGGTGTAGAAGTTAAAGAAGGTGATTATATCATCAAGATTAACGGTAAAGAAGTTTCAACTAAAGAAAATCCTTACCTATATCTTGAAAATACCGTTGGTAAAATTGTTGAATTAACCGTTAACTCCAAACCAAGTACTGAAGGTGCAAAAACCTATAAAATCAAACCCATCAGTAGCGAATTAGAATTACGTTATTTAGATTGGGTAGAAAGTCGCCGTGCGATGGTCGACAAGCTTTCGGGAGGAAGAATTGGTTATATTCATGTTCCGAATACCGCAGTGGAAGGCAACCGTGAATTGTATCGTGGGATGTATGCCTATCATACCAAGGAGGCATTAATAATTGATGACCGTTATAACGGAGGTGGTTTTATTCCATGGCAAATGGCTGAGCTATTAGACCGTAATAACATGAGTTATTGGCATCGTAAAAATATGAAGTCTATGAAATTTCCAAATATAGCTCATGACGGACCAAAAGCCATGTTAATTAACTATTATTCATCATCAGGTGGAGATGCATTCCCCGAATTCTTCCGTCAGTTAGGATTGGGAACCATTATTGGAACCCGCACTTGGGGTGGTTTGGTTGGAATTTCAGGCAATGCCGGATTAATTGATGGTACAGCTATGTCAGTTCCTCGTTTCGGAATTTATGATGAACGTGGTTGGATTGTTGAAGGCGTTGGAATTTATCCTGACATTGAAGTTTACGATCGCCCTGATTTAATGGCCAAAGGCATTGATCCAAGTATTGAAGCAGCGGTTAAACATTTACTGGAAGAGTTGAAAACAAAAGCTTATAAAATACCAGCTATTCCAACTGATCCGGATCGATCAAAATTTATTGAAAAGGAAATTAAATAATTGATTTTAAAAAATCCTACGAGAGTTTGAAACCCTCGTAGAGTTATTATTTTGCTAAAAAACACGGTGGTGCGAAGTTTAAAACTTCGCACTACTTGTATCATTCGATGGACATTGAGTTTTTAATTTAAAATGGTTCAGCTTTTATTTGAGCACTGAGTTTCCCGACACATTTAGATAAACTCAATGATCGTCGGGAAGTATTGAAATGCCAACTGAATCCTTCAATACGAAAAGGGGCGACCTCATAGGTGTCAGCCCAAAAATAAAAAAGCTTCCCGAAATTTCGGGAAGCTTTTTTATATGGTGTTGATTAATTCTTACTTTTTATCATCTACCTCTTCAAAATCAACATCAGTTACTTCATCATCATTTGATGATCCGCCTTTTGCTCCGGCATTTGGATCAACATCTGGTTGAGCTCCTTGTGCAGGATCTCCTTGAGTGTTTTTATACATCTCTTCACTTGCCGATTGCCATATGGTATTTAATTTCTCCATTGAAGTTTCAATTGCTGCAAGATCTTTACTTGCATGCGCAGTTTTTAATTCTTTAACTGCATCTTCAATCAATCCTTTTTTATCTGCCGGTAGTTTATCACCATATTCCTTAAGCTGCTTTTCTGTTTGGAAAATCAATGCATCAGCACTGTTTAATTTGTCAATCTCTTCCTTTTGCTTTTTATCAGTGTCAGCATTAGCTTCGGCTTCATTTTTCATTCTGGTGATTTCATCATCAGTTAATCCGGAAGAAGCTTCGATGCGAATATTTTGAGATTTACCGGTTGCTTTATCTTTTGCACCAACATTCAAAATTCCATTTGAATCAATATCGAATGTAACCTCAACCTGAGGAATACCCCTTGGTGCTGGCGGAATTCCATCTAAATGGAATCGACCAATACTTTTATTTTGGTTCGCCATTGGGCGTTCACCCTGTAAAACATGAATTTCAACAGTAGTTTGATTATCCGCAGCAGTTGAAAAGGTTTCTGATTTTTTTGTAGGAATGGTTGTGTTTGACTCAATCAATTTGGTCATTACACCTCCAAGTGTTTCAATTCCCAGTGATAAAGGAGTTACATCTAATAATAAAACATCTTTTACCTCTCCGGTTAAAACACCACCCTGGATAGCTGCACCAACTGCAACAACCTCATCAGGATTTACTCCTTTTGAAGGCTCTTTTCCAAAGAAATCTTTAACTACTTTTTGAATAGATGGCATACGGGTTGAACCACCAACAAGAAGTATTTCATTAATATCTGATGGTTGTAATCCGGCATCTTTAAGTGCTGCTTTACAAGGTCCGATTGTTGCTTGAACCAAATCATCAGTTAATTGATTAAACATTGTTTGTGTAAGTTTTCGAACAAGGTGCTTAGGAATACCATCAACAGGCATGATATAAGGCAAATTTATTTCCGTTTCCGAAGAAGATGAAAGCTCGATTTTAGCTTTTTCAGCAGCTTCCTTCAAACGTTGAAGTGCCATTGGGTCTTTACGAAGATCGATGTTTTCGTCTTTTAAAAACTCATCTGCTAACCAATCAATAACTTTTTGATCAAAATCATCACCACCTAAGTGTGTATCACCATTGGTAGATTTTACTTCAAATACACCATCACCTAATTCAAGGACAGAAATATCAAAAGTACCACCTCCTAAATCAAACACAGCGATCTTAACATCTGATGCTTTTTTGTCAAGCCCATAAGCCAAAGCCGCAGCGGTAGGCTCATTAATAATTCTTTTTACATCAAGTCCGGCAATCTCACCAGCTTCCTTAGTAGCTTGTCGCTGAGAATCACTGAAATATGCAGGAACTGTAATTACAGCTTCTGTTACTGTTTGCCCCAAATAGTCTTCGGCCGTTTTCTTCATTTTTTGAAGAATCATGGCAGAGATCTCTTGTGGCGTATATTTTCTTTCATCGATTAGTACTCGTGGTGTGTTATTATCGCCTTTAACAACTTTATAAGGCATCCTTTTAATTTCTTTAGTCACGCGATCAAAGGTTTCACCCATAAATCGTTTAATTGATGAAATAGTTTTTGTTGGATTGGTAATCGACTGTCTTTTTGCAGGATCACCAACTTTGCGTTCTCCGTTTTCAGTAAACGCAACAATTGAAGGTGTTGTTCTTCTACCTTCACTGTTTGGAATTACAACAGGTTCGTTACCTTCCATTACGGCAACGCATGAGTTTGTAGTTCCTAGGTCAATTCCAATTATTTTTCCCATTTTGTTCGAATTTATTTTTTTTGATATGTTTTTTAAGGTTGATATTCTTTTTACTCAATCATTATGCCATTAACATGTCAATACTTTCATTTTTCTTAATAATGGATAAGTAGCAAGTGACGGCATTTTAGCAATGCTCGTTTTGCCTTGATTATTAAAGGGTTGCGACAAAAACTGATTTTTCCAAAAATAACATTCTAAATGCTGTCACATAATGACAAAAAGACAGAAAACAATGTGAGTATAACCATGACACTTATAGAATTCGAAGTGACACAGTTAATTTAATAAAATTGAAACTTATGAGAAAGTTATAATTTAGCTATTCAATTCCTTTAACGCTGCAGTTATGCCAACCCCGGCCTCAGCTTTATGACCAGACTTTTGCAACGCCACCTCAATGGCACCAATTGTTGCTAAAGCATCTGATTGATTTACGGCACCCATATGGCCTATTCTAAAATAATTTCCTTTAATATCAGGTAATAATCCTCCGGCTAAAATAACTCCGTTTTTACCAATTTCTTTCAATAATGCACCTCCATCTATTCCTTCAGGATAATATGGAGCTGATAAAGTATTCGCACAAATATTACTATTTTTAGGAATCACTCCCAAACCCATGGCAACGAAAGATTTTCTAAACGCTTCAGCAATTTTCTCATGACGTTTAATTCTTTCGTCCATTCCTTCTTCAAGAATTAACTTTAAACTAACCTCAAGCGCAGCAACTAAATTAACTGCCGGCGTCCCAAAATAAGATGGTCTTCTTTCGGTATAAGCAATCATGATGGGCAACCAGTTGCTCCAATCGGCATAATAATTTGACACCGGTGATTTTCTATTTCTCCATGCTTCCATGGCCTTTTCTGAAACTACCAAAAGTGCCAATCCAGGGGGAACACCAATGGCTTTTTGTGAAGCGGTTAAAACCACATCAATTCCCCACTCATCTTGTTTTATTTCTTCACCGGCTACTGAGCATACACCGTCAAGGATTGTAAGCACTCCATATTTTTTTCCTAATTTTCCGATGGGTTCCGGATTAACTTTTACAGCTGTAGAGGTATCAACATGCGTAAAAGTAAGTAACTTATAATTGTCAGATTTTAATTCATCTTCAATTTCATTTTCAGAAACAATTTCTCCAACAGGTGCTTTTAAAACTTTCACTTCTGCACCATATCTTTTAAGTAGATCAGCAAATCTTTCACCAAAATACCCCGTGGAAATTACGAGCGCCTTATCACCTGTTTCTATCAAATTAGCTCCTGCAAGATCCATAGCCAGCGTACCCGTTCCGGCTATGATGAATGGCTGACCCGATGGGCTCTTCCAAACTTTCTTCATTAAATCCAGTGAATTCCCAAATGTTTCAATAAAATCAGGAGCTACATGGCTTGTAGTAGGAGAGCCTAATGCACGCAAAACTGCTGGTTCAAATTCGATGGGTCCGGGAATCATTAATAATTTTCTACGTTTCATTTTATGGGTATTTTAAAAGTGATTAATCTCATTGTCGATTAATAATTGCTCAACAAATTTTCTTTGTTTTTCGTTTATGGGTTGAATTGGTTCTCTTGAAGTTCCTCCGTAAAGTCCAAGAAAATCCATGGCATATTTTAATGCAGGAATTCCCATCCCGCTTGTAACTGCAGTATTAACGGGAATCATTTTTAATTGAGTCTCACGTGCTTCTTTCTGATGATTTTGACCAAAGTTTTTATAAATGTCGATGCACTTTTGAGGCGCAATATTTGCCAAGGCTAAAATACCACCAATTGCTCCAACCGTTAAGGCGGGTAATAAAAAACCTGCCGAGCCGGCTAAAATTTGAAAATCTGAATTTACCAATCTTTTAATGTCGCCCATTTTTGTAATGTTACCTCCCGAATCTTTTAACCCTATAATATTAGGATGCTCACTAAATTTTGCGATTAATTCAGCACTCATATCCATTCCGCTGTTGGCAGGCATATTATAAATAATAATCGGAATTTCTGATGAATCGGCCACTTTAAAATAATGACCTGCAAGCGCTTCTGATGTCATCAAGCCTTTATAATAAAATGGATTTAACACCAACGCAGCATCGGCACCTGCTTTAGCAGCCGCCTGTGTGAGGCGTATTGTTTCTAAAGTAGAATGACCCCCAGTTCCGGCAATCATCAACTTTGATTTGGGAATTGCCTTCCGACATTCATTATACACATTAATCTTCTCTTCTTCTTTTAACATCACCAACTCTCCATTTGAGCCAAGAAGTAAATATCCAGCTAAATCAAATTGATTTAGGCGTGTGATATTTTCATTCATTTTGTCGGTTTTAAGATGTTGGTTTGCATCAAAAGCGGTTGGTAATGGAGGAAAAACTCCGTTGAGTTTAATCATTGAGAATAATTTATTTGGTTCATTAAAATATTGATCAAAGTTAAAAAATAATAGTTCTATTTCTATCTATCCCACTTTTAAAACCCTTCTAAATTATGCAGAATGTATATTTATTATAAAGTTTTGAAAATGAAGTAAGAAAAGTTTTATTTTTGCAAAGCAATGCCTATGAACTTTTACCCATCCCATAATTGGGGTTTAGTAATAAAACAACGATAACAAATGAAAAAGATAATCCCCGTCTTAATGCTCGTTTTGATCTTATTGGTCTCTTGTAATAAAGAAGACATGTTAACTCCAAACGAACAGTTTGAAGTTGATCTTAAATTAATTCAAGATTATTTAACAAAGAATAATCTAACAGCTCAGCAAACAAACTCAGGGCTTCATTATATTGTTACCGAAGAAGGAAGTGGAACTGATTATCCGACCATCAACGATAAAATTAAAGTTCATTATAAAGGGTTTTATATAGATTCTGAGGAAGTTTTTGATCAAAATTTTGATATTTCTGACCCAAATTCTTTCGAATTGGCACGCACAATTAAAGGTTGGAGAGAGGGAATTCCGCTTTTTAAAAGAGGGGCGAAAGGAATGCTCTTAATTCCTTCAATTTTAGCCTATGGGCCTTATCCTGAAAATGGGATTAAACCAAATGCCACACTCGTATTTGAAATAGAATTATTGGACTTCTTCCAATAATATTCAATCTTAAAAAATTAGGACTTTTACCAAAAAAACAATAATGGAAAAATTTAGCTTATATCCAAAAATCACAACTCACGTTTTGCAAGAAATGAAGTTGAAAGGTGAAAAGATTGCCATGTTAACTGCCTATGATTATACCATGGCAGGTCTGGTTGATGAGGCAGGAATCGACATTATTTTAGTTGGGGACTCTGCATCAAATGTGATGGCTGGACATAAAACCACTTTGCCTATTACCCTAAATGAAATGATATACCACGCAAGTTCAGTTATGCGAGCAGTAACGCGTTCGCTCGTTGTAGTTGATCTTCCTTTCGGAACTTACCAGGGTGATTCACTTGAAGCACTCCATTCTGCGATTCGCATTATGAAAGAATCTGGAGCCAATGCCATTAAAATGGAAGGTGGAAAAGAGATTGTTCAATCAGTAAAAAGAATTCTATCAGCCGGAATTCCGGTATTAGGCCACCTGGGATTAACCCCTCAGTCTATTCATAAATTTGGGACTTACGTAGTTAGAGCTACAGAGGCAGATGAAGCTAAGAAACTGGAGAAAGATGCCATGTTGCTTGAGGAAGCGGGATGTTTTGGAATTGTGCTTGAGAAAATTCCTGCAAGTTTGGGAGCTAAGGTTACACAAAAATTAAAAATTCCAACCATTGGTATTGGTGCCGGAAATGGTGTTGATGGTCAAGTTTTGGTTTTACATGACATGCTTGGATTAACTCAAAAATTCTCACCACGTTTTTTAAGAAGATATAATAATCTGTCGGAAGAGATTAAGGGGAGCGTTCAAACCTATGTTAAGGATGTGAAAACGCTTAGCTTCCCGAATGAGAGAGAACAATATTAAAATTATAATTTAACGCAAACATGGATCAAGTTATAAGTGTCCGTGAACAAATCCTTTTTGAGGATAATCATCTTATTGTCATTAATAAGCGGCCATCTGAATTAGTTCAAAGTGATAAAACAGGTGATGCATCTTTAATTGATACGGTTAAAAACTACTTAAAAGTCACCTATCAAAAGCCAGGAAATGTATTTTTAGGTTTGGCTCATCGCATTGATAGGCCGGTAAGTGGTGCTGTAATTTTTGCCAAGACCAGTAAGTCGTTAAGTCGATTGAATGAACAAATTAAAAATCGAGAAATTAGTAAAACGTATTGGGCAATAACAAAAGCTATTCCCCCTAAAAAAGAAGATCAATTACTTCATTGGCTTATAAAAGATGAAGCCAGAAATAAATCCCGGGCATATAAAAGTGAACAACCCGGAACCAAAAAAGCGGAATTAAAATATAAACTCCTTTCAAAAAGCAAAGACTATTGTTTGCTTGAAGTTGATTTAATTACAGGTCGCCATCATCAAATCAGGGTTCAACTTGCCGAAATTGGTTGTCCGATTAAAGGAGATTTAAAATATGGATTCGCGCGATCAAACAAGGATGCTTCCATCAGCTTGCACGCCAGAAAACTTACATTCATCCATCCGGTGAAAAAAGAAAAAATGGAAATTATTGCCCCTCCTCCTAAAGATGCCCTCTGGGACTTCTTCGTTTCGGAAAAAACATAAGATCTCTGCAACCAAAGCTTTATTTATTCCATCTTCATCATTAGATTTAGTTATATCTTTGATCATGCTTAAGCCGATAAAAAATATTTTTGTGTGTCTACTCATGCTTTTTTTAAGCATTTCTTTTGCTAAGGCTCAGTATTATAGCTCAGGACAAGATCCTGCTTCAACCAATTGGAATCAGATCAACACCACAAATTTTCAAATTATTTTTCCTGAAGGTTTTGAGCAACAAGCTCAGTATTTGGCTAATATTCTGGACTCAGCCTATTTTTTAGTGGCACATTCGATGAACGGCAAGATTAAAAAAACGTCCATTATCCTGCATAATCAGACCGTTATCTCAAATGGAACTACCGCATGGGCACCAACCAGAATTGATCTTCATACAACTTCACCACAACAAATTTATGCCCAAAAATGGATCGATCAATTGGTACTGCACGAAGTTCGTCATTTGATTCAGATTGAAAAATTAAACACAGGATTTAGCAAACTGCTCAAGTTTGTATTGGGAGAGCAAGCTCTGGCATTCATGACGGGAGTGTTTATTCCTCAATGGTTTTTAGAAGGAGATGCAGTTGTTACGGAAACTTTACTAAGTCATTCGGGTCGTGGTCGTGAGCCTTCATTTGAAATGCCGATAAAAGCGCAGCTTCTTGAAAAGAAGAAATATGCCTATGAGAAAGCAGTGCATGGTTCTTTTAAAGATTTTGTTCCGGGAGCCTATCCATTAGGATACCTATTAGTAGCTTCCGGCCGAAATAAATTTGATTCCAAATTATGGGAAGAATCACTCAATACAGTTGGCAAAAACCCTTTTTTAATCACTCCTTTTTCTAAATCAATTAAAAGAACTACAGGATTAAGCAAACAAAGTTTTTATCATTCAACCATGGATGAGCTTCAACAACAATGGGATTCGATTCAAAAGTTAAAAACACTGAATGTACATCTTCCAGTAACCAAAACACCCAAGGCATTTACAAACTACAATCACCCTCTGATGCTTGAAGATGGTCGAATTCTGGCAGTAAAAAACAGCATAGATGATGTGAAAAGGTTTGTTGCAATAGATTCAGAAGGAGAAGAAGAAATTATTTTCACGCCCGGACCAATGCTTGGTGAACCAATTTCTTATGCAAAAAATCTTATTTGCTGGTCGGAAGTTGAATTTGATCCAAGATGGCAAAACAGAAATTTCTCAGTTATCAAAACCTTAAACATCCTAACGAAAAAGCGAAATCATTTAACCAAAAATAGTCGCTTATTTTCACCTGAAATTTCACATGATGGCAATAAAATTGCAGCCATTGAAATCAATTTAATTCATGAATCATCTATTGTTATTCTTGATGCAAAAAGTGGGAAAGAAATCAAAAGATTTTCTTATCCGGGAGAAGAAATACAAAGCCCTTCCTGGTCGGGAACTGACGATGAAATTGTTTTTGTTTCATTAAATCAAATGGGTAAAAACATAGCGGTTCTGAATTTAAATTCAGGAGAAACCGAGGCGCTTAGCACAAAATACTATACGGGAATTTCACAACCCAGAATAACCGAAAAATTCATTTATTTCACCGCAGCATTTTCCGGAACAGATAATATTTTTGCCATCGATCGCACAAATAAAAAAATCTTTCAAATTAGCGAGGTTGAATATGGCGTTAAAGATGTTTTTTTAGATGAAACAAATAATTTTCTTTTTTTCTCAAACTATAGTGCTGATGGTTATGAAATTGTGAAGCAGCAGTTAATACCTCAGTCTTGGAAACCTTTAAGCCAGGTTGAAGAAGTGTCCATAAACCTTTCCGAAAATCTAATAGACGAGGAGAAAGGAATCTTAGAAATTAATCTTCAAAATGATAAAACATTTGAAGTGGAAAAATATTATAAAGCTAAGGGTTTACTTGATATTCACAGCTGGGCTCCTGCTTCAATTGATGTAAATTCTTATGATGTTAAACCCGGATTTTCACTCATGGCTCAAGATAAACTGAGTACCGCATTTGCAAGTATGGGCTATGAATACAACCTCAACGAATCATTGGGCAAATACTATTTTAATTATTCGTATCAAGGCTTTTATCCCATCATTGATTTGAAAGTTGACAACGGAAAGAGAAAGTATTTCTATACAGACACACTTAATCAAGTGAAATATTTGTTGTACGATGAAACCAATATTGAAACAGAAGTTCGACTACCACTATCATATTCAAAGGGTCGGTATACCCGAGGGATTCAACCTTCCTTAAAATTTAGAAATTCATTTTTAAAGGAGGGACCAGAATCAAGATTTAAGTTTAAGCAAAATTCAGTTCAAAGTCTTAACTACAGGTTTTATATGTACAACCGAATTCGGTCTTCAGTCAGAGATTTGTATCCTGCATGGGGGCAGGTTTTGGATTTCAGGGTTGGTCATACTCCTTTTCAAGAGGATAATAAAAGTTGGATTTTCTCAGCCCAGTCCATTCTCTATTTCCCCGGGTTGTTAAAACATCACGGAATAAAAATAATTAATGGCTATCAAAAGCGCCAGGAAGGAATTTATAATTTTCCTCAAATTGTAAATTACCCTCGTGGATTTAACAATAAGAATGACCTGGAATTATTCCGAACAAGTATCAATTATAAATTTCCGCTCTGCTATCCCGATTTTAATATTGGCTCTTTATTTTATTTAAAGAGATTAAAAATGGCTCTTTTCTATGATCAGGCATATGGTAAACATCCCGAAGGAAATACAACCTACCGATCTACAGGATTTGAGTTAACTTCGGATATGCATTTGTTTAGCTTAATTGCACCCATTGATATGGGAGTTAGATATATTTATTATCCGGATATGAAAACCAATACTTTTGAGTTTTTATTTACCATTGATTTCTCAGCACTTTATTAACTTTGCTAAATCTTTTGTCTTGATACTTGATACTTGATACTTGATACTTGATACTTGATACTTGAATCTTAAATCTAATTTAAATTATGAAAAGCCGTGTACTAGATCATAAACCTCAACTCGAAGAAATTATAACCAGTTGTAAAGTTTGTCACCTCTCAATGGTCGACGAAAATAATATGCCCTACGTCTTACCTTTCAATTTTGGTTATGCCAATGGTGAAATTTATTTGCATTCGGCACAACAAGGAAAAAAAATCGACATCTTGAAAAACAACCCAAATGTATGCGTTGCCTTTAGTGGCGATTATGAACTAAAATATCGCGATGAGGATGTTGCATGCAGCTACAGTTGGAGATATCGTTCTGTTTTGGCTTTTGGAAAAGTGGAGTTTATCACTGATATGGATGAAAAAAGAACTGCCTTAGATGTTATCATGGCCAATTATGCCGAACGTAAATTTAAGTACAATGATCCGGCAGTTAAAGATGTAAATACTTACAAAGTAGTAATTGAAAAACTGGAAGGCCGAGCCTACGGGCACTAATAAATGATTATTGAAAATTGAAGAATTATTAATAAAAGGAGCATCATAATTTCCTTAGTTGAAGATTTGCAGAAATGTTCGTTTTGAATTGAAAGCAAACAGCTATTTTCATGATAAAATTCATAAAAAAGTATCTCCCCTTCATCTCATTAACCTTTTTAGGTATTATCTTTCTTTTAGTTTTTTATCCCAAAGTAACTTTAAGCCCAAATAGTTATTTATTCAATTTTCAGGGCGACGGTTTAACAAGCTACCATAATTTCACTTATCACATTAAGTACGATTCATCATTCGTTGAGTTTGAAGGAATGAATCATCCTTTTTCCGAACACATCGTTTATGCTGTAAACAATCCCTTACTTGCCAATGCCGTAAAATTGATCTCCTCATTTTGGCCTGAAGTTGTTAAATATTCAGTTGGAATACACAATTTTAGTATTCTTTTCGGAATGCTTTTATGTCTGTTATTTCTTTACTTAATTCTTCGTCATTACAAGTTAAGTGCTTGGTTCGCTGTTTTATTTGCCTTTGCGATTATGGTTTTGTCTCCCCAAATTCATCGAATATCGGGCCATTATTCCTTGGCATATTTATTTTTTATACCGCAAACCTGGTACCTGATTATTAGATTTACTCGGGATTCAAAAAGTTTAATCTGGAATTCTGCTTTATTTCTCAATACCTTGTTTTGGATTTTTATCCATCCCTACCTGGGAATTATCGTTTCAATTCTAAACCTGTGTTTTTTCTCATTTTATTTCATCCTTAATTACAAATCTATTAAACCAAAACTGTATTATTTTTTGAGGATAATTTTTATTGTTTTCTTGCCATTGATCATCTTCAAATTATTTGTTTTTTATACGGATCAACATCTTGGAAGAACAACAAACCCGTATGGATTTTTAGTTTTTGTAGCCAATTTTGATACCGTATTTTTTCCGACCCATCCTCCATTCCGTTCAATTATAAATCATTTATTTTCAATAAAAAATCAAATTTGGGAAGGCTGGGCATACATAGGTTTGACCTCAATTTTTGGAATAATTGCAATGCTTCTGTTTTCAGTAATTGAAAGTTTTCGAAAAGCAAAAATTGTTCTTTACAATCAATTTTTTCAAAACAAAGAGCTTAAAAGTTTTATGATTGCAGGGATAGTCATCCTGTTGTTTTCGATGGGTTATCCTTTTCGACTAGGCTTGCAAAGCCTCGCTGAAACTTTTCCTGTTTTAAAAGAATTCAGGGCCGTCGGCCGTTTCGCCTGGGTTTGGTTTTATGTGATTAATATTTCATCTGTTTACTTTTTTTACCACCTATTTAATTCATTAGCTTGGAAATGGCGATTTATTAAACCTGTTGGCTTGATCATCTTAGGGTCTTTGATCATCTTCGAAGGATTGGCTTATCATCAAGATAATAAAAAATACTTATTTAATCATCCAAACTATTTTTATCAGGGAATGCTTCCTCAGAATTACAAAGATGCACTAAGTAATATTGAGGTAAGCCAATTTCAGGCAATAATTCCATTGCCTTTTTATAGCAAAGGATCGGGGAATTTTGAAATAGTTGGTTCAAACAAAAGCATGCACCTAAGCACTTTGTTTTCTTACCATTGCGGATTACCTATTTTGGGTAATTACCTAGCTCGTACCAGTATTTCTGAGAGCAAAAAAATGAGCCAGTTAATTTCACCAGCTTTTATTAAAAAAGAAATTGAAAATGATTTCAAAAGTGATAAAAAATTTCTCATTACCTATTCAAAAGAACAAATTTCAATTTACGAACAACAAATAATTGATAAAAGTAAGAAGCTTTATGAGGATGAAGAATTGGCAATCCTTGAAATAAGTGTCGCCAATTTTTTCACAAGTAATTCTAAAGAAATTATAGAAAAATTCAACACCATCAAGCACACGCTTTACCTTAGTGAGAACTTACTTGTAACGGATAAAAATGCTTTCTTTCATTACGACAGTTTTGATGACGGAAATTCATCCAAATCCTATCTTGGAGCTGCTGTACTTAAGGTTAAAAAGAATTTGAATAAAACGATTTGCGATATCGATAACTCATTATTAGATGCATCAAAAACCTATACCTTAAGCTTTTGGATGTACAATGCCGGAGCAAATTTTGGGCAAGATGTCTTAAACTGCAAAGTAAGACTTGTAAAACTCAATGCTGAAAATAAGTCTGAGGTTTTCCATGAGTTCAAACCCATGTTTTGTGAGGTGATTGATGGTGATTGGTCGAGAGTTGAAATGGAATTTCAAATTAGCGAAAATGACAAACTAACCAAACTAACCATTGGAACAGATACCGATGATCGAGTTAGTGAATTTATCATCGACGAATTACTCATCAAAGAAAAAGGTTTGGATGTCTACAGAAGTTTTGACATCAAGGATTCAAGTAAAATTCTTTTTTATAATGGATTTAAAATTGAGAATAAATAAAATTGCAGAATCGATCCTAAAATATAAATCATCGTAAATTGATTTCCTCATTTATTTTACTCCGTATTAAAATTGTACTATTGTTGGGATTAATGCATATAACCCGATTTGAAATTAATTTGAAAAGATCCTTAATCTCAAATTGATAAAATTGTTCGTAATTTAAATTAAGTTCTTATTTAGAATACATATTAATTACCAGCTTTTACTATTTTTGTAATCTTATTTACAAGACCTTAGTGTTTTGTTTAAATTGAACCAAAAATAAACTTATGAAAGTTGGCATTCCAAAGGAGATCGAACCCAAAGAATTCAGGGTAGCTGCAACTCCAAAAACCGTTAAGCGTTTAATCAAACAAGGATTTGAAGTCCTCATACAAAAAGACGCCGGTTTAAAAGCAAATTTTTCGAATAAAGAATTTGAAGAAGCTGGCGCTAGCATCGTTCCATCTGAAAAAGAAATTTATAATGATGCAGATATAGCCTTAAAAGTATTAGCTCCGTCGGCGAAAGAAATTGAATTAATGAAAGAGGGTTTGGTGCTTTTAAGTTATTTATGGCCGGCTCAAAATCCTGATTTACTTCAAAAATTGGCCGACAAAAAAATAAATGCCATTGCCATGGATGCCATCCCAAGGATTTCCAGAGCACAAAAAATGGACGTACTTTCTTCTATGGCAAATATTGCTGGTTACCGTTCAGTTATTGAAGGAGCCAATCATTTTGGAAGGTTTTTAAACGGACAAATTACAGCAGCCGGAAAAGTGGAACCTGCTAAAATTTTAGTAATTGGAGCAGGGGTTGCAGGTTTAGCGGCTATTGGCGCAGCAAAATCTTTGGGTGCGATTGTTAGGGCTTTTGATACCCGAATGGAAGTTGCTGAACAAATTCAATCGATGGGAGCTGAATTTTTAAGTGTTGCCATTGATGAAGATGGAGCTACTGCATCAGGCTACTCAAAAGTAATGAGCAAGGAATTTATTGAAGCGGAAATGGCTTTATTTAAAGCACAAGCTGCTGAAGTTGACATCATCATTACCACCGCTCAAATTCCTGGAAGAGATGCTCCAAAATTGATTTTAAAAGATCATGTTAAAGTAATGAAAGCAGGTTCAGTTATTGTTGATTTAGCGGCTTCGACCGGAGGCAATTGTGAGCTTACAAAAGACGGTGAAGTTTATGTTGCTGAAAATGGCGTGACCATTATTGGAAAACTTGATCAACTTCCTAATCAGGCTTCTCAACTATATGGAAACAACCTTTGTCATCTCCTAGATGATATGGGAAAAGCCGAAAACTTCAACATCAATATGGATGATGATGTGGTAAAACGTGCCATGGTTACTTACCGAGGTAAAATCAATTGGCCACCCGAACCACTTCCTGTAAGTCCTCAAAAACCGAAAGAGGAAATTATTGAAGAAAGTCCTGAAGATATTGCTAAAGCCAAAGTTAAAGCCAGCAAAAAGAAAGCCATTGGAATGGTAATAAAACTTGGCGTAATCGCCTCATTTTTATTTTTACTTGGCAAGGTTGCACCGGCTGATTTTATGGGTCATTTTACAGTTTTTGTACTGGCAGTTTTTGTGGGTTGGCAAGTAATCTGGAATGTGTCACATTCTCTTCACACTCCTTTAATGGCGGTAACTAATGCCATCAGTGGAATTATCGTAATCGGTGGATTATTACAAGTTAGCACAGATATTTCAAGTCCGATGACAATCATAGCATTCGTCGCTATACTTGTTGCCAGCATCAATATCGTTGGCGGATTTTTAGTAACTCACCGAATGTTGAAAATGTTTAAAAAATAAAGAAGATGATATCAACACAAATACAAACCGCAGCATACTTATTTGCAAGTATATTATTTATACTCAGCTTGGGTGGATTATCTTCTCAAGAGTCAGCCAAAAATGGTGTTTTATACGGCATTATTGGTATGTTCATTGCCATTTTAGCTACTGTTTTTGGAGCAGAAGTTGAAGGGCATATTTATATTTTAGCAGCCATTGCTGTAGCTTCTGTGATTGGAATTATTGTAGCCCGAAAAGTAGAAATGACTTCTATGCCACAACTGGTAGCCATTCTTCACAGTTTTGTAGGTTTGGCAGCGGTCCTCGTTGGTTTTGGTTCTTACCTTGATCCACATAGCCATTTACTCACAGGTGCTGAACACAATATCCATTTTGTAGAAGTTTTCATAGGCGTATTTATTGGAGCCATTACTTTTACGGGTTCCATAATTGCATGGGGGAAATTGGAAGGTAAAATCAGAAGCAAACCCTTACTTTATCCCGGTCGCCATTTAGTTAATATTAGTTTGGTTGTCATTTCAGTTATTCTTGGTGTTTTGTTCACCATGGATGATGGCACGAATGGGTTAATGTATCTCATCATCATGACCGCCATTGCTTCATTTATTGGCGTAATGCTGGTGATGGCCATTGGTGGAGCCGATATGCCTGTTGTGGTTTCAATGCTGAATTCCTATTCGGGATGGGCAGCGGCTGCTGCCGGATTTATGTTAGGCAACGATCTTTTAATTGTCACAGGCGCGCTGGTTGGTAGTTCAGGAGCCATCCTTTCTATCATTATGTGTGAAGCTATGAACCGATCTTTTCTTTCGGTAATTTTTGGTGGATTTGGAGAAGTTGAACATGGCAGCGCCGCTGAAATGGTTGGCGAAGTTACGTCAACCGATCATGAAACTGTTGCTGATTTGCTTAAAGATGCCAACTCAATTGTGATTGTGCCAGGTTATGGAATGGCTGTGGCAAAAGCTCAGCACCCAATCCATGATATGGTTCAGATGCTTCGAAAAGAAGGTAAAACAGTTCGATTTGGAATTCACCCTGTGGCAGGACGATTACCCGGACACATGAATGTTTTATTGGCAGAGGCGAACGTACCTTACGATATTGTGATGGAGATGGATGAAATAAATGATGACCTGCCCTCAACTGATGTGGTACTGGTGATTGGCGCCAACGACATTGTGAACCCGGGAGCCGAAGAAGACAAGGCCAGTCCGATTTATGGAATGCCAGTGATTCAGGTTTGGAATGCAACCAACGTCATTGTGATGAAACGCTCTATGGCCGTTGGTTATGCCGGAGTTCAAAATCCGCTGTTCTACAAAGAAAACACCGATATGCTTTATGGCGATGCTAAAGAAAGTGTTGATAAATTGAACGGATTTATTCGGGAAAGTTAACATTTAGTCGTGCGAAGTTTAAAACTTCGCACCGTAGTATTAACATTGAACCTGTCCTTCAGATTTGCAACTTACAATTCTATTTCAATTCCTGATTGAACTGAATTACAATGTTCTTATGTCTTCCTACCCGTCCGGTAGGCGGGTCTTTTGGTTCGTTCGAAGCTCGCCCCGAGCTATGTCGAGGGGTGGAGAAGCAAAGAATGAACAGATGTTTTTTTACTTATGAGGTGTCATTCTCAATACATTTCAACTTCGTTCAATGTTTAGCTCGAACTGACAACTGTACAATTTCGAACTGGAAGCTTGAATTGAATAATTCCGGCTTGAAACAACTTTTTGATCTTTTTTCAATACCCTTCCGAAGAAAATAACTGCCCGTTGTATAAAATCGTATCCGCTCATAAAAAAATCATATACCCGCTTGGGAAAATCATATACCCGCTTGGAAAAATCATAAACCTGCTCGGGTTTATGATTTTTGCCAGTGTATTAACGATTTTTTGATAGGCATTAATACAGTAACCCTCCCAAGTGTTTTAAACTATTGCAGAGTTTGAATAATTAAAATCTAATCTTATTCATTTGATTTAGTTGTGCGAAGTTTTAAACTTGGTTGTGCGAAGTTTAAAACTTCGCACTGCATTTTAACTACAACGGGAATGAGACACATATTGTTTTTCACATTGGGCATTTCGAGAGTTAAACTAGATGTTGATTTCCAATAATCTCATTACTCTTTAATCCTTTGGAAGATTTGGCAATTGTATCTTTTCTCTTTCTAATACATAAAACGATCCTAACAATTTTTCTCGGAATACATCAATCATTGGGTCTTGAATTTTTATTTGAACGTGCACACATGAGATTGAATTTACATTTCGATGTTTAACTGAAGCATGTCCAAACCAAAATGCTAATATCAAATCAAAGGGCGTTTTTACAATAACATCCTTTAATCCATTTTCAATAATTTTTGATAAAGGATTCTCGCTACTTACAACTGCGGCTCCAGCCGCTCTTATTATCCAAGTAATGTCTAGAATTAGCACAGAAGGATTTCTTAACCATGCTTGCCCTCGGTATTTCTCTCCTTTTTTCTTTATAATGTTGTACAGTTTTTGTTTTACATCACCTCCAATATCAATTCGTGGAGCATAACATTCAATACCAATATTAACCCCATTGATTAATATACTAAAATCAGGTGGATCAGGTTGGTTATATTGAAAACCAGACAGAGTTAACAACTTGGCAATTCTTATCTCGAACCACAATCCAGTCAGATAAGGAAAGTCATTTGAGAATACACTTAAAAGCTTTGATTTGTAATCGCGAAAAATACAATCATTATTTATTCTCAAAAAATCCAAATCCTCCACAAGATTAATTAGATGAGCTAAATCAACTGCACCAGAACCATGTCCATTAAAGTAAGTTTCTACTGAACGAAGCAATAGTTTAGAAATACTTTTTTGCTTTCCCCCTTTTACAAATAAATTCAAATCAGTTTCTAACAAATACTCAAAATTATCCTTTGCCCATTTCCACCATGGTAGAAAACGATTTCTTTCAATTCCACTAGGACGTTTTGTTATCATACCAACTGACTATTGGGTTAACTGTTTTGTAAATAGATTATAAGTATAGTTCTTTTGTCTTAAAACAAAAGAACCAAAAAGTCAAAAGATTCCGAACCAAACCTTCGCAAAAGCCACTCCCTGGCATGGCAGATTTTCCCGCCTTCACAAAGAAAGAGGAAAAAGGATCCAATAAATTTAACTTTTTCAGAAGTATAATATTTATTCTTCGTTAATAATTTCTGAATCCTTGGAAGAAATTTAGAAGAATAAATTTGGTTTTTGAGCTTGTCTCAAAAAATGCCTTTGAAAAAGTGTCCTTTCTTTTGGTTCTTTTTCTTTGGACAAGCAAAGAAAATGAACATTAAGTTATTCGTATTGTTCTTTTTTGAAAAAGAACCAAAAACATGAAAAAACGATGCTCCCATCACACAAGCCCTAGCTAGCCCGCCGTTTTTTCAGGCCTACGCTATTTTAATAAAATGCATTAATTTCTTTCGCTAAATCAGCAATAGCTTTCATCACCTTGGCACCCTTCTTCACATCACCAATATCATAAGCCTCGGCAGTAACTCGCCCAATAAATTCCATTTTTAAGGATCGGGATATACGCGTAAACATTTCTGTTGTAAGATCGCAATCCTTTTCACCAACTCCGGCTGGTAACAATATTGCCATTTTTTTATCTGCTAATTTATCTCCTCCATAATACGGGCGGAGTCGGTCGAGCACCAATTTCATTTTGGCGCTGGGGGTAAACCAATAGATTGGGGTTCCAAAAACCAGGATATCCGCCTTATCAATTTTATTGTAAATTTCCTGCATATCATCCTCAACAATACAAGTTAACTCTCCACGTTTGCATCCTCGGCAATCGGTACAAGCTTTTATCTCAAAATCATATAAGAAAGTAAAGCCGGAGCTAAGTTTTTGTTTATCCAGGTGATCGTTTAAGGTTTCAGCCATGACAGCAGTATTCCCCTTTTTACGTGGACTTCCAATAATAAATTCTATCTTTTGCATATTTTAATTTTAGTTGTGCGAAGTTTAAAACTTCGCACCGCATTTTAACTACAATCAAAGATAAATCTCAAGCTAAAAACCAGATGATGAGATTTTTCATTTTGTTCGAGATGACAGTTTTTTGTAAAAATAGAAGATAATAATTCCTAATAAACTCCCAAAAGCAGCACCAACAATCACATCTCCCGGATAATGAACACCCAAATAAATTCGGCTATAAGCAATAAGCGAAGCCCAAATCAAAATCGATATTGTAAAATATTTATACTTTTTTCCGAGGAATTGAATTAAAAAAACTGATAATGCGAAAGTATTAGTCGCATGCGAAGAAATGAATCCAAATTGCCCTCCGCATTTCCCATTTACCAGATGAACCAACCCTTCAAGTTGGGATTCGTGACAGGGACGTAATCGTTGAAATACATTCTTGAAAAGATGAACTGAAAGTTGGTCGGCAAGTGCTATTAATACAATTACAGAGATAAAAATGCCAATGGTTTTCCATTTGTAATTTTTAATCAGAAGATAAAGGAAATATAAATAAAGTGGAATCCAGATCAATTTATTACTGACCCAAAACATTAAAAAATCGAACACTGAATTATGTGCCCCATTCAAGGCCAGAAATAAATCCGTGTCTAAATTTTTAAGTATTTCAATCATAAAAGTTTTCCTACAATTAATGTCATTCCGAATTCATTTCGGAATCTCAATGAATTATAAAATATCCTGAAACAAGTTCAGAATGAAGTAATAGTTGTTGTGCGAAGTTTAAAACTTCGCACCGCTTTGTGTTTTAAACCCTCCTAGGGTTATATTCTAATTATTTAACAGCTTCCAAATCTCATCCTTTAACTGAGGAATATTTAATCCGGTTATTGATGAGATAAATACCGTTTTTACTTTAGGCAATTCTTCTCTCATCTCAGAAATTAATTCTTCATCCAGCATATCACATTTCGTGATTGCCAATAATCGCTCCTTATCCAAAAGCTCAGGATTAAACTGCTTGAGTTCATTCAACAAAATACTATACTCCTTTTTTATATCCTCGGCATCGGCCGGAACCATAAACAACAACATTGAGTTTCGCTCGATATGCCTTAAAAAACGCAATCCCAAACCTTTTCCTTCATGCGCTCCTTCAATAATTCCAGGGATGTCGGCAATTACAAAAGACCGATTATCGCGATAAGAAACGATGCCTAAATTCGGCCTTAAAGTCGTGAAAGGATAATCGGCAATTTCGGGTTTTGCTGCCGAAACTACAGACAAGAGCGTTGATTTTCCGGCATTCGGGAAGCCTACCAAACCCACATCTGCTAATAATTTTAATTCAATGATGATGGCTTCCTCTTGCGCCTCTTCACCTGGCTGTGAATATTTGGGTGCTTGATTTGTTGAGGTTTTAAAATGATCATTCCCTAATCCTCCTCTTCCGCCATTTAGCAAAATTAATTCCTGATTATGTTCCGTAATTTCTCCAATAATTTCACCTGTTTCTGCATTTTTGGCAACAGAACCTAAGGGAACCTCAATGATCTGATCCTGTCCGTCTGCGCCATGACTTCGCGATGCACCACCACTTTCTCCGTGCTCGGCTCGAATGTGCTTAGTATATCTTAAATGAAGCAATGTCCATAATTGTTCATTGCCTTTCAGGATAATATGTCCTCCTCTGCCACCATCACCACCATCAGGGCCTCCTTTTGGAATATATTTCTCGCGCCTAAAATGAGCAGAACCCGGACCACCGTTGCCAGACTTACAAAATATTTTTACGTAATCAACAAAGTTTGAATTACCCATTTTATTCTACAATTTTATATATTTCCGGTAAGTTCCGCGCCTGGCCGTCATAATCCAAACCATAACCAATAATGAAATCATTTGGGATTTCAATGCCAACATAATCTATTGAATAATCCTTTTGGAAGGCTTCAGGTTTGTACAAAAGGGTAGCGATTTTTACCTCATTGGCTTCGAGTTGATGAAGCAAAGGAATGGTATGTGCCATGGTAATTCCGGTATCAATAATATCTTCAACCACCACCACAGTACGACCTTTTAAAACACGATCTAGTCCTATTAATTCTCTAACAGTGGTGGTAGTTTGCGTGCCAACATAAGAAGAGAGTTTAACAAAGCTCAGTTCACAATCAATATTAATTTTTTTGAATAAATCAGAAGCAAACATGAAAGCGCCATTCAACACCACAATAAATAAGGGATTTTTGCCTTTTAATTCCACATTCATTCGATTGGCAATTTCCTGAACTGCTTTATCAATCTGATCTGCCTTAATAAAAGGGCTAAACTTTTTATCTAATACCTGAATCACTTCTTGTTTTGCTTCCATAAAAATATTTTAAATGTGATGCTAAAAATTAAAGGTACAAAATTAGTATTTAAACGGATTGATGCTGAAGCGCTTTAGAAATAAAAAATTAAAATGTAATTTTGTAAGAGAAATTATTGAACATTAAATTTGATCAAAACATATGAAACCACTTGTAAGCATAATAATGGGCAGTACTTCCGACCTTCCGGTGATGGAAAAAGCTGCCAAATTTTTGGATGAAATGGAGATTCCATTTGAATTGAACGCCCTCTCGGCACATCGCACACCCGAAAAAGTTGAAGCTTTTGCCAAAGGTGCTTCTGATCGTGGCATCAAAGTGATTATTGCCGGAGCAGGCATGGCAGCTCATTTACCAGGCGTAATTGCAGCCATGACACCCATGCCCGTGATTGGAGTCCCTATAAAAGCTTCGCTTGATGGGATGGACTCTTTATTGGCAATCGTACAAATGCCTCCCGGTATTCCTGTAGCAACCGTTGGAATTAATGGTGCTTTAAATGCAGGTATTTTAGCGGCGCAAATTTTAGCAACCGACAATACCGAAATCTTTAATAAAACAGTCGCATACAAAGAAAATCTTAAAGGAAAGATTGTTAAAGCCAATGAAGAATTGGCCGCAATCAATTATAAATTCAAAGTATGATCCTCCGAAACTTTACGTGAAGGAGGGTTAATTTATTAAACCCTTAATTACTACTTGCAAAAAGGCCCCACATCGTGAGGCCTTTTTTTATTATTGTTATGCGGGACGTTGAGTGTCCCGCCAGAGGCGGGATTTATCGAAACGTCCATCTTTCATTAAAGCACCCTTCGATACATTCTGCTTCGTAGAAAACTCAGGGTGCTCTATCTCATTTCCTTAAAATGAAGTTTATTAAAACATCACTATGCTATTCACGGCTGTTTCATTTACATTAATGACATTCCCACTATCACCGTCAACAACAAAAGCAACGATCCGGACATTTGCCGAATTACTTATGTCGGAATCGGCCGTGGTGAAGGTAAATGATTTCTGATAAATGCCATTCTCTTTCGATTCGCTTGAAGGAATGTCATCGCCAAGCAAATTAGTGAGGCAATGACGAAGCACATGATTATGCTCAAAATTCACCAACGAACTGTATCCTCCATAAAGTTCTTCGTAATAATTTGCCTGAGTTGCATTCAGTTTGTCTTCCAATAAATAAACCACCAATTTTGCATTGGAATAATCTATCCCAAATTCAATATCAATCCCAATATTTAAAATCCCGTTATTTGAATTTGAAGTGATTCTGAGACCAATTGTTGCCACAGTGT
The DNA here is from genome assembly GCA_963674935.2 of Bacteroidales bacterium. GTDB lineage: Bacteria > Bacteroidota > Bacteroidia > Bacteroidales. The sequence continues at coordinate 283,660 of CAXXWZ010000002.1, forward strand.
TTAATTTAGTTAAGACCTGATTTACACCCGGTGGCGAATTCTCGGGGAAACCCCATGTCTCCGCTCTATTTATAAATGAAGTTGGATATCCTGTTATATTAAAAGTATTCAAAAGAATATCTTTACCGCTAAAATCAAAAGGATCTGTAGTTCCTGAATGAATGGCAACCGGAATGACATCATCCGTTTCGGCATGAACCATTTCAAGCGCATTTAATACCCTTGGGCAGTATCCGCACCAGGTTCCGGTATAATCTTCAATCAATACCTTCTGCACAAACCGATGAACAGTAAAGGTCATTTTATCTGATTCTAACTGTCCAAACATGGCATAAGCTTCAAAGGCTCCCATTTGAGTCGGGGTATAATGGTCTCCTGTAATTTTTGAATCATTGATATAAATTTCCGACTGAGAGGTTACATCCGCCCCATAATTATCGTTCACCGTAAAACTTACCGATTGACCTAAAGACAGCGTTTTTTTACTTAAAGTTAAACTAACAGCAGTTGGAGGCAATTTCGCAACTCCTAATGTTAATGTATTACTTGTTAAACCATTGGATTTTGCATTAACCGAAAAACCTCCTTCTGTTGCAGGTTGAAAAGTGAACCCCGAAATAGCTACATTGTTAACATAAATAATGACACTGGATTGAAGTGTTTTACCCAAATTATCTTTTACTGTAAAAACAAATGTGCCGCCTAAATTAATTTGGCTTTCAGACGCGGAAATGGTAATTGAAGTTGCAATTTGCTCAGCTGGTTTATCTGAACAAGAAAACATTGAGAATAATAATACAAATGAAGTTAGGCTGAGGATTCTGCTTTTCATTTTCCGCATATTTTTAGTAAAACTTAGAGCACCAAAGATACATTAAAGTGATAAATCTTTAAACTGTAAATTATTAAATAATATCTTTGTTTTGAGTGACGATTAGGAAAAGATAACTAAAAACGACTATTAACTTCATTCCTTAATTTTAAATGATGCAAAAATTCATCCTTATAATTCTGATTGGTATTTCATTCAATCTAAATGCGCAAAAAAGCATCCCGTCTATCACATTAAAAAATCTTTTGGGCGAAGAAGTTAATGTTGAAAAACTAACCAATGAAGGTTTGTTCGTGGTTAGTTTTTGGGCCAGTTGGTGTGTTTCATGCATTAACGAACTTGATGAAATAAATGATGTTTACGAAGATTGGCAAGATGAACTTGGGGTGCAGTTAATTGCTGTTGCAACTGATGACTCAAGAACTGTTTCGCGCGTAATTCCGATGGTGAATGGCAAAGGCTGGGAATACGAAGTTTTATTTGATACCAATCAGGAACTCAAACGGAGTTTAAATATTGGAAGCGTTCCCTATGTTTTGATACTAGATGATGGAGAAATTGTTTACCAGCATTCGGGTTATGCACCCGGGCAAGAAGATGAAATTTTTGAAGTGTTAAAAAAATACTCGAAAGAGAAATAATGGCCGATATGAAAAAATTATTCTTCTTTTTAATCCTCATTCTTCCATTATTTTCCTTTTCACAAAAAAAGGGTTACCTAACAGGTGGTTTTGAATCCAATATTCAGTGGTATTCAAAAGATAAAAATCAATTTGATACAGATTTTGAAGAATATTTAAGATCAAACAATTTTTTAAAACTTGATTATAGATATGAAAATTTTAGTGCCGGCATTCAATTTGAAAGCTATGCCCCCGCTGCACTTTTAAATTACGATCCGAAATTGAATAAAGCGCTGGGCTTGGCAACTTTTCATCTTAATTATCAAACAAAAACATTTGATATTACAGCCGGGTATTTTTATGAGCAATTTGGAAGTGGTTTAATTCTTCGGCTTTGGGAAGACCGACAACTCGGACTGAATAATTCGATAAGAGGAGGACGTGTGAAATTTACCCCATTTACCTCTGTTTCGCTTACCGGAATTTATGGAAATCAAAGATCGGGGTTCGAGCTTAACGATGGAAGCATTTCAGCATTGAACCTGGAAATTGGTTTGAATGAAATTCTTGGTCAGAATAACTACGGGTTAAATATGGGGATAAGTTATGTTGGGCGTAAACAAGCACTGGAACAAATTAATAGCAATAATGAAATGACCCATTCCATTTCTGGTAGCGTGAAATATAATAAAGGGGGTTTTTACTCCGACTTTGAAATTGTACAGAAAAGTAAAGATTTGCTGGTTGAATTGGGGCAAATCATGCCCGATAAATTATTTAAAGGAAATGCTTTACTGTTGAATATGGGTTATTCAAAATTCGGATTTGGCATTAACGCCACTTTCAGAAGGTTGGAAAACATGAACTTTTATTCCGACAGAAATGATGCCGGAAATGTTTACAATCGTTCCATCATCAATTACCTCCCCAGTCTTACAAAACAACATGAATACAGCCTTGCAAATATTTACATTTATCAAACCCAATCCAATCTTAGTTTTAACCCACTGGCTAAGGCGGGTGAAATAGGTTTTCAAATTGATGTGTTTTATCAAATAAAAAAAAGGAAGCGCTTTGGGTGGAAAGTACGGAACCAAACTGGCGTTCAATTTTTCGAGATGGCATGGTTTGAAAGCAGATTTTGATTTGATAAACAGAAGTTATGAATCAGAATATTTAGCATTTGGTAAGAAATATTTCCAGGATTTGAATGTGGAGGTTAAGAAAAAATGGTCGCGCAAAACTTCTTCCACTTTTACATTCATCAATTCATTTTACAATAAAAAATATATTGAAGAAACTGTTGGTGAGGGTAAACTTTAACGTGCTTGCTGCTGAAACAATTTTAAAATTGAATTCCGGTAAATCGATGAAATTGATTGCACAACATTTATGGACCAAAGATGATAAGAAAAACTGGATGGCCGCCACTTACGAGTACAACTTTTCTTCACGCTTTTCGGTGTTTGCTTCCGACATGTACAACTACGGAAACGACAATACCACCGACAAAAAGCACTTCTATAATTTTGGCGGTAATTATTCAAAAGGCAAAACAAGGTTCAGTTTAAGTTATGGCCGACAGCGTGGTGGATTGCTTTGTTTAGGTGGAATTTGCAGGGTAGTGCCCGAAGCAACCGGCTTTACTTTTACAATTAATACTTCGTTTTAATAATTCTATCGGGCATTTCGATACAATCCCGCCTTTGGCGGGACCACTCAATGCCCTACTATTTCCGTACCCTGAGTATGCCGACCAAGGTCGGGATGTATCGAAGGGTACTTGTGCTGAGTTTTTTTAGAGCATTTCAAGGAGTGATTTTTGTCATTTCGAATTCCGGCTTGTCGGAAGAGAAATCTCAAACTTAAAGCAGTAACTCTACAAAGAGATCTCTTAATTCGTTCGAGATGACATTTTGCATCACTGTCATTCCTGCAAATGCAGGAATCTCTTGATTAGATTCCGGCATTTCGCTCCGCTACTGGAATGACAATTGCCAACAGAGAAAGACAATTGGTTTAAACCAGTTCTTTTCAAGCAAACGCTTATTTTACCAAATCAATAATTTGCCTTTTAAAGCTTTCCGCTATGGTGACGTAATAAATTAACCAAAACAAAACCAGAAAAATTGCACCTACAAATAGTATGGTAAGAATATAAGTATTGTATTCATTTCTAAGGAATATGAAGAGAATAGCACAAACAATAAATCCTATAAAATTATAAATCATTGAGTTTTTTAGGCTCATACTTATTGGCCAGGTTAAAAAATTACTTCCTTTCAGATGGCTCTCAATTTTAATTTTATTCGGGTCAGTTAAGTCAATTATCATTTGTAATGAAAAGTCAAGCTTCACAATAAAAGCTTTCTCATGTTCAACGTACCTGTAGTCAAACTTGTCAAGAAAATTAGAGATAAGGGTTTTTGTCATTTTATATTTATTATGAGTTTTATCATTTTTAATCTATTTTCTGAGATGAAATTTTAATCCATTAATGACAATATTCTCTCAAGAGGGTGTTGTTCTTAGCTATAGTTACTGATTAAAAAACAACAGATAGATTAATCTTAAAAACAATATTATCTGCCATGTTTTGCGAAACATGATTTCCATAAGCTACAAAAGCTCCTGCACCTAAACCAATATAAGCAAAGTTGACGTAATTAAGTTTTACAATATTTTCAATGCTTAAGCCACTTTCAAAATAGCCTTTATTGAAGGTTCTAAATTGTTTGGTTTTATTAAGATTGTTATTTCCCCAACCAACAGATTGAATAAGCGAAATTTTTGGTTCCGGAGATCTTACTATAAAATAAAGGTTTTAAAAACGAATGTTTAAAATGAAGGATGATAGATTCTGTATGTGTAAACTCATAAGGAAGCATGGTTTGAAAATAGTTTTGTGCGAAAAGGGGTAATGATTTAGAATAGGCTCCATAACCTGTAAACATTTTAAATTCAGGCAAATCTTCATTTCCCCAAAGTTTTTTGTAGGTAATAAAAATGGATTGCTTTCCGAGCCGTTCGATAAAATAATTGTAATCAACAGAAAATTCTAATTTGGAATAAGAAAAATCACTTTCCCACTTATCAATTCCTCGCACATAAGAAACGCAAAAAATGGGATATTTAAACGAAAAATTATTGGGTTCGTAAAATTTTTGTTCTGCTTTATTAAAATTCAATTTTGCCGAAACATAAATTTCTGTAAAATTAAAATTGCTCATCGGAACATTAAAATCCTGAATGCGTTCTTTATTAATACCCAACATGAGCAAAGAATTTTTATAAGTCTTTTCGACGGAGAAACTCAGCGATTCAATACTATTCAAACTATCGCGCATCATGCTTCTCCAATAGTCTGGTTTAACATAAGTTTGGATAGAAGCAGCACCACTTTCTACCAAATCATTTTTATAGCTTGCAAAAAATTCAATTTTTTGTTTGGTCAATTTGTATTTCAGTTCAGTACCAAATTTTTCTTTTTTATCTCTGGTTCCATAAGCAAAGTACGCTCCAACAGAAAATCTTTTTGAAATACGTTCGTTAGTAGTGAATCCGATGCCAATTCTATTTTTTTCATGTAAATTATATTGCATTTGGGTCAGGTCAAAATCAATGATTTTAAAAGGAATTTTCCCTTGAGATAGCTTATTAATAAAATTTAATTTCCCGTCAAAATTCTTAGCCAAGCCAATGCTATCTATCCACTTATAGGTGAATTGTTCTTTTTCATTTAGCTTGAAAGAACGCAAATCATCCATTAGCATAAGCTCTTTTTGAGTTGATGGAAGCTGATGAACATTCGATTCATTAAATTGATAGTTCTTAACATGGGTATAACTTTCCATTTTCAAGCCATACTTTTTACTCGGATATTTTTTAAAATGCAAAACGTAATTCAACTTAGAAGGTAAGTAGCGATTATTTTCCTGATAGTATTCCTGCTCAATCTTAAGGTTTAGTAAATCTTGAATCACTGGTTCGGCAGTAACACCTGCAATGGCATAATTTTTTAGTGAAATATGTAAAATACCCTTCAAAAGTGATTTGTTTATTGATTTTGGGAAATACTCAATGGCAATTAAAGTGTCTCTTTCTTTGTAAATGGTATCACTAATTTGATAGCCATAATTTGAAAGCCCGGATTTACTTATGGGATTGATGTAAGTATTTTCTAACAAAGTGATGATGGGATCATAAAAATGAAAGGGCTGAATTTGAGTAGTAACACTTTCGATTTTAGGATTGCGAAAACCAGAAAGCCGATAAGATGAAATCGATTCATTGGTCATTTCTCCTCGCTCAAATTTATTATTCGAATATTTTTCAGAGATCAGCAGGTGTTTCTTTTGTTGATCTAGTTTAAAATATTCATATTTTTTTTCGGAAAGATAATTTTTATTTGGTACAAAATCGATGGTTGTTTTATTATACTTTTCGCAGCTAAAATAATTTATTGAAGCAGGTGAATTTTGTTTTCGATTTACTATCGTTTTTTTTAATAAGTTTTATCGCCAAATCTTCCGATGGCTTTATAATTACTTCTGACAATTTAAATTCCTGAGCTTTAAGATGGACTTTATAATTGTCCTTTTCAAGTTGTTTGAAATCCATCACTTTTTGAAAATAGCCTAACGATTTTACGATTAAAGTATCGTTTTTTATATCAGTAAATTGATCATTTTTTATTTGAACTATACCCTGCAAGTTTGAAACCCAGCCAATATTTTGATTGTGAAATAAATGTATTGTTGAAAAAGGGATAGGATCTTTAGTTTTATAATCAATAATTGAGATATTAATATTATTTAAGGATTGCGAAAATGATAAGATTGATATCCAAATTAACATAAAAATAAATCTAAATCTCAAGTTATACTTACCTCGTATGGTATTCACTTGATAAATTGCCATTCGCATAATCCATTATTTTCACTAAATTTACTAAATATAATTTAGTGTTTTTTCTTAATTAAGTATTTATAAGACACTAAAACATAACCAATTAATGATCATGTTTTAGATATCTTATTGTTTTTGATAAAAAATGAGGAATAGAACTCTATGGTTCTGCATTTAATCCAATTGCAACACCTATTAAGAAGAAAATAGCGAAAGCTACCCAAAATCCACCTCCATTAATTTCTTTTAATTCATTATCTGATAAGATTTTTAAATTTGAATTGTGAATGTTTTTTTCCATAATATACCAATTTAAGATTTTATTTCGAGTGCAATTAATACACCTACAATAGCTCCAGCAAGTAAAGCTCCTAGTAAGACTAATGCACCAAAAATTCCACCACCATTAATTTCTGATAATTCATTTTTGTCCAGTTCTACAAGAGACATTTCTTTTAAGTTTTTCATAAATATAAATTTTAAAGATTTAGTTTTAATCAAATGCAGTTATTAGGAGAGCAGCTATCATTATGCCAGCTACAATGAACCCCCAAATTCCACCATCTGTGCCTTTCATTTCTGTGGCATTCATTTCCTGAACACCATACATTTCTAAATTTTTCATGTTTTGTAAATTTATTATTATTCGGCCTTTAAATTGGAAGCCGATTTCTCCAACAATAATTTAAGCGCTTATATTGTAAGGGCTAATATATTGTTGTTCCGTGCCAAAAAATGGCACGGAAAGATTTTTCTTGCAACAAAACCCCCATTAATCTCTCTTTTATCCTGTTCGGTAATAAATTGCATGCTAAAATTTACCCTCATTTTAAAGTTTTCATCCTTATAGTAAAATGTTTTTAACGATCGGTCATATTCAATCGGGGCTCCATAATCTTTTAGCTCTTCAATAATCCTGAATAGTTGTCTTTTGCTTATACACAGCTTTGTTGAGAATTCTTCAGGGTCACCGGTTGCTTTATGTCTAATGAATGTATCCACCCGCTTTATTCGTTCAATCTGCTTTATAAAGTTCATAGCTAGTTATTTTATTGGTTGGTAATAGGTTCAGTTTTAGTTTCTAGTTTAACAGGGAATTGTCTTTGCCATAATTCATAATATTTTGTCCTCTTTTTGTATAATTCATCATGGTTTCCTTCTTCAATTAGTTTCCCATTTTCCAGTACAACTATCTTATCTGCATTCACAACAGTACTTAAACGATGCGCAATAATTAAAATGGTTTTCCCTTCTTCTTTTAATTTTTGTATGGTTTGTTGAACATGGGATTCTGATTCGGAATCCAGCGAAGAGGTAGCCTCATCAAGTATTAAAATTTCAGGATTTTTATAAAGTGCCCTGGCAATTGCCAAACGTTGTTTTTGTCCGCCTGATAAAGTGGCACCATTCTCGCCGATATAAGTATTAAAACCTGCTGGGAGTTTTTCAATAAAATCTATCATACCCAAGGTTTTGCAAATTTCAAGGATGTGTTCCATGTCCGGGTTAAACTCGCCCAATGCAATATTTTCAGTCACATTACCAGCAAACAAGTTTAATTGTTGAGGTACACTACTTATGATTTGCCGCAAACTGTAATTGGTAAAATAATCGATATTATGATCGCCAATGAATACTTTGCCTGAGCTGATGGGGTAAAGTTTTAACAACAAAGAAGCCAGGGTTGTTTTGCCCGATCCACTTTCTCCAATAATAGCGGTGAGCTCTCCTTTTTTTATTTGAAGGTTAAAATTATCAAAAACATCCACTCTGGTTCCATAACTAAATACTATGTTTTTAAACACAATATCGCCAATGAGTTCTTTTCTTATTTCAATCTTGTTTTCTTCCGATTCACGTTCCAAATCCATGATCTCAAATAATCGGTCGGCTGCAATTAGTGCATTCTGGATTACTTTATTCATGCCAATTAATCCTGCTGCAGGAGAAGTAAAATATCCGATAATGGCATAAAATGATAAAAGTTCGCCGGGTGAGATTTCCTGGTTAATTACAAAGTATGAACCTGACCAAAGCAAAATAATGGTAAAAATCCTGCTTAAAAACTCTGTACTCGTTCCGGTAAAAAGACTATTTATTCCTGATTTGTAAACAGTTCGTAATAATTTGATAAATCTTGTTTCGGTCTTTATATTTGCAAATTCCTCAATCCCAAATTGTTTAATGGTTCTCACCGAATTCAAAGACTCAACCAGTTGACTTTCCAGTTCAGCTGCATTTTCCATCAGTTTCCGTTCTCTCTTTTTATTTAATTTGTTTGTTATGAAATAAATAATTGCATAAAGCGGCACAATGGCTGCCATGATGAAGGCAAGTTTCCAGCTGTAAATAAACATCAGCGAAAACGAAAAGAAAACGATGAAAACATTTACGATTAGGGAAATGATGGTATCATTAATAAATGCCCTGATCTTTACAGCATCATTAATCCTCGAAACAATTTCTCCCACACGCATGGTATCGAAAAATTGTTGTGGAAGTTTCAATAAATGTTTGTAGTAACCGAGGATTAGTTGGGCATCAATTTTTTGTCCTGTTTTTAACATAAAGACACTCTTGGCAGCACTGATAAAAATTTGAAGAAGCAAAATAATTATCATCCCCAGACTTAGTAAATTGAGCAGTTTGGTATTTCCATTAACCAATACGTTGTCGGTAATTTTTTGAATATAAATTGCTGTTGACAGACCAAGTACCGTATAAATAATGGCTCCGAATAAGGATTGAGTCAAAACACTTTTATGAGGTTTTAACAAATAGATAAAACGGCTAAAATTAGATACTTTATCATTTTTAGCAATAAAGTTTTCGCTTGGGATTAATAAAACCAAAACGCCTGTCCACATTTCTTCAAACTCAACAATTGGCTTTTTATGGAGTTGCCCATCAACTGGATCCATATACTCAATTTTGTCACCTTTTACTGAATAAATGACGACATAATGTGCCAACACTTTATTAACAATAACATGGGCAATGGCAGGCAATGGAATTTTAGGCAAGGCATCAGTCCCACCTTTAACTCCTTTTGCAGTGAAGCCTAATTTTTCTGCTGCTTTAATCAAGCCTAATACATTGGTTCCTTTTTTGTCGGTTCCGGCAATTTGACGAATTCTGGAAACAGGTAGTTTCAACTTATAATTTGCAGCAACAGAAGCCATGCAAGCTGCACCACAATCGGTAATATCTCGTTGTTTAATTTTAATCCCCATCTCAACTTTGTTCTAATATTTTTGGATTCATCCAATTATCAACCTTATCGAAAAGTAATTGCCACAGATTTCGTTCTGTTAAGTAAAACCTACCTGTGACTGTCATCCCTTTTTTAATGTGGCCTTTAAATCCGTTTTTTAATTGTAAATAACTTTCGTCAATTGAACAACGAACTCTAAAAACAGCCTTTTCATTAATCACAGAAATGTCTTTTGAGATATCCTTTACCTTTCCATGGGCTAGCCCCCATTGGTTATAATTAAAAGCATCAAGTTGAAACACAATTTCTTGTTCTTCTTTTATAAATCCGATATCAGAAGGTGAAATGTAACACTCAACTATTAAATCCTGATTTGGAGAAATAAAAGCAATTGTTTGCCCCGCAGTGATAAAACTCCCAGTTTGCAAACCAGAGAACTGACTAATGGTTCCAGAAATTGGTGCAATAAGGTTATGATGTTTTTTCTCTTTTTCTAACTGACTTATTGAATTTATCAAATCTAATTTTTCTAATTTTAAGCGGGTTTGTTCAACTTGCCATTTATTAAGGTATTGCTCTTTTGTAAACGCCAACTGGCTAAGTGCAACATCATAGCTGTTCTTTACTCTGAGAAACTCCATTTTGGGAATGATGTCTTCTTCAAACAATTGCTTTGAAGTAATGTATTCTTTTTCTAACTGAATAATTTGTGTTTCTTGTTCTCTAACTTTTGAGAGAAATTGGTTGTATTCGGTTAAATAAATTGCCGTTTCCAGTTTTTTAAACTGACTCGAAAGCAAACTGCTTAAGTCTTCTACAAAACGATTATTTTCAAATGTTTTTTGCTTTAATGCTAAAATCTGCTCGTCGATTTTGTCCGTTTTAATTTTAATTAAGGTATCCCCTTTTTGAACCATTTTGTTTTCACTAATCGAAATAGTTTCGATTTCACCATTCACCACTAGTTGTAAGCGGTTGTTTTCATAAGCTGATCGAATGATTCCTCTGTTTTGGTTAGTAATATCGATATTAATAAATGGCAATGACGCAAAGGCACTTAGAATTACAATAATTACAATAAAGTATATGATTTTACTTTTTGTCTGATTATCAACAAAATGCTGCTGTGTTGAGTTTTTAATTATTTCTGGAGGAAAAAGAGTTGACATTAATAGAACATTTAAACTTAGTTTGAGATAAATTTAATTGCCGGCTTTATACACTTTATTCCTATCTTAAATAAAATGTCACATATACTTTTTGCTAACAAATGTTAAACACATGCCTATTGGCCTGATTAGCTATTTGTTACATATATTTTGTTTTAGAGCTATATATGGATAAAAGTTCATTTTAAGAAAATGCAGGGGACAAAATCTATTGCGGCATTTCGATATACTTCGGATAACTCAGCACGAGCATCTCAGTGGACATACAAAGAAAATAAACATATTACTTTTTTAACTTTGACTTTATGATGTTCTTTTTTCGAAAAAAGAACCAAAAAACATGAAAAAACGATGCTCCCTGCACACAAGCCAGTGCCTGCCCGCCGTTTTTTCAGGCCAGCGCGCATTGCAATCATTTATAACCAATTTTTCCTTTTTCAGCAGTATAATATTTATTCTTCGTTAAAAATTTCTGAATCCTTGTAAGAAATTTAAAATAATAAATATGGTTTTTGAGCTTGCCTCAAAAAATACCTTTGAAAAAGTGTCTTTCCTGCCTGCGGCAGGCAGGTCTTTTGGTTCGGTTGAAGCTCGCCCCGAGCTATGTCGAGGGGTGGAGAAGCAAAGAAAAGAACATGATGCTTTAACACAGACTTTTATCTGTTCTTTTGTCTTGATACAAAAGAACAGAATAAGTTTCGCCCCTAAATTGTAGTTAAAATGTGGTGCGAAGTTTTAAACTTCGCACAACTAATGCCAATGTTGTTTGATTAAATAGTTCTCGACAAACTCGAACTGACTAAAGGTTATGAAGTAAAACCTTTATTTCTTCCTCACTACCATAATCCCATCTCTTAAGGGGAGTAGCACGTTTTCAACCCGATCATCCTGCTGCACAAAATCATTAAAAGCAACCAAGCCTTTGGTGTCTTTATCAGAAGCAGCAGTTTTTTCAATTACTTTGCCCGACCAGAGCGCATTATCGGCCAAAATAAATCCGCCGGATTTCAATTTATCAAAAACCAGCTTATAATAATTGAGGTAGTTATCTTTATCGGCATCTATAAAAATGAGATCAAATTTTTCATTTATTTTCGGAATAATATCCATGGCATCACCGGTATAATAACTAATTTGATTTTCGATACCGGCTTTGGTAAAGGCTTTTATGGCTATGCTTTTCAGTTCCTGAGATTTTTCGATGGTATGAATGCATCCATCAATGGTTAATCCTTTTGAAAGGCAAATGGCAGAATAGCCCGTGAATGTTCCAATTTCTAAAATTTGAGTGGGTTTAATCATCTGACTAACCATCTCTAAAAACTTACCCTGCAAATGCCCGGAAATCATTCGTGGATGAATGGTTTTTAAATGCGTTTCGCGATTAAGCTGATATAAAACCTCATCTTCAGGACTGGTATGATTTTCTGCGTATTCTTGAAGATCCTTTTTTATCATTTTATGAAAATTAAAGTTTAATGTTCCCGTTTATTATACTATGCTTAATGCCGATATATTTTTTTTGTTTCTTTAAGAACGAAGTGAATTAAAGGGACATTTAAAATAATAATCGGTATTATTTCCCCTTGTAAATTAATGTACTCAATTGTGTTGGGTCGAAAATTTCGTTTGAAATTTCAAGTAATTGCTCAGTTGTGAGATCATTAATTGATTTAATTATTTCTTGAACCGATTCAATTTTACTTACTTGTAAAAAGCGTCGGCCGTTCGATAACATCTCACTTAAATTAGATTCTAAGGCGATGGCTAATTGCCCAATAATTTGGGTTTTTGCACGACTTAGCTGTAAAACACCCAGCTTTTTATCTCTCAAATTTTTCAATTCTTTTTGGACAATTGACGTTGCCTTTTTTAGGTTTTCGGGATCGGTTCCAAAATAAATACAAAAAACGCCGGTATCGGAATAAGCCTGATAACTCGATTCAATATCGTAAGCATACCCATGTCGCTCACGCAAGGCTAAGTTTAATTTTGAGTTTAAACCCGGGCCTCCGAGTAAATTATTTAATAATACTAATCCAAGCCGTTTTTCATCTTCAACTGCATAAGCCATATTACCAATGATACTATGCGCAAGATGATTTTTCCTGTCGACAAGATTATTTGAAGGTTTGTATTGTATAAATTTTTCTCTGGAAGTAAGTCTCAAATTAGGCTGAATTATTCCAAAATATTTATTTGCCAGTTTAATCAGCGCTTCAAATTCAATGTTACCGACAGAGCTTATCACCATTTGATCGGTATGATAATTTTGAGAGATAAACTTAAGGATATCAGATTTTTTGAAACTTTTTACCGTTTTGGGTGTTCCTAAAATATTTCTGGCGAAAGGATGTCCACCGTACAACTGCTCTTCAAAATCATCAAAAATTTGTTCGGCCGGACTGTCTTTGTATGAATTAATTTCATCCAAAACAATGTCCTTTTCACGATTGATTTCTTTTTCAGGAAAAACTGAATTAAATAAAATATCAGAAAACAGTTCTAATGTTCTTTCGTAGTGTGCATTCAAAAAGGAAGCATAAATACAGGTTTCTTCTTTGGTGGTAAACGCATTTAAATCGCCGCCAACATTCTCTAGTCGACTAAGGATGTGATAGGCTTTTCGCTTTGTGGTCCCTTTAAAAATTACATGCTCAATAAAATGAGCAATGCCATTTTGAGTTTCGTTTTCATCCCTCGAACCCGCATTTACGATGAGCCCACAATGAGCAATCGCTCGTTCATTGTGGCGATGCACCAAACGAATCCCATTCTGTAAAGTATAATATTGAACTTCCATAAATTTTAAAAGATTGCAAAAATACGTCTTTCTTAAATATGAATTTTAGCTATTCATTCTACAGGGCATCTATTCCTTCTTTATAAATCCAAAATAGGGGTTGCAAACCAATGAAATTACCTGCTGCATCGAATTTATCAATCACCGGAGCTATGCCTAACACTACTTTTTCAATAACCATATTTTGCTCATCCATGTACCATTCTTCAAGAAATCGAATTTTAACGATGTCAGTAATTTCAATTTTAGAAACAATCACGGTATCATATTCAGCATAAGGGGGCGTATTTCGTGTGAGTGTTCGATAAATGGTATCAGTACCGATACTTTTAACTTCCTCTACACTTAAAGGATTGTTGAAATAATCATAAGCTGCCACCCTGCCCTCATAAGCAGCATTCAAAATATCTGAAACCAGTTTTATTCGAGGAGTTTCTTCAATGTTTTGAATCCAGGGATCGTAGGATGAATTTGGGCTGATAATGGAAACATCGTATTGAATTTTTTGGGTAATTAATGATTGCTTGGTTTCTTGTTTGCATGAGGTTATCACGATTAACATGATGCTGATTAAGATCAAGTTTGTTCTCATTGTAAAGTATTTTGAATGCTTAAAAATACTGAATTTCATCATTATATTTTGAAATATTTTATTTTACCTTTGGATGAAAATCACCTCATAAATTTAAATATTATATCAATGAATTTCCCTATCTCTAAGCCAAGCCTAATTGTTGACGAAAATAAATGCAAGCAAAAAATTGCAGCAATGCTTGAAAAAGCCAACAAACATGATATGGTTTTTCGTCCACATTTTAAAACACATCAATCCATCGAAATAGGGAAATGGCATAGAGAATTGGGGACAAATAAGATTACCGTTTCTTCGCTTGATATGGCCACGTATTTTGCTTCGGATGGCTGGGATGATATCACGGTTGCCTTCCCTGTAAACTGGCTAGAAATTGATAAAATCAACTACTTGGGTAAACGGATCAATCTTAACCTATTGGTTGAATCAACAGAAACGGTCAATTTTTTAGCCAAACAATTGAAATCAACAGTCGGTATTTTTATTAAAATTGATACCGGCTATCACCGAACAGGAGTTGATCCAAATGACACTGCACTTATTGGTTCCATCATTGAAGTGATTGAACAATCAAGCAAACTTAATTTACTTGGATTTTTAGCCCATAACGGACATACTTATAAAGCCAAATCGGTTAATGAAATTGAAGAAATTCATCTTTTATCCCTTCAAACACTCTCTCAATTAAAACAGCAATTTGAAAGTGCAGAATGCCCTATCTTAATTTCCATTGGCGATACTCCTGGTGTAAGTTTGATGGACAACTTTGATGGCGCAGATGAGATCAGACCCGGTAATTTTATTTTTTATGATTTGGTACAAGAGCAATTGGGCTCATGTAATTTCAATGATATTTCCGTTGTAATGGCATGCCCTGTTGTTGCCAAGCATTCAGATAGGAAAACAGTTATTATTTACGGTGGAGGTGTTCATCTATCAAAAGAATTTCTTATTGATAAAAATGGACGAAAGATCTTTGGATTAATCGTACAACTAAATGAAAACGGCTGGTCTGAGCCAATTCCTGACTGCTACCTATCTTCTGTTTCTCAAGAACACGGAGTAATTGACGCCTCAGATTCCTTCTTTAATTCAATAAAAATTGGAGATGTAATTGGTGTATTGCCGGTACACTCTTGTATGACCGCTGATTTACAATCTTTATACTTTAACCTTGATGGAAATATAATAGCGAACTACCGCAGCTATAAATAATACCGCCTCTTCTTTTCTTAATCTTAATTATTTCGAATGTGTTTATCGAATTAATCTGCTATAAATACATTCTTTGAAAAGGAATTATTTCCCATTTCGGGACTTTCTGTTATTTTCAAACAAAATCTTATCGCCTGTCTATGTGATGATTAGGCGATCATTTTAAACTTGGAACATGGCTTGATCTATTGATTTAGTTAACCATAACTGAACTTAAGAATCAATATTATAAAGACATGAAAAAATTATTCACCGTAATTCTCATCTCATTATTGTTTTTAACAGCCTGTCAAAAATTTGACACAACTGAAGAAAGTAATAGTGATGTGAATATTCCAACGAAAGAAACCGTGATCTCTGATATGTCAGGATTGACGATTAGTGATACTTTCGATTGGAAAATGATTAAAACCCTGGATGTTGACATTACCATCCCTATGGAAGGAAATCATCAAATTACAAAAATAATGTCTTTGGATAGAAACACCACCTATTTTAATGGTTATCCCGAAGACAACTCAAATGTTTTAAAGTCAAAAATCACAATTCCAACCTACGTAACCCATGTTTTGCTGGAGTACGGTAACGGAGCAGACGGCATTGTGGTTAGCGTTGAAGGAGAGACCAGGTTGATAAAAGCAACATTAGGGAACACTTTGAAAAGCACCAATTTTACAAGTTTAAAAGCAACCGAACCCACCCTTACATGCGATGTAACAGTAACTCAAAATGTAACTAACCTTGATATCAATGCAGGAAATGTTTATTGTATTGAGTCAGGAACAACAATCACAGTAGCTAAGGTTAGATTTAAAGGTGGCACACTACACGTAAAAGGAAAGTTGATTGTTTCTAATCAAATAACAGCAATAGGAACGAACAAGGGACTACTCTATATTTCCTCTACTGGTGAAGTTGATGCTAATAAAATCCTATTCAATAAACTCTCAGTTTTCAATAATTTCGGATTGGTCAATATAACTACCGGGGCATCCACAATTGCCACAGATTTAGTTTTTGAAAATTACGGAACCATGAATACAATAAAAATCATTAATCAATCAGAAGATTTTCTGAATGAAGGGGTTTTAAATGTAGACGGACAATTTAATAATAATGCAGTTGCTGTAAACAAAGGAACTATTAATGTAACCGGACCAAACGGTCATTTCAATAATACCGGAAACCCGGATGTAGCATTTACAAACTTTTGTAAGATTTACGTGGAACAAAACTTCAACCAGAATTCAAAATTTTATCATTATGGGTATCTTGAAGTTGATAAAAAGACAAGTATAACCGGAAGTGGCAACACCTCAATGGTAATGGGCAAATTCAGTTTAATTGTAACAGAAGATTTACAAATTACAGGTGAAGTTGTTGGCCCAAATGAGTTAGGAGCTAAATTTAAAGTTGATGATGATACCAAATTAACCGGTGGTTCAAGTATAAGTGGGTACATTCAAATTTGCGACGATGATGGTAATATAGAGGTGGATAATGGAACCAAAGGTCCGAATGTAGAATTTGCCTGTGATTGGACTATCCCTGAAAACGATTGTAACCCGGGAGATAACCCACCGGTTAACCCTCCAGATCCTCCGGATCCAGAAACATTTGCAGGAACTTTGGCCTTTGAAGATTTATGGCCAGGCAAAGGAGATTACGACATCAATGACTTAGTAATATCATATGACTTTGAAATTACAAAAAATGCACAGGAGAAAGTTAAACAAGTTGAAGCTACTTTCGTAATCAGTGCTTTTGGTGCAAACCTTCATAATGGATTTGGATTCTCATTCCCTGGTGTTTCACCAAATGATATTTCAAGCGTAACTGGTTATGACCTTGCCTCGGGAGCCATCTATAATTTGGCTGCAAATGGAACAGAACTGGGGCAAACAGCAGCAACCTTTATTGTATTTGATGATCCATTTAGACTAATGCCTCATCCTGGAGCCGGCATAGGGGTTAACACAGATTATCCAGCACCTTTTGTCACCCCAGTTACCATCGTATTAGAAATTGATTTCGTTGATGGTGAAGTATCTTATAGTCAACTGGATATAGGCAATTTTAATCCCTTTATCGTTATTAGTCAGGTAAGGGGAATGGAAGTTCATTTACCAGATTATCCACCAACTGATTTACATGACCCATCCTATTTTGGAACCTTTGAAGATGATACAAATCCACCTTCAAAATATTATATGACAGAAAATAATTTGCCTTGGGCCATTAATATACCTGCCCAGTATGATTATCCTGTTGAAAGACAAATAATATTAGGTGCATATTACCACTTTGCTGAATGGGCAGAAAGTAGTGGTGCAACATTCACTGATTGGTATAAAGATTTACCTGGGTACAGAAATACAAGTGTAATTTATTAACATGATAAAAAAGGGCTCCGAATCCGGAGCCTTTTTTTATGCTTTTATCTTTGACTTGCTACATTTAAATATTACCCCTTTATTTTTTCGGCCATCAATTTTAACAACAACAGGTGTTTTAAAACGGATGTGACGAAGGTATTCATTTTCAAAAACTGCTTCTTGATTTTCAAGAAAGTCTAAATCATAAAACCCATCATTTCGAAATGGATTAATGGTGAAATAACCAACCCTGAAAGATGTTAAATTCTGGAAAAAGTGCGTTCCCTGACTTGGGTCGATTTGATAATCTTTTAACCCTGACTCGACGATGACGCGTGCAGCAGAAATTTGCGACCATTTTACAGGAATTCCAAGCCATGGATCACTTGAACCCCATCTTCCAGGCCCAACCAGTATATAATGTTTGTTTTCATTAATGAATTGTTGATTTAACTTCTCAACTTCACTTGCAATCTTCAGATTATTTGTTGCATCAAAAGATTCCGGTTTGACATAAATGAAATCCACAATATGTTTAATGATACCATTACCAAGGGCAGAATTTGCAATAATAATTGCCTCCTCATGTTTAATGACACTCAAATCATCCTGGATACCCTGATCATTATCAACGATAGGTCTAATCTGAAGAAGGTTAAAAATTTTAGGCTTTCCGTTTGCTTGATTGAGTTCAACCGCAAATTCTATCTCGATAGGTTTTCCCATTTCCCTTTGCCCTATTTTCAGCACATCATTCAAAATCTTTGCTAAGGGAAAGGTATCATGCTTTAAGATACTTGAGAATGTAATAATTTTCTTACCCTCATAATTAACCCCGTCTCGGATCATTTCATTTTGAAAATCATATGTTGAGGCAATATGTCTGATCGAGCCGTCTTTTTCAGCTTCTGAAATTCTTAATTTTAATAAATTATGACTGTCATCAATTGAAGGTTTAAAACTTTTAGGGTTTAAATCCAGTGCGAAAAAAGTTTTTTGCGATTGCCGTAACGCCATTTCAGGGCTGCTTGTTTGTAGTATTTTTTTAGGAAACTTAGGAGAAAATCTTAAGTTTTCGCCACCATCCACGATGTGCTTCCCTAAACCTAAACCTATATTAACAATGCCATCTTCGGGTTTCTCAGGTTCAATCGGGTAAAAATTAATTGAGCGTGCCACTCCTGAAATTGTAGGATAAAATCGATCTCCGTATTTTTTCCCACATACTTCCTGTAATACAATTCCCATTTTCTCTTCATCAATGACATTGGAAGTGGCTGTCATGTATGATTTGCTATCTTTGTAAAAGGCAGAAGCGTAAACGCTCTTTATGGCATCACCGAGTAGATTTATCATCATGCGATCATCATCCATCACATTCGGAATCATGTAAGTAGAGTATATCCCTGCAAAGGGCTGATAATGGCTGTCCTCTAACAAGCTGGAAGAACGAATCGCAATTGGACTTTTGATATAGGAGATGAAAGTGTACAAATCTTCATGAATCCTGAAAGGAAGTCTGGCCTCAATAAAATACTTGAGAATTTCTTCATCCTTCAAATCTGATAAAGCAATTTTATGAAGGTCATTTTCTTCCATAAATTCATCAAATACATCGGTACCCAAAACTACGGTTCTAGGAATTGTGATTACCATCCCATCATACTTGTCGTATAATTGGTTTCTTTTTATCAATGAATCTAAAAAAGCTAGTCCTCGGGCTTTACCACCAATTGATCCCTCGCCAATTCTGGTAAAAGTTAAGTACTCATCAAAACGGTCTCTGTAAAATTCTGCTATAACTCCCCTTGCCTTATTCAATCTAAAACTTCCGATAGCATCAAAAATAAATCGTTTAATGGCATCTATATCATCAAAGTCTTCTAATTTAAGCCCCATTATCAATTCTGCTAATGGAAACAAAGCCCGTGCACGCATCCATTTTGAGAGGTGATTTCTTTGAACATGATATTCTAGGGAGCGATCCGGAATCGGAAAAATAATTTCTTGAAGTGCTTTCAAATCATTTGCTCTTGCTATTTCCTTTCCTGTATCCGGATCAACAAATATAAAATCTCCAAATGCAAAATATTCTCGAATGAAATTTCTAAGTTCAATCGACAATGTTTTTGAATTTTTATTGATAAATCCAACCTTTAGTTTCTTGGCTAATTTTGCGTTTTTCTCATCCGATGATTGCAGAAGAAGTGGCATGTATTTATCATCCTTCTTCACTTTCTCATATAATTTTATGCCCGCAGATTTGTCTAAAACACCCTCTCGTTTATAAGCCATATCGGAAATAATCCCCAACATATTATTTTTGTATTTGTCATAAAATGCTATGGCTTCCTCGTAGTTAGTAGCAAGCAATATTTTTGGTCTACCCCTCATGCGTAACATTTGCTGGTGCTCATTTAAGCCCTCTGTCATAAATTTTTTAGATTGCTTAAATATTATTTTGAAGATATTTGGCAAATAAGATGAATAAAAACGAATCGAATCCTCGACAAGTAAGATGGTTTGCACTCCAATATTTTCAACATCTGATTCAACATTCATTTTATCCTCAATCAACTTTATAATTGCCAATAATATATCTGCATTACCCAGCCAGCTAAAAATGTAGTCAATAGCACTCAAATCTGCCTGATCAATTTTTAGTGATACCTCTCTTGAAAAAGGAGTTAATACAACAATGGGAATGTTTGGATATTTGATTTTAATATTGGAAGCCAAATCGAAGGTATCTCTTTTTTCGGCACTCAGCATCGTAATGATGAGGTCAATATTTTCGGATTTGAGTAATTCAAAAGCTTTCTCTTGCGAAGAAGCCTGAATAAATTGAGGAGGATACCTTAAATTTAATGACACATATTCATTAAATATTTGCTCATCAATTCTACCATCATCCTCCAGAATAAAAGTATCATACGCACTTGCTATCAACAAAACATGATAGATGCGTTTTTTCATTAACACATTAAATGAGGTATCGTTGAAATAAAATTTTCTGACTTGCAAATTCGCAGGTATTGGACTCATAAATAAATATTTTTGCACAAAAATACATCAATTGAGTTTCATGGCTCCTTACTTCTTTCAATTAATTTCATAAGACTTTGAATCAAATTCGGCTATGAATTTCTTTTCTTGTCTATAAAACCAGCCACGTAAATTCCCAAAACGACATAGGATACCAGTGCTGTAATCAAGAAAATAAAAAATTTGCGTGTTCCAATAAAATCAGTCGATAGGTTTTTGAAAAACATATAGCTAACAACTCCTGCAAGAACTAGCGTAAGCACAACAGCTAAGTGTGCGATTATTGAATTTTCTTGTCTGATTCCTTTAGTAAAAAACAAGAAAACAAATCCGAAAAAGGCCGGGATAAGTGAAGTAATTTGAATATCATCTTGTGTTGAGTAACGCGCAAAAAATCCGAAAAGCCCTATTAAAATGAGGAATATTGCGTAATAAAAGTTTACTTTATTTGGTTTTTTCATATCGATATTAATTTTGTTTGTTTTGCGAAATGTCACATTCAATTATATTCATTATTGCGTTTTGAATAAAAATGAAGTGCAAATTAATTTATAATCATTTTAAATAAGTTTCAAATCTACAAATTTAATTCTACAGTTTTCAAAGGTTATTTCGCTTAAAGAAATTTTAATCGTTAAAATTTAGCCCTCAAAAAACAGATATTTTGACTATTTAAGTGATCCTGAAATGTTGCTTGACAAGCACTCCTTAATTGTGTAATTTTGTATGGCATTGTTTTCAAGCCACTTATCTCGGACAACTTCTTTTCTTCACACTAATTTTACTTCCTCGAACTTCCAGCCCAGCCTAGCATGAAAACACAGCGTTTCTATTTCAAATATGAGTCTAGCTTAACTGTCTAATTACAACCAAATCATAAAAATATGGAACGAATTAAAGCGTTAGCAATTCTTACAACTCTCATCATAATACTTGGTGTGGCTTGTGAAAAGGCTGAATCAATTTCAGGCGATTCAAAACTTAAAATTATTAATGATTGTAGCACCAGTGTAAGAATTTATTTCGATGGTAACTATATCGGGAAAGTAAATTCTGAAGACAATGAAACATGGTCAGTACCTTCAGGTTCTCATGAAATTAAAGCTACCTCATCATTTCATAAAGACTTCAAACAAACCTATAATTTTGTTACAGGAGTAACGAGAACAATTCGACTTGATATAAGTATTGAAAAGGAATTCATTATGCAATCAACATTCAAGGGTCAGTAAAGATAAATGCGGGAGAACGGTTGTGTAGGATTTAATTATTTGATAGGGCTCCCCCATTGGAGCGAACACATTGTTCGCTCCTTTATTGTTAAGGTTGGCACTTTCAAATAATAGATTAGTTACAATTATCCCCTCACGCTTCTGGGCTATACCACCAGAATCTCCTGTGAATTACAAAAATAGTACTCATTAAACCCAACTGAAAAACTTTATTAGTTTATCTTTTACTGAAAGAATCATCAATATATAGTTTGTAACAAGCTATTAATTGCAGTAATTTTATATTTCGTACTTCCATCTGGAAATACTGCATTCAATGAATGATTAATGAACAACGAAAAAAAACATACAAACGATTGGTCGAATTGGATCAAAATTATTGGGAAATATAACAAACCCAGCGCAGCTAAAAGCTGGTGGCAGATTATTAATTCTGTAATTCCATACTTAGGATTGTGGATTGTTATGATTTACAGCCTTGAAATTTCTTATTGGTTAACTCTCGCTATCTCAGTTCTCGCAGCTGGTTTCCTGGTAAGGATATTCATCATTTTTCATGATTGTGGGCATGGTTCCTTTTTTAAATCACCTTTACTAAGCCGCATTGTGAGTGTTTTTACCGGAATGTTTGTTTTTACACCTCATCACAAATGGCACCACGAGCATCATATACATCATCAAACCGTTGGTAATTTAGATAAACGTGGAGTTGGAGATGTTAAAACCGTTACCGTTGAAGAATACAATAATTACTCTCCGGGCAAGCGTCTTTATTACCGAATTTATCGTCATCCCATCACGATTTTTATACTTGCACCTTTCTTTTTGTTTACTGTTGCCATGAGGTTTCCCGGAAAAACACAGTCATTTTATTCAAAGTTATACACGCACTTAACCACTGTAGCTCTGGTAGTGATTGTATTTCTTATTTCACTACTTATCGGATTCAAAACTTTTGTACTAATTCAGGTGCCGGTGTTGTTAATCGCATCAATTTCGGGCGTTTGGTTGTTTTATGTACAACATCAATTTAAAGATGTAATTTGGGAGAGAACTGAAAATTGGGACTATAAAGTAATTGCTATGGAGGGCAGCTCGTATTTAAAACTTCCAAAAATACTACAATGGTTTTCCGGGAATATCGGGTTTCATCATCTCCACCACCTAAGTCCTAAAATTCCAAATTATAATCTTGAAAAATGCATAAAAGAAAATGCTATTTTTCAGAAAGAGCCTCTCACCTTTTGGCCAAGTATTCAATCAATGAAATACCGCTTATGGGATGAACAAAAGCATAGATTAGTAAGTTTTAAAGAAGCCAGGGTAACAACATAATTGGCATTTTAAAAATTACTTTTTAGTAAAACTCAATTTATATGACAAATTCCAGCTTACTCCCTTATCTCTCGAATTATTAATTTCCATGGTAAAGGTTTCTTCCTTAATATCAAAAATCTTTAATTGAAGATAGGGGCCATTCGAATCAGGAATAACATCCTTTTTATTATCGGCTATAAAAACACCATCCGTAAAAGTGCCTTCGTAAAAATCAGCGTTTGAACTGAATTCATTAAAAGCTGTTACACGGTATATTTTCCTGTCAGCATGATAGCTATATTCCATCCTCATAGATTGAACATAATAATCGTCAACTGAGATTAATTGTTTTAAAAGATTGGTCGCTTCAAATTCACTTTTTACTACGGTGTTATCTACCGTACTCAATCTATTTCCTCTTGACATTTTTTCGGTTTTAACATCCCAAACTCTGACCATGAAAGCAAGTTTTTGCATCTCATTGCTTTTAGGCATTTCAAACATCTTTTTATCAACAGCTTTGTTAAAAACAACTTTATCGATTACAAGCATTCGATCACGCTGGCCAAACATACGCTCAACAAAGAAAGGAATAATCAAACCATCAACTTCCCTGAAATCATCGAAAAAAGATTCAGCAGGAGTTCTCATTCCAAAGTCAACCCAATCAGATGTTGATTTAACTTCCAGGTATGTTGTTTTGTTTAAGTACCAAGTTTCTGACTTGCCATCATGTCTGGTTAATTTTATGGCATAGGTATCAATTCCATCTACATTTTTTTCGCCTAAATATTCAACCTTAAAACCCTTTTCTTTGTATTTATAAAATGGTGTGAAAAAATCAGCTTTTTGTAAAAACACATTGTCTTCATATTTATTTAAGCGACGCGGAAAGGTGAATTCATGCCATGGGTCTATGGTCCAGCCCCACTCACCATTAAAAGCCTCCTTTACTTTATGCTGTCCAATATGTAAATCGCTATAATAACAACCATTTTTTGTCTTTATTGCATACCAATCATTTTCTTCGCTAAAGGCCGTAAACTTTGCAGTGATTTCCATTGTATTGATGGCATCCCATTTTTCTGCTCCACCATGCGCTTCAATATGTTTAGAAATAATTTCTTCAACATTTTGGGCATTTACCAATCCCGAAATACTCAATGAAAGAATGAGTATGAAAAGGTGATTTTTTGTGAATCTCATTTTATATAGGTTTTAGGGTTTGAATTTTAATTTAGTTTGAAACAAGCCATCTCGGTTTGATTTCTAACATACACTTTTCCATTGGTGTAAGATGGGGCTGTCCAGGTAATACTGCCACTAATGGCATCTACAGCGCCTAATTCCTGATAGGCCTCAGGGCTGGCATTTGCAATGGCCAATTTACCTTTATCCGAGAGAATGATTAATTTCCCATCAACTAAAATAAAACTTCCCTTACCAAAACCTCTTTTTGACCACTTAACCTCTCCTGTTTCTGCCGAAATACATCTTAAAGCTGCAACATGAAAACCATAAATATAACCATCATGATAAATACTGGTTGTAAAATCAGTTTTCATGCTCGTCCCTTTCATGATCTCTTCTGCTTTATTATCTTTTATTTGTGCAATAAAAAATCCGCTTCCAATATAGGACACAAATACTTTATCTGGATCAATCATTACAGGCATCACAATATTCCCGGGGATATGCATAGGATATGTCCAAAGGGTATCACCTTGCAGATTATAAGAATAAAGCGTTCTTCCATTTACAAAAAGTGCTTGCTGTTGACCTTCAATATTTACCAATAAAGGTGTGTTATAAGTCGCAACTCCATTTCCTTGTTGCCAAACTACATCGCCAGTATTTTTATCAAAAGCCATAAATGCCTTCCCCTCTTTACCACCTACTTCAATAATCAACATATTACCAAAAAGTTTTGGGGAACTTGCATAGCCCCATCTGGGTTGCGCACTACCAAAGTCCTTAACAAAATCCAATTCCCAGATCAATTTACCATCTTTTTTGCTTCGTGCTGAAAACTTTCCTAATCCGCTCAGGCAGTATATATTTTCATCATCGATAGTTGGTGTTGATCTTGGGCCATCGCCCCATCCGTCAATTTCGATATAAATTGAATCTACTATAATTCTCCAATTCTCGTTGCCGGTTTTTTCATCATAAGCCACTAAATATTCAAAGCCGGAAACACTATCAAGTTTTTCGCTATACATGGTATAAACCACTTTTTCAGTAACTACAAGTTCTGAAAACCCTGAACCGATATTCTTTTTCCAAAGAAGTTCCGGTTGGGTCGTCTTCCAATCTTTTTCAATTAATTTTTCACTTGAAATACCATTTCCGTATTCCCCTCTAAATTGTTTCCATCCTTCAGAATTCAGTGACTGAGAAATGCCTGCCGTTGTCCATCCCAAAAACAAGATGGCAATTAAGCATAAAAAAGTGTTTTTATTTTGCATAAGTTTTTAACTTTCAATTAGGTTAATTCGACTCTAAAAAACAAAAATGCAGATAAGTTCTCAGTATTAAAAATATTTATTTGCTATTTTTTGAAAAATGTGTTCATTTACTATTGGAATTATTTTTATTGGCTAGTGAAATATTCTGGGCAGCGTATTAGGTTTTGTTACATTTATTAATATTATTTAATGTAAAGCAAGTATTAATCTTAATTTTAAGGAGAGTTACTAGCAATGGATGTCCTCATAAAAAACAAACAGTATTACAAATTCTGCGCTTATGGCTTCCTAAAGAATTTTAGGTTTTTTGATGCATTTTTCATTCTTTTCTTTTTAGACAAAGGATTATTGTACACTGAAATTGGAATCCTCTATGCGGTCAGAGAAATAGTAATCAACGTTTTTGAAATTCCTTCCGGCCTTATTGCAGATACTTATGGTAGAAAAAAATCACTGATTGGTTCACTTTTGCTCTACATTTTCTCCTTTTCAGTTTTTTACCTCTCCAATGATTTTTGGTTATTCATGATTGCTTTTGTTTTATATGGAATTGGAGATGCCTTCCGCTCAGGAACGCACAAAGGAATGATCATGGATTATCTAAAGTTGAATCGATGGCAAAATCAGAATATAAATTATTATGGTCATACCCGTTCATGGTCGCAATTTGGATCGGCCATTTCTTCGTTAATAGCCGGATTAATTGTTTTTTCCAGTGGAGACTATCAAAATATATTCCTGTACTCCATCATCCCCTATCTGTTTAATTTATTTTTAATCATTTCCTATCCGAATGAGCTTAATCACTCTGTTAATAATTCTGAGAGTAATACTAAAACAGGATTAATTTCAACAATTAAATCATTCATTCTTGTATTAAAACAACCCAATGTTTTAAAAATAATCAATACGTCGGCTTTGCACACAGCTTACCTTAAGGCCGTAAAGGATTATATACAGCCCTTAATGGTTCAGGTGGCATTAATCATCCCATTAATGGTCACACTTGAGGTTGAAAAGAAAAATGGAATTATTATCGGAATTATTTATTTTTTAATTTATCTGCTGACCTCTATCGCATCAAGATTTTCCTCCAAAATTGTAACAAATAATAAAAATAAAATCTCCTTTGTAACATTAGTTTTAGGGTTTGCGTTGGGAATCCTTTCCGGAATATTTTATAAGTATAATTTATGGATCTTATCCCTTATTTTCTTTGTTGGAATTTATATTATTGAGAATGTTAGAAAACCAATCTTAACAGGGTTTGTAGCAGATGAAGTGCCAAATAAAATATTAACTTCAGTTATCTCAGCACAGTCATTACTTCGAACAGTTATGACAGCTCTAATTGCACTTGTTTTCGGAATAGTAGCAGATCATTATGGGATTGGGGTTTCTGTCATAACAGTCTCGGTCATACTAAGCATTTCAACGCTTGTGATTAATAGCTTTTATCGACCAAAAAGTAATCATCCGAAATGAGTATTTTAATTACAAACCTTTTACCCTAATTCTTGTCGAATTCGCAACATCCTTCATTTTCAAAAAGATAAAGCGAGCTTTATCCAAACAATTAACCTACCTTTGCCGCCACTTAAAAAAATACATGACATTTAAAGAATTACAATTAATTGACCCTATACTTCAAGCCATTAGTGCCGAAGGATACACTCAACCAACACCCATTCAGGAACAATCAATCCCAATTCTGCTTAGCGGAAAGGATTTACTTGGATGTGCTCAAACAGGAACAGGAAAAACCGCAGCATTTGCTACTCCCATATTGCAACACCTCTATCTAAATAATAGACAACAGCAAAAGGGTTCGCGTAAAATTAAAGCGCTGGTAATAACCCCTACACGTGAATTAGCAATTCAAATCGCTGATAGTTTTACAACTTATGGCAAATTCACCGGAATTAAGAATACCGTTATTTTTGGCGGCGTAAAACAAGGTGCCCAAACTACTGCATTAAAACAAGGAGTTGATGTACTGGTTGCAACTCCCGGACGTCTGCTCGACCTAATGAATCAAGGCTTTATTAACCTGAATCACATTGAATACTTCGTTTTAGATGAAGCTGATCACATGCTCGACATGGGTTTTATTCACGATATTAAAAAAATTATTGCCAGATTGCCCGTCAAACGGCAATCATTATTCTTTTCGGCAACCATGCCAAAAGACATTGTTGCACTTTCACAAAAGATACTGGGAAACCCTGCAAAAGTGAGTGTACAGCCAGAACAAACTACAGCAGAAAAGGTTAGACAAGCTGTTTATTTTACCGGCAAAAAGGGGAAACCTCAACTATTAGTTCATCTGCTTCAAACTGAACCCATTGAATCAGTTCTTGTTTTTTCAAGAACAAAACATGGTGCAAATAAAATTGTTAAAGTGCTGGATAAGGCAAATATCAATGCTGAAGCAATACATGGAAATAAATCGCAGAGTGCACGACAATTAGCATTAAGTAATTTTAAGGCAGGGAAAACTAAAGTGCTTGTAGCCACAGATATTGCAGCCAGAGGTATTGATATTGATGACATGTCGCATGTTATTAATTTTGACCTGCCTAATATTCCTGAAACTTATGTGCATCGCATCGGCCGCACCGGACGTGCCGGAGCTAGTGGAATTGCCATTTCTTTTTGTGACACGGAAGAAAAAGCATACCTAAAAGACATACAAAAACTGATCGGGCAAATTATTCCCGTCGTTAAAGATCATCCTTTTCCTGATGATGGAACTGACAAATCAAGTCCACGACCCGGGAGGCAGCAAAAGCCCAAAACTCAATCTCGACCTGCAAGTTCAGCAGGAAAGCCCAGAGGTAACAGACAATCATGGTCGACAAACAAAAATAATAATCAACAACAACGTCGTCGTACTACTACACGAAAAGCGAGTTAGACAAAAACTATTTTTGTGTGAATAAAGTGATTCCGAAAAACAATCATAAACAAATCACTTAACTATTTTCATTAGATCGTAACAAATACTAATTAAGAGAGTATAAGAAAGGCTAAACTAATTGCTTGGTAATGAATGCGATTTATTTGGAGCCTAATAATCTAGATTTATTAGTCGAACGTTTAGAAGAACTGGCCTTAGATGTAAAAACTAAAGCTGTTCTTTTTTTAATGGCAGATAAAAACCACTACTCAGAAAAAGTCCTTTCATCTTTATTAAAAAAACACAAAAAGCCTATCATTGGAGGGATATTCCCCGAAATTATCTTCTTAGGAGAACGCAAAATCAGTGGTGTATTATTGTTGCCGTTATCATTTGAATTAAAAACGCAAGTATTTGATTTAAGTCGTGATTCGGAGACATTTATAAATGAACTTGCAACCGTACAAAAAGACTCATTTGATACATCGAGCACATTATTTGTTTATGTTGATGCGCTAAGCCAAAACAAAGAATTGTTTATCGAATCTCTATTCAACTTTTTCGGTATTAATCCAACTTATATTGGGGGAGGTGCTGGTTCATTAAGTTTCAAGCCTTTCCCAAATATTATCGATAATCATGGTATACATAGCAATGCTGCCGTAATAGGTTGGGCAAATAAAAAAATTACATTGGGTGTTGCGCATGGATGGGAACCTATTTCTAAATCACTAAAAGTTACTAAAGCATTTAGAAATAAAATAGAAAGCATAAATTGGAGGCCAGCATTTGAAGTGTATAAAGAAACTGTTGAGTTACATTCAGGAACAACGTTTACAAATAAAAACTTCTTTCACATCGCAAAATCTTATCCATTAGGAATTGCAAAAATGGATGCTGAAATGGTGGTGAGAGATCCTTTTATGGTTTCCGGAAATACACTTTATTTGGTTGATATTGTTAATGAAGGAGAATATATAAATATTCTTCATGGCAATATGGATTCACTTTTAGCCGGAGCAAAAAAAGCAAGAGAGATTGCCTTTTCAAAGCTTGAAAAAGAAAAGGTTGTAAAATCAGTATTTTGCATAGATTGTATTTCAAGGGTACTATTTATGGAGGATGCTTTTAATCAAGAGTTGGAAGTTTTAGGAGAAACCAGTGATGTCAACGGAGTGTTAAGCATTGGTGAAATAGCCAATTCAGGAGAATCATTTTTAGAAATATATAATAAGACTATTGCTCTCGGAATATGGTAGCAAAGAATATTCAAACAGAATTATTTTTGGAGCTTGTATTTAGTATTGGTGACGAGATTGATGAACAATTAATACTAAAAAAGAGTATCCCTCTTTATCTAAAAAAACTCAATTGCTTTTTGGCGGGTGTTTTCAAAAATACCGAAGAGGGTCAGGAGGAAATAATATTAATCCCATTTGTTGCAGGTAAATCTGAAGAGTGGTTGAAGGTTAAGACATCTTTTTCAACGCTGAAATGCAAAAAGGGAGAACCATGTGCCCAACTTTTACATCAAAAGTTTTACTATTATGCATTTTGTTTAAAAAATTATGGCAGACTTATTCTGGGGAGAAAGAAACCTTTCGAAAATGCATTTATTCATGAATTAACGGCGGTAACTAATCATTTAGGAGGAGCTCTTTCTCAGGCTCAAGAAATTGATCAACGAAAAAAAGCTCAAAAGGCACTCATAGAAAGTGAACTTCGTTTACGAACCCTTTCTAATACAACAACAGCCGGCATCTTTATTTTTAGTGAAGGTAAAATAGTTTATGCCAATTCCGCTGCCGAAAAATATACAGGGTATTCCGCTATAGAATTGATTCAGATGAACTTTTTAGATTTCGTTCACCCCGATTACAAAAAAAAGGTTCGCAATCTTGATCATATCATCAAGCGAAAAAAGAAACTACTTAATGAGTTAGAAGTAAAAATAGTACGCAAAAACGGAGAAGAGCGATGGATGGAGTTTACTTATGGCGAAATTGATTGGACAGGTAAGCAGGCTGGCATTGTATCTGCATTTGATATTACCAGCCGAAAACAAGGCGAAGAAAAAATTGTTAATTTATATGCCTGGCAAAAAGCCATTTTTCAAGGTTCGCGAGATGCTATTTTTATTTCTGATACGGATTCAAATTTCATCATGGTTAATCAGGCAGCAAGCGAGTTGACTGGGTTTTCAGAACAGGAATTATTGCAAATGAAAATCCCTGATTTGCACGAAGCTCAAGATTTGCATGCGTATTTGGAATTTCATAAAAAGATAATGGATGGTGAAGATATTGTAACTGAATCAATCATTAAGAAGAAAAACGGAGAAAAGGTCGATTCAGAATTTAATAACAAACGCATTAGTATTGATAAGATTTACTATATGCACACTTCTGCCCGTAATATTTCGGAACGAAAAATGGCAGAAGATAAATTACTAAAAAACCAATATTATCTTTCCACCTCTCAGGAAATGGGAAAAATTGGAACCTGGGAACTTGATATTCGAAAAAATAAACTGGTTTGGACTGATGAGAACTATAATATCTTCGGTATTCCTATTGGTACAAAAATGACTTACGATTTATTCCTTAACCGCATCCATCCTGAAGACAGGAAATATGTTGATGAGAATTGGGCATCCAGAAATAAAAATAAATCACTCGAGCTGACACATAGAATTATTGTAAACGAAGAAATAAAATGGGTGAAAGAAAAAGCAAGGGTAGAATATGACGATGAAGGAATTCCAATCAAAGTTATCGGTTTTACCCAAGACATTACAGAAAGCAAACTTGCTGAAATGGAACTGGTTAAGGCTAAAGAAAAGGCTGAAGAAAGTGACCGGTTAAAGTCTGCCTTTTTAGCAAATATGAGCCATGAAATCCGTACTCCCATGAATGGGATTCTTGGTTTTGCCGATTTATTAAAACAACCTTTCCTTTCTGGTGAGGAACAACAAAAATATATTGGTGTGATCGAAAAAAGTGGTGAACGCATGCTCAACATCATTAACGATATTATTAACATTTCAAAGGTAGAATCTGGCCAGACAGAAATTATAAATTCATGGACAAATGTCAATGAACAAATCGAATACATCTATTCATTTTTTAAACCGGAAGTAGAAAAAAAAGGAATAAAACTACTCTTAAAAACAACCTTACCTTCTCAAGAAGCCATTATTCAAACTGATCGAGAAAAAAATTATGCCATCCTTACCAATCTTGTTAAAAATGCAATCAAATTTACCAGTGAAGGCACTATCGAAATTGGATATGAAAGGAAAAACAAATACCTTGAATTTTTTGTGAAAGATACAGGAACAGGAATTAAAAAAGAACAGCAGAACATTGTTTTTGAAAGATTTATACAAGGCAGTGAATCACATGCTCGAAATTATGAAGGTGCAGGATTGGGCTTGGCCATATCAAGAGCTTATGTAGAAATGATGGGGGGCAAAATTTGGGTTGAAAGCAAAGAAGGAAAGGGATCTAAATTTTATTTTACGCTTCCATACAATGCTAAATTTGAAGAAGAATTAATGTCCGAAAATATTTGTTCAACTGACGTAGAAAAGAACCCTAAGAAGAGTGCAAAAATATTAATTGTGGAAGATGATGATGTTTCAGAATTTTTAATAACAAAAGCACTTAATGTCATTAGTAAAGATATTTTAATTGCAAAAACAGGTTTAGAAGCTGTAGAAGTTTGTCGCAACAATCCTGATATTGATTTAGTTTTTATGGATATAAAAATGCCAAAATTGAGTGGTTATGATGCTACCAAACAAATTCGACAATTCAATACTGAGGTAATAATTATCGCACAAACAGCATTTGGTTTGTCCGACTCAAGAGAAAAAGCCATTGAAGCTGGGTGCGACGATTATATTTCAAAACCAATTATAAAATCCGTACTGATTGAATTAGTAAAAAAGCATTACCATACAAACGAGTAAACCCCACACTAAGAGATTTAAGAAAAACTTGGACGGCTTGAAAAAAAAAGATCCAAGTAAGAAAAGAAGGTGATCGTAAATATATTATCATCAAACCCATATATTGTTTTTGAATGATTTTCTGAGAATAGGATATTCAAATAAATCAAAACGCTTAACTTTACCAAAACCTAAGCATAAGCCTATCTCATGATAATAACTAGCGTAACAACTAAAAAAGAAAAAAAGGCATTTATTGAAGTTGCCAAAATAATCTACAAAGACGATAAAACATGGGTTTGCCCCATCAATAATGAGATGGACGGAATTTTCGACCCTGATCGGAATGTTTACTATTCTCATGGGATTTGTGAGCGATGGATATTAAAAAATGATTCTGGGAAATTAATTGGGCGAATCGCAGCTTTTATCGATTATAAAACTTCTGATGTGGAGGATCAACCAACTGGTGGAGTTGGATTTTTTGAGTGCATCAATAATCAAGAAGCAGCCAATCTGCTTTTTGATACAGCTAAAACATGGTTAACAAAAGAAAAGGTTGTGGCCATGGATGGGCCCATTAATTGGGGGGAGCGTGACAGTTACTGGGGTTTACTGGTAGATGGCTTTACCCATCCATCCTATGAGGTAGCTTACAATCATAAGTACTACAAACAGTTATTTGAAACCTATGGATTTCAAGTTTATTTTAAACAAGAAGGCTTTCATTTTGATGTTAAGAAACCTTTATCAGAACGTTTTTTAAAAATCTCAGAATGGATAACTAAAAAACCTGGCTACGAATTCAGGCATTTTAGTTGGAAAGAAGAAGAAAAATTTACCAATGATTTTGCCGAAGCCTTCAATATTGCCTGGTCTTCTTTTCAAGATAATTTTGAACCCTTAACTCCTGCTTACATCCGAAATACTTTAAAAAAAGCAAAGGTTTTTATTGATGAAGAATTAATCTGGATTGCTTACAAAGATGACCGCCCGATTGCTATTCTTTTAATGTATCCCGATATTAACCAAATTTTAAAACACATGAACGGGAAGTTAAATCTTTGGAATAAGCTTAAGTTTGTTTATTTGAAAAAGAAAAATGTAATGACCCGCGCCCGAACCGTACTGATGGGTGTAATTCCGGAATATCAGAACCGAGGAATTGAATCTGGATTCATCATGAACATTATGAATGTGATGAAACGAAAAACACATTATAAGGAATTTGAATTGTCGTGGGTAGGTGATTTTAACCCAAAAATGAGGAAGCTCTTTGTTTCTGTAGGAAGTGTACCAGTTAAACATTATATTACTTATCGTTATCTATTTGACAGAGAAGCAGAATTTAAAAGATACCCCATTCAAACATAGATGAACTAATTGATCTTGCATGTTTAAGATAATTGAACCATGTATACCACTAAAAAAATTCATCAAGAACTATTATGTTGTTGAAACAAACAGCAATGTAAAATATCAGCCAAAAGAAAGGATTTTCCCTCATGGAAATTCAACTTTACTTTTTCATTATGGGCAGCCATCAATGTTCCAACCCAAGATGAATGAGGTATATATTGAACCCAGATTACTTATCTGTGGGCAACAAAACAGCTATTATGATTTGTCATTGGCAGGAAATACATCCATGATTTTTATGGTTTTTAAGCCACATGGATTGAAAGCGTTTTTTGATTTCCCAATGGGTGAATTATTAAATTTAAACATTTCGCTTAAACTTTTATTAAAAGAAGAAGCTTCAGAACTTGAAGAACAACTCCTGGAAGCTAATACCAATGATGAGAGAATCATTAATCTGGAATCTTTTTTAATGAATCGGCTGATCATGAATAAAGATTTTGACCGAATTGAACATGCCATTAACTTAATGAAGCGCACTAATGGGCAGCTAAAAATTCAGTTTTTAGCTAAAGAAACATGCCTCGGTATTAAACAATTTGAACGTGAGTTTTCGAAACATGTGGGGTTAAATCCAAAAAAGTTTTTAAGTATTCTTAGGTTTCAAAACATCATCCAAGCAAAAAAGAAAAATCAGAATTTGAATTTAAACCACTTAGCCTATGATTATGGATATTACGACCAATCGCATTTTATCCATGATTTCAAGAATATAACAGGCATAACACCAAAGCTGTTTTTTAAAGAATAAATGAAAAAGACCATTTTTTACAATTTTCATCCGATAATTATAAATAATATTGTAATCCAAACTAATAGCCATGAATAAAATTGACCAGAAGTTTAATGCAATCAGGAAGTTTTGCGAAGAAAATGCCAATCCTGAAAATGTTCAAAAGTATTCACGTTATTTTACAGAAGGCTATGATGCATATGGTCTTGGTCAAGTAGTTTTTGAAAAACAAAGAGATAAATGGTTTGAAGAATGGAGGAATGATTTATCATTTGATGATTATCTGGCATTGGGCGATAAATTAGTTTCGACGGGTAAATACGAAGAAGCCAGTTATGCCATCACCTTTGCTTATACTCAAAGTGAGAGATTTACTACAGAAACCTTCGAGCACTTAGGCTTGTGGTTGGAAGATGGGATTGTTAATTGGGGACATACTGATGTGCTTTCAGGTAAGGGTTTATCCTATTTTTTTCTTAGCAACATGCTTGAAATTGAAGTGTTCAATTCCTGGACTAATTCAAAATCAATTTGGAGAAGACGTGCGATACCCGTTACGCTGGTTGAAATTGTTAAAACAGATATTTCGCCAGAAAGAATTTTAAAAGTCATTGATCCGTTAATGATGGACGAAGCCAAAAAGGTTCAGCAAGGTTTGGGTTGGTTATTAAGGGAAATGTGGAAAAAAGAACCAGTTTTAACTGAGGAATTTTTACTAAAGTGGAAAGATAGTTGCGATCGAACCATTATTCAGTATGCCACAGAAAAAATGACCAAAGAGTACCGATTAAAATTCAGAAAAACAAAAAAATGAATGCGGTAGATCAAAATAATTTGAAATTGATTTCCTATTGTGGGTTTTATTGTGGCGCGTGCCCTACTTTTAAAAAAGGGAAATGCGAAGGCTGCAAAGGAGATAACCCAAAGTGCGCTGTTGGATACAAAGCATGTAAAGTTCGACCGTGTTGCATAGAGAATGCATATGACACTTGTGCAGATTGTACGCAATTTGAATCGGTCAGAAACTGTAAAATTTATAATCCATTTATGATAAGATTGGGTCAATTCCTTACTAAAACTAATCGCAGAAAAGGAATAGAAATGATCAAAGAAAATGGTGTCGAAAGTTTTTTAACTTTCATGAATGAGAATAACAGGGTCACAATGAAAAAGTAGCCATCATTTCAATCTATGCAATAATTATAACCGTTTATTGTAAAAGCTTTGGCAAAATCATACTCATCTTCGTTTTTACGACACACTCATCTGTTCCAAATTTTTGATAATATCTCTATTAATTTCTCGTTTTATTCCTAAAACTTTAACTCATATTAACGGATGTTAACTTTCTGTTAACGTAATATTTTGTAACATTCGTTTAGATTTGTGGTTTCCTTATAAATAAGGATGTCGATTTTTAAAGAACAGAATTATAACTTTTTTGATCTACAAACGTTTTTAAACTAGAAAATATTTAAAAAAATAAATCCCCCAATCAAATGATATTCAACCAAATTAAATTTGCTATACGAAACATCACAAAGGACTTAGGATATAGCTCAATCAATATCCTTGGATTAACCATCGGAATAACCAGTACACTTTTATTACTTATTTACGTTTTTGATGAGCTTAGTTATGACGTTTACCACGAAAACCATAAGCAAATTTACAGGGTATCATCGCACATAACTGAAACAGACGATGACTTTGTATGGGTAGTTGCTCAGACTCCTTTTGCCACTCAAGTTAAACAGGATTATCCGGAAGTAGAAGATGCCATTCGTTTTCAAGGCATCGGAAGAAATTTATTTGAATATGGCAATAAGCAAATATACGACAGCGATGTTTGTTTTGTTGATTCAACTGTTTTTGAAGTATTTACCTATCCGATGATTACCGGAGTACCTGAAACTTCACTCGACGAGCCTAACTCCATCGTTCTCACAAAAACTTTTGCCGAAAAACTTTTTGGTAATGAAGATCCCATGGGTAAAATGATTACCAATGCTGATCGTGCTTTAAAGGTTACCGGAATTATAAAAGATGTTCCTCAAAATTCTCATCTCAGGTTTTCAGCAATGATGTCGTGGAACACCATTGAATCGAGAAGACAAAGCTGGGGTAGCTTCGGGTTACCAACATATGTTAAGCTTAAAGAAGGTACAGATATAGCTGCATTTGACAAAAAACTGGAAGAGATGTACGATAAGTTTATGGCAGAAATTTTTAAGGATATTGGGGTACACGTTGATTATATATTACAACCTCTCAGCGAGATTCATCTTCATCCCATTGGTGAAGGGGAATCAGAAGCCAGTGGCGATATCAGATTCGTTAAAATCTTTTTTATCATTGCCATTTTTATGTTGGTAATTGCAGGTATCAATTACATGAATTTAACAACTGCCCGATCTACTAAACGATCGAGAGAAGTTGGGATTCGTAAAGTATCAGGAGCTCATCAAGGCATGTTGATTCGGCAATTTTTGACCGAATCAGTTGTTTTAACCATTGTATCGCTGCTTATTAGTTTGGTGCTATGTTATTTTTTACTCCCGCAATTTAATTTAATCTCGGGCAAATCTCTCGACTTTACCTTCTTTGGAAAATCAGCATTTATATTTGCTATTATCTCAATCGTTGTCGTTTTGGGATTACTGAGCGGAACTTATCCCGCCTTCTTTTTATCTCGGTTTAAACCGATTACTGCTTTAAAAGGGAAACAAACAAAAGGAAGCGGTCATGGACTGCTCAGGAAAGCATTGGTGATTGTTCAATTTGTGATTTCATTAGGAATGATCATTAGTACTTTAGTGGTTTACGAACAATTAGATTATTTAAAAAATAAAGACATGGGTTTTGACAAGGAAGAAACCTTAACTCTAAGATTGAATACCCGTGAAATGGTTGAAAAATTACCAGTCTTGCGCAATGAGTTTTTAGCAGTTTCAGGAGTGAAAAATGTTGGATCTACAACCAGTCCGATGGGTGAAGGCTCAGGTAAATTGATTTTATCTATTGAAACCTCCGAAGGCATGCAGGAAAAAGGTGTAAACTTGGGAGGTTGTGACTTTGAATTTATACCGACTTTAGGCATTGAAATCATTGAAGGTCGGAATTTTTCTAGGGATTTTAAAACTGATACACTCGCAGTATTGGTTAATCAAACCCTAGCCGATCGATTTGGGTGGGAAGAACCCATTGGGAAAAAAGTGATGTTCGGAGAGGATCAAACTGCTAAAGTTATTGGTTTGATGAAAGATTATCACCAAACAGGATTGTATAATCCGGTCGAATCTTTCCTTTTGTTTTTACAAGATAATAACCAGATTGTGTATGTGAAACTTGAACCAGGAACTAATCAATCAACCATCGAAAACTTAGAATTAGCTTGGAACAAAACCTATCCGGAACAACCTTTTGAGTACACTTATCTTGAGGATAATTTATTTGAACAGGTTGAACCAGATGAAAAAAGAGGATTCTTGTTTACCCTGTTTTCAATCATCGTAATCATCATCGCCTCTTTAGGGGTATTCGGACTGGCATCTTATACCGTTGAACAAAGAACTAAAGAAATTTCAATTCGAAAAGTTTTGGGTGCAAAAGCCCAAACTGTTGTTCAACTAATATTTAAAGATTATTTGAGTTTAATTGGGGTATCAATCTTGATTTCCTTTCCTTTAGCGTATTATTTTATGCAGGATTTTTTAGCCAATTACGAATACCGAACACAACTCAGTATCACCACTTTTGTATTGGCAGCAATCCTTTTATTATTCATTACCTTAATAACCGTAGCTTATCATACCATAAAGGTTGCTAAGTCAAATCCCGTTGATTCATTAAGGATTGAATAAAAATATCTTAAACTAAATTATTAAGAGGGCTGTCCAAAAAGGGCAGCCTTTTCATTTTTCTGTCATTCCGGACTTGTTCCGGAATCTCAAAATCAACTATTTAAGATTCTGAAATACCTGTCTGCCGACAGGCAGGAATTCAGAATGACGATTTGTAGGCTTTTTAGATACCTCCATTTTTTTCTTAAATTTTCTGGGTAAAAATGCGACATTTAGGTATTTTCGGTATTAATAGTTAATTGATAAATTTCATGTTTTAAATTCTAATACCATATCTGATGAATAAGCGGCTAAAATTCCTTCTGAAATATTCAATATTATTTTCAGTTTTTACAATGTTAATTACTGCAGCATTTCATTATTACACCGATAATAGTGCCTCAAAAGAGTATTTTAATCTTCAATTCACCACTTGGCGAATTATTCCGCGCTTCATATTCTTTTTCCTATTAGGTTATTATCTAGGATATCGCGAATGGAAGAAAAAAAATACTAATAAATAATATCAGATGAAAAGAATAAAATTTACCATGCGAGATCTGTTCTTCTTCCTTCTGGGAGTTATAACCATCTTAGTTATTGATGCCATAATTAACTGGCCTGATGCCAGAGATTCATTTATAGAAGGATGGAATGATGCCGGACACCAGAACAAAATTGAGGAAAGCAAATAATCCAAATCAGTTTTAACAATGAAAATCTAAAAATAAAGTGATATCAAAAATACGAATGATGCAGTTAAGGTAATCGAAAACATATATATAAAAGATAACACCAGAAATTTAAAGGTAGTTTGTCGCTTCGATCGACCGTAATACTTTCTCATTCCCAGCCATATATAAACAGGAATAAGCCAGAATAACCAATTCTCAATTGAAATCCCCTTATTCGGGAATATTAATTTAATAGCAACAATCAAGGTAAAAATAAGGAAAGTTGTTGCGTGGAGATTTAATGAATAAATAAAGTGACTTGAATAATATTTTCTCGTTTTATGAAAAAACAACCACAACCAAAAAGCGAATAATGGCATAACGATGAAAAACGACCAGGAAAAATATTTATAGAGCTTAGAGATAAAAACATCCGGATAACTTAGCATTTTAATGGTATTTCTAAGCAATCGCTGTTGTGTATTTGTATGCCCTCCTTTTTCTAATACTTTTTCAATTTCGGTCTTTGCTTTTTCTATGTCAGCTAACGAAATAAGACCACTCGATTTAGGCTTAACCGTTTTTGAGGAAGAATCAAAAATGGGCGCATCG
The DNA here is from genome assembly GCA_963674935.2 of Bacteroidales bacterium. Taxonomy (GTDB): domain Bacteria; phylum Bacteroidota; class Bacteroidia; order Bacteroidales. Next base: position 323,584 of record CAXXWZ010000002.1, read on the forward strand.
GTATTTCCTTCCAAATCAACAGTAGCATTTACACTATCTTTCATCACCGCATCATTCGCAATTAAATGATTGTCCTGATCAAAACTAATAATATTTTTAGTTTGAATATTCAGCAACAAAAAAAACAAAAAACTTACAAAAACATAAAACTGAAAAGGTTTCATATACGACGCCCTTTTGCCGTTCATATAATCAAATGAGAATTTTCCGGGATGAAATAAAACCGCTTTTAATGTTTTGAAAAATCTTGCATCAAAAGCAAAAACCGTTCCCATGAAATCATAAATCAAGACATTAAAGGGTTGATCGAATTCTTTGAGTACCTGTCCGCATTGGGGACAATAATTTCCTTTAAAATTGGTCTCACAATTTCTGCATTCGACTATTTCAGTACTAATTTTTTCTGTGGTAACATTAGCTTTTTTTAATCTTTGCTGTTTATTTTTTTTGCTGAAAAAAGGATTCCAATTCATGGGTTAGTCAATATATTTAGCATATAAATATACGTTAAAATTGTTGTATATGAGAGCATCTTTCAGGAGAAAATTATGTGTGCCTAACCTTCAGAAAGCATAGTGTATTCAAGTTTTTCTTCTAATTTGTTTAATGATTATTTGTGTTTCCGTAGTTAGATTATCCTTGATCACTTATCCAATAATGATGAAAAAAATATCGTTTTAATTAATCAGGCTATTATTTTATTTGATAAAGACAAGAAAAATAGATAGCCCAATTTATTACGCTCAATCAAGAATGGTTATTCCCAGCCGTATCGATCAATCATATACACATAGGACGCCATAGCAGCTGCTCCCAGTTGTAATTCACGGATATTTACCTGGTCGAAACTATCGTTCCCCGAATGGTGAAAGTCGAAATAACGTTGATCATCAGGGATTAAAGTACCAAAAATAATATGGGGATAAAAATTGCGAAGCGGACCAATGTCTACACCTCCTCCACCTTTAGTTACTTCAATATTATATGGCTTAAATAGTGAAATCAATTTTTGATGCTTACTGTTTTCAGGATTGAAATTTGAAAAGGCTATGGCTCTGGGCACCAAGACACCTCGGTCAAATTCAATGGCCATCACATGATCTTCTTTATTCTGATTCGCCATTTCGGCATATTTTAAACCTCCACGTTGCGCAATTTCTTCATCCATAAACATGACAACTCGGATGGTATAATTGGGCTGATAACTCATTTCCTTCAATAATCGAAGTATTTCAATCGACTGCACACAACCTCCCCCATCGTCATGGGCTCCCTGACTATTATCCCAGGCATCCAAATGCCCGCCAATCGTAATAATTTTATCCGGATATTTTGCTCCTATTATTTCACCTATCACATTATGCGATAAAACATCCGGATAAGTTTGGCAGGTCGTTCTGAAATAAAAATTCACTTTTTTTTCTTGCCTTAATCTTTGGCTAAGAAAATCAGCGCCATTGGTGCTAATCATCACAGCAGGAATTTTCGCAACACCATCTTCATATCGCATCACGCCTGTATGCGGAAAGTCATCTTTTGCCAAAGTGAGCGACCTAATAACGACTCCTATTGCTCCATACTTGGCAGCTTCGGCTGCTCCACCTGTTCTGAGTCCGGCTGCTCCACCATAAGCGCTAAATGTATTGATGAGAGTAGGATCCATGGCTTTATTAAAAAATACAATCTTCCCTTCAACTTTTTCCTTACCTAATTCTTTTAATTCTTCAAAATCATAAACTTCAATCACCTCTCCCACCAAACCATCTACTCCAGTTCCAATACTCAACCCCAAAGCAGAAACTGGCACCTCAAAACGACCCATGGTTGGTGATAAAATATAGGCTTGCTCGGCTTCCCCTCGTTTCCAATTTTTAACCATCAGTTCTTGCAAATAAACTTTATCCAAATTCATCTTCAACATTTCCTGATAAGTATATTCAACCGCAGCTGCAGCTTCAGGTGTACCACAAATTCTTCCCGCTGTGTTTTCACATAACCACTTTAATTGATTGTAGGCAATTTCGCTTGTTAGGGCTTTGTCGAAAATTTGTTTTACAATCTGGGCATCATTTTGCGCATTGAGAATTAATACTGAAAATAATATTAAAAAGAGGCTGGTAAGTTTTTTCATGCTAGGTTATTTAAAAGAATGTCCGAATGTAGGAAAAAGATTTTAATGAAAGGACAAAACAAGTTAAAAGTAACCTTCCATATCATTTTAATTTGAACAATAATGAATCGAGAATTGGACGTTTCGATACAATCCCAATAAATCGGGATCACTCAACGTCCAATTCTCGAAATGCCTGATAATAATCTGTATCAAATAAAGAATGATGGATGTTTCTTTGTTCATCTTAAAAGTGCAGCGCATTTTATTTTTTCCCTATTGACTTTAAATTTCTGTAATTTTAGTCTTTACACTAAACTTTGTATTTATGAAATTTCTGAAGAAATGTTTTAAGTGGTTGGCAATAATGCTATTCATTTTGATCGTTTTAATGGCTATTATTCCTTTTGTTTTTAAAGGAAAACTGATGACAATAGCTAAAACCGAAATCAATAAAAACATAAATGCAAAAGTTGAATTTGGTGATTTTAACCTTAATTTGTTTACTGCATTTCCATATGCCAATTTTATTATGCACGATTTTAGCATTGCAGGGTTAAAAGACTTTTCGCAGGATACTTTATTAAAATTTAGCAAACTGGAGTTGAGAATAGGACTCTTTAGTTTAGGCGGTAATGAGCTTGAAATAAACTCAATACTGCTAGATCATCCTGTGATCAAAACAAAGGTTTTGAAAGATGGGCAGGTAAACTGGGATATTGCAAAAGAAAGTCAGAATACAGCCAGCAATAATGATGCACCATCAACATATAAATTAAACCTGAGGCTAATCAAAATTATTGATGGCCAATTTATTTATGATGATGAAGAAATGAATTTATTTACTGAAGCAAAAAATATTCGGGGTGTGCTTTCAGGAGATATGGTAGCAGAAGTTGCCAAGCTCCGGGCAGAACTCTTATCCGATGCTTTCACCCTAAACTATGGAGGTATAAATTATATCAGCAATGCGAATTTGAAAGCAGCAGGAGGCATTGAAACTGATCTGGCCAATGCAAAATATACTTTTAATCAGAATGAAATTTTGCTAAATAACTTGGGTTTGCTGCTTAACGGAACTATTGAAATGCCAACAGGTGACATCATTTTGGATTTAGCCATTACTGCAAAACAAAACGGTTTTAAAAATTTCTTATCCATGATTCCGGCAGTTTATAACAATAATTTCAAGGATTTGGAAGCCGATGGTAAATTGGCGATTGAGGCAAGTATTCAAGGGATTTACAACGAAAAACAAATGCCGGGCTACAACGTAAAATTAAATATTGATGATGGAATGTTCAAATATCCTGATTTGCCAAAATCTGTGAGCGATGTCATGATGTCTTTAATCGTGAGCAATGCGGATGGAGTCAGTGACCATACCATCATCGATTTAGAAAAACTCCATCTTGATTTTGCCGGAAACCCAATCGACGTAAAATTATTGGTGCATCATCCCATTAGTGATCCTTCTTTAAACGGAATGCTCAATGGTAAGCTTGATTTGAGTAAACTAAAAGATGTGATTCCTTTAGAAGAAACTGAAATAAAAGGTTTAATCAATTCTTCAATCGAATTTAATGGAAAATATTCTGCCATCGAACAGAGAAAATACAATGAATTTCATACCAGTGGAGAAATAAGAGCTGATCATTTTTCCTACAAAAGCAAATCACTCGCATCAGGAATAATGATTGACAAAGCTAACCTAGAATTTAAACCTCAGTATCTGGATTTGAAATCTTTTGATGCCCGAATGGGTAAAAGCAATTTTCAATTAAATGGGAAAATCGAAAATTATTTGGCATACCTGTTTAAAAATGAAAAGCTGAAAGGAAATTTCAACCTCAGTTCGAGCTTACTTGAGTTGAATGAAATCATGCAAAACAATCCTGCATCGGAAACTCAGGATACAACTGCATTAAGCGTTTTTAAAGTTCCGGAGAATATCGAATTCATGCTATCATCTAAAATCGATAAGCTTTTTTATAATCAGCTTGAAATCACCAATTTAAAAGGAAATATTGCGATTAAGGATTCAAAAATTGAACTGAATGAGGTGTTAATGAATATGCTGGACGGTAGTGTTTCGATGAATGGGTTTTATGAAACCAAGGACATTGAAAACCCTAAGGTCAACTTTAGTTTGGGAATTAATGAAATCGATTTTGCAAAAACCTTCAGCCAATTTAACACCTTTAAAATGCTGGCTCCTATTGCAGCAAATTGTTTAGGAAAATTTTCAGCTTCAATCGAAAACTACTCTTCGTTGTTAAAAAGCGACATGATGCCCATACTTAGCTCAATCAATGCCCAAGGGTTAATTCGCAGCAGAAGTGTTCAGGTAACAAATGCCGCCATTTTTACACAACTTGGCACTATGTTAAAAACCGACGAATACAAATCGTTTAATTTAAAGGATTTGATGATGCATTTTGTGGTTAAAGATGGAGGCGTTGAAATTAAACCCTTTGTGACCAAAATTAAAAACACCAACACCACCATCAGTGGTTTTCATGCCATTGACCAAAGCATGAATTACAATTTGAAGTTTGCCATGCCCAGAAGCGATTTTGGTGGAGCCAATGAGGTTTTAAATAATCTGCTTACAAAAGCAGAAAGTACCGGAATGGATTTTAAAATGGCAGATTTTATTGATGTAAATGCAGCCATTACCGGAACCATAACCAATCCTAAAATCACCCTTGATTTAGGAAAATCAGCTCAAAACGTAGTAGCAAATGTTAAAGAACAAATCACCACAAAAGTTGATGAGGCAAAATCGGAAGCCATTCGAAAAGCTGAAGCGCAGGCCAAGCAACTCTTACAGATAGCCGATCAAAAAGCTTCACAATTACTGGCTATTGCTGACAGTGCTGCGATGCGAATAAAGCAAAATGCCAAATCATTAGCTGATAAAATACGAACGGAGGCTGAACTCGAGGCAAAAAAAATAGAGGATAAAGCCAGCACACAAGTTAAACTGGTTCAGTTAGGCGCTAAAAAAGCAGCAGATAAAGTGAGAGAAGAAGCAGAAAAGAAAGCAAAAAAAATAGAAGATGAAGCTGCATTTAAAGCCGATCAGGTTCTTGTTAAAGCCAATACAGAATCTGATCAACTGAAAAAGAAAGCCAAAGAGGAAGGTGATAAAATTATTGAGGCAGCAAAAGTGATCTGACATTGTAGTGCGAAGTTTAAAACTTCGCACCACTTATCAGATGGGCATTGAGCTTTTTTACAAAGTGAAAAGCCACTCTTTTCTGGTATAATTAAAAGCCAGCCATGAGATTCCGTATCAAATCCGGAATGACAATATCTCATTTGCAAAGCTAAAGGACAACGCTCGATGTGACTACAAAAAGGACGTTGTCCCCTTTTGGGGATGCCGTCCTTTTATCTTTATAAAATATAGTTTAAATCTTATTCTTCAAATGCCTGCTTAAAATCTGTTTCAAACCTCAAATGAACTGCATCACAACCATAATTAAATAAGCGGTTGTAATTGCTATTGGATTCAGTATACTTAAACTGATAAGCTTCATCCTCAGCTTCGCTTGGTAGAAGTGAAAGGGCTTCCGCACGAATATCAATTACCTCATCTTTAGTTTTTACCCCAAACAATACTAAAACATCATTGATTTGCTCATAGCTTTGCTTTTCAAGTTTAGGCTCAAATTGAGCTTCAAATTCCTGAAATACTTTTTGAGCATTGGAGAAACTTCCATCCATTTCAATCGGCATGGTAGCAGGTAAAACCAAATCGGCAGCAAGTGCAGTTTCAGTCATGAAATAATCCTGAACCGCAACAAAATCAGCAGCCTTCATCCAAGTATTAACTTCTGCCTTGTCAATGGCACATCCAACAGGATCTTCACCAAAAATGAAGAGGTTTTTGTAAGCTCCATCTTTCATGGCTCCTAACATGCATTTTCGCAAGTCATCGGCAATGGCATCAATTCCCCAAGTAGTTTTCATCTTTGCAACAAAGTTATCATCATTTATGCATTGAGTTCCAACTCCGTAAGCAGGAATGGCACCCATATCGAAAATACCTTGTGCATTATTTTTCTCTTTTAAAGGAATGAGTCCGCTGGCAGTTTTGCCTAATTTACCAGTGATCATTGCTAAATTGAAAACTTCGTTACAGGCATGGGCAGAAAGTTCTTTCTCAGAAAATACCAAGACTGCATTCATCTGATTGTTGTAATCCTTTGCAAATTCTGCAATTTTTTCAGGACAACAAACGCCTGATTTTTCGATCAGTTCAGCATAATCTTCTTTTAAAATTGAAGCTTTATAACTTTCAAAACCTTCGCATCGATCTTTGATAAACATTGCATTTTCCAATCCATTGCTTAGCAAGAAATGATTAACAGCCTTTATAAAATGATAGTAAGATTTGATATTATAAGTTTGATCAACCTTGCGTTTCATTGTACTTTCAGGATGAACCGTAATTAAATTAACAGGAACTTTATTTGTGAATTGCGCATTTTGAATCATAAATCCAACCACCGCATTGTCCTGATTAACTTCAGCACCTAATAAATAAATTTTACTGGCCTCTTTAATTTCCTCAAAAGGAACATTGGCGATGCTGTTATCAATATACGCACTTTGCTCGTTCAGGTAATGGAAACTCGAAACATTATTGGTTTTAGCTCCGGCACGTGCCAATTTCTGAACCAAATATTGTTCTTCATTACTCAATCGGGCACCTGCAAAAAAGATGTTATCATTAGCTTTAACGGCTTTAATTTTATCGGCCAAAATTTGCGCGGCCTTGTCAAAACTAATGGCTTCGAATTTTCCATTTACCTTCAACATCGGTTGGGTTAATCGACTTTTATCATTCAAATACTGATAACCAAACTTTGGATATTTACATAGGTTTCCATCTTTGTTAATCATGCCTTTGCTGCCTTCAACCTTCATCACAAATTCATTGCGATGCTTAACATTGATTTCACAACCCACAGAACAATAATTACAGATTGTTTTTGTGTCCTCAAGTTTTACCGGCCCCGGCTTAAATAATACGTTTTCGGTGATGGCACCTGTTGGACAAGTTGAAATACACAATCCACAGGATTCACAATTTGATTCCTGAAGTTTGTCGCCCATGCTTGGAGCAACGTAAGTATCAAATCCTCGATTAACCAACCCTAAAGCATTGGCACCCACAACCTCGTTACAAATTCGAATACATCGGGCACATAAAATACATTTGTTAGAATCAATTTCGATGTATGGATGGCGGAAATCTACCTCATAGGCTTTATAATCACCTGCATATTTCACCTGATCAACTCCATATTCTGTTGAATATTTTTTAAGATCGCAGGTGAAGACTTCGGTACAACCACATTCCAAACAACGCTGTGCTTCATGTCGTGCAACTTCTTCACTGTCGTAACCCAATTCAACTTCTTTAAAATTCATTCTTTTTTCAGGAGCTATGGTTGGCATTTCTTCGCGTTCCTGATGCTCAAAATTCCCTACATAATCTTCATTTACCTGAGCTTTGAAGTTCTCTTTTTTACTAATAAATTCCTTTGAGAAAGGTTTCACTTCTTTTCCTTGTAAAAATAAATTACATGATCGGGAAGCAATTTTAGCTTGAGCCACAGCCTCGATTAAAGTGGCCGGACCTGTTACACCATCACCTGCAGCAAATACATTTTTAATGCCAGTTTGCAAAGTTTTAGGATCAGCTTCAATATCGCCCCAACGGCTCAATTTTAGTTCTCCTTCTTTTACAGTTTCGTTCACTTCATCAAGGAAGTTAACCACGGTTTTTTGACCAATGGCTGCTAAAATATAATCTACTTCTAGGTCAAATTCAGAACCCTTTACAGGAACAGGTCTTCTACGTCCTGACGCATCAGGTTCGCCCAATTCCATTTTTAAACAGGTCACTGATTTTAATACCCCATGCTCATCTTTATTAACTTTTGATGGATTAGTTAACAATAAATATTGTACGCCTTCCAATTTTGATTCGTGAATCTCGATGGGGTTTGCAGGCATTTCTTTTTCAGTACGGCGATAGATGACATAAACTTCTTCAGATCCACATCTTCGAGCGGTTCGACAGCAATCCATGGCTGTGTTTCCACCACCAACAACAGCTACTTTTTTGCCTGTAAAGTCGGCTTTTTTACCACTCATTTCCATGTTTTTCAAGAATTCAATTCCTGAATAAACATTTTCGGCATCGTCGCCTTCGCAACCAATCAAGGTTCCTTTTTGTGAACCAATGGTTAATACCACTGAATCATATTTTTTCTGCAGTTCACTGAAATTTAAGTTATCACCTAACTTTTGGTTATAGTGAATATTCACACCCATTTCAGTAATATTGTCTACCTCTTTTTGTAGTAAATCATTGGGTAAACGATACTCAGGTATTCCATATCTCAGCCAGCCACCAGCTTTGGGTGCTGCCTCGAAAATATCAACCTGATGACCTTCTTTTTGCAAGAAGAAGCCTGCTGAAAGTCCGCCAGGGCCTGCACCAATAACCGCAACATTTTTGCCTGTACTTGGTTGAATTTCCGGTTTATATTTGTTTTCAGATTCCAGATCATAATCCGCCGCAAAACGCTTCATATAATCAATCCCTACTGCCGATTCTTCGTCGAGTAAATTTCGCCGACAAGCAGCCTCACATGGTCGTACACAAACACGGCCACAAATGGCAGGCAAGGGATTGGTTTCCTTAATCAAAGCAACAGCATCATGATAATGCCCTTTATCAATTAATGAAATATAACCCTGAACATCAACACCTGCCGGACAAGCTTGAGTACATGGGCCCAAACAATCGGCATAGTGATTACTCAATATTAAATCGAGGGCGGTTTTACGTGCTTTTTTAACTTTTTCATTACGTGTTTCTATTTTCATTCCCTCAGCTACTTTCGTAGAACATGAGGGTTGGAGTCCTCGCATACCCTCAACCTCAACCACACATACATAACATGAGGTAAATGGTTCTAATCTGGGATCATTACAAAGTATTGGAATTTCTATATCGTTTCTGTTGGCAAGTGCTAAAATGGTTTCACCTGGAATAGCCTCAAGAATTTTGCCGTCTAATATTACATTTATTTTTTCGCTCATTTTCTAAAGCTTTTTTAATCAATAATTATGAAAGCCTGATGGCATCGAATTTACATTTTGTATAACAGGTACCGCATTTAATACAACCATCCTGATTGATGAAATGAACTTCTTTTCGTTCACCATCGATGCAATTGGTTGGACAGTTTTTAGCACAAACCGTACAACCTGTACATTTTTCCGCATCAACTTCGTAAGTGAGCAGACTGGTACACACTTTAGCGGGACATTTTTTATCGCGAATATGTGCTTCGTATTCATCTCTGAAATACTTAAGCGTTGTAAGTACAGGATTTGGTGCTGTTTGACCCAGTCCACAAAGTGAACTGTCTTTAATTTGTTGAGCCAGTTCTTCCAATCTTTCAATGTCTTCCATCTCCCCCTTACCTTCGGTGATTCGGGTTAAAATTTCCAACATTCGTTTGGTTCCGATACGACAGAAAGTACATTTTCCGCAGCTTTCCTTTTGGGTAAAATCAAGGAAGAATTTAGCAACATCAATCATACAAGTGGTTTCGTCCATAATGACCATACCACCTGAACCCATAATGGCTCCGGTTGCATTTACCGAATCATAATCAACGATGGTGTCCGCTAAATATTCAGGGATACAACCTCCGGAAGGTCCTCCCATCTGCACCGCTTTGAACTTTTTATCGTCCTGAATACCACCACCCAATTTAAAAATTACATCGCGTATGCTCATTCCCATGGGAACTTCAACCAAACCTGAACGTTTGATTTTCCCTGCCAGGGCGAAGACTTTGGTTCCTTTACTTTTTTCAGTTCCGTACTTTGCATAAGCTTCGGCTTCATTTAAAATGATCCAGGGAATATTGGCAAAAGTCTCCACATTATTAATATTGGTTGGTTTTTTCCACAATCCTGAAGCAGCTGGAAATGGGGGTCGTTTTCGAGGCATTCCTCTTTCACCTTCAATTGAAGCGATGAGTGCGGTTTCTTCACCACAAACAAATGCTCCGGCTCCTTCTTTAATGTAGATGTCTAAATCAAAGCCTTCAATTCCCATGATGTTTTTACCCAGATAACCTTTTTCACGTGCTTGTTCGAGGGCAATGTTTAAACGTTTAATCGCTAATGGATACTCCGCCCGACAATAGATTACTCCTCCATTTGCTTCAATCGCATAAGCACCAATAATCATCCCTTCGAGCACAGAATGTGGGTCGCCTTCTAAAACTGAACGATCCATGAATGCACCCGGGTCACCTTCATCGGCATTACAAATGATGTATTTATCTTCGGATTTGTTGTTGTTTGCAAATCGCCATTTTAATCCAGTGGGGAAACCTCCTCCACCTCTACCACGAATTCCTGAATCGAGAATGGTTTGAATAACTTCTTCTCTTGAAATTCCTTTTTCAGCAATTTTCTTTATCGCCGCATAACCATCCCGAGCCTCATACTCATCAATATTTTCAGGATCCATATATCCACAGTTTCTCAACGTAATTTTTACTTGAGAATCGGTGAAAGTATTATCCTCTGTTTCAAACAAATCTGAATGCACTACATATTCCTGAACCGGAATATTTTGATTAATGTGTTTGTCAAGAATCTCAATGGCTTTTGCTTCGTCAACATCACCATACAGATAGGTGCCTGAATCATCTACCACTTCGATGAGTGGTTCGCGATAACACATTCCGACGCAAGAGGTTTTTTTTAATTCGAAATCGAGTTCTTCAACTTCTTTAAGGGCTTGAATTTTTTCGTAAACTTTTCCGGCTCCAGCTGCAATCCCACAACTGCCGAGACCGACGATTACTTGTTTATTTCCCATGCTAATTTTTTTGTATGGTTAATATCCTGCTATGAGGATTGCTTTTCCTGAATTCTTATATTCTTAATGATTTTAACAGCCTTACTTCCATCCAACTTTCCGTATGTTTCATCTTTAATCATCATAACGGGAGCCAATGAACAGCAGCCCAGGCATGCTACAGATTCGAGGGTAAATAACCCATCTTCCGTAGTTTCACCATCCTGAACTTTTAAGGCTTCTTTCAACATTTCTGTTACTGCATTGGCATTTTGCACGTGACAGGCCGTTCCATGACAAACTTTAATCACATATTTACCTACCGGATTAAGACGGAATTGGGCGTAAAACGTGGCCACACCGTACATTTCAGATAAATTAAGTCCTGTTTCAGAAGAAATTTTATGGAAAGCTTCTAGAGGAATGTAGCCAAATGTTTCTTGGGCACCTTGCAATAAAGGAATCATGTTGCCCTTTTTGGTCTTATATTTCTCAATTAGAGGATCTAAAATGCTCAAATCAATTTTGCCCTCTTCGGTCATGCTTTTTTCAGCATGAATTCGTGATATACGCATATAATTAGGTTAGAAATTAGACCCGTAAAAATAGGGAATGTCAGTAAATTTACATTTGCGTAAAACACGTAAAAACTTCAATTTATATGTGATCTAAATAGAATAGGAAATTTTGGGAACTTAGGTTTATTCATATACTGTTGTGCGAAGTTTAAAATTTCGCACCTCTTGTTTTTTGAAAGATTGGAGGGAAAACAATTGATCTCGCTACCTTCCCGACCTTTGGTGTGGGACAGGTTCGCTATCTGGATTGTAAATTTTTTCGCATGTTTATCTCTCGAATCCTTGAAAAATAAATCAATTATTCCCGATACACTTCGCTATCGGGATTGTTCGTTCATGTCAAGCTTGTGTCTTGAAGAATTGAAAGGAAAACAATTGATCCCGATGCGTTTCACTATCGGGATTATTTAATTTGTGTTAAATCTTTCACTTTAAAATCTTAGGAAGTAAGATGCAATTAATCCCGCTGCGCTATGCTTTCGGGATTGTTCGACTAAAATTTCTGAAAGTTTCACAGATCAATGATTACTGGAAGGGAAATGCAAATTGATCCAGATATATTTCACTATTGGGGTTATTCAACTAGCTATAAATTTGATGATGAATTCTTCGGTAAGAAACAAATGATCCCGATCTGTTTCACTATCGGGATTAGTTCGACTAAAATTTCTGAAAGCGATGCACTCAGAAATTTAGTCTCACGAAAAAAAGAGTCCCGAATAAATCCGGGACCCCCACCTAATTAACCTAATTAAAAAACCGTTGGTTAAAGGACCAACAACCTATGAAAAAATGATCAGCCAACTAAAAGCTTTGAATATCTTTTTTCTACTTCTTCCCAATTAATTACATTCCAGAATGCAGATACATAATCAGGCCTTCTGTTTTGATAATTAAGATAATATGCATGTTCCCACACATCCAAACCTAAAATTGGGGTCCCTTTAACATCAGCTACATCCATTAAAGGATTGTCCTGATTGGGAGTAGAACTTACAAATAATTGCTTATTTGCATTTACACCTAACCATGCCCAACCACTACCGAAGCGTGTTTTTGCAGCATTGTTAAATAATTCTTTAAATTCATTAAATGAACCAAATGTGTTCACAATTGCTTGCTTCAACTCACCCTTAGGTTCTCCACCACCATTAGGTGATAAAATTGTCCAAAACAAACTGTGATTGAAATGTCCACCGCCATTATTACGAACGGAAACAGGATATTTACTTATATTTTTTAATACCTCTTCAAAATCTAAACTTTCCATATCAGTACCTTTTGTGGCTGCTGATAAATTACTAAAGTAGGCTTGATGATGTTTTGTGAAATGAATTTCCATCGTTAACTTATCGATATGTGGCTCAAGAGCATCAAAATCGTAAGTCAATGATGGGAATTCTAATTTGCTAATTTTTGTACTCATTGTTGTTAAAAATGAAATCTATTAATTGTTTTGCCCTACAAAGATATATAATTATTCTTATTTAGACTATATTAAAATAAGATATTTGTTAAATTTTTGTTATTTATTAAGGCATACTTCCTTTGTATTCTGATTATGTGAGAATTGCACAGGTAAATTAATTTTCACTTTTGAAATTAGAATTGGGCAATAATCTTAAAATTTAATTGGCGAGGGGTTAAATAATTCGGAATGGCATATTGTCTGCTTTCCACATCCTTTATCCAGAGGTAAGAAATGGTATTATTTATTTGGAGTAAATTAAAAACTTCAGCAGTAATCCACAATGATTTGATATACTTTAATGGGTTATTCATGGCAAATTGGCTTTTGTCGCCAATGAGTTGTTTTGAGAATCCAATATCAACTCTTTTATAAGGAGGAATTCTTAAGATGTCTTTATATTTTTCTGAATCAGGAGGACCAAAAGGCAATCGACTTCCAAAAACCAATCTCAAGTGTACCTTGTAAGATGGATTTCGTGGCAAGTAATCCTGAAAGAATAATGAAAGATTAAATCGTTGATCAGTTGGTCGGGGTATAAAACCAGGTTCAACTATTGTACTATCAACCGCGGCACCATTGCTTATTCCCGGCTGGATTAAAAGTCCATTTTCATTAAAATAATTCCAGTAAAAATCCCCTTTAATGTCTTCAGCTGTTTTCATTAAAGATAAACTTGCCCAAGATTCAATTCCTTTAACAAACTCTCCGTTAATTTTCAAATCAATCCCTGTAGCATAGCCTTTTGCCATATTGTTTGCCAGGTATCGGATTCTAACATTATCAATTTTATAAGGAATCAAGTCATCTAAAAATTTATAATAAATAGCGGTAGTTATTTTGAAAGGTCGCTCCCATGCTTTAAAATTCCAATCAACTGATCCAACAATATGGATAGATCGTTGGGCTTTAATTTCAGGATTAATTTCTCCATCAAAATTTCGGATTTCCTTATAAAAAGGAGGTTGGTAATAAAATCCTGTTGCAAATCTAAGAAGTACATCTTTTTCCCAAGCAGGCTTGTAGGATATCGACATTCTTGGGCTAAATAAAAACTGCTCATTAAAATCCCAATAATTGAATCTTACACCAGCCGTCAATGACAATCTTTTTTCATCGTTAAGCATCCATTTGTTTTGCATAAATCCGCTAACACGGTTTGTGTTTAGATCAATTTTAGCTTTGGTAGATTTAAAAAGTTCAAAATCAGGATTTGTAGGTTCCGGATTGCCTGGGATGCCCTGTGGGTTTGGAATGGAAAAATAAGCAGAGTCAATCATTTCCCACTCGTTTAATTGGTCAGTAATACGTTCGTGTTGAAATTTAAAGCCCCATTGCAAAAATTGTTGATCGTGATAAAGCTGACCACTGTGCTCAAAACTCGTTACTCGGGCTTTTAAAAAATTTCGGGCATGGTTAAGATGCGTTCCAATACCTTGAGATTCGATAACTTCTCCAAATTCATCGCTGGCAAAATTTGTTTCCAGTTGGCCTATCCAGTATTGGCCTCGAATGTCAAAAGTTTCACTTTCGATAGTACTAAATGTTGAAGCAGTAAAACGAATATTTAAATTGGGACTTGGAGTATATTTTGCTGATAAGGCTCCAAATCGGGTTTCGAAACTATCCTTTTCCTGCCCATCAAAATATACTTTTAACCGATAGGCTTCATTAATGGTTCCGAATCGGGTATCACGATCTGTAGGTTTTAAGCGGTAAACATTACTTGCAATATTTCCTAAAAAAGACACTACCCATTCATTATTGACTTTGTAATCGATGAAGCTTTGGAAATCGGTAAAAGAAGGATTGTAATCACCTTTGGTATCAAGCCCCTGTAAAACAGATTGATTGGTTTTATGTCTCACTCCAAATAAAAAAGAAAGTCGGTTGTCTTTTGAAACGCCCTCAAAATGGGCATTGGCATCCAGCAGACTTAAGGTAACAGAACCTGCGTTGGTATGGGGTCTTTTATAAGTAATATCCAAAACCGATGACATTTTATCACCATACCTTGCATCGAAACCTCCCGCAGAAAAAAGAATGGAAGAAATCAAATCAGAATTAATAAAACTCAATCCTTCTTGCTGCCCTGACCGAATTAAGAACGGTCGATAAATTTCTATCCCGTTAACATAAACCAGGTTTTCATCATAATTTCCACCCCTCACTGAATACTGAGAACTCATCTCATTATTTGACGAAACGCCGGGCATGGTCTTGATTACATCTTCAATATTCCCGGAAATACCCGGAGTAACCCTTGCCATTTTAGGGTCAATTTTAATCAGGCCACTTTCTCTCAACTGCTCTTCAACCACAATTACATCTTTCAATTCAGTTGTTAAGATTTTCATTTTCTGATTAATTTTTTTTCTGTCGCCGTGATTGAGATGCAGTATTCTTTCTTCAGGCTTAAATCCAATAAATGAAAAATGCAAAACAACATCTTCACCTGCAGGGATAACAATTTCATATTCCCCATTTTTGTCCGAAACAACTCCAGCAGAGAATCCTTTCAGGGAAACATTAACAAACGGCATTGCTTGACCCTGTTCGTTCGTAATTTTTCCAAACACCACTGTTCTTTGCTGAGCAAAAGAAAAGAAACTCAGGTTTAAAAAAAGGATAAGAATGAAATGCTTTGGGCTAATCATCAATTTAAATTAAACTTAGCTAAGATAACTGTTTCTGGCTTTATTTATTTTCTACAGATGTATTTTTTAAGATCTTGTTTTTATGAAAAGATTTTCTGGGGAAGGAACCATTCGGAAATCGAAAAACTTAAAGGCAAAAAAAATGCTGCTACATAAAATGCAACAGCAGGACATATTGAGTTGAAAACGACTATCTGTCTAGATAACCTTTTTCACGAGCTTCTTTTAAGCAAACAGAGATTCCTTTTTTATTAATGGTGCGCAATCCATGCGCAGAAACCTTAAGTGTAATCCACTCTTCAGTTTCAGGAATATAAAACTTTTTGGTTTGCAAGTTTGGACTAAAAGTTCGTTTAGTTCTGCTATTTGAGTGAGATACATTATTTCCTGTAATCACTTTTTTTCCTGTTATTTCACAAATTTTCGACATCGCAATAGATTTATCTTATTCAGTTTTTCAAATCGGAGTGCAAATTACGTGATTTTTTTTCAAATAGACAACACTTAAGAAACATTTTTTAATATTTCCTTTCTAAGTAAGTTAAGGCCGGTTAGGGCAGCCTTTCTGATGTTTCTTCCCCGATGCTCACCGAAAAGGTATTTTTTTGCAAAAACCTTTTTATCCGGAGTTGCGATGGCAATCCATGTGGTTCCAACCGGTTTTTCCTCCGATCCTCCATCCGGACCGGCAATTCCTGTCACGGAAATGGCATAGTCAGTTTTAAATTTTGATTGCGCACCTGCAGCCATTTCTTTGGCTACCTGTTCACTAACAGCACCAAATTTTATTAATGAAGCGTTTGAAACACCAAGAATATTTTCTTTAATTTCATTATCATAAGCAACCACGGAGCCCATAAAACACTTAGAACTTCCGGCAATGCTCGTCACTAAATGAGAAATATATCCACCTGTGCAACTTTCTGCTAGTGATAATGTTTTTCCTGTTTTTTTCAATTGTTCAACTACTATTTTTTCAACTGTATCGTCGTCGTAACCAAAAATAAGTTTGGGAATGAGCAAGTGTAATTTTTCAAGCTGATTATCAAATTCGTTTTG
The DNA here is from genome assembly GCA_963674935.2 of Bacteroidales bacterium. GTDB lineage: Bacteria > Bacteroidota > Bacteroidia > Bacteroidales. Next base: position 340,367 of record CAXXWZ010000002.1, read on the forward strand.
TGATTTCTGCCTATCTTCTCCTTTAACCGACAATCTTAATCGAACGATCCCGGGTTGAGGCAAATATGCCAGTTTAAAATTTGAAGGAAGTGAGTTCTCCCAATCAGCAATTATTTCGGCTAAAGCAGATTCTCCAATTCCCTGGGTTAAAACCGTTTTTTTCAGAATAACTCCTGGATTATATTTTTCTAATAGTCGAGGAATAATCTGATTGGTCATTAAAGCTCGCATTTCGAAAGGAACACCAGGAATTGAAACAAAAACTTTTCCTGCTTCCTCAAACCACATGCCTGCCGCAGTTCCATTGATGTTTTTAAGCGGAGTGCATTTTGCCGGTAGCTCGGCCTGCTTTCTATTTATTTCAGTTACTTTAAATCCACGTAATTTAAAAAGTGCTTCGACCTGTTTGAAGGCTTCTTCATTAAAAACCAATTCCGTATTAAAATATTTGCAAAGAACTTCCTTGGTAATGTCATCGTTGGTTGGGCCTAGTCCTCCGGTCATAATAATGGCATCAGCTCTTGTTTTGGCAGAATCAAGTGCTGAAAAAATATGATTGGATGTGTCAGAAATGGAAGTGATTTGCACCACCTCAATTCCAGCTAAATTAAGTTGTTCGGCCATCCATGAGGCATTGGTATTTACCACCTGACCAATTAACAATTCATCACCAATATTTATAATTTCTACCTTCATGCTGCAAAAGTAAAGAATTAAGTTCGCTGTTCAGAACATATTTATAATTTTGTATTTTAAAAAAATTGGATCATGGAAAAATTGAAAAGCACACAATTGATTGTCACCGAAGATGGAAGGATTTATCATTTAAATCTAAGGCCAGAAAACATAGCGGATACAATTATTGTAGTCGGGGATCCCGGGCGTGTTTCAACGATCTCAAAACATTTTGATGACATTGAATTTCAAGGACAGAATCGTGAAATTAATACCCATACCGGCAGAATTGGAAACAAGCGATTAACAGTTATGTCGAGCGGAATGGGACCTGATAATATCGACATTGTGGTTAGTGAATTGGATGCTTTGGTTAATATTGATTTGAAAAATAAAACCATTAAACCTCATCATAAAGCATTAAATATAATACGGCTAGGTACATCAGGTGCCGTACAAAAAGACATTGAAGTTGATTCTTATGTGATGTCGAAATATGGATTAGGACTTGATGGCCTAATGAATTTCTATCAAGTTCCGGAGGGAATTATCGAAAAAGAAATGTGCAAAGCCGTAATTGAACAGACAGGATGGCCATCTGATTTTGCGGACCCTTACATTGTGAAATGTTCCGAAAATTTAGCTAAGAAAATAGGTTTTGATATGTATCAGGGGATTACGGTTACAGCACCGGGGTTTTATGGGCCGCAAGGTAGAAATCTACGTATGGGTTTACATTACCCCGACTTTAATCAAAAACTGGAAAAGTTTCGTTTTAATGATGAAAGAATATTAAATTTTGAAATGGAAACTTCGGCACTTTACGGCTTGGGAAGATCGCTTGGGCACAACGTTTTAACCGTTTGCGCCGTAATTGCCAACAGAATTACAGAAACCTATTCGGCCAACCACCAAAAACCTGTTGAAAGGTTAATCAAACTGCTGTTAGAGAGAATCACGAACTAGCCCAAACTCCTTTTGTTTCAACATTAAGTTGTTAAAAATGTTAATTTTCTGAAGGGGAAAGGCTCTTCAGACTATCTTATCTTTGAATAAAAGAGTTGATGATGGGTAGTAAAAAAAACAATAAGGAACTTTCAGCGCTTGTTCGGCTATTAGATGAACCTAATGAAACTGCTTATTCAAAGGTAAAAGAGCAAATCTTTCTTTATGGTTCTGAAGCCATTGCTGCGCTAGAAGATGCCTGGGAAAATTCATTTGACGACACCATCCAGCACCGAAGTTTAAATCTAATTCATGAAATTCAATACGAAAACACTTATATCGAATTAAATAATTGGGCGCATTTTCAAACAGATGATTTATTAAAGGGGTTTATGATTGTCTCAAAATATAATTATCCCGATTTGGATGAAGATAAAATCACAGGACAAACAGCTAAGATCATACAAGATGTTTGGCTTGAGCTGAACAATAATTTAACCGGCTTAGAAAAAATTAAAGTAATCAATCACGTTTTTTTTGAATTGTTTCATTTCAGAAATAATAAAAAGAATTTTTATGCGACTGAGAATTTCTTTATCAATAATTTATTAGATACCAAAATTGGAAATCCAATTTCTTTAGGACTATTGTACTTGATCATATGTCGAAGCTTGAAAGTTCCGATTTATGGGGTCAATTTACCAAACCACTTTGTATTGGCTTATGTTGATGAAATGACTGTAATGAATGAGGAAATTGACAAGGATGATATTTTATTTTATTTGAATCCCTTTAATCGAGGCAAGGTCTTTACAAGAAATGAAATTGATTTGTTTATTAGGCAAATGAAGCTTGAACCAGACGAATCTTATTACCTCCCATGCAGCAATAAAACAATTATTCGTCGTTTAATTGAGGATATGATAATAGCATACGTTAAATTGGGATACAAAGATAAAGTGACGGAACTTAAAAAATTACTGGAAGCAGTTAGTAATTAATTCCAATGGCATTCTGATCTCGCCTCTGGCGAGAGAGGAATCTCCTTTAATTAATAAGATTTCTCAGTCGCTTCGCTCCTTCGAGATGACAACAAAAAACCCTCTGAAAAGATTTAACTTTCAAAGGGCTTTCATTAGCACACCTGCCTGCCGTAGGCAAGTTGTCAAATTAACTAATTGGCAAATTAAATTTATCTGTTTTTCAAGTACTCGTTGATGTTTTTTTCTACTCTTACCAAAACATCATTACTGTCGGCTTTTACAAATTTATCACCTGCAATACTTTCATAGAGCTCGATGTAACGCTCCGAAACCGAATTAACAAATTCTTCGTTCATTTCCGGGATGACTTGACCATCTTTACCCTGAAAACCATTGGCCATTAACCATTCTCTTACAAATTCTTTAGAAAGTTGTTTTTGAGATTCGTTTCTATCTTGTCTTTCCTGATAACCTTCTTTGTAAAAATACCTTGAAGAATCAGGCGTGTGAATTTCATCAATCAAATAAATTTTATCTCCAACTTTACCAAATTCGTATTTGGTGTCAACCAAGATTAGCCCCATTGAAGCAGCAATTTCAGTTCCTCTTTGGAAAAGTGCTTTGGTGTATTTTTCTAGTTGAACATAATCTGATTCGCTAACCAAACCTTGTTTTAAGATTTCCTCACGAGAAATATCTTCATCATGACCAACATCAGCTTTGGTTGTTGGTGTGAGTAAAGGTTCTGGGAATTTATCATTTTCCTTCATTCCGTCAGGCATTGCTACTCCACAAATGCTACGTTTCCCTTCACGATATTCTCTCCATGCATGACCCGATAAATAACCACGAATTACCATCTCAACTTTTACAGGATCGCAGTAATGACCAACAGTCACCATTGGATCTGGAGTTGCTAATTTCCAATTCGGAACAATATCTTCGGTTGCATCTAAAAATTTTGCTGCAATTTGGTTTAATACCTGACCTTTAAAAGGAATTCCTTTAGGAAGAACTACATCGAAAGCAGAGATTCGGTCTGAGGCAATCATGACCAGCAGTTCATCATTTATATTATAAACATCACGTACTTTTCCTTTATATATTCCTTTTTGGTTTGGAAAATTGAAATCGGTTTTTACAATGGCATTCTTCATGTTACTTATTTTTGTGTGGTTATTTTTCTGATTTATTATTTGAGTAGGCATTCACAATATTTGTTACTAATTTATGGCGAATAATGTCTTCTTTTCCTAATTGAATAAATGATATTCCTTTGATGTCTTTTAAGATATTTTGTGCTTCGATTAAACCCGAAGATTGATTTTTAGGTAAGTCGATTTGTGTCACATCTCCAGTTATAACAAATTTAGCGGATCGTCCCATCCTCGTTAAAAACATTTTTAATTGATTGGAGGTTGCATTTTGAGCTTCATCTAAAATAGCGAAAACATGATCTAAAGTTCGGCCTCGCATAAATGCGAGAGGGGCAATTTCGATGGTTCCATCCTCCATGTATGCCAGCAATTTCTGAGTTGGAATCATATCACGTAAAGCATCATAAAGTGGTTGTAAGTAGGGATCAAGTTTGTCCTTTAAATCGCCGGGTAAAAATCCTAAATTTTCACCTGCCTCAACAGCTGGTCGGGTAAGTACGATTCTTCGAATCTCTTTATTCTTTAGGGCTCTTACAGCCAAAGCAACTGCAGTATATGTTTTGCCTGTACCGGCCGGCCCAATTGCAAAAAGCATATCGTTTTTATCAATTTCCTTAACCATTACTTGCTGGTTTGCAGTTCGTGCTTTAATCATCATTCCATTACGACCATGCACAAGCACATCTTTTAGATCGCCATTCTTGGTTTTAAATTCTGATTCAGAAGTTTCTAAAATTTGATGAATATCACTTTCGGTGATCCGCCCAAACTTATCGTAAGTAAGCAGAATAAGTGAAAACTTTTTTTCGAACAACTCAATTTCAGCATCCGGACCAATGAGCTTAATCGAATTCCCTCTTCCTATAACCTTTAGTTTTGAAAAGCACTTTTTGATCTGTGCTAAATTAACATCATTAACTCCAAAAATATCTAAAGGATTGTAATCATCAAGCAAAATTGTTTTTTCATTCATGTACGGAAATTCTTTTAAAAACGAATAAAATTCTTTTCAGCGATTATTTTCTTAATTTTGATACTGCAAAAATAAATAATTTCCTAACTGTAAACGGAAGATAATAAAATATCATATGCCGATAATTACATTAACCAGTGATTGGGGATTTAAAGATCACTATTTAGCATCAGTAAAAGGCAAAATTCTGGCCAAAAATCAGGAAATTAATATTGTTGACATCTCCCATCAAATTAGTCCGTTTAATATCGAACATGCTGCTTTTGTTATAAAAAATTGTTACACAGACTTTCCAGAGGGCAGTATTCATTTAATTGGAGTGAACACAGAAGAATCAGATAAAGACAGCCATGTCGTAATTTTTTATAACAAACATTATTTCATTGGTACTGATAATGGAATCTTTTCAATGATATTTGAAGATGAACCTGAAAAAATATTTGAATTGAATATTCCTCAGGAAACGGATTACTTTACATTTTCTGCACGTGACCGTTTTGTAAAAGCTGCGATTCATTTGGTTGAAGGGAACCCCATTGAAAAATTAGGAACTCCTCTGAAAAAAATTCAGAACAAAATGCTGTTCAAACCAGTAACTGAAACTTCTTTGATCAAGGGAATGGTTGTGCACATCGACGGCTACGAAAATCTAATTACAAATATTACCAAAGGATTATTTGATAAAGTTGGAAAAGGTAAGAAATTCGCCATTCAGCTCAGAGGATTAGAGATCAGATCAATTGAACAATCTTACCTGGATGCTCCAACCGGAGAAGCAGTAGCTGTTTTTGCATCAAATGGTCATTTAGAAATTGCTATCAATCAAGGAAATGCAAGTAGTTTGCTTGGAATCTACATCAACGATACCATCAGAATTGAATTTGAGGAATAAACTAAACTACGCTTCCTTTTATTAAATGTCTTCCTGAATTTACTTCAGGATCTAATTCCCAATTTCTCAGATTCCGAAACAAGTTCGGAATGACGGAAAACTACATTTTTAATTCCAATGGAAAATGGTGAGTAATATTTCATTTCCCATATCGTTTCTGTTTTATTCATATTTTAGCTTATAATTTATTTTTAAAATGATCAGCATATTCAAAAAAGAATTCTTCGGATTTTTTAGCTCCTTAACAGCTTATGTTGTGATTATTGTATTCCTGCTAATCAACAGCCTATTTATATGGGTACTACCAGGAAATTTAAATATTTTGGATTATGGCTATTCTGATCTTGAAGGATTATTTAAGATTGCCCCATTCGCATTTATGTTCCTCATCCCTGCTGTAACCATGCGTTTTTTTTCAGAAGAACATCGAAATGGAACCATCGAACTTTTACTAACAAAACCGATTAGTGATTTACAAATCATCTTAGCAAAATATTTTGCAGCTTTAGTTTTAGTTATTTTTTCAATCTTACCGACATTAATTTATTTTTACTCGGTCTATCAGCTTGGTTTTCCGAAAGGAAATATGGATTTAGGAGCATTTTGGGGTTCTTTCACAGGTCTGCTTTTCCTTGGTGCAACTTTCGTTTCAATTGGGATTTTTTCCTCTGTTATAACAAATAATCAAATTCTCTCATTTATTATTGCTGTCGCTTTAAGTGCTTTTTCATATCTCGGTTTCGATTATATTTTATCCGCCAACAGTTCTGGTTCCATTTCAATTTTTTTACAAAACCTGGGCATCAGTGCACATTATCTTTCAATTAGTCGAGGGGTGATCGATTCACGTGATATGATTTATTTTTTGAGTTTCATTTTCTTATTTATCTATTTAACTAAAACAATATTAAGTAATAGAAAATGGTAAGACTCAGAGCACATAATTGGATGAAGAACATAAAACAAATTTTATTTGTTCTCCTGTTGATCTTTCTGGTTAATTGGCTTGGATTATTCTATTTTGTAAGATGGGATTGGAGCTCCGAAAAAAGATACACCCTCTCCGATGAAAGCAAAAAATTATTAGAATCATTAGAAAGTGAAGTGTTTTTTAAAGTTTATTTGGAAGGTGATTTCCCTGCCGGATTTATGCGTTTAAGCCAGAAAACAAAGGAAATGCTTAACGAGTTCCGTGCTTATAATAAAAATATTCGTTATCGATTTATTGATCCCAATTACGAAAAAGATAGCGATAAACGAAACGAACTTTATCAAGAATTAATCAGTAAAGGTCTTACTCAAACCGATCTTCAAGTTAAAACGAAAGAAGGGCTTCGACAGCAATTAATATTTCCCGGCGCCATTGTAAGTCATGATTTGTATGAGTTACCTCTTGACCTACTCAAAAACCAAATGGGGGTTCCGCCGGAGGCTGTATTAAACAATTCCATCCAAGCACTTGAGTTTAGTATTGCCAGTGCTATCAAGAGATTAATTCAAAAGAGCAAACCAAAAATCGCTTTTTTGAAAGGACACGGAGAACTTGATCGTAAATACGTTGCTGATATTGCACAAGCTTTCTCGGCAGATTATAGTTTAAATGAAGTTGAAATTCTTGGTCAACCGCAATCACTACTTGAAAACTTTTCAACTGATTCATTACTCCCAAAGTATTCAGCACTCATTATTGCAAAACCGGAAAAAGTTTTTAGTGAAGCTGATAAATTTGTGATTGATCAATTTATCATGTGTGGAGGAAAAATTTTATGGTTGATTGATCCTGTTGCAGCATCTATGGATAGCCTTCGAAATAATCAATCCATGATGGCAATTACAAAATATTTAAATATTGAAGACCAGCTTTTCACCTATGGCGTGAGGTTAAATAATAATTTGGTCATGGATTTGAATGCCCGACGCATTGCCTTAAGAACCGGACAAATGGGGAATCAGCCAAAAATTGATTTCTTCCCCTGGTATTATTTTCCTGCCATTAGTCCGATTTCGAATCATCCAATTGTTAAAAATTTAAACTCGATCAGCACAGAATTTGTAAGTAATATTGATACCCTCCCAAAATCCGGAACACGTAAAACAATTTTATTAACTACTTCCAATTATTCGAAACTAATTAATACACCTGCTATTTTGAGTTTTGATATTTTACAATCGGAACCAGATCCACGTTTTTTTAATAGCGGCCCGCAGAATATTGCCGTCTTGCTAGAAGGAGAATTTGAGTCGGTGTTTAAAAATCGCTTCTCACCCTTGGCAAAAGATTTCCCAGATTCTGAAACCTTAGATAAAAGTGTCGCCACACAAATGATCGTAATTTCGGATGGTGATTTAATTAAAAACCAATTACATAATTCTCAATCATACCCACTGCCATTAGGCTATGATCAATATACTGGTCAAACTTATGGCAATAAAGATTTTATTTTAAATGCTTTAAATTACTTAACAGATGGAAGTGGATTAATCACCCTACGAAATCGAGAGCTGAAATTACGTTTGCTAGATAAAGCAAAAATTACAAATGATAGAATTTCTTGGCAATTATTTAATAGCCTTGTTCCCATTTTCTTAGTTGTAATTTTTGGATTAATTCTTGGTTTTCTGAGGAAAAAGAAATACACCAGATAGTTTGACAAATGGCATTTCGATACTTTTCACTTTGTGAAAAACTCAATGCGCATATAATGATATAAGTTGTGCGAAGTTTAAAACTTCGCACAACACTTGCCAAATTTTGAAATTGCACCCTGAGTGTCTCGCCAAAGGCGATATGTATCGAAGGGTGCAGTAAATAAAAAAGCCCTGCCAGAAAACTGACAGGGCTTCATTAATTAGGTTAGTTAGTTGTGTTTATACAACACCTTGTGCTAGCATGGCATCTGCAACTTTTACAAAACCACCAATATTGGCACCAGTTACATAATCAATAAATTCACCTTCTGTTCCAAAATCAACACAAGTTTGGTGAATATCTTTCATAATTTGTTTTAATCTACCATCAACTTCTTCGCGAGTCCAGGAAAGACGAAGAGAGTTTTGTGACATTTCAAGACCTGAAACAGCAACACCACCTGCGTTAGCAGCTTTACCAGGACCGTAAAGAATTTTAGCTTCCAAGTAAACCGCAACTGCATCAGGAGTAGAAGGCATATTTGCACCTTCAGAAACTACGAAACAACCGTTAGCGACTAATGTTTTAGCTTCTTCTTCGTTTACTTCATTTTGGGTTGCACATGGCATAGCCACATCACATTTAATACCCCAAGGGCGTTTGCCTTCGAAATATTCGCAACCAAATTTGTCAGCATATTCTTTAATTCTACCACGCTTAACGTTTTTAAGCTCCATTACGTAAGCTAATTTTTCAGCATTAATTCCATCTTTATCATAAATGAAACCAGCAGAATCAGATAAGGTTACTACTTTACCACCTAATTCAGTAACTTTTTCAGTTGCATACTGAGCAACATTACCTGAACCAGAAATGGCAACGATTTTTCCTTTATAAGAATCGCCTCTGGTCTCGAGCATGTTTTGTGCAAAATAAGTTGCTCCGTAACCAGTTGCTTCTGGACGAATTAATGAACCACCCCATTGTAATCCTTTACCTGTTAAAACACCTGTAAATTCATTACGAAGTCGTTTGTATTGTCCGAATAAGAAACCAATTTCACGTCCACCAACACCAATGTCACCAGCAGGTACATCTGTATCAGGACCTATATGACGTTGTAGTTCGGTCATGAAACTTTGGCAAAAACGCATCACTTCATTGTCTGTTTTTCCTTTAGGATCGAAATCAGATCCACCTTTACCACCACCCATTGGGAGCGTAGTTAAACTATTTTTAAGTACTTGTTCGAATGCTAAAAATTTCAAAACACCAAGGTTAACCGTTGGATGGAAACGTAATCCACCTTTATATGGTCCAATGGCACTGTTCATTTCAATTCGGTATCCTTTGTTGATTTGGATTTCTCCTTTATCATCCAACCAAGGAACTCTAAATAAAATTACTCTTTCAGGCTCTGTTAGTCGTTCAAGAATTTTTGCAGCTTTGTATTTTGGGTTTTCTTCAACGTAAGGAATTAAAGATTCAACTACTTCATGAACCGCTTGGTGAAATTCAGATTCTCCTGGATTTTTAGCAATTACTTTTGCCATAAAATCGTTTACTTTTTGTTCTAATGCCATAACTTAATTTTTTAAAATTATTTAATTGAGGTTGATTTTTTTCGTACATCAATATTAGAAATATTTAAGGCTGAATTTACATTTCGGGATTCAATTTGGGTAGTTCACGTATAAGATTCCGTGAAACACGCAAAGGCATTTTAAGGCCATAAACTTCCTATTAAAATTGACTATTTTTTTAAGAGCTCGTTAGCTGTACTTTATCTTCTAGCTATTCTAAACTTGACTATCTTTCGGGAAAATACTATTTTGGATTTATGTTTTTCAAAATGCGATTAACCCTTATTGGTTGTTTACTTATTTTTTCATTTCCCCGTTTGCTGGTAAATGAAAACCTCACTGATCCAAGTAACTTAAAAACAGAAAATTCTTCTGATACGGTTTATTCAGGACAGATCAATGTTAACACTTCAATTCTTACTTTTCCTTTAGCATATGCTTCGCTTAAGTTTTCAATTGTTGATACCATTAATCAAATCACACAATTAATTACAGAAGGCGCAACAAATCAAGAAGGGAAATTAATTATTGAACGTCTTCCTCTCATTAGTAATTTTGTTGGCATCGGCGATTTTCCAGATTTCATAAAGATGGAGAATCAATTAATCATCTCAAATAATGGCAACGCTTCTGATCATCATATCCTTTTAAAAACCAATCAAAGATTAAGTAAGCAAGGATTTATTATCGACATCAATGGAAGACTTATTGAATCAATCAATTTAAATTTTAATCCAGTTTTAAAAGCCTACGAAGGCAATTGGAGAGGAACTAATTTTAAATCTGGGACTTATGTTTTTTATACCAAAACAACCAATGGCAATTTTTCAGGAAAAATTAGTCATGTTTCAGGGGTACCAGGTGAACAAAGCCAAGTAAATTCCAGAAATTTTAGCTCATATTCTTTTCCTGAAAAAAAACTGAAGGAATCCACTTTAATCTATTCAAAGTATGAGATTGAGGTCAGCTCAGAAGTGAGTGAGCCTTTCAAAAAATCAGTTTATGTGTATGAGCAAACTGCTTATGATTTTAATTTTTCATTAGAGCATTTACCTATTCCTGATGCCAGAATTAATGGTGTTGTTACCATTAATCGTACGACCCTAGCCCCAAATGCAGAAATGATATGGAGCAGCCTCATTTCAAATGATGCCTTTGTTACTTATACTGACGTTAACGGTTATTACAGTAAGGATGATATTCCTGTTGCAATAGATGATCTTTTCACCAATCCTGAAACCTCGAGATATTACTTAACCATTAATATCGGCGATAGCATAACTTTTAAAGTTGACCCGGTGACTGTAATAAGTGGTGAACTGGTAACTAAAGATTGTAATATAAATCTTCTATAAGAGCAGGATCTAAAGGTAATTTGTTAAATTTTTATGATATTATTAGATATGCCAAATTTAATGAGATCAACAGTTGTGCGTAAATTTAGTTTTCTCATCACATTACTTTTATGCGACTCTACTGTTCTAACACTAATAAAAAGGGTGTCGGCAATCTCTTGATTTGTGAGGCTCTGTCCGAATAATTCCAAAACTTCAATTTCACGAGTCGAAAGCTTTTTTTCTTCCTGATCAATCAACTGATGCGCAACATCCGTTTCTTTTAAATAATTGTTTAAAACGATGTTAGCAATGGATTTGGCATAATAATCGTAACCCCCACGAATGGTATAAATGGCTTCGATTAATTCACTTCTGCTGGTGTCTTTTGTTAAATAACCCCTTGCCCCGGCTTTTAAGGTTTTTAAAATAAAACTCTTGCTTTTGTTCATCGATAGGATGAGCAAATTCATGTTTGGCAATTCTTTTTTTAGTTTTCGAATATTCTCAATCTCCGTTTCGGTAGGATCATAGATATTGATCAGACTGATATGAACGGAGATTTCTTTTGCCTTCGAAATTAAATTTTCAGTATTGCTGGCCGTGCCTAAAACTTCAATATCATCAACATCAGACAACAAGGATCTGATTCCGTCACATACAACCTGATGGTCGTCAACAATGAATATTCTAATCTTAGACATCTAAGTCGAAATGCTGATTTTAAAGCATGCGAAATTAAGAATCTTCTGAAGAAATGCCTAATAAATTATCTTGTAAAATTAAATATCAACTCAATTTCATTTAGTTTTGCAATAAACAATTACGAATATGGCTTCATCTTCAAATAAAGGTTATAAAAAGTTACAAAAAGAGAATGTTGAAAGGTTAAAAGAACTAGCCGCCATTAACGGAACCACCGCTATTTTAAAAGCTGGAAAGCCCATTAATGAATCTTTACAACAAATATGTATGCTACTCCCGCAAGCTTACCAATATCCGAAACATACAACGGTTCGGATAACATACGGATCTGAGCAATGTACCTCAATTGGGTTTAAAAAAACCAAGTGGGTTCAAACCCAGGATTTCGAAAGTGTTGATGGGCAAAAAGGAATGATAGAAGTAACTTATCTGAAAAAATTTCCTGATTTTGATGAAGGACCATTTTTAGAAGAAGAACGCCATTTGATTTTAAATATCTCCAATTTGATAGTTGGATACATCAATAGTGTTAAGGCCAAACAACTGCTGTCGAAAGGCGATGAAAAACCTTTAAAAGGTCAGGAATCCTTACTTAAAACACCAATCTCAAGCCGTAAACTTTTACAAAAGTTTTTAAATAAGAGCAATGCTAACCGTGATATCTATCACGATTTAATGCCCTTTAAGGTGAAGGAAATTTTATTGATTGCAAATTTATATGATGCTTACAGTATTGAAAAGGAAGGAAATTTTTCGGAACATGTACTTGGAGAATACCACCAACTTAATTTAACTTCTGTTCCCCGAATTACCGGTGTATCCTCAAGTGAAGAAGCCTTTGAACAACTAAATTCAAAACATTTTGACTTAATTATTCTGATGGTTGGAGTAGATAAATCCACTCCTGATAATATCACGAAACAAATAAAAAAGTCATTTCCCTATATTCCTATTTTCCTTCTACTAAACAATAATAGTGATATCGAATTTTATGAGCGAATCACTAAAAAATCTACAAACATCGACCGTACTTTTGTTTGGAATGGAGATTCCAGAATTTTCTTTTCAATGATCAAATTAGTTGAAGACATGATCAATGTTGAGAATGATACACAAGTTGGAATGGTACGAATTATTTTACTTGTCGAAGATTCTCCAATATATTATTCACGTTACTTGCCTCTTCTCTACCAAATTGTAATGGAGCAAACCAAGCGCATTATTGATGATGTGAGTACTGATGAACTGTTCAAAGTACTAAGGATGAGAGCGAGGCCAAAAATATTATTGGCATCAACTTATGAAGGAGCAACTTCAATCATTGAGAAATATCAGGATAATTTGCTTTGTTTAATTACTGATGTAAGTTACCAAAAAGATGGGGAAGAAAATCCTAACGCCGGTTTTGAACTAACTGCTTTTTTAAAGAGTAGAATAAAGAGCTTACCAATTATTATTCAATCTTCGGATCAGGAAAACGCAAAAAAGGCTCACGAACTGAAATCAACTTTTATCAATAAAAATTCTGAATCACTTTTATTGGATTTCCAAAGTTTTATAACTTATTACTTAGGGTTTGGAAGTTTCATTTATCGAGATAAAAAAGGCGGTCAAATTGGAATTGCACATTCATTAAAAGAGTTTGAAAGTCACCTTAAAACCATACCCGATGATACATTGATGTACCACGGAAATCGGGATCATTTTTCACTCTGGTTAATGGCTCGTGGAGAAATTCAAGCAGCAAAAGTTTTACGCCCCCACAAAGCAACTGATTTCAAAAACCCGCAGCATTTAAGAGAGGTTCTAATTGATGTTTTACAAAAATATAGAAATGAACAAAACAGTGGAAAAATTATTCCATACGATGAAGGTGCTATACTCGATGAATCGAATATTGTCAGTCTCTCTAATGGATCGTTAGGTGGAAAAGGAAGAGGCTTGGCTTTTATTAATTCATTAATTTATAATTACAATTTTACAAAGCATATTGCCGATATAAATATCCGATCACCCAAAACATCTGTTATCGGAACTAATGAATTTGAAAGGTTTGTGGAGAAAAATAATTTACGTGAAATCCTTGTCTCAGATATAGATTACGAAAGCATTAAAAAACTTTTTATTAAATGTAACTTAAGTGAAACTGTCACAAAAAGACTTAAAACTATTCTTCGAAAAATCACAAATCCGATTGCAATTAGATCTTCTGGCTTGTTTGAAGATTCGCTGATGCAACCTTTCGCCGGAATCTTCGACACATTTTTGTTACCTAACAACCACCCTGATATAAATGTTCGTTTGGAACAGACCTTAAATGCAATTAAACTGGTTTATGCTTCCATTTATTCTCCGGTTGCCAGAGCTTATATCGAAGCTGTTAACTACAAAATTGAGGATGAAAAAATGGCCATCATTTTGCAAGAGGTGGTTGGAAATGCCTATGGCGATTATTTTTATCCTCACATTTCAGGGGTGGCTCAGTCATACAATTATTATCCATTTGGTCATATGAAGCCTGAAGAAGGTTTCGCGGTTGCAGCAGTTGGTTTGGGGAAGTATGTTGTGGAAGGTGAAAAAGCTTATCGATTCTCTCCTAAATATCCACAAACAGAAATTAACTCCCCAAAAGATCAGTTCAAGAACTCGCAATTAAAGTTTTATGCGGTGGATCTTGGGAAAAAAGATCTAAACCTTTTAGAAGGAGATACTGCAGGGCTTTCTTATTTAGATATTGATGTGGCTGAGAAAGATGGCAACCTACGACACTGTGCATCCGTTTATGATGCCAATAATAATACTATCTCCCCGGGTATTGATAAGCCCGGACCTCGAATAATCAATTTCGCAAACATCTTAAAATATAATTATACACCTCTTGCGAAAACAATAGAAACCGTGCTCGATGTTGTTCAGGAAGCTTTAGGTTCTCCAGTTGAAATTGAGTATGCCGTTGATTTAAATAAAGACGATAATTATAAGGCTTCATTTTATCTTCTGCAAATAAAACCTTTGTTTGCCAATTCACATAATTTTGAATTTAATATTGATAAAATTAACAAAGAAGACATTCTGATTTATGCAGAAAAAGGGATGGGAAATGGACTGTTAAATCAAATTGAGGATGTAATTTATGTTGATGAGACTGCTTTTGATAAGTCAGAGACCATGCTCATGACTACTGAAATTGAGCTTTTGAATCAAAAAATGATAAAAGAAAAAAGGAAATATGTATTAATTGGCCCTGGAAGGTGGGGAACTCATGATCGCTGGATTGGGATCCCTGTTCGTTGGCCACAGATCTCAAATGCAGCAGTAATTATTGAAACCAGTTTAGAAGGATATCCGTTGGACGGTTCTTCCGGTTCACATTTTTTTCATAATGTAACAGCAATGAATGTAGGGTATTATTCAATTCAACAAGAATTTTCAGATAGCTATATCAACTGGGATTTATTTAAAGATCAGAAGATTATTGATCAAAGTGCGCATTTTAAACATATTCGTCTTAAAAAACCAATGCTCGTTCGAATGGACGGGAAAAAGCAAGACATGGTAATCACACTTGAATCGGAGAATTCTTAACAGGAATACATAAAAAGGCAGTAGCAAATATTACAGTCTTCTTTTATTTAAATTCTTTTTTTAACTGCTCAACCCAGGCTTTAATTTTCTCGTCTGCTTTTTTGGGTTCGTTATCAAAATCGATGGCTAAGCCAACAAATTTTCCTTTCTTCACCGCTTTGGAAGCGATAAAATCATAGCCTTCAATCGGCCACTCACCAACAATATTAGTTCTTTTAGAAATATGCTCGTATAACTCACCCATTCCATTTGCAAAGCTCTCAGAATAAACTTCCTGATCACCCAATCCGAATAAAGCAACTTTTTTCTTGGTAAGATCGATGGTGTTAAAAACTTCAATAAACTCTTCCCAATCATCTTGTAAATCACCTAGACCCCATGTAGAAGTTCCAAATATCAAATAAGAATATCGTTCTATTTCAGATTTTTCAACCGCATCAATATTGAAAACATCTGCTTTTTCTTCGCCAAAAGCCAGTTGGATCTTATCAGCTATCACCTCTGTGTTTCCGGTTGAGGAACCGTAGAATATTCCGATTTTTTTCATCTCTGAAAATTTAAACTTTTACTAATTTGTTTGAAATGCAAAGATATTAATTATTATTTGGAATACTTCCAAATAGCAAATTTTTTTTGATTGTTAAGCAAAGAGTAGTAAACTAATGGCCATTACAGCCATTCCCGCTATTAAACCATAAATTGATAAATGATGCTCTCCAAACTCTCTTGCTGCCGGAAGTAATTCATCTAAGGATATAAATACCATAATGCCGGCAACACCAGCAAAAAGAACTCCAAAAATTACGGGGCTCATAAATGGCATCAGTATTAAATAACCAATTAGTGCACCAACCGGTTCTGCCAACCCAGAAGTAAAAGAATACCAGAAAGCTTTCTTTTTATCACCTGTGGCATAGTAGATTGGGACAGAAACAGCTATTCCTTCAGGAATATTGTGTATGGCAATGGCAACAGCAATCGCAATTCCTAAACTTGGATCAGTAAGCGCAGCTGTAAAGGTTGCAAGCCCTTCCGGGAAATTATGAATTCCAATTGCTAAGGCTGTAAATAACCCCATTCTCATTAGTTTTGGGTTGTTTTGACCACTTGGAGGGTTCTCAAGATCTTCAATTTTCTTAATCTCATGAGGGTTTTCAATGGATGGAATCATTTTATCAATAATTCCGATCACTAAAATGCCACCAAAAAATGCTCCAACCGTTGCCCAATAACCACCTTGAGCACCTAACTCAAGTGAAAGTGAGTCCTTCGCTTTTACAAAAATTTCAATCATCGAAACATAAATCATCACACCGGCAGAAAAGCCGAGCGAAATGGATAAAAACTTTGTATTTGTTTGTTTTGCAAAAAATGCCAACAAACTGCCTATACCAGTCGATAACCCAGCAAAAAGTGTCAAGCCAAACGCGAAAAGTAAACTACCTGTTTCCATAACTATTCTATTATTTTACTGACCAGTATTTTCGATGCAATGTTTTCACTAATAACCATCGTAACTTTATTTCTTTTAATTAATAATGCATTATCCATTTTGAAAATTAATGCTAATTCTAAAATATCTCCCACTTTAAATTGATATTCCGTAAAAAAATCATTGAGTTCATTACTTTCGAAATGCAAACGCTCAATTTGATATTTCCCAGGTAAGTTCTCATTTAACGGAACAAACTGCTGTTCTGCAGGCATAATACCTTTTTTGTCGGGAATAGGATCGCCATGTGGGTCGTATTCGGGATATGATAAATACTCTTCCATTTTGCCTAATAAAAACTCTGAAGTATTAGCTTCTATAAGCTCAGATTCAGTATGAATTTCATCCAAATTTAAGTTCAAAACTCTTTGTAAAAAAGTTTCCCAAAGTCGATGTTTTCGAGCAGCCATTATTGCAATATGCTTTCCTTTTTTTGTTAAAGAAATCTTTTTATGCTTCTGATAATTAATGAGTCCCTGGTCAGAAAGCTTAATCGCCATATCGGTTATGGCAGCAGGAGAAATATTTAGTTTAGCAGCCAGGCTTGTACCAGATACTTTTTGGTGGCGCGATTCAAAATTATAAACGGTTTTCAGAAATTTTTCAACGGCAGAAGATATTTTCATTTTAAGGGAACTTAATTTAGTTATTTATAGGACTTAACAAATGTATGGCATTTTATTTTAAATTTCAAAAAGCTTATCATTATATTTGTCATTAAAAACGATAAACTATGAAACGAATTTTTTTATATTGCTTTTTTCTAACGCTTTCATCAAATTATATTTTAGCACAAGAAATTAATAAAAAATATCTTGATAAAAGGGTTGGGAGTGAAATTCTTATTGATGCGTGTGATCGTACAGGTTTAGAAGAGGGAGCCTTTGGTCAAATTTATGACACTCAATATGCAGCATACAATGCAAACCAAAATACCATTTCTAGTTTGAAAAGTCATCTTGAAAATATCACTATTAAAATGGTATTTGGCTCCTGGTGTTACGACAGTAAAATGCAAGTCCCTCGATTTATGAAGATTCTTGATGAAATTGATTTTGCCGAAAATCAGTTGAGCATTATTGCTGTTGATCGATTAAAAAAAACGCAAAAAGCAAGTATCGAGGGATTAAAAATTAGGTATGTTCCAACTTTTATTATCTATCGAGAGCAAGTTGAAATTGGACGCATTGTTGAAAACCCGAAAGAGACTTTGGAACAGGATTTACTTGAAATCCTCAATAAGTAAAGTACTCATTATTACTTTAAAAAAACATTCAAATGATTGTTTTTAAACACATAGCACCTCTCAAAGAAGCTCTTGATAAAATTCGTTTAAATGGTCAATCTGTAGGATTTATCCCAACCATGGGTGCTTTGCATCAGGGTCACCTGGAGTTAATTAAAAGAGCCATTGCTGAAAATGATATTTGTGTTTGTAGTATTTTCGTAAATCCAATTCAATTTAATAATAAAACGGATCTGGAAAAATACCCTCGTGATTTAGAAACTGATTATAAAAAGCTGAGGTCTGTTGGATGCCAAATGGTTTTTGTTCCTGAAATATCAGAAATGTATCCTGAACCAGATACAACCAAATTTGATTTTGGGCATCTTGATAAAGTTTTAGAAGGAGAATTCAGACCTGGTCATTTTAATGGAGTGGCGGTTGTTGTAAAAAAACTATTTGAAATCGTAGAACCCAACCATGCTTATTTCGGAGAAAAAGATTTTCAACAATTAGCAATTATCAGGCGTCTGGTAGAAATTGAAAGATTGGCAATAAAAATTATTCCATGCGAAATAATAAGAGAAATTGATGGATTAGCAATGAGTTCAAGAAATGCCCGCCTCACTGATAAAGAGCGAAAAATTGCACCCTCAATTTATCAGAATTTAGTTACTATTAAAAATTCATTCAACGGTAGAAATTCAGACGAAATAAAACAAATCGCGATTTCAAAATTGAACAATCAACCAGGAATGAAAGTTGAATACCTCGAAATTGTTGATCAAAGAACGCTTCTTCCTGTTGAAAATGGCATTCAAGTTGCAGGCAGCTCAATTGCGCTTGTTGCAACTTTTTTAGGAGAAGTTCGTTTGATTGATAATATAAAATTGAACTAAAAGCTTATTTTTTTAATAAATTTAATTTTTTGTGCGATTGTTTTTTAATTTTGCTACATGAAAATTGATGTCTTAAAATCGAAGATTCACCAGGCTACGATTACGCAAGCTGATTTAAATTACATCGGTAGTATAGCTATTGATGAAAATTTAATGAATGCTGCTAATCTGATTGAGAACGAAAGGGTGCATATTTATAATATCACAAATGGTGAACGATTAGACACATACGTCATTAAGGGAGAGCGTGGTTCAGGAATCATTTCGTTAAACGGAGCTGCGGCTCGTAAAGCTGAGATTGGCGATAGCGTTATCATTGTTTCTTACGCAAGTATGGACTTTGAAGAAGCAAAAACTTTTAAGCCCAATATTCTATTCCCAGATAAAAATAACCAATTAAAATAAAATTTGAAAAAGAAACTCTTTTCTACACTTAACTTTTTAGCCTTTTTCATGTTAGGATTCTTCCTCCTTTGGCTAGTATTTAGAAAAGTGGATGTGGGAACTGTGATTCAGCAAATATTCAAAGCTAATTATTGGTGGATCTTACTTTCATTCGTTTTTGGATTAATTAGTCATTTAGCCAGGGCAATGAGATGGAATATCTTAATCAACTCTATGGGTTATAAAACCAGAACCAAAACAACTTTTTATGCAGTGATGGTTGGTTACTTTGCCAATTTGGCATTACCACGGTTGGGAGAAGTTTCACGATGTGGTGTTCTTAGTAAAAGAGAAAATATTCCATTTGACTCTTTGTTTGGCTCTGTGGTTGCTGAGCGGGTTTTTGATTTAATCGTATTGATTATTCTGATGATTTCAATCATTGTCTTTCAATTTGAAATGGTTGGAGGTTTTGTAAGCAAAGTAATCTTTGATCCCATTATAGCTAAATTTTCTAATAACCTCTTTGGGATCTTCATCTTTTTAGCAATTTTAGCAGTTATAATTATTATCGCTATTATTTTATATCGAATTTTCAAAACACGATTACAACAATCAAGCATTTACATAAAAACCTGTAAATTTTTAACCGGTTTTATGGATGGTCTTAGAACAATAATGAAACTCAAAAGGCGAACTGCATTTTTATCTTTTACTTTAGTTATATGGGGAATGTATTTTTTGATGACTTATGTGGTGTTTTTCTCTCTGGAAGCCACTTCTCATCTTACCATTATTGATGGCATAACTGTTCTCGCGTTAGGCAGTATGGGAATGGTTGCGCCTGTTCCAGGAGGTTTAGGAGCTTATCACTTTATTGTTAAAGCTACACTATTTGAAATCTATAAAGTTCCAAATGAGATGGCTGCAACCTGGGCAACATTAATTCACACCTCACAAAGTTTAATGCTTATCGTTGTAGGTTCATTTTCTTATTTTATGCTTGTAAGTGCCAGAAAAATTGCAAATAATGCAAAAAACTGAGTTGATAAAAACAAAAATCTATTCCACTCAAGCCTTAAAAACCAAACTTAATTTTTGGAGATTTAAGGATAAAAAAATTGTTTTTACCAATGGCTGTTTTGATCTTTTACATCTGGGTCACATCGATTACTTATCAAAGGCATCTGATTTTGGTGATGTTTTAATCATTGGACTTAATACCGATAAATCTGTTTCTAAACTGAAAGGTTCAGGTCGTCCAATTACAAATGAAAAATCCAGATCTGCCATTTTAGCTTCTTTGTTTTTTGTTGATGCAATCGTTTTGTTTGATGAAGAAACGCCATTAAAATTAATCGAAATGATTCAGCCTGATGTTTTGATTAAAGGTAGTGATTATAAAACTGAAGAAATTATCGGATACAATATCGTTAAAGCCAAAGGTGGCCAAATAATAACCATCGATTTTCTTCCAGGATATTCAACTACAAGTATTGAAAATAAGATTAAAGGCCTTTAATAAATAAGCTGATTTCGACTTTGATTAAATGACAATAAAGTTACATGAAGCTGTATTGTAAATGACTTCAAGAAACAAGACGCTTGATATTAGCTGTTAGACCTTAAGAAAATGTGTTTTTATCTAAAGTCTAATAATCTTGATGATTCATAATCCAAAAGATATAAGATGTAGATTTGCAATAAATTTAATTTAGAATTGAGGTAAATTCCTTTATCTTCCAGAAAAACTAAATCAATGGCTAAAACCAAAACCACTTATTTTTGCCAAAATTGCGGTGCACAATCATCAAAATGGATTGGCAATTGCCCTTCATGCGGTGAGTGGAATACTTACGCTGAAGAAATCATTCATAAAGAATCCAAAAATTCAAACACTCCGGCATTTGCAAGTTCACGCGAAAACAGCAAACCCCGTTTAATTAAAGACATCGTAATTAATGCCGAAAATAGAATTAACACCGGAAATAAAGAATTTAACAGGGTACTTGGTGGTGGTATGGTTCCCGGATCCTTGGTTTTAATTGGAGGGGAGCCCGGCATAGGAAAATCTACGCTCATGTTACAGGTTGCACTGCAAATGAAAACTCAAAAGGTTTTATACGTAACCGGGGAAGAGAGTGCGCAGCAAATTAAAATGCGTGCCGATCGAGTCAATTTGTCGGGTGATCATTTTTATATTCTAACCGAAACTTCGACGCAAAGCATTTTTAATCAAATTGAACAGATTGAACCTGATGTCTTGATTGTTGATTCCATTCAAACACTGCATACGGACTACATAGAATCTTCAGCCGGTAGTATTTCTCAAATTCGTGAATGTGCAGCTGAATTGCAAAAGTATTCAAAACTGACCCAAACGCCAGTTTTTCTAATCGGTCATATTACCAAAGATGGTCATTTGGCTGGCCCAAAAGTTTTAGAACACATGGTTGATACCGTTCTTCAATTTGAAGGAGATCGTAATCATGGTTATCGAATTTTACGATCTACCAAGAATAGGTTTGGCTCGACTTCTGAACTTGGTATTTTCGAAATGCAAAGTAGTGGATTAAGAGAAGTTCCTAATCCTTCAGAAATATTAATTTCCCAAAGAGACGAAGATGTAAGTGGAGTAACCATTGCATCAACCATTGAAGGAATCAGGCCAATGTTAATTGAAATTCAAGCTTTGGTTAGTTCGGCTGCCTATGGCACACCTCAACGATCTTCTACCGGCTTCGACCTCCGTCGCTTAAATATGTTGCTTGCCGTTCTTGAAAAAAGAAGCGGTTTCAGGTTAGGAGTTAAAGATGTGTTTTTAAATATTGCAGGCGGTATTAAAGTAGATGATCCTGCTTTGGATTTGGCTGTAGTCAGTGCTGTTTTATCTTCGAGTGAAGATATTCCTATCGATCAAAAAATATGTTTTTCTGCGGAAGTTGGATTATCCGGCGAGATCAGACCTGTCAATCGCATTGACCAAAGAATCCTGGAAGCTGAGAAACTTGGGTTTGAACAAATCTTTGTTTCAAAGTATAATTTAAAAGGCCTTGATCTGCAAAATCCGGGAATAACCATCACTCCTGTTCGTAAAATCGAAGATGTTTTCCGACTTTTATTTGGCTAAAACCGCTTAAAATCGGACACTTATGTCATACTTCCGAACATTTAGTTCAAAATTCTAATAGGGTAAAACTATTGTTTAGTACTCTTAAACAATACATTAAAAATTTTGGCACAATTCGTGCATTAACTAGCAATAGTATTATTAGAATTTTAAATACACCATTATGACTATCGAATTATACGCCAATGAAGTCGTCACCAAAGCAGGTAACGCGCAATATTTAGATCCAGACAACCAGGTTAAGGGGAAATTAATACTTACAAATCAACGCATTTATTTTAAACCTTTGACAGAAAAAAAGAATGGCTACAATTTAGAAATTGAGCCTAAAGATATTCAGGAGCTTATGTATTTTAAAACAAGAGTGTTCCTTCAGAATGGATTAAATTTAATTACTAAAGAAGGCAAAGAGTTAAAATTTATTGTAAAGAATCGTGACAGTTGGAGTCAAATGATTAACAGAATGTGTTAAATATTACTATCGGAAACCTGTTAATAGAAATGCAATTCCGATATCAATTTTATAAAGATCAGCCTAAATTTTGAAGGAGCGCGTTGCGCTCCTTTTTTTATATGCGGGGTGGCACCCCAAACTATCCAATCAGTTATTAAAATCAATTCTAAATTTTTAAAAATCCGAAAACGAGGGGTTACCTTTTCTTAGTTTTTAGAATTAACAATAGTATAAGCTTAAAATAGCAAATTAGAGTTTCCCTAACTCCGATCAATGTTATAAAAGAAATATTATATCACTAGAATTAATCAGATATTCGATAAAATTTCAACTGATAAGCATTCTATGATAATAATATTCTTCAATCTTACCCAGAAAGGAGGTTTTCTATATGTAAAAAGCTAATATCGAATTCAAGTATTGTTACTCCCCATTTAAAATTAGTAAACAATCAATAAAATTTATCTATATGAAAAATACAACTATATTTATTAGTACCCTTGTCTTTTTATTTTGTACAAGTTTAATGATTAGTTGTTAAAAGAATAGTTCAATCACAGAAGTAGTACAGCTTACTAAAAGTTTAAGCCTTCTGAAGACACAGTTTAGTGATGAATTCAATGCTATAAATTGGGAATCAAAAAGAATTGTCAATCCTTCAATATTGAATAATGATGCCCCAGATATAAGTTTTACACTTATTGATATTAATTTGAATGGATACAATGGATATTATGTTGAATTTGATGGAAAAGGTTTCTTTATAGATTACTCTAAACTCAGTAAAGGAATTGAAGTTTTTGATGTTGCCCGTATCAACAGATATTACTCCATTCCCTTCGAACAAAACAACACTACTATCCCAGATTTCAACTCAGAACTCTATTTGTTTCAAAAAAACATCGATAATATTGAAGCACATTTGAAATCCGAATGGAGATATTGGTTATGCTCTGCGGGATGCACAGCAATTTCTGCAGCAATTGCTGCAGCAGATGGTTCTGCCCCAATTATGGATATATTAGCTGTGGCACATCAGGGAGATTGTGTTATGGGTTGCGCCGATAAACACTTATAATATTAATAGTTAAAATAATGTTTAATTTTATGATAATTAAAACTAAAACTTATGTCAAATTTTAATTGGTTCTCAAAAGATACTCGTTTTCTCGGATTTGGTATCCGACCAATCACGTTGATAATTATACTTACAATATTCTTTATTTCTATAATTTATCCATTTATAAAATAATTGTATGTAAAGATTTCATCTATGGATTCATAGATGAAATCTTTATTTAATTAGAATTCAATTTCGAGTACTATCGGGCAATGATCAGATTGCATGGCTTCGGGTAAAATTAAAGCACGTGTCATTTTATCTTTTAAATTTTCGCTCACCATGTGATAATCAATACGCCAGCCTTTGTTATTTGCCCTTGCATTGGCACGGTAACTCCACCACGAATAATGATGAGGGTCGGGATTAAATGCCCTAAATGAATCTACAAAACCGCTGTCAATAAAACCGCTTAACCATTCCCGTTCTTCGGGTAAAAAACCCGAACTCTTTTTATTCCCAACCGGATCATGAATATCGATGGGTTTATGACAAATATTGTAATCGCCCGAAATAATTAATTTGGGTCTCTCTTTTTTTAATTTAGTGATGTAATCCTGAAAATCATCCAACCATTGCATTTTAAAGGCCTGTCGTAACTCTCCACTCGATCCGGAAGGATGATAAACACTAATAACAGAAACGTCACCATAATCAGCTCTGATGAAACGTCCTTCATCATCATACTTCGAAATTCCCATTCCATAAACAACATTATCGGGTTCTTGTTTAGTAAGAATTGCGACTCCACTATATCCTTTCTTAACCGCAGAAGTCAAATAAGTTTTATATCCGGCTGCTTCAAAATCAAATACAGGAATCTGATCACCCTGGGCTTTGGTTTCCTGAATGCAAACGATATCAGGATTTGCAGCTGTTAGCCATTCCATAAACCCTTTTTTCATCGCGGCTCTTATTCCATTCACGTTATATGATATAATTTTCTTCATCTCAAATTCTTATCTTAGTTTAAATTAATTATTGATAGATTGGCTAAGATAAAAAGAATGAACTAATTAATTGCTCCAGACTATAATTTTGTATTATTTTGCACACGCAAAAAAATGAGGAAGTATAAAGTATTAAAACGGTTTTTGACTTGGCGGATCAGGCACATTAAAGATAGGCAATTCATCCTGTTGGTAAGTGCACTTGTGGGATTTCTGGCGAGTATAGCTGTAGTAATCATTAAAAATTCTGCTCATTTTATTTCCACTTTTCTTACCAGTAATTTTGCCAACGAATACGAAAACTATCGATACTTAGCATTCCCGATGATTGGGATTTTAATCGTAGTTTTATTTATCCGAGTATTTATTCGACAAGACATCGGCCATGGTGTGGCTAGTGTGCTCCACGCCATTTCAAAAAACAACGGAATTATTAAACGACATAACATGTTTTCTTCCATTGTAGCCGGAACCATTACCGTTGGTTTTGGAGGTTCGGTCGGACTTGAGGCTCCAACTGTTGCTACCGGTGCAGCCATTGGTTCAAACATCGGTCGCTTATTTCATTTGAATTATAAACAAATTATTTTATTGATTGGAGTGGCAACAGCAGCAGCCATTGCGGCAATTTTTAAGTCCCCCATTGCAGCCATCGTTTTTGCCCTTGAAGTTTTAATGCTTGACTTAACGATGGCCTCTGCCCTACCACTTTTAGTCGCTTCGGTTACCGCAGTTATTTCATCCTATTTTTTTCTGGGGCAAGCTGTTTTGTACCCTTTCGAAATCAGAGAAACTTTTCTGCTAAAAAATACCATCTTTTACATCATCCTTGGAATTCTATCAGGGGGCATCTCTATTTATTTTACAAAAGTTCACATCTATATTGAAAGCCTTTTTTCAAAAGTAAAAAAATGGTATACCAAGTTAATTATTGGAGGTTCTATTTTAGGTATCCTGATCTTTTTCTTTCCTTCGCTTTACGGAGAAGGTTATGAATCAATTAATGCAAGCTTAAGTGGAGATTTTAGCTTCTTGTATGAAAAGAGTATTTTCTACGATTTTAAGGATAATATTACGGTAATCTTCATTTTATTTCTCCTCATCATTTTATTTAAAGTTGTTGCCAGCTCAGTTACTTTTGGTGCCGGTGGAATTGGGGGAATCTTTGCGCCAACTTTATTTATTGGAGCCATCGCCGGATTATTTTTTGCCAAATTAATCAACTATTTTGGGTTAGGTATACTGCCTGAAGGCAACTTTGCTTTGGTTGGGATGTCTGGCCTGATTGCGGGTGTACTGCATGGGCCCTTATTCGCTATTTTTTTAATCGCTGAAATTACTGGTGGATATCATTTATTGGTTCCATTGATGATTACTGCAACCATATCCTACGGAACCATAAAGTTTTTTGTTTCTCATTCGGTATATACCCACCAGCTTGCCAGAAAAGGACAACTATTTACACATCATAAGGACAAGGCTGTGCTGTCCTTAATGCGGGTCGATAAACTCATTGAAAAAGATTTTAAAACCATAGGACTTGATGGCACACTCGGTGATTTAGTAAAAATCATTGTCACTTCACAACGAAATATTTTTCCGGTAATTGACCAAAGAGGTAACTTTTCCGGAATTATTCGGTTAGACGACATCAGACATATCATGTTTAAATCAGAATTGTATGATGAAGTAAAAGTGAGTACCTTGATGATTATTCCGGAATACATTATTGATCCTGATGAAATGATGGAAATAGTAGCGAAAAAATTCCAAGATTCCGGGAAATTTAATCTGGCAGTTGTTAAAGATGGGAAGTATCTTGGATTTATTTCAAGAGCTAAGGTTTTTTCAAAGTATCGGTTATTATTAAAATATTTTTCTGATGATTAGATAATCATCATTATCATTGCATTTTGAAATAGTTAATGAAGTACTCAGTTCTAAAAAAATTCCTTGTTTGGAGATTAAGGCATGTTGATGACAAGCGATTTATGCTTATTCTGAGCGGTGTTATTGGTGTTTTAGCTGGATTAGGCGCCGTAATTATTAAAAATTCTGTTCGTTTTATTCATGAGTTTTTAAATAGCAATATAGCTACTGAATATGAAAATTACCGTTATATTTTCTTCCCAGCCATCGGAATCTTCCTAACGCTTCTTTTTATTAAGTTTATTATCCGCCAGCATGTAGGGCATGGTGTACCCAGTGTTCTATTTGCAATTTCAAAGTCAAATGGGGTTATCAAAAGGCATAATATTTTTTCTTCCATTATTACCTCAACACTTACGGTTGGATTTGGAGGCTCGGTAGGATTAGAGGGCCCGACTGTGGCAACAGGAGCAGCCATCGGCTCAAACTTGGGTCGTTTATTTCACTTAAGTTACAAGCAAATTTTACTACTACTAGGTGTAGCAAGTGCGGCTGCTATGGCTGCTATTTTTAAATCGCCGGTTGCCGCCATCGTTTTTGCAACAGAAGTAATCATGATCGATTTAACAATGGCTTCCGTGGTTCCGCTGCTTATCGCATCATCTACTGCAGTATTAACTTCATATTTTTTTCTGGGACAAACGGTTTTATATCCATCAGATATTACCCAGGGATTTGAATTGAATGACATCCCATTTTACATGCTGTTAGGCATTTTGGCAGGTTTGGTTTCAGTATATTTTACCAAAATGTATATTTATATTGAATCCAAATTTTCAAAAATTAAAAATTGGTTTACAAAATTTGTGATCGGATCAACCATTTTGGGGATTTTAATTTTCTTATTTCCTGCTTTATTCGGTGAAGGCTATGGCGCAATAAACTCAGCCCTTAATGGCGATGTAAGTCCCTTATACAACAACAGTATTTTTTATAATCTCAGAGACAATTTAGGAGTGGTATTTCTGCTTTTTATTTTAATTATTTTCTTTAAAGCGATTGCAACATCTGTTACCTTTGGAGCAGGTGGAATTGGTGGAATTTTTGCACCTACCCTTTTTATGGGCGCTTTCACCGGCTTATTTTATGCCCAACTTATTAACCATTTTGAGATCGGATCAATCTCGGAAAGCACCTTTGCACTGGTTGGCATGGGCGGACTAATTGCCGGCGTCCTGCATGGACCTTTAACTGCCATATTTCTTATCGCTGAACTAACAGGTGGTTATAAACTCTTCGTACCACTCATGGTAACTGCAACAATTTCTTATGCCACCATTAAAATATTTGTTAAAAATTCTGTTTATACGCATCAATTAGCTAAAAGAGGAGAACTATTTACCCACCATAAAGACAAAGCTGTTCTCTCAATGATGAGGGTTGATAAACTAATTGAGCGCAACTTTTTAACAATAAAACCTGAGCAAAATTTGGGTGATCTGATTCAGCTCATTTCTGAAACCAACCGAAATATTTTCCCCGTTATTGATGATCAAAATATTTTACAAGGGATCGTTAGAATGGATGATATTCGCAAAATAATTTTCAAACCTGAATTATATCAAACAACCTTGATTACTTCAATCATGGTGACTCCAGAAGTTACCATTGAGCCAGATGAAGCTGTAGAAAGTGTTGTTCAGAAATTTCGAGATTCCGGAAAATTTAATATTGTAGTTATTGAAGAAGGAAAATATCTTGGTTTTGTTTCCAGAGCGAAAGTATTATCCAAATATCGAAGTTTGCTAAAGTATTTTTCTGACGATTAAATTAACCATAACTTTAGACTTACATTTAATAATAAATTAAACATTATTTAACTAAAAATGATGTTAGTTTTATGATTATTCCACCTTTGATTTAACCTCTTTTTAAACATGTTATTTTTACTGTTAATTTTTTCACAGTACATTAAAAAAGTATGTACTTTTGCATTTTAATTAAACTACAAAAACATGAAAAAAACTATTATAACTGACTTCATACGAAAGATCGAAATCTTCAGAGGAATTGGAGATACAGGACTTGCAAGCATTGCAAGCAATATTTATCAAAAATCATATAAGCCCGGTGAATATCTTTTCACCCAAGGTGCACCCCGAAAAAACATCTTTATTATTTACAAAGGAGAAGTTGAGCTGTTTACTAAAAATTCATACGGACAAGAAAAAAAATTAACACTATTTAGTTCAGGTGATTTTTTTGGAGAAGGATCTCTCATGGATGATGCTCCCCATTCAACAACAGCTAAAATTACCTCAGAAGCAGAGATCTTTTTATTAGACAATTCATTTTTATATGACCATGGAACAGTTGCAGTAAAAGTACTTTCAAACGTAGCGCGTATTATTTCGCGAAGAATGCAACACGCAAATTCAATGGTAAACCAAAGTGCATCTCAATACATTTCAGGGAAAACCCGGACTGAACATGATTTATTGGGCGATCGTGCAGTACCTAACGAAAGTTATTACGGGGTACAAACTTTGCGAGCAATGGAAAATTTCAACATCAGTGGAGTTACCTTGAACTTCTACCCTGTGTTCATTGAATCGTTGGCCATGGTTAAAATGGCAGCTGTGAAGGCAAATAATGAATTGGGATTAATCAGTGAAGAAATTACAAAAGCCATTGTTCAAGCCTGCCATGAAGTAATGTCCGATCGTTATCATTATCATTTTGTGGTAGACATGATACAAGGTGGTGCCGGAACCTCAACCAATATGAATGCCAACGAAGTAATCGCAAATCGAGCACTCGAAATTCTGGGTCATGAAAAAGGTGAATACCAGTATTGTCATCCCAATAATCACGTTAATCTTTCGCAATCAACCAACGATGCTTATCCAACAGCTATTAAAATCGCTTTAATATTTAGTAATCGAAAACTTATCGAGGTTCTGGAAAGTCTGATAGAAGCCATAGAAATAAAAGCAAATGAGTTTGCACATGTGCTAAAAATGGGAAGAACCCAATTACAGGATGCCGTTCCCATGACTTTAGGACAATCATTCGAAGCTTACGCAACTACTTTAAAAGAAGAGATTAAAAACCTGAATAATAATGCTGAATATTTTCTGGAAGTAAACATGGGTGGCACCGCGATCGGTACCGGAATAAATGCAGAACCTGGATATAGTGAAAAAGTCATTGAACAGCTTCGGGAAATTACCGGCATGGATATTAAACTGGCTTCGAATTTAATCGAGGCAACGCAAGATACCGGATCATTTATCGCGTACTCTGGAGCTGTTAAACGCCTGGCCATCAAACTTTCTAAAATGAGTAATGACCTTCGGTTGATGTCGAGCGGACCACGTGCCGGATTTAATGAAATTAATTTACCTGCCATGCAACCTGGCTCAACCATTATGCCAGGGAAAGTGAATCCGGTAATCCCTGAAGTTGTAAATCAAATAGCTTTTAAAGTTATAGGAAATGACTTAACCGTAGGTTTGGCATCTGAACATGGACAACTGGAGTTGAATGTTTTCGAACCAGTAATCGTTCAAAGTTTGTTTGAATCGATCGAAATGCTTAAAAACGGAATGGATGTATTGAATCGCAGTTGTATTAAAGGAATCACAGCCAATGAAGAACATTGTCTCATGATGATTAAAAATAGCATCGGAATTGTTACGGCCCTCAATCCATACATTTCTTATGATAGCGCAAATGAATTAGCAAAAGATGCATTGGAAAGCGGGCGAGGGGTTTATGAACTCGTTCTCGAGAAAAATCTTTTATCAAAAGAAAAATTGGATGAAATTCTAGCACCTGAAAATATGATTAAACCTCAGAAACGGATTTAATTGCTAATATAATAGAAAACAGGGACGACATCCTCGATTGAGGATGTCGTCCCTGTTCATTATTTATGAACTTTCTTAATAAACTCTTCAACTTCAGGAATGCCTCCTTGATAAACAAGATACCCATTGTAAGGTTCCCGCTCAGTAATTTCATCGTTGATTGGGGTTAACATCATGCGTTTTACCTCAGCAGGATCTTCAGTTTGTCCCAGAATCCAACTTAATTTTACCCAGGCAACTTCTGGCAACATATTTCCTGCAGGGATAATTCCTTTGGCCATCATATCTCTTCCTGTGTCGTAAACAAACATATGAACATAACCCCAAATGGTTTGTAAGGTCATGTACATGTGAACGCCCTTGGCATGCGCTCTTTCAATGGCAGGATACAACTCTTTGTTCACGTGACCTAAACCTGTTCCAACAAAAATCACTCCTTTATAACCAGCATCAACCAGCGCATCCAATGTATCGGGTCTCATACCGGGATAGTAATAAAGCATGGTTACCTTATCCGAAAAATAAGGTAATATCTTTACCTCACGATCTTTTCTCCGATGCTTATATCTTTTATGAATTGGTACAACACCTTCTCGGTTTACAGTTGCAAGAGGAGTGTCACCAATTGTTCTAAAAGTTGATCGATAAGAAGAATGCATTTTTCTCACACGTGTTCCCTTGTGCAATAAACCGTACTCGTCAGAGGTAGGGCCAAACATACAAACCATTACTTCAGCTATATCTGAACGTCCGGCAGCCGTCATGGCATGCATTAGATTTAAAGCCGCATCAGAGCTAGGGCGGTCTGAAGATCGCTGAGATCCAACCAAAACAATAGGTACTGGTGAATTTTGAACCATAAAGGTTAAAGCTGCGCCCGTATGGTGCAGTGTATCTGTACCGTGTCCGATTACAATTCCATCTACCCCATTTTCAATTTCTTTTCCAATGGCTTTAGCTAATGCCATGTATTGTTTTGGACCCATGTTTTCACTAAAAACAGCAAAAACTTTTTCGGTTTCCAGATTACAAATATCTGCCAATTCAGGAACCGCACCATATAGTTCGCCGGGCGAAAAGGCCGGAATAACGGCACCGGTGCGATAATCTAATCTGGAGGCAATGGTTCCACCTGTTCCAAACAATTTCACTTTTGGTAAACCCGCGGTATAAGGAAATGCTTTCTCAGGAATTTTATAATTGGCTTTTTTATAGCCTGTTTCTTTCATGGTTTTAACGGTAGTAATGTCGATCCCAATATTGTAACCGGTAATTATTTTCATAACAATATGCTGGTCATCATCATTTTCTGATCGAGGTAAAACCGTACCTTCAAATTTTCCACGCGTTGTTTCAACAGTTGCCTGCCCCCATACCCTGCAATTATATTTCTTCAATATTTCTAAAGAAGCACCTTTATATCCTTGGAAAAAATCTTCGCTCATTTTGTTCAAATTTTAATCTGTTATTTTGCTTCTTTAATTCTTTTTGCTAAATCATTTAAATCAACATTGCCAACGGCAACACTCCTTAATTCGCCCATAATCCAGTCTGTCTCATTCTCCGTCGTTTTTCGGATACCGATTTCAGAAAATTTTTCTTTCAAAAACAATATGTGTGAATAGATATTTTCAGCCGATACTTTTTTATAGTTAATAATTTCGAGTACCGATTCGAAATCCATTTTAGGATGTTCGTAAACATGAGGCAGCATTCTTGCAGCTAAATCAACTATTATATTCTGCTCATTTAAAAATTTGAACAAGTCATATATTTTCTGATAATTAAATTCATCAGCAGGTCGAATATGGCCTTCAACATACTTTAAATTTTGTCCTAAAAATGAACCCAAAAAACGAGGATTAATGGATAAATCTTCAATGATGGATTTCATCAACACAAATAAATTCTTTTTAAAAATGAAGGTGTAATTATCCTCTGGAACATCCCATTTTTTAAGCTGATGGTAACGATCAATAATATCGGAAGGCAGGTTTTTACCTAAATTTTCAATGTATTCATTTTTTAAAGGAATGGGTGCTGAATCGGTATCAGGGTACATGCGATCTGCTCCGGGTAATACTCTTTCAAAAATGGTTGTACCATCCTCTATTGATTTTCGGGTTTCATTAGGAACACCTTCAAAGGCCATTTGGCATCTTTCCTCAATAACTTCAAGTGCAGTTTTAATGTCGGCTTCCGGTCCCCAAAAAATGAGTTGAGCATCATTTTCTCCGGCATCCAAAACCTCTTTTATCTTATCAAAATCCTTTTTCGAAATTTGATTTTCTAAAGATTCGGAATGAGAAATATTGGGGTGTTCTAAACAGGCAACAACTTTCAATCGTTCCGCAATTTCATCGGCAAACATTTTACCCGGTTGAGTGAAGTGAGATAAAACACCCTTGAAGTTTGGTAAGTTCACTGCAACAATTTTATGCAATTGTTTTTTTGCCTCGACGATAGGCTCATAACAAAATTTATAAGCGTGGAATCTCAGAAATTCGTGATTTAATTTCCATTTTTCAGGCTTAGGAAATCGTTTTAAAAGTTCGCCCTTGATTTGCAGTAATGCCCATTGTCTGAAACATTCGTTATGGGTTAGTTCAGGAATCCATTTGGTATGGGCCACCCCTTTAATTTCAACTCGTGTTCCACCCTTACAACTCACATTTACATCCTGTCTGCCCGCTCCAATACCAGTTCTAACCCTGCCAGTACTTCTATTTAAAAAACGAATATAGTCACAAACTTCCTTAACCTCCTCAGGGTTTACCATATCAGGATAGGTGACTGTTTCTATCAACGGCATTCCTAAACGATCAGTTCTGTATATTCTTGTGTGTCCGATATCAGAAACCTCACGACAAGAATCTTCCTCAAGGCTAAGTTGAATCAATCGGATTTTTTTGTTTTTTAGTTGAAGCTCGCCTTCTACACCTATTATTGCTGTTCGTTGAAACCCAGTTGGGATACTTCCGTCAAGATATTGTTTACGGGTGATGTGTACTTCACCTACAATGTTTAGTTTTGAGAGAAGTGAAATGATGAGTGCATTATCGAGGGCTTCTCTGTCAATTGGAAACGGAGGCGTATCATCAACTTCGTAAGTGCAAGTTGTTTCATGTTTTAGTCGATAAACAATTTCTTTTCGGGTTTTAAATTCCATTAAAGCAGTGCCATCATACTCTCCTAATTCACTCAAGGTTGGTCGCATATGCCGAATCACCTCTGCATCATAATCATCACTTTTATTATATCTGCCGGCTGGGCAATGGCAAAATAATTTCTTTTTGGTAAGCAATTGCTGATGAACTTCGAGGCCAGACATGAACCCCAAATCATCATAGGTTTTCTGATTGGCATCTTTTCGTTTTACATAACCTACCCTGATTAAACTTTCCTGATAGTTTTTTTGGGGATCAAATTGATTTTTCTGCGGCTTATCCTGGCTGTTATTCTGCATCTTTCTATTTCAATCAGGTAATAAATATGACTTAAATTTTGTTGCCCAAATGTAAGGATAATATCAGAATTGGCATTACCCAAAACTCCAATAATTAAGATTTAGTATTCTGTTAATTCTTGTTAATTGAAAACCGATGATGAATCTCACAAATAAAAATAGTTACATTTGTATTGCTCAATAAATGATCAAGCATGAGGAAGATTTATCAAGTGTTTTTTTTTAGGTTAATTGCCATTGTATTCTTGCTTCTGTCTCATGGAGTTTTGGCACAAAAGACAACCATTAAACATCAAGAAGATCGTTTGGTTGGTGAAACAATCGACGGACGAACTGTTTACGTATTGATTGGAAATGTTGTTTTAAAACAAGATACCACAACCATTTATTGTGACAGTGCTATTTTAGATAGAGACAACAATACTTTTGATGCTTATCGAAAAGTACACATGCTTATGGGTGATTCGGTTGAACTTTTTGGTGACAGGATGTTTTATGATGGAAATACAAAGATTGGAGAAGTTTTTGACAACATCACTTTAATTGATAACCGAGCCACACTTTACACCAATTATTTAAGATACAACCGAAATACCAAAACAGCTTTTTACAACCAACATGGGAGAATAGTTGATCATGATAATATATTAACCAGCCACCTTGGTTATTATTTTACGCAACGAGATGAGTTCTTTTTTAAAGATAGCGTTGTTGTAACTACTCCTGATTATGTAATTAATGCCGATACCATGCGTTATAATTCGGAAACCGAATTTGTTTATTTTTTAGGGCCTACAACCTTAACAGGCAAGGATGAGTTTATGTTTGCTCGGAGCGGTTGGTCTGACACCCAAAATGGCATTACCAGCCTTAAAAAAGAGGCTTTGGTAAAACAAAAACAACATGTACTGAAGGGTGATTCTATATATTATGAAAAGGAAACCGGTTTCGGGCAAGTTTTTAAAGATGCTGTTTTAATCGACACTGAAAAAGAAATAGTTATTCAAGGCCATTTTCTTGAATATTTGAAAGAATTTAGTTTTGCCTATGCTACTGATAGCGCTCAGGCAATAATTATTGACGGGCCAGATTCTCTATTTCTTCATGGGGATACACTCAGATTAGAATTTGATACTGCTAATGAAGCACAAAAATTACGAGCTTATAATTCAGTAAAGTTTTTCAGAGAAAGCATGCAAGGTGCTTGCGATTTATTAATTTATGATGTGATCGATTCAGTTATTAACATGAAGGAAGATCCCGTGCTTTGGTCGGATGAAAATCAGCTGACCAGTGATTCGATGAAAATTTTCATTACAAATCAGGCACTTGATTCTTTAGTGCTTTTTGAGAATGCCTTTATTAATTCGCAGGAAAAAGACACTGCCAAATTTAACCAAATTAAAGGCAGGCACGTAATTGGTTATTTTCATCAAAATGAATTGGTAAAAATAAAGGTTAGCGGAAATTCTGAAACTATTTATTATGTTAGGGATGAAGAAACCCAAGGATTAATAGGGATTAACAAGGCTTTAGCTGATAACATGATTATTAGATTAAAAGACAGAGCAATACAATCCATTACTTATTATAAACAACCCAAAATGACTCTTTTCAGAGAATCGGAACTTACTGGAGCAGATCGTAAGCTTGATGGTTTTATGTGGCTTGTTTCGAAAAGACCACTCACAAAACATGATATTTTTAGAAAAGATTAGAAAATTGAAAACTTAACATAACGTTTCGGATGAAGTTTAATGTCTTCGAGTAACCGATTTAGGTCAGCAGCAGATTTTTCTAAATGCAAATAAAGTGAGTCGTTCTGAAGTAATTTACCCACTGTTCCATCTCCATTATTAATTCGTTGAATGATATTTTGTAAATCCGTCATCGATCGATTTACATTCATAAAAGTTCCACCAACATCAGCCCTAGCTAAAGAGTCACTTAAACTTGAAAAATTAGTTAAAATATTTGAAATGTTTTCTTCGTTATCATCCAGATTATGGCTGATTGATTCAATATGTTCAATGATCTCCGAAAGTCTATCGCTTTCATAATCGATAAGTGTATCCATTTTGGATGATGTATGCTGAAGGTTATAAAAAGTTTTACGAATATTTTCGAAACTACTTGCCAGATTTGCTTGTGCACCACTATTAAAAATGGTTTGAAAAATAGTAACCATCGAATCAATTGATCCCATCAATTCTTCAGCTTTTCTTTTTAAGGGTTGTACTTGCCTGTTAACCTCATCTTTCAATGATCCTTCGATATCTGCTAAAAGGGTGTCTCCGCTTTGGGCAAATTCTGTTTGATCCCCAAGGATGATTGAAATCTCTTTTGATCCCATTAAGCCTGAACTAAAAATACGGGCAACTGAATTCCTCGGAATAGGATAATCGTCGGTAATGGCTAATTCAACAATTATTTCACCTGTATGAGATTTGTCGAAATAAACATCCTGAACCTGCCCAACCTTAAATCCATGTATCGAAATATCATTTGCTTGAGTTAGACCATCAATCTCAGTATAAACAGCATAAAAAATGCGTTCATTAGAAAAAAGATTTTTCCCTTTCAAGTAATTATATCCCCAGATCAGCAGTGCTAAACTGGCCAGAAATAAAAACCCAACTTTAATTTCTCGAGCTATTTTCACAATTAGAATGTTTTAAACAAATGTAATTATTTTTCAGTGAGATTCCTTGCTTTGGTAACCGAAATTCTCTTCCCTGACTGAAAAGCGACAACAAAAGCATCATTAAATTTTCCTTTCTGTAAGTTCGATTTCAATCTATTCATTTCACTAAAATCATTACTTTCTCCACTACAATATTTATATGTTCCGTTTTGTTTGTACTCAAAAAGATCTTTCAATCCATAAAAACGTTTTGACTTTAAATTTATTTTATCAGCCGATGATAAAAACTGAACCCTGTATACTATCTTGCTTGCTTCTGCGGAAAGATCAATTTCACTTTCTACGATGTTTTTTGTATCAATACTAAGACTTTTTTCATGAATTGCTTTATATTCTTTCAAGGCATTAAAAATAGCTGATGCAATGCTTGATTG
Organism: Bacteroidales bacterium; assembly: GCA_963674935.2. Classification (GTDB taxonomy): domain Bacteria; phylum Bacteroidota; class Bacteroidia; order Bacteroidales. Next base: position 377,767 of record CAXXWZ010000002.1, read on the forward strand.
GCCTTTGTCGGACAATAAATATTTTTCATCATTTACATTACTAATATATCCGGTTTCAAAAAGAATCCCGGGCATTGTTGCTCGGTATAAAACTAAAAACCCTGCCTGAAGAACTCCCCTATCGCGTAAGCCAGTCTTTTCCTTTATTTGTCTTTGAATCCTTGCAGCTAAATCCAAACTATGATCAAAAAAGGCATTTTGGTATAAGCTAAAAATGATATATGCTTCAGCTGAATTGGGATTAAACCCTTCATAGTAATCTGAGTAATTATCCTCTTTTAAAATTGAAGAGTTTTCAAGCTTGGCTACTTCAAGGTTATCCTGACTTTTATGCAATCCCATCACATAAGTTTCTGCTCCATAAATTTTGGTAGAGGTATTCGAATTACAGTGTATGGAAATAAAAAAATCGGCCTGGTTATCATTCGCTATTTTAGTTCGCTTATGCAAAGGGATAAGTACATCCGTTTTTCTGGTATAAATAACTTTTACCTCCTGCATATTTTTTTCAATCAGCTTTCCAAGCTTTAAAGCTATTGACAAATTGATGCTTTTCTCTTGCGAATTTTTACCAATTGCACCCGGATCTCGACCACCGTGACCGGCATCAATCACCACTGTTTTTAATGCACGACCCGACTGCGAGAACGATAGTTTCGTAAAAGATGTTAAAAATACCCCGATTATTAAAAGAATTATAGTTCCTTTCATCTATTAGTTTTAATTTAATAGATTTGATAACTACATTTGCATAGTTTTTGCATAAATGCAGTATGATTCAAACAAAAATAACATTTTAACTTAAGCATTATTTACAAATTGTTTGCCAAATTATTAACAGGCCTTTTTAGGAAAGACGGATTAGTTCTAATCTTAACCTTATTTTTAGGGTTGGCAGCGCATGCGCAAGATACAATTCCTGGCAGCATAGTTGATAGTAGTTCCTTCATTAAAGCCATTAATAATGCAGTTGATACTGTAATCGCCAGAACTTCAGATTTAGGGCTTGATGCAAATGTTGAATATGAATCATTGGATTCCATTCAGTTCGATATGAGTACCGCAAAAGTTTATATGTATGGAGAGGCTAAAATAGTTTACGATCAAATTGATTTGGATGCAGCTTATATTAGAATTGAGTTCAACACCAATGAATTAATTGCTGAAGGAGTTGAAGATTCAACTGGAACTATATTAGGAAATCCTGTATTTAAAGAAGGTGACAAAACCTATAATTCGAAATACATGAAGTATAATTATAGAACTAAAAAAGGATACATTAAAGACGTTGTAACAGAAGAAGGCGAAGGGTTCTTACATGGAACGGATATTTTAAAACTTAAAAATGATGCCATAAACATAAGCCATGGAACATATACTACCTGTTCGAATCCGGATCATCCACATTTTGGATTTCAGTTTACAAAAGCAAAAGTAATCCCTAATAAGAAGATTATTACAGGGCCTGCTACGCTTGTTGTTGAAGGTGTGCCAACTCCTTTAACCATCCCTTTTGTGATGTTTCCAATTAATCCCGGTCAGCGATCCGGAGTAGTTATGCCTACTTATGGAGAATCAGCAAATCGAGGGTTTTTTCTGGAAGGTGGTGGATATTACTGGGCTATAAATGATTTCTTCGATTTTAAAATTACAGGTGACATTTATTCGAGGGGCAGCTGGGCTGTAAAACCAGTGATGAATTATATTAAAAAATATAAATACAAAGGCTCATTAAGCTTGAGCTTCGCCACCAATAAAACGGGCACTGATAATGAAAATGAAACGAAAGATTTTTCAATCCGATGGTCACATAACCAAGACCCAAAGGCTCGTCCAAATGGGATCTTTTCGGCCAATGTTAATATCATGAGTAGTAAATTTAACGCTTTTAACCCTGAAACTACCACTGATTTCTTATCAAATACTTTTCAATCAAGTGTCTCTTATCAAACCAATATAGCAGGGAAATACAGATTCACTGCCAACGCTAGTCACAGTCAGAATACGAAAACTAAAATGGTAACCATATCATTACCAGAAGTTAGTTTTTCTGTTAATCAATTTTATCCATTCCGAAAAAAAGGCAAAGCAGGACAGTTTAAATGGTATGATAATATCAGTATGAATTATACCTTGAATGCTAGAAACACTGTAAATATTGCTGACTCCTTGTTGTTTAGCTCCAAAGCATTAACGCAAATGAAAAATGGAATAAAGCATTCTATTCCAATTAGTAGCAATTTAAAAGTATTAAAGGTTTTTAATCTAAATATCGGCTCGCAGCTTACCAATCGTACTTATTTTAGCAGAGTTGAACAGGAGTGGGTAACTGATGTTTCCGAAGATGGGACTAGCATTTCAAGTAACAGACTAGATACCGTTGGTGGATTTTATAATGTTTTTGATTTTGGATTTAGTGCCAACCTTACCACGAAAATTTATGGACAGGTTGATTTTAAAAAAACCAGTGCTTTACGTGCGATAAGGCATGTAATTACTCCTTCTGTAGGCTTCAGTTACACGCCTGATTTCAGTAAAGACGGTTGGGGCTATTACGATTATCGTTACACCAATGACGACCATTCTGATAGCACCAAATATTCCTATTATGATAATATGCTTTTTGGAACAGCTTCTGCCAAAGAGTCCGGGTCAATCAATTTTTCAATTTCAAACAATCTGGAAATTAAAGTCAGGGATAGAAATGACACCATTACCGGAACTAAGAAAATTGCGATCATAGATAATTTCACCATTAATACTTCCTATAATATGGTTGCCGACTCCTTAAAGTGGTCTGCTATTCAATTGAGTGGGCGAACTAAATTATTTAAAGCATTAGATGTCACCTACTCAAGTACACTTGACCCTTATTCTGTTGATTCAACAGGGAGAAGAATAAATGCTTCAGAATGGAAAGTCAATAAAAAACTTTTTAGGATAACCAATTCATCCTGGCGTTTTGGTTTTAGGTTGGCTTTAAAATCTAAACAAAAATCGGGTGGCACAACAGGTAAAGATCCTAATGAGCCCGGTGGGAAAGAATTATCAGAAAAAACATTAAAATCGACAACACCATACGAATTAAGAAACATTAACGACCATCCGGAACAATACATTGACTGGACCATTCCTTGGGTACTCAACCTGAGTTATAATTTTAACTATACCAATACTTTTTCATATACAAATATGGAAAAAATTAAAACGCCAAAAATTGTTCAAACCCTTGGCATTGATGGCAATGTAAGTATTACTCCTAAATGGAAGGTTGAATATCGAGCTGATTATGATTTTGAAGGTAAGAAAATCGCATTCGCAGAATTTAGAATATTGCGGGATTTACACTGTTGGCATATGAGTTTTCAATGGATCCCGATTGGAACCCTTAAAAGCTGGAGTTTTACTTTAAATGTTAAGGCTTCCGTTTTACAAGATTTAAAACTTGATAAGAAAAAAGATTTCAGAGATACTTATTAAATCTCAATTTATTTTCTGCGGCTTTGTAGTTCCCATATTCCGAACCAAATTTTTAATACCATTACATCCTAAATTCTATAAACACTGATTTAATAATTTGAATTCCATTCTTTATTGCTAAAAGCTAAGTTTTATCCTTATATTTTGTCAACTAAAAGCAAAATTTCATCACTTGATACACAAATCAAGATGATAAGCCCATAACATGCAGAAAAATCTTAAATTTGTTTGATAAACAAACAACTTCCGAATGAAAAAAATAATTAATGTTTCGAATGCACCAAAGCCAATCGCTCCTTATAGTCAGGCCACTTTATCGAATGGTACTTTATACGTATCCGGTCAAATAGGAATTAATCCTGTTACTGGTAAACTAGTAGAAGGTGGCATTAAAGCCCAAACGCAACAAATCATGGAAAACATTGGTATGATTTTAAAAGAAGCGGGGCTTGATTATAAAAATGTTGTTAAATGTTCCATTTTTATGACCGACATGTTTTTTTATGGCGACATTAACGATGTTTATGGAACCTTCTTTAAAGTAGATCCACCGGCCAGAGAAGCAGTTGCGGTAAAAGCATTACCTGCAAATGTTCAAGTAGAAATTTCATGTATCGCTACAGTTTAAAAGTAAAACCTAATTACCTAAATATTTTAACCGATGAAAAAGTTCTTTTTAATTCTTTTTGTAAGTTTTCTTAGTTTTTCAAACCTTAAAGCCGAAGAGGGCATGTGGATTCCATCCTTGCTTGAAAGGCTAAACGAAGGTGAAATGATTGGCATGGGAATGCGCATCACCGCCAAAGACATTTATGATATTAACAATGCCAGTTTAAAAGATGCCATTGTAAGTATTGGTGGTTGCACCGCCGAAATTATTTCAGATCAGGGATTATTGATTACCAATCATCATTGCGGATATCGAAGAATTCAAGCGCATAGTACCATTGAACATGATTATTTAACCGATGGTTTTTGGGCCATGAATAAGTCAGAGGAATTACCAAATGAAGGAATGATTGCCCGATTGTTAATCCGCATTGACGAGGTTACGGATCAGGTTTTAGAAGGTGTTGAAAAATCAATGAATGAAGAAGATCGTGATGCAAAAATCAATAAAAATATCAAAACAATTACCGAAAAGGCCAAAGAAGATAGTGGTTACGAAGCCAGCATCAGGGCATTTTATTATGGTAATCAATATTTTATGTTTCTAACAGAAACTTATAAAGATGTTCGATTGGTTGGCGCACCTCCATCAAATATTGGAAAATTTGGTGGCGATACTGACAATTGGATGTGGCCACGACATACCGGTGATTTTTCAATATTCAGAATTTATGCTGACAAGGATAATAAACCAGCCGAATACTCTGAGGACAATGTTCCTTACAAACCCAAGTATCATATTCCCGTTTCTTTAAAAGGAGCAGAAGAAGGTGATTTCACTTTCGTGTTTGGATATCCGGGCAGAACAGAAAACTATATCCCTTCATTTGGTGTTGATTTAACAACAAATGTGATTAATCCTGTTATCATTGATTTACGAACAGAGCGACTAAATATTTTCAGCAAGTATGTTGTAAATGATAGAAAAGTTCGAATTCAGTATGCCGCAAAAACAGCCGGTGTAGCTAATGCATGGAAAAAATATATTGGCGCCAATAAGGGAATTAAACGCATGAAGGCCATCGAAAATAAGCAAGCATTTGAAAGTAAATTTAACCAATGGGCAAATTCTTCAGCTTCATTAAAGTCGGAATATGGTAATCTAATTTCAGAATTTAATGAGGTTTATACAAAAATAACTCCTTATAAAAAAGCTGATATTTATGTCAGAGAAGCCGGAAATGGTGTTGAGTTGATAAAGTTTGCCGGTGCATTTAAACGATTGATTGAACTTAAAGATGAAGCAAAGTTTAATGATCAGTTATCCAGAAATAAACGTGATGCTGAAAGTTTTTTTAAGGATTACTACCAACCCATAGACAAAGAAGTTTTTGTTAAACTACTAAGCATGTATCGCGAAAAATCTGATCCGGCATTTTTACCCGAATTCTTTAAAACCATTCAAACAAAATATAAGGGTGACATTGATAAATTTGCTGACCAGATATTTAAAAAATCAATTTTTGCTTCCGAAATAAAACTAAATGAGTTTTTGAATAATGCGAAATTTGGGAAACTAAAAAAACTATTAAATGATCCGGCATATCAACTTGCAGCAGATTTAAGTTCTCTATCTGAAGAGAAAATAAATGCCGAAAACGATAGACTAACCGAGGAACTCAACAAACTTCAACGCTTGTATATGAAAGCACAAATGGAGATGCAACCTGATAAAAGATTTTATCCTGATGCCAATTCAACTTTAAGAGTAACCTATGGTCAGGTGAAAAAATTTGACCCGCGTGATGCTGTTATCTACAAACACTTTACAAGCATGGCAGGGATCATGGAAAAAGAAGACCCTAATATTTACGATTATGTGGTTGAAGATAAGTTGAAAGCACTTTATAAAACCAAAGATTACGGAAAATATGCGGATAAAGACGGAAGCATGCACGTTTGTTTTATTGCTGCAAACCACACTTCGGGAGGAAATTCAGGGAGCCCAATTTTAAACGCAGATGGGCATTTATTGGGTTTAAATTTCGACCGAAACTGGGAAGGCACCATGAGTGATATGAATTATGATCCGGATTATTGCCGAAATATTTCTGTAGATATTCGCTACTGTTTATTTATCATCGATAAATTTGCCGGAGCCGGGCATTTGGTTGATGAAATGACGATTATAAAATAATTATCTATAAGGAGGTATTTAATCAATATCTCCTTTTTATTTTCATATTATGCTAAAAGATTTAATACTTAAAAACAGAAGTTACAGAAGGTTTAAAGAAAACGAGCCAATTAAAAAGGGAACATTGGTCGAATTAGTAAATCTGGCTCGATTGTCAGCCTCAGGGCGTAATTTGCAGCCTCTCAAATATTTTTTGTCAACAGAAAAGAAAATGAACGAGATGATCTATCCCTATTTGGCTTGGGCAGGATACTTAAAAGATTGGGATGGCCCCATTGAAGGTGAAAGACCCTCTGCATACATCATTCAATTAGGCGATAAAAAATTGACAGAAAACTTTAGTCAGGATCCTGGCATTGCAGCCCAAAGCATTTTACTTGGAGCTACAGAATTGGGACTTGGCGGGTGCATGATTGGTTCAATAAAAAAGACAGAATTGCATAAGAAATTAAAATTGCCTGAACATTTTGAAATTGTTTTGGTAATTGCTTTAGGAAAACCAATTGAAGAAATTGTAATCGATAAAGTAGAATCGGGGGAAATTAAATACTGGCGTGATGAAAACAAAGTTCACCATGTACCCAAAAGAAGCTTGGATGAATTAATTATAAATTAATCGGGGTTGGTTATTTTTTTAGCAATCACCTAAACAAATACCTAAGCCACGTGCCTTTTGAATTAGGGCATGATCAATTGGAACATTTCTTAATTTGCCGCTGACCTCACTTAAAGGTATCGATTCAATCGCTTCTCCATTTTTGCAAACCATCTGACCATACTCACCCTTATGAATTAATTCAGCAGCATGTGCTCCATAGCTGGTTGCTAGTATCCGATCCATTGCATTGGGGCTTCCTCCCCTTTGAACATAACCTAAAATTGTTTCACGACATTCTAAGCCAGTATTCGTTCTTATTTTTTGTGAAATATAGCGGGCAGCGGATTTATTTTTGGGTTTTTTAATTCCTTCAGCTACCACCACAATTGAATATGATTTTTTTTGTTCCGCACGATATTCTAAATATTTATAAACTGCATCCAAATTATATTCTATTTCCGGAATCAAAATAACATCTCCCCCACCTGCCATTCCAGCGTAAAGTGCTAACCAACCTGCATGATGCCCCATGATTTCAATTACCATTATTCGTTTATGTGAATTAGCTGTTGAATGAAGCCGGTCGATGGCTTCAGTTGCAATTTCAAGTGCTGATTCGAAACCGAAAGTTACATCTGTTCCCCAAACATCGTTATCAATGGTCTTTGGAATTCCAATTACATTTAGGCCAATTTCTTGAAGTTTAGCCGCATTTTTTTGAGTTCCATTTCCTCCAATACAAACAACACAATCGAGTTTTAGGTCTTGATAATTTTTTTTAATGAGCTTAGGTTTGCTCACAAAATTTACATCGCGTGATGTTTTCTTGAAAGGCTTTTCACGTGAGGTTCCCAGTATGGTTCCTCCAAGTGTAAGGATACCTGACAACTGACTTTCACTCAAAGTAACATATTCTTTATTAATCAGTCCTGTGAATCCGGATGAAAATCCAATAACTTCCATCCCGTATTTTACAATGGCCGTTTTCCCAACACCTCTAATGGCGGCATTTAATCCTGGGCAATCTCCTCCGGCAGTGAGAATGCCAATTCGTTTAATTTTCCTTTCTTCCACTATAAAAACACTAATGATTAGCAACCTAAGTTACGATTAATTGAAGCAAAAGCATAAAAAAGAATTCTCAGATATTAAGATTCCGTAATTTTTGTTTTATCAACAGGGTAATTTAATTCTCCTTCTGATTTTGATATAATTAAGTTAATGGTTGTGTCACCAGATACATTTACAACCGTCCTCAACATGTCAAGAGGTCTGTCAACCCCAAGCACAAGAGCAATTCCTTCAACAGGCAATCCAACACTTCCCATAACAATCAAAATCATGACGATACTTCCGCCTGGCACAGCAGGAGTTCCGATTGAAGAAAGTGTGGCCGTTAAAACAATAATGATTTGTTGCCCAATGGTTAAATCGATTCCATATACCTGAGCAATAAATAACGCAGCAACTGCTTGATAAAATGCTGTGGCATCCATATTAATAGTCACGCCAACTGGCAATACAAAGTTTGAAACTTTTTCGGATGCACCCAGCTCATTTACATTTTGCTTCATGGTAACAGGCAAGGTTGCGGCACTTGAACTGGTAGAAAAAGCAACTAATTGCGCAGGGAGTAAAGCTTTATAAAAATCGCCTAATTTAATGTTTGTAAATATTTTAATATAAGCGGAATAAAAAATAAAGATGAGAAGCAATAATCCGATTGCCACCGTAAAAAAGTACCTGCCGAGCGCAATAAAAATATCCGTATCACCTGAAAAATCAACAATAACTCCTGCCAGTAAAGCAAATACTCCAATCGGAGCATACTTCATAATAATATCTATGATTTTTAAAACAACTTCATTCAGGGAGATGATAAAATCGCTGACCGGTTTACTTTTTTTACCAATCATCACCATAGCCACTGCAAAAATGATGGCGAAGAAAATAATTTGAAGCATTTTTGAATTATCACCCATTGACTCCACAATATTTGAAGGAACCATATCTTCAACAAAACTTAAAGGATAAGTTTTCGATTCATCGGCAATTTGCTGTTTATCATTTAATGTTTGCTCCCATTTTTGCTGATAAATAGCCTTTTTTTCATCAGGAAAGGTATTTCCTGGTTGTGCAACATGACCTAAAATGATTCCGAAAGTTGTGGCGATCAAAGTTGTGGCAATATAGTAAACCACAGTTTTGGTTCCAATTCGTGAAAGTTTTGACATGTCAGTTAAGCTTGATATTCCTTTAACCAATGACACAAAAATCAATGGTACAGCTATCATTTTTAGTAGGTTCAGGAAGATAGTTCCAAAAGGCTTAATCCAATGAAGTGTAAACGTTTCAGCTCCAATTTTAGTCGCTATTAATCCCCAAATTAATCCCAAAACCATTCCCAGGATTATTTTTCCCCAAATCGGTAATTTTTTCCACATAATATTCTAATTATTTTATTTATTAAGAAAGATCCTTTTGAACCGAGTAATCTAATTCGTCTTCGCTATGCGCAACGATGGCAGCTACTGCAGAGTCACCAGTAACATTAACTGCAGTACGAATCATATCCAAAGGACGGTCAATCCCTAAAATTAAAGCCAAACCTTCAGCAGGAATACCGGATGCACTTAAAACAATTACCATCATAATAATTCCACCACCTGGAACTCCGGGAGTACCGATTGATGCCAACGTGGCCGTTAATACGATAGTTAATTGCTGCATGAGGGTTAAATCCAATCCAAATACCTGCGCGATGAAAATTGCTGAAATGGACTGATAAAATGAAGTTCCATTCATATTAATGGTTACACCTACAGGCAGAACAAAATTGGCAACTCCTTCTGATACCCCAAGTTCTTTCGTACATTGACGCAGAGTAACAGGCAAAGCTGCTGCACTCGAACTGGTTGAGAAGGCAACCATTTGAACAGGAAAAATTGCTCTGAAAAAAGTTTTAAGCTTAATTTTTGTAAATAATAAAAGGAAGGGGGGATAGAGGAAGAAAATCAGTCCTACTAAACCTAAACATACGAGTAATGCATATTTTCCAAGGGCTAGAAACAAATCCGCATCACCTGAAAAATCAGTAACCAATGAGGCCAATAATGCGAAAACTCCAATAGGAGCAAATTTCATTATCAGATCCACTATCTTTAATATAATGTCATTGAGATTATCAAACAAATTCTTGACTGTTACCGTCTTCATTGGATCCAGAATGATCATTGAAACTGCAAATAAGATAGAGAAGAAGATCACCTGCAACATCTTTGTATTATCACTCATTGCCAAGAAAAGATTGTCAGGCACCATTTCTTCAATAATATAAAGTGGTGATCGATCTTTAACTTCGGCAGCCTGTAATTGTTTTTCCTTAACTGTTTGCTCATATTGAGCCTGCATTTCTTTGCGTTTTTCTTCGGGGAAAGTTCCTCCGGGTTTTAGCGCATTCACAAGAAACAAGCCTATTGTAATCGCAATAACTGTTGAGGCCAAGTAAAAAACAATGGTTTTGATTCCAATTCTGGAAAGTTTCGTAATGTCCGTAACACTTGTTACACCTTTAACTAAAGAGATAAAGATTAATGGAACGGCAATTAATTTTAATAATTTAATGAAAATAGTACCCCATGGTTTAATCCAGTCGGCAGTAAATTTTTCTAACCCCAGTTTAACCGCGATTAGCCCGAAGATAACTCCGAGAATCATTCCAAAAATAATTTTTAACCAAAGTGGGATTTTCTTTTTCATAATTAGGCGTAATTAAATATTTAAATTTTCAGTGACAGATGCAAATATATTATTTTTTTTATATATAATTTCGGGCTATTAATAAGATTTAAAGCACTTTTCATCTTATTTGTGAATTATAAATCATTAATAACTTTTGCCAGTAAATTCTCACCATCCTATGAATAAAAGAAATTAGATCGAAAGCATTACTTGTAACTTAAACAGCTTATAAAAAATTTAGAACTATAAATTACTGAATTCACACTTTATTTTCCTGCATTTACCGATTTGAACTTAGTCATTAAAAAAAAATGAAATATTATTGCCAAATAAACGTCTAAAGAAATAACGAACAATTTAATTTTAAATTTTAGTATTAAACCCACCAAAAATGAATATAGGTTATTTTACTTTTAGGAAACTTGGGAAACTTTTATTTACCATTTTGTTTCTTCCTTGATTTTTTATTTATATTTGCCAAAAAAATAATCAACCCTATTATGGATCAAGACCTACAACAAATAATGGAAAAGGCTCGTGACCTATCATTCACATACGGCATACGCCGAATGTCGTTGGAAGAAATACGATCGAAACTTAAAGTCTCAAAACCTGTTTTTAACAAACACATTAAAAGCAAAAGAGATTTCGTTTCCAAACTTTTAGCTTTTGAAAGAAGACGATTCAAAACTATTTTTGATGATTATAATTTTGAAGGAATTAATGCCATTGATATTCTTTTAACCGTCGGCAAAGAGGTTTCATTAAGATTTAAAGATGTCAATCCATCACTAACTTATGAGTTAAATAAATATTATCCTGCCTTGTATCGGCATCATTTTGAGCGTAGACAACAATTTATTTTTGAAAAAATTAAGATTAACTTAACCAAAGGAATTGATCAAGGAGTTTATCGCAAGGATTTAAGTATAGAGTTGGTTTCTCGATTGTACATGAGTCGGTTAATTGATATGCATAATCCTGAGTTTTTTCCACCCGAACAATTTTCATACGACACTTTATTTGACTTTATGTTCGACCACCTAATCAGAGGCATTGCCAATGAAAAAGGACTAGATTATTACAAAACAAAAATTGAAAACACAAATAAAATTAGATAACAAATGAAACACGTAAGTTTTTTACTTCGAAAAAATGCTCAGCATGAATGTTAAGCGTCACCTGCCTGCGTCGGACAGGCGCAAGAAGATGATTAAAATATAAGCAACAAAACATTAACAGCTTACAAAGTTATAAACACATGAAAAATATTCGTTTAATCTTACTTATTATTGCCATGGTCTCCTTAAGAAACCTGGCATTCTCACAAGAAAAAACAGCCTTTACGCTAGATGAAGCGATTGCCTTTGCTTTGCAATATAATCACGATGTGATTAATGCACAAACTGATGTAGAAATTGCAAGAAAAAAAATTAACGAAACGACTGCAATCGGACTTCCTCAAATTAACGGAAAACTGTCAAATACTAATTACATCAATATTCCAACAACCTTAATGCCTGATTTTATTAGCCCGGCAGTTTATGGTGTGAATGAAAATGATTTTGGCTTAACACCAATTAACCCTTTAGGTGATCCAACTTTTTTTCCGGTTCAATTCGGAACAAAGCACAATGCAACAGCTGAATTATCTGTTGCACAACTCATTTTTAATGGCTCTTATATTGTAGGATTACAAGCTGCAAAAGCGTATTTGGAGCAATCAAAAGTTCAGCTTGTAAAAAGTAATATTAATACCAAAGAGCAAGTCTCGAAAGCTTATTTTTTGGTTTTAACCACCGAACAAAATAAGCTCGTACTCGACAGTACTTTAATCAGTTTAAAAAATATGGCCAATGAAACTGCCGAAATTTACAAACAAGGTTTTATTGAAGAATTGGATGTGGATCAACTTAATTTGATGGTTAAAGATTTAGAAGCAACACTGGTTTACGTAAACAATCAAATTATTATTTCACGATCATATTTAAAACTATTAATGGGTTATGATATTAATAATAACATCAGCCTCACAGATGGCATTTCAAATTTAATTGGAGAATATTCTGATGCTTCATTAATAATGGCATCTTTCAATTATAATACTCACATTGATTACAGAATATTACAAAACCAAAAAGAACTCTCCAGCCTTGCACTAAAAAATGAACGAGCAACTTATTTGCCTTCTGTTTCTGGTTTTTTCACAGCCCAATCAATTGCGATGCGTGATAAGTATAATTTTTTCTCAGGCAGTGAGCCTTGGTTTCCTTCAACTGTGTGGGGATTCCAAATCGACATTCCAATTTTCAGCAGCGGTTCTCGCAGTTCAAAGGTTCAACAAGCAAAACTTAATCTGCAAAAAATAAAAGTACTGGATGAGCAATTACAAGATGGCCTTAGTATTGAAGAAAAGAACACAAAAACAAATTTCGCAAATGCTTTACTAATCCTCGATAATAAAAAAACAAGTTTAGATTTAGCTAAAAGAATTTATCAAAATACCAGCATGAAATTTTCTGAAGGTATTTCATCTAATATGGAATTATTACAAGCCTATAATCAATATTTAGCGGCCGAATCTGAACACAATAATTCAATTCTGGAATTGGTTAATGCAAAAATTGCATTGGAAAAATTATTTACTAAATAAACTAACAAAACAGCCTGATGAAAGAAAAACATATCATTGAAAAATCGTTGGAATTATTCCAAAAATATGGGATAAAGAGCGTGACGATGGATGATATCTCAACGGAGCTTGGTATGTCAAAAAAAACCCTTTATCAATATTTTAATGATAAAAATGATTTGGTTACAAAAGTTATTACTTATGAGTTTGAAAAAAAACTAAACGTTTTTAATGGCATCATGAATGGCCCAGGAAATGCAATTGATCATTTAGTTGTAGCCAATAATTTCATTTTGGAAGAACATAAATCTCATAAACCTTCAATGATATTTGATTTACAAAAGTATTTCCCGGAAGCTTATAGTCAGATTCATAACGCAAAACGAAGTCATTTATTTAATGCTATTAAAGAAAATTTACTACAAGGTCAAGATGAAGGGATTTACCGCTCAGATTTAGACGCTGACATCATTGCAAAATTGCATGTTTTCCGCACAGAAAGCATTCTCGGTAATGATATATTCACCATGGAAGAATTAACATCTCTTAAATTCGTAAATGAAATATTCAATTATCATTTACACGGAATAGTAAATGAAAAAGGTTTAAAAATATTAAAAGAAAATTTGAAATAACTCCTAATAAACAAATAGTATGAAAAAAATTCTATTCATTTTAGTAATTGCATTCCTTACTGGTTGCGCATCATCCGACAATGATCAAACAAAGCGTGAGGAATTGAAAAGTTTAAATACAGAATTGTTAAGCATTCAAACAAGAATTAATCAAATAGAAAAAGAACTTGGAAATAATATTGCAGCTGAAAAAAGCATGGCAGTTCCGGTTGCTGTTAAAGAATTACAGGTGGAATCTTTCAACCATTATTTTGAAGTTAGTGGTGCCATTGAAGCTGCGAAATCAGCATTCATAAGTCCAGAAATAAATGGTCAGATTGAAAAGATTTACGTTGAGGAAGGACAACGTGTTAAGAAGGGTGACATGCTTGCCAAACTAAACACTTCTGTTTTGGAAAGTACTATTTCAGGGATTAAAACCGGATTGAATTTGGCAATCGTCGTTTTTGATAAACAGCAAAAACTTTGGGATAAGAATATCGGTTCTGAAATTGATTACCTCACCGCTAAAAATGCGAAAGAAGGGCTGGAAGATCAATTAGCCACACTCAACGCTCAATTACAATTGGCTTTTGTAAAAGCACCTTTTGACGGAATTATTGATAATATCAGTCAAAAACAAGGAGATTTGGCTTCGCCCGGAATGCAATTGATGCAATTGGTAAATCTCGAAAAAATATACATCAATGCTGATGTTGCTGAGACCTATTTGCCTGTTATTAAAAAAGGAGACAGGGTTGATTTGAGTTTCCCTGTTTTTCCTGAAATTAAATTAAAAGAACCAATCTATCAAATTTCAAATATCATTCATCCACAGAACCGAACGGTAAAAATGCAACTTCGAATCAACAATAAAAAAGAGATGTTGAAACCAAACGGACTGGCAATTATCCGAATCAATGATTTCTCTAGTAATGAAGCTTTAGTGGTTCCTTCAATTGTTATCAAACAAGATATGACCGGGTCTTTTCTTTACATTGCTAAACAGGAAAATGGCAAATGGATTGCAAAGAAGCGTTACGTTAAAACCGGAGTTTCACACCTTGACCAGAGCTTAATTACCGAAGGTGTGGTTATAGGAGAGCGTGTAATTGTTGAAGGTTATAACCAGGTTTCTGACGGATCAGTGATTAAGATTGGATAGTTTTTTATCTGAAAAAATAAAATAAATGAGCAATAAAGAAAAAGCAAAAAAGGTAGTTAGAGAATTTAAACTAACCACAATTGCACTTAAAAATAAAAATACGGTCTATCTTTTAACCGTTGCCCTGGCGCTGTTTGGATTATTTTCTTATGTAAATCTGCCTAAAGAATTACAGCCGGATGTTTCTGTACCATGGGTTTTGGTATCAACGGTTTACCCCGGTAATGCGCCTGTCGATATTGAAAACTTAATTAGTCGGCCTTTGGAAAAGGAAATCGAAACCATCAAAGGAATTAAAAAGATGACTTCCACCTCAGCGCAAGATTATTCATTGGTTTTTATCGAATTTAATACCAACGTGGAAATATCAGAGGCAATGGCTGATGTAAAGGATGCAGTGGATAAAGCCAAAAGTGAATTACCGAATGATTTAGATACTGATCCTGTAGTAGAAGATATTGAAATGTCAGAATTTCCAATTATCAACATTAACCTTTCTGGTGATTACAGTTTGATCGAGCTAAAAAAATATGCCGAATTTTTGGAAGACGAATTTGAAACCATTAATGAAGTAGCTAGAGTTGATATCACAGGCATAACAGATCGTGAAATAAAGATCAATGTTGACATGCATAAACTGGCAATAAATGAACTCAATTTTAGTGATATCGAAAACGCAATCACTGCTGAAAATCTTTCAATGTCGGTAGGTGAAGTAAAACTTGGAGGTACACGCAGGTCGATTCGTACAGATGGCGAATTCACAAACATGAAGGATATTGAAAATATCATTGTTAAAAATGAGGATCAAAAAATTGTTTATTTAAAAGATATTGCAGAAGTAATTGATGGATTTGCTGAACCCAATAGTTTTGCACGATTAAACAAGCAACCTGTTGTTTCGCTGCAAGTAGTTAAAAAAAGTGGTGAAAATATCTTAGCAACAACCGATCAGGTTTTTGAAATCCTGGATGAAGCAAAGACCAATCATTCATTACCCGAAAATTTAAATATTTCAATTACGAATGACATGTCTGACATGGTTAGAATGCAATTAAGCAATTTGGAGAATAGCATTATCCTTGGCATGTTATTCGTTATTATTGTTTTGTTCTTCTTTTTAGGAACACGTAATGCGCTTTTTGTTGGCTTTGCCATACCCATGTCAATGTTTATTTCTTTCGTGGTTATTTCTCTCATGGGAATGCGGATTAATATGATGGTTTTGTTTTCATTGATACTTGCATTAGGAATGTTGGTTGATAATGCCATTGTGGTTGTTGAAAACATCGTGAGGTTTAATCAGAAAGGGCATTCCTTATTCAGCGCAGCTAAGAATGCCGTTGGAGAAATTGCCATGCCCATTATCTCATCAACCCTTACAACATTAGCCGTATTTTTTCCACTTATTTTTTGGGATTCATTGGTTGGTGAGTTTATGAAATTTTTACCCATCACACTTATCATTGTATTATCCTCTTCATTATTTGTTGCATTAATAATCATTCCTGTATTTGCCTCAACTTTTAACCCAATCCAGAAATTAAAAGAGAGCAACAAAAGAAAAGTTAACATCAGAGTTCTAATACTTTTATCTATTGCAGCATTGTTTTTTATAGCAGGGATTAATTGGATTGGGAGCGTGATTGTAATTGGCTCATTCATTACAATTTTTAATGTGTATTTCTTTAAATCTAAAGGACAATGGTTTCAAGATGTAGGTTTACCAATGCTTGAAAACTTTTACCTGAAAGTGCTACAGTTCGCCCTCAGAAAAAGAAATCCATATTATTTTATTATGGGTTCGTTCGTTCTTCTTCTCTTAACCGTAATGTTTTTAGGTGCCAGACAGCCAAAGATTTTATTTTTCCCTGACGGAGAACCTAAATATATTAATGTTTTAGCAGAACTTCCAATTGGAACAGATATAAGCACATCCAATGATTTTATGATGCTACTTGAAGACAAGGTTTTTGACATTTTAAAACCCTATGATGGTGTAGTTGAATCTATTTTGACCAATGTTGGAGCTGGTTCAAATAGTGAAAGTGATTTCCTTGCCATCGGTGATACTCCTCATAAAGGCAGAATCACAGTCACCTTTGTAGATTATGAATATAGAAATGGACTCAATACTTCCGAATTAATGAAGGAAATTGGAAATGATATAATCGGTAAATATCCCGGTGTACTCGTTTCTGTTGAAAAAAGCGATATGGGACCTCCAACTGGAAAACCAATTAATATTGAAATCAGTGGTAAAGAATTTGACCATTTGCTAACCTTATCCGACACCATTGAAACTTTTATTAATGCTGTAAACATTGAAGGAATTGAAGGTTTTAAAATTGACCTGGATGTTGGTAAACCAGAAATGATTATCCATGTCGACCGTGAAAAAGCCAGAAGATATAATTTATCAACGGCACAAATAGGGATGACTATGCGCACAGCTTTATTTGGGAAAGAAATATCAGACTATAAGGAAGGCGAAGATGAATATCCCATACAATTGAGATTGATGGATAAATACCGTTATGACATTCCCTCTTTGTTAAATCAAAAAATGACTTTTCAAAATCAAAAGGGGAAAATGGTACAAATTCCAATTGCAGCTTTGGTTTCGATTGAATACAGCACAACTTACGGTGCTGTGAAGCGTAGAGATATGGACAGGGTTGTTACCTTATACTCAAATGTGATCGAAGGCTTCAATGCGAACGAGATAAATTTAAAAATTAAAGAAAGGTTGGAAAGTTTTGAGATGCCTGCTGGTTATCAATACAATTTCACAGGTGAACAAGAAGATCAACAAGAATCAACTGAATTTTTAATGAGAGCACTAATTATTGCTATTTCTTTAATTTTTATCATTTTAGTTTCTCAATTTAATTCTGTTGTAAGGCCACTTATTATTTTAGGAAGCGTGTTGTTTAGCACCATTGGTGTATTTGGTGGAATAGCTACATTTAATATGGATGTTGTAATTATCATGACCGGAATTGGAATTGTTTCATTGGCCGGAGTTGTTGTAAACAATGCCATTGTTTTGGTTGATTATATTGATTTACTTAAAAAGAGAAAGAGAAAAGAACTGGGAATTGATGAAAATGTGATGCTAACCAAAGAACAATCTATTGATTGTATCGTAGAGGGTGGCAAGACCAGATTACGCCCTGTTTTGCTTACAGCTATTACAACCATATTAGGTTTGATTCCCATGGCAATTGGAATGAATGTTAATTTCAAAACCCTGTTAACAGAATTCGACCCTCAATTCTCAATTGGAGGAGACATGGTTACTTTTTGGGGGGCATTATCATGGACCGTTATATTTGGGTTAACTTTCGCAACATTTTTGACATTAATTGTTGTTCCAACCATGTATCAGGTCGCTTACCTTGCCAAGGCTAAGATCAAAGGAATATTATAATTTAAAGTAAAAAAGGGGGCAAATGCCCCCTTTTTTTAGTCATGCTAGCTATTTTAGTTTATTTAGTAAGCTCTTCCATAAAATCTTTAATATTACCGGGAGTACTCATAATTTTCATAAAAGTCCCCATGGTTAATTCCGGCCAGTGTAAGGCTATTCTATATTTTCCATGTAACATGGTTGCTTCCTTCCCTTGAAGAATTAAATCATAGGGCATGGCAGCTATATGATCTTCTCCTATTTTAGGTAAAAAACTTTGTTCTCCATTCTCAGGATCTAATAATCCAACACCAAAAACGGCAATTTTTTCATTTTCAAATACCTGCTCATATACTTTTAGTGTTCCACCTTTTTGCTTTTCCAGGTTTGCTCGAATGATTTTTAATCCTTCCTCGAAGGATTCAAATTCATTCAATTCGACAGGATTGGTGAAGTAAGGCATCATAATTTTATAGCGATATTTTTTCAGATTCTTTTTTGATTCCATCCCACCAAAAGGAGTCATTTCTGTTCCAACATGCTTCATTGCATTAACTGCATCAGCACTTATTTTTTCAAAATCTTTCTCGTATGAATTTGCGTATTCTAATAAGTAAGCATAAAACATATACAGTGGATTAAGCATGCTGATGGTGGTTTTTCCATCCTTTTCAACAAATCCAATTTTTAGAGTGGCGGCTAATGCTCCCCTGTCTTTAAATTCAAGACTTAGTTTTTGCAAATCAGTCCGTGTATATGCTATCACAAAAAGCTTATCGTTTTTCTCAGGATTATACTGACCGATAATTTCGAAATTTGCACTTTTTAGTGCCTCAATAACTTTATCAATATGTGAACTAACTGAGCCCTCTAAATCACAAATCTTGTAATAAGGAGCATATTCTTCCTGAGCGTAACCTAAAGTCAAGATGAGTGACAACATTATTGAGAATAGACTTGCTTTCATACGGATGCTTTTATATATGTTACTATTTAGATACAAAAGTAACTTACTCCCAATTCTAAAGCAAAGAAAGGCTTATGATAAATATCATATTCAAAAATCTGGGTGAGGATCCACTCGTCGTGATCGAAACTTCGGGATCTTCATAATAAATCGTTACATTTAAAATTCAACAAACCTATTCCTGCAAGCCTTTATTAGCAAGGCTTACAGACTTTATTTCGAAAAGATGTGTGACATTTCTACTATTTGTGCATAAACCTTAAACGATTTAATATTAATCTAAAATTAAAATTATAAAGAACTGTAGCCTTACAAAAATAATAAGCTTCTTATTACCAAAAGTTATGCTACATTAAAATGGCATTCGGTTAAATACGGGTTAACCTCCCAACGCAGAACATGTGAAATTTGAAAGCGACATTAAACAAAAAAACATGAATTCTGCAAAACGAAAGAGTAAAAGAAACAAAATTAATTATTAACGAGTTTAATCTCAAAAATATTAAACAAAATGAAAAAAGTAATAAATTTTTTAGCCCTCATAGTTGCAATTTTGATTTTTCTTTCTTGCAGTAACAAAGAGAATCCAATTGATGAACAAAATTTAAATGAGTTAACAAATTTTATATCTAAAAAAGTAACTAATTCAGAAATAATTAATGGATTTCTTGCAAAAGTATCAACATTAAAATCAACTGGAGGTATTTCTTATAATACTAATGATATTTATGAAATGGAATTGTCAGGGTCTTCTCAAAAATTTTACTTTATTCATCAGATAGGTTTTGATGAATTCAATGATTCAAATTACGGGTTATTTAATGCTATAGACGATAATGGTAACTTTGGGAAACCTCTTATCGTAAACACCCAAAAGAGAGGTGAGGATAAAATTATAAGCTATTACGATGATTCAAATAATTTAATTATTTCTTTAACGTTAGATTCTGATAATCAGAAGATAGAAATAATATCATTAAAATCAGCAAATGGCTTGGGACAAGACACTATGGATTGTATAATAGATGCATATTCCAACCATGGATGGTTTTCAGTTGGAGCTTGGGTAGCAACTTTAATTATCCCAGAAACAGGCGTTCTAATTGCTGCAGATTGTGCTCTTCATCAAATTATGGGAGTTTAATACTATGAAAAATTTACTTATTTATTATTTTGCAATTCTTGTACCAGTCCCTATTATGGTTTGGTCTGTCTTTAATGATAAAATGTTATTTGTTATTTTATTATTTTCATACTTCATTTATCGTAAATTTACAGACTCTAAAAGATTAATTGAAAAAGGATTAATCCAGAAAAATAATATGTGGAAGATTTTCATAATTCCATTTTATACTTCTCGTTTTTTTAAAGAATTATATTTTGAAAAATAATTCTAATAATCTTATAAGGCGATGTAAAATTAAACATCGCCTTGTCTTTTTCCTGACTCTATATATAATATTTTGCTAACTTAGGAAAGCTCATAAAAATGTCGAGTTCTTGCCCAGCTGAAACTTTATTGTTATATCTAGTAGCTATATGAAGCAGCCAGAGGATCAAATGGCAACAACTGATCAAAAATTTGTAATATATGAAGTAAAAAGCATTACTAATCCAACTCAAAACCAACTTGATATTCTTAAATCTGTTTTAGGTGATGAGAAATATTCATTAAGTTCAACACTCAAAAGCAAAATCAATTATCAAAGCGTAAATATAGTTAAGTATACCGAATTGGCTGGAAGTGTAATTTCATTAGAGTTTAATACAGATGGATTAAAATCTAGCGTTGAACATTCATTAATAATTCCGTTAAATCAAAAAGATGGGATGGCTAGAGTGTACAATAACAGCCTTGAGTATATGCTTGAATGATAATGTATGTGCTTTCATGTGTGGAGTTATATATAAATATTGTTTATCTTCAGTTGTTCTTGCCTGTGCTATTCAAGCCCTTTAAAACTGAAATCATGAATAATTTATATTATATAGTTGGAACTATTTTTATAATAATAAATATACTTTTTGTAGTCTATGCAATGAAAGATGTGATAAAAAGAAAGAAACATAAAGGATTAATATTCTTTTTTATATTATTCCCCATAGTTGGACCACTGGTATATTTTCAAAAAATAAATAAAAATAGAAGAAAGAAAAATGATCATGATAGATTTTAGAATCTCATTCTTTATTCAAATTTTCAAAAGAGGTCATAAGTCGAGACCTCTTTTTTATTTTCAAATCCATGAGGCAGCTTCCCAATGGCTTAAACAATTTGCTTCTTGGAAATGAGGAAAATGTTAATTGTCTTCAGCGAACCATTCTGCAACAGAAGTGGCTGTTTCTCTAAGCTTTAGGCCAAAAAGTTTTGACCCTTTTGGAACTTGTGCCTGAATTAAACTAGCAAAATCTAAAAGCAAAAGTTCACTTGTTGGCTGGTAGTTAACAGGAATGATTTTCTCGAAATTTTCTTTTAATTCTTTCATTAATGAACTGGCAACTTCATGATGAATAACAAGTGCATGATCGAATTTACTAATAATTGTTTCGCGCACAATGCGCTTTAAATCTCCAAAATCCATCACCATTCCCGCATCAGGATCATTCTTACCTGGATTTGGAGTGCCAATAATTGTTACACTTAAGGTATATGAGTGACCATGGATATTTTTACATAGCCCAGCATGATTAGGCAAAGAGTGAGCCATTTCAAACCTAAATTCTTTCGTTATTCTTATTTTTTGTGATTTCATTTTATTAAAAATTATATCAATTCAAGCAATTGAACAAGATGTTTCAATGCCATACCAACTAATATTACGCCTCCTAAAAAGGAAGCTTTATTTCCAAGCGTATATTTTCCCGTTCTTTTACCAATAATCAATCCGGTAATACTAAGGATTAATCCGAAAGCGAGCATCGGAATCAAGAATAAATTTATTTCAATTTTTGTAAACGCAAATCCGATTCCAACAATAAATGCAGGTAAAGCCAAAGCAATAGCAAGCGCTACAATAACCCTAAAATCTCCATATCGATAAGTCAGATTATCGGGAGATGTTTTTAATGACCTGATTAACATTCTTAACCCAATGATAAAAATTAAGGCAATAAATACCCACTCATTCGACCATTTCATAAATGAAAGAATCAGAAATCCTGACCAATACCCAATCCATAGCAATATTGCGGGTAAAAAAGTGAAAAGACCAACAAGTCTTAACTTTTCATAAGTGGAGAGGCATTTTTGGACATGAGCCACCAAAGACATTGCAAATGCCCCACTGGTTATCGAAAATGCAATTAATATAAGATCAAGTAAATTCAAGCTCCTAAATTATTTATAAATTAATTCAACTATTTTTTCTAATCCTTCGGCATCCGCCTCATCGAAAGAATCAAGATCTTTACTATCCACATCCAACACACAAACAATTTCACCATTCTTATTTTTAACCGGTACTACTATTTCCGATTTCGATCTCGAATCACAAGCTATATGTCCGGCAAATTCTTCAATATCTTTAACAAGAACTGTCTTTTGTGAGTTAATTGCAGACCAACAAACTCCTGTATCTTTTTTTAATAAAATACATGCTACTGAGCCCTGATATGGTCCAACAATTAACTGACCTTTATGCAGACGATAAAATCCTGTCCAAAAAAAGTAATCAAACTTGTTGTGCAGTATGGCTAAAATCGTTGATTGATTAGCAATTGGATCGTCGCTATTTTTTAATAACTCTTCGAGTTGTGTGTAAACGCGTTTATATCTATTTAGCTTTTTAGTTTTATCCATTAGTAATAATGTATCAAGAGTAAAAATATTTAGGATACAAAAATAACCAATAAATAAATTAAATAATCAACTAAATTTTATCCAATTCAACGGTAAAATGTCTCAAAATTGGTGCTTCCGCAACAATTTTATATCCACTTTTAATCTCATCTCTTCTTTCGAACACATTAATTACAGTAGCGGCAACATAATCCATGTGATTGTTGGTATAAACTCTGCGAGGAATTGCCATTCTAATTAATTCCAATTCAGGAAAACGATTTTCGCGTGTAACAGGATCCCGATCGGCCATGATAGTTCCAATTTCTACGGTTCTAACACCACCTTCTAAAAAAATCTCAACAGCCAAGGTTTGAGCAATAAATTCCTCTTTCACAACGTGAGGC
Source organism: Bacteroidales bacterium (assembly GCA_963674935.2). Taxonomy (GTDB): domain Bacteria; phylum Bacteroidota; class Bacteroidia; order Bacteroidales. Next base: position 401,367 of record CAXXWZ010000002.1, read on the forward strand.
AGAAATTTTTTGGCATCAATAAAAATAGCATGACCACCAAATGGTACCAAGACCGGAACTCCGGCATCCACTAGTTTTTGACCCAGATATGCCACTTGTCCAATTCGGGTTTCTAAATAAGCGAATTCGGTTCCTTCATCTAAACCTTGTGCTAAAGCATTCATATCACGTCCAGACATGCCACCATAAGTTAAATATCCTTCAAACATGATATTGTATACACTTGCTCGTTTATATAGCTCCACGTCCTTAAAAGCAACAAATCCGCCCATATTTACGATGGCATCCTTTTTACTGCTCATGGTCATGCCATCAGCATAAGTATACATTTCCTTTACAATTTCCTTGATGGTTTTGTTTTCATAGCCTTTTTCACGGGTTTTAATGAAATATGCATTTTCGGCAAAACGAGCAGAATCAAAGAAAACAGGGATATTGTTTTTTGAAGCAAGCGCATAAACATCTTTTAAATTTTGCATGCTCACCGGCTGCCCACCTGATGAATTACAGGTAACGGTAACAATTATCACAGGAATTCTTTCGTGAGGATTGTTGCTTAATACTTCATTCAGCTTATCCATGTCGATATTTCCTTTAAACGGATGCTCGAAAGTTGGATCAAATGCTTCGTTAATTGTACAATCAACAGCGGTCGCTTTTCTAAATTCGATATGACCTTTAGTGGTATCAAAATGTGTATTTCCAGGGACTAAATCACCTGCTTTTACCATGGTTGAAAAAAGAACATTCTCCGCTGCACGGCCTTGATGTGTGGGTAAAAAATGATCGAATCCTAAAATGTTTTTGATGGTAGATTTTAAATTAAAGAAGGATGAGGCTCCGGCATAGCTCTCGTCGCCCACCATCATGGCAGCCCACTGTTTATCACTCATGGCTCCGGTACCCGAATCAGTTAATAAATCAATAAAAACCTGATCGCTCTTTAAATTGAACAGATTGTGTTTAGCCTCTTTAATCCAGTTTGAACGTTCTTTGTGTGTGCTTCTTTTGATCGATTCGACCATTTTTATTTTGTACGATTCTGCAAATGGTAATTTCATAAGTATCTAATTTTTTTATCGGTCATATGCTACATCCATGCTATTCTTATTTCCCTTGTTCGGAAAAAAGCTCACATGAATGTTTCATAACATTAAGTTTTTCAATTATTAATAAGATTTTAAGAAAAAAAGGGGGGTAAATTGAAATCCTAAAACGCGTCGCGCTCTTTAATGTTTACGAAATTATCTTTTTTACTGAAGTAAAACATTGAGTTCATCTTTTTGAATCAATTTCTTTTACAAAATTACAAAATATATCGGAGTCCGATAAATTTGATGTTATTTTTTGAATTACTTTTTAACTTTTCAAGTCAATTATTTCAATAACAAACTTAATAGGCCATTTTTTGATTCATTTGTAAGAAGAGTAAGAAATAAATAATCAAGTTATTGTTATAAATTTCACAATTCGTTTAGGCACCTCATTTTTATTTTATACTTTTGCAAAATTAATAGGTGATTTATTTAATAAAAATAAGAAATTAGCGATGATTAAACATTTATCAGAAATTGTAGATTTAGTAAAAAACAAAACCACAAGAAAAATTGCAGTTGCTTCTGCCGGTGATGAGCATGTTTTGGAGGCCATAAAAAATGCTAGAAACGAAGGCATTGTTGAGCCAATATTAGTTGGAGATGAAAGAAATATAAGAGCTATTTCACAAAAAATAAAATTTGATCTGGAAGGTATTAGAATTATAGATATTGAAGACAATGTAAAAGCTGCCAAGATGGCTGTTTCTCTAATAAAAAATGGAGAAGCAGAAATTTTAATGAAGGGCTTGGTTAGTACAGGCGTTTTAATGAAATGCGTTCTTGATAAAGAGCATGGTTTAAGAAAGGGTGCTACCTTAAGTCATGTTGCTCTTTTTGAAACCCCATTTTATCACAAACTTTTAGGAGTAACTGATGCGGCAATGAACGTAGCACCTGATTTGGAGAAGAAAATCGCTATCATTGAGAATGCTATACAAGTGTTTCATGGATTAGGAAATCTTAATCCCAAGGTTGCAATTGTTGGTTCTGTTGAAACAGTAAATCCGAAAATGGAAGCAACCATGCATGCAGCTACAATTTCAATGATGAACTATCGAAAACAAATAAAAGGGTGTGTTATTGATGGGCCACTAGCCATTGATAATGCAGTTTCTAAAAAAGCTTCGGAGTTGAAAAACATTACAAGTGATGTTGCGGGTGACGTTGATTTAATTTTAGGTCCTGATATTGACGGGGCAAATATCCTTTACAAAACTTTAAGTTTTCTAGGCGGTGCAAGTGCGGCTGCAGTAATTATGGGTGCAACTGTTCCAATTGTACTAACTTCGCGAGCAGATACCGAAAAAAGTAAGTTTTTATCTATTGCATTAGCAGCTGCTATCGCTTAAGTCATCACTTAAGTTTATTGAAAAACGAATGGAAGAAATCAGAATATTAGCAATAAATCCGGGTTCTACCTCAACTAAAATTGCGGTATACCATAATGAAGATCCGATTTTTGTAAAAAACATTAAGCATAGCAATGAAGAATTGGCTAAGTATGAGCATGTTGTTGATCAACTCCCATTTCGTAAACAACTAATTATTGATGAATTAAATGAGGCAGAAATCTCGGACAATTACGTTAAGGCAGTTGTAGGACGTGGAGGATTAGTCAAACCCATTGAATCGGGAGTTTATGAAGTTAATGAGGCCATGATTGCTGATTTAACAGATTCTCCGATGGGTGAGCACGCTAGTAATTTGGGCGGCCTTATAGCTAAAGATATTGCCGACTCTTTACCTGGAGCAAAAGCTTATATTACAGATCCTGTTGTTGTTGATGAGCTAAATGAAGTTGCACGAATTAGTGGGCATCCTGAATTCCAAAGGAAATCCATTTTCCATGCACTAAATCAAAAAGCCGTAGCTCGTCAACATGCACAACAGACGTTAAGAAAATATGAAGATCTGAATTTAATTGTTGCACATCTCGGTGGAGGAATTACTGTAGGTGCTCATAAAAGAGGACGAGTAATTGATGTCAATCAAGGGTTGGATGGCGAAGGTCCTTTTTCTCCGGAAAGAAGCGGAACCCTCCCTGTAGGAGATTTGGCCAAGGCCTGTTTTAGTGGTAAATTTTCTGAAAAAGAAATTAAAAAAATGATCACAGGTAAAGGTGGTCTCGTTGCTTATCTTGATACAAATAATGCTTACGAAGTTGAACAAAGGGTAAAAGCAGGTGATGATTATGCCAAATTAATTTATTCTGCCATGGCTTATCAGGTCTCAAAATCAATTGGCTCAATGGCAGCCGTTTTAAAAGGAGATATTGACGGGATTTTAATTACCGGAGGTATTGCACATGATAAATGGTTTACCCGGCAAATTATTGAACATGTAGAATTACTGGCACCGGTTTTTATTTACCCAGGCGAAGATGAAATGAGGGCACTAGCCTTAAACGCATTAAGGGTGCTTAAAGGAGAAATCACTCCAAAAATTTATCAATAATTCATTTTATTTGGAAACCCAGGATTGGGGGTTCAGTAATGTTTTTCCTTTCCAAATTTCAAAGTGTAATTCCGATTTTGATTCAGTGGTGTTGTAATAAACGACTCCTAAATCTTGTTTGGTTTTAACCTCATCTCCCGATTTCACAAAAACATCTATCAGGTTCGAATACACCGTAAAATATTCTCCATGACGAATAATTACAGCCTTATTGGAATTGGTGATTGTTCTGACACTAATTACCTTTCCGTCAAAAACAGCTCGGGCTTTTTCGCCAACATTGGTTAAAATATCAATCCCGTTATTTTTAATTTTTATTCTCTTTAACACCGGATGATCATGTTCACCAAAAGTACTGGACAGAATGCCATGTTCAGAAGGCCATGGTAGTTTTCCTTTATTACTCGAAAACGAATTGGTTAATTCAAGTTCTGCTGGTGTTAAAGCAATAATACCAGATAAATTCTCCGATCCACTGGACTTTGCTGTTGCAGCCGCCAATTTTATTTCTTCCGAAATAATGTCGCTAATGGATTTATTCAGTCTATCAGCTTCATTTTGTTTTTGCCTTATTTCATTTCTAAACTGCCTCTCTTGCTTAGCAAGTGCATTTACTTTTGTATTTTGTTGGGTTTTCTCCAGCCCTAAAGTACTTATTTCTTTCTGCTGTTGTTGAAGAAGCATTTGTTTTGCAATCCGCTGAGTACTTATTTCTTCATTTGTTTTTGATAATGAATCTTGCATCTGTCCAATTCGAACAGCTTGCTGTTTTCGGTAATCACTATAATATTGAAGATATTTAAGCCGTTGAAAAGCCTGGTTAAAACTAGATGCTGCAAAAATATACATCAGCCTGTCTTTTGAATTTTTATTTTTATAAACATAGTTTATAAGAAGTGCATATTCTGATTTGGCCTGATTTAATTCTGTCTTAAGTGTATTAAGTCTGCTGTTGTTAATGGTAATAGATTGATCGAGATTAGTAATTTCTGATGAGAAATTTGAAATTAACTTTTCTCTTTGCTTTATTCTTGTATTAATAAGTATTAATTCCTGAAGAGAATTTGCTTTGCTGGCAGTGACCTTTGAAAGCAGTTGATTCGTGTAGTTTATTTCGGCTTCAATCTTTTTCTTCTCACTTTCCAAAAGTTCTTTTCTGTTTTGTGCAAACGAGATAACAGATGAAAAAATAACAGCACAAATAATGCTCAATCTAATTAAAGGAAGTTTGGAGAACCAAATACCAATCATCAAAATATAATTTTATTCTAATTTAGAAATAATTTGATATTTCTCTGAAACATTAAATGGGAAATTTAATTCCGCATTAATCGTGATTTTTGAATATTTTATATTTACATCTATTTTCTTATCGGCTTGCAAATTAAAGTCTACTTCTCTTGGAAATAATTGGCTGTCTATTTCAGTAAACTTACTGTAATTAACTTCTAGTTTTTTATTTTCTTTTTTGATTTCTTTTAAACTTAACTGAGTAATCTTAAAATTCTCGGAGGAAAGCCAAATATTTTGAATGAAAACAACCGGATCCATTTCGTTCTCCTTTACATATTTTTTCAATTTTGATCGAGAAGCTGTCGATAATTTATATTGCCTTTTATCGATATGCGCTCTGAACTTTCCGTTTTCATAATGACTTAAATCATTACCAATTATTAATGCTTGAAGCACATCGTAATCAACATTTGTTTCGAGGTACTCATTAAGATATTCGTAATCTCCAACAAAATATGTTTTGTTTATTCTATTAATAAATTTAACCGAATCATTTGTGATTAACATTCGTGCCGCTTCTATCCCTAATGCAGGTGAGAAAGAGACCCAAATCATACTATCCTTTTTAATTCTGATTTGACCTTTAAATTCCGTTTTCTTCTTATCAATTTTATAATCGAGATTGAATTTTGCATTAAAATAATCATAGGCTAATTCGTTCGATTTAAGTTGCTCGAATAAGTAGTCAATTCCTTCTTCCTTCAGCGGTTCTTTTATAATCTTTCTGGTCGATCTACACCCTGCAACCATCAGCAGGAGTATAATAATAAATAAATAAGATGATTTTATTTTAGTGAAACTATTCATACAATTTTTTATCTCTAATTTTTTTATTTAAAAATTCAGATTCCGAACTTTTTTTCCGAGCTCTTTTCCAAAATTTAACGGCTTTCTTTTTATTCCCTAACTTAAATAGGATGTCGCCATAATGCTCATACACTTCTGCGCTGTTTTCTTCACTTGCACTCATGGCCAACTCAATGACAATTTTTGCTTCGTCATACAATTTTAATTTATACAAAACCCATGCTTTAGTGTCCAGATTTGAAGCATTTTCTGGATCTAATTCGACTGCTTTAAATGACATGCGTTTAGCCTGCTCCAATTTTTCTGATCGCAAAGATAAATAGTATGCATAATTATTAAGAACCACTGCATTTTCAGGATCGAATCTCAAAGCATTTTCGTAGGCTTCATCCGAAGCAATATTGTTTTTTAATTCATGGTATGTATCGCCCAAAAAAGAATAAAATTGAACTGATAACGCAGTATTTCCTGATACCAATTTTATTCCTTTTTTATGAAACGCTAATGCCTCTTCATATTTTTTATTCTGAAAATTTACCATGCCGGCAAATAAATACGGAATGGGTCGCACCGGAAATAATTGAATGGCTTTCAGGCTATGTGTTTCGAGAGATTTAAAATCGGAAAGTGCAGATTCAGCAATTAATAATTGCTCCCATGAGGCAAATAGAGAACTGTCAATCGCAATAATTTTCAGTAATAATTCTTTAGCTTTTTCAAATTCTCTTGCTTGATATAAAATTTCGGCCTTGATAGAAAGAACTCGTGTATTTTCAGGATATTTGTTGGCCAATATTGAGACCAATTCAAAAGCCTTTTCATTTCTTTCTTCAATAATTTGCTGAGCACTAAAGTATGAAAGTAAAATTTGGATTTTCGAGTCAACATCAAGCTGATCATTTTCAAACCCAAGTTTTAACTCTTTGAAAGCATTTAGGCTATCTCCAGCTTTTCTATAAAAATCAGAAAGTGAAATATGAATGTATGCATTGTCCGGATCAAGTTCTGCAATTTTTGAATAAGCTAGTAAGGCCTTTTCATCCAAATTATTTTGTACACATAGTTCTGCCAATAAAGCATAATATCTTGCTTCAAGTGGAAACTCACTAATTAATTTTTCTATTTCGTAAATCGCAGAATCAATTTGATTTAAATCGGTAAACAGTTTTTGTTTTTGTATAGTTAATTGTTCACTGATACCAATTTTATCTTCAATAATATTTAAGGCTCTTATGGCTTTTTTATTTTCACCAACTAAAATATAATTATAAGCAAGTTCTTCAATAAATTCGAGGTTAGTTGGATTTTGTTTAACCAATTCTTCCAGCACTTCAACACTTTCATTGTAGCTCTCACTTCTCTTATAAATATTAGCGAGGAGTAGTTTATACCAACTATTATTTGAGTCAATTTTAGCAGCCTTTGTGGCTAAATCTTTTGCCTTCTCTAATTTATTGGTAACCATGTAAATACTGGCTAGTTCATACATAGATGCAGCATCCATCGGATCTAGTTTGATGCACTCCAAATACAAAAGTTCTGCAACATTAATATTCCCTGCATTTTTCTCTTTATTTGCTTCAACAAATATTGCCGCATTTTTTTTTCGATCATTAACCGAAATAATAGATGAATTCTCTTCATTGTTTTGCTGAGAAATAACATCATTCGAGAAACCAAATATGGTAAATAACAAAAGACTTATAAATAATATGTGTTTCATAAAATGTTTAAGCGTTTTTATTTAGTTCGTACCAGTATGCCCGAAACCACCAGCTCCACGTTCAGTTTCTTCTAAAGTATCAACTTCAACCCAATGTGCTTGCTCATGCGCAGAAATAATCATTTGGGCAATCCGTTCTCCATCTTTAATAATAAAAGTTTCATTCGATAGATTTACCAAAATTACTTTTATCTCGCCTCGATAATCAGCATCAATTGTACCTGGCGAATTAAGAACAGTTACCCCTTTTTTATATGCAAGTCCGCTTCTGGGTCGAACCTGTGCCTCAAATCCTTTTGGAAGCTCAATAAATAATCCTGTTGGAACCAAACAACGCTGGAGTGGTTCTAGTTTGATTTCTTTATCAATATTTGCTCTCAAATCCATTCCGGCAGAAAAGGAAGTTTCATATGCGGGTAAGTCATGCTTCGAATGACTAACAATTTTAATATTCATAAAATTATTTTTTAATGCGCTAAATTACAGAAAATATACAATAAACAGGATATTTCCAGAAGCAGTGTTCATAGCGCTTCGGTTTTATTGATTAAGAAAGAATGATCGAAAATCTTTTCGTTCAATAAAGTAGACAATAATTATAAAAACAGACAGGAGAATCGTATTTTTTGAAATATTTAATACGGTATTTTCAATATTACAAAAATTAGCAATCATTAATAAAACAACAGATAAACTCACATAACCTATGATTTTCATGATATCATAATCAATTTTAAAATACCTTTTTCCAATTAAATACGAAGCTATCATCATGGACCCATAGCACAATAATGTTGCCCATGCGGTACCAATGTATCCAAAGCGTGGAATCCATATTATATTGAAGACGATTGTTATTAAAGCTCCACCGGTAGCTAAAACAGCTCCGTAAATTGTTTTGTTCGTTAGTTTATACCAAATCGAAAGGTTATAGAAAATTCCCAAAAACAAATAAGCAATTAATAAAATAGGAATCACGGCTATACCCTCTCTAAATCTTTCACCAATAATTAAAATGACAATATCAAGATACATCATTAAAGCCAGGAAAATGAATGAGGTTCCTATCACAAAATAATTCATTACGCGGGCATACGTTTTTTTAGAATCTTTTTCTTTTTCGTAAGCAAAAAAGAATGGCTCTGCAGCATAGCGAAATGCTTGTACAAATAAACTTAATAGGATAGCTATTTTTAAACTGGCAGTGTAAATTCCAATCTGCTGTTCTGCAATATTATCTGGTAGCATATATTTCATTAACAAACGCCCCAAGGTTTCATTCATTACTCCGGCTAAACCCGTTAAAAGCAATGGCAGCGCATAAATCATCATTTTCTTCCATAATTTAAAATCAAAATAAAATCGGTAAGTTTTAAACTCGGATAATAAGAAAACTAAGGTTATTGCACTGGCTACCAAATTTGAAATGAATACATAAATTATCAAATTCAAATTGGGATTATAAACCAAAAGAATTAACTGTTTTATTGAATTATTGGCATTTTTGAGTAAAAAAGGGAATAATAATAGAAAGATCAAATTTAACCCAACGTTAGTGGCGATGTTGATAAACTTAATTGTGGCGAATCTGATGGGGCGATTATTTGCCCTGAGTTTTGCAAAAGGAATTGCACTAATTGCATCTAAGGCCAGGATTAAAATAACAATCACTACAAAGTTGGTGTATGCAGGATACTCAATGATGGTCGCAACTTTATCAGCAAATCCAATTGCAAATAGTAAAAATATAATAGTAGAAACCAGTATTGAGGACATAATAGTGTCGAAAACCTTTGACTTTTTCTTTTCTATTTCAGAATACCTGAAAAAAGTCGTTTCCATGCCATAAGTTAAAATAATAAAAATTGTGGCAACATAAGCATACATAACAACTACGACTCCATATTCGCTTTGCGTAAAAATGCGTGTATAGAGCGGAACTAGTAGGTAGTTTATAATCCGTCCGATGATGGTCGGCAACCCGTATATGGCCGTTTGGCCCGCTAGCTTCTTTAGAGGATTCAAATTAATATTCTTTGCTCGTAAAGTTAATAAAATGGATAATCAAACCACATCAACTTGATTTTAAGAATTTGGAAGAGAAATATAAAAAGTGGTTCCAATATCCGCCTTTGACTCAAACCATATATTTCCTCCTGCATTCAGAACTATATTTTTTACAATGGCTAATCCTAATCCCATTCCACTGGATTTAGTGGTGAAACTTGGAGAAAATATCTTGTCGGCCATTTCTTTTGGAATTCCGGCTCCATTATCAGCAAAAACAATGATTAATTCATTTTTTGATTTCTTTACAGATATTGTAATCTGGCCATCCTTTTTTGAACCAATTGCTTGAATTGAATTTTTAATTAAATTATTAAATGCACGAAGCATCTGGTTTTTGTCAGCTTTAACAATGTAATCATCCTCTGGCAAATACAGAACATACTTAACTTTTGTATTTTCCTTAAAAAGTTCAAGAGAATTATTTAGAATATCCTTTAAATCAACTTGTTCAGATTTTTGAAGCGGCATTTTTGCAAAATCAGAAAACGCATTTGCTATCTCAGATAATGAATCAATTTGCTCAATTATTGTTTTTGTAAATCGATGTAATCTTTTATCCCAATCTTTTTCATTTTCATCCCACGCTTTTTTTAAGTATTGAACACTCAGTTTCATGGGAGTTAATGGGTTTTTAATTTCATGTGCTACTTGCTTGGCCATTTCTCTCCATGCTCCTTCTCTTTCTGATCGTACCAACAAGAGTGCACTTTTACTTAGTTCATCAATCATCCGGTTGTATTCAGCTACCAATGCGCCAATTTCATCTTCTCTTTCCCAATTAATTTTTTGATTTGATTTTCCAAGTCGAATTCCACTTATACTCTGTCGGATTAACTGCAGAGGCATTGAAATTCTTCTTGAGATAACAATTGTAACCAATATTGCAATTACGAAAAATAGCACATAAATATTTACCAATGCAACCAGAAAGGTTGTGATTTCAATTTGCAACTCTGTCTGCCTAGCAAAATATGGTAAATTGATATATGCTATAAGTTGATTTTCGGTATTTCGGAGTGGTACATAAGCTGACAAATATTCGTAATTACCTATTCTTTCATTTTGAATAAATTGTAATTTTTCTTTTTTAGCCAACACATCAAAAGCATTAACATTCATTAATTTTGAGAGTAACCCTTCATCAAACATTTGCATACGAGATGAAGCAATGAGCTTTCCATCGACTGAATACAAATTAATATCAGAAAAAAACACTAATGAAAACTTTACCAACCATGTGTTTAGGGTTTCATACAAATTAGGATTTAAACTTTCTTCTCCGGTAAGTTTGTGTTCAAGTTCAATTAATACAGAGTGGGCTTTCTCACTTAATATTTCATGATTTTTCTTGTCGTTCAAATGTATAAGATATAACATTGTTGTTACACCAATTACGACAAATGAAGTTAAAATAATACTCAACAAGGTATATTGGAGTCGGTTTCTGAAGCTAATTTGGACCTTAAATATTTGAAATGAAAAATTAGTGACTATATAAAAAATAACAAGGTAGGCCGCCAGAAAGATAAAGAAATAAGAGAAGGGTGCAATGGTTTCAATCAAATCTTTATTTTCCTTACTGATAATATAACTGGTTTTCTCATCTTTATCGAATAAAATATGATTATACCCATTATTGTCAAATTTTTTCTGGGTTTTTAGCAATAATTCTTCATAATTCTGGAGATTAAGGCTATAAAAATAATCTCCAAAATTATAGACCAATTCACCATCCATATACTTTGCAAATGAATAGCTAACTAGCTCAGTTCCAGATATATTACTAGATTCATCAATCAGTAATTCCGGATAACCTAATCCTTCTGGAATTAATTCTGAACCGAGTTCTATGAATATAAAATGTGCCTTTTGAAAAGAAGTAGGCGGAAAATAAAATCGTACGATATATGAACTATTTATTGAATAATTATTAATGAAAAACAAATTGGGATGATTAGTTGGAATTCCGATATCAGATATTATCTGATCGAAATAATCAACACAATTAATCTCATAACCATCAAGGCTGATTAGTAATCTTGAAGTATCACAAATAGTAACAAAAGGAATATATTTACTATTATTTTCATTCTCATTAAAATAATTTTGAATTCTGTTTATAATAAAGAATTCATTATTATTTTCTTCAATCCTTGCAACTTTTATTCTTATAATTGAATCTGTTAGAATTTTATTAATGAATTCCTCAAAATTATATTCTGCCATTGGATCCCGATCATTGGCTATGGTTTCTACAATTACTCTGCGTTGATTGAGCTCCTTCTCTTTTAATATATTTGTTGATACAAAACCCAAATACAATGCAAATATCATAAGGTAACTTATAATATGTATTGTGGTTATCTTTCCTTCTTGCCTAGTGACTATCTTAAAAGCAAATAAAAGTGTTGCCATAAAAAATATCGCAACCAAATTTATCCCTCCTACGAAATATCTTATAAGAATGTACGAAAAAATAATTATTAGGAGCGTCAAATACTGTATGCTATTACTTTTAATGTGTGAAAACATATTTTTAAAAATATACCTTCCAACAAAATATAAAGACATACTCATGCTTGATGCAATTACAAATGCGATGATTGTAACTGATCGATTATATATAAAGTCCTGTCCAAACTCAATTGAAATTTTTGAGTTATTTAATAAACTAAAAATACCTTCTTCATATGCATAAAAAGCCCCTAGAAATATTATTCCAAATGTGATAAGTTTACCAAGATAATTTAGCTTATTTGTAGATCCTATTAATGATTTCTCTTGATTAAAATTTTTGAGGGAATATGCTGAGAATAAAATAAAACTTGAATTAGTAAACAACTCGCCAATTGATTGGTGTATTGAATCTGCAAAAGTTGCAGGAGAAAACAAATATGAATCGAATAAAATGGATGGAATTCTTAGATATTTTAGCATTATCCAAATCAGCAAATAGTCAAATAATACAAAAGCAGTTCGCGAGTATATATATCTAATTTTAAAGATAAAAGATTCATGGAATTTTATAATTAAACTCAATAACAAAATAATCGTTAACTGATAAACAATAAATAAAACTAAAGCATAATTTGATTTGATTTTACCAATATCATCTCTAATAATAGAAAATAAAAACATACCGTTTTTATCGTTTATGTTCAAATCGCCAGGAACTAGCGAAATTTTACACTGTTCATCTAGTGCTACTTTACTCTCGAATCGGGGTATGAGGTATTCATTTTGATATGCGAATTCATTTTTGAGCAATAGTAGTCCATAAACCAAAAAATCTTCCTTATTTATGCGCTCAATTTTATACCACCCATTATTTAATAAAATAACCTGATTCTCGGCGAGGTTAAATATTTCTGAAAGATCTATTAAATTTGATGACCAATAAGCTAATGAATCATTTTTAAAGAGATAGATCATGGCACCAATATGATCTAATTCCTCAATTTGATCTTCAATTTTAAATGGCATATTGGTTTGATAATCCTGAACAAGATTGTCAATAAAAGAATTGAGTTTAATGCTTCTTTCAGCAATTTCGTTCTCAAAAACTTTCTTTATAAAATGGTTTGTTTGTATCTGTTTATTTCGATAAACTAGAAAAAGAAGGATAATAAAAACGAAAAATGTGATTGTAAAATGCATCCAAAATGAACGTCTCTGTTCATTTTGACTATTTCGTAAATAATCCATGATTTTAGAATTTCAAGATTTACTTTATAATGTAGATTAAACTCGAATAATCACCACTAATCATAGCATGTATATTTGATCTAAACCCATTGATAGATGCGCGTAAATATTTCAATAATGATTTTTCTTCACTTAATAAGCTTACATAATATGAATCAAATTTCATTGGATAAGTATTAACAAGTCTCATACCAAACTTAGAAAATAACTTTTCAATAGTTTTGGACGAAAAGTGAAACAGATGCCTTGGTACATCGAACGCTGCCCATTTTTCCTTATATTTTTTTGCATCCCATGAATCAATATTTGGTACAGCAATAACCAATATACCGTCATCTTTCAATAACAATTTAAGCTTAGGTATTACTTTTTCGATGTCATGGAGGTGTTCTAAAACATGCCATAAAGTAATCACGTCGAAAGTCTTCTCTTTTATTGAATTTAGTTGTTCCGGTGAGCTTACCGATAAACTGTGTTTCTTTGCAACTTTTCTAGCATCCTCATTCGGTTCAACACCACTCGCATTCCATTCAGCTTTCATTGCAGCTTTAACAAAAAGACCAGCTCCACAACCATAATCCAATAAAGTGCCTTTATTCCCACTTACCTTTTCCACCAAAGATAGTTTACGTTTGATATTAACATTTCTGATATAATTATATACCAAAGAAACGATGGAATGGCTATCATCATGATGTGAATAATATTCCTCTGATTTATAATATGGGCCTATTTCTTCTATTGTTGGTCTAGGATTTGTAAATACAAATTCACAATTTACACACTGATTTAAGGTAAATTCTTCTTTAGAAACCAAATAGTCTATACACTTTTGGTATAATACAAGTTCGCTTGAGCCACAAATCAAGCATTGTTCAATTTTTTCCATAACATCATGTTTCACGTGAAACAATTTCTATTTTCCTTGATAAATAGCCAATACAGAGATATCGGATGGAGAAACTCCACTAATTCTTGCTGCCTGACCTATTGTTGTCGGCTTAATTTTATTCAATTTTTCTCGCGCTTCATAAGACAACGATTGTATTTCATGATAATCAAAATCTGTTTTGAGTTTTATTTTCTCGAACTTTTCAAACTTATCAGCTAAATCTTTTTCTTTTACAATATAACCCTCGTACTTAATTAAAATTTCAATTGACTCAATTAATTCGGAGTCCAAAAATTCATATTTTAGAATAATGTCTTTTGCTTTACTACTTTGTTCTATAAGTTCCGGAAGATTAACTTGTGGTCTTAATACCAAATTAGCGATTTTAGTTTTTTGTAGGATCCTACTCGTTTTCTTTGATTCTAAATACGGATTAATATCGTCAGGACTTAAACTTACATTTTTCAATTTATGAATAATCTCCGAAATCTTACGACTCTTATCATTTACAACCTGCATTCTTTGTTCACTAGCCAATCCAATATTATAACTTCTTTCTGTTAAACGAATATCTGCATTATCTTGACGCAATAATAGCCGATATTCTGCTCGAGATGTAAACATCCGGTATGGTTCATCAACGCCCTTTGTAATAAGATCATCAATCAATACACCAATATAAGAATCGGATCTTTTTAATACAAATTGCTCCTTATTACTAACCAATTGATGGGCATTTATGCCTGCAATAATTCCTTGCGAAGCTGCTTCTTCGTAACCCGTGGTTCCATTAATTTGTCCGGCAAAAAATAAACCAGCTATTAACTTTGTTTCTAATGTATAGTTTAGTTGTATAGGCGGGAAATAATCATATTCAATGGCATATCCAGGCCTGAATATTTTTGCATTTTCAAAACCCGGAATGCGCTTCAAAGAACTGTATTGTATATGATCTGGAAGTGATGATGAAAATCCATTTATGTAGTATTCAATCGTATTCCAACCTTCTGGTTCAACAAATAATTGATGTCTGTCTTTATCCGAAAAACGATCTATTTTATCTTCTATTGAAGGACAATAGCGTGGGCCAATTCCTTGGATTCGTCCATTAAACATTGGTGAATCATTAAATCCCAGTTTCAAATTATCATGCACCGAAGTATTCGTATATGCTAAATAACAACTTCGTTGTTTTGTTAATTTTGGAGTATTTGTAAAAGAAAATTTTCCAGGAACCTTATCTCCTCTTTGTTCTTCTAATCTACTAAAATCAATTGTTCGTCCATCAACTCTTACTGGGGTTCCAGTTTTCATGCGCGCTGATTCAAAGCCCATATTTGTTAATGACTCAGTTAGTCCTAAAGCCGCTCTCTCACCAATTCGACCTCCTCCAAAAGTTTTAGTACCAATATGAATCTTCCCATTTAAAAATGTTCCATTTGTTAAAATAACCGATTTAGCATTAATTAAATGGCCCATACCAGTTTTAACACCAACTATTCTTTTATCTTTCTCCACGACTTCAGTAACCATATCTTGCCAGAAATCTAAATTTGGAAGTCCTTCTAGTATGTCTCGCCATTTTTTAGAAAATAGCATTCTGTCACTTTGAGCTCTAGGGCTCCACATCGCAGGCCCTTTCGATTTATTTAGCATCCTGAACTGTATCATGGTATGATCAGTTACAATACCTGAGTAACCACCCAATGCATCTATTTCTCTTACAATTTGGCCTTTCGCTATTCCACCCATCGCCGGGTTGCATGACATTTGCGCCATATTCTCCATACTCATGGTTATTAAAAGCACAGCAGAGCCCAAATTAGCAGCTGAAGCGGCAGCTTCACAACCAGCATGACCTGCCCCAACGACGATGATATCATATTTTTTAAACATAATTACGTTCCACGTGAAACAAATAGATTTCCGCAAAGTTATATATCTGCTTTATCAAAACCTATAATTGACATTTTGTATTCAGAATATTTTTAAATAAAATTTTGCAGGTAGTAGTTTTCCTTCCTGGTCATCTCGAGTTTTTGTTCTTTTAATTTATCAGAATATCCAATTAAATGAAGTAATCCATGAATCATTAAGCGTTTAACTTCCTGATTCAAATCTTGATTAAAGTCAATTGAATTTTCTCTGGCTCGTTCAATGCTTATAAAAATATCACCCTTAATATTATCCCGACTATCAGAGTTATCGAATGTAATAATATCGGTAAAATAATTGTGCTTTAAAAATTCGATGTTTATTTTAAGCAGGTAGGAGTCATCACATAATATAATATTAAGCTGTTCAATCTTTTTTCCTTCATTTATGGCTGATTTTTGTAGCCATTGACGTATCTCTTTCTTACCCTGTATTTTAAAGCTATTTTCTTCGTGGAAAAAATAAATTTTATCATCCGCCATCACTTAAATATTATCAAACTTTTATCCTTTGATTTAAAAAATTACTTAAATACTCTTTTCTGTGATTTGAAATTACTTCATCCACACCGGTATTTAAAAATGCCACAACTATCTTAGATTTTTGTTTATCGATAATTAAATCATCACATAAAGCGTTTATCATAAAAAGTGAATCTTCAATTTCTGAAGTAACATCACCTATTTTTTTATTAGTAATATTTAAATAATCAAGATTAAAGTTTTTAGAAAAATTTGAAAATTCGAACAAAAACTTTTTTGATTGCTTTTGAAAAGATATACTGACATCCGAATTTTGTTTCTCAACAATATTAACAACTTCAGAAATCGCTATAAGCAAATTTCCAAGAAAGGTATCTCCAATATTAAATTTATCACAAATTTCTTCGATAAAACTTTCAATCTTGTTTAAGCTACCTTGACCATTTTTTAATTCAATAACATTCATCTTAAAATGATATTTACAAATGCTTTACTATCTTACTCAAATTTAAAGAAATATTTTTCAAGTAAAAATTTAATTAACATCTTATACTATTTTTTTTTGTCAGGGTTACTTAATTATGATAACATTTTACACTTTATCATCATTTTCCATCATTAATCTTCTACCCATCATGAATAAAAGGTAATAAATCCTTCATATTTTAAACTTGAACTTAATTATTTTTAAGCATAAATAATGCTTAGTTACTCTATATCAAGGCCTTTAAGAAATTTAATCTGGAAATCGAAGTAGATTTTTTTGTCTAGAATTTTAAGTCACATAATTATAATAAACTTACAATTCCAATAATTATTAGCAAAACTGCAAAAATCCTTACGTCCCACTTTTGTTTATTATATCTTTGCACTCAAAATTATTTTATGAGTGAAAATAAAGTAAGAGTGCGATTTGCACCGAGCCCAACTGGCCCATTGCATATTGGAGGATTAAGAACAGCCATTTTTAATTTTTTGTTTGCTAAAAAACATGGTGGAGATTTTATTCTTAGAATTGAAGATACTGATCAGAACAGATTTGTGAAGGGAGCTGAAGAATACATCATTCAATCACTCGAATGGTTAGGAATAGAGCCTTCAGAGGGTGTTGGTAAAAGTGGGCAATTTGGTCCATATCGTCAATCTGATCGTAAACATATTTATAAGGAGTATGCGAATCAACTGATTGAATCAGGACATGCCTATTATGCATTTGACACTTCAGAAGAACTTGATAAAATGCGAGAGCGACTGCAAAATGAAAAGAACTCAATTCAACAGTATAATGCAGTAACGCGCAAGGATATGAAGAATTCCTTAACGCTTGCCGAATCTGATGTAGCAAAATTGTTAGCTAATAATACGCCATACGTAATACGATTAAAATTGCCAACCAATGAACACATTGTTTTTAATGATGCGGTTCTTGGAGAATTCAAATTCCACTCATCGCAATTAGATGATAAGATTCTTTTTAAATCAGATGGAATGCCCACCTATCATCTTGCTAACGTTGTTGATGATTATTTAATGAAAATTACACATGTTATTAGAGGTTCAGAATGGACAAATTCAACACCTTCACATGTTTTACTCTATAAGTATTTCGGATGGCAAGATTCGATGCCTGTTTTCGCCCATATGCCACTTTTACTCAAACCAGATGGAAAAGGTAAGCTAAGTAAGAGAGATGGAGACAGACTAGGTTTTCCGGTCTTTCCACTTGAATGGAAAAATCCTGAAAGCGAAGAAATATCGACCGGATACCGAGAAGCTGGATATTTTCCCGAAGCGTTTTTAAATTTTTTGGTGTTACTTGGATGGAACCCCGGAACTGAACAAGAGATCTTCTCAATGGAAGAATTAATACAGTTATTTAATATCGACCGCATTGGTAAATCAGGTTCTAAATTTGATTTAGAGAAAGCAAAATGGTTTAATCATTATTACCTTCAACAAAAAACTTCTAAAGAAATTTATGACGCATTTTTACCTATCCTTGAAGAAAAAGGTATTAATTTTTGTAGCACCAAAGTGATCAATATAATTGAACTTGTTAAAGAGAGAGCAACTTTTATTTCAGATTTATGGCCGCTGACTCAATACTTTTTTGAAGCACCAAATACATACGACGAGAAGGTTATTAAGAAGCGATGGAAAGAAAATACACCGCAACTATTGGAGGATATTACTGTTTTAATTTCTTCACTAAAAGATTTTGATGCAGCTACATTGGAAACAAAAATAAAGGAGCATATTGAAGAACATGAAGTGAATATGGGACAAGTACTTAATGGGCTAAGATTAACACTTGTAGGTTCAGCACAAGGACCTTCTGTTTTTGAAATCATGTCATTACTTACTGCAGAAGAGTCTGTTAACCGAATACGTAGAGGAATACAGTCAATTAATAAGAACTAAAATGTCAGTCATATCAATTGAAGGAATGGAGTTTTTCGCCTATCATGGTTGCTTTAAAGAAGAGCAAATCATCGGTACTAAATTTATGGTGGATCTCTATATTGAAACAGATACAACAATTGCGGAAAAAAAAGATGATTTGACCAAGACAATAAACTACCAAGAAGTTTATTGGTTGGTAAAAGCTGAGATGAAAATCAAATCAAAATTATTAGAAAATGTGGCCAGAAGAATTTTAAGTTCACTAAAACATAATTTTCCGGAAACTAAAAATGCTACCATTAAAATATCCAAGTTAAATCCACCACTCGGTGGTAAAATGAAAAACGTTAGTCTTACCATTACTTTATAATATGGAATTAGAAGAAAAAGAAATTTGCCCCAGATGTGAGCAAAAATTCACTTGTTCTAAATCAAACAAGTGCTGGTGTTTTGAAATTGGATTAGATTCTAATCAATTAGAAAAAATAAACGACAAATACAATTCTTGTCTTTGTAAAAATTGTATTGAAGAATTAAAGAAAGAAATTTAGTATAAAGATTGCTTCTGGTTTATTTCGGAAAATAATTATCTTTGCAATCTTAATTAGGTCTCGTGGCCGAGTGGTTAGGCAGAGGTCTGCAAAACCTTGTACAGCGGTTCGAATCCGCTCGAGACCTCAACAAAAAAGCCCTAAGAATGATCTTAGGGCTTTTTGTTTTTTCAATCTTAAATTATTTTTCTTCCAAATAGTACTTCTCAAGATATTTTACCCACTTTTCCATGAGCTCCTTATTTAAATCAAGCGGCGGTGTAGCATCTTCCGGCAAAAAAGATTTATAAGGATGTTCTTTTGAATATGCTTCGAATTCAGCAATAATTTCATTTCTTAAATCCTCTTTCATGAATAAATCAATCGCAGAAGCAGCCATAACCTTTGCACCCGCATTTAATCCTTTCCAGGCTGCAGAGCCATAATTTGCAGTTACAGCCGACCAATGGTGGCCAATTCCACCAGGAACACCTCCGGGAAATCGCAAGGTAGCCGTAGGTGCGACTAAAGTAACATCGCCAACATCTGAAGAACCACCACCTACAAAAGTTTCATTGGGTTCTTTTAATGGTTTAATTTCTGTTGGCATTCCCTTTTCTTCTTTACCTAATTCTTTTTGTAGGGCTTTTGCAAATTCATGCTCCTCCTCAGTCCATTCGGGTAATCCAACGATATTAATGTTTCGTTGCAACAATTCAGCCATGCCTTTATTCGAGTGCCTTTGATGCGCGGCAGCTATTGTTCTTACTTTTACTAATTCAGTTCCTGTGGCAAGCGCTGCACCTTTGGCACAATTTAGTACCCTATCATACATATCTTCAACCCGGTCATCACTATTTCTTACGTAGTACCAAACCGTTGCTTTATCCGGAACAACATTTGGTGCTTCACCACCCGCTGTAATTACATAATGCATTCTCTCCGTATAAAATAAATGTTCTCTTAAATAATTGGTAGCGACATTCATTAATTCAACAGCGTCTAATGCACTTCTACCAGTCCACGGAGCTCCTGCACTATGAGCGGTTTTTCCCTTAAATGTAAAAAAAGTAGAAATTATTGCATTTCCACTCACCCCATACCCCGTGCTAAAATCGCTACTGTTATGATTATCAATAACGAGGTCAACATCATCAAAAATCCCGGCTTTTATCATGTATGGTCGACTTATAATTGTTTCTTCTGCAGGAGAACCATATACTCGAATGGTTCCTTTAAATCCATATTTATCCATTGCTTTTTTAACTGCAATGGCAGCAGCGGAAGCTGCAGTGCACATGGTATTATGACCACATCCATGTCCAGGAGCACCTGCTATCAGAGGATCTTGTTTTGGAACTCTTCCTTTTTGAGAAATCATCGGTAAAGCATCATATTCTCCTAAAATGGCAATTACAGGATGGCCACTTCCATATGAAGCAACGAATGCTGTTGGCATTCCAGCAACCCCTCTTTCTAATGTGAACCCTTCTTCTTCAAGCGTAGAAGACAACAACTTTGATGATTTAAATTCTTGCATTCCAAGTTCAGCATAAGACCAGATGGCATCTGAAATTTTACCAAATTTTTCAAGTGTAGCATTCTCACTTAAATAATCTAAAGCAAAGTATTTTTCTTTATTCTTTCTGAGTTCTGATTTGCTGGGCTGACAATAAGCCCCTGTACTTAAAAAAATAACTAGGCTAATAATTAGTAGGTTTTTCATGTTTAGGAGTTTTTATTATATAAAATCGAAAAAATCTTTAACAGAAAATTTTCCACTAAATTTAACAATACTTTTCTAAAAGCATGTATAGATTATACTAATGGGAGAATATTAGGGATGAGTGCTGGAAAAATACAGTTCAGAGGCTAATAAACTTAGAACCTAGAATTACATATTTATATGAAGATAATAAGTGAAGCTATTTATTCATCTTGGCCCATGAATCTCTTAAAGCAACTGTTCTGTTAAATACAAGCTTTTCAGGGCTTGAATCTAAATCAACACAAAAATAACCGTTGCGCTCAAATTGATATTTTGACTCATGAAATGCATCAGCTAATACAGGTTCAACAAAACCATTTACAACTTTCAAGGAATCCGGATTTAAATTTGACTTAAAATCTTTACCCTCATCAGTTATATCAGGGTTTTCATTAATGAATAAACGATCGTATAAACGAATCTCGGCAGGGATCGCGTGCAAAGCCGACAACCAATGAATGGTTCCTTTGACTTTTCTGTTTAGTGGAATTCCTGTTCCGCTTTTTGTTTCCTGATCATAAGTACAATGAATTTCGGTAATTTCGCCAGCATTATTTTTAATGACTTCAGTACACTTAATTACATAAGCATATCTAAGTCTGACTTCTTTTCCCGGAGTTAACCTAAAGAATTTCCCGGGAGGATTTTCCATGAAATCATCTCTTTCAATCAGTAATTCGCGAGAAAAATACATCGTTCTTTTCCCTGCCGATTCATCCTCAGGATTATTAGTCGCATCAAGTTCTTCAACTTTACCTTCCGGATAATTTGTAATGATTAGCTTAATGGGATCTAAAACTGCCATTACCCGATTTGCTTTTTTATTTAAATCTTCCTTAACACTATGCTCAAGCAAAGCCACATCAATTACATTATCGCGCTTGGCAACACCAATGGTGTCGGCAAAATTTCTAATAGATTCAGGAGTGTAACCTCTACGTCGTAAACCGGTAATGGTAGGCATTCTTGGGTCATCCCAACCATTTACCAATTTTTCTTCAACCAATTGAAGAAGCTTACGTTTACTCATAACGGTATAAGTCAAATTTAATCTGGCAAACTCAGTTTGAACAGGTCGATAATTGCCCTCAACAATTTGATCTAAATACCAATCGTAAAGCGGACGATGAACTTCAAATTCAAGTGTACATATTGAATTTGTAATCCCCTCAATGAAATCCGATTGCCCATGCGCAAAATCATACATTGGATAAATGCACCATTTATCACCAGTACGATGGTGATGGGCATGCTTTATACGATACATTGCCGGATCGCGTAATTGCATATTAGGTGATGCCATATCAACTTTTGCTCTTAAAACTCTGGCTCCATCAGGGAATTCACCATTTTTCATTCGTTGAAAAAGATCTAAGTTTTCCTCTATACTTCGATTTCTAAAAGGGCTTTCCATACCGGGTTTTGATGGAGTACCACGCTGTGCACTAATTTCGTCAGCTGACTGATCATCAATATATGCTTTACCGGCTTTTATAATTTTAACGGCCCACTCAAATAATTGATCAAAATAATCAGATGCATAATACAAGCGATCTTCCCAATCGAAACCCAACCATTTTACATCATTCATAATTGAATCAACATACTCAACATCTTCTTTTACCGGATTGGTATCATCAAATCTGAGGTTAGTTAACCCATTATATCTATTTGCCAGTCCAAAGTTTAAACAAATCGATTTTGCATGACCTATATGCAAATATCCATTAGGCTCAGGAGGAAAACGGGTATGGACTCTACCCTCATTTTTGCCTTCGCTGATATTTTTTTCTATCAACTGTTCGATAAAGTTTAAAGAAGTTTTCTTCTTTGATTCGTCTTCGGTCTGGTTCTTATTCATCGTAAAAAGCTTAGGTAGGCAAAATTAGTACTAAATCTGAAGTTTATCAAATGTTTCATTAAAGTTAGTTTGATGATAAATATTAGATGCTGAAACAAGTTCAGCATGACGATAATTAATTAAGATGACCCTGTTCCATTTAAGCATCTTACCTTTTAAATTTATTAAGAATAGAAGTTACTTGAGAAATATACTGTGCACCAAATAAATTGACGTGAACTAATAAAGGGTAGAGATTATGAATATCCATTCGCTTGTCCCAACCTTTTTCGAGAGGGTAATGAAAATGGTAAGCTTCGTAAAATTTACTCGAGAATCCTCCAAAAAGCTTAGTCATGGCTAAATCCATTTCCCGATGACCGAAGTAAACAGCCGGATCAATTAAACATGGATTTCCGATGAAATCAACCATGAAGTTTCCACTCCATAAATCGCCATGTAGCAGGGCAGGGGGTTCCGTTGGAATAATCTCACCTAAAACTTTAAAAAGTTGATCAGCGGCTTTTAAAACAGCACTGTCAATCAAATAAGTATTAAATGCTAATTTCAATTGAGGCTGTAATCTTTCTTCTATAAAAAAAGAAATCCAATCTTCATGAAAATGGTTTGATTGATATAAGGAACCAATAAAATTATTGTGATCCAATCCAAAATAATTATTAGAGTTCTGATGCAATTTTGCCAATGCTTTTCCAAAATGATTCCAAAAATCAGATTTGGGCTTCCCACTTTCCAACCATTCGAGTAATAAAAAAGAAAAATCAATTAATGAATTTTCGGAAATAACCTTAGGGATTTTAATACAATGTGATTCTGCCAATAACCTTAATCCTTTAGATTCCATATGAAACATTTCGGGGAACTTATTTGCATCATTCCATTTTACAAAGAAATTTCCAACACTACTAATTACTTTTGCTGCCTTATTAATGTCTCCACCGAAAATGGGTTGAATAGCAAAAATCCTGATTTCTCCGTTAAACTGAGAATTCAGGATTTCCAATATTTTAATTTTGATATTTTCAGGGAATAACATACTCCCAAAGTTAAATACTGTTTAGATAAGTAAAAAGATATGGGTTGAAAAAGGTTTCTTTAAAATTTTATCTAATATAATTAATGAAAATATGGCTGCGATGCCAATCGGAATTATGGGGGAAATACTGATCTCCGAAAAGAAAGATTGTAATCCTCCGAAAATATTAAACGATAATTCAGGAACCTGAACGCTCTCAATGCTTATTTCTCCAAAAATGCCATTCATAAATGACCAATCCAATCCAAATAACACAAAACCTGCGGCGATAAATCCGAGTCCAATAAGCAACCAATATTTCATACTTAAAATAGGTTGATTTGCCATTTTTGCAAAAACTTCTGTATTGATACGATTCATCACACCTGCAGTAAAATCAGGTGATGGTTGATCCAGCGATGCTTTTGTTAACATCCTGTTTAAAAACTCGTCTTTTAAATTCATGTCTGTCATAATTACCTCCTTTATCTCAATTCCGCTACTCTGTATTTTAGCATGGTACTAATATGCTCATAAAGTCGCTTTCTGGTGCGGTGAAGCTTAACTTTTACATTCGATACAGATAGTCCCGTTATTTCACTAATCTCATCAATCGATTGTTCTTCTGTATAAAACATGGTTAACAACAAATTGTCTTCTTCTGATATTTTTTTTAATGCGATTTCGTAATACTTTTTTTTATCATCTAAACTTAATTCACTGGTGTCATCCACAATGTCGTCAAAGGTATAGTTTTCTATTATTTGTTCGTCGATAGCAAGCACTTCAAGACTTTTTTTTCGGGTTTTAGAAATTGCCGTATTAAAGGCAATCCGATAAACCCATGTTGAAAATTTTGCTTCTCTTTTAAATTTACTTAATGACTGAAAGACCTTTAGAAAAACATCCTGTGCAATCTCCTCTGCATCTTCTCTGCTCTTCAGGATGCGATTTGTGATTGTGAAAACCATTGCTTTGTGCCGATTAACAAGCTCGGTATAAGCTGCGGTATCTCCGCTCAAAACTTTATCTATATAGTATAAATCTTTCTGCTGCATCATTCATATGATTAGACTACAATAATTGAAATTGGTTACAATATACTATCAGAAGTATTTTTTGACCAATAGAAATCGGTGAAAGGCATTTATTAGATGGTGGAGTCGGGTTAATAACTTATAAGCATTTTATTAATAACACTAATTTTTAACTAATTTGTAACCCGATAATTAATCTTGCGTCATACAGAGTAGAAAACGCATTGTTTAACTAAAAAATTAAAGTCATGAGCGAACAAGTAGGAGCAGCATTTATTCTCACAGTCATATTCGGGTTTATTTTCGCCATTGTTTATCTAGGAATACGCAGAAAAGAAAGAATGGCATTATTGGAAAAAGGTGTTGATGCATCGTTTTTCATCACCAAAAAAACAAGTTCAACTACCCTAAAATTTGGGATGTTATTTGTTGGAGTTGCCTTGGGTATTTTATTAGGCAACATTTTGGAATACACAACCCCAATGGATGAGGAAGTCGCTTACTTTTCAATGATCTTTTTATTCGGAGGAGCAGGATTAATTATTAATTACTTCATCGAAAAGAAGAACGAAGAAAAGTAGTGAAATTGCAGAATTAAGTAAAAGGAGGCCTTTGGTCTCCTTTTTTTATGCCTTAATTTGTTTAGGTTTTACTTTAAAAAGTCCGTCACTTCGAGCTTGTCGAGAAGTGCTGAAATAATATAGTTCTCGATAAGCTCGAACTGACCCCTCATTAAATTACTTTTCTATTCCATTAGCTTCAACAAAATCAGGAAAAAGGAAATTCTTGAATCATGGAGTGAACCGCCCCACCTGACTTCAAGACACTTTCGTACAAAATAACCCTGTCAACTTTAAATGTTTGAAATTTATTAGATTTATGTTTTTTAATAATTTGCTGAAACAAACTTTTATCGTTTAAACTTCGAATTCTTCCCAAGGTAAGATGTGGCACAAAGTTTTGACGCCCTGAACCATAATCAATCATTTTCAATTGCTGCTGAATGCTCTCCCACAAGCATTTCAATACATCAGCATTTTCAATTCCTGCCCAAATCAATTTAGGTTGATAACTACTTCCGAAAACGCCAATATTTTCAATGTTTAAGCTGAATTTTTGTTGTGAATTAATCGATTCGCTCAACACCGAAACTATTAAATCAATCTGATCAACAGGAGTTTCTCCAAAAAACTTCAGTGTAAGATGTAAATTATCCTGTTCTACCCACTTAATACTCTCATGCTTTAAATCTTCTTTTAGTTGATTCATTAATTCTGAGAAATAAGCGTTCGCTTGTATTTTTATGGCCAGGAATAAGCGCTTTGTGTTTAACATTAACTCATGTATTTAATATCTTGCATATTTAAATATTAATTATATTTGTAATATATAATCAGCAATAATTTACCTCATAAAATTACAATAATGAATAACACAAAGAAAAAATTTAGCTGGCGAGCTTTTATCAGCCTTGGACTCACTTATTCTTTTATCATCATTTTTTTAACCGGTATCGTGCTTTATCTTTCACCTGCCGGGCGAATTGCTCACTGGGTTAACTGGAGATTTGCAGGATTTCTGAAAGAAGAATGGCAAGCCATCCATATCAATTTTTCCCTCCTTTTTGTAATTCTATCTATTTTCCATTTATTTACTGTAAACTGGAAAACATTTTGGTCGTACCTAAAAAACAAAACAAGTAAAGGTTTAAATAAAAAACGTGAATTTTTAATTTCTACTTTTTTAACCATTGCTATTTTCTTTGCCGTTATTTTTTCAATTCCTCCTTTTAGCACCGTTGTTGATTTTGGCGAATACTTAACCAACTCCTGGGAAAATGTTGAAAGTGATCCTCCCATTCCTCATGCTGAGCTATTATCACTCGTTGATTTAACAAGCCAGCTTGAGAACATGAGCATCGAAAAAATTGAAGCCATTTTAAAAACCAACAAAATAAAATACGAAAATGTCAATCAAACCTTATCAGAAATAGCCCATCAGAATAATATTACCCCGAATGAGCTTTACGAAATCATCATAAAAAAACCACAAGCAGGAATGCAAGGGATGGGACTTGGTAAAAAAACACTGGAAGATCTTGCGGCCGAAAACGGAAAAGAAGTAAGTATTTTTATTGAATTGCTTAAAGCAAATAATATTGAAGCAACCAAAGATCAAACCCTAAAAGACTTGGCAGATAAATATAATATGGCAGCACGAGACCTTCATGCAATCATTCTGGGAGCAAAATAAATTACTTTATTGATTAGCTAAAAAATATCCTAAAGTTGCTATCAAATTTGGTTATTAGCGTAAAATTACTTTATATACTTCTCTATTTTCGCTGATAGTTCCTCCTTTTTGATGGGCTTTGTAATATAATCATCACAACCTGCTTCCAGCGACTTTTCTCGGTCACCGGTAAGTGCATAAGCAGTTTGGGCAATGATTGAGAGTTCAGGTCTAAAAGCTTTTATGGCTTTTGTAGCTTCAAAACCATTCATAACTGGCATATTTATATCCATAAGAACCAAATCAATTGATGGGTTTTCTTTACATAACTTAACAGCATTTTCGCCATTTTTTGCCCATACTATATTAAGAATTCCAAAACTTGAGATAACAACCTTAAGATATTCCAGGCTTGATTCATCATCTTCAACAACTAGAATCGTTTTATTGGCCAAATAACTTGTCTTATCTTTTGTTTCTTTCACATCAGGCTTTGGAGTTGATGAAACTTTTTCTGCTGGCATATATGGTATTGTAAAATGGAAGCAACTGCCTTCTCCCTTAACAGATTCAACCCAGATTTTTCCATCCATTAGCTCAACATAGGCTTTAACAATTGACAGCCCTAATCCTGAACCTTGCTGAACTCGGGTATGAGAATCATCCTCCTGGATAAATCTTTCGAAGACTTTTTCTAGTTTAAAAGAATCGATACCCTCACCTGTATCCTTAACATATGCATGGATTATTTTTCCTTTACGCTCATAACCAAATTCGATGGATCCTTTTTGTGTAAACTTTAAAGCATTTTTTATAAGATTGGTGAATATGGCGTCCAATTTTTCAGGGTCAGTATGGATAACTGCCGAATTGTTATCAAAACCTGGTTTGTAAATCAATTGAATATTTTTCTTTTCAGCTTCCGGTTTGAAAAACTCATTTAGTGCATCTAAACGAGAATTGATATTTGTTGCTTTAATGTTAGGCATAACCTCTCCCGATTCAATTCTTGATATATCAATAATATCATTGATGGTACTTAACATTCTTTCACCACTTTTCTCAATTATACCAATATATTTTGTGTGTTCACTTCCTGTCAAATCCACTTCTTTTAATAAATCCGTAAATCCCAAAATTCCATTCATTGGCGTACGGATTTCATGGCTCATATTGGCCAGAAATGCTGATTTCAATCGATCACTTTCTTCTGCATTTTCTTTGGCAGCTTTTAAATCTTTTTCATACTTTTTACGCTCGGTAATGTCAACAAGTGATCCTACTATCGACATGACTTTATTATTCTCTATAACCGGGGTTTCTCTAACTTCAACCAAAATCTTCTCACCATCTTTCCGTATCATCTCCATTTCGTAAGTGGGTTGACGTTTTCCGGTTATTATGGCCTCTTCAGTATATTTAATGGCCTTTTCATTAATTGGATTATCAGTAATAAAATCTGTCCAATGCTGCATCACCTCTTCTGGCTCATATTGCAAAACTTCCCGAATCTGAGGACTGATAAATGTAATCTCATGATGGGGTGTGTGCGAATAAAAGACATTGGTACTGTTTTCAATAATGTACTTTAATTTACGCTCACTCTCCTGAATTTTTTCTTTGGTACTAATTTGCTGCGTGATATCTTTAAACGTGCAGTAGGTTTGTTTAAAATTTCCTTTTTCGTCGTAACCGATACAACCTTCAAACGACACAATAATATCGGTACCGTTACTTTTTAACATTTTAAATTCAACCCCGCTTACCGTACCTTTCTCTTTAAAGCGTTTAAAATTTGTACGAAAATGCTCTTTGTAATCTGAATGAAGAAAATCACCAAACCATTTTCCGATTACTTCATCTCTTTTGTAATCCAATATTCTTAACCACTGTGGATTAACATCAACAATCTCTCCATTAATATTTAACGATTGGTATGCAAGTGGGGCATTCTGATACAATGCCCGGTATTTCTCTTCGCTTTCTCTGATTTTTTGTTCTGCTAATTTTTGTTCTGTTATATCTCTGTTGCTTATCCGTCGTCCGAGATAATTATTCTGTTCGTCAATAATTGGCCGGCATATATGAGAAAAGTAAACCTCTTTTCCGTCTTTTTTTATGATACGAAATTCCATATCCTCCAATGTCATATTTTTAAGATTATGATGAACATTGGCGTTGTGTTCAAGAACAGAATCAAGGTCTTCGGGATGAACTATTTTATCCATAAGAGAGGGATCAGAAATAAATTCTGTTTGTGAATAGCCCGTATTATTTTTGCAGGATGGTGACATGTAAATAATGTCTTTGTTTTTATCTTCCCAATATTCCCAGTCTGAAGTAAAATCTACTAAGGTTCGGAATTTAAATTCACTTTTTTCTACATTTTCATTGGCTGCAATCAATTCTTGTTCATTTGCCCGTAATTGTTGGTTCGCAGCTAGGAGCTGTTGTTCACTCGCTTTCAGTTGTTGATTTGAGGCTTGTAATTCTTGCTCATTTGCCTTCAACTGCTGATTTGCAGCCCTTAGTTGTTGCTCATTTGCTTGCAACTGTTGGTTCAGAGCTTTTAATTGTTCTTCCGATTTTTTTCGTTCGGTGATGTCACGGATTATCCCAACAAGAAACTTTTTTCCGCTATTATCGATAAATCGCGTCTTTCGTGTAGAAATTGTACGGGTTTCACCACCTCTTACGGTAAGCGACTCCTCTATGATAGATTCCTGACCAGTATTGAGCACCTGCTTGTCAATCTTTAAGAAATTCTCCCGTTCTTCTGGCTTAACATCTTCTGCAAGTGTTTTGCCAATAATCTTATCTCTTTTAAGATTAAAGATGGCACAAAAAGCATCGTTAACCAGAACAAGCCTGCTTTCATCGTCTTTCACAAAAACAGGGTCTCCAATGTTGTTCATGATTTTATCAAGATATCTCTCACTTTCTTCTGCTTTTTCTTTGGCTGCAATTAATGCTTGTTCATTTGCTCGTAATTGCTGGTTTGCAGCTCTGAGTTGTTGTTCGTTTGCCAGCAACTGTTGATTTAGAACCCTTAGTTGTTCTTTCATATTTTTGAGTTTAGTCATTTTGTTCCCGAATCGTTATTCTGGAAATTAGTTCTTGATCTCGCTAATTATTGACCTTTTTCATTCATATTAAAAATAAAAATTATATTAAATCACTCCCTGTTTTCCACAGAATCTTTCGCTTTGAATCACCCTCTGTATAATTGATACTTCCCTTCTCAATATCGAATACAACTGTTCTTCTTTCGTAACCACCAACTGCTTTTTTAGAGATTTTTAAATCATTCTCATAAAGCAACTTTTCAACCGATTCAATATTGCTTTTACCAATCGTATCGTTTGGTCTTTTTAAAACATTTGCCCCTCCAATGATACAGGTTTCCAATTTGCTTGATTGATCATTATTTTTATTCATTTGATTCATTAATTTAAGAATTGCATTTGAAGCATATCTTGTGTTTTCTTCTTGCTCTTTAGGCGCCTCTCCAGATAACATGATATGAGCCATAGCTCCTGTTTTTTTTAATGAATTGTAAATGCAAACTACCACACACGATCCAATGGCACCAGAATTGAGAATTGAGCCTCTATCGCCTGATTTTACCTCACCTGTATTTACATATATAATTTCATTCATTGAATAAATATATCAATGAAATCCTAAAATCAATAGTGAAGACCTTTATTTAGAATCAATCTTAATCTAAACTCTTTTGTGATGCTAATTTGTATATGAATACGATAAATTACCTTCCGTGTGCTACCGTTGTCATTTGTTCCTTTTATCATATTTTATATACCCTCACAAATAAATATTTTTATGACTTCACTTTATGATAATTATTACTATTTCTCACTTTTAAATATCAATTATATTCTTAAATTTATAATATGAATTATTAACCTAACATCGACTATCATGAGAAAAAACTTATTAAACATTAGCTTAGCAATATTAGCTATTGTATTTTGGGATGCTTGCGGATCGGACGACAATATAGAAGGCGTTTCCGGAAAAGCAATTGGAGGCTCACAATCTGAATTTGGACTTGTTGGAACTTCATTTACACTTGCTAATCTTCCATCACAACTACAAGGAGCAACAATTGGGATTACTCAAAATTCCGGTGGTGTTTCTACACTTCAGATTAACGCTACATTTAGTGAGACTGAAAAACAACAACTTTTAGCTGTATTCCCCGATTATGACGGAACATCCATCTTTTCAGGTAAATTTAGAGCAACATCTGAAGGCATACAAAGTGTATATGATGATGGTACTCATTTCACCTTAGTTAAATACGATGCGAAGGTTGGTGATAAGTACACCGCTGTTCGCAATGGCCATACCATTACTCGTACGGTAACCGAAAAATCAAGCACAGATGATTATTATTGGGGTGGAATGTTAATTAAAACAATCAAGGTTGAAGAAACTGGCCGAAATTTACCAGGAGTAAATAAAACTGTCATGTATTACAATCATAATTTTGGATTTGTAGGCTATGAACTAATTGCAGAAGATGGATCGAAACTAATCAATACAAATATTGATTTTACAAGGAACTAAACTTTTTCAAATTGATTCCACTTGTACATCACCGAGCTAAATATCTTGGAGTATTCTTATTCATTATTGGTTGCTTTTTTAGCTATACCTATTTTAATATTGGAAAGCCTGAATGGCTAAATATAAAAGTATTTGCTTTTGTAAGTTTTTATGTCAAAAGAACTTATTTTTCAATTATTCAAACCAATATTATTGATGAATTGGGAGCAATTTTTATCATATCAGGGCTTCTTCTCTTCTTTTTCGCCAAACAAAAAGAGGAGAAGAAGATTTATACAGATTTTAGAATAAAAGCAATTGTAAATTCTGTATGGATTTCATCAGTTATATGGATGATTGCATTTCTAACGATTTATGGAGTCGCTATTTTTCTGATATCTTCCGCTATCTTTTTAATCTTTCTGTTGAGCTGTATCATCTATTACTACATCCTATTATACAGAGATAAAAGAAATTCGATAAAGAACATAGGATAAATTAGAATGCGGAAACGATTAAGTATTAGATCGAAGATATTTTACAGTCTATTTGGACTTTTTTTAGTAATTGTATTTACTGTACTCGTTTCATTTATCTTTCCGGGTAGAAGTAAATTAATAGATGATTTCCGGGTTGAATTGCAAAGAATTAGTGTCCAGAAAATGGATCAAATTGATACTTTTGCTGAACAAATCGGTTTTGCTACCCCATATGCAAAAAACACAATCACGTATCCTGAATTGATTCCATACCTTGATAATTTAAAGCCGGGCACCATTATTTTTACTTCACATGGTAAAAATGTATGCTCTCTTATTCCCGGTTTATGGAAACATTCGGTCATTTACTTAGGAACAAAAAAACAATCAGAAGAATATTTTGGAAATAAGCACCCAATTTTTAACAAACTCCATGCGGTTTATTCTGATAAAAATGAACACTTAATTTTAGATGCCTCATTTAAAAGAGGAGTAGCTATTCGATGTATTTCTGATTTGGCCAATTTGGAATCCAGATCTACTTTAAAATCAATACTCTGCTTTGAGCCAAAATTAAATAAAGAAGAAAACTTAAACTACCTGAACTATTGTTTTTCACAATTAGGCAAAGGTTATGACTTAAATTTTTTAATGCCCGATTCTACAGATATCTACTGTACAGAAATTATTTATAATGGCCTATTGCCACACAATATCAATCTTGAAGCCTATACCAATATTATGGAACGAGACATTATTCTTCCCAGAGACATGGTTAATATTATATTTTCTGATGAAACACTTAAAAGCAAATTTGAATTCAAAGTGTGTTTGATAAAAGAAGCGGATATATTGAAATCACTTACCAAAGATGCAGGGTTTCTTTTTAATCAAACAACACATTAACTTGAATCATTCTCCGAGTTCTTTTTAGAAATATTATTGTACTTAATGCTCCCAAACCTGCAAAAAACATATCTGATTGAGCATCCCAAAAATAACCTTGTGCACCTAAAAATAATTCAGCAGTTCCGGGTTCCCCTAAAATACTCAACCATTCAAGAACTTCGTAGATAGCACTAATTGCAATTGAAGTAAATAATGAAATTAAATTAATCCAAAAAAGACTGGAAAGACGCAATCTTTTAACCATTAATTCCTGCATAATTAATACAGGAACAATTCCTTGCACAAAATGCCCCAATTTGTCATAGTTATTTCGTTGTAACTCAAATGCCTCTTTTATCCAATCAAAAAGTGGAACTTCAGCATATGAATAATGAGCCCCAACCGTCATAAAACCGGCAGCTATAAAACACCAGATATAAGTTGTAGTAGAAAATTGAATAATAGCATATGTTCTCCATAAAATGAGCAAACCAATAACACAAGGGATCACCTCTAAAAACCAAATCTGATAATCCTTTGGATTAATTACTGACCAAATAAACAATAGCATATATATGCCTATAAGAACTCTAAGGAATACTATTTTATTAAGCTGTTTCATGGATTTGAAAAAATCTAAAAAAAACGCTAAAGTTATTAACTTATAGAATGATGACCTAAATAAACAATCATAATTGTGCTTATAAAATACTAATCTGAAAGTGTGCAAATTGAAAATACAAGGAACTAGACATGATTAGGGACGACATCCTCATGAGGATGTTGTCCCTAATCCATTTGCAAATTTACAAAACGGATTAAGCTATATATTCTGGTTATTAAATTTTGATTTGACTTAACGCCTTGCAGATTAGATTGGTCTTCCTGACAATTTACAATTTATTCAATGGCAAAGTAAATTTAAAATCACTTCCTTTTCCTTCTTCGCTTTCAACCCAAATTCTACCAGCATGTTTATCTACAAATTCCTTACAGAGTATCAAGCCCAAACCAGTACCCTTTTCATTTTGTGTGCCTTTTGTAGATTGAGCATCTTCTATCCTGAATAACTTGTCGATATTCTCTTTTTTAATTCCAACCCCATTATCACTCACAGAAATCATTAATTCGTTTTGTTTTTGTTCAGCTGAAATAACAATCTTACCTCCGTTATGCGTGAATTTGATGGCATTCGATATCAGGTTTCTCACTATGGTGCTGATCATATGTTTATCGCCCGAAACTTCAACATAGTCTGGCAATTCTTTAAAAATGTTAATCGCTTTTTGTAAGGCAGAGAAGTTTAATAATTCGGTGATTTCGTTAATTAGTTTAACAATATCAACTTTAACAGGCTTATACTCCATCTTCCCTGTTTGAGATTGTGACCATTCAATCAGGTTAACCAATAAATCCATTGATTGTTGAGAGGAATCATTTATAATCCTGGCATACTTTTTAATCCCTTCATGATCCTCTTCCTGAATTTTTTCATTCAGAAGTTCACTAAAACCCAAAATGCTGTTGAAAGGGCTTTTCAGGTCGTGAGTAATAATGGAGAAGAATTTGTCCTTTGTTGCATTTAGTTCTTTAAATATTTGTTCTGAATTCAAGGTTTTTTCCATGGCATTCTTCTTTTCCGTATTATCAAAGGCGTGAAGAATAACCCTGTTCTCTGATTTTCGAGAAACCTTAGCAGAAAACCAGAGTTCCTTTCCATCTATATTTAACGGGTACTCAAGTTCGATTATTTTCTTACTATTTAAACATTCAAGAATGGCCTTATGAAACATTTTTGCATAAGCAGGAGGAAAAATTTCATAAACTGTTTTATTAACCAACTCAGCTTCAGATTTGAATAAAAGCTTAGGATTAAGTGGAGGAATTTTTATATACTTTCCTTCACGATCAAACTCAATTATTAAGCTGTCCATAGATCTAAAAATGGCATTTAATTCTTGCTCGTTTCTTCTGATTTTCACCATTCCTCTGCTGAGTAACCAGATTAGTATGCTTATAAAAAATGAACTAATAATGAGTAAGCTAAGTAAAACCTGATCCTGATTAAGATAAGAAGCCCAGCCAATTTTCGGCACGGCAGCTAAAACCCAACTTCCATTAGGGATGTCAATGTCAACAGTTACCGGATTTTGATCAAAAATATTTTTATCACCCCACCAAACAGCACCCTCATTGCCCAAGCCATTATACCCTCTAAGCGCAAATGAAAATCCAGATTCATATGCTAGCAGGCTGGCTTGTTCAAGAAGTTGGTTTTGATAAATTACAATATCGGTCACTCCCCAAAATACACCCTCATAATCAATGGTTTTATCGAATATTGGGGTGTAACTAATAAAGGCCAGTCCGCCTTCCATAAGCTCAACAGGGCCAGCGATGAAAGATTCACGTGTTTTAATTGTTTTCTGAACAATTTCATTTCTTTCTGGATGTGCAAGTAAATTAAGTCCAATAGCGGCTTCATGTCCCTCAAGTGGATACACTGCTCCGATGATACAATTTTTTGATAAACCCATTGTACAGATTACTGAGTCGTTGTCGATGAGTTCATCAGCTAAATTATAATATTCTTGAATTGAAAGATCAGGTTTTAATGAAACATAGGCTGCTACACTTTTTGTATAATGAATTCTAGAGTATAAGGCTTTTTCGAGCTTTGTTTTTTTTGTCATTAATATTTCAAAAAGCCTGTTTTTTACATCTTTTTCCCAAGTGTCTTTTTTGGAGTTTGTATAGCTTAGTGCACTCAATACTAATATGGTGAATGACAATATTGCAATAAGAAAGGGGGTAGATTGCTTAATGAAATCCTTTATTTTATATTTTTTCATTTATTCCATCCTTTTATAAATAATACCTGATCATCATTAGTAGCTTGTAATTTTTATCCTCAAAATCATATAATGGGGAAATAATAAAACTTAGCGGAAAATTTTTAAATCCATGTTCGTAGTTTAGACCCAGACCATAGTATCTTTTTAGTATTAACCCAAAGGAGTTTTGTTCCTGAACCTTATAATTAAGGATGATATTATACCAAAACCCGGAACCTCCGTATTCATATATTTGTAAAAAGTTTATTTTATTCTTATTCATTTGCAGGCTCACATTAAAACGATAAGGATTTTTATTTACTTCCATTCCTGCCCCAATACTTACTGAAAGCCATGTCTTTGGTTTGAAAATCAGCCCTCCATAAGCCTGACCCCAATTTTCGTTTAACAGGGTAAAATAGTAAACCCCAACTTTAGCATCATTTTTAAATGAGTTTTCATAAAAATTCATTTGAGGCTTGAAATAAGATGAACCATTCAAATTAGATAAGTTCTCAAATTCGAAAAATGAAAATTTTTGTGATTGAACTGAAAGGAAAACCCCATTAAATATAATAATGAATATAATTGTTTTACATGTCCTCATTTGCGATTTCATAATAATTGTGTAATACTTCGTACTTGGGTTAAAATTAATTCTGTACACTGAGAATTACTCCAATTACAAATCTAATACTCAAATTCAATTCTTAAATAGGTAAAACGCCTATATATCTGTGTGATCTTTCTTCCTTTTAACCAATCCATTATTAACCCTTAACGATTCATCGATTGATAGGCTGTCAAGAGAATTACCTATTACTTTCTGGCAAAATTTTTGCAAATTCAATACTCTCTAAATTTATTAGAGTGTCATATTAAATTTTTGTTTTATCAAAGGCTTGCAGATGAAATAATTTATTAAATTTGCGCCTTACTTTGGGCATTAGCTTCCCGATTCATTTTATTCATCAGGACAGGCAACTTCGCTAATGCATTTTATATTTAAATGAGTTGCTATATTACAGGATCACCTTCGCACAAGGCTTCGGTGATCAAAGGGGGCATTAGCTCAGTTGGCTAGAGCGTTTGACTGGCAGTCAAGAGGTCATCGGTTCGATTCCGATATGCTCCACCTGAATTTCAAGAGGTTACGACAACAACGATTCGTAACCTCTTTTTATTTGCACGCCATTTGCAAGCTTTTAAAGTTTCTATCTTTAAAGAAGAATCCCTACTGTTTATAAAATTTATTGTAGGGACGAAGCCCTTCACCATTGAATTCAAACAGAAATTCAATATCTCCAGTGATGCACGTATTGTCTTCAAGGTACTTCTCCCGAAGAAACTTGATTATTGGAGATGTTGCGTGTGGCAACTTAATAATTACTCCCTTACCAAGCATAATTTCATATGCTGATAAAGGTCGCTCGATACGGATAATTTTATCCATATTATTGGGATTAGAAAAACCCCAATACGCTAAAAAGCCCGGAAATAATCCGGGGTGAAATTTTGAGTTCGGGGTTTATCCTACTTTACCACAATTTATCCCTTGGTCAAAACAGGACAATGTTCAAAAACTGGTAACAGGGATTTAAATCTTCCTCAATTCTTCCCATATTTTTACCATCGCTAGCGTATCGAGATTACAATATGACAGTAGGTTTTGTGCAATTTCATTCTTTTTGGCAGGATCATTTTCATCAAAAATCATTTTCTTCCAATGAGTTAATGCCATTCCACCATCTCTGATATCTAAATCGGAATAGCTAAAGCCCGGAACAAGAACGGGGAGTATGTATTTGATAGAACTACTTCCCTTAAAGTCTTTATGTACGAACATCTGTTTGCTGAATATCTCCATAAGGTCGAATAATCGTTGATTAATCCCCATCATAAATTCTGATAATTCTGAAACAGCCTCAGCCAGATCTTCATTGCACTTTCCTTCAAATTTTTTATTCCATACAACCACAGAACCGTTATCTCCAATATCCTGCCTAAGCTGATGAGCTAATGCAGGCATGGGGTTTTCCAATGTTTTTTGTAAATATTCTTTATGTATTAATTCTGAATCAGGAGTTTCCAAAACATGAAGAGAATACTGGAAGGGGACTTGTTGAAAAGGATAACAATCATCAAATACAGGAATTGCCGTCGGAAACGTTTCATAATCCAGAAAGTAAACGGGGAAAACCAACTTCTCCAATTCAGATCTGATTTTTTGAATATTAACGATGGGATTTCCTGAGATCGTAGTTTGAACTTGATTGGTCTGTGTTGGAGATAGTTTAAAATCTAAAGGGATATCTTCAATTTCCAGCCACCCATTATCAACCATTTCTTGCAGCTTCTTTTTGCTACTGCCTATTCTGACAATATCGTGAATAGAATAATCAGGAACTTCAGGATGGCTATATGAAAACGTGGGGCAGAAGTTTTTTTCTGGACTTGTAAATACAATCGCAAAACCCGTGGTTCTTCATCTCTCTTTAAAATCTCTTTTGCAGAATCAATTTGGATTACAACTGATTGTTCCAATTCATTTATTATTTCAGATATATCCGTCGCTTGTAAAAGTTGAGAGGGGATTATCTCCCCATCTTTTCGAAATTCTTTGTTAAGTTCAATTAAGTTCACTCGACCGACCCTTAATCCAGCCTTCTCTGTTACAATCTTTTGAAATGTTGCGTCGTTTAAATGCTCTTCCTTTTTTACATCCTGAGAAGTTGTTCCCTTAACCTCATTAATTACCCAAAACTCATTTACCGTATCCCATTCCAATACATCCATCATTGCGAGTAATCCATCTACAAAAAAAGTAGCCTGGAAAATTTGAGTTGCTCCCTGTTCTAATAAAACGCGGGTTTCTTCGACGGCTTGAACTCCTTTTTCTGTTACGAGAACCCCATTGGGGGAAAAGTTTTTGTGCCCAGGTCTCCACCTCATTACCTTGCTCAATTATTTGTTGCTCGAAATCTGACAATTCAATACTAGCTGCAACTTCGGGTTTTTTCTTCCAGAGCCAAAAATCTTTTGGACAGTTTTGATATTTTAGGAAGTCAGATTTGGATATATACATATGGTTAATGGTTATAATTTTCCTAAAGTTACAAACTATATGAGAGAAAATAGAAATTTCCAGAACTCAACAAAACATCCAGGAATTTGAACGATAATTGAAAAAAGAAAGCAAAATCCCAGGATCAAAGAAAGAGGCAGATAGTATAAGAATTTCTTCGCTTGTTTTTCTTGAAAAAAATATTCTAAGGAACTGCCAAAGCCCTAGCCAAGATAAAATCAAAACAACAATATCAATAAATACACTATCGGTTTTTTAACAGGCAACCAGCCCAATCAAAGGGTTTCCAATAGCATTGCGGAGCGTACCCTACAAAATAAGATAGAGATAAGACCCACCGTCATGAATAAAATCCAGAAAACTGTTTTTAAACGTCTATTCATGCGTCCAATAGTACCACAAGTATCAATTTTAGATTATTATGGAATAGAAAGAATTATTACTTTAGAGAATGAAGCTCCCGGAAGAGGCAATTGAAGAATTAAGGCTTCTTTATTTAGATATCGGAATTGAACTAACCGAGAAGCAACTTCAAGAAGAAGCAAGAGACCTTCTCAGGCTAAAAGCCCTCTCTCTTGGTCAAAAAATATTTTGAGGATAATGGGAGATCTGTTATTTAATTTGAATCTTGAAGTAAGATTGAAAACAGAGGTTTGACACTCCAAAAATTAGGGATAAGCTGAGGGAGACCGAGGGTCGCTAGTCCGCCTTCGCAAAAAAGTTCTTGAAAATCTGGATAACCGCTCTATGAGTGGGTAAATCCACCCTTCGGATGGGATAATCGCCCTCATAACCCGAAGGTCGGTGGTTCAAATCCACCCCCCGCAACCACTAAGATAGTCAGGGAGCGGGAATCCTTGAACAATTTTTGTGTTAATTGGGTAGCTAGTGACCATCGGGATAAATTATATAGTCATAGGCTATGAATGAAATCCTCAGGCTTCACGAACGCTTTTGCCAACACAGTTTGGTCTTCAAAGGCAATACACCGCGAACAATTTATTGGTTCAAGACGGACATCAAGTGGTTTCTAAAATATTCCATCGGTGTCGAAACAATTGAGCAACTTACCAGAGAACGCATCGAGACTTGGATTATGAATGGGAAGCTTGAACGGAACTGGTCTCCGCAGACCATAAAGCTTCGTTTGCAGTCCATGAGTTCATTTTTAAAGTGGTGTGTCCTACAAGATTACATTCCTGAGAATCCTTGTGATAAAATTCCCAAACCAAAGCTTCCAAAGACCATCCCAAGGCATCTAACAGCAGACCAAGCAGAACGACTGATGGATTGGACACGGAACTATCCATATGAGTATAAATTCGAAAAGAAACGGGCGGTCGCTATCATGGGAACTTTTCTGTACACAGGCATCCGCAAAGCGGAGCTGATGAATTTAAAAATGGAGGACGTAGATTTGGTCGAAAAATCATTGTATGTCCGCAATGGGAAGTGTGCAAAGGATCGCCTTATCCCGTTGCATGCGACACTTGTTATCTACATGTTGGACTATTTGAAGGACAGGAAACGGTT
This sequence comes from Bacteroidales bacterium, assembly GCA_963674935.2. Lineage (GTDB taxonomy): Bacteria > Bacteroidota > Bacteroidia > Bacteroidales. The sequence continues at coordinate 442,062 of CAXXWZ010000002.1, forward strand.
AAAAAAGGGAAGTCCTTATTTTTTCACAGCTTTACGGCAAGACTCCAAGATGGGCGACCCCGTGATAAAACGATTATTTGAGAAGATTCAAAAGAAAAGTAAAATTAAATTCTATCCTCATTTATTGCGACACACATTTGCGACCCTGATGCTGGAAGGAGGCTGCAACCTGTACGCTCTGTCCAGAATGATGGGACATTCCGACATCAAGACGACCACCATTTATTTAGCAGCAACCAAGGCACATTTGGACGATCAGATTGGGAAGCATCCATTATTATTTTAAATAAGCTCCAGCCTATTCACACTTTCTTTCACGCCTTTTTTAGAAACAGATAGGTAGATCTGGGTAGTACTAATCTCAGTATGCCCAAGCACCTCTTTGAGCTTGAAAAGGTTGATATTTTCATCACAGGCAAGCCGAGCAAAAGTGTGTCGGAGCATGTGCGGGTAAAACTTAATCCCAGAAGACACGATAATTTTCCGGCAAATCTCATGGACGTTCTTTTCATACAAACGTTTGTCGGAGTTTACCCCGGTGAAAAACCACTTCGACCGCTTATTTCTTTCCTTGCGTTGGCGAAAATAATTTCGTAGCACCCGGGACAAAGTTGGATGAATAGGAACAATCCGTTCTTTTTTCCCTTTGCCCTCCCGAATGAGAATTTCATCCGTTTTCAGATTTACATCATCAAACCGGAGATGGAGCAGTTCATTGAGCCGCATCCCGGTGAACAGAAACACGTACAGAATGGTGATATTCCGGGACTGGGCAAAATCTGAATTCCATGGATAATTTTGGGCATGGGACAGTACTTTTTGCGCCTGTTCTTTGGTCAGGCAGCGGGGGAGTCGTTGAGGGAGTTTCGGTTTTTCGATGTTTTGTGCCGGATTCTTTTTCACATATCCCCGGATCTGGCACCATTTGTAAAACGATTGGAAACTTTGGAGATATGCTCGAACCGTTTTTGGTGACCAGACTTTTTCACGCTTCGAGATTGCCAAAAATTCACGGATATTCTCCTCTGATACACTCCTGAAATTCTGAGAGTCCAAATGATCCAACAGATGCTGAACATGGGCGGTTACCGTTCGGTAGCTTTTGGCGGTTACTCCTCGTTCAATCAAGAAATAATCACGAAACTGGTTGCGAATATCTAAAAAATTCATTTTTCAGGGGGATTAATAATTTTTGAAATTCGAATCTGATTTTCGGTTACCAGAACCTCAACCTTGTCCCCCATTTCGAAGCCGAACTTTTTAAGATATTCGCCCTTGATGTTAATTCCGTTTGTGTATGTTTTTTGGTAGGGCTTGTGAACAACCCGCAGAACCTTTTGAAGGGATTGAGGCGACTCTTTTTCATCGTTAAATAAGGAGTTAATTTTTTCTTTCATGAATAAGGATTAGAAAAGGAAATTAATAGTTGGTAATCAGCAATTCATCTCGTTTGCCATTAGCAGATTTCGAATTAGATATGCGGTGCGACGTATCCAGTGAGTAAATTTTGTATTCAGGTTCTTTGTATAATTCCCTGAGAAAATTGGTGTCCAAACCAGAGAGCATGATATGCACTCCCTTTTGGGTAAGTTCAGAAACTAATTTTTTAAGCCTTAAATGTTCCTGTATCCCGAAACCACTTTTGTTGTAGGCTGAAAAAACCAATGAGTTTGCGCCGTGGTAAGGAGGATCGAAGTACACCAAATCGCCAGCATTAGGCTTGATTGAGGCAAAATCATGACAACTTATTTCAGCTTTTTTCAAAAGTTTAGAGCAGCTGACAATGGCAAAGTGATCCGCAATTTTAGGTGATTCGTAGTGACCGAATGGAACGTTAAATTTCCCATATTGGTTTTCACGATAAAGCCCACCAAAACAAGTTTTATTCAAGTAAACAAACCTGGCAGCATGGCTAATGTCTGTTTCCCCAAAAGGTTTTGCTCGTAATTGATAAAAGAATTTCTCACAGCTTTTTGATTCATACACTTTCAAAATGGCAATTAGTTTTGCCGGATTTTCTTTTACTGCCCGATATGTTTTGATGAGTTCCAAGTTTAAATCTGACAGAAATACTTTTTTAAGTTTTGGCGCGAGGGCAAAGAATAATGCACCTCCACCCAGAAAGGGTTCGTAATAGGAATTGAACTCTTTTGGTAGGTGTTGTAGTAGCTCCGGGAGAAGGAAACGTTTTTCGCCAACCCACTTCAAAAAAGGCTTTTGTGGAAACTTTTGTATATTTGGTTTTGGAGGTTTTTTGCCATCACAAAGACGGCTGACTTGTGAGTCAGTCATTGGAAAGAGGTTAAGAACGGGAATCATTCCTAACACAGCTCAATATGTCCATCAAAATGTTTTTTTCAATTAATCCGAATATTCAAACAGATAGGTGTAGAATTTCTTTGCTTTATTGTTAATTTTAAACTTTGAATAGTTACAATCAAACACGATGATTATAAAATTCACCGACGTAAAAAAATTTGGGATATTTGAATCCATCCCGGCAGAGCCTGGTTATGATGAATTTCGCCGTTTCAACTTATTTTATGGCTTTAATGGAAGTGGAAAATCAACCTTAGCTCATTTATTCTCACAATTGGAAAGTAAAGATTTTATAAATAGATTTCCTGATGCAAAATGGAAATGCAAACTTAAATCAGGGGACATCCTAGATGAGACAAGCTCGATGCCACAAGAGCAGATCGTTAGAGTTTTTGATAAAGGTTTCGTAAATCTGAATATTAATTGGAATGATTTAATAAAGGGGATTCTAATTGTTTCTAAGGAAAGCAAGGAAGACATTGATGCCCTTGAAAAAGCAAAAGGTGATCAGAAAATAAACAATGACGCATTAAAGAAAATCAACGAAGAGTTAAACGGGGAAGAGCAAGGAAAAAGAAAACGTAAAAAGGGAATTGTGGAGAAGAATTCCGATTTCCTATCTGATGCCTCTAAGAGAATAAAAGGTAAATTTAAGCTCATTGAAGTTAAAGACTCATACTTAGCCAATTACAACAAGACGAAACTTGAAAACTACTTAAATGATAATCAGAAACAAATTAATGAAACAAAAGAGCTTACTGCAGGAACAATTGAAAGACTTTCTCAATCAATTAAGCCGCAGGACAAGGAAAAAATAAGTCTTTTAGAAGAATTAGATTTTGATATTTTTAAAATTAAGCATACTGAAATTAACCTAGCTTTGAAGGAGAAATTAACCTCTTCTGTTATTAAGGGATTGAAGGATAATTATGAATTAAGCGAATGGGTCAAAAAAGGATTGGAGTTAAACAAAGAGGGCACAGCTTGTGCTTTTTGTGGGAACGCAATTAGTATAGAGAGAATTACTACACTAAATAATCACTTTAGTGACGCATTCCGAAAATTACAAGATAGCTTGAATAGTTTATTGCTATGGGTGAATGATTTCGATCTACCAGAATTTCCATCAAAAGATTCTTTTTATAGAGAATTTCAGAAAGATTATGAGAAGAGCTTAAGCGAATTACTAGAGCAAAAAGGCGATCTCATCAAAGCTTTAGATGATTGGAAGAAGGCAATAACGCACAAATCAGCTAATCCATTTGAAGAACATTCAAATGAGATAAAGAATATCGAAATTGAAAAACTAAGAAAGAGTTATGAAACGATTGTCGAATTAATAAAAAACCACAACAAGAAAGTAGCAAATGAAGAAAGCATAATTAAAGAATCAAAGGAAAAGCTTGAGATACAGTATGTCAAAGATGAGCTTAAAATTTACGACTACTATAACCAAAAGAAGGAAGCGGAAAGGAAATTTGAAGCACACAAAGAAATTTCAGAAAATATTTCAAAGCTTGAAATATTGCTTGTGACCCTAAATGCAAAAGTTTCAACAGAAGCATTAGGAGCTAATAAATTTAATACTGATTTACATAAATTTCTTGGAAGAAATGAATTGTCGTTGATTCCTCAACCACAAGGAGGATATAAAATCCAGAGGGGTGATGACCAAAACACCAAGGGAGAACATTTGAGTGAAGGAGAAAAAACAGCTATCGCTTTTGTATATTTTATTAATAAGTTGAAAGAAGATGATAACAAAATAGAAGATACTGTGGTTGTAATTGATGATCCATTATCAAGTTTCGATTCAAACAATGTCCACAACGCATATTCCTATTTAATAAAACACTGTACCGATTCGAAGCAATTGTTTGTTTTGACACACAATTTCATGTTCTTTAGATTGTTAAGAGATTATTATCAAAAAAGGAATGAAAACGTTGAAAAGAAAAACAAGAAAGCAAGAGAGAAAAATGAATTAGATAAAATTAAAGAATTAGTAACTAATATTTACGCTATTCAAGCTTTTTCTGTAGGAGAAAAGAGACAATCAAAAATCGATAATGCTGATGAGACACTGATTACGTATGGATCTGAGTATCATTTTTTATTTAAACAACTCTTACAGCAAAAAGATTCTCCAAAGTTTTCTATAATGGATGCATTTATTTTTTCTAATGCGGCAAGGAAAGTATTAGAAACCTTTCTAAGGTTTAAATATCCTAAATATCGAGGGAACTTTAGAGAATGGCTAAACCAAGCCATTAAGGAAAGCCCAAGCCAAATAGAAAACGAAGAATTAATTTATAAATTTATTAATAAATATTCTCATTCTGATGGATTTGAGAGTGACACAACCGATAATCAACTTGGCGAAAGCCAAAATATTGTAAATAACATTTTGAAACTCATTGAAGACGTGGATAAAACACACTACAATGAAATGTGTGAAATTTGTAATAATTAACGTATGGAAATAGATAAACTCGACCTTCAATCACCTGATTTTGTGAACGAGAACTTTAAAAAATTAGCAGCTATTTTCCCAAACTGTGTAACAGAAAGTGCCGATGGTAAGGCAATTGACTTTGATTTATTGAAGCAAGAGCTGAGCCATGCAGTTGTAGAAGGAAATAAAGAGCGTTACCGCCTTGAATGGCCTGGTAAAAAAGAGGCTATTGTTACAGCAAATATTCCTACAACAAAGACTCTGCGTCCTGTGCGTGAAGATTCCGTGGATTTTGACAACACAGAGAATCTTTACATTGAAGGAGACAATTTAGAAGTGTTGAAGCTCTTACAAGAGAGCTATCTAGGACAAGTTAAGATGATTTACATTGATCCTCCTTACAACACGGGAAAGGACTTTGTTTACAAGGATAATTTTACGGGAGAGAAGGAGAAGGAGCTAATTGAAAGTGGGCAAAAAGATGAATACAGCCAAAGATTGGTAGTTAATCCTGATAGTGCAGGTCGTTATCACTCTGATTGGTTGAGCATGATGTATCCAAGACTAAAACTTGCACGTAATCTTTTGATGGAAAATGGGATTCTTTTTATTTCAATAGATGATAATGAAGTACATAGTTTGAGAAAAATATGCGATGAAATTTTCGGAGAGTTTAATTTTGTTGGACTATTCTGTAGAAAAACTAAAAGTGGCGGAGGAAGCGCCTCAGGAACTTGTGCGGTAGAACATGATTATGTTCTTGCTTATGCCAAATTCAATGCGAGTGCGAAGGCATTAATCGAACAGTTCTCAGATAAATACTTAGCTAGATATAAAGAATCAGATGATATTGGTCCATATTTCTGGGACACAATGGAAAGGTCTTCGACGGCAACAAAACCTTACAAAATTAAGGCACCTGATGGACAAAGCCTATCTGGAAAATGGTTTAGGAGTGAGCAAACATTTCTTGAGGACTTAAAAACTGGCGAAGTTAGGTTTCTACAAAAACAAAGTGGGTGGAGTGTCCAGTTTAAGCAAAGATTATCAGACGGGAAGAAGTTTCGGACAATTTTAGAAGAAAGTAATTTAACGGATAAAAAATTTAGATCTCTGAATCAGGAACTTGAAGATATTTTAGGTTTTTCCCTTGGTCACCCACCAAAGCCGGTTGAGCTCATGAAGACTCTTGTTTATTCCGCTTGTAATAAAGATAAAGGTGAAATTATAATTGATTTTTTCTCAGGATCAGCGAGTACAGCTCACGGGGTAATGGAATTAAATGCTGTAGATAGTTTGAATCGCAAATTTATCATGGTTCAAATTTCTGAGAAAACGGAAGAAGACAGTGATGCAAGAAAAGCAGGTTTTAAAAACTTATGTGAGATAGGGAAAGAACGTATCCGAAGAGCTGCTAAAAAGATAAAGGACGAGAAAGTTGAAAATGCTAAAAAAGATGGCTTATTTGCCAACTTCAAAGATGATCAGGATTATGGCTTTCGTGTTTATCAATTGGATGAAAGTAATATGCAGGATGTGTATTATAGGCCTCAAGAATACGATCAAGGGAAACTAGACTTTCTATCTGATAACATTAAACCAGACAGAACGAGTGATGATTTGTTAGCTCAAGTGATGATAGACTGGGGATTGCCACTTTCATTAAAAATTGAGCAGGTTAAAATTGAAGGCAAGAAGGTATTTAAGGTAGCTGAAAATTCATTGTTTGCTTGTTTTGACAATGACATTGATGAGAGTTTTGCCAAAGAAATTGCAGAGGAAAAACCGTTGAGAGTTGTGTTTAAGGACAGTGGTTTTAAAGACGATACAGCCAAAGTGAATGTAAAACAATTGTTGAAACAATTGAGCCCAGAAACTGAAATGAAAGTTATTTAAGATGAAATTACAATTTAAACAACAAGATTTTCAGATTCAAGCGGTAAAAGCTGTTGTAGATTGTTTTGAAGGGCAACCCCTTAAAACAAATCGATTTACACTTGAACGAAGTAAAGAGCTTATTCGAAAAGCAAAAATGGCTGCAATTGGAGCCAGCCAGTCAGAAGCCTTTGAAGGTGAAGTTATGGAAGAAATTGGATATCGGAATTCTGATATGCAGATTGTAGACAGTCAGGTTCTTGAAAACATTCAACGGACACAAAAGAAAAACGAGCTTCTTGAAAGTCCACAGATAGAACGTGCGAAGGGTGTGAAATTAGGATATAACCTTACGATAGAGATGGAAACGGGTACGGGTAAAACCTATACCTATATTCGCACAATGTATGAGCTTCAAAAGAAATATGGATGGAGTAAATTTATCATAATTGTTCCAAGTATTGCCATTCGCGAGGGTGTTTATAAATCCTTTGAGGTTACACAAGACCACTTTCAAGAATTGTACGGACATAAGATAAATCCATTTATTTATAATTCTGGTCGTCCGCAAGATATTGAAAACTTTGCCTCTGATAGTCGCATCAGCGTGATGATTATTAATACACAGGCCTTTAATGCCAAAGGGAACGATGCCAGACGTATTTATCAAGAGCTTGATCAGTTTGGAACACGGAAACCAATTGAGATTATTTCTCAAACAAATCCGATTTTGATTATTGATGAGCCTCAGTCTGTTGACGGGATAAAGACTTTGGAACGAATGCAGGATTTTAAGCCACTTTTCACCCTGCGTTATTCTGCAACGCATAAGGTTGATTACAATAAAATTTATCGTTTGGATGCACTAGATGCATACAATAAACGATTGGTTAAAAAGATTCAGGTTAAAGGAATTAACCTCAAAGGCTCTACAGGAACAACGGGGTATTTGTATTTGGAGCACATTAGCCTTAGTACAACCAAGCCTCCTTTTGCAACGATGGAGTATGAAAAAAGGGTTGGTTCAGGTGTTAAAAAAATCCGTCAGAAATTGGGTGAAGGAGCAAACCTTTACGAATTGTCGGGCAATATGCCAGCTTATAAAAATCAAACCATTACAGAAATAAATGGATACCTAAATAAAGTAGTTATTGGAGGTCAGGATATTTACCCAGGTGATATTTTAAACGACAAAGACGAAAATGCTTTTCGAAGGGTGCAGATACGAGAGTGTATCATGTCGCACCTTCATAAAGAGAAGCAACTTTTTGATAAAGGCATTAAGGTGTTATCTCTTTTCTTTATTGATTCTGTTGAGAAATATCGGATATACGATGAAACGGGAGAACAGGCTTTAGGTGAATATGCCAAGATATTTGAAGAAGAGTATAACAATGTTTGTAGTGATTTCTTAGACCTATTCCACCAAGACTACAATGAGTATTTGGAAGATACTGACCCAAGTAAAGTACACAGAGGATACATGCCATCACAATTTGAGGATTATTTGAAACGTGATGATGCAAATCGTGTACACGAAGGTTATTTCTCCATCGACAAAAAGAATAGGTTAGTTGAACCCAAAGTTGGCCGAGGAAAAGAAGATTCGGAAGATATATCTGCCTATGACTTGATTATGAAAGACAAGGAGCGGTTGTTGAGTTTTGAAGAACCAACCCGATTCATCTTTTCTCACTCTGCCCTTAAGGAAGGTTGGGATAACCCAAATGTATTTCAAATTTGTGCGCTTAAACATGCCGAAAGTGGAAGTTTAACTAGACGCAGACAAGAAGTTGGGCGAGGAATGCGTTTGTGTGTCGATGAAAATGGATTCCGTCAGGATTTTGAACTGATTGGAGACCAAGTGCATGAGCTGAATAAGCTCACGGTGATTGCCTCTGAGAGCTATGAATCTTTCGCTAAAGGATTACAAAGTGAGATTGCAGCTACACTAAAAGACCGTCCTCAAAAAGCAGAAGCCGAATATTTTGTTGGTAAGATGCTTACGAACGAAAAAGATGAAGAACTTCGTATTACATCAGAGGATGCAAAGAAATTGAATAAGCTTTTGTATAAAAACGATGTAATTGATGAAGACGATAAAATTACCCCAGAAGGAAGGGAAATAATTGAGCAGTTAAAAATGCCTCTTCCTGAAAACCTTGAACCATTCAGGGAGTCAGTTGGTAAATTGCTTAAATCTGTTTACACGGGTGAAGCCTTTAAACCTGAAAACGAAAGGGATAAGATTGACGTTAGAACCAATAGCAATTTTAAAAAGAAAGAGTTTCAGGAGCTTTGGAAGAAGATAAATTTGAAAACAATTTACGAAGTCCAATTCGATTCTGAAAAGCTTGTCAAAGACAGTACTGTTTTAATTAATGCACAGCTAAATATTGGGGATCGTTCTTATGAGGTGAAAACTGGTGAACTACAAGACGGTTCGAAAGAAGACATGAAGGAAGGAAATCTAATTAAAGAATCAAGTCGAGAATATCTTAAACTTAAGAATGATTTATACACCAACACTGTTTATGACATTGTTGGAGAAATAGAGGTTCTCACAAGCCTTACACGCAAAACAATTGTAGAAATTCTCAAAGCAATTAAACCTCAAAAATTCGCACTTCTTCGCAAGAATCCAGAAGAATTTATTAATAAATGCAGCAAGCTTATTAATGAAACGAAAGCTGAATTAATAATCAACAATATCGTTTATCACAAAACGGAGGAACGATATGATGCTAAGACTGTCTTCACTAATGACAAAACAGCCATTCGAAATACTGACCTACTTAAGAAGCATATTTATGACTTCCTTACTTCTGATTCAAAAATAGAATCGGACTTTGCCGAAGCGCTTGAAAGCTCTGTAGAAGTTGTTGTTTACGCAAAACTCCCAAAAAGCTTTCATATCACAACACCTGTTGCAAACTATAGCCCTGATTGGGCAATCGTTTTTGATAAGGATAAAATTCGTGAGGTTTATTTTGTGGCAGAAACAAAAGGAACAGATTCTAGTATAGATGACCGAGGGATTGAGAAGTTGAAAATTCATTGTGCTACCAAACATTTCAAAGAAATTTGTGGTGATAATGTGAAATTCGCAAAAGTAAACAGCTTTGATACGCTTAGGCAGATGTTACAGTTAAAGTAATTTTATGGTGCTGATAGACAACGTAAACAGCCGGTTAGTTGATGACCTTAAACAAAACATAAAGAAGGGTTCGAAGCTTAGTATTGCAGCTTCGACCTTTTCAATATATGCCTTTGAAGCTCTTCGTAAAGAACTAGGAAGTATTGAAGAACTTCGTTTTATTTTTAGTTCTCCAACATTTATCGAGGAACAATTACAAAAGCATGCTCGTCAATTTTACATCCCTCACATAGTAAGAGAGTCAGAGTTGTGCGGAGGTGAATTTGAATTACGATTGATGAATCAATTGAATCAAAGAGCCATAGCTCGCGAATGTTCTAAATGGGTTAAAGAAAAGGTTACGTTTAAGTCTAATAAGCATCACAATCAGCAACTACATGGTTTAATTCATGTTGGAAATGGGAAAGAACAGGATTCTTCCTATTCAAACATCGCAGGGTTTACAACCTCTGATTTAGGTATTTCCCACAAAAAAGGGTTTCCTACATTAATTCAAAAGACAGAATTTCCTAGCAGCAATGATTATTTGGAGTGGTTCAATCAGATTTGGGAAAACGAAGAAGACTTAAAGGATGTAACCCAAAAGGTTCAGGATTATTTTGAGAGCGCATATAAGGAAAATAGCCCAGAGTTTATCTACTACGTTACTTTGTACAATATCTTCAATGATTTTTTAGAAGACCTTACTCTCGACAATCTTCCAAATGAACAAATTGGCTTTAAAGACTCAGTTGTTTGGAACAAATTATACAATTTTCAACAAGATGCAGTTATTGGGGCTATCAATAAACTTGAGAAGTTCAAGGGTTGTATTTTGGCTGATAGTGTTGGTTTGGGTAAGACCTTTTCTGCGCTTGGTGTGATTAAGTATTACGAAATGAGGAACAAAGACGTTCTTGTTCTTTGTCCTAAGAAACTAGAAGCTAACTGGAATACCTTTAGGCATAATGATAAAAACAATATTTTAGCAGGTGACCGATTGAGATATGATGTTCTTTTTCACACTGACCTTGCACGGGAAGGTGGTTCGAGCAACGGACGTAATCTTGAATCTGTTAATTGGGGAAATTATGGTCTCATCGTAATTGATGAATCACATAATTTCAGAAACAACAATACGGCTGTTGGAAAAGAGAATCGTTATCAAAAACTTTTGAGAAAAGTAATTCAAGAGGGGATTGAAACAAAAGTAATGATGTTATCTGCAACTCCTGTTAATAACCGATTTAATGATTTGAAGAATCAATTAGCACTAGCCTATGAGGGTAACCCTGAAAATATTGATGGCAAACTTGATACAACTAACGGAATAGATCAAATTTTCAAAAGGGCTCAGAAGTCCTTTAATGAATGGAGTAAATTTGAAACGACAAATCGAACAACAGAACGGTTGTTGGATATGCTTGATTTTGATTTCTTTGAAATACTAGATTCTTTGACTATTGCGAGGTCAAGAAAACACATAACCACTTATTACGACACAACGGAAATTGGTAAGTTTCCCACAAGAAACAAACCTCTGTCTATAGAGAGCGCACTTACAGATACAGATGAAGTTAATTATACCAATATTGCTGAACGCTTAACCCTGTTAAACTTATCGGTTTACACGCCGTTAAACTACATTTTGCCAAGTAAGGTTCAGCGGTATGCAGACCTGTACGATAAAGAAGTTCGTTCTGGGCTAGGTAAATTGACACAAGCTGATCGAGAAAAAAGTTTGCGAATCCTGATGAGAATCAATCTATTAAAGAGACTAGAAAGCTCTGTTGATTCATTTCGCATTACACTCGAAGGTATTATTTCTCAGATTGAGAACATTATTAAAACTATTGAGAAAGGGGACATAAGTGATTATGAGGGATTTCAATCAAAAGTTAATGACGAAAACTTTGATTGGGAATCAGATTGGGGTGATGAAGAAAACATCATTGGTAAAAAAATTAAAGTCCACATTGCGGATATGGACACTACTCGTTGGAAAGAAGACCTTCTAGCTGACCTTGAACATTTGAATTTTCTTTGGGGGAAAGTGGTAGATATTCGGGGCGAAAAGGACACCAAATTACAGCATCTTATTTCTTTAATTGATGGCAAAATTCAGAAGCCGTTTAATGCAGAGAATAAGAAAGTAATTGTATTTACTGCTTTTGCTGACACGGCTAATTATTTATATGAAAACCTAAATTCCTACTTGAAGGATAAATACAAACTGAATACGGCAATTATTACTGGTTCAAGAAAGCTATGTACTACAAAGAAAATACCCGCCGATTTGAATGCTATGCTGACGTGTTTTTCTCCTAAATCAAAAGACAAGGAGCAACTATATCCGAATATAACCGAATCCATAGATTTATTAATTGCAACGGATTGTATTTCGGAAGGACAAAACCTCCAGGACTGTGATTATCTGGTGAACTATGATATTCACTGGAATCCTGTTCGGATTATTCAAAGATTTGGTCGAATAGATAGGATCGGTTCAAAAAATGACACCATTACAATGGTGAATTTTTGGCCAGATGTAACGCTTGATTCTTATATCAACTTAAAACAACGAGTTGAAAACAAAATGCTGATAAGCAACATGGCAAGTACGGGTGATGATAATATCCTAAATCAAGATGAGAAAGATTTAGAATATCGAAAAATCCAACTCCAACGCCTGAAAGAAGAAGTGGTTGACCTTGAAGACTTGCGCGAAGGAGTAAGTATTACCGATTTAGGGCTTAATGATTTTAGAATTGATCTTGCAAATTTAATAAAAGAATATGGCGACCTTAAAAATATACCCGAAGGACTGCATGCAGTTGTAAGTGCGGGAGAACTCCTAAAACCAGGTGTGATTTTTGTTCTTAAAAATGTTAATTCGAGCGTAAACATTAATAAGCTGAATAGATTACATCCTTATTATCTAGTTTACATCAAAAATTCAGGCGAGCTTATTTTGAATCATGTTGAATCCAAAAAAATATTAGATGCCGTGCGAATGCTATGTAAAGGGAAAAATCAGCCTATTGTTGACCTCTGCGTTCAATTGAAGGAAGAAACAGATGATTATTATCAGATGGACGAATATTCAACCTTGCTCAAAAAGAGCATAGGAACAATTCTTCAAAAGGAAGAGGAAAAAGAAGTACTGAGCCTATTTAAGTCGGGGGGAACTACTTCATTACAAGACAAAATTAAGGGAATTGAAGACTTTAAATTAGTTTCATTTTTAATTGTTCGATAAATGGACTTTTTTGATTTACCTAAAAATACAGCAGTACGAAGGGTTGTTCCTAAAAACGCTTTTGACTCCTATACAAATACGAAGCAAAAAAAACAGCTTGTTGATAAGGTGCATCGTATTACATGGACTCATAAACTATCTGCTTTAACCGTGAATCTATCGGCAGTTCAAATTAAAGAGATTCAGGTTTTCAAAATTGAGTTAAGACTTTTAGAGGAAATTCCTGAGCTTTTAAAAGTTATTGATAAAGCAATTCCTTACCCTATCATTTTTTTTGTTCAGTTTGAAGAGCAAGCTTACCTAGCTACTTCAAGCAAGCATCTGCACCCAATAAATGAGGACAATGCTATTATTGACTGGTCTTTCACATCTCAATGGTTTCCCTTGGCGAACGTTCCATATAAGTTAAATCTCAAGGTGAGCTTAGATCAAGTTCATAAAGATTTATGTCTTCAACTTTCGGGTAAAACAAAAGAGCAGATAAGCTCAATGGAAGAACTTGTTTCAAATCAACAACGAAAGCTCGATTTAGAGAAAAGTATTGCAAAGATTACAGCTCAGATTTCAAAAAGTAAGCAGTTCAATGAGAAAGTAAAATTGAACTTGAAATTGAAATTGAAGGAGAAAGAAAAAGAATTGAAAAATTATTAAAAATGCAATTATTAGAGTTATATTAAAAACAACAGCTAAATCACTAAATCCTATTAAAAAAACCAAAAATGATGACCATTAAAGAAGCGATACTTAAATCATTGGATGACATAAATGGATTAACAAATTATATGGAAGTTTATAACCATATAGTTGAAAAAGGATATTACGATTTTGAAGCAGCAAAAACGCCCTTTTCTACGATATCAGCATTATTAGGTAATTTTATCAGAAATGGAGACTCAAGGGTTAAGCGTATAAAAGAATCGGGAGGCTCATATTCATATTATTTAGCTAAGAATGAGGCAAATATTGGCATTGATATTTTAATCGATAAAACTATCGAAAACTCTTCCCAAAAAATAAAAAAGAACACTTATGATGAGCGTGATTTGCATATTTTATTAAGTAGTTATCTCAAAAACGCAGATATTTATTCAAAGACAATTTTTCACGAGCAATCATCAATCAGTAAGGACAATCATCAAAAGTGGATTCATCCTGATATGATTGGGATTAAGTTTTTAAATCTGCAAACTAAGGTTAGCCAAAATTTCCTTAAAGCCATCAACCGGGTTGATACTTTCAAGCTGACATCCTATGAATTAAAAAGGGAAATTAATTCAGATTACGAATTAAAAAAATGCTTCTTTCAAGCAGTCTCCAATTCGAGCTGGGCTAATTATGGATACTTAGTTGCATTTGAAATAAGCGAGAGCCTGAATGACGAAATGGAAAGATTAAATCAATCCTTTGGGATCGGTATCATTGAGCTGAAACCCAATCCATATGAGAGTAAAATTCTCTATTCAGCAAAATATCGCGACCTCGATTTTAAGACGATTGATAAGCTTTGTAAGATCAATAAAGACTTTGAACGTTTTATTGAGCAAGCAGAAAAATTAATGACAGCCAGCGACAAATATTCAAATGCAACCGAAAAGGAATTAGTTGAATTTTGCGACAGGTATTTTGAAAGTGATACAGAAATTGAAGAATACTGCCTAAAGAAAAATATTTTGCACACTGAAGAATCTTAAGGGTAATCCTAGGCGAAAGGGAAATTTCCTCAAACCCACCGCAAAGATATCTCCATTTCTGAAAGACAAGCCCTCCGGGTTTCCAAAAGACTACGGCATAAACCGTTCATTACGAAATTAGTAAGAGTTGATTTCACCCACTGCACAGGCAACTTTTTAAAAAGAATTTATCTCCGTTCCTCCGATAAAACCATTTTGAAAAGCCCACATCAATACTTTCTAATTTCTCCACTTACTATTTATTCCGTTTCCTTTTGTAAATCTTTCAGAAATTCCGGAAAAAGATGCTTAAGGGTTTGATGGAACGGGAGTATGTTTGGGTATGGTGCTTTGAATTGGCAGCAGTGGTAGCGCAAGTACGCATTCGTACCGGAAACGCTATCGCATTTCCAGAAATGAATGCAACTTGCCCAAGGGAGATCCCTTGGAGAACCCCCGTCAGAACCATTCTGGTTCTTCCTACTGGATACGCTTCCTTGGATTGTAAATCAGGAGACGAAACAGCCCCAAAAAAAGTTTCCAGACGGTCTTCAACATGAATCCGATTATTTTGCCCATAATAGTAAATACTTCAGTGAAAAATTTAGAAGTTCCAGTTCCACCAAAAACCCATAAAAAAATCATTTTGAAAAAAACCACCGTCATAACGATGGTCAGTAATGCTGTGATCATATTTTTAAGTTTTAGTGGTTTACTCTTCTTTTTAATTCTCGTATCTGAAACCATGGAAGCGTTTTCAGTAAAACCGGACGTAAGTTTGCATGAGTGAATATTGCCCGGTTGATTGGCATAGTCATTATTTCTTCTGGGCGCATGAGTGGGATTCCTAATTCCCTGTCTCGGTCGGAGAGAAAATCGTCTGTTCGGCTAAAGCCAGGCTCTCGAAAAGCTACTGTTTGAGTTCCCAACATTCGAGAAAGTTCGTCACAGGTTTTGTAACTAAGCCCTGGATAAAATATCCGGCTGGCACAACCTCCATTAAGAATTACGGAAGCATCTGCCTGACCATATACATTTACCAATTGTTCTACATCTTGGAGGACGATAGAAACCGACACTTTCCGCTTTCGGAGCGTGGTCATCATTGTAGAAAAGTTGGGTAGTTTCCCCGCATTGCCAAACTCATCCAGAAAAAAGAAAACGGGTAGATAGGGCATCCCGTTGACCGGAAGTTTCATACAAAAATTGAAAATTTGTGTGTACAGCACAGTAAGCATGAAATTGTAGTAACGAACTTCATGTTCTGGCACGATTACAAAAAGGGCTGTCTTTTCTGTCCGCAACCGCTCAAAAGCAACGGTATCTTCACGGGTGAGCAAGGAAAGCTCAGGATCGGAAAAGGAAGCAAGGGCAGTTTTTGCAGTTGAGAGGATAGAGTTCATCACTTTATCGTCTTGAGACAAAAACGCCTTGAATTCATCAAAACTTGATTGATCCAAATTCTCAGCCATTATTCGGTTTACCTCATCCTGCCCATGCCCAAATTGATTCAATAGTCGGTAGAGTTCCCCTAGATTTTGCTGATGCGGGGCAAGCCTTTTAATCGCCCGGATAAGCAAATTCAAAATACCCTTTGCACTATCATTCCAGAATAGATCATTCCCATGACTGTTTTGGTATGCTGCATTTATGAGCATTTCAGCCATTTTCCGGCTGTCTGAATGCGTTTCACACCGAGAAAGGGGATTGTATCGGTTAGAGCTAGAAATGTCCGTAAAATTCAACGTGAGCAAGTTGTAACCTTGTTTTCGTAAATATCGTTCTGATTTTTCCAGAATTTCACCAGAGGGATCGGTTACAACAAAAGAAGCCTCCCTCATATTAAGCACATTTGGTAGTACGTAACGAGTAGTTTTCCCTGCTCCGGTTGGTGCTACAATCGCCAAATGTGAATAAGAACGTTCTTGGGGTAATCTATGGATGCCATCGACCACAAGCCCGGTATTTCTCTTATTGAGAAGTGATTTTCTGGGGAAGCCGCCCATAAATTTGGCATCCCCGTGAATTTTTCGGCGACGGGAAAAACCGAACAGCCATTTTATTAAATTCCAAAGCATAATTTCTAAGTTTTAAATTATAGTTCTAAGCCTCGCCCCGTTGGTTTTTTGTTCATGATCCGTTGCAGTTCAGCCATACGACCAGAACCCTTTTGCAACTGAGCAAGTTGTTTTTCTGAAATATTCAAGGTGCGGAAACGGTACTTTCTCCCATTCCAAAGCAAACCGTTTACTTTGTTCCGGTATTTATACAGTTCCAAACCCTGCTGTAAGAGTTTTTGGAAGAAATCATCACGGCTTGATGAATCCCGAAAGGATTGCTGCACAAGCTCGTTTATTTGTTCTTTGTCAGACTGTTTCCCTGTTCGTTTTTTTAACTGCACCTCGGAATCAGAAATCTTTAAGTCTTCCTGTTCAAGAACCTGTTCTTTCTGCCACTTGTTGAGATAGACAATAGAGTTTGAAAGCTCCGGGTATTTCTCATGCTGATACCGTTCAATGTCTATCCGTAATTGTTTGAATGCTTTGTTATCAAGCCTCAAAACCGTTGAGCTGTGATATTCAGTTCCAGAGAAGCAGAAATGAATATGGACGTTCTTATTTTCGATATGCGGTTTAGCTAGGCAAATTGCCCGGCCACTCCGCAGTTCGATGAACTTTTGGGCAATGTCTTCCAAAATTTCCAGATTGAGATTTTTAGTATCCTTAGGGGAATACGAAAGAATTTCATGGTATAAAACCACTCCATTCTTCCGCTTCCTTCTGTGGGTATCATTTTCGATAAATTCCCGGATAATTCCGTCCGTGTCAGCAGAACGTAAATTGTGACGGATGGTAAATGTTTCATCCTCACGGATACGCTCCCGGTCACTCATAATGTACGTGACCAGGTGACGAAATTTTCGGGTTCGATATCTACTTGTTTTGATGATCATTGCGAAATTCATTTAGAACTTGTTCCAACACCTCAGCGTACTCAGGTTGTTTTTTTAAAAGCTGTGAAAGAAAGTCTTTAAGCGGAATAGGTTGCCGGAGCGCATGAGCAACACGGTCTTCCAGTTCGTTCAGTTTGTTTTGAAATGCAGACAAATCTTCCTGAGTCATTCCTTGTTGATGAACATGCCTTGTAAGCTGGTTTATATTGTTACCAATGCGCCTGAGGGCAATTTCCAACTCCTGAATCCGGCTGTCAGAAGGAAGCAGAAACTCCGCTTTAACGTAGGCAAGAGCTGCCAAACGGATAAATGTTCCCAATTGAACACCGTGCCTTTTAGCAGCGATAGCCAGCGTGTCGAATTCCTTTTGTGACAAGGATACTTCTTTGCGTTGATGGGAGCTTCGAAAACGCTTCAAACGGGCTTTGTCTTCTTGTTTCCAGAACTCTTTCTTAGTCTGATTGATTTGTTCATCTGTTCCGTGTTCTAATATTCCTATGGACTGCAAATAGCGCAGCAACTTTTTATTGTGTTTCATGAGGTTCTGATTTAGTTGGAAAATCCAAAAGTCTTCCAAAAATTACCGTTCAATTTCCTGATCCTGCTCTCGGATATTCAGCATCATGTCTAATTCATCCATTCGATCATCCCTTTCCTGAGATTTTATCCGATCATTGATAAAAGATTTTAATTCAGGGCAGAATTCTGAAAGACGTTTTTCTCCGCTGTACATATCACGCTCAATTTTTAGCCCCAAAGGGAGTTGTACACTTTCTAATTCATCAATTGAAAAATATCCGAATTCGTCACTCCCAAGCCCTTTGACGTAGCCAAAACAGACTCGTTCATCTGAGTTGTACTCAGTGGCGAACCAAGTCGCACTTCCCACAGGAGTAAAGAATTTGGCAATAACAACGGGATCGGCAATGTGTTCCTGAGAGCCCACTTCCCGGAAGCGGTTCTCTATCTCTTTTGTTATGAGTTTCATATTAAAAATGGGTTAAGAAAAAGAAGGGGATCAGGAACGTACTGATCCCACTATCCAGATCAAAATGTTTTTTCTACTTTTTTATCTATCTCGTTCTCGGTCGTTTCTCGATTTCCCTTTCAAAATTCTCGATAGGGTCGATGTACGCTTTTGGAGCTGCAACTTGGAACGTCCTTCTAGAAATCCGTGATGGAATCCAAGAGAAAACGAATTGTGCTTATTTTCGGCGCAAACAGTATTCATCCGCTGGACGAGTTCATCGTTCCCATTTGTTTCGCCTAACATGTAGCCGACATTGAAACCGGCAGTGTATTTTTCTGCATCCATGATTGTTTTTCTTTAAAATGGTCGTTTAGTGTTCAATTCCAAATATCGTTCGATAGATTCCCGGTCGTACACGATAAGCTTTGGATGATCTTCATCCTGAAAGAACATAATCTTGCACTCTGTCCGTAGTTTCCAGAGGTGGCTTTTGCTTTTGATATTCAACATCTGCATCGCCTCTGTTTCGCCTATCCATCGGTCGGGTTTTTTAGCCCCGACTCGGTGAATAATTTCCTCAACCAGAGCATAAAACGCTTCTGATTCCATGGTAATAATTTTCATATCCATAACAGGCTGTTTTAGATGTTTTCGGCATTCAGCCATTCCGTTTTTCGGAACAGGGGATTTTGAAGCAGAGCGATCAGGTAAGAAGAAAGAACCAAGTTACCCGTTCCTCCACAGTCCGGGCAGGGTTGGTCATATTCAGGCGTACTTTCCGGTTCAACTTTCAGCCACACCGAATCCAGAGCATATACCCGACCCTGATTTTCAAACGTATCTTTAAATATTTCTCCATCTCCCATCCCATATTTCGGATGTGTGCGGATCTGAATCAAGTTTCGTTCCCACTGTTTTCCAAACCATCTTCCTAGTTCAGCATTGTCAGATTTTCGGTGGAGAATCGCTAAAGAAATTAGTCCGATGGAAGCATTCAGATATTGGGTGTGAAATACCGTACTACCAGTTGATGTGACATCATTCTTGTATCCGTTCGCATATGCAGTATAACGGCTACTGGTTGCGCAGCGGTGGCATCCCGGGGTAACTCCTGGGATATTGAAAGTAATTTCCGAACACCGGGCTTTTTCATACATCATTGCGAACACTGCCGGAATTCGATATTTCAAGGAAACCCTGTTTCCGAATGCCTGAACGTGGAAATTATCCGTCATCATTAGAAGCAGATCAGCATCCTTCATCAGATATTTCAGTTCCTTTTTTGTCAGAGCAGTAAAATCTTTTGAGATTCCAGTATATTTCAGGCTGGGAATGATCTTTTTTAACCGTTCACCAAGAGCATCCGTTTTGAGTGTACCAACGTCATCCAGAAAAAATCCCTGAGTAATCAGGTTGGAATCCGAAACCGTATCAAAATCTATAGCAGTGAGCCTCCCAAGCCCCGTACGGGCTAAATACTCACAAATACTATTAGCACCCCCAATCCCAACACAAACGACGTGAGCGTCCTTCAGGAGAGAATAGTTCACCGATCCTGTGAGTTTTTCAGGATTAAACTCGTATTTCATCGGAGTAGGAGCTTTTTCATCTTGTTTGATGACTTTCAAATCTGCCAACTGATAATTTTCAATATCATCCCGCTTGGCGACGTAAGGGAAAATTTTGAATTCTCCACTATGGGTGCTGTACACAATGGGGACATAGAATTGGTTGAGATGAGGAAATGCTTTAAATATGGCTTTTAAGTATCCAAGATCACCAATTCCGTTTCCTTGATCCCCAGACAATCTTCTAACTCCACGGGGGTGTGAATGCGCCCAGCCGATAAGCTCATATCCGTTTTCTTTTCGTTCCTGGTTCAATCGCTCATTAAGAAAATCCGTATCTGGATCGTAAGCCCCAGGGGACGAAGATCCACCAGAATCAAATATAAATTTACGGACGATGTTATCTTCCGGGTAGCCCAAAAGAATTCCACCAGTTTCCACTGCGTATTTCCCAACCGTTGATTGAAGTTGCTGGAATGCTGGTTCCAGTATTTTCATTTTTTTATTTGTAAATTCCATCATTTCTAATTTTAAAAGAGCTGCCCTGAGGCAGCCCTTTGTTTATAACTACTAATTTGGAAATTCTATCCCGTTTTCAATGAGGGCAACAGTATGTTCTGCCCACACACCAGCCCATTGCTGTGCTTTTTCAAGTGTAGAAACTTTGGACGCATCCCCAAAACAAATCCGGTAGTCATTACCATTTTTTGAACTCAGTCGATGTGTTTTGTGTAGATCCGTTTTAAGATTTGAAGGATATGAAGGCATAGAGATAATATCTATATTAAACCCCGCAGAAGTTCCATTAAACTCAAACTCGAAAAAGTTCTTTCCAGAATTGTCCCGATAGATGTCACGTACTGGAACGTTTGTAGATCTCCAGCCACCTTTGGGAATTACAGATTCAGTTCCCAGAAATATTCCATAAGGGATAGGTGGTTGTACTGGATAAATTGGTCTTTCGTAATGTGGGAAATCAATGTTTTCCCAGTGATTCTTAACTAAATTTCTCATAATATTATTTTTAAGTATTAATAATTATGAGAAGCGCTTCTCTTTTATTGATAGCTATCTATTTGCTATTTCCGTATTCGAATACGATACAAACGTACAACGACTCTTAAGAAACTTTTGCCGTTTTGAGTCCCTTTAGAATCCCTTTTACTGCCCTATTTTTCTAATGCCTTAATTAACAGGTGAATATTATTGTCTTTTAGAAATTTAACCGCCTCCATTGCTTCTTCCAGTTTCGCTTTGTATTTTGGTTTTTCAGATTGAACAGGGGAATCTCCTGTCGCCCACACATTAACCCTGTTATTAAAAGCTCTTTTCCCTAATAATTTGGGATCTCCTTTACCAGAGAATGGTCTGCTATTTTCTGTGATAATGTAACAATCATCTTTTTCAAATAATTCAGGGGATTGAACATCATCAAGCCTATCGTCACCTCTATATAAAGCGACCGCACTAGTTATGCGGAATGCTGTTTGAGCCTCAGTGTCAAAAAAAATTTCGTTTTCAGTGAATCCGTAATATTCAGCTTTTCCATTCCCAAACATCTTTTTTCGTGTCTCTATCATAACCTGCATGATTTTATGCAGTGCTTCCACGCCATCATCCCCCAGTATATTGTATGCTCGTTTGGTTGGACAGGGAGTACCATTATACACCTCACTTCCTTTTTTTCTTTGTGGGCGGTAAACGAATCTGTCGGGAGAAATCATGGCTAATTTTTTAACTTAGTCTTTTTTTAGCACATATATTAAAAATGTCAATAACAAATGAAGAGTCCGTATCAAACAATCAGGGAATCAATCATGGTAAATGGTGGGTTTACAATGGAAGACGTGAGAAATAAAAAAGTTCCATGGAACAGGATCAGGAATCAACTTAATGACACAGTAGAAGATAATCTACATAATTTTTGGCTAGATACGGCAAAGCGAAAAAAGTATTCTCTTGATTTTGAAAGTGAAGTATTCAAAAAAGCCATATTATCAAAAAATGATGGGCAATTTGATGAACGAAAAGAAAAATGCAACCTGACCAAAAACAAATCCTTAATAAACCTATTTGAATATTTGGATATTGAAAGACCAAATGATTTTTTCCCAAAAACTAAAGATTTTTTTGCTGTTTATATGAACTATTCAGCCTGGCGAATTTTTCTAGGCGAGAACAAAGAAGATCCAGCCCCAGAAGATGAACCAATATATGGAGGCGCAGCAGAAAGTCTTGAATTATTACAGAAATATATACACCAAAAATTTAAAGATGTCTCAGATTACAGTACTTCTATACGTGATCTTTTTGAAATTCAAGATGAAATATATAAATCCTTAGACAAATTAGTAGAGTGTGAAGAATCTCTTGATGAATATATTCCCAACAAAGCAGAGAATGAACAACGAAAACGCTTTTTTACTAGGATAATCAATGCCAAAAAATTATCTGTAAGCCACAGAATATTAATTGATACGTTTATTACTAATAGTGAGAATAAAATTCAAGACAGCTCTTTTGTTGCTAGTGTTCTAACGATCAGCAATCTGAAATTTCATGATATTGAAAAGATTAGTTATCTGGCGACGATTGTTAGAGAAGGTTGCAGTAAGCCCAAATTAAATGATTGGCAAAAAGCATTAGTAGGTCTGATATTAGGCTTATTGAAGATCTATAATGACAAAGCTAAAGTTCTTGAATTCAAACGGAAAATAAGTGGGGTAGAAAATCTAGAACAAGTCAGGAACTCAATTTATCATATTGTTTCCCATTTAATTGATCTGGATTTTAATTCAGATTGTGAGGAAATTTTAGATCATAATTTTTTCGACGAACCTCATCGTTGTATCACTCCATTCACTAAGGATAGTCATGTTTTAAAAGAATCCTTTGAATTAAATCAGCTCAATATAAATACAGAAACGTTTTCACAATTACTTAGTGAGTCATGGATTTTAACAACCTT
This sequence comes from Bacteroidales bacterium, assembly GCA_963674935.2. Taxonomy (GTDB): domain Bacteria; phylum Bacteroidota; class Bacteroidia; order Bacteroidales. The sequence continues at coordinate 465,235 of CAXXWZ010000002.1, forward strand.
TGATAAATATAAAATTTCTTTTAGTTATCGTGAAATGGAGGAAGAAGATGCCGAAGAGTTTATGAAGTATTATGAAGATGCGGCAAAAAAACACCGAAGGTTTCATTATTTTTATTTTGAGGAAAATATATCCTTTTTTTATTTGAATATTTTATTTGAGCTTAATTGTGTATTAAGAAAGTTTAAAAACAATCTCAATATCGCCTTTCCAGATTTACCTTCATCAAAGAAAGAACGGCAGAACTTTTTAAGCGTTCTTTCTGAAACCTTTCGAGAATATACCTCAATTGGAGAATTTTATGCAAAAGAGCTTAAGGATTATAAAACGGCAATGAAGTACTTTAAGAAGGGGAAAGAGGTTCAGCGAGATCACTTTAATCTTTTAAAATTAACAGGTAAGTATTCACGAGAGGCTGGGAAACTCCAGAAGGCTCTTAAATATCATAGGAAGGCAAGGGAAATGATCTATGAAGACTTCCCAAATAATATTTTAACTGCGCACTGTTTCATCCAATTGGAAAATTTTGATGAGGCATATGAATGTCTTTTATGGGCACTAGACATTGAGCCAGATAATGCCTGGGTATTGAATCAATTTGGACTCTGTTTAGAAGAGGAAGGAAATCTCAAAGAAGCATTTGAATATTATGAAAAGGCATATGAAATAGAAGTTGAGGCATCTTTAAAAAAATTCATTGATGGAAATATTTTTCATGAGGAAAAGGATTATAAAAGAGCAATGGAGTGTTATTTATTTGCAGAAGAACTGACCCCAAAAAACATTCGCTTACTATTTCAAATAGCAGAATTACACAAAGACCAAGGGGATATTGAGCAAGCAATTAAATATTATCTAAGGGTAGAAAAGCTTCAGGCAAAGAATGTGCGAAACTTGAAATCAATTAGTGATTGTTATCAGGAAATGGGATTTTCTAAAAAATCTGTCTTCTATACCGAAAAAGTACAAAAATTAGTAGATGAGGGATATGACGAGCAAAACAACGATGACTTTAATGGAGAGTATATAAATATTGAAAGAAAACTTCAATACCACAAAAGAGCAGAAGTGAATCATCCTAACAACGTTTGGAACATAGAAAATATTGGTTTTTATTTATCGCAAAAAGGCGACTTTGAAGAAGCAATTAAATATTATTTAAGAACAATAGAATTAGCCCCAAGTGACTATTATTCTTTGGCTTTAATTGGATATTGTTTGCAAGGATTAGGGAAATATAAGGAGGGTATAGAATATCATTATAAAGTTGAGATGAAAGATCCGAAATATGTGTGGAATTTGCAGCAGATTATAATTTGCTTGGAAGCATTAAATGATAATGATACTGCTCGCGAGTATTATCAAAAAATTGAAAGGATTAACCCGTGATAAGATCATTATAATCGTCCAAAACATCCTGCTCGAAACTATCCAAATAAATTTCAGTCGTTTTAACATCCTCATGTCCCATTCCTTCTGATATAGCGGCAATTGGGACGCCTTTACGCTTTGCGATGGTTGCCCAAGAGTGGCGGGCAACATAGCTAGTCAAAGGGGTAGTCATTCCCAGCATTTCTGCAATTTTTTTCAGTTTCTTATTATTGATCCGGCGTTTTTCAGCCACATCTTTAAATTCTAGAACCGGATCACCAATACGGGTGATAATAGGGAAAATATAGTCATCTTCATTTTTTTCGAGGATATAGAGATCAAGAATTCGTTGCATGGGGACAGTAACTTTGATGGAGTACTCTTTTTTCGTTTTTTGCCGTGTGTATTCGATTCTGCCATCCACGATATTTTTCATCTTTAACTGTGCCATGTCTGCAAAGTTGATTCCCATTGTATAAAAGCTGAACAGGAAATAGTTTTTTGAGTGCCATAATCGAGAACCTAAAGGCAGTTCTAATTCTTCTATTTTCCTAATAACATCTCCCTGTATAGCCCTTTTTCGGGTTTTGGTTAGCCGGATAGTGTAATTCACAAACGGATACATATCCCGTTGAATCATTCCGGCTTTGATAGCCCGGTTGAACACCATCTTAATCGTTTTCATGTACACAGCGATTGAGTTTGTCGTGTTCCCTTTGCCCCGACAGTAGTTTTCAAAACTGACGAGAAATTTGTGAGTCATTTCCTCGAACGGGAAATCTTTATCCCTCCGATACTTTTTAACTAGTGTGAGTACCGAACGAACAGATTGAGCGTATCCAAGGCGTTTTGCTGAAGTCAGTTCCTCAATAATTTCATCCGTGAAATCAAAAAAGGTGATGTTGCTTCGGTTGTGAACGATCCTGGCTTTTATTTCAGTAATCGACATCCGGTCAATTTCTCCCGTGTCCTGAAGCTTGTTGATGATATCCATGGCATTCACCCGTTGTTTCTGAATCCAGTTATTTAGTCTGGAGATATTGGATACCTCTTTATAGGACTTCAAAACAATACATTTTTCAGTATCCCAGTCCGCTTCCTGCATGGAGTATCCCAAGGGAATAGAAACGCTTTTGCGGTTATGGATGAACCTGAGGATCAAAGGATAGGATTGATCACTTTTTTTTCGTCGAGTATCCAAAATAATTTTTACATTTGAAGCCATAATCGTTCATTTTAATGCTTGCAAGTACGGTAATTTGCAAGCGATTTGCAAGCAAATGTTGATAAAATGTGCATCCATATGAATTCATAAAATTACAACATGCTGATTTACTGAGTTTATAACTTGTGAAGATTTACAGGTATTCGTAGAAAATGTGACTGGCAGTCAAGAGGTCATCGGTTCGATTCCGATATGCTCCACAACCCTAAGGAAGGCAGATTTGTCTTCCTTTTTTTATTTAGAATATCAGGTCATCGGTTCCGAAAAACCGAAGGTTTTCAAGAGATTCCGCGTTCCCGAATCACGAAGTGAGGCGGGATATGCTCCACAAACCTAAAGGAAGGCAGATTTGCTTTCTTCTTTTTATTTAGGACATTTATTTGGATGACAGCATTTTTGTAAATTCACTGATGTTAAATTGGATACCTAATTCTAACCCAAAACTACTACTCGTAATTTTATCACCCCTTCCTAATACACTATTAAGTGAATAATGATAAGTTTCGTCATGCTTAACAAAGAATGAATTTTTTTCATCCGTAAGATCTGTTAAGCCAAACATATATTTGATTCCGGCCATAAGAGAAAGCTTTGCATTTAGTCTGTATTCTATACCTAAAGCTGTTTCAAGGCTTATGTTGTTCTTGATAATAATAACATCATCTGTAGTCATTTTTTTATTTGTAGGATAGAAATAAGGCGCACCTTCAACATCAACATCTTCTATCAAAACATTCCATTCATCATAATATCCGGTACGCGTAAAAAATGCTTCATTGCTGTATTTAGCTTTCAGATTAAATCCGTAAGTAGCACCAACGGATAAATATGCATCCAATTTAGATGAAAGGCTGTACCAAAATCCAAATTTAATTGGAATATCCAGAAATATCAAGCTTTGAGATTCTGTCATATTATCTAGTATCTCAGTAATTAGTACATCATCCCCATCTACATCGGTTGTAAAGAAACTATGCTCATCACTTAAACTGTACGATGAACGATAATTGCTAAATCCTAAGCCCAGACTTACACTTGCTCTTATTTTGCTTTCTGTTAAATAATAGTACATCAAATCGGCTCCCAAATTAAAACCTAATTTGCTTTTTGCTTCATCGTTGTAGGTGTCGCTTTTTAAGTTAGATATAAGTGGGGATATATGCATTTTTAGTGCATAAGGATTCAACTTATAATCAACAATTTGATTGGCGGGGTCCTGAGCCATAATACCCATGCTCATGATCATTAGTAAAATGGTTGCAATACTTATTTTTAGTTGTTTCATCCTTTAAAATTCTTAATACCGAATAAATAATATTTAAATAACTTTACACGCTGTACAATGTTAATCCCAAGCGCAATAAAATCACGTTTATCTGATAAACACCCTATGTATATCCTTAAAATTGTTTATTAAAACTTCAATCATATAGGTGCCATCTTTTAGTTCATTGATAAGAATTGGGATCGACTCAGTATTCGATACTTTTTCAAATTGGAGTGTTTTAAACAGGTTTCCCATTTCATTAAAAATCCTCACTTGAATCCTGCCTGTTTCAGGCCCAGATAAATCCAGTTTAAAATTACCGTCACTTACTGTTGGATAGACAGCACTAGACATTAGCGCAGAGGTCACCGTTTTAACAATTGAAGCTCCCCCACAAGCATTTTCATCAAATACAGTAACCATATAGCTTGCATTCATGTGCTGAACAGGTAAGGCCAGGAATTGTTTGTCTGCAACCAAATCAAATGGTAAAGCACTTCCATCTGAATAAGTCCATAAATAATCGTAATAAAGGTTTTGACTGTTATCAACCATCAAAATAGATATATTACCAGCTATTTTCTTTTCCTCGATTACCGGACTGACCACCATGGGGTAAACTGTAACAGTGACTTTATTGGTCGTCAATACACCACAATCAGAAGCTTGTATAAGTTGATAATAGCCTGCACTTGTTAATGCATCTGGCTGATAATGCAAACCTGTGGCTCCTGAGATATTTGTGAAAGTAGAGTTATCCTCAGAACTCTGCCATTGATACATATAAGTTCCATTTCCTCCTGTTGGTGCTACCCCAATAAGCTCATCGGGTGCAGTATTATAACAAATGCTTTGATTCCCCGAGATAGACCCAACAATAAACTCATCATAGACAGTAATTATTACTTTATTGGTAATTAGCACATCACCACAAGGAGCGGCCGAAGATTGGACAAGCTGATAATACGTCGTGCTTGTTAATGCTTCGGGCTGATAATTCAAACCTGTCGCATCTGAAATATCTGAGAAATTATTATTGTCTGTTGAGCTTTGCCATTGATAAGAATAATCCCCATTTGCTCCTGTTGGTGCGATCCCAATAAGTTCATTGGGTGTGGTATTATAACAAATGCTTTGATTTCCTGATATCAATCCAACAGTAAACTTCGGCAAAACAGTGATGGTTACTTCATGAGTTGCCAGGCCTCCACATCCGGAAGTTGGAGCTTGAATCAATCTATAATAAGTTGTGGTTGCCAATGCTCCGGGCTGATAATTCAGGCTTGTTGCACCAGAAATATCTGTAAAACTGCTATTATCCATTGAGCTTTGCCATTGATAAGTATAAATTCCATTTCCTCCTGTTGGTGCAATCCCAATAAGTTCATTAGGTACAGTGTTATAGCAAATGGATTGATTCTCAGCTATCGATCCAACGATAAACTCAGGATAAACAGTAATTATTACCTTGTTTGTTATTAATTCATCACATCCAATCGTTGTAGATTGAACTAGCTGATAATAGGTTGTGGCTGTTAAAGCTCTCGTTTGATAATTCAGACTTGTTGCCCCGGTAATATCTGTGAACATTACATTATCGGCTGAACTTTGCCACTGATAAGTATAAGACCCGTTTCCTCCTGTTGGAGCTATGCCAATAAGTTCATTCGGTGTGGTGTTATAACAAATACTTTGATCCGTTGAAATCGACCCGACAAAGAACGCAGGATAAACAGTGACCGTTATTTTATTGGTGGTTCCTTCACCATTTCCAAAAGCTGAAGTTTGAATACACCGATAATAGGTTGTGACTGTTAATGCATCAGGTTGATAATTCAAGCCTGTTGCCCCTGCAATATCAGTAAATATGACATTATCCGTTGAGCTTTGCCATTGATAAGTATATGACATATCACCACCAGTAGGAGCAATACCGATTATTTCTGAAGGTACCGTATTAAAACAAATACTTTGACTTTCTTCTATTGAACCAACCCTAAATTTAGGATAAACAGTTATGGTCACAGTATTGGTTGTATCATCAGCATAATTATTCGCAGATGATTGTATGAGACGATAATAGGTAGTTTCTGTTAAAGCCTCTGGTTGCAAATCAATACTTGTTGCCCCTGTAATATCTGTGAAAGTTAAATTGTCAGCAGAACTTTGCCATTGATAAGTGTATGGTGTCATACCTCCTCTGGGGGAGGTTCCGATTATTTTTTCAGGTATCGTATTAAAAATGATTTGCTGATTATCGCTAATTGTTCCCACTTCAAATTTAGGGAATACCATCATTGTTAAGGTGTTTGTTATTTTGTTTGCACAACCGGAAGCTGAACTTTGGAGTAAACGGAAATAGCTTGTTTTAGGCTCACCTCCTGCATGATAATCCAAACTAGTTGCTCCAGTTATGTTTGCAAAATTTACATTGTCGTAAGATTTTTGCCATTGATAAATATAGGGTGTACTTCCTCCTGTAGGTGCAATCCCAATAAATTTTTCAGGGCGAGTTTGATAATATAACACTTGAGATTCTGAAATTGAGCCAATCTTAAAAACACTAATAGTCACTTTATTTGTTGTTAAACTACCACATCCTGAAGTAGAAGATTGAATCAGCTGATAATAGGTTGTATTTGTTAATGTTCCCGGCTGATAATTTAACCCTGTGGCTCCTGAGATATTTGTGAATATGCTATTATCTGTTGAGCTTTGCCATTGATAACTATATGATCCATTTCCACCCGTTGGTGCTATCCCAACAAGTTCATTAGGTGCCGTATTATTACAAATGATTTGATCGGAAGAAATAGACCCAATAATAAATTCGGGGTAAACAGTTACCTTCCAAACGCCAGTTGATGAAGTAAAAGTGGTATTACATGTTTCATCTTTTGCCTGACGACGATACCAGGTAGTATCTGTGAGCCCTGTTGGTGGATTATAAGTGGCAGCATTACTTGTTGCAATATCACTAAATCCTGCCGACGAACTAGTTGTTGAACTTTGCCATTTATAGCTAATGCTTCCATTGCCACCACTGGCCAAAACAGAACTTCCTATCTCTAATGGATCTCCATTATAACAAATAGTCTGACCCGTTGTAGTTATTGATCCGGTTGTAAATGCATCATAAAAATTTACAGTAACATCATCTGATGTTGTAACAGATGGGTCACCTGCCATTCCTCCATATTCAACAACATAACCCGAAATGCTACCTAATGAAAGTGGATAATCATTCCATTCACCATTAGCTAGAAAGTGTGCATAATCCTCATTTGAAGCATTATTTGGTTCTCCTGCAGCCCAATTTTCATATCTCCCTCCAACAGACGATCCATTGGATAAACCGGACCAGAACTGAGTTCCTGTTTCAGGACCAGTGGCCCAAATCCACGTTCCTTCAGTATCAATATCATTGGCTCCGATCCATCCTTGTCCAGATAATTTAGAAGTACAAAACGCATTTTCTTCGGCAGATGTAACAGTTACCAGATAACCTTGTAACCCAAAATAATTAAGTGCTTCTGCTGCAGATTTTGCAGCCGTCCAACTAATAGCAGGACTTGTGACGAATTCATAATAATGACCTGTACCCACGAAAGGTAGTGCAGTACCTAACGTAAAATTAATTGTTCTTGATGTTGTTGTAGGTGAAGCTGAACTATTTCTATAGGTCACTTTTCGTAATGTTGTTTGATATGCAGCCGCATTGGCAGAGCCAGATAATGTTAATATACCAGTTGAAGCATTATAGCTATAACTGATGCTACCATCGATACCACTGGATACACCATTAATACCAAGTAAATCTTGACCCTGAACAAAATTTCCACTAATAGAAACTCTGGCTCCGTCATAATTTGTTCCAATTAAAGCTAATTCTTCTGCAACATGATATGCTGAACCACCAACGCAAATTGTTCCGCCCCCATTTTCAATGGAGATAAGTACAGCATTTGTTGTGAAAGAAACCACACTACCATAACTTGTACCTACCGAATTTGTAGCATAAGCGCGCACATAATAGGTAGTTCCAGGCAATAATAATGTAAGACTTGATGTAAAACTACCTGTGGTGCCACTTTCTGTTGTTTTTGAATTTGCAGTCGTGGGATTCGTGCTTGTATTCCAACAAACACCACGTGCTGTAACGGTAGCACCACCATCACCTGTTACATTACCACCAGAAGTAGCTGATGTTGAAGTAATGGCGCTAGCACTTGCTGTTGTAACTGTTGGAAGACTGTATGCTAGCGTGGAAAAACTTACTTTTTCAATAGATGAAAACACATCGTTTGTTCCATCATTATATTTTGTTACAGCATATATATCGTAGTTTGTGTTTTGGGTAAGCCCCGTATACGTAAAAACGGATTCAATATTAGCTGTTGTACTTTTCGATTCTTTTTTTACAATCGTAACTCCCGAATAATCTACACCAGCCTCTATTTGGGTATTCGCAGGAGCTGTAGAACCAGCTGCAACCATTATGCTGTATGTGGTTCCTGTTTGTGAGAAAGTATAACTATATTGAGCTGAAGTATAAGTAATATTATCAACTGAACTACTCGATAGGTTTGTTGCATATTCCAAAGCAGCTGGTATAATTTGCTGAACCCAATCTGATGAATTTGCCGGACAGCCGATTCCGGTATTATAAAAGTCAAATCCCATATAAATTACATATCCCGAACCATACTCAATCACTGCAACTGTAGCATTATCATCCGTTCCCCACATGGTAGTAAAATTTGAAACTGAATTCTTAGCGATCGCATCTGTTGCACTTAAGTTTGGCAAAGTTGCCGCATCAACATCATCAAAAGGAGTACCGGCAGTATTGGTAGTATTTTTAGCCCATGAAGAACCGTTAGCTGTTGTTAAATCCCATGAAAAAATTTTATTTAAAAAATCATTATCATAGCTACCATAAGTAGCAGTCATTACCATAACGCCACCTCCATTAACCCAGTCTTTAATCACTGCTGCCGATGCAACCGGGAAAAATGAATTGTCAGAAGGATTTTGACTTTCCATATCTGTCATAAAGAAAAAGGTACAGGCATCAAGTTGGCTAGCCAGGGTTGCAGAATTTGCAAAACTAACGATAGATCCATCCACAGTATAATCAGAAAGTGCACCAATGATTTCAATGAGGTTCTCATTCTCATTAGAACAGCTCCCAGGAGATCCATTAAGGCCGGGGTAATTAAAAACTGACACTGGTGTTTGTGCAAAAACACCGATATTAAAAAATACTGCTATAATTATTAGTAGAAATTTTTTCATAATTCGGAATTAGGCATTAAAAATATTTTTGTTATGTAAAATCTAAAGAGTCATTTATGATAGGTTCATTGTATTTAAAGTGAAATGGTTTCTTTCAATTCCCATCCATTAACCAATTTCTCAAATCGAAGTCTTTCATGAATTTTCACCTCTCCGACAACGCGATATTCAAAGTTTATAATTACCATCATATCGCTGCTATAATCGATGGTGTTAAACTTTAGGTAAGCCTGAATATTTTCATCTTGGAGATCTTCTTCTTTAATGAACACCACAGGGTTTCCAAAACAAGAAAGTGCCAAATTGTATGGCACAATACCATTATCCAATAAAACCAGTTCCAGATCCCCAAATGAATTTGTGTGAGCGTATTCAACAAAGGTTATATGTGCTATAACTTTTTCAAGGATTATTTTCTGGTCAGTAATTGATTGTGCAGATAATTGCAAACCCATTACAGAAAGAATTCCAATAATTAAAAAATTTTTCATCGATGCTATAGATTATTTATTAAAACATAAGTTTTATCCAATCGCAATAAACTATTACGTATTGATTGCATAAAATTATTTCTTAGTATTTTAAGATCAGTGGGTGTTTTGCCTAAATGTACATAGGTATGTTACCTAGATATTATATTGTTCATGGTGAAGGTGTAAGATTTGATACTAATACCTAATTCACAGAACTGAACTGTGGTGCGAAGTTTAAAACTTCGCACCACTTGTATCATGATATGGGTAATAACTGTATCATTATTCACTACGACTGTCTAAAAAGGATTAACCTTTATAGGTTACGTCATTCCGGACAAGTTCCGGAATCTCAAAGTCAACTATTTAGAGATTCTGATCCCGATAGAATCAGGACAAAATGACGGATTAGCTAACTTTAATACAGTACTGTTGTACGAAGTTTTGGGATGGCGTCCTCTTCGAGGACGCCATCCCTTGTGCAGCATTGTTGTGCGAAGTTTAAAAACCGTTGTGCGAAGTTTAAAACTTCGCACCACTTGTAATATTCCAATCTTTACTCAGTATCTTTTGTACAATTGCTCAGTATCTTTTGTTCAATTGATCAGTATCTTTTATATTTTTGATATATGTCATTTTATATTTTGACATATGTTATTACTTAATTTGTACCTTTGATATTCAGCAGAACATTAGCATGAAACAAAACTTTAATCCTTAACCAAATCGTATTATGACTGTATTATATAGAGCTACCTCCATAAAAAGCCATTTCGACCCTGCCCGGAAAACCCGTTATATTGCACGTGCCTGTAAGCGTGAGATCATCAATACCGACGACTTGAGCCGCTTAATATCCGACCGCAGCACCTTAAGCAGGGCAGATATTACTGCCGCCTTATATGCTTTCGAAGAAATTATTCCGGAGTTATTACTTAACAATTATTCAATACACTTAAAGCCCCTTGGCATTTTTTCTCTTTCCATCAAAAGTAAAGCGGAAGATGCACCCGCTCAGGTTAACAATAAAAGCATCAAAGAAATCAAGTTAAATTTTAAGCCGGATACCTTGATTAAAAAAAGGTTAAAATCGGCCAATATAAAGAAAGTGGTTTAAAAGCACTGTTACGCAAAGTTTAAAACTTCGCACAAATGTGAATCAGCTGTGTATTTGGCCATGCATGGAATCGTAAAACCTATTTCTGAACTTAAAAGAAATTTGGAGATCGGGAAATATTTTTAGATGGATGCTTGATACCAGATGCTTGATACTGGATACTGGATACCAGATGCTTGATACTGGATACTGGATACTTGATACTTAATGCCAGACAAAACGAATCGTATCTAACTTCTAAAATCTATGATCTAATAGCTGCTTTAAGCAAACAATTGTAAAATATACAAAACAAAGGGCAGGCTTAAAAAACTCAAAACATGAGAAAGAAAAAAGTTTTTCATTGCCAGTTCATCGTCTCCACCAAAACGTTTAGCAAGTAAAACCAAAATAGCCATACAGGGCATGGCTGATTCTAAAATAAGGGTATAAAATGCGGTATTGTTCATGCTAATATTCAGTACTTGAAAGATGGTGCCAAACATAAAAATAAACACGATCGGGAGTAAAAACATTTTATTAAAACTCAGCGCATAAACGTCGACCGACTTAAATACATTTTTAATTTTAGTTTGTGCCAATAAAACCCCAATATAAATGATGGCTAAATAAAGGGTAGTTCCACCCAAGCCCATGAGGGGCGCATGAATTATTTGAGGTAATTTAATTTGAAGCAACATCATCAGTAATCCCAAACATAAAGCAATAATGTTTGGATTGATCAATTTTTTTAAATTTTTAAGTCCTTTTTCTTTGGTTGCCGGATTAAGTTGATAAACGCCATAGGTCCACATTACCGTGTTTACCGCTAATTGGTAGAGCGCTGCATATAAAATCGCCTCCCCACCCGGGAATAAGGCATCTAATAAAGGAAAGCCAAGAAAGACGATATTTCCAAAAGTGGTATGCAATTCATGAACGGCTGCTTGTGGCTTTTTTAATTTGAAAAGTTTAGCTGTCAGCTTCCCTACGGATAGTTGAACAAAAATAATTAGATAGGTTCCCAGAATGACTAATGCACCATTCTTAAGTATTTCTTCAGTAAAAGCTAAACTTGATAATTTTGTGACGATGAGTAAGGGTAACGTGACGTAAAAGATTAACTTTTCTATCACCTCTTTTGCAGAATTCTGAAGAATTTTAAATCGATAGGCAACAACACCACATAATGCAAGTACACCTAAAAAAACAATTTGGTTGATAATGGTGGCAAATCCCAGGTCCATAATTCATGTATGAACTGCAAATTTAAACTATGCAATCAGATTTACAATAGGATAAAATGATTAATGTTTCTTGGATTAACGATAAAGATACCAAGCCATTATCAATGATACCCAGGACCGATTTGGCATTTATACAAATAGTTTTAACTTTGTTAGGGTCGAAAAAAACAATTAATTACAAATAAAAAACTGATACATGAAACGATTTCCAAAACTCCTACTTTTTGTGGTTGCCATTTTAATGAGCACCCAAACTTTTGCACTTAAGAAAAAAGTCACCATTAGTTCATCTCAAAGTGATGCTGCTATCTATGTTGACGGTCAGTTAATGGGTAATGGGCAGGTTAATGTTGTTGTAATGAACAACAGTTGTGTGACCGTACAAATTTTTAAAACCGGATATTTAAGTGTTCGGAAAACATTTTGTAATAAAAAATCTTCTCCAAAACCGCCGAAAACTTATTATGCCGAAATGGTTAGAGATGATGCCTATGATGCTTCTATACAAACTGATATCGCCAATGTGGATATCAATTTAAACTCAAATAAAAGTGAAGAAGAAACCTGGAAGTTGATTAGTCAAATCATCATGTCGTATTTTGATGTTATTGAAGTCACCGACAGAGAAACTGGTTATCTAAGAACTTCATGGGTAGTTCAGTCATTTACGCAAAACACCATCAGAACAAGGGTTATCATTAAGTCTGGTTCAACAAATCCTTTAACCTATAAAGTTAAACTCGTAAGTGAATCTTCAGGAAGCGCAATGACCAGCGTTAAAGATGATGAGAAATTTAAGGAATGGGATCGTGTACTCAGAAAATACCAAAGTGTATTAGACGAACTACAAAACAGGCTTTAATCATTTTTAAGAAATAAAAAAAGCCTCCCGAAATTTCGGGAGGCTTTTTTGTACGCTTATTTTTTCTTTAATTTATCAGGCCTTATTAATTCTTCATTGATGAACATTTCCTTTGCGTGAGGTTTAAAATCTTTCGAATCAGCAATCTTTTCAAATTGATGCGAACTCAACGACTTTGTTTGTGGTATTCCATTAATTGCATTTAAAGCAGCTTTTAACATTTGTTCATCTTCATCTCCGAAAGGGAGCATATTGTAAATATCTTCCTCTACCTCATAATCCGGGGCAAAACCATTAACAAAATCACTTACTCCAAGAGAATTTGCAATTTTTAGTGTAATGGGTTGCAAAGCCCAGGTATGACTTGGATTAACGACCCATTTTGATCCATCCCATTCAGAATCCTTTATTGTAAACGATCCAACATATTTTCCATGTGTAGCTTCACCAACAGTAATAACATCAATATAAGGATCGAGGCCATTAATTACTAATTCACTTGCTGATGCCGATCCGCCGGTTGTAATGATATAAACCCTATTTAAATTTAATGTATTAATTGGGATATCGGCACCAAATTCTTGTGCTATGCCAGCTTCAAACATTGTATTAAAATAATCTGCTCCGTAATAATCTCTGAATTCTAATTCCAGCTTATCATTATACTGTGTTATTGCAAATAACTTATCCGGATCATTATCATAAATCATACTTCCCAGATAGGTAGCTGTTTGCACAGACCCACCACCATTGTAACGGAAATCTAAAATTAAATCCTGAATACCTGCATTTTTAAATTCACCAAAGGCTGTATTTAATTCATTATCATAATTTGAGCGAAAAGCATTATAAACCATATATCCAACTTTTCTTCCCCCGGTTTCAATTATATCTGTATAATGGATAGGATTTTCGTGTACTTCAACTGCTGTTAAGGAAACTGTTTTACCATTCGGAGAAATGGTATTATTATTAATACTTGCAAATGAAATTGTAAATGCATCTCTATCAAATAATAGTGAACTATAATTAGAGACGTCTAAATCCTGGCCATCAATGGCAGTAAAAATCTCACCTCGTTTAATGCCTCCTAGATCTGCAGGAGCATCTTCAACCACATATTCAATAATGCCATAAACTCCATCGGAATTAGAATATTTATACAAACCATATTCCATTCCCATTGATAATGAAATCCCTTGAAATGAATTTTCAAGTTCTACATAGTCATCTACTATCCACGACCATTTATCAACAACATCTCTCTGATATAATAAATCTTCGAATAAGGCACTATGGTCATTATTAAAGGTGTTTAAATAAGTATAAAAATCCTGAGTGTTTGCGAATCTATTATCTGCTAAATCCGGTACATCTTTGTACCATAAATAATATAAGTTCATATCATTCCAGATAAACTTATCAATATCTGAAGCTACAACTTCTTCTGTAGGATCCGGATCAACAGGATCAGGTTCAACAGTTTTTTTCTCTTTTTTACATCCACTTATCGAAATCATTACTGCGGCCATCACAAGCATCAACAGCAATCTCACATTTTTCTTCTGCATATCATGTTTTTTTTGAATTTTCAAAATTAATAATAAATCAAATATTAACCAGGAATAAATCTATAACGGACAACAAAATTAACTATTGTAACGGTAACAAATTAAAATACGAAAAGTAAACTTACCAGGTAACTGGATGAATTAAGAAATTTTCACTTTGATAATCCTTAATTATTTGACGCTTGGCGGCTTCTGCTTCCTTTTTGGTTTGGTAGCCAATTGATACACGATGACCTCCAATTACCTCAGCCCAATCATATACCATATACGTAATTTGCTTATTAAATGATTTCTGCAGTCGATATGGCTCAACGACATAGTGAATATCACTGATATACATATTATAATTATTACTAGACACTGAACCGGGTACAATAAATTTTCGATTTGGAGGATTACAAAAGCAGGATGACCAAACAAAATAGTAATAAGGTGACTTTTGAATATAGTTTACTCTTGATTGTATCCAAAGGTTTGAAGCAATCGGTGCTTTTTCAGTTTTTATTTCAATATCAGATTCATTCCGATATAGTTTGGCTTCAAAATCATAACATTCATCTAAACCAATTATAAAAATTTCGGCGTCACAGTCTTTATCATAATCAGCCCAATAAGCTCCACCAAGATACACTCCAGGTAAACCCGCATTCGCATCCATAAATATAAAATCTCCATCGTTACGATACACTCTTGTTGTTGGCCCATAAATACTTTCACCACTCACCAATAAATCAATATCTCCATCACAATCATAATCCTTAATTTGTACTTCTCCCGAACGCATTCCAAGAATAGAGGTTCCAATTTCAGTAAAACCTTTTCTTCTATCATTTCGATAAAAATATGAGATGAGTTGATAATTTTGATCTTCTCCGGTTAAGAACACGTCCAGATCTCCATCTCCATCAAAATCACTCCATACAGCTTTACCAAATTTTACACCACGCAATGGTGAATTAATGCCAACAAACGCTGTATTATCTCTGTTTTCGTAAATGATAGAATATGCAATTCCCTCTTTGGTTTCACCACATATCAAAATATCTTCATCATCATCTTTATCATAGTCGCCCCAACTAACAGAACCTCCATACAAAGGCAATAAATTGGTCTTCATCTCTGCGTATGAATTGTTTATATTTTTATAAACTTTTGAATATATTTGTCCATTAAATTCTCCGCATAATACAATGTCAAGTTTACCGTCTCGGTTAAAATCCCCTACATCAATGGCTCCATCTCTCACGGCCTGTATGTTTGGATCATAACCTGCAAATTGACCTCTTCCATTATTTTTGAAT
Organism: Bacteroidales bacterium; assembly: GCA_963674935.2. Classification (GTDB taxonomy): domain Bacteria; phylum Bacteroidota; class Bacteroidia; order Bacteroidales. Next base: position 480,944 of record CAXXWZ010000002.1, read on the forward strand.
ATTCTGGCAACGATCTCACCTCTGTTATTTTCTCCAGTTATGAACAAATCTTGATCTCCATCCTTATCCATATCTTCCCAATCCATTGCTGAGCGGTACATGTTAAGTATTCCGGAATTTTGAGGAATAAAATTTCCTCTTTTATCATTGATATAAAGATTTGTTTCAATAATTTTTTGATTTGCACTATATCTTTCACCAGTAGTTATAAAATCTTGATACCCATCTTTGTTCACGTCTATCCATGCTGAATTGCTCTGGATTAAGCCCTCGGTATTGGTGTTAATGTAAACAAAAGGCTGCGCATTGATTCCAACATAAAAGAAACAAAATAAAATAACGATTTTGATAATTTTCATTTGGCGTGTACTTTAATTGAAAGTCGTTTATTAATAGCTATTTACAAAGTAATAACTATTTTAGTTATTTTAAATTTTATTTCTGACAATTTATTTACATTGAATTGTTTAAAAGTATAAAAATTAATTTAATTTTGTGAAATTATTCACAATGGAACCATAACAATGAAACTAACTCATATAGAACACATTGGAATTGCCGTCAAAAATATGGACGAAGCAATTTCTTATTACGAAAATATTTTAGGATTAAAATGCTATGCGCTGGAAGAAGTAAAAGATCAAAAAGTAAAAACTGCTTTTTTTAAAATTGGTCAAACTAAAATAGAACTACTTGAAGCAACAGATCCAGATAGCGCCGTTGGAAAATTTATTGAAAAGAAGGGTGAGGGTGTTCATCACATTGCTTTTGCCGTTGATAAAATTGAAGAGGCCTTAAAAGAAACAGCTGACAAAGGTGTCAGATTAATAGATCAAACACCACGAAAAGGTGCTGAAGGATTAGATATCGCTTTTCTTCATCCGAAAAGTACCATGGGTGTATTAACAGAACTTTGTGAGGATAAGAACAAATAAATAATTTTAAAATGGCAATTGAAGACAAAATTCAAGAATTATTAAATAAGCGTGAAGAAGCCAGGTTAGGTGGTGGTTTAAAACGTATAGATTCGCAACACAGTAAAGGAAAATTCACGGCACGTGAGCGAATTGAACTTTTACTGGACGAAGGAAGTTTTGAAGAATACGACATGTTCGTAACTCATCGTTCGCACGATTTTGGAATGGAGAAACAACAATTCCTTTCTGATGCAGTGGTTACTGGTCATGGTACCATTGATGGCAGAGTTGTTTATGTTTTTTCTCAGGACTTTACCGTTTTTGGAGGCTCTCTTTCTGAGACTTTTTCACAAAAGATTTGCAAAGTGATGGATCAGGCGATGAAAGTTGGTGCACCAGTAATTGGAATTAATGATAGTGGAGGAGCACGAATTCAGGAAGGAGTAAGAAGTTTGGCAGGCTATGCTGAAATCTTTCAGCGTAATATTATGGCTTCCGGAGTTATTCCTCAAATTTCTGCCATTTTTGGCCCTTGCGCCGGTGGAGCTGTTTATTCTCCTGCACTAACTGATTTTATTTTAATGAGTAAGGATACCAGTTATATGTTTGTAACAGGGCCAAAGGTTACTAAAACTGTAACCGGAGAATCCATTACAACCGAAGATTTAGGTGGGGCAGAAGTTCATAGCAAAAAATCCGGGATTACTCATTTTGTTTCCGAAGATGAAAAAGAAGGAATTTTAATTCTTCGTAAATTGATGAGTTATCTTCCTCAAAATAATCTAGAAGATCCACCAATTACAGATTGCAATGATCCAATCGACCGTTTAGAAGATTGCTTAAATGAAATTATTCCTGATAACCCTAACAAACCATACGATGTTAAAGACATCATTCATGTTATTGTTGATAATAATGAGTTTTTAGAAGTGCAAAGCGCTTTTGCTCAGAATATTGTAATCGGCTTTGCAAAATTTGACGGAATGCCGGTTGGAATTGTAGCTAATCAGCCTAATTATTTGGCTGGTGTTTTAGATATTAATTCTTCCAGAAAAGCGGCACGTTTTGTGCGATTCTGCGATGCATTTAACATTCCGATAGTAACGCTAGTTGATGTTCCTGGATTTTTACCTGGCAGTGCTCAAGAGTACGGAGGAATTATCATTCATGGTGCTAAATTAATGTTTGCCTATGGTGAAGCAACTGTTCCTAAAATTACTATTACCTTGCGTAAGTCATATGGCGGAGCTCATGATGTAATGAGTTCAAAACAATTAAGAGGAGATATTAATTATGCATGGCCATCTGCCGAGATAGCAGTAATGGGACCAGCTGGTGCAATTGAAATATTAGCAGGAAAAGAAATCTCCGGGATTTCAAATGAGGAAGAGAAATTAAAATTAATTGCAGAAAAAGAAGAAGAATATCGAAAGAAATTTGCAAACCCTTACGAAGCAGCAAGATATGGATATATTGATGATGTAATTGAGCCTCGAAATACAAGGTTCAGAATTATTAGGGCACTCAGGATTTTAGCCACTAAAAAGGATTCAAATCCACCTAAAAAGCATTCAAATATTCCGCTTTAATTTTATAAATCACCAATACAACTATTATGAATACATTTTTACTCATGGCATTACCCGAATCCTTACCAGAGGGGATTGTTATAACCTTGGTAGGTTATTCAATTGTTTTTGGAGCTCTGGTAACGCTTTATTTCGTTTTTAGTACTTTCTCAAAAATATTAACAATTAAAGCTCGTAATTTATTACGGAAAGAAGGTAGGCATGAAATAGCAGACTTGCCGAGTATTGATATTACAGGTGAAGTAACTGCTGCTATAAGTATGGCTTTATACCTCTTCAATGAGCTTCACGATTTGGAAAGTAATATCATAACCATTAAAAAAGTTTCCAGAGGTCATTCACAATGGGGTGCAAAGCGAGATAATATTAGCAAGTTTCAACGATAATTTCAATAACAAATGAAGAAGTTTAATTTTAAAATAAGAGGAAATACTTACGATGTAATTATTAAGTATTTTGAAGACGGAGTAGCAAAAGTAGAAGTAAATGGCTCGCCATATCAGGTAGAAGTTCAAAAATCAGCTCAAGAGTCTAAAACACCGATCCTTGTAAGAAAAGATGTTGCCAACCCAAAAGGAGCGCATAAAATTCAAAAAGAAACAAGTACGGTGACAAAAATTACTGCACCCTTGCCAGGTAATATCATGCAACTTTTTGTTAGTGTTGGCGACGAAGTTGCTAAAAATGACAAGCTCTTGATGTATGAGGCAATGAAGATGGAAAATCTGATTAAAGCTGAAAAGGATGGCGTTGTAAAATCCATTAAAGTTCAAAATGGTGATAGTGTTCTTCAGGGCGATTTACTTATTGAAATAGCATAAAGCATGAAACGATTTATAACAGTATTTGGAATTATTGCTTTTTTAACAATTCTGAGCACAACATTGGCTAATGCAGGCTTCAATGAAAATTCTCAGGATAAAAAAAGTACTACAACTGAAATTTCTAATTCTCAACAAACTCCGGAATATTCAACCTCTGATGGGGCTATAAAAGGACTTAGTAAGTTTTTCACTTATTCAGGGTTTAATAATGCTACAACAGGAAATATTATTATGATTTTTGTTGGTTTACTTTTTATTTTTCTGGCTATAAAATATGATTATGAACCTCTCTTACTAATCCCAATTGGAACTGGAATTATCATCGGAAACATTCCATTTTTTCAAGCCGATAATATCAATTTACAATTAGGAATTTATCAAAAGGGGAGTGTATTAAATTACCTCTACTTTGGCGTTGTTAAAGGAATTTATCCTCCACTAATTTTTCTTGGAATCGGTGCCATGACAGATTTTTCATCACTAATCTCAAACCCAAGATTAATGTTGCTTGGAGCTGCCGCACAAGTTGGTATTTTTATCACATTTTTAGGTGCCTTATTCTTGGGATTTAATTTACCTGAAGCAGCTTCAATTGGAATTATTGGTGGTGCAGACGGACCTACTGCAATTTTCCTATCCTCAAAACTTGCAAATGGTGAAATTATTAATGGGTTGCAAACCCGGAATTTAATTGGGCCGATTGCAATTGCAGCCTATTCATATATGGCATTGGTTCCGGTTATTCAACCTCCAATTATGAGACTGCTTACTTCAAAACGTGAGCGCTTAATCAGAATGAAGCCTCCACGCTCTGTTTCTAAACTTGAAAAAATTTCATTTCCAATAGTTGGACTTTTATTAACCGGCTTTATATCTCCGGGAGGTTTACCACTACTTGGAATGTTATTTTTTGGAAATATTTTAAAGGAAAGTGGTGTTACTCGTCGTTTAGCTGATACAGCCAGAGCTTCGTTAATTGATATTGTTGTAATACTTTTAGGATTAACTGTTGGTGCTTCAACTCAGGCCGATGTTTTCTTAACTTCTCAATCAATGTTAATTTTTATACTTGGAGCAATATCGTTTATGATTGCTACGGCAGGTGGAGTATTGTTTGCTAAATTAATGAACGTGTTTTTATCAGGCGACAATAAACTTAATCCATTAGTTGGAGCTGCTGGTGTATCAGCTGTTCCGGATAGTGCAAGGGTTGTTCAAATGGAAGGACTTAAATCTGACCCAAATAACCACTTACTAATGCATGCCATGGCACCTAACGTAGCTGGGGTAATTGGCTCTGCAGTAGCTGCAGGTATTTTAATTAGCTTCCTAATGTAATGAAGCAAAAATGAATTTTGAACAGGCCTTAGTTTTTTTATCATAAAATTAAGGCCTGTTTCTTTTGAATTCATTAAATTTATTGCTTAAACAAATTATAAAACCTCAAAATTAATTTAATGCTGATCATTGGAATTGCAGGGGGATCCGGATCCGGAAAAACCACAGTTGTAAATAAAATCATTCAAGCCATCCCTAAAGATTCAGTATCTATCATTTCGCAGGATGCTTATTATTTTGACAATGGGCATCTTTCTGCTGAAGAAAAAAAAGAGATTAATTTTGATCATCCTTCTTCAATTGAATTTGATTTGCTTATTGATCATATTGATGCACTTAAAAAAGGCGAATCAATCGCCATGCCTACCTATTCCTATGTGCAATGTGCAAGGCTTCCTGAAACGATTTCGGTTCACCCAAAAAAGGTAATTATAGTTGAAGGTATTTTAATTCTTACCAACAAAGCACTCCGTAAACGCATGGATATTAAAGTTTATGTTGACGCAGATGCGGATGATCGTTTAATGCGAATCAGTTGGCGTGATATGGAAGAAAGAGGGCGATCATTTAAACAAGTTTTAAAACATTACGAAACTTATGTTAAGCCAATGCACCTTCAGTTTATTGAACCCACTAAACGATATGCGGATATTATTGTTCCACAAGGTGGAGAAAACCACGTAGCCATTGATATCTTATCGGCTAAAATAAAATCTATGCTCGATAATTAAATATCAAAAAAACATAACTATTTTTGATATTCAACGTTCAACGTTTGGTTATGCATTTTTTAGATAAATACTTATCTTTACAATAAACAATATCCAGATGACTCATCGAACTATCAAAATTTTATTTATTACAACTTTACTTTTTCAAGTTTCCTGTGGAAATAAAACCCCACTGCCTCCTGTAAATGCAGATTCATGGGTCAAATACACCACCAAGGATGGCCTGATAAGTAATGAAGTGCTTGCCATGAGCTTTGATCAGAATGGAATTTTATGGATAGGAACTGAGTATGGAGTATCAAGCTTTGATGGAGTATCATCATGGGCTTCTTATCGGGTTAACGACGGATTAATTTATCACAGTGTTCATGATGTTTTTGTAGACAAAGCCAATACCAAATGGTTTTCTACACCACTTGGTGTTTCGAACTTAAGAGCAACTTCATGGTTTAACTATACCACTGCTAATGGATTAGTGGATAATTATGTTCATGCAACTGCTGTTGATAATAATTTTACAGCATGGTTTGCCACGCCCAATGGGGTTTCACGATATAAAAGCAATACTTTTACAACCTTCCAAAAGCAAGAACAAATTGCACTCGTAAATAACAAAGTTAGATCAATTGCCATTGATCAAAATAATAACAAATGGTTCGGAACAGAATTCGGGCTCTCAAAATTTGATGAAACTAATTGGACAACTCACCTCTCGTCTCTTTCATTGAATGATTATGTATTCACAATTTTTATCGATTCACAAAATAAAGTTTGGATAGGAACGCTTGGAGGAGTCTCCGTTTTTGATGGAGCTACCTGGGTAACCTATAATCAGGATATTGGAATTATTTTTAATGAAGTTCATGCCATAGCTGAAGATCAGTCTGGGAATATGTGGTTTGGAACCCTGTTTGGTGTAACCATGTTTGATGGCATTAACTTCACTAATTATAATCGTGATGATGGATTGGCCGAAAACTATGTTACATCAATTGCTGTAGATGATGATGATAATATTTGGTTCGGAACTAGAGGCGGTGGAATTTCCAAACTTATAAAAAAGAACAATTAAGGTTATAACACTATTTCTCAATTCATAAAAAATTTTCCCTTCTTTTTTAATCTTTGAATAACTAGAATAGCCGTAATTAATCTATATTTCTATTAAACATATAATATTATCGACAATTTAAAATTGTAGATTTAGCATGTTTTGTATATTTATCTCATCTATAATCAATTAAAAATAGCCATGAACATACGAAAACTACTACCCTTAATTTTTCTTTTGATAAGCTTAAGTTTATCAGCACAAAAAAAAGCGATACAACATTCTGATTACGATGGATGGAAAAGTATTGGACGTTCTCAAATTTCGAATAATGGAAATTGGGTAAACTATGAAATTAATCCCCAACAAGGCGATAGTTGGATGTATTTTTTTAATGCAAAAAATAATTCGCTCGATTCAATTGCCAGAGGCTTTAACGCAAATATTTCACCTAAAAATGACTTTATTGCCTTTTTAGTTAAGCCAACATATGCGGATACACGTCAAGCAAAAAAAGACAAAAAGAAAAAAGATGAAATGCCAAAGAATAGCCTTGGGATTAAAAATTTAAAAACTGGTGAAGTTAAGCTAATTGAAGAAGTTAAGTCTTTTAAGGTGGCAGAAGAAGATCAAAGTTGGATGGCCTATTTAAAAGAAAAAGAGACAGAAAAAAAACCAGAAACCGAAAAAGAAGAAACCCCCAAAAAGCCAACAAAAAAGCCCGACAAAACACCTAAATCAAAAGGTACTGAGTTGGTTATTTTAAATCCAACATCCGAAAAAGAACATTCATTTAAAGATGTGGTTGAATACGAAGTAGCAAAAAATGGTAACATAATTAGCTTTGTACAAGCCGTTACAGATACAGCTAAACTAGATCATTTCACAGTTAATGTATTTGATACTAAGACCGAACAAACCAAAGAAATTTTTAATGAAATTGGAGATTTGAAACAATTGTCGTTAAACAAGGATGGCGATAAAGTCGCATTCATTTTCAGTACTGATACATCTAAAGTTAAGGTTTATGATTTATTCCTCTCTAATCACGCTGACGCTGTGAACATAGTTAACATGGGAACTCAAGGGATGATCTCTGATTGGTCAGTGAGTGAAAATGGAAATTTAAGCTTTTCGGAAAATGGAACCCGTTTATTTTTTGGAACAGCACAAAAGCCAGTCGAAGAAGCAAAAGACACACTCTTAGATGATGAAAAATACAGTCTCGACATCTGGTCATATAACGATCCTTTGCTTCAACCTCAGCAAAAAGTTCAGTTAAGATCTGAAGAGAACAGAACCTACCAGGCTGTTTATCATATTAACGAAGCCAAAATGGTTCAATTGGCAACTCTTGATATGCCAAGCATACGATTATTACAAAAGAAGGATGGAGATTTAGCACTTGGATCATCAAATCTAAAATATAGAAAAGAAACTTCCTGGGATTCTAACAGGTATGGTGACTATTATCTGGTTGATGTTAACACAGGATCTGCTAGTTTACTGCTCGAAAAAGCAGCTTCTAATGTTGAGATTTCTCCAAGTGGTAAATATGTACTTTTCTGGTGTATCAAGTCCCGTTCAGTGAAAGTTAAACCAACTTCAGGTGGAGAAGTTAAAGATCTTACAATAAATATAGGTGTTCCATTCCATAATGAACTGCATGACTCTCCAAGTGAACCAAGTGCACATGGAATCGCTGGTTGGATAAAAGGCGAAAGATATGTACTTCTTTATGATCGCTATGATATATGGAAAATTGATGTGACAGGTGCTGAAAAAGCTGTTAATCTTACCAATGGATATGGTCGTAAAAACAATATTCGTTTCAGGTATTTTTCTCTTGAACCAGCCTCTGGTGGAGGTGGCAGATATGGGTATGGTTCACGTGATATTCAAGAAATCGAAGTCAAAGAAACAATGTACTTAAATGCATTTAATTATTATTCAAAACAGGCAGGGTTATTTACCATTAAAGCAAATCAAGCTAAAGATCCTGTAAAAATTGATATGGGCGATTATTCCTATACAGGTTTTCAAAAAGCCAAAGAAGCAGATAAAGTGATTTGGCAGCGAGGAACTTTTGAGCAATATCCTGAAATACAAATCAGTGATTTAAGACTGAATAATCCAATCAAGATCTCTAATACCAATCCCGAACAAAAAGATTTTAATTGGGGAACAGTTGAATTGGTTGAATGGAGATCATTTGACGGGCAAATGCTTCAGGGTTTAATGTATAAACCAGAAAATTTTGATCCCAATAAAAAATATCCAATGATTGCCTATTTCTACGAAAGAAGTACAGATGGAATTCATAGGTATATGCCTCCGGCTCCTAGCGCTTCAACCATAAACAGAACCTATGCAGTAAGTAATGAATACCTCATTTTTGTACCAGATATTCCTTACAAAATTGGCTATCCCGGGCATAGTGCTTACAACGCAGTTGTAAGTGGAACTTACGCTATGCTTGATCAATTTGAGTATATCGATCCGGATAGATTAGGTCTCGATGGTCAATCATGGGGAGGTTATCAGATAGCTTATTTAGTAACAGAAACAGATTTATTTGCCTGTGCATTTTCAGGAGCTCCTGTTGTAAACATGACCAGCGCTTATGGTGGTATCAGATGGGGATCTGGTATGAATAGGGCTTTTCAGTACGAAAAAACACAAAGTCGTATTGGAGGAACCCTTTGGGAAAAACCAATTCAGTACATTGAAAATTCGCCTTTATTCTTTGTTCCTAAAATTAATACCCCATTAATGATTATGCATAATGATGAAGATGGAGCCGTTCCTTGGTACCAAGGGATTGAGTTTATCAATGCATTAAGAAGATTGGATAAACCAGCATGGATGGTAAGTTATAATAACGAAGATCATAATTTGCGTAAGCGCCCAAACAGACAAGATTTATCTGTAAGAAAAATGCAGTTTTTCGATCATTATTTACAAGGAAAACCAATGCCTTATTGGATGAAATACGGTATTTCACAAATGGAAAAAGGCAAAAAAGATGGTTATGAATTAATTGAAAAATAAGAATTTAATTTTAATTCTGAATAAAAAGAAACTCTCCCTTCTGGGGGAGTTTTTTTGTTTAATAAAGAATAATTATTTAATCTCACTAAATAATTTACTATCTTTCATTTTTAATTTGGTTAAGACCAGCCAGTTAAAAATTAATATTTGCCAAAGTATTAATCCTCCCTACAATTGACGCATTTATTTATTATTGACCAATATCCAAAATTATGAATCGCTCCTTAAAAAATAAATTAATCGATCAAGCGGTAGCCATGATTAAATATCTGGCAGCTGAGGGAAAACCAATACCAGTATCAAGTGAAAAACTGCTGGATGTTGATGTAAAAAATCCTGAACAAATAAAAATAACCAATGAAGAAATTTTATTAATCCATAAGCAATTATCGCAAAAGGTAGTTCCGGCTCTACCTAAAACAATTCTGTTACTTTTTCAGGAATCAGAAAAAGGCAAATGGCTTAATTTTTTAGGGCCCGTTCGTTTAGTCAGAAGATTAATGGCCACAACTATCATTTCACTAATCATATTTGTACTTATTAGTTTGTCATCAAATGTTGATGGAGAAAGTTTATCAAAAGGGGTTTTAAATAATGATGGAATCAATTTATTATACAATTTATTTTTCATCATTGCTGCAGCCTCATTAGGTGGTTGTTTCAGCAATTTATTTCAGGCTAACAAATTCATTGTAGAAGGAACCTACGATCCAAAATATGAAGGTTCATATTGGATTAGATTGTTATTGGGAATTATTGCTGGATTAATGCTTGCTGTTATTATTCCGGCAGCAGGTGAAATAAATTTAGGTGAGGGTAAAGGCATGCATTTGACTATCCCGCTGTTAGCCATGTTGGGAGGGTTCTCCGCATCATTGGTTTATCGCATCTTAAACCGGATTGTTTGGGCAGTTGAATCTTTATTTATAGGAAAACAAGACGATGCTAGCAAACAAAAAATACTAAACATGCAAACTTTGCATGAACAAGATAAAATGATTGAACAACAAAATATTTTTCAGAATTTAATGGAAATTAAATCTGAGATTGGGGGTGATAAATCAAGTAAAGAAATTCAGAGCATTATTGATAAAGCAATGAATAAAATTATGCCGAAAGAATAGTCGTAATTTTCAATATGGAATATTAAATATTCAATTTAAAATTTGACATCGGAAATCTAAGGCTGTGCGAAGTTTAGAATCTTCGCACGACAGATTCCTCCATATAAAAAAACGAAACCCAAAAATGAATTGGATTTCGCTCTTTGTAGCCTCACCAGGACTCGAACCTGGATCTAAAGTTTAGGAAACTTCTATTCTATCCCTTGAACTATGAGGCCATTTTAAATGATTAATGTTTAATGTCAAATGATTAATGAAGAATTTCAAATGGTGAAAGTAAAATATTAAAACTAATTCAATCCATTTTATTAATCATTATTCATTCTAAAATAATCATTTATTTAATTTCGCTTCCGTTATTAAAATCTTCCGAAGGTTGAACAAAACAAAGTTCACCTTTGGTATTTTCTGCCATTAAAATCATTCCTTCAGAATTGATGCCTTTCAATTTTCGAGGAGCCAAATTTACTAAAACGCTTACTTTTTGTCCAATAATTTCTTCAGCTTTGTAAAACTCCGCAATGCCAGATACAATGTTACGTTTATCAATGCCTGTGTCCACTACTAATTTTAAAAGTTTTTTTGTTTTAGGTACTTTTTCAGCTTCAATGATGGTTGCTGTTCTGATATCTAATTTTACAAAGTCATCAAAACTAATATCTTCTTTCTGAGGATTTACCTTTACTTTATTTTCTTCATTTTTTGCTTTGGTATTCAATAATTTTTGAATTTGAGCCTGAATTTGCTCATCCTCTATTCTTTCAAACAGCAAACTTGGTTCGTTAAGTTGGTGACCACTTAAAAGCAAATTAGCCGCTCCTGTATCCTCCCATTTCAATTTACCAAGATTTAACATTTCACTTAATTTTTTTTCGGTAAAAGGAAGAAATGGTTCTGCTAATACAGCTAAGTTGGCACAGATTTGCAATGACACATTCAGGATGGTTTTAACACGCTCTACATCCGTTTTAAATATTTTCCATGGCTCAGCCTCAGTTAGGTATTTATTTCCTAATCGGGCCAAATTCATGAATTCATTCAAAGCTTCACGAAAACGATATTGCTCCAAACTAGAACTAATTTTGGCAGGAAATTCACTTAGTTCTTTAAACGCAGCTTTATCCAATTCATTTAACGTTCCAAGTTCCGGTACAACACCTCCAAAATACTTTTTGGTTAAAACCAATGTGCGGTTTGCAAAGTTGCCAAATATGGCCAATAATTCGTTGTTATTTCTAGCCTGAAAATCTTTCCATGTAAAATCATTATCTTTAGTTTCTGGAGCATTGGCGCATAAAACATATCGCAACACATCCTGTTTGCCAGGAAATTCTTCTAAATACTCATGTAACCAAACCGCCCAATTTCGTGAGGTAGAAATTTTATCATTTTCTAAATTCAAGAATTCATTTGCAGGAACATTCTCCGGTAAAATATAAGTTCCTTCACGTTTCAACATGGAAGGGAAAATGATGCAATGAAATACAATATTATCTTTCCCAATAAAATGAAGCATTTTAGTGGTTTCATCTTTCCAATAAGGTTCCCAAGCAACCCCTTTTTCAGTGGCCCATTCCTTGGTTGCCGAAATGTAACCTATGGGTGCATCAAACCATACATAAAGCACTTTACCTTCGGCGCCGTCTATTGGAACATTTACGCCCCAATTTAAATCACGTGTTACTGCTCTTGGTTTCAAACCTTGGTCAATCCACGATTTACACTGACCGTAAACATTCGATTTCCAATCATTTTTGTGGCCTTCAATAATCCACTCTCTTAACCAATCTTCGTACTTATCTAATGGTAAATACCAATGTTTTGTTTCTTTTAACTGAGGGGTATTTCCTGTTAGTGCAGATTTAGGATTAATTAATTCCGTGGCACTGAGTGTCGTTCCACAATTCTCACACTGGTCACCATAAGCATTCTCATTTCCACAATGCGGACATGTTCCTGTAATGTATCGATCGGCTAAAAATTGGTTTTGATCGTGATCGTAAAATTGCTCGCTTGTTTGTTCAATAAATTCACCCTTATCATAAAGTGTTTTGAAAAACTCAGAAGCTGTATCATGATGTACTTTATTCGAAGTACGAGAATAAACATCAAATGAAATTCCAAAATCTTCAAATGATTTTTTTATAATGCCATGATATTTATCCACAATTTGCTGAGGCGTTACACCTTGTTGCTGGGCTTTGATTGTAATCGGAACACCATGCTCATCAGAGCCTCCAATAAACACAACATCCTTTCCTTTCATTCTCAAGTATCGGGTATAAATATCCGCAGGAATATAAACCCCCGCCAAATGACCAATATGAATAGGGCCATTTGCATAAGGCAATGCCGAGGTAATGGTGTAGCGTTTGAATTTTGATTGATCGTGTTCCATTTTCAAATTTTTTCCAGTAACTTCGGCAAAGTTAAGGAATTGTTTCATTCCTGCAATCCTGCATTTGGAGAATAAAACAGCATATTTTAAGCAAAAAATAATTTTATGATTACACCGAATTACTTAAAAAAAGGGGACAAAATAGGGCTTGTGGCTTCGGCTAGAAAAATAGATTTAGACGAACTGAAAGATGCAACCCATTTTTTTAATCATTTAGGCTTAGAAATTGTTTATGGCAAAAATCTTTTTAAGGTAGATAATCAATTTGCAGGAACCGATGAAGAACGCGCTTCAGATTTTCAAGCCATGCTTGATGATCCTAACATTAAGGCCATAATTTTTGCAAGAGGAGGTTACGGGACTATCCGAATTGTTGATCAAATTAATTGGACGAAATTTATTGAGTCTCCCAAATGGCTGATTGGGTTTAGTGACATTACAGCCATTCATTCTCATGTTTATACTAATTGTAAAATTGAGACCATTCATGGAATCATGCCACTTAATTTTGGTAAAATGACTCCTGAATCAAAAGAATCTTTAAAAAATATATTGTTTGGTAAACCATTACAATATGAGATTAAAGCTCATCCATTCAACAAAACAGGTGAGGCCGAAGCTGAATTAATTGGAGGAAATCTTTCATTAATTCATACCCTAAAGGGAAGCAAATCTGATCTCAACACTGATGGTAAAATTTTGTTTCTGGAAGATTTGGATGAATACCTTTACCACATCGATCGGATGATGCTTAGCTTAAAAAGGTCAGGCCATCTAAATAATTTAGCTGGGCTCATCGTAGGTGGCATGACGGAGATGAACGACAACCAAATTCCTTTTGGAGAAAACGCTTACGAAATTATTCGGTGTACAGTAGCGGAGTTTGATTATCCGGTTTGTTATGCATTTCCGGCAGGTCATTCATTGGATAACAGAGCCCTGATTTTGGGACGAAAGATAAAATTAAGTATTAAGGATAAAGTCATTATTGATTTTAACTAAATATTTAAACCTATGGCCGATCACAACGATTTGGGAACAAAAGGAGAAGAACTCGCCCTCCAATACCTCAGAAAAAAAAATTATAAAATCCTTAAAACCAATTGGCGGTTTGGTAAAAATGAAATTGACATTATCGCCACCGATGATAAAATCCTTGTAATTGCAGAGGTAAAAACTCGGAGTAGCAGGTTTTATGGTGAACCTGAAGTTTTTGTTACCAGAACCAAACAACGCTTTTTAATTAAAGCAGCTCATGCTTATATTATGCAGACTAACAGCGACCTTGAAACCAGATTTGATATTGTTGCGGTAGTTATAACTCAGAGCGAAACAGAAATTCATCACATTGAAAATGCTTTTTACCCAACTCTTTAAAGCATTTTTTCATCATAAGAGTAGGCTCTAACACTTAATATTTTAAGCAATTTATTAGCTTTAAGTATTTAGCCTTTAGCTATTAGAACTATTAAAAGCCAATAGCCATAGGCTAATGGCAGTGATTCTTTTTACAAACACTGATTACATAACAATGATAAAACAAAATCTGAAATAAGTTTTTAGAATAGTTATAACTTTGCAGCTAAATTTTTAAGATGCCAATAAAAAAAAATAGTGGTTCCGGAAAGCATGGAGACTTTTCTAAGTTTATAAGACCTTCGAAAAAACAAATTAAAGAGAAGACCAAAGTTTCAGATCGAAAAGCTGAGAAGCCTGTTAAATCAAGAAAGGCTGAGTCAAAAATTATTACACCACCTAAGCCAATTCAGTCAGGACCAATTAGGTTAAATAGATTTATAGCCAATGCAGGCGTATGCTCGCGCAGAGATGCGGACGAATTGATTGCAGAAGGTGTCATCAAAATTAATGGGGAAGTGGTTACCGAATTGGGAACAAAAATTAATCCAACAGATAAAGTTGAATATAAAGGAAAGGTTCTTACTGCTGAAAAACTGGTTTATCTTTTACTCAATAAACCCAAGGGTTATATCACTACAACTGAAGATCCTTTTGAGCGAAAAATTGTAATGAAGCTTATTGAAAATGCTTGTGAGGAACGAATCTTTCCGGTAGGGAGATTGGATTTAAACACCACTGGTTTGCTACTATTCACTAATGATGGAGCGTTGGCAAAAAAACTTACTCATCCAAAACATGGCATAAAAAAACTATATCATGTTATTCTAGATAAACAACTTACACAAGAAGATTACATAAAAATTGCCGAAGGTATAGAACTTGAAGATGGTGTAATTAAAGTTGATAAAATTGCCTATGCCGAAGGGGGCAAAGATAAAAAGCAAATTGGGATAGAAATACACTCCGGTAGAAATAGAATTGTAAGAAGAATATTTGAGACCTTAGGCTACGACGTTGTGCGGTTGGATAGGGTCTCGTTTGCAGGACTAACAAAAAAAGATGTCCCTCGTGGGAAGTGGCGTTTTCTTAAGGACGTAGAGATTAGTCGCCTCAAAATGATCTCATAACAAAAAATCATTAAATTTTTCGTTCAAAAATATTGAGATTTAAAAATCTTATATTATCTTTGCCGCACTTTTTAGTGAAATTCCTCTTTAGCTCAGCTGGTTAGAGCATCTGACTGTTAATCAGAGGGTCCTTGGTTCGAGTCCAAGAAGAGGAGCAAAATCAAAAAGAGTAGCCATTTCGGTTACTCTTTTTTGTTTTAAAGCATTTTGGACGAGAAGTTTATGCTGAGCGAGGCAAAGCCGAGTCGAAGTAAGTCCAAGCTCCGAGATTTCATTTTTAATTCAGTTATTCTTAGTGTGTGGTTTATCCACCGATTACGCCACCGGTTCCTCCTTCATTATTAACACCGTCATGATACATTACATTTCCATTTTCATCAATACCATCAAAAATATAGCCATCAGCAGCAAGAATTACTTCAATTTCATCCACTGACAACCATTCTCCATTGAATTGAAACACTTGAACATCGCCTTGCGCAAGATGCGCCCCAAGTGCATTTATAGAAACCTTAATAATATTACCATTGTGCCTAAGCGTTACCTTCCCTCCCGCTGCATTGCTTGTAAAGGCGATGCTTAGTAGGGCTGCAATAGCAATTAGTTTTACTTTTTTCATATTAAATTTAATTATTATTTTTATTTAGACTAATTTTAATTTGTATGTAAATATATAAACATATTTTTAAATACCAAATAAATCAAAAAAAATTCATTTTTCCCCTTTGATATTTACAAGAGATTCAAAAAGAGATGAGTAAAAATGTTGATACCCTTCCAATTATTAGTGGCTAATTACTCTTGGCATATGTCAAAATGACAAAATTTAAGTACAATTATCAATATACTGTTGTTATATTGAATGATTGGGGGTACATTATTTGATAAATTTTTTACAGTTAATAATTAAAAATAATCTAACATTGACTATTGATCTAAGGCACACTTTTAATTACTCTGATAATCAAAAATAATTACTAACATAAAAAGTAATATATGACCCGTTGTGCATTTAGGCTATATTAATTTTGAGATGAATATCCTTAAACTTCCATCACCAAAACATTAAGTTTTGGTTGCAACTTCTTATAATAGGGGGAGCAAAAAAAGAGAAAAAGCAGCCACAAGGTTGCTTTTTTTGTTTTTACTCTTTTTGACCCAAATTTTAAACCTGATCCCTAATACCTTTTTAGTGGGAATTTTTTATTTTAATTCTCCGTTGTTTTTTTTCTTTCAATGTACTTTAAGAGTAATAATCCAAACAAAAACCAAATCCCAACAGCTACCCATCATACCTTAAAATAAATATCATTTTTATCCGTATGGTTTAATCCCCAATGAGGCAATAAAACGGCTTCAACCAGAACATCAATCAAAAAAAGAGCAACAAAACCGATACCCCAAATAATAAGATTCTTCTTATTCAATTTGTTTTTAACCCAAATTACAAATCTTTTCATACTCAATCTGTTTTTATTTTTTCGTAAAATATCTTATCAAATATGTGCCGAATAATGTTTTGAATCAACCAACTCACGATATTTAAACACCACTTTTTTAAAGTCCTCCCAAGTATCTTTTTTTAAATTAGGATTTCGCAACAAAGCAGAAGGATGGAAAACAGGCATTACCAATCGGTCTTCCCATTGCATCCAATCGCCACGCAATTTTGTAATTTTAAGGCTTTGGTTATTGAACAAGCGTTTTAAAGCTGTTGCTCCAAGTGGGATAATTATTTTAGGATTTACCAATTCAATTTGCTTGAGTAGGTATGGAAAGCAAGCTTTTACTTCTTCATCTGAAGGGGTTCTATTTGCCGGAGGTCTACATTTTACGATATTGCTAATAAAAATATGTTGCTCTCGGTTAAACCCACATGCTTCAAATATTTTGTCGAGTAACTGACCAGACTTACCTACAAAAGGCCGACCTATTCTATCTTCATCAGCACCAGGAGCTTCGCCAATTACCATTATTTCTGCATTAAAATTGCCTTCTCCCCAAATAGCGTGATTTCTTGTTTTGTGCAAATTACATGCTGTACAATTTAAAATTTCATTTTTTAGTGTTTCCATGATGGGTATTCTACTTCAATATACTCTTGTATTTCAAAATTAATCTCAATATTCAATCCCCTCTCTAGCTTCAATTCCTTGATTGTAGTAATGCTTAATTTCTTTCATCTCAGTTACTAAATCAGCAAGATCAATAATTTCTTGTGGGGCATATCTACCTGTGAGAACGAGTTCAAGATTCGCTGGTTTTGTCTTCATTATTCTAATGACTTCTTCTGTTTTAAAAAGTTTATAGAATAAAGCGATGAATACTTCATCGAGAATGACCATGTCGTAGTATTCAGAAGAAATAATTTGAGTTACTTCGTCAAGTCCCTTTTGTGCTGCACGAATATCTTCTTCGGTAGGAGTTTTCTCAATAAAGCAACCTAAGCCATATTGCTTTATGACAATGGTTTGTAAATATTGTTGGGCAGTTTTAATTTCAGAATACATTTTGCCCTTGACAAATTGCGCTATAAAAACCTTCTTTGATGCCCCTACAGCGCGCATTGCTAAACCAAAAGCTGCAGTTGTTTTTCCTTTACCATTACCTGTATAAACATGTATATAGCCTTTCATCCTTTTTAATTATTGAAAATCAAATCATGTAGTTATTATTCGAATGAGATATCCCTTATAATTCCAATGGGTTCATCATACAAATTTATTCATTTTAAAATTAATCTTCAGAAAGTTTAAAAATTCAGTTGTTCTAAAATAGTTCGACACAAAACAGGCCTTTAAATGAAACGACAGTTCTTAGGTTGCCTTTTCTGTTTTTACTAAATTTGGCCAAATTCTTTTATAATTTAATGTTCGATTCAAAAATTACCATTATTGGTGCTGGAGTGGTAGGTTTGGCAATAGCAGCTAAACTTTCAGAATCTCATAATTCTATTTATGTAATTGAAAGAAATAAGCTCTTTGGTCAAGAGACAAGTAGCCGAAACAGCGAAGTAATTCATGCCGGCATTTATTACCCAAAGGGAAGTTTAAAAGCAAAACTTGGTGTTGAGGGTAAAAATTTATTGTATCAATTTTGTGAAAAATATCAAATTCCACATTTAAAATGTGGAAAATTAATTGTTGCTACGTCTGAGCATGAAATTCACATTCTTGAAGAGATCAAGCAAAAAGCAAATAATAATGGGGTACATGATTTGGTCTTTTTAAATCAAGAACAGATTAAAGATTATGAGCCCAATATTTTTGCGCTGAAAGCTTTATTTTCTCCTTCAACAGGAGTAATTGAATCGCATTCCTACATGAAACAATTAGAAACGCTGGCAGTGAATAATGGTACAGAAATGGCTTATGGAAATACAGTTGTGGGTATCAAAAAGCTTGATAGCGGTTATGAAATTATGCTAAAAGAACCAGATGGTTCAACTTATTCTTTTAGCTCCAAGTATGTGATTAATTCTGCTGGGCTGGAATCAGATCTGGTTGCCGGAATGCTTGGTATTAGTAATGAGGAATTAAAAATTCAGTTTTGTAAGGGACAATATTTTAGTATCAATCCACCTAAAAACAAATTAGTAAGCCGATTGGTTTACCCTGTTCCCGACCCGCATATGGTTGCCTTGGGAATTCATGTTACTGTTGATTTAGGTGGGGGAGTTAAGTTGGGTCCTGACGCTCTTTATTTAGATGAAAATATTTATGATTACAAAGTTGATCATCACAGAAAAGAAATTTTTTATGAATCGGTAAAGCGATTTTTACCTTTCTTGGAGAAGGATGATCTAAGCCCCGAAATGGCCGGATTACGCCCAAAAATTCAAAAGAAAGGAGAAAATTTCAAAGATTTTTACATTATGGAAGAAAGAGAAAAAGGCTATCCCGGATTTATCAATTTAATTGGAATTGAATCACCCGGATTAACTGCATCATTGGCTATTTCAGAAATGGTTATGGGTTTGATTAAATGATTAACCTCTTTGATATTTTGATAATATATAAAATGATTATTGTAAAAAGCATGTTTTAATTTTTTTAAATCAATTGATGTTGTTGAAGAAACGCTTTAACTTTTTCAACTTGTCCATCTGTAATAAAGTACTTCAGCTTAATATAAAAATCAAATTCTCTCCGAAGTTGTGGATTAAATTCAAGCGACAAATAGAACAATTCCAACTCTTCTTCAGAGAAATCTTTGTAGTTATACCTGTCAATTAGTTCTTGATAATGAAATTTCATTTTTTTTATTTTACAGTTTAACCGAGTGTTTATTTTTCCATCATTTTAATCATGCGAATTTGGAAACCATCCTCAACGCATCTGGTACAATACTTTATCTTTACATTTGAAACATGTCCACACCGATAACATTTGCACTTCTCATCAACCTTAGTTTTTGTTAAAATATGTATCATGTTTTTAAAACTGAAATAAGCAATATTTCCATTGTATGCAGTATTCATGGCAGTTGTTTTTCCGAGTCTAATTAATCTCAATATTGAGAATAAATAAAGGTAGGGTATAAATACAGTCTTAATTCTAGGCAAATTGCCTAAATTTCAAATAAAGTTTAAAACTTTGAATTATTAGGCTAAGAAAAGATATAGTATGATGAACTATTTGCTCAACCTGAGAATAGAAATGGCAACTAATTTCCTTTTTTTTACCACTTTTTATAACCGAAAACTGCTGCCACATCCTTTAAAACGGTACCTTTTACATTATAAAACCCGATTCAATCTAATGATTGATTCCGCATAAACAAATTCAAGATTGAATATCAGTTTTACTGTTTCAATATTCGTGCGTTTAAAAGCTTGTTATCAATATTTAATTGAATGATATAGATTCCATTAGATAAATGTGAAACATCCAATCTATAATTACTCGCATTTAAGAGTACAACATTGGTGTATATTTTGCCACCAATACCAATCAGTTTCAGGTTAATTTTCTTATGATTTTTCCCAAATTCGATATTTAATTGATGACTTACGGGATTTGGAAATATTAAAATCCCTTCTTTTGTGAAATCTTCAATGCCTAAAGCCTGTATATAAGTTGTAGTCCATTTTTCTGAGGCTGTATTGGTATTTCCAACTCCGTCATTAACTACACCCTCCAAAATTTCAGCACTAACCACACCGTCAATAACCGGACTTAATTCAAATTTAAATGATGAATTACCTAATATGGTGAACTTATCTTTAGTCCCATTGGACACATTTATTTTTGATATATCAAACCCAGATATGGCTTCACTGAATACAATTGAAATTTCAATAGGCGAAATATTGGTTGGATTATCAACCGATGCCGACAAGGTAACTGTAGGCCTAACGTCATCTAAATTTACGATTAAAGCATCGCTTTCATTACTTGTTATTATTGGATTACTCGACTTTATCCTGATTTTATAACCATTACCACTTGGCGTATTGGCTTCAATTAACCCAAAAATCTCTCCATTTGTATCTGAGTTTAGCGTTCCAATTTGAACTTCATTACTGAAATTGCCATTCATGTCAGATAAAAATGCGGTAAAAGTATTAGTAGTAAATCCCCCACTTATGTTAAAGGGAATATTCACTACAGCACCTTGTACAGGAGAAACAGTAAATGGTGATCCGTTAATGTTCCCTATTGTAACTGATGAAGTAGCATTGATTATTTCAAAGCTATTACTCTCAGATCCAACCAAGGCCGGATTGCTTGATTTAACCCTTATTTTATAAGAGTTCCCTGCTAAAGTGTTGGCAGGTATGGTTGCCTGAATAACGCCTGAATTTTCATTAGAAGTTAAAGCACCTATCGCAATTTCATTAGAAAAATCACCGGTTTCATCCGACAAATAAGCAGTGTATTCATTTGTTGAAAATGTTCCGATTGAAGTAAAAGGTATATTTATGTTTACACCTGATATGGTAGAAACTGCAAAGGGCGAACCTGTTATAGTTCCTGTTGTTAAGGACTCAGTTGATGATGCAGAAATAACAAGGTTATCAAGTAAACAATTATTTCCATAGGCTGATTGAAATAAAAATCCAATATAAATTGAAGCTTGATTTATGGCTTCACTTGGTAATTCGTAAGATTTTTCAATCCAACCGGAATTGGTTTCACTTACCCTGTAATAAGTTTTGTCCATCATTCCACACTCGATCCATCTAACGACCATTGCAATGTTAAACTATCCTTATAAATATCCCAATCATTATTCTCATACCATTCAAAGTTAATGGTTACACCTGTATTATTAATCGTTGATAATACAGGACTAATGAGTCTGGCCTGATCTCCCTCATCACAATCGTATGAATTAAAAAGAACCATATGAGAACCTCTCGAATGGAACAGCACTAGGATTGACACTTGATGTAACAAAGGAAATAATGGGAGAATCTGCTCCTGAATTATCAGTAACAACTTCCCAGGACCAGCAAGCCGAAATCAACTCATCATTAAATCCTTCGGAATAAGGGAAACTAAAAATCATCATCTGTTACCTTAAAACTAACAGTTATATTATTATTATTCAGATTTTCATCTGATCCTCCATTTACATTAGAAATAGAAACGCTTAAAGTGTGAGAGCCAATATTAGGAGAAATACCTGTAAGTTCAACAGTCTCAACCTGGCTATTAGCTAAACTCCCTGTCCAGTTTTTTGATACAACTGTTCCTCCATCAACTTGATAACTAATCGTCAGGCTGTTTAATATATCTGTTCCATAATTTCTGATCTCAATCTTAGGAATAATATTTTGAGTTCCACAATAATTTTGATTTATCGGATCTATGATACTTGTGATCCCTGCATCCAAATTGAGCAATGGTGCATTTTTTAAATCCGAACGCCATAAACCACGACCATAAGTTGCTGCAATTAAACGACTATTTTCACGAATATCTTCGTTATAATAAATCTCCAATTCGGTAACCATAACATTAGGAAGTCCTGAGCTAAATAAAACCCAATCAGCATTATCTTCTTTAAAATAAACACCCCTGTCAGTACCCGCATATAAATGAGTTTCATTTACTGCCAGTTTATTTTGTACAACAGTAAATACAGGTAAATTAGGCAATGTACCTGAAATATTCGACCAACTTTGGCCTGCATTTATGGTTTGATAAATTCGATTACCGTCATAGCCACCAAAAGTAATCCAGGCTATATTTGGATCATGCGCGTTAACCGCAATATAAGTAATGTTGTTCGTGGCAACGGGCAAAACTCCAGTAATATTAGTCCAATTTGTACCTCCGTCTTTTGTAACCCAAATATGAGATCTATCGGCTATATATATTACCTGATTATTTGATGGGGCAATGGCCATAGATCTAATATTATTAGCCGTTTCTATGGTTGATATTTTTGTAAAAGTATCACCCATGTCTGTCGATTTCCAAACATCCTGATAACCAACATAAATCGTTTTATGGTCGAAAGGATCAATAATGTAAGGAGTGTACCCAAGCACCTTCTAATGTACCCATCGCCAATATTTTCATAAATATCTGTTGAGCTTGCCCATAAATTAGTTGTTCTTGATATTTGCCCATTTATATAGGTTCCATATTGAATTCTCGAATCAGTATAATCAATTAAAACATTCCATCCCATCTCCTCCGGTTACATCAGCCCAATTTCCATTATAAAAAAGTTTGGAGCCATTATCCTGTAAACCTGTAATTACGGTATCTGGAGAACCCGCATAAACACCTAATCTGTATATCTGACTAATTGTAATTCCATTGGTTAAATCTGTCCAGGTTAGTCCAGCATCCGTTGTTTTATAAATTCCACCATCATTTCCTTCAAATAAGGTTGTTGCATTTTGAAATTTTAGAACATGTTTATCTGCATGAACAGATGGTGCTTTCGGATCTGTCATATTATAGTTAGAATGAGAGGTCCACATATTATTTATTACCCATGTAATACCTCCATCAGTAGATTTCCAAGTATTAATCCCGCCTATATACAATGTATTAACATCAGCAGGAGAAACTGCCAATGCCAGGTCATAATTTCCTTGTCCTTCATTATCACCGCTTCCATCACTATAATATCCAAATATACTATTGCCCGCTTATATCACCATCAAAGACCTGACTAAAAGTATCGCCATTATCATCTGATTTATAAACACCACTTAATCCTCCACTTGAGTTTGTAACAGCTGCATACACTATGCTTGGGGTCGTTTGGACTAACCGCTAACTCAATCCTTCTATCAGAGGATTCGAATTTGTGTGAAACTGTCCAATTTGCCCCCACCGTTAGTTGTTTTGATTATTTGTGCACTATCATAAGACTTTGTTGCCAAGTAAATAATCTCAGGATTTGATGGATTAAACTCCATATCAATTACATAATCATTTGCACTATAAACTAAATATCCCCAACTGGCAGCTCCATCTATTGATTTATATACAACATTATCAACTCCGGCATAAAGTATTAAATCATTATCAGGATGAATACGTATGAACCCGGATAATCGACGATCTGAAACATTAATTGAACCAGCACGCACCCATGTGTTTCCACCATTAGTAGATTTCAAAAAACCGATCGTATTGTTATCTCCTCTGTTTCCTCCACCAAGGGTTTGAGCAGAACCTCCATCTCTGTCGCCAGTTGCAATATAAATGGTATTTGAAGTGGCATAATCTGAAGGAATTGCAATATCACTCACACCCAATACTAAATTTTCATCTGTTAAAACATTCCAATTATTTCCTCCATCTGTTGTTTTCCATAATCCACCACTAGGAGCACCAACCCAAAATGTATTGGCATCTGTTGGATGAAAAGAAATACAGTTTATTCTTCCAATACCTGCATAACCACCTCCAGAGCTAATTGGCCCCAAGCTTTCCCAATTGCCATTAGTGCTTTTTAGCTGCGAATTTGATGACATATATTTTTCAAACTCTTTAGCTGATGAAGTGTTTGGAAAACGACCTGTACTGTTATCAATCCTTGCTTCCCAATACCATTCCCAACGTTTAAACAATTTCCACTCTGGTGCTTTAACTAATTGCCCATCTTTTAAAAATTTACCATTTTTCACATCAAATGGTTCATAATAATCATTAAATGCTTTTTGTATTTCGTAGAAATTTGCCTCTGCAGAATTTTTAGATTGGGATAATTTTTCTTGCCAGGCTTGGCTATAGATTAAACTGCTTATACAAAGTGATAATGCAATTAATGCGGTTTTTAATTTCATGTTCACAGTAATTTCTTAGTTATTTAATTTCGACTTTCCAAAAGTATTAAAATCCGAATCGTCGATACAATATGTTTTATCGATTTCCAATATCAATTTTACTAATTGATAATAAATTCTTTAGATGAGGAAGTTTCTTCTCCACTAGCCTTTTTGTAATTAACTATAATTCGATATTTACCTTTTTCAACTGGGCTAATAATCGTTTCTCTGATTTGTTTATTTGTACGGGAGCCACACCATTTTTCTTTTTGATCCCAACGTAATTTTATATTTCTGCCAGATTCTAGTTTAGCAAAATCTGCTGATGGCTGGCAAGGTGCATCGCATAAACATTCCAGAATTTTAAGTTTTTGCCATTTTTGATCTGTTAATTTTTCAATTCTTAATCTTTCCGGGTTAAAAACAGTTATTGGGTTAGAACTAATATTCTCAAGCTCAAATAAAACTGGATCGCCTAATTTTATTGAATCATTAACATGAATTTTAATTTCTGTTGAAATAGGTTTACTCGCGTGCCTTGATGGATTACAGGCAATAAGGATGATTAAAGCAACTATTTTAAATATTTTTTTTCCCATTATTTTTAGGCAAATTTACGCATATTCACCTATTGAGTTGGGTTATTCAACATTTTTATTTTCAGTTATCGGGAGTAAAACATGGAAGCTACTGCCGGAACCCAACTTGCTATCGACCCAAATTTTGCCATTATTTTTCTCAACAAACTCTTTACAAAGTATTAATCCAAGTCCGGTTCCTTTCTCTTTTTCTGTTCCTTGATTTACTACCTGTTGGTTTACTTTAAAAAGTTTTTGAATGTTTTCCTGGCTTATTCCAACTCCGTTATCTTTAATTTCAATATCAACAAACTTCGGAAGAATATTCGATTGGATCAACACTTCACCTCCCTTATAGGTAAATTTAATTGCATTTGAGATTAAATTTCTAAGTACCATTCTGATCATATTTTCATCAGCAAACGCATGAATTTCATCAGGTAAATCCAAATTTAATTTTATTTGCTTCGCACCTGCTTGTGCATTTAAAATTGAAATTTCACTACTAGCTAAATCATGCAGGTTTAGTATCATTGGGTTTAAAGTAACGCGGTTTAGTTGTAAACGCGACCATTCGAGTAAATTCAGAACCAAATTATAGGCACTTTCAGTAGCTTCTTTAACTTGTGCAATTACCATTTTTAATTCCTCTTCATCAAACTCATCTAAATCGTTATGCAATAATTCAACAAAACCTAAAATTCCTTGAAACGGGTTTTTTAAATCATGTGCAACAATTGAAAAAAATTTGTCTTTTGTTGCATTTAATTCTTTTAATTCTTTTTCTGAATTTTGCATCAAACGTAATGCTTCTTTATGTTGAGTAATGTCGATAAAAACAGTTGAAAATTGACCTTTTTGAGGGCTAAACGCGACGACTTCAAAATACTTTTTATGCTCGTTTGAATATTGCTCAAATTGTAATCTTTCGCCATAAAGTGCTACCTCTCCATAAGTTTGGATGGTCTTAATATCAGTTGCTGGAAATAAATCAAATATTGTTTTCCCAACCACCTGACTGGCAGCCATTCCTGTAATTCTTTCGAATGCAGGGTTAACTTCCAAAAAACGATAGTTTATCGGATTATTATCATCATCAACAATAATTTCATGCAATGCATATGCACTAAACATGGTTTCAAACAGCATCCTATATTTTAGGTTACCATCACTTTCCGTTTGGGCTGATCTCTGGATTCCCATTAACGATTTTAAGTAAAGCACAATCCAGTGAGGATTATCCAAATTATGTATGAACCCATTCACACCTACCTTCATTAATGAAACTTGAGATTTCTCAATGATAGGAACTTCCGAATAAACAATGATTACAGGTAAATACTTCGGAATACCTTTAAGTTTTTTTATCAGTCTAAAGTTATTCTCATTCAAAACCTCTTTGTTTATCAGAATGAGCCTCGGCTGTAAATTTAACAATTTGCCAAATAAATTTTCAAATTTCTCAATAACTACAGTTTTAGCCAAATTAGTTTTAATGATATTATTTAGCTTAAAACTTAATTGCGGGTTTTCATCCACTATAAAAAAGAAGTCGTCCATATTTGGAAGCAAAGTATTTTTTGCAAGAATAAAATAAAATTACCAATTGTTTCTAAAGATATTACTAAATTTAATTTTTCTTTTAAATTTTTAGAGTCCTAATATGTTGAAAACTCAATGTTTTTTTTCTTTTATAGTGATGCCTAAAAGCCTAATTTTATCATTAAATAAATTGGTCTGTGATCTCATTTTTTAAAGAAAAATGGATTGCTTTCTTATGCACTCTTAGTATCAATCGATGAAGAAACTGTTTTTTACACTTCTGTTTATCCTCAGCTTTTTTTCAGGTATTTTTGCGCAAACTATAAACTTTGAATACTCGAACGCTATTGCCGGTAAAGAAACCGTTTTTGTTAACAAATCGGTTCTTGACGAAGAGGTAATAACTGTTGCCTGGGATTTAACCGGCAATGGGGTTTATAATAATGGCTGGGGAGATACCGTTCAATTTGTATACCCAACCATTGGAACTTATAATGTTGGTGTGAGAATTACAGGCATATCACTTGAATCATATGAACTTAGGAAAGATATAGAAATCGGCCATGAATTAACCGTGAGTTTTGATTATACAATTGTTTGTATTGGCAATGTTACACAATTCACAAACACCTCTGAAAGCTCAGATATTATTGTGAGTACCCAATGGGATTTAAACAACGATGGTATTTTTAATGATGCATCCGGAAATTCGGTTAATTATCTTTTCACTAGCTTAGGCCCTCATACAATTGGTTTAAGGGTTTCAACACAAAGCGGATTAGCCAAAGCTATTTATCGACAAGTTATTGTAGCTGCAATTCCCACTGCCGATTTTTCGGCGACAAATGCCTGTGTTGGAACTTTTACAGAATTTACAAATACCAGCATAACAAGACCGGAAGATATTGCCAGTTTTATCTGGAAATTTGGAGATGGAAGTTCCTGGTCAAATGTCAGTAATCCAATTCACACCTATACTTCTCCCGGAATATATAATGTTACCTTAATTATTAACTCTTCTTTTGGCTGTTCTGATACCATCATTAAAAATGTGAGTATAAAGCCTATTCCTGAGTTTACACTTGAGTATAGTGGTGAAACAGAATTTACAGAGGGTGAAAGTGTAACTGTTACTGCCGTCGGTGATTTTGATCAGGCCATATGGTCAAACGGAACGATCGGAAATTCAGTAATATTGACATTGGGTGGATCTTATAATGTTGAAGTTTCAAAAAACGGATGTGTTAGCGCTAAATCTTTTTCCATTACGGTAATTGATAGAGTAGGAATTACAAATCTAATAACACCTAATGCTGATGGTTTTAACGACAGGTGGGAAATTTTTCATATTGAAAAACTCCGCCCTTGTAGTGTTAGTATATATAACAGATCAGGTGTTGTAGTATATTCAGATACTGACTATTTAAATGATTGGACCGGAACATTTAAAGGCAAGCCTTTACCTGAAGGAACTTATTATTATATCCTGAAATGTGATAAAGAAACTAATATTAGAAAAGGATCACTTACGATCATGCGATAGCTGTTAAATTGGTATGAAAAATATTCTAAAAATATTAATTGTTTTACTATTTGTTAATGGTGCCCAAGTCATGGGACAACAATTACCACTAACCAGCCAATACCTTGTTAACCCATATTTATTATCTCCAGCCTTTGCCGGATACAATGAAAGTTCAAAAGTATTTTTAACTTATCGTAAAGAATGGGCAGACATAGAAGGATCACCTAAAACAGCTTTTGTTAATGCATATTTTCCGGTTTCTGAGCGTGTATGGATGGGTGGAGAAATAATTAGTGACCAAACGGATATTTCAAAAATTTTCTCTGCTCAATTAAGTTATACTTATCATCTTCCAATTGGGCCTAATCACAAATTTTATTTTAGTTTGTGGGGGGGTATGTTTCAAAACTCAATTAATTTAAATAAGGCAATTGTTTCCGATGTTAATGATCCTTTACTAATAGGTATGAACCAACTTACAGGAACATCATTAAATGCCGGATCAAGTTTGTTATTTCAATGGAGAGATGGAAGCATAGGTGTAACAGCCCCTTATCTATTTTCGAGCGAAGATGCCTATGCTGTTGGGAGTGGAAATAATTTAGTTGTAATCAAACCACAATTTATCACACATTTAACCTATAACTTTAGGTTAAATTATGATTGGAATTTACAACCATTTCTAGTATATCGGTCGATTAAAGACTCGCCTTATCATTATGACATTTCGATGTTAACAATTTATAAAGATAATTATTGGGGAGCGCTCACTTATCGTAATGAAGGAAAGGTTGCCATAAGTTTAGGCGGTAATTTAACTTCTGAACTCAGTTTAAACTATACTTACGAGTTTGCTACAGAGGGACTTATTGCCAACCCTTCTGCTGTGCATGAATTTATGATTGGATTTAATCTTAGTTCTGGCAAAAAATTCAAATCAAACCGTTGGATTGAAATGCAAAAATCAAAGGGATATAACCCTTACTAAAAGGAAGATCAATGAAAAATATACTTGCATTGATAAAATCATTTTTTTTCTTGCTCATCTGTTTGAGTTGGAGCCAAAATATATTCGCTCAAAATGTAGGCGTAAACAGTATTGTTATAACATTTGATAGCATACCAAATGCGACTGTTACCAAGGCCGGATTAAAATATAATAAACATTTTGCATTAAGTTATCACCTTGAGGGTGCAAGCAAAGATGTATTCACACATGCATACAAATATTTAAATGGAGGCACCATTGGAAATGTTACCTATCCTGGTAAATATTATACTGATGGCACTAGCAGTATTCCTATTCCTTTCAAAATGAGCACTTCTATATATTCTTTTAATGATGCTCAGAATACAGATTTGCATGACCCAAATGGCAGCAATACTTCAACTTATTTAACATGGCCAGAAATCATCCAATTGTACCAGGCCGGTTGGGGAATTTACAACCAGGGTTTTACCTCCTCAAGTAGTGGAGATAAAGATTATCTTATTGCGAGAAATCATAGCTATATAAAGCTTAAAACACAAGATGCAACTGAGAATGGTATTGATTCAAAGATACTCGTAAACCCACAAGGAGATATCGCTTTTTCAAGCCCAGCTTTTGATATTGGATATGATGCTGCTTTACGTCAATATACCTATGGTGTGCCTTATCTTGATGTCAGCAATCCGGCATCAGTGATTGAGATTGATAGTCTAAAATTTGGAAGAACCCATTTAATTGGTACTGAAAGTATTGGCAAATTGGCAGATACCTTAGCTGCTCACAGTAGTTATTCAGTAAACAATTGGGCTTCTGCTTATAATAATTCTGTGACAGGTGGAGCTGAAGGATACGCTTTTGACGTATTTAAATTCTATATGGATTATATCGAAACTAAATACGGTATAGATAGTTCGGACAATATATGGATGACTACCGAAGAAGAAGTTTTAGATTATATCAAAGTTAGTAAACTTGT
The DNA here is from genome assembly GCA_963674935.2 of Bacteroidales bacterium. Taxonomy (GTDB): domain Bacteria; phylum Bacteroidota; class Bacteroidia; order Bacteroidales. Next base: position 511,306 of record CAXXWZ010000002.1, read on the forward strand.
AACAGTTAATACAGAAGTATTAGGAAACCAATTACTAATTACTTTTAGTGGAACATTACCAACCGATCTTCGTCATTATGCATTAAGTTTATTAATAAATGGTGATGTTGAAATAACAGGAATTACAGTTAATGGTGGTACGAACAATTCTTATAGGGGGATTGGATACAGTAATGGAATGATAAATTTAAACTGGAATGGAGAGGTCGTTGTTTCAAAAACCGTAAATGCCGAAAACTATGTTAGCATCGCAGAAGCTTCAGAATCTCAAAATGATATTTTAATTGCAATGGATTATGTAAATATGCTTGAATCGGGTCAAACAATGTTTGATTTTAGAAGTCGTTTATGTGCAATCCCTGGAGCAATTTTACCTGACGGTTGGTGCGAATGTAGCTTTTCATTAGGTAACGATACAGTGATATGCTTAGGAGATTCACTCACAATAACTGCGCCAATTGGTGTATCATATGAATGGAATACAGGAGCAACGACTCAAAGTATTAAAGTTGGTCCTACCCAGCATACAACATATACCGTAACCGTTTATAACGATCAGGGTTGTTACGCAAGTGACAGCAAAACTATTATCGTTTTTGGTTCTGAATTTGCGACTCTAACTGCCTCCGATGATTCAATCTGTGCCAATTCCTGTGTTGATCTAACGGTAACCTCATCATCAAATTCACAATACTTATGGAGTACCGGAGAAACTACTTCAACCAATACAGTATGCCCTGAAGAAACAACTACATACAATGTATCGGTAACGAATACCTTCGGTTGTGTGGATATCGATACGATAACTATTTACACTCATCCTCAACCTACAACTCAAATAACTAGTGATACTACCATTTGTAAAAATGATTGTGTCACATTAACTGCTAGTGGCGGCTACCATTATGCGTGGAGTTCAGGACAAACAACCAATGCCATTGAAGTTTGCCCTGAGGTCACAACAACCTATTATGTCACTGTATCGAATGAATATGGATGCAGTGCCATCGACAGTGTTACTGTTACCGTAGTTGATTTACCCTCGATTACCTTAAACAATGACACAAGTATTTGCTTAAACGATTGCGTAGAATTAACGGCTGCTGGAGGTAACACATATTTGTGGAATACTGGTGCAACAACATCAAGCATTGAAGTTTGCCCCACAGATACTTCTACATACGTTGTGACAGCTTTTATAAATGAAGGTTGTTTAAGTAAGGATACCGTAACCATAAATGTTTTACCTTTACCAACACCCGTCGTTTCTCCTGATACTGTAGTATGCCCGAACACCTGTGTAAAAATAGCCGCTTCAGGAGGAACAAGTTATTTATGGAGTACCGGAGCGACTACTGATACCATAGAAGTTTGCCCAAGTGTGCCAACTAAATATTATGTAACTGTTTATAATGAAAGTGGTTGTAGTGTGCTTGATAGCATTCAAGTAAATCATTTACCACAAACTAATGCAAATGCAGGTGAAGATCAAACCATTTGTCCTGGTGACGAAGCGATTTTACTTGCCACAGGAGGATATTCTTATCTTTGGAGTAATGGCCTGGAATATAACTCTATTAAAGTTAGTCCTGTAGAAACAACTAGCTATATTGTTACTGTAACTACTGAAGGGGCTTGCCCGGCAAATGATACAGTAATCGTAAATGTGTTGACACCACCCATTGCCAATGCAGGAGCAGATACTTCAATTTGTCTTGATGCTTGTGTTACTTTAAATGCCAGTGGAGGTGTTGAATATTCATGGAGTAATGGATCTGAGTCTTATGAAAATGAAGTTTGCCCTGAAGTGAACACAAACTATGTAGTAACTGTTTATGATGAATTTGGTTGTATTGATACTGATACAGTGCAGGTCTTAATTATCGAAACACCAAGTATAAGTTTCTCGGGTTTATCAAATGTTTATTGCGATAATAGCCCCATTTCTATTCTTGAAGGTTCTCCTTCAGGAGGGATTTTTTCAGGAGCAGGAATAAGTAATAATAATTTTTATCCCGCTATAGCCGGAGCAGGAACTCATGAAATAACTTATCAAGTTTTAAACGATAATGGTTGCTATAGCAAGGAGACTAAAACCACAAGAATATACAGCACACCTTCAATTGCTTTAGGAAATGACACAACCTTATGCACAGGCTCAACATTAGCACTTGAAGTTGCAACAGGTTTTGATTCATATCTTTGGTCAAATGGCGATACAGATTATTCAACAATTTATACCTCAGGAGGAACTGCCAATACCACAACAGTCAAATTAAATGTGACTCAAAACGGATGTGTTGCCATTGATGAGCTTATAATTAATTTTATTGAATGTGTTGGAATCGAGGATCTTATTGAAAAAGGTATTTACTTATATCCTAACCCATCAACCGGACAATTTAACATCAGGTTTAATACAGAAGAAAAGGACATACAGATTGATATTATCAATCTGCAAGGCCAAATTATATTTAGAGAAGAACTAAAAGATTGTAATCAACCGGATTGTATTAAGGCAATCAATTTATCCGGCGTCGAGAAAGGTATTTATATTGTACGTTTCTATAACAAAAATTTTGTTCAAACGGCTAAACTGTTAATTAACTAGTCAGAATTCCTTTTTTCTAATATTTTCATTCTGAATTATTTGTCGAATTTTTGTGCACGACAGCATTTTTTATACTTTTGCGTCGCAAATAAAATATATATAATTATGAAAAAAGTTTTGGGAATCGGAAATGCATTGGTTGATATCATGCTTAAAATAGATGATGATCAGTTATTAAATGATCTTAACCTTCCAAAAGGAAGTATGCAATTGGTTGATAAAGAACGATCTGAAAAGGTTCTAACTGCAACAAATCATTTGCCGAATGAATTAAAATCAGGAGGTAGTGCAGCCAATACCATTACAGGTTTAGCTGAGTTAGGAATTAGTACTTCTTTCATTGCAAAAATTACTGATGATGAGATGGGTAAAGTTTTTAGAGATGACTTAGTTAATTCAAAGATTCAGCCCAAATTACAATACTCCCAAACAGGAACCGGAACTGCCGTTACTTTGATCAGTAAAGACTCTGAACGAACTTTTGCAACTCACTTAGGGGCTTCCATAGAATTGTCTGCCAACGATCTTACAAACGAATTATTTGAAGGTGCTGAGTTATTTTATATCGAAGGATATTTGGTACAAAATCATGAATTATTAGAGAAAGCTGTTAGTCTTGCTAAAAAGAATAATCAAAAAATATTTCTTGATCTTGCAAGCTACAATGTTGTTGAAGAAAATATTGATTTCTTGAAACACATCCTTAAAAATTATGTGGATGTTGTTTTCGCCAATGAAGAAGAAGCTAAAGCCATTTCGGGTAAAGAACCTCGTGAAGCCATTTATGATTTAGCAAAGTATTGTGATATTGCCATTGTTAAAATCGGAAGTAAAGGCTCTCTTATCCTAACCAATAATGAGTTAACCGAAGTAGGAATTATAAAAGCAACCAGTGTTGATACAACCGGAGCAGGTGACCTTTATGCCGCCGGTTTTATCTACGGATTTGCTCAGGATGCAAGCATGGAAGTATGCGGAAAATTAGGATCACTTCTATCCGGAAATGTTATTGAAAATATTGGCGCTAAAATAAAAGCTGAAAAATGGCCTGAACTAATTAAAACAGCCAATAACTATCTTATGTAGAACCCATTCAAATATTGTGCATTCCTTTTTATTATTGAACAGTTTTTCATACTTTAGCTGCCCTTTAAAAGGAATAATAAATTAATTTTTATAAACTACTAATAATGAAGGTATATCAAACTAACGAAATTAAAAACCTGGCACTCATAGGAGGGGCAAAAACAGGGAAATCTACCCTTGCAGAAGCAATGCTTTTTGAGGGAGGAGTGATAAAAAGAAGAGGTAGTATCGATGACAAAAATACTGTATCTGATTATCGAGAAATTGAACTAGAGCGTCAAAATTCTGTTTCATCAACAGTGTTATATGCTGAATATGCCGGAAAGAAAATTAATTTTATTGACACACCTGGATTTGATGATTTCACCGGTGAAGTAGTTGCAGCTTTAAGAGTTGTTGATACTGGAGTGATGGTTATAAATGCACAAAATGGGGTTGAGGTTGGAACAGAAGTAGCATGGAGATATGCAACACAAAATAAAACCTCAGTTATTTTTGCAATCAATCATTTGGAACATGAAAACTCAAACTTTGATGAAACCGTTCGTCAATTAAAAGCTCAATTTGGAGGAAGTTGTACGGTTTGCCAATATCCTGTTAATCCGGGATTAGGATTTAATGCGGTAATCGATTTAATCCAAATGAAAATGTTTAAATTCGAGGGTGACGGTAAAACCGAAATACTAGAAATTCCTGCTGATGAAAAAGAAAAAGCTGAAGAGCTTCAGGCAGCTATGATTGAAGATCTGGCTGCATCTGACGAAAGTTTGATGGAGAAGTTTTTTGAGGCTGGTACGCTAGCTGAAAGCGAAATGCAAGAAGGCCTTAAAGTTGGATTAACCGGTCGTGGAATGTTCCCTATTTTATGTGTAAACGCAAAACAAGATATGGGAGTTGCACGATTAATGCAATTTATCACTAACAATGCACCAAGTCCAAATGAAATGCCTGCAGCTAAAACTGTTGATGGAAAAGAACTTGAATGCAAAGCAAGTAATGCATCTTCAGCATTTATCTTTAAAACATCTATTGAACCTCACTTAGGTGAAGTATCATATTTTAAAGTAATGGCTGGAGAGATTAGTGAGAGTGCAGACATGGTAAATAGTGTGAGTGGATCAAAGGAGCGAATCTCGCAAATCATGATTACTGCCGGTAAAAACCGTGAAAAGGTTGCTAAAGTTGTGGCTGGTGATATTGCTTCTACAATAAAACTTAAAAACTCTCATACCAATTCAAGTTTAACTACTTCTAAAAACACGAATGATGTTGCTGCTAAAATTGTATTCCCTGATCCAAAATACAGAGTTGCCATTAAAGCAATTAGCTCCACAGATGATGAAAAATTAGGTGCTATTTTAAATGAAATGCATCGAACAGATCAAACCATTCTGGCGAACTACTCAAAAGAATTGAAACAAATGATACTACAGGGGCAAGGAGAATTGCATCTGAATGTAGTTAAATGGCAATTAGAAACTATCGAGAAAATTCCTGTTGAATATATTGCACCTAAAATTCCTTATCGCGAAACCATTACCCGTGATGCAAAAGCAATGTATCGACATAAAAAACAATCAGGTGGAGCAGGACAATTTGGAGAAGTTCATATGTTAATCCAACCTTATGTTGAAGGAATGGAAAACCAAACTGAATTTCCAATCAGAGGAACTGATGAAGAAAAATTACCATGGGGTGGTAAACTACTGATGAATAAATGTATTGTTGGTGGATCTATTGACGCACGTTTCATGCCAGCCATTATGAAAGGTTTGATGGAGAAAATGGTTGAAGGTCCTTTAACTGGTTCATATGCCCGTGATATTGTTGTAAACATTTATGATGGTAAAATGCATCCGGTTGATTCAAATGAGATTTCATTTAAATTAGCTGCTCGTCATGCTTTCAGGGAGGCATTTAAAAATGCAGGCCCAAAAATTTTGGAGCCAATTTATGATGTTGAAGTGTTAGTTCCTGAAGATAGAATGGGTGATGTAATGACCGATCTTCAAGGTCGACGTGCCATTATCATGGGAATGGAAGCAGAAGGAAATTACCAAAAGATTAAAGCAAAAGTTCCTTTGGCAGAAATGAACCGTTACTCAACAGCATTAAGTTCCATTACTTCTGGTCGTGCCATGTACGGGATGAAATTTGCTGAATATTCACCGGTTCCCGGAGATATTCAGGATAAACTTCTTAAAGAATACGAAGAAAGTTTGGAAGAAGATTAGACTTCAATTTTTATTTGATATACCAAAAAACCCACCAAATTCTGGTGGGTTTTTTAATTAGAAAAATTCACGGATTTGAACAAAACAGAATTATTACTAATTATCAATCTGAAAAACGTATTTAATATTTATCGTTCCCATATCACTTTTATAAAAACAGCTTCGCTAAAATTAGTCCCATTAATTTCAATATTTCCGGCAATTCCCCCTAAAAAACCCAGGCTGTTACAATCCTCACCTATTACTTCAGAAGTCATATCTGCACCACAAATTCCGGGATCAAAGACATAAACCTTTTCTCCCAAAAATTCATATTCTTTAACATTTGCTCCTTCGGTGCATGCATAGTCACCATTTTTAAAATTCTTAATTTGATCATCCAAACAATCGGATAATCCAAAATCATTTTTTTTACAAGCTGCCAGCGAGAGAAGAACAATTAGAAATAGCCCAGTTTTTTTCATAATTATAAAATAAAATGTTCTCAAGATTGAGATTGTAGTTTAATGATGCTGCCTCGGCAAAAATGGTTGCGTGGGAATCTAATTTTAAGGGTGACACCCTTAAAAACTTACCAAAATAGATTTAATATTTTTGAATGATCCTTATCACTAAGCTTATGATTCGCACCTCCCACTTTGTTCAGGTTCATCGTTTTCAAAATATCTTCTTTATTCTCTTTTCCAGAAGCAATTTCGCTTAATCTGATGGGACATTCGATTGATTTAAAATAAACCTCGAAAGCCTGAATTGTTTCATCGGCAGTTTCAACCCCAAAAACATTTTGCCCTAAAAATGCAATTCGTTCAGGAATAATTTCTTTGTGAAACTTAAGCCATGCAGGAATTACAATGGATAAACTTGCTCCGTGAGGTGTATCATAAAGCAAGGATAATATATGCCCGATACTATGCACACCCCAATCTCCGGAAACCCTACCATACATGGTTGTTTGATTTAAAGCTACCATAGCAGCATACATGATCTTGGCTCGCAACTCATAATTTCCTAAATCATTTAAAAGTGCTTCGCCATTCTCCTTTGCTTCATTAATGATGGCGAATACCAGCTTGTCGGACAACGTAGCATCACCGGCTCCAAAATAAGCCTCTAAGCTATGTGCAATTAAATCTGCCACACCATATGCAGTATATTTTCTTGAAACCGAAAAAGTATTTTCAGGATCAAGAAAAGAATGACGATTATAAGTTAAATCACTTCCGTATCCAAGCTTTTGTTGAGTGGCTTTATTCTGAACTACTGCAAACGGATTCATCTCTGTTCCGGTAGCTGCCAGCGTTAATACAGAAGTTAACGGGATGGCAACTTTTGGCTTCGCTTTTCCAGCATAAAAATCCCAACCCGTATGATTTACAGGAATGGTAATTGAAATAATTTTAGCAGAATCAATTACACTTCCACCACCGACTGCAAGAATCACATCCACTTTATTTTTTCTTCCCAATTCGGCAGCAGCATCCACATCTTCAACAATAGGATTAGGTTTGATTCCCTGATATTCAAAAATCTCAGCATTGATGCTTTTTAACTGTTGAATAACTTTATCATAGATGCCATTTTTTTTAATTGATCCGCCGCCATATACAAGCAGTACGCGTTTACCATATTCAGCAACAGCTTTTCCTAAGCCATCCATTACGCCTTTTCCAAAATGTAGTTTAGTCGGATTGTATGCTATAAAATTTTCCATTTTTTAGATATTTGATTTGTTTTAGTTCATAGGTTCAATGGTTCAGAAGAGTGAAGGGATGGCGTCCCGAATTTATCGAGCCTTCCGTTGAGCATCGTCGAAACAAGGCGAGATCGGGACGCCATCCCTTTTTCAGAACATTTTCAAATCTTCAAATTGTCACATTTTCAAATTGAACAATTATCCAATTGCTCCACTTCCAAAGCAAATTTGTTCTGCCTCGTCATAGATGACTCCAAACTGCCCAGCAGCTATTCCTGCAATTTTCTCATCAGATTCGAGTATATAAAGATCATCATTTTTAACAAGTGTTCCACTCGTAAACTCAGGTGTGTGTCTAATTTTAAACTTAACTCTTTTTGGAGTCGAATAATCCTGATCAGGTTTTTCATTGATCCAATGAAAATGTTTTAACTCAACAGTGTTTCCATACTGAGCAATTGGATCGTAACCATTTGAAACATAAATGATGTTATTTTTAATATCTTTTTTGACGACAAACCATGGCCCCTGACTTAATCCCAATCCCTTTCGTTGCCCGATTGTATGAAACCAGAACCCTTTATGTTTCCCCAGTTTTTTACCTGTTTCAAACTCAATTACCTCACCTTCTTTTTCGCCTACATAACGACGAATAAAATCATTGTAATTAATCTTTCCCAAAAAACAAATTCCCTGACTATCGGGGCGATGGGCACTGGGTAATTTCATTTCCTCAGCCAATCTGCGAACTTCACTTTTTTGAATATCGCCTATTGGAAACATTAATTTCTGAATCTGTGCTTTGGTAATTTGAGCTAAAAAGTAAGTTTGATCTTTGCGTTTATCGGCTGCAGTTGCCAAATATTTCTCTCCATTAATTTCTTTTGTACTTGCATAATGCCCTGTGGTAATCAAATCAAAATCCTTTCCATACAATTCTTCGAAAGCACCAAACTTAATCATCTTATTGCACATCACATCAGGGTTAGGAGTCAGACCTTGTGCAACCTCATCCAAAGTGTATGAAATAACACGCTCCCAGTACAATTTTTGAAGATCAACAATTTCCATCTTCAAATCATACTTTTTGGCAATATAAGTAGTAATTTCTATATCTTCTTCCGAAGGGCAATCGGTATATCCTGGTTCATTCTCCATCCCAATTTTGATGTAAAAAATAGTTGGTTTATAACCCATCTCAATCAATTTTGGAACAGTCACAGAACTATCCACTCCTCCTGAAACCAATGCAGCAATATTCATTTATTCATTTTTTGCAAAGTTACTTAAAGAATTTAAGATAGAAAGTTAGTTAATGGCATTCATCTTTTTTGATAATAGCACATGAACCAATGTATCTTTAAAAGTATTAAAAAAAATATTATTCTGTACGCCCTTCTTAAATGTCTTCTAAACCAATAAAAACCGATATGTATATTAATCGTTTCTAAATTATTATTTGCCGTTTTTTCAGCATTATTTTGATATATTTTTGCACTTATAATTACATATGAAATATATGTGAATATCAATCCGTTTTTTAGCGGTTTTATTTTAAATACCGAGTCGCATTTAAATGCATGTCGATTCAACTTAAACCTATAAACCAAAATGAAAAAATCAATTACCTTATTAGTATGCCTAATTATTAGTACCGTTATGGCCTTGGGCTCTGGCAATGTTCATGGAAAAATAGTTGATAAAACAACCGGAGATCCACTTTCCGGCGTAAACATTAAACTACTTAACTCACCAAAGGGCGTAATTTCCAATCATAACGGAAATTACAACATTGAATTAGAAAAAGGAACCCAACAAATTGAATTTACTTTTATAGGGTACGAAAACGTTCTTCGTACTGTAAACATAAAAGATGCCAGTGACATTGAAATAAATATTCAGATGATATCCACAGTTTTAAGCATGGATGAATTAATAGTTACGGCTTCAAAAATTCCTGAATATATGACAGAGATTCCTGGTCGGATAGAGGTGATCAGCTTAAAAGATATCCAATCTACTTCCGCTAAATCAGTCGATGAATTATTAACCCAAACCTCAGGAGTAACGGTTGACAGATCCTTGGGTATTTTTAGTAAGTCTGTTGTAGGAATTCGTGGAATTACCGGTGCTGAGCAAGGTCGAATTCTGGTATTGCAAAACGGCGTACCTATTAATAAAACCGATGGAGGAAGCGTAAACTGGAATCGTATCAACGTACACGATATTCAAAAGGTTGAAATTTTTAAAGGCCCGGGATCATCAATTTATGGAAGTAATGCAATGGGTGGAGTTATTAATATTCTAACTAAAAAAAATACGACCAAAGGAGTACATGGATTTGCCAGTGCCGATTATGGAACTTTTAATACCTTCTCACAAAATATTTCTATCGGAGGAAAAATAAATGATGGTGCAAAAGGTTTTTATTGGGGAATTACAGCTAATAACCGAAGCAGTGATGGTTACATAAGTGTTCCCGATTCATTAATCGATGAAACAGTTATCGCATCTGGCTTAAAAGAAAAAGGAATTACTGCACGTATGGGATATGATTTTGATGAAAAGAATAATATTGAAATTGAGTATAATTATTACGATGATGAGCGCGGACGTGGTGAAAAAATACAAACCGAGCAACTTCGTGAATACGACACTCATTTTCTTAGAGGCAGATGGCAAGGATCAAAAGGAGTAATGAGCTGGAATTTAAGTTCATTCTATCAATTTGAAAACTACCTTGACATCCGCGAGAAATTCAGTAAAAATATTTATACCCGTTGGGATGTTGATTCGGAAAGAAAAGAAATGGGGACTTATGCAAATTTGGTGGCCAATTTATACCGTCACCGTATAACTTTTGGAGTTGATTACAAAAACGGCAAAGTTAATGGTGCAGATGTTTACCAAACCTCAACTGATATTGTTCGCAACATCGGTGCGATGAATAATTTTGCCTTTTATGCCCAGGATAAAATCACCCTTACCGAATCGCTGAAACTAACTGCTTGTATTCGTTTAGACATGATTAATTTTCATGATGGAGAATTTAGGATAGACGGTATGACCGGCGAAACCGACTTCATGGAAGATTTTGTAGGAAATTTGGAAGAACACAACTGGAATGCCTTCACTCCAAAAGCTGCTATTCATTATCAAATCAACAATGATATTAATACTTATGTAGCTTGGTCAAAAGGGTTCAGAGCTCCAACACTTGATGACTTATGCCGATCGGGTTTAATTTCCGGAGGATTTAAACTTGCCAGTCCCAACCTAGGGCCCGAAAGTGTGAATAGTTTTGAATGGGGAATGAATATGAATATTGGTTCCAAATTAAAAATTATGCCAAGCGTTTATTTCATGAAAGGTCAGGATTTTATGTACTATCTGCACACCGGAGATTATGTTTTTGGAGGAAGAAAACCTGTGATGCAAAAAGCAAACATTACCGAAGTTACTTTAGCTGGAACCGATATTGATGTAAAATATCAACTCAATGAACAGTTAAGCCTTTATGCAAACTACACCTATACCAAATCGGAAATTAAGAAATTCGACGAACAACCTGAATTAGAAGGAAAGGCCTTAACCTACACTCCAAAACATATGCTAAATACAGGCCTTATTTTGGAAGATAAAATTGTTAACTTCTCTGTTAATTTTCACTATCAGGATAAAAGATTCAGAGATGATTCCAATACCGATGAGCTCGCCGGATATTCAACCTTCGATGCCAAACTTTGGAAAGAAATTAACTGTGTAAACATTAAATGGATAAAAAGTTGGAATCTTACATTGGATGTAAGTAATTTGATGGATAAAACTTACTTGGTTTATTCTGATCAAATTAGTATTGGCAGGTTTATTACAGGTGGATTAAGATTATCATTTTAAATATAAAAACACTCTACAATGAAAAAAACACTTTGTTTAATGCTGTTAATGACGATGGGTCATTTATGCATATCACAATCTTTTAAAACAAATTTAAAGAAAGAAAATATTGAACGCGATGCTACCGATCGTACCAATAATTTTTTCGATAACGAGGATACTTACTTACTGCCTCATTCGATGAAAGTTAAGGTTGAAGGAGAAATTGCTAATCCAGGAATAATAGATTTAAGCAAATTACCAACCCATTCGGTAATTGTTAAAGAAGCTTTACCAAAAGGGAATTCAACTGAATTTATTGGTTCTTATCGTTACGATGGGATTTCACTTTATGATATTTTGAACGAATTTATTTTAGCAAAAAAGAATGCCGATGTGTTTAATCCAATTATCGATCTTTACATTGAAGTAGAAAACGATAAAGGAGATAAAGTAAAAATTAGTTGGGGCGAATTATACTATCCGATTCATTTACATGAAATCATCATCGCAACTAAAGTAATGCACATCGTACCGAGCAAGACTAAAGAATACTGGCCATTACCAGAGGAGTCAAAACTTGTGATTGCTTCAGATTTACTGACTTGTCGCAACATTTCTAATCCAACAAAAATTACGGTTAAATCCTTAGATAAACATTTTGAGGTAAATAAAGGCATGGAAAATATGTGGAGCAAAGAGCTTAAATTAACGGTAAACGGAAAACTAACAAAGGTTTATACCGAGCTACCAAATGAATTACCTGATCTTTCTTATCCTAATATTTTTTATGGAAGAGGAAGAGGAATTCATGGCGTAACCCCGTTTATTGGTTCAGAATTAAAAGCATTCATTGGCCAATACATCGAAATAAATGAGCAAAATTTAAGAACTGGTATGGTGACCATATCGGGCATGGATGGCTACAGGGCAGCTTTTACCGTAAGCGAAATCTTGAATAGAAACGATCAAAGCGAAATTTTGATTATTGATAAAGATAATTATGAAGGTGCCGGAAGATTTTCAATTTACCCAGCCTGTGATTTCTTTTCAGATCGCGCCATCAAAGCAGTTTCAAACATTCATATTGATTTGCAGAAATAAAAAGTAATCAGCAATTGTATGTCAACTGTATTACAATTGTATGTCAAAAAAAGGCCTCCTCAAGCAAATTTGTTTGAGGAGGCCTTTTTTTAAATTTCTAATTAATCTTAAATCAATCCTTTCTCATGCTTTAACCGAATGGCTCTGAGCATATCCTGAGTCATGGCATCTAAATCATAACTGGGTTCCCATCCCCACTCTTCTCTGGCTGCACTGTCATCCACAGAGTTTGGCCAGGTGTCGGCAATTTCCTGTCGGAAATCGGGTTTGTATTCAATCTCAAATTCCGGAATATATTTTTTAATCGAGTCTGCCAATTCTTTAACGGTAAAGCTCATGGCACCCAAATTAAAATCAGCATGGTGCTTCAACTTACTAAAATCAGCTTCGAATAAATCTATGGTTGCCTTTAAACAATCAGGCATATACATCATTGGAAGACGGGTATCTTCTTTTACAAAACAAGTGTATTTTTTATACTTAACCGCATCATAATAGATGGCAACGGCGTAATCTGTTGTTCCACCCCCCGGTAAAGTTTCATTGCTAATAATTCCCGGATACCTTAAGCCTCTAACATCTAAACCAAATCGCTTAACATAATAATCGGCCAAAAGCTCACCAGCAACTTTAGTCACTCCATACATGGTTTTGGGCCGTAAAATGGTTTCTTGAGGCGTATTATCAACCGGAGTTTCAGGACCAAAAACGGCAATTGAACTTGGTACCAATACCTGTTCTATATTTTTTTCTCTGGCAACTTCTAAAACATTTAAAAGACCATTCATGTTAACATCCCAGGCCAGCATTGGTTTTTTCTCTCCAACCGCTGAAAGAATTGCAGCCATGTTAATAATATGAGAAATTTTATATTTCTCACAAATAACTTCTAAAGCTTTCCTATCAACTATATCTAAAACCTCGAAAATTCCAGTTTCTGCTAATTTTTTACCCGAATTAGGACATTTATCTGTTGCAACAACATTTTCATTCCCATATTTTTCTCTCAATTTCATCACAAGCTCAGACCCAATTTGTCCGGCAGATCCTATAACCAATATTTTCTTCATTCAGCTTATAAATTAATACTGTTAATATTGTAACAATGATGCTACAAAAGTAATTAATTTTGTCTTTATCCGAGCGATTCGGAATAAATAATGCACAAAAAACTATATCTTTGCGTACATCTATTAAAATGATAAATAAGCTTTAAAACTTCATTAATATTTAAGACATGTACGGTAAATTTCAAGATCATCTTCAAAAAGAACTTGCTGATATCAGAGAAGCAGGATTGTATAAAAATGAACGCATCATCACTTCTCAGCAAAAAGCTGATATAACTGTAAGTACAGGTGATAAAGTATTAAACTTTTGTGCCAATAATTACCTCGGATTATCAAATCACCCAAGACTGATCAACGCAGCAAAAAACGCTTTAGATTCTCACGGTTATGGAATGTCATCCGTTCGTTTTATATGCGGAACTCAAGATTTACATAAAACACTGGAAGCTAAAATTGCCGAGTTTTTTGGAACTGAAGACACCATTTTATATGCGGCATGTTTTGATGCAAATGGAGGTGTTTTTGAACCCCTGTTGAATGAAGAAGATGCCATTATCTCTGATTCACTGAATCATGCTTCAATTATTGATGGTGTTCGTTTGTGCAAAGCACAACGATACCGTTATAATAATGCCGATATGGCAGATTTGGAAGCTAAACTGAAAGAGGCGCAAGCACAGCGATTCAGAATAATCGTTACCGATGGCGTATTTTCGATGGATGGAAATGTAGCTCCTATGGATAAAATCAATGAACTTGCAAAAAAATATGACGCCTTAATTATGGTTGATGAATGTCATTCAGCAGGCGTAGTTGGTAAAACTGGGAGAGGAGTAACAGAATTATTTAATGTTCGCGGAGAAATTGATATCATTACCGGCACCTTAGGTAAAGCTTTTGGAGGTGCAATCGGCGGATTTACAACAGGCAAAAAAGAAATTATTGAACTGTTACGTCAGCGTTCTCGTCCATATTTATTTTCAAATTCAATTCCTCCTTCAATTGCAAATGCTGGTATTGAGATGTTTGATATGATGGCAGAAACTTCTGAACTACAGGAAAAACTTCACAAAAACACTGAGTATTTTGTGCGCAAAATGACCGAAGCCGGATTTGATATCAAACCAACTAAATCTGCTATTTGTGCTGTAATGTTGTACGATGCAAAGCTGTCGCAAGAAATGGCTTCAAAACTTTTGACAGAAGGAATTTACGTGATTGGTTTTTATTTCCCTGTAGTTCCAAAAGATCAAGCAAGAATTCGGGTTCAGCTTTCAGCCGGACACGAACAGGAACATCTCGACAAATGTATTACCGCCTTTACAAAAGTGGGTAAGGAATTAGGCGTATTAAAATAAACCAAAATCGAAAACTATTTTTAATACTCAGCCCACGACGATTGGCGTGGGCTTTTTTAATTTCCAATTAATCAAGATGATCCCAAAAGTTTTCAGGATTAATCACAATTCGTTTTGAATCCAAATATTTATCTATAAAATTTCGAGGGAAGTTTACTTTTTTCCGCAAGTTCCACTTAATTTCAAAAGCACTTAATTGGTTATCTAATTCTTCCAAATAGTCAATCTCTTGTTGTTGCTGTGTTCTCCAGAAATATTGCTTTGAATAAATTTTATTATAAGCTAAGAACTTTGTTCTTTCGCTTATGAAAAAATTTTCCCATAAAGCACCAGTATCTGTGCGCGATGCCAATGGTGTGTAATTTCCGATAATGGCATTCCTTATTCCATTATCATAAAAATATATTTTTCGTCCTTTTTTAAGTTCCGTTCTTATGTTACGATTAAACGATCTTAAGCGAAAAATAACAAAAGCCTTTTCTAAAAGAACTATGTACCTTTCAATGGTATGTGAATCTGTTCCTAACAAACCTGCAAGTTCATGCAAAGAAACTTCCGAACCCACTTGAAGAGCAAGCGCTTCTAATAACTTTTCAATAAGTTCAGGTTTACGAATATCCTGAAACATAAAAACATCTTTATATAAATAGCTACTTACTAAATTTTGTAAATACTCTTTTTCATTACCCGGATGATTAACAATATCTGGATACATTCCATAAACTACCCTTGTTTCAAGATTAGGTCTTTCATGAATAAACCCAAAATGTTCTACCAATTCAAAAATTGAAAATGGGAATAAAAGATATTCCAGTTTTCGACCCGTCAAGGGCTCATTAATCTCATCTGATAACTCTAGCGAAGATGAGCCGGTTACAATCAATTGTACATCTGAAATCTGATCGGTAAATAATTTTAATGTTAATCCAATATTTTTTACCCTCTGAGCCTCGTCTATAAAAACAATTTTAGACTTACCTATTAGTCTTTTAATTTGATTTACCGATGCATCCGTTAAGTCTTTTCTAACTTCATTATTATCACAATTCAGTAATATTACATCTTCAGTAATATTATCTTCAATTAATTTTAATAGAGTAGATTTACCTACTTGCCTTGGTCCCAAAACTATTAACGCTTTGTTTTTAAAAAGTTTTTCTGTGATGTTTTGTGTTAGCCTTCTTGGAATCATATTTCAAAAATAATTAATTTAATGCCTTATATCAATTTTTTTATGTTTTTTTTAATTTATAAATCAATTTTCTTAATACTAATTTCAATTTATAAACAAAAATCTTAGTAAATTTGCTCCAGCTTAAAAATTAATTCAGATGGAACACAATCTTACACTTTACAATACCCTCAGTAGAAAAAAAGAGTTATTTAAACCCTTAAATAGCCCATTTGTTGGAATGTATGTTTGTGGACCTACGGTTTATGGAGATGCTCATTTAGGTCATGCACGTCCTGCCATTACTTTCGATTTGATTTACAGATATCTGCTTCATTTAAAATTTAAGGTTCGTTATGTTAGAAATATTACGGATGTTGGACACTTAGAAGCAGATGCTGATGAAGGTGAAGATAAAATTGCAAAAAAAGCCCGGCTTGAACAATTGGAGCCTATGGAAGTTGTGCAATATTACGTGAATCGCTACCGCGAGAACATGAAACAATTGAATGTTTTGCCACCAAGCATTGAGCCTACTGCGTCTGGCCACATCATTGAGCAAATTGAAATGGTGAAGGAAATTCAGAAAAAAGGATTTGCTTATGAGACTAATGGTTCCCTGTATTTCGATGTTGAAAAATACAATCAATCATATCATTACGGAATTCTTTCGGGTCGAAAAATTGAAGATTTAATGACCAATACACGAAATCTTGAAGGGCAAGATGAAAAGAAAAATCCAATGGATTTTGCACTTTGGAAGAAAGCACAACCCGAACATATCATGCGATGGCCTTCGCCCTGGAGTGATGGATTTCCGGGTTGGCACATGGAATGCTCAGCCATGGGTTGTAAGTATCTTGGAGAAGAATTTGATATTCACGGAGGAGGGATGGATTTAATGTTTCCTCATCACGAAGCTGAAATTGCCCAATCGCAAATTGCTAATGGTAAGCAAGCAGTAAAATACTGGATGCATAATAACATGGTGACTTTAAACGGTCAAAAAATGGGTAAATCATTAGGCAATGCCATTGATTTACAAGCTGCTTTTACCGGTACTCACAAGCTAATGGAACAAGCTTACAGCCCCATGACTATTCGGTTTTTCATTTTGCAAGCACATTATCGCTCTACGTTAGATTTTTCAAACGAAGCACTACAAGCAGCGGAAAAAGGATTGTCCAGATTACTTAAAGCTGTGGCAACACTCAATACTCTAAAACCCGGTGAGAAATCTGATTTCAATGTTGAGGAACTAAAGCAGAAATGTTATGATGCCATGAACGACGATTTTAACAGCCCAATTGTTATCGCCAATTTATTTGATGGTGTTAAATGGATTAATTCGATAAATGATGCTAAAGCCAGTTTGAATTCTGCAGATCTCATCACCCTAAAAAAGTTTTATAACGAATTTGTATTTGAAATTCTTGGTTTAAGAACTGAAGAAAGTAATGATAGAGATGATGATCTTTTAAATGGGTTGATGAGTACTATTCTTGAGCTCAGAAAAGATGCCAAAATTAATAAAAACTGGGCTATTGCTGACAAAATCAGAGATGACTTAAGTAAGCTTAATATTCAAATTAAAGACACCAAAGAGGGTGCTAGCTGGGAAATCAAAGAATAAAATGCTGTGAATTGAACGAAATTGAAGTGAAGATTCGACTTCGTTCATTATTAAACAAAAAGCATATAAAAGGTGATCTTAAACGATATCACCTTTTTTTATTTTTAACATCTATATTATTTAGATGCATTCTAAATATCTAACGCATCAACATATCCTCCATGCTTGCATTAATAATTCCTTAAATTTGTTCCCGAATCACCTAACTCTTGCTCGAAGTGACTATTTTTCGGCAACATAAGAAGTATCTCTTTTATCTGGTTTTCCCAGCTGTTTGTTTCTTGTTTTATAACTCGGCAATTAATATTCATTCTCATAAATTAAACGGGAATATTATTACTCATGCTCATCCTTTTTCAAAAACAACAGATAGTCAAACACCCTTTCAAAATCACAAGCATACTTCTTTAGAATTGTTTTTCTTTGATAAAATATTCTTTCTTTTTTCTACGCTGGTTTGTTCGTTGGCATTAATTCAAATCTATCTTAACAACAAGATTCAAGCAAGAATTGTATTACCTGAATTTTCAATTCAAAGTATATTTACACCTTTTGATAATTCTCGAGCTCCTCCTTTATAATTCTTAGCTGTATTTCTAATCCTAAAGTCTTAACTAAAATGAGGCTTTAAATAGTTTTGCCTAAACATCTTGGCAACTTTTCAGAGTTATAATATTACTTAATTAAAAAATTATATGCTTACAAAATTACGAATCGTAACAATATTGCTGTTACTACTCGGATCACAGCTTTTAAATGCACAAAATCGCAGAGGCCGAGTTAATAACGATGAAATTGAAATTTTAAAGCAAGAGCTAATACAACTCAGCCAAACACAAAATCTTAAAATTGCTGAGTTAGAAAAAATCATCAAAATATTAAAGGAAAAAATTGACCAGAAAGAACAAGAAGATGAATTTAAAAAATTGCTTGAACAGGCTAATACTCTAGGAAAGCAAAGCAAGGTTGAAACAACAAACATTTCAAAAAAGTTTCATAGCGGAGTACGAAACCAGCAAGGCTTAAATCCTAATATTAGTTTAGGTGGAGATTTTTTCGGAGGTATAAGTTCTTCAAAAAATGATTTTATCAGCAATGATGGAGATTTTTCTTACGGCAACAATGGCTTTCATTTAAGAGAAATGGAAATGGCTTTTGTGGCACCACTTGATCCATTTACCAGAGGAAAGGCTTTTATTTCGGTAACAGAAAATGAAATTGCCATCGAAGAAGCATATATGGAATTACTTAACCTGCCTTTAAGCATGAACCTTAAAGCAGGTATCTTTTATGCTGCATTTGGCCCTTTAAATCGTTATCACGATCATGCTCTTCCTCAATTTGACCGACCTCGTGCTTTGGTAAATTATTTTACAAATGCCGGACTTGGGGGAACCGGATTGGCAGCTAATTTTATGCTGCCAAGTATGTTTTACTCGGATGCCTCTTCATTAGATATTTCGGTAATCAATGGTGGAAATGGGTGTAGTTTTGATAATTTAGGAGATAAGCATTTAATGTATGTTGGAAAATGGAATAACTATTACGATGTATCTAAAAGCGCTTACTTTGAATTCAGTTTAAACTCCGTAATAGGTAAAAATGACATCAAAGGAGAATACAATTCCTATGTTAATAGTTTAGGTCTTACTTATAAATGGGCTCCGATTGGAAGAGAAAAATACCGTACCATCGATTGGAGAACAGAAATCTTTTACGGAATTTACGAAACCCCTACCGGTGATATTAACAGCACAGGATTTTATAGCTCATTCCAAAATAAATTTAACAATCGGCTTTGGGGCAGCATACGTGTAGGTTATTCCGAACTTCCATACGATAACAGCCAGAAGGAATGGGATTTTACCACTTGTATCGATTTTTGGCAAAGTGAATTTGTATTTTTTCGCTTACAATATCAATACAACAGCCGAGAAATAAACAATTTGAGGGGGTTCCCGCAAATGGATCTTCCTTCAGATCATAGCATTGTATTACAAATTAATTGGGCCATGGGGCCACATAAACACGAAGCTTATTAAACACTAACATATATCTAAAACAAATCATTAAAATGAAAAAAATATTACTCATTATTTGTGCTTTATCCTTAATCGGTGCACAAGCAAAAACAACTACTGAGAACGAAATTAAAGCAAATGCACAACCATTAAAAATCATTTGTTCTTTCTCTGATTACGCAACTATAGTGCAACAAATTGCAAAAGAAAAAGGTGTAGTAGAATTTATCGCCTCAGGAGAGCAGGATCCGCACTTTGTTCCACCAAAACCAAGTTATGCGATGCGCCTAAAAAAGGCAGATTTATGGATTACTACAGGGATGGATCTGGAGGGTTGGTCAACTACGCTGTTGGACAAGGCCAGAAATAAAAACATCATGGATGGATCCATTGGTTTTGTTTCTGTTTCGGATGGGATTAATATACTTGAAAAAGTTGAAAAAGGAGACCGAACCGAAGGCGACGTTCACTTAATGGGAAACCCTCATATCACCACCGGTCCAATAAACTGGAAACATATTGCACATAATGTAACCATTGGATTAATGAAAGTGGATCCTTTCAATGCTTCATTTTACGAACAAAACAGGGATGATTTTTGTAATAGGGTAGATATAGCACTATTTGGCGAAGAACTCACCACTATGTTTGGCGGAGATGCCTTAACAAAAATGCTTGAAAACCACACCCTTTTCAGTTTTCTTGAAAAAGACTATCAGGGAGAAAAACTATCGAACAAACTTGGCGGCTGGCTGAAAAAAGCACTTCCGTTTAGAGGAAAAAAAGTAGTTGCATACCATAAAAACTGGGCTTATTTCTGCGAAACTTTTGGGCTTACAATCATCGGATTTATTGAACCAAAACCAGGGATCCCACCTTCAGCAAAACATGTTCAACATATGGTCAATTTAATAAAAGATCAAGATATTCATTTGATGCTTGTTGCCAGTTACTTTGAGAAAAAATCGCCCGAAATGATTGAAACAAAAACAGGAGTTACAGCCTTGTTTTTACCATTATTTGTGAATGGGATTGAAGAAGTTGACGATAATTTTCAATTGATGGATTACTGGATCGATCATATTAACCAACATATAAAATAATTTTGATGTTAGAAAATCTAATTTTTTTATCTGCTCCTATTACAGCTTGTATTTTACTAGCTGGAATACTAAGCTATTTTGGAAATCATATTTTATCCAGAGGGATCATTTTTATTGATATTGCAGTAGCGCAAATTGCTGCATTAGGAACCATGATCGGATTATTGCTTGGATTCTCACAAGAATCTTATTTGGTTGAATTATCATCCTACCTGTTTACTATTATTGTGATTTCGGCATTTGCTTTAACCAAATTTGAAAAACAACGCATATCACAAGAAGCAATTATTGGAATTATCTATTGCCTGGGTTTGGGACTAGCGTTATTATTGGCCGAAAAAATACCGGGAAGCTCAAATTATATAACAAAAACGATAACCGGCAATATTTTATGGGTTACCTGGGCACAAGTGTTAAACTGCTTTTTTATGTTTGCTTCAATTGGAATTATCCATTTTTTATTCAGAAAAGAATTTACCAAGATTTCAAGCACCCCATCTAACAGTCAACTGCCTTATCCTTTAAAAAAGGTAAGGATTTATGAGCTCATTTTTTACATCACATTTGGGATTGTAATTGTTAAAGCTGTTCCAATTGCAGGTATTTTTCTGGTTTTCATTTTATTAATAGCGCCAACTGCAGCGATATCTTTATTCACGAATAACTGGAAAAAACGTTTTATTGGTAGCTGGATCATTGGTTTTTCAGGCTCGATGATCGGAGTTTATCTTTCCTATACACTCAATATTTCGAATGGGCCAACCATTGTTTGTTTTCTCGGAATATTAGTGTTTGTGCTCGCTTTTTTCAAACTATTTAAAAAAGAAACAACATAAACCCAAAAGACTATTACCATGGAAATTTTAGAATTTATGCTCATTCCATTTGTTGCCTGTTTATTGCTAATTGCGATAAATGTATATTTTGGGATACATGTGTTAAAACGAGAGATTATTTTTATTGACATTGCACTTGCTCAAATTGCTGCTTTAGGAAATGTAATTGCCTTGATTTTATATGAATCATTCGGAAACCATCAACATCTTGAACATGGAGAAGAAAATTATTTCACTTTTACTTTTTCGTTAATTTTCTGCACTATCGCCGCAATTGTATTTTCATTGCTTAAAAATAAGAAAATCAAAATTCCACTCGAATCATTGATTGGAATTGCTTATGCAGTCGCAACTGCTGCAGCCGTTATTTTACTCGACAAAGCAGCCGGTGGCGATGTCCATATTCACGATATGTTAACCGGATCATTATTATGGGTAACCTGGCATCAGGTAATTAAACTAGCTATAATTGTTGCTTTGGTGGGTGGTTTTCATTTCATTTTCAGGAAGAAATTTTTCATGCTTACGGATAACTATCACCAATATAATATTCGAATGAAAAATAAAGGATTATGGGACTTTTTGTTTTATTTCTCATTTGGAATTGTAATCGTTCAGGCTGTGCATGTTGGTGGAATCTTAACCGTTTTTGCATTCCTAATTATTCCGGCTTCCATCTCAGCACTCTATGCAACACAATGGCATTACCGAATTTTTATCGGTCTTGGAATTGGGTCATTGGTTACCTTTTTGGGATTATATTTTTCCTGGCAATTGGATGTTCCCTGTTCACCTGTAATCATTTTGTTTCTGGCAGTTGTATTGATTCTGTCTCTATTAATAAAATACCTTAAAAAAGTAATTTAAAAATCATAAAAAATGAAAAAATCAAAATGGAATTTAATTATTGATGCCATTATGTTTATTTTGATGATGGCATTAATTGGGGTTGGACTCTTAACCAAATATGTGCTATTAACAGGCCAGAAAAAATGGGATAAATTTGGTAACAATTGTGAATTTACCTGGCTTGGATTTGACAGGCAAGGATGGAATGATATCCATTTCATTTTAGGTTTGGTGCTTGTTGGATTATTGGTTTTGCATATTTTATTGCATTGGAAAATGATGATTGGAATATACAAAAGCCTCATAAAAAGCCGTGGTATGAGAATGTTTATTGGCTGGTTTATCTTGATTTTATCACTCCTGCTTGTTTTCTTTTTTTATATGGTAGAACCTGTTGTGGAAGACTCAACTGTACATTTCAGAAACCGAAACCCTGAAGTAAACAGTCAATTTTTTCACGATGAAGTTATTCCGGTTGAAGAAAAAGTAAGTGACCCCAAAACTGAAAATTCTGTAACTGAATTGCATGCTGAAGAAGTTCATCACGAACATAATCCAAGTATTGAAATTATTGGAAGTATGTCCTTTGCAGAAATCTCTTCTAAATATGCTGTTCCTGTAGATTATATAAAAAAAGAATTGAACATACCTCTTTCAACGTCAAACAATGAAAGATTGGGACGCTTGCGTCGTTCTAATGGTTTTACCATGAGCCGGGTTGAAGAAATCATTGATTTGTATCAGAAGCAAAACAGCATAAAAAACTAAAACCTTAAACCCAAAAAAGGGAGGGAAAGCTAATAATTTGTTAATTAGCCGTCATGCTGAATTTATTTCAGCATCTAAAAATCATCACTTAAAAGATTCTGAAACAAATTCAGAATGACGATATTTTTACTTTTTGTGCGCCTCTTTTTTCTCTTCTTAAAAAGAATTAAACCACTTTTACAGGAAGTATACAACCCTGCGAGCATTCAGAACGCTCGTAGGGTTAATTATTAAATAACTTTCACCAAAAAATAATTCTTCTTCCCTTTTTGGATCAAAATATATTTTTCATTTAAAAGATCAGTTTCTGAAATTTCAAAGTTGTCTTTTACTTTTTCCTTATTTACAGAAACGCCATTGTCTTTAAGCATTCGGCGGGCTTCGCCTTTGGATGCAAAAATATTGGTGATGTCGGCCAAAAAATCAACAATACCAATTTTATTGTTTACCATTTCCCGACTCACTTCACTTTGTGGAACACCTTCAAAAACGCTTAATAAAGTACGCTCATCCAACTTTTTTAAACTTTCGGTAGTTCCTTTACCAAATAGGATTTGAGACGCTTCTACTGCCTGATTATAATCCGCCTCCGAATGCACCCGAATGGTTATGTCTTTTGCCAATGCTTTTTGTAATTCACGCAAATGAGGAGCTTCTGCTTGTTGCTTCAGCAAGACTTCAATTTCCTGTTCAGTAAAGAGCGTAAATTTCTTTATAAAATTAGCAGCATCTTCATCTGTAGTATTTAACCAAAACTGATAAAAGGTATATGGAGAGGTTTTTTCCGGATCTAACCAAACATTTCCTTGTTCAGATTTTCCAAATTTTCCTCCATCCGCTTTTGTGATTAGGGGAGTGGTTAGTGCAAAAGCTTCTCCTCCGGCTTTTCGTCGAATAAGTTCAGTACCCGTGGTGATATTTCCCCACTGATCAGAACCCCCCATTTGAAGTTTACAGTTTTTATTTTGATTGAGCCAATAAAAATCATAGCCTTGTACCAACTGATAACTAAACTCTGTAAAAGACAAACCTGATTCGAGACGTGACTTTACCGAATCTTTGGCCATCATATAATTGATAGTAATATGCTTACCCACATCACGAATAAAATCCAAAAAATTAAAATCTTTAAACCAGTCGTAATTATTAACTACAATCGCAGAATTTTCACCACAATCAAAATCTAAAAACTTAACCAATTGTTTTTTCTGCCCTTCTAAATTGAAATTAAGGGTTTCATAATCCAGTAAATTGCGCTCCTGTGATTTCCCTGAAGGATCACCCACCATCCCGGTAGCACCGCCAACTAAAACAACAGGCTTATGCCCCGATAATTGAAAATGTTTTAACAACATCAAAGTTGCTAAGTTTCCAATATGCAATGAGTCGGAGGTTGGATCAAAGCCAATATATCCGGCTGTCATTTCTTTTGAAAGTTGTGCTTCTGTTCCGGGCATCACATCATGGATCATGCCCCTCCATTTCAATTCTTCAATAAAATTCATTCGATTATTTTTTGCAAATATAAAACTTAATGCATTAAGGCAACAGAAGTGACAAAATATTAAAACCACACAGCAAACCTGAAATTATGTAGTTTTGTAAAATGAATTTTGTTACAGGTGGAACAGGTTTAGTGGGCTCTCATCTTATATTTGATTTACTTCAAAAAGGTGAACAGGTAAGAGCACTTAAAAGAGCAAACAGCAATATTCAATTTGTTAAAAAAATATTCTCCTATTATAATTCCAAAGCTGATATATTATTTAATAAAATTGAATGGGTTGAAGGGGATATTCTGGATTTTTATTCATTAAAAGAAGCCCTTATTGGAGTCGATCATGTTTATCATTGTGCAGCTATAGTATCTTTCAATCCTCAGCAGCGAACTCAAATTATAGAAGAAAATGTTACAGGAACAGCGAACTTAGTAAATGCCTGCCTTGAAGTAAAAATCAAAAAATTTTGCCAGGTAAGTTCAATTGCTGCAATTGGAAAATCCGAAAGAAATGAGCATATAACTGAACAAGGGCAATGGGTTAATTCAAAAAACAAATCGGCCTATGCCATTAGTAAACACCTCTCTGAAATGGAAGTTTGGCGAGGAATTGCAGAGGGTTTAGATGCGGTAATTGTAAATCCGAGTATAATTTTAGGACCGGGAAATTGGGATAGCGGAAGCTCAAAAATGTTTACGAGTATTTATAATGGCCTTCGATTTTACACAAAAGGTGTAGTAGGTTTTGTAGATGTTAGGGATGTTAGTACGGCCATGATTGAGTTAATAGAGTGTAAAATTTCAGCTGAACGATTTATTTTAAATTCAGAAAATCTTTCCTACGAATATGTGTTTAAGCTCATGGCAAAAAATTTAGGTGTTAAAACTCCTGATATTTATGCCAGAAAATGGATGAGTGAGTTGGGCTGGAGGTTAGATAAATTTAAAGAAATAATACTAAATAAACCCGCCCTCATAACAAAAGAAACGGCAAGAACAGCTCATAAATCTTCATACTATTCTAACCAAAAAATAATAGATAAATTAAATTTTCATTTTAAACCAATTGAGCATTCAATTCGGGATATTTCAAGATTATTTTTAAATGAATTTAAATTGGACGAATAAAACTTTAAGCTTTTTAAGATTAAATATATTTGTAATTTTACAAACGAAAAACTGATAAATCTATTAATCAAATTTTATGGAAAAAGTTGCAATCATTTATTGGCCAAAAAACGGTAATGCTGAAGTAAGCGCACAAAAAATTTATTCGCAATTCGACGAATCAAAAGCAGATTTAATGGATATTGCTTCTGTTGAAGCAGCAAATTTAAATACCTATGATTTAATTATTATAGGCGGATCAACTGTGGGTGCCGAAATTTGGGAAGAAGCCAAACCAAATAATAAATGGAATGTCTTTTTTAATTTATTAGATTCTGTGAATCTGGAAGGAAAAAAAGTAGCGTTGTTTGGTTTAGGAGATCAAGTGCTTTATCCAAATAATTTTGTTGACGGATTAACTGTTATCCATGATGAGATTAAGAAAAGACGAGCAGATTTGATAGGAGCATGGCCAACTGACGGTTATTCTTTCACAGATTCAACCGCAATCGAAAATGGTAAATTCATAGGTTTGGCTCTTGATGAAGATAATGAAAGTGAATTAACAGATATAAGGATTGAAGCTTGGTTGGCTCAACTTAATCAGGAGTTAATTTAATTTTTGATTAAATTACTGTAGTGCTCATATCTGTCTAAAATTTCAATAACGAAATTATAAGGTTCAGAGCCTCTGCAATACCCATATCTTACAACACTATCCCTATAAAACGTAGGATCAGATTTTTGAAGTAAAAATGTATCAACATTGTCGGTCCAGACATTTGGATCTTTGTCATATTTTTTCGCTAATCTTCTGGCATCCCAAACATGCCCTAACCCTACATTATAGGCAGCAAGAACAAATTTCATTCTTTCCTGATAGTCAGTTACAACCTCTTGGAATTGTTTGTCGAGCCATTGTAAAAACTCAACCCCTGCTTCTATTTGATCAGCCGGAGTTGAAAGGCTATCGATGCCATACTCTTCTGCAGTTGCAGGCATTAATTGCATCAGGCCATAAGCACCTCTCCATGATTCGGCTTTTGGTTTAAACCCTGATTCCTGATAAATAATTGACGATAAAAATTTCCAATCCATATCATATCTTGTGCTGATATCTTTAATTACCTCATCATACTTTGAAATTTTCCCACCACCCTCGGTATGAAATTCACTACGTGCATAGTAAATGGTTCGTGGATTTTTAAAATATTTATCATACAACAAACGCGCGGTCAATGTACTCTTATATTCTTTTAGCCAGGCATTTATTTCTTCCTTAAAATCATCTTCACCCAATCGAATTCCCCAAGCAATGTTCTGTGGAAAACTTATTGCAGTTTCCACATCAACATCAACATTAAATCGTTGATTAACCAACGCAATATGCTCATCACTTATGGTATAGTCGATCTCTCCATCAGCAACAGCTGTTATTAGTTGTTCAACTTCGCGATCGTCTTCAATGATATGAATGGAGTCTCCAATTTCATTTGAAAGATTGATTAATCGGTTTTTAAAAGAAGACATTTTTTGTATCACAATGGTTTTTCCGGCTAATTGAATGGGGTTACGAATTAATTGCTCTTCAATTTCATCCATGGTTTCCATCTTTCGCCAATTATCAGGCTTACGTTGCACAAGCATCTGACGTGTTTCGCCCAATGGTTCAGTAAAATCAAATTTTTTATTACGCTCTTTTGTGACCGTTAAACCTATGGCAATAATATCAACTTCACGATTTTTAAGACTTCTGAAACTTTCATTCAGGTTATTATTAGTTACGATTTCCAACTTTACATTTAAATGTTCGGCAAAAGCTTTTAATAGTTCAAATTGATAACCCATGGGTTCTCCCCGATAGATGAAATAATTGGTAGAATTATAATCTACCAATCCAACCAATTTCCCATTTTTTTGGATACGCTCAAGTGCTGACAACTTTTTTGTTTCAACACTTCTAAATTTATTTATTACCTCGTCTTTATAAAAATAACTTAATAAAGCGATAAGCATAAATATAAAAAGTGTGTGGATGAACCATTTATAACGACGGTTTCTTTTCATATATTATTTTAATAATAATCGACAAAATTAGCTATAATCCCAACAAGTAGTTTTAATTTATTGTTAAAAACATTTAAAATCAAAAACTTGAGAAGATTAAATTAAGCAATTTTTTTATACTTCCAGGTGGCTAAACTGAGAACTACCACTGCATAAATTGAAAGCGACGCAAAGGACTTCCAGATATCCACAAAACCAGATCCTTTTAAAAGTATCATTCGAATAACCTCCATAAAATAGGCTACCGGATTAAAAATATTTGCTTTCTGTGCCCAGTCAGGCATGCTTTCGGTAGGTGTAAAAATACCACTCATCATGATAAAAACAATCATCACAAAAAAATTAACAAACATTACCTGTTGCTGTGTTGAAGAGAGGGTTGAAAACAGTAACCCTATTCCCAATGCCACCAAAAGATAAACCGTGGCAAACATAAATAGCAGGGGTAAACTACCGACCATCGGAATATTAAATATTAATTTCCCAATGGTTAAGCCAAAAGCCAATTCAAATAAGGCGATACATAAAAAAGGAAATAACTTACCTATAATGAACTGATATTTTTTAATCGGGCTCACATTGATTTGCTCGATGGTTCCCATTTCCTTTTCACGAACTAAATTCAATGCCGTTAAAAACATTCCGATAAGTGTCACAAGAATAACGAGGATGCCTGGCAACATGTAGATTTTATAGTTCATTCGTGTGTTATACCAGAATGAATATTCAAGATTTATGTTTGCCTGTGTTGAAGGAGGAAAAATATTTATGTTTTCGATAATTATTTCTCTGTTAAAGTCAGCAATTACAGAGGAGGCATAAACATTTGTTAAGCCAGCAGTAGTTCCATTTATGGCATTAATGAGTAATTGAATATTACCTGTATTTTCTTTTAAAACATCTCGCTCAAAACCGGATGGAATATTTATGATAAAATCTGCTTTATCAGTTTTTATTAATGTTTCAGCTTCTGTAACTGAAAATGTATTTTGTTGAATTTTAAAAAACGGTGAAGCTTCAAATTTTGCAACCAGCGCTCTTGATTTGGAAGATAAATCCTGATCCACCACAACCATATTAATATTTTTCATTTCGAATGTAGCCGCATAAACAAGCACCAAAAGTTGAACAATTGGCAACATAAAAATAATCGGCAACATGGTCTTGTTTCTGAAAATCTGTATAAATTCCTTGCGGATGATATGTAAGATGGTATTCATTTATTCAAGCCTTACTTTAAATTTTCTAACACTCATTCCTATAAAAACAGCAGTCATACCAATCAGGATCAAACTTTCTTTCCAAACAAACAAGATACCGGTTCCCTTTAACATTACGTTTTTTAAAATGGTAATAAACCATCTTGCCGGCATAATATGGCTAATCCACTGCAAAAGGGAAGGCATGTTTTCAATCGGAAAAATAAAGCCCGATAATAAGATGGTAGGCAGCATTAAAGCCATCATTGAAATAAACATGGCCACTTGTTGACTTGGACTCACTGTGGAGATTAAAATACCTAAGGAAAGCGATAAAAGAATAAATAACATGCTTTCTCCAAGTAATAAAATAAGGTTGCCTTTTACCGGCATTCCAAACACAAAAACACCCAGCAATAAAATCGTAATTGCATTGATAAATGAAAGCACAAAATAGGGGGTAACCTTGCCTAATATTATTTGCAAGGGTTTTAATGGCGAAACCAACATGACTTCCATGGTTCCCATTTCCTTTTCTCGGGCAATTGAAATCGATGTCATCATGGCTGAAACCAGTAATAAAATTAATGCCATCGTCCCAGGAACAAACATATAAACACCTTTTAATTCTTCGTTATAAAGCATGCGGGTATGCGGAATAATTTTTATGGTTTGTGCTGGTATTTTATTCAAATCCATTGAATAATCCTGAATGATGGCACGTGTATAATTTAAAATGAGATTGGCCGTATTTGCATCTGAGGCATCCGTTATAATTTGAATGTTGGCTTGCCCTGTTTTACTTAAGTTTTTTGAAAACTCAGGTTCAAAAATAATGACTTCACGCACTTCTCCCTGACGAAAAACTTCTTCAATTTGTTTTTCATATTTAAGGTTTTCGCTCAGAATAAAGTAACCCGATGATAAAATTTTACTCGTAATCTCTGTTGTAATTTCATCTTTTGAATGATCGAGGATGGCGATCTTTGCATTTTTGATTTCACTGGTAACCACATATCCAAAAATGAGAATCAAGGCAATGGGAAGGCCAAATAAAATCAGCAATGTTCTCACATCTCTAAAAATGTGATAAAACTCCTTTTTTACGAACGACCTAAATAGCTTCATACGAATATAATTTGTTTTTTATTTGCCGTATGGAACTCACATTGAATTTTTAAGCATCGCATTGTTCTATTCTCTTTAGTAAAAAATTCATGTTCGTTTCATTTAATTATTTTCTTGCTAATTTTAAAAATACCTCATCCATCGATTTGGCCTTATATTCGTTTTTTAAGTTTTGAGGACTATTGAGCGCAATGATTTTACCGTCCACCATAATAGAAACCCGATCGCAATATTCTGCTTCATCCATATAATGGGTGGTTACAAAAACAGTAATTCCCTGATGGGCAGTTTCATAAATTAATTCCCAAAATTGACGGCGAGTAATAGGGTCAACCCCACCCGTTGGCTCATCTAAAAACACAATTTTGGGATCATGCATAATGGCAATTGAAAAAGCCAATTTTTGTTTCCAACCTAATGGAATCGAACTAATAATTTTATCTTTTGCATCTTCAAGCTTGAGTCGTTCGAGCAACTGTTTTGTTTTATCCTGAATTTGCTTTTTATTCAATCCATAAATTCCACCATAAAATCTAAAATTTTCTGCAATGGTTAAATCCTCATACAAAGAAAACTTTTGACTCATGTAACCGATATTGTGCTTTATTTTATTGGTTTGTGTGTAAGCGTCGAAGCCGGCAACCGAAATTTTTCCGGAAGTTGGGGCTGATAAACCACAAAGAATTTTTATTGCCGTAGTTTTACCAGCTCCATTTGCACCCAGAAATCCAAATATTTCGCCCTTATAAACTTCAAAACTTAAGTCATCATTGGCTACGAACTGACCAAATTTTTTCATTAGATTTTGGACGGAAATAATAATTTCTGTTGACATTCCTTTTTTAGTTTTTATTCATCAATTCCATGAAGCAATCCTCGATGTTAGCTTCAACCAAATCGAATCTAATATCTTGATGTCCTTTATTTTCAAGAAAATTTACGACCTCATTTTTATTTAAATCTCCCTTTTTGAAAGATAAATGAATATTATCGCCAAATCTGAAAGCTGCTGTGGCTTTAGGAATTTTCTGAAGATCGCTAATAATGTCGTACATATTATTTGAACGAATTGCTGCAATTAAATAGGGATATTTTGCCTGGATATTTTGAGGGCTTTCAATTTCCATAATACGGCCATCTTCCATAAGTGCAACACGATCACACAAACTTGCTTCATCCATATATGGAGTCGATACAATAATGCTAATTCCAAAATTTTGCAAATTTTTAAGCATTTCCCAAAACTCTTTTCGAGAAACTGCATCTACACCTGTAGTAGGTTCATCTAAAAATAAAACCTCAGGTTTATGAATTAATGCACAGGAAAGTGCCAATTTTTGTTTCATACCACCAGATAATTTACCGGCAGGTCGATTTTTAAATGGCTCGATCTGCTGGTAAATATCTTTGATAAGGTGATAGTTTTGTTCGGGTGTAGTATTAAAAATACTCGCAAAAAAATTAAGGTTTTCTTCAACTGAAAGATCCTGATATAAAGAAAAACTACCGGGCATATAACCGATGATATTTCTAATCTTTTTGAAATCTTTCACTACATCAAATCCTTCAACACTTGCAGTTCCTGTATTGGGAAGTAAAAGTGTTGTAAGAATTCTGAACAAAGAAGTTTTACCGGCTCCATCAGGACCGATAAATCCAAATAATTCTCCTTTGTTTACCCTAACGTTAATGCCATCAAGAGCAACAATATTGCCATACTTTCTGCCTAATTCTTCTACTACTACCGACAATTTGCTCATTGATTAATTCAAATATTTAGGTTTTATTTAACCCTGGTCCAATAGGTGGTTTTACCAAGTAGGGTAACGCCAACAAATCCTCTGATTTTTAATTTATCAGTTTCTACAAATTTCATGTAGCAACTGTATGTTTTTCCGCTTTTCGGATCGTAAATTTTACCATCCTCCCAACGATCGTCTCCGTCAAATTCAAAATTTGTTAAAATCTCTAAGCCTAAACGTGGTCGACTTTGTAAGCTCACATCCGGATTAAGTTTATCTAACTTTTCTTTACCGGTTTCGGGATCGATATTATCTTTTATCCATACAACTTTCCCGAAAAATTTATTGTCAACTTGAGTAATTTGGATGTGTGCATCTTCATCTTCGTTAAGCCATGTTCCAACAACATCATCAGCGCTTTGAGCAACAGCACCAGGTAAGGCAAATAAAATAGCTGCCAGTAATAATAGGAAATTTCTCGTTTTTTTCATGATTTGGGTTTTAGTGATTAATATTAGGGTTGAACCTGACTTCTCCAGGCATACCGATTTTTAATGTTCCATCATTTTTAACCTCAATTTTCATCGCATAAACCAGGTTAATCCGTTCTTCTTTGGTTTGAATTGTTTTAGGAGTGAATTCTGCTTTTGCAGAAATCCAATTGATTGTTCCGCTTAATTGTTTAAGTTTTTCATCTCCATTATCAATTAAAACCTGAACTTCATCGCCAAGTTTAACTTTCGTTAATTGATTACCACTAATATAAACTTTTAATTGCAATTTGCTCAAATCTGCAATTTTATAAAGTGGTTTTCCAAAAGCAGTAATTTCACCCACTTCTGCAATTTTGGTTAAAATGGTTCCTGTAATCGGATTTATAATTTGGCAATTCCTAATATTCTCATTTATTTGATCACATTGTTTTTGATATGCAGAAATTTCACTTTTTACACTTTTTTGTTGCGTAAGAATTGATTTTATTTGCTTATCGATCAATTTTATATTTCCATCAATATCATCAAACTGTTTCTGAGTAGCAGCCGATTCTTTAAGCATATTTTCGATCCTCACTTTATCCTTTAAAGCATTTGTTTTTAGCTGTTCCTGCACGTTTATCTGTGCAGTGAAATTTGTCAATTTAGATGTAATTGCTTTGATGGTTTCTTCAACCTGTTCTTTTTGTAAAACCAAACTTACAGAATCAATGCTTCCAATAATTGTATTCGCTTGAACTAATTGTCCTTCTTCTAAATTAAGCGCTAAAAGTTGTCCGTTTGCTTGCGCAGAAATAATGACTTCTGTAACTTCAAAATTTCCATAAGCGTCTGATTGATCTTTTTCAACAGAACAGGAATAAACGAATCCTAGTAAAAAAATGAAAATAATTCTGCTTGTCATTTTACAAATTTTTATATTCCAAAACATATGCTAATTATTAAGGTTTCCTAAAGTGTATTCATAATCAATTTGTGCATGCCGCAATTGAACCTGATGTAATTGAAAATTCAACATCGCTTTGGTTTCCGCATTTTTTTCTAAGAGATAATCGGTAGCTGTAATTTGTCCATTTTCAAATTGTGATGAGACTGCTTTTGCTATTTTTGTTTTCAAGTTTACAATTTGCTCATCCTTGATTAAGAAATTTTCAAGCCGTTTTATTTCAGTCATTTTTTTAGTCAATAAAATATCAAGTTGTTTGTTGAATGTTTCTTTGTTTTTAGAGATTATTTGTGATTTCAGATCGAGTGATTTTTTCTCTTTTTTATTATTTCCCCAGTCAAAGACTTTCCAGCTAAGTTTAGCACCCACCATAAAATAGGGTTCAAAATCGTTTGATAACATATTTAATGCCGGACGACCATAACCTGCCTGACCAAAGCCCATCACAATAGGTTTACGTTTTATAGCCGTCATATCCTTCAGCAAATTTAGTTTTGATACTTGTAAATCAAATAAGCCCAATTCAGGGCGTGTATTTTGGGTGTTTAAAGGCGTAGATTGGGGAGGTAAAATAAAAGTGTTATCCGAGCTTAACTGAAGACCTGTTAAAATATTCAAATTAGAAATTGCTGATTCAATTCCAAGTTCCAATTCATAAATATTTTGTTCAATCTTTATTAGTTCAGCCAATAGATTATCGCTGTTCATCAGCAATATTAATCCATTTCTTATTCCAGATTCAATATTCTTAAGCTTCTCTTTCAGTTCGGTTTGTAAAAGCAGAATAGTTTTTTTATTTTCATTAAGAAGAATAGTATTAAAGAAGGAAGTTTGAACGATTTCTTTAATTTTATAGAGCTCAATCTCTACACTTTGTATTTCAATATTTGCATCGGACGAGGCTAATTTTTGCTGCGTTTTTAAAGCACCACCATCGTAAATGAGCTGAGAAATATCAACATTAAGCTTGTACCAATCCTTACTTGTTTGAGGAATACTAACATTAGGTAATGTTATTGGAAGAGAAGTAACATCAGATTGGTATGAAACCTGTCCATTGAGAACAAGCTGAGGTAAAAATCCGGTTTGAATTACTTGCTGATTTAATTCATTAGCAGCACTTATTAAAATCTTTTGATTGGATAAAGGGAAATTTTGTGCTGTGGCCTTTAAGCATTGCTCAAGGCTAATATAAGTCGCTGATTGAGCAAACAATAAAACTGGCCCTATTAAAATAAATAAAACAATTATTTTTCTCATCTTATCGAAATTGCACTGATAATAAATTCACTAACTACTTTTTTTCTTTCTTCAATAAATGCCTGGTATTTATTTTCATCATTTTCCATCAGTATTCCTTTAATAATAGGCTTTGCAACAAATGGGAAAATACATAAGGATAAAATATTCACAATTAATTGTCTGGATTCGATGGCGATGATATTTCCTTTTGTTACTTCTTCCTGAATTTGCCTGTCCAATTCATTAAACATAAGCTCAACCTCTATATTATTATGCTGGAAAATAGATTTAAATAATTCGGCTACATTGGTTGAGTCACGATTTATTTCGTGAATGACAAAGGCAGGTATGTATGGATTCTTTTGAAGCAATTTGTAATAGGTTTCAACAAAGATTTCAATCTTTTCAAATAATGGTTTTTCAGAAGTTACATTTGCTTTAATTGCCGGAAAGAAATGCTTAAACGCGACTTTAAAAACTTTTTCAAATAGTTTTTGTTTGGTTCGGTAGTAGTAATGCAATAAGGATTTATTAATACCAGCCTCATCAGCGATCTCTTGCATCCTCGTTCCATCTAATCCTTTTTTCAGAAAAACGCCCTCAGCCACATTAAGAATGTGATCCTCCGTTGTTTCTTTTGATTCCTTTTTCAAAATCATTTCCTAACCTATTAGTTTAATTTTTTAGTTTAACCAATTGGTCAAAGATATAATATTTTATTAAGATTGTCAACTTTTTATTTCAAAAATTTTCAGACATAAAAAAACCCTCTCGCTTTTAGCAAGAGGGTTTAAATATTATATTAAATACGAATTAATTTCCATATCCAGTATTTTGAATGATATTTGAGTTCGCATTAGTTTCGGCATTTGGAATAGGGAACGCCATTCTATGGTCACCATAAGGAATTGTTGCAGTGATATTTTGCTGAAGTGAATATTTTACAATATCCATACCAGTTCTTAGCATATCATCATAACGTTTTCCTTCAAATAAAAACTCTTTTCTTCTTTCATCAAGTATGATTTCCTTAGTAACTGCGGTATAAGGAGCAATCCCACGTTGTGCAGCTAAAAGATTTACTTGAGCTAATGCATTACCTCCTGTTTCTAAAAGAGCTTCAGCATAGTTTAAAAGAACTTCCTCATAACGGATAACAACAACGTTATCATATCCTTGGTTGTCAGGATATTTTCCTATGTTTCTTAACATAGTTCCTTCATAACCTAAAATACCTGCACGAACATCACCAGCTTCGTAAAGATCGATTACTTCATCAAGTACTTGAACATCTCCATAACTACCACCACCGGTAGTTCTGTAAATATAGGCTAAACCATTAATACCCGCGTTATCAGTTGGACTAAAAGCTAATTCAAAAATTGAATTTCCAGCTTCTTTAGATCCAAAATGACTTACATAAGAATCAGCAGGAATAATTGAAAAATTACCAGAATTTATAACAGCCTCAGCAGCAGTTTTTGCTTCATTCCATCTTTCAAAATATACAGCAACGCTAGATTGAATAGCTTTAGCTGCATATTTAGTAACGAATTCAGTTGAATTATCGTAATTAGCATTCAACAATCCAAAACCTGTTTCAAGATCGGCTAAAATTGAGGTAACATTCTCGCTAACTGTATTTCTAGCTGGAATAAGATCATCACCTTTAAAAGTAGTTACGTAAGGAACGCCTAAAGTACCTCCAACATGTTGTTGACCATACTGTTTTACCAGGTCGAAATGAACCAATGCGCGAATGACATAAGCTTGTCCTTGCATATGTTTAACCCAATCAATGTCACCAGTTAAATCATCAGGATTAACTCCTATTATAATATTAGCATTCGCTAATACACGATAAGCATCATCCCAAAAGTAACCAGTATTTGGAGAATAAGTAAACGATGCTTGCGTAGTAAAACGTCCTGAATTACTATTTGCAAAACAGTTATCTGTTCTTACTTCGTTAGTAGCAATAAGATCTCTTCCATAATAACCACTTCCGGTCATACGGCTGTACATACCTTTAAGTATACCATTAAGGTTTGCATCTGATATAATACCACCTTCAACAGCTTTATTTTGCTCTGTTGATGGTTCTAAAGCATCTTTTGAACAAGCATTTAGACCAACTAACAATAGAGCGACTAAAGCTATACGTGTTAATAATTTATATATTTTCATGATTTCTTAAAATTTTACGTTAATACCAAATATGAACGATTTAGGTTGTGGAGTTTCCATGTTGGTAAATCCATTTGGACCTGTTTCTGGGTCATATTTTAAATTTTCATCTTTCACCCATGTTAAAAGGTTAGTAGCACGAACAAATACCTTTAAACCACCAACATCTAATTTGTCAAGCACATTCTGTTTGAATGCATAACCAAGAGTTATGTCTTTTAAACGGAAGAAATCGCCATCATATAAGAATTTTGAGTAGCTCATCCAAGGACGAACAGTCCATTCCATTTTACCAAAACGTGTTCCTTCATCACCAGGTTGTTGCCATCTATCTAATATCGCATCAACTCCTTGATATAACTGGAATGTAAATCTGTCAGTACCATTGGTATAACGAGCCCAGTCTTCATAGGTTTTATGTCCACCTGCATAATAACCATAAGCATCAAAATAGAAT
Organism: Bacteroidales bacterium; assembly: GCA_963674935.2. Taxonomy (GTDB): domain Bacteria; phylum Bacteroidota; class Bacteroidia; order Bacteroidales. The sequence continues at coordinate 548,786 of CAXXWZ010000002.1, forward strand.
CCTTTATAGTCGAAGTGAATATTAACACCGGCAGTTAAGGTAGGAAGTGCACTTCCGCCTTGCCATACTTGTTCTGCATCATTGAAATTAGTAGTGGTTGCATCACTTTCATTTTGATTTATATACCACGTTTCACTACCAGTAGCAGGATCTACACCAGCCCATGTTGGCATATACCAACCATATACAGGATGTCCTGTTTCAACACGTTGTGTTGTACCCGAAATATTAATTTCATCGCCATTCAGATCTTTCGCTAATTCAAGAACCTTGTTATTGTTTGTAGACATGTTACCACCAATAGAAAAGTTCATATCGTTTGAACGAATAATATCAACATTTAATTCTACCTCTATACCTTTGTTCTCCATTCTACCAATATTACGTGTTTGAGAACCAAAACCGGTAGTTAACGATAGGTTTACATCCAATAACATATCTTTAGTTTCTCTACGATAGTATCCGATAGAACCGCTAACGATGCTGTTAAATAAACCAAAATCAATACCTACATCTAAGGTATGACCTGTTTCCCATGATAAATCATTGTTACCAAAAGTTCCTGGATATGAGGCACCTTCTCCGGCATAATCAGAATCATAATTTAATAAGGCCTGATATTGGTTAAGTCCAATATTGGCATTACCTGATAAACCATAAGATGCTCTTAATTTAAAAATATCAATAGCTTCAATATTTGCTATAAAGGACTCATTATGCATGTTCCAAGCGGTACCAATCGACCAGAAATTACCCCAACGATTATCAGGAGCAAAACGTGAACTACCTTCTCTACGGAAACTGAAGTCGGCAACAAATCTAGATTCATCAAATGAATAGTGAACCATTGCTAAATATGAACCAATTGCCCAATCTGTAAAAAATGAGTTTGCTGTTGTTGGATTACCAGCTGAGTTAAGGTTAGTTAAACCAACATCTGTGAAATTGTCTGCATCTGCTTCAAGGTAATAATATTTATTTTTTTGATATTCTTGAACAGCTGTAAAAGCAAAATCATGTTTTTCACCTAAGGTTAATTCATAATTCAACATATTCTGAAATGTATAGTTAGCTCTATTACTATGTGCTTGCCAACCATATCCATTAGTTTCACCATCGCCATCACCTCTTACGGGGTTACGGTAACGTTTGTAGTTATATACATGATAATCCATATTCATTCTAGAAGTAAATGTTAGATTTTCAATTGGAATATCCCATGTAAAAGTATTATTGGTCATGATTCTCGTATATTTAGAATCATCAATATCTTCCTGTGCAATCCAAAGTGGATTAGGAAGCGCAGTTGTTGCATAATTTATACTTCCGTCGGCATTGTATGCTTCATCAATAGAAGGCATAAAATATTTAACCGCTCGTGGAGAAGAAAAATAAGCACTTGTTTCAAGCAATCCATCCTGATATGAATAAGATGCATTATTTTTTGTACTAAATTTTAAACGAGGTGTAAGATCAACATCTAAATTTAAAACTCCGGTATATCTTTCATAATCTGCTCCGATTACAGTTGCTTCCTGACTTAAATAACCAGCAGAGGCATAGTAAGTAAATCCATCTTTACCACCACTTGCATTGATGTTGTATTCCTGCATAGGTGCATTTTTGTTGGTAATAAGATCCGCCCAATCTGTTTCAGGTCTGCCTGCTGCATTCCAATCTGAAAAAGCAGTACCAAATGAGTTTGGATAAGATTCATAAAATGCTTTTGCACCTGCTTGATCTGAGAAATTGTAATTTGCACCATAAGTATTTATTAATGCTTCATATGCAAGTTCTTCTGCTTGAGCACCAGTAAGTACTGTAGGCCCATGAACAGCATCATTCGAAAAACCATAGGTAGCTGAAAAGTTGATAACAGATTTCCCTGATACACCAGATTTAGTCGTAATTACAATTACACCATTGGCACCACGCGCACCATATGTAGCTGCAGCTGTTGCATCTTTAAGTACAGTAATACTTGCAATATTGTTTGCATCAATAGCTGAAAGTGTAGACAAAGAAGAACCTGATGAAGTAGCTGATGTATTGCCACTAACCATTGGTACACCATCAATAACATATAAAGGTTCGTTACCTGCAGTAATAGAACTTCTACCACGAATACGAACATCAGCAGTTGAACCAGGAGTACCAGATGAAGATGTTACCTGAACACCGGCAACTCTACCTTGTAAAGCTTGGTCAACACTAACAACAGGCATATCAGCCAATTCTTCTCCACCTATCTGAACAGCAGAACCAGTAATATCGCCTTTTCTGTGAGCTGCATAACCTGTAACAATTATCTCGCCTAGAAGAAATAAATCTTCTTGCATAACCACATTAATGGTTGAACGGCCAGAAATTGCAATTTCTTGTTTTACCAATCCAACAAAACTAAATTCTAAAATAGTACCGGATTGTGGGACTTCTAAACTATAAACGCCATTCATATCGGTTGTAATTCCGATTGCGGTTCCCTTAACAACGACCTGTACTCCAGGTATTGTAGAACCATCTGTTGCACTAGTAACTGTACCAGTAACAACCCTACCCTGAGCAAATGCAAAATGCATTCCTAAGAATAGAAATAATACAATTATCGTAATTCGTTTCATAAATATAAATTTTTATTAATTAAAAGGTTTCGTAGTTAAACTTTTTTAGAGTGTTCTCAATATAAATTCAATTCTTAAACTTAAGTCATTAAATTATTTGAGAGATCTTTTTCCACATAGGCATTAAGTTTTAGTTAATATTACATTTTAGATCGTTAATTTATTTAAAGATGTGCAATTAAAAACACCAATTATAAGAGGAAACCCTCTCATAATAAGTGATTTTTGCGACCTGATATTATTATTCCAAGTACTAATTAAGTATTTATTCAGATTTGATGGGGAAATTAGCAACTATCCTATATTTGAGAGACCTTATTTATCACTAAATATGACCCTTACAAATAATGATTGTAGTAGTTAACTTCACATATCACAATAAATTCTATTGTTTTTTGAAGTCAATTCCTACTATTTTGAAACTTAATTCAGAAAAATTCTTTGAATCTGTTTTGAGTAATATATTTTGACGGTGAGAATCAATGGTTGCTTTACTTATAAATAAGTGACTAGCTATTTCGCGACTTGTTTTTCCTTTCATTGCCAATATCAATACTTCTTTTTCTCTATCACTTAAATTTACACAAATGGGGTTTTCATTTAAATTGATTGATTTTATATACGAATGTCTGGTTTTATAATGATCAATCGCAACTTTTAATTCTTCAATATCTATTGGTTTTAAAAGATAGTCGAGTGCTTCTTGTTTTATTGCCTTAATCGCGTATTGATCGTAAGCTGTTATAAAAATAAATCCGGGGTAATAGCCAGCTTCATGAACTTCACTTAGTACAGTAAAGCCATTTTTTACAGGCATTTCAACATCTACAAATACCAGTTCGGGTTTCTCATCAATAATTAGTTGAACAGCTTTAACAGGATCCATTGTGTAATGAATCACCTCTATTTCGTTAAACATGGATAAAACATATTCCATTCTTTCAAGTGATGCAGGCTCATCGTCGATAACAATGGTTCTTATTTTTTCTATCTCTTTCATAATAATTGTGTATTAAATAGATCTATGTTGTAATGATTTCAATTCAAGTAATTTTATGTCATCCTATATTTTAAATAGTTTTGGATGTATTGTTATTGTAACCCTTGTACCTGCTGGTACCTCCTTATTTGTTGGTTTGTCAATTATAAACAAATCAGTTATTCGATAATTTACTTTAACATTTCTTAGCTGATGATAAAGTTGGCAAATACTATTGGAAATTCCAACACCTTTTCCACTACTTAATGATTTATCCAATGCAGCAGCTTTACGACCAATTCCATTATCCTCAATTACAATATATAAATGTTTGTTTTTTTCCCGAATACTGATAGACAAAAGACCTCCTTTAATTTTGGGTCTTAAGCCATGTTTTATTGCATTTTCTGTAAAGGTATGAATAAGCATGCGTGGAACCTCTCTATCTCCTAATCTTTCTTCATCCCAATTGATCGTATAGTTAAAACAATTTTTAAATCTTATTAATTGAAGTTCAATATAATTTTTAATCATTTCAACTTCTGCTTTCAAGGTAGAACTAATTTGATCTGACTCATTTAACACTAACAACATCAAGCGCGATAATTTTGTCATGTATTTATAGGCTTCCTGATTTTCACCCTTGCCATAAAGTGAGCTAATGGCATTTAATGTGTTTAAGGTAAAATGTGGGTCAATTTGATTTTTTATAGCCATCAACTGAAATTCTGCCAATTCTTTTTCTTTATTGGTTTTGTTTTGTGTTTTTATACGCTGCGCCCATTGCACCAAAGCAATAAATACAACAAGAATCGTATAAACCAATCCCCAAATGAAATACTTAAATTTATGATATGAATTTTTATGAAAATTGATGAAGTAAAAATCCTGATTACTTAATTGAAATAAAAAGATTCCTTTGTGATTGATTTTATCCTTAAAGGTTAATGTAACTCCTTCTAATTTACCCTCAATTTTTATATTCACCGGATACCTAAAATCATTCTGGGTAATGATAAAATCATTTGAATAAATTGAATGAGCAACTTTCTTAAATATGAATTCATTGTTACCATCATTATCTAAATCCATTGGTTTAATTGGATAACCAGCAAGAGGATCAATTTCCCAAAAATCTATTAATTCTAAATCAGAATTAAAACATTCAATCAGGCCATTAATGTGTGCAATAAAAAATTCATCTTCAATTTCATCGCTTTTTGTGAAAACCCAATCAAGACACGAACCTAAATCAGAATTGATAACCTTGCTTTTAAACAAACTGCCATCAGAATTATAAAGATTAATTTGTTGCTTAATTTTTCCTTCAGTTTCAACTCCGATCAAGGAAGCAATTTTCAATCCATCTTGTGTAAATAGAGGCAGGGTATATAATGATCGACACTTAACAGGAATTGGATCAAATAAAAATGATAAATCATGATCCAGCACCAATACATAGCTAGCTGTATCAGGATAGGATAAATTATTGCTTGATCCCTGATAACTACCCAAAAGTGTATTTGAATTTGTACTAAGTAAAATTTCATTGTTCCCGTCTTCATCAATGTCGCACATATAGTGTTGTGAAACAACCAATGAAATTCCAAATTCAGAAGATCTTATAATTTTATTATTTGTAAGATCCCAAGCATAAACACCGCTTAATTGTTTATTTATCACAGACATTAAAAGAAAAACAAATTCTTCATTACCATCTTCATTAACATCTGAATTCCCAATATGGCTAATTGAAAGATCATAACCTTCATTCATGAGATCAGTTTTTTCAACTTGCACCTGAGAAGATTTAACTGAGTCATTTGAATGGTATTCAAATTGATTTAAGTTAATCGTATTCTTTGATTCGGTAAATACAAATATTTCATTTTTACCATTCTTATTAATGTCTGCGTAAAAAAGATTTTGCATACCTATCCATGGATGATCAAGTGCGATGTCAAATAATGGGATGTTATCCAAACTAAAAATAGAAACATGAGCAATTGGCAGTTTATATTCTGTTCCATAATGTAAAACCACTTTTTCGTTTAAAGTGTCACCGTCAAGATCAACATATTTCTGAATAAACCGATCTGGCGAACTATTGCTTTGAATAATTTCTGCCTTGTATTTGTGAAAAATATCAGGTAAAAAAAGTATGGCAATAATCGCAAATGGCAATGCCTGAATAAAAGGATTTAATAATGAACTTTGCCGAGTTATTTTACGAAACATGACTATAATAAATATATTTTACCAGCTACTGGTTACATTTAAGTATCAATAGTGCAACGATATTAGTTAAATATAAGGGTTAGAAATAAAAAAGCAACAAAACAATTTATTTTTTGATCTTTCTTCTTGACCAAAATTATTCTTCTTTCATTTTAAAAGAATATAAAATTGCTTCTAGTTGTTTTAACAAATCTCTTTTGTCTTGGCTTGGTGCATATACATATGAGTCGAGTGTAATCACTCTATTACTTGTTTCATCAACCAGTGTATAACTTAAAAATGGCCCTCCCATATAATCTCCTTCTGTTTCCCAAAGCCCTCTGGTTTCAGTAGCAAATATTCCATTAAAATTAATTTCTTTTGATGTGGGAATGATATATTCGTCAGCTACTTTCATATACGATCCATCAGATGGCCCGAGAATATAACGTCTCGTTATCTGATTTCGTATATTAATTATTATTTCATTATCAAATGAATTCTTGCTCGTATAAGGATATGAATAAATTAATAAAGCTTGGCTATCTTTTAAACTCTCTTTCCTAATCCACATAAAATTACTATCCTGTACTGCCATTTTATAAGCACTTGGGACAACCAAACTGAAGTTAAATTTTTCCAGAAGTGCATTTTTAATCTTTACATTTTCAGCACTTTTAAATGCACTAATCATTCTTTCTCTTTCAACCTGATTGAATAATTCCATTATTCCTGTTTTATTTTCTTCGAACAATTTTAAAAAGGTTTCATTATCAGGTGCTGATATTTTTATTACCCGTTGTGGGCTTGCCCATAAATCTTTTTTGTTTTCAATTTGAGCTTGACTTACCTTATCACTAATGTTGATAATAAGAATATCGCGATTAGGTTGATACATCCGAATAAAAGCTTCTTCGGGTAAATTAAACATTGAAAAAAGAGGTTCGGATTGAGGAAGACCATTTTGCTCTTGCCCAAAAAATGTTTTAATTGTTTCTCCAATCACCCCATTCCATTGGGCCTTATTATTGGTAACAACTAGTATTTCTAATGTTTTGCCAGTTGAATGAGGAAGTCCGCTTTTTTTTGTGTTGCAGGATTGAAATAAAAATGAGCCTACAAGCATTACAAATATGGCTACAAGGGTTTTTCGCTTCATTGATATTATTTTTAATGATTACTTAATTAACCTCAACCTATCACTGCAATTTTAAGTTTCTTTCCTGGTTCTAATCGCCTGGTATTGCTAATATTATTGAGTGATTTGATTTTATCGACTGTAACACCATCATACATTTTAGCAATATCCCATAATGTATCTCCTGATTTTATTGTATGATAGATATATTTTCCAGTAGCATTTGCTGCAATGGTCGTGCCAACTTCAGGTTTATACACAATAAGTTTTTGGTTTGGATGAATGGTTGAGCTTTTTAGGTTATTCCATTCTTTTAAATCAGTAATACTACACTTATATTTTTCTGCAATCAAACCTAAATTTTCCCCTGAACGAACCCTGTGAACTGATTGTTCATTCGATCTTTTAACAGGATTGTTGCTACTTGCAATTACTGCTCCTTTTGCATAAACAATTAATTTCTGACCAGGAAAAATAGTATTGCTTCTTAAGTTATTCCATTGTTTTAATTGGCTTACATAACAACGATATTGCTTTGCAATGTAACCAAGATTTTCTCCACTGCGAACAATATGAATGCTGCGATCCTTTACTTGTTGAATTTGAGCCATTAATTTTTCACGCGCTATTCCTTTCTCTGACTTAAAATTATATAATGAATCCTCATTATTAAGATAGTCTGCAATATAATCTTTTGGAAGTCGAAGGATATATTTTTCGTCATCAGTAACCGGAATAACACCCAATTTATATTGTGGATTAAGAAACTCAATGTCATCCATCGGAATATTCAAAAACTCTGAAATCTGATCAAATGACAAAACATCATTAACTGTGACTGTATCGATTCCTTGATAAAGTATTCCTGGATCAATTGGATACAAATTATGCTCAGCAGAAAAATTCATTATATAATTGACAGCAATGAAGGCTGGCACATAACCTCTGGTTTCCCTTGGAAGAAATGGCCATATAGCCCAGTAATTTTTTACGCCGCCAGCTCGACGAATAGCTCGATTAACATTTCCTCCACCTGAATTATAAGCAGCCATAACCAAAGACCAATCTTCATAAATATCATACAAATCTTCCATGTGCTCACATGCGGCAATGGTTGATTTCATAGGATCAAACCTGTCATCAACATAAGAACTTACTTTAAGTCCATAGACTTTTCCTGTACCATACATAAACTGCCATAAACCTTTTGCTCCAACTCTCGATCCGGCATTAGGAATTAAAGCAGATTCAACAATCGCCAAATACTTGAGCTCAAGTGGTAAATTGTAACGATCCAATTGTTCTTCAAAGTATGGGAAATAGATTTTTGCAAGACCCAATAATCGCTGAGTTAAATCTCTTTTTCGCTCTCCATAAAGTTGAATGTAATTTTTTACATTTTTGTTATAGGTAAGTTCAATAGGCGTTTGCGCATTTAAATATTGTATTCTGGCTTCATAAATTGAGTCGGAATACGTGGGCACAAAATCAGGTGCAAAATCATAAACATTTAAATCGGTAGAATCACCATTTAAGAATTTTTCTGTGAAATATTTTACATTAACCAAACTATCAAACATGGTTAATATAAATGAGTCCTGATTAAGCTCATCCTTTTGAAGCTCAATTTTTATCGAATCGTTTGATTGAGAATAAGCTTTAAAAGTTGAAAATAAAAATAATAGCAGTGCTATTGCGTAAAACGAGTTATTTAGATTGGGGAATTTCATATTTTTTTCAGAATTCTATAAGTAAGCAAATATCATGCTAAAAATACATTAAAAATAAATTTTCTCTTTATTAAACTTCAAAAAAAATCCATCATTAAAACATCCGACAACAAAATATTTTTGTGGTTAATAAAATGAGGCTCTTAACACAAGAGCCCCTACAAAAAATTTTATTGGCAAATTTTATCAAATAAGATAAAAAGCTAATGGAATAAATGATAACAGATATATCTTGAAAATGTGAGTCTGTTCTGCTGAGGTCTTATTCTTTTTTATTCTTTTCTTGCTCCTCTTTTTCCTCATCAGGGTTAATTCCATCTTTAAATTCTTTGATGCCACGGCCAACACCTTTCATTAATTCCGGAATTTTTTTCCCTCCAAAAAGTAATAATACTATTACAAAAATGATGACAATTTGCCAAGGACCAACCATGCCCAAAAGTACGAGTAAATTCATATTTGTATTTTTTTTAAAAGTAACAACAAAGATAGAAAATAACAAGCAGAAAATATAAGTAGCCAATTACAAAAAAAGAGGGAAAGAATTTAATGGTTTATTTTAATGCATTTATCAAATCTTCTGCCCGAAACGGTTTTGTCATGAAGTGATTCATCCCAACTTCAAAGCATCGGTTTTTATCTTCGGTTAAGGCATTGGCCGTTATGGCAATAATTTTTATGGGTTCTTTAATATTATTCTCACGTTCAATCGCTCTAATTTCAATGGTAGCATTAATTCCATCAAGCACAGGCATTTGCAAATCCATTAAAATTACATCGTAATTACCTGTTTTATACATCTCTACTGCCATTCTTCCATTTATAGCAATTTCAACATCATGTCCCAACTGCCTTAAATTCATCATGGCAACCTTTTGGTTAATCAGGTTATCTTCTGCTACTAATATATTCAATTTCTGTTCTGAAAAATTTATGTTAGGCATGATAAAGTTTTAGGAATAAAAAAGTCGAAAAATCAATAAATTTCAATCCATTACAACACAACAAGCGATAAAATAATTGTTACAATTATGGTAACAATCATTACAATAGCTCGTTCATTTGGTTGAAGCTTTTCCATCTTTTTAACTTAAAATTCAAATTTTCGCTTTTGTAAAGCTATTAAAATTTGAAATATTATCTTAAATTTTTTGGATAATTCTACAAAACTGCATAAAAAAAGGAGGAACAAAAGTTCCTCCAATATTATTGTTCAGTTAAAATGTTGATTAATTACATTTCAATTCTGTTTTAACTTTATGTTCAGCTGCTGCTTTATTCGGACCATCAATTACTTGTTTATAAGCCTTGCATGCTTCTGCAGTATTTGAAGTTCCTTCATAAGCTTTCCCCATTTCAAAATAAATATTTGATTTACTTTTCTTTTCTAGCTCAACAGCTTTCTTTCCATATTCAATGGCTTTATTCCAATTTGATAATCCATTATACGCAATGGTGCCAAAATAAAATATTTGAGCATCTCCACTTTCATAATTCAATGCAATATCAATATTTTCAATTGAACTTTTAAAATTTCCTGCTTGAAGTGCTTTACCAGCATCTGTTCTAAAACTTCTAAAAACAGTTGTTTTAGCAGCTTTTACAGTATTGTCAGTTGCTGGTCCTAGCTCTATAGCTTTATCCATGGCTGCTTTAAAAGCTTCAGTATTTTCTTGTTTATTATAAACCAATCCTTTTCCATAAAAAGTTTTAAAATAGCTTGGGTCAGCTTCAATTCCTTTATCAAAAGAAACTAAAGCATTATCATAAGCACCTGCTTTATATTGACTGGTTCCTTTTGAATAATAAACTTTAGCTATATTATTTTTAGACTTTTCTGCCAGATCAGCTTTGTTCAAATTTGTTGCATGCTCGGCAGCTTTTTTGTATGCATTGATAGCCTCATCAAGTTTTTTGCCTCTGTATAATGATCCGGCTAAATTATAATATGCTGAAGGAAGTTGAGATTCAGCTTGTGATTTCATATCAGCACCTTCATCTCCAATTTTTTCACAAAGGGCAATGCAATTATTGTATTCTTCGATGGCCTTGGCATAATTTTTTGCCTTAAGTGCAGCAATACCGGCATTGAATGATTCACCAGCTTCATTCATGGTTTGAGCAAAAATTAGTGTTGTTAGGCTTAGAAAGGCTATGCTTAGAGTAAGTTTAACTTTGTTCATGTTTGGTTGTTTTTCAGTGATTAATTAATGATTAGCATGCAAATATATAAAAACTGACAAAAAATGAAAATTTCATTTTCTTAAAGTTTCTTAAACAGATAAGATTCTAAATTAAATTGTTATGAAATAATGAGGTTTTGAAAAGCAAATACCCTATCAGAGTTAACTTTTGCAGAATCTTAAAATTATTTTCCATTCATCCAAGATTCGATATCTTCAACTTTTAATCCGGGTACATCCAACTTCATTTTTTTTCGAAGCCCACCTAAGTCATTCATTAATTTATTGGCATTGGCTTTTTTGAAATCTGAAATGGTATTAAAGCCTGCTTTTCTTATGGCCGGAACCCATTTTTCAGGGATTCCCAAATTCATAAAATCAGCGTCAGTTGAAATAACTGCTTTTTTTTCTGGTCGCATTTGTGGAAAAAATAAAACATCCTGAATTGAATCTGAATTTGTCATGATCATTGATAAACGATCAATGCCAATTCCAATTCCTGCTGTTGGAGGCATTCCATACTCAAGCGCATTTAAGAAGTCTTCGTCAAGGACCATACTTTCGTCATCCCCTCTTTTTCCAAGTTCAAGCTGAGATTCAAATCGCTCTCTTTGATCGATCGGATCATTTAATTCGGAAAAAGCATTACACAACTCTTTACCGTTACAAACGGCCTCAAATCGTTCAACTAATCCTTTGGTTTTTCTGTGTTTTTTAGCAAGTGGCGACATTTCAACCGGATAATCAGTAATAAATGTAGGCTGTATTAATTGAGCCTCACAACATTCCCCAAAAATTTCATCAATCAATTTTCCCTTGCCCATACTTGGGTCGGTTGGAACTTTTAATTTTGCTGCTGTTTCCAATAATTGAGTTTCATTCATTTCCGAAATATCAATTCCAGTAAAATGCTCAATTGCCTCAAACATGGTAAAACGTTTCCAAGGGCGTTTAAAATCAATCACATTTTTACCTACCTGAACTTTAGTTGTTCCGTGTAAATTCAAAGCGATTTTTTCAATCATTTCTTCGGCTAAATTCATCATCCACTCATAATCTTTATAGGCCACATAAAGTTCGATCTGAGTAAATTCAGGATTGTGAAATCGATCCATTCCTTCATTTCTGAAGTCTTTCGAGAATTCATAAACGCCATCAAATCCGCCAACAATTAATCGCTTTAAGTATAATTCATTGGCAATTCTCAAATAGAGAGTCATGTCTAAGGAATTGTGATGGGTTTTAAATGGTCGGGCTGCAGCACCTCCGTATAAAGGTTGAAGAATTGGAGTTTCAACTTCAAGGTATCCTTTTTCATTTAAGAAGGTACGCATGGTATTCATCAATGCTGACCGTTTCTCAAAAATCCCCTTTACCTCAGGATTTACAATTAAATCTAAATATCGCTGACGATAACGTTGTTCAGGATCGGTAAATGCATCATAGGTTTTACCATCTTTTTCTTTAACTACAGGAAGTGGTTTTAGTGCTTTACTAAGAAGTTTGTACTCCTTTACGTGAATGGTAATTTCTCCCATTTGGGTAATAAATACATATCCATTCACACCAATGATGTCACCAATGTCAAGCAATCTTTTAAACACGACATTATAGAGAGACTTATCTTCATCGGGGCAAATATCATCCCGTTTAAAATATAATTGAATACGTGAAGTTGAATCCTGAAACTCTACAAAAGAAGCAGCACCCATGATCCGGCGACTCATAATCCTACCACTTATTTGTACATTCTGATACAAAGAATTATCCTCAGGGAAGTTCTTCAATATTTCAGTAATTGTAATATTCGATTTATATTGTTCAGCCGGATAAGGATCAATTCCTAATTTGATTAATTCTTTTAGCGAATTTCTTCTTACTATTTCCTGTTCACTTAGTTCTCTGCTCATGTTCAATAAAATTTTTGCAAAGATAAGAAAGTACCTTAATTGTTTTTTAAAAAAAATTGAGCTAAAAAGCAGCCTGATTATCTGTTTTTAAAGCCAGTATGTAACTAAAGTATTACTTGTTTAAAGTGACCAAAATAAATTACCCGAATTAACTTTATAAACTCATTATTTTAGTTCACTTTAAGTACCCCTTTTTTAACTAATTTTGCAAAATATTTATCGTGAGAATGAAAACAGAAGAAAGAAAAAGACAAAAACCGGATTGGCTAAAAACCAAAATTCCAACAGGTAAATCTTATCTAGGGGTTAGAGAAATTGTAGAGAAAAATAAACTGCATACTATATGTACAAGTGGTAACTGCCCAAACATGAATGAATGCTGGGGATTAGGAACTGCAACACTAATGATTTTAGGAGATATTTGCACCCGATCGTGCAAGTTTTGTGCAGTTAAAACCGGTAAGCCAGAAGCCGTTGATTGCGAAGAACCAAAAAGAGTTGCCGAATCGGTGAAATTGATGAAGTTAAAACATGTGGTTTTGACTTCAGTTGATCGGGATGATTTGGAAGATGGAGGTGCCGGAATCTGGGTTGAAACTATTAAGGAAATTAAAAAGACATCACCAAATACCACACAGGAAACTTTGATCCCCGATTTTCAAGGAAAGAAAGAATTAATTCAACAAGTGATTGATGCTGCTCCTGAAGTCATTTCTCATAACCTGGAAACGGTTGAAAGACTTACTCCTGAAGTAAGAAGTGTTGCAAATTATTTCAGAAGCCTAGATGTCATCCGCCAGATTGCAGATTCGGGTTTAGTTGCGAAATCAGGAATTATGGTAGGCATTGGCGAAACTGAAGAAGAAGTTTTACAGTGCATGGATGATTTATTGGATGTAGGTTGTCAGGTTTTCACTATTGGTCAGTATTTACAACCAACAACTAAACATTTGCCTGTTTTGGAATATGTTCATCCCGATACTTTCGAAATGTATAAAAATATTGGGTTAGAAAAAGGATTTACCCATGTTGAGAGTAGTCCTTTGGTTCGCTCTTCGTATCATGCCGAAAAACATGTTCATTGAAGTAGGTAGAATTCAGTAGTCAGAATTCAGTAGAATAATAATGATGCGGTTTTTTAATTCTGACTATTAGATAATTTTAAAATATAACGTAGATGATTAAAACTATTTATAAAAATTTAGGAAATATTGATTATAAAGAGGCTTGGGATTATCAGGAAGAATTATTTGCTCATAAACTCCAGCAAAAACGTGATCAGCAAATTCCCGAAAATCATTTGCTTTTATGTGAGCATCCACCGGTTTTTACTTTAGGTAAAAGTGGTCAGGACTCAAATTTGTTGATCACTCAAAATTTATTGGATCAAAAGGGAATTCAATATTATAAAATTAACAGGGGGGGAGATATTACTTTTCATGGGCCCGGGCAAATTGTGGGTTATCCCATTCTTGATTTGGAACAATTTAAACTTGGGGTTAAAGAGTATATCCATTCAATGGAAGAAGTAATTATTAGAACCCTTAATGATTACAACGTAAAAAGTGAAAGACTGGAAGGTGCTACCGGAGTTTGGTTAGACACAGATAAACAGAATACTCGAAAAATTTGCGCCATTGGTGTAAAAGCCAGTCGCCACATTACAATGCATGGATTTGCTTTTAATGTAAATACTGACTTAAGTTTTTACAACCTCATCAACCCTTGTGGTTTTACCGATAAAGGCGTTACCTCAATGGCCAAAGAATTGGGTCATGAAATTGAGATGCTTGAAGTACATCAAAAAATTAAGCATTATTTTGCTGAAGTTTTTGGAATGGAGATAAAGTAGAAATACTTTGTAATACAATTGTCATTCGGTGGACAATTAAAAGTAATTCACTAGTCATTCAATAGTTATTTAATTTAAAAACAAAAATGTCATTCCAGTTTTTGTGATACAAAAGACCGGAATCTTTGTATTAAAACGCGACATTGCGACAAAACACCCAAATCTGTATAAATATCAAAAAACAGTTTGAGGTCACAAATTGTGACCTTAAAGAAAATTTATACCAATGTGCAAAGAATTAGTAAAAGCAAATTTTGAAAATCTAATTTATGAATTTAGAGGTGTTAAGATCATGCTGGATTACGATTTAGCAGATTTGTATGGCATTCAAACAAAAGTATTAAAACAAGCAGTTCGCAGAAACATCAAACGATTTCCTTCAGATTTTATGTTTGAATTAAGTATTGAAGAACACAATTCTTTAAGGTCACAAATTGTGACCTTAAAGAGAGGTCAACATTTAAAATATCCTCCTTATGCTTTTACAGAACATGGTGTTTCTATGCTTTCTTCGGTATTAAATTCGGATCAGGCAATCCAAATTAATATTGAAATTATGCGGGCATTTTCTAAATACAGAGCCCTACTTTCTGAAAGCAAAGAATTAAAATCAGACATTAAAAAATTAGATAACAAAATTGATGAGGTTTTCAAATTTTTGCTCAGCAAAATTGATGCCCTACAACAGAAAAAGAATGAGCCGAGGAAAAAGATTGGCTACTGAAACTATTAGAAATAATTGTCGCCCTTAAAGCACTTTTGATACAGAAATACAGTTGTCATTCGGTCGTAATTCGATAGACATTCTGTAGTTTGATCTAAAAAATCGTAAATGTCATGCTGGCTGAAGCAGAGCGAAAGACCGGAATCTTAAACGACACCTTATTATCAAATTTTCAAATCATCAAATTAACTATTTTCCAAATTAAAAATCACCCCTGACATCTTCTGACACAATGCCAATTTATATTTGCTCAACGTTAAACATTAAATCTTAAATATTATGACAAATGCAATTAACTGGTTCGAAATTCCGGTAGCAAATTACGAAAGGGCAAAAAAGTTTTATAGTACTATTTTAGGTGCTGAATTAATGGATATGCCCCAAACCGAAGAGATGACCAACATGAAATATGGATTTTTCCCAAGTGTTATGGAACAAGGAGTTGGTGGTGCCATTGTAGAGATGGAAGGTCTAAAACCATCAGCAGATGGATGTACTGTTTATTTAAACGGCGGTGAGGACTTGGCCGATCCATTGTCGCGGGTTGAAGCTGCCGGAGGAAAAGTAATCATGCCTAAAACCGCCATCGGAGAAAATGGTTTTATTGCTCAGTTTATAGATACCGAAGGAAACAAGGTTGCCTTTCATTCTATGAATTAAATCTCTAGCCAAAAAATATTCAGATAGTGAATCAGCTTGGTTCACTATCTTTGTTTTAACATGGCACAACTTTCAAGGCTCATATCCATTTTAACTTTATTAAAATCGAAACGGATTTTAACGGCTACCGAATTGTCAGAAAAATATGATGTGAGTGTCAGAACCATATACCGCGATATCCGAAAATTGGAAGAATCAGGAATCCCTGTTGTTACCCTTGAAGGCAGAGGTTATTCGTTGATGGATGGCTATACCGTGCCTCCCGTTCAGTTTACCGAAAAACAAGCCAATGCATTAATCACCGCTCAACATCTGGTTAAACAAACAAATGATTCATCATTGGCTGAAAATTTTGAAGAGGCCATGACGAAAATTAAGTCTGTTTTTCGTACCTCAATTCAAGAAAAAAGTGAAAGGCTGGATAGTAATATTTTTGTTTTTGACAAAAACTTGGTAAAAGCCTCAAGTACTGCCCTTTCTGAAATTCAAGTTGCCATCACCAATCTGAACTATACTGAGATTAATTATCGTAAGCCTAATGATTTAGAAGATTCATTTCGAAAAATTGAGCCTTGTGCCCTTTATTCAACCGACAATAAATGGATTTTGATAGCATGGTGTCATTTACGTAAAGAATACCGATCGTTTAGAATTGACAGAATCAAGCAATTTAAAATCCTAAACGAAAAGTTTGAAGATCGTAAATTCGATTTACAAAAGTACTTTTTATCATCCTGATTAAGGGCCTAATCTATAATAGCTTTTCTTTGAAAAAATCAATGGTACGTTGCCATGCCAGGGTGGCTGCTTTTTTGTCGTAACGCGGAGTGGTATCATTATGAAACCCATGATTTACCTCTGGATACATGTACGCCGTATATTCCTTCTTATGTTCTTTTAAGGCTTCTTCATACGCAGGCCAACCCTCATTTACCCTTTTATCGAGTTCAGCATAATGCAGCATCAGGGGTGCTTTAATTTTAGGAACATCTTCAAGGGCTGGTTGCCCGCCATAAAATGGAACTGCTGCTTTTAAATCAGGAATCCGCACAGCCATCATGTTTGAAATGGATCCTCCAAAACAAAAACCTACCACCCCAACATTTCCGGTACATTCCGAATTCACTTTCAAAAATTCATAAGCCGCAATGAAATCTTCCGACATTTCATCACGATCTCGTTGTTGTTGCAAGGTTCTTCCGTCATCATCATTACCGGGATAACCACCTAAAGGATAAAGTACATCAGGAGCAAAAGCAATAAATCCCTCTAGTGCTGCTCTTCGCGCAACATCTTCAATATGGGGATTAAGTCCACGATTTTCATGCACCACAATAATTCCCGGTAACTTTGTATCCATGTTTGCAGGTTTGCATAACAAACCTCTCATTTTGCCTGCCCCATTAGGTGAATCATATTCCAAATATTCCGTATCCAGACGTGGATCATCCGTTTTGATTTGCTGTGCTTCTGCATATTTTGGCATTAAAAAGCCCAACATCGAAGTTACCGTTAAGCCTCCAACCGCATAAGCCGAAAGTTTGTTTACAAATTCTCGCCGATCCAAAATATTGTGAACATAACCATCAAACAAGTCAAATACTTCTTGCTTTATATCGTCTTTTTTAACTTTTTTCATCTTTGAAATTATTTAGTAATAGATTAGTTTTTGTAGTTTTTGGGTACAAGATATCATTTATTAAAAAGAAAATCAAGGTTGGAATTATAGATAAATTGTTTCCACAACAATAAATTATCGTACTCACACATTGTTAATTTCCATCAATTATGCCAGTAATTCAGTAGACATACAATAGTAATTCAATTGTAAAAACACATTAACATTACCAAATTAGCACACTCGCCTGCGGCAGGCAGGTCATCAAATTTTCAAATTAACTTAATACTTCTTTCAAAATTTTTAATGTTTTTGGGGTACCTAAATTGGGCACATGTATTTGGTAGTAATCAATGATATTTGCAAGGATGTTATTTCGGGAGGTATTATTCAGGCTTAATTCCAACATATTTTCAAAGGAAATTTGTGATAACTGACTAAACTGACTGGCAATTTTTTCTTTGAAATAGTTTTCGTGCATGGGTTTTTGCATTTCAAAACAACCGCTTTCGATATTAAAATAAGTGCTGAATTCTGAGTAATTTCCTTTCGGGAAAAAACCCAAATATTTGCTAAGTTTTAACAAAAATACAAGATGGAAGTTTGCAAAGCCGGATTCTCGCAAATCCAACCATTGAAGCGAATTAAATATAAAATCAAACAATTCAGGATTCGACTCTTCTTCTTTGATGGAACGATAGAGTACTTCATTTAACAATAATAAAATTGAACTTTTTCGAATATCGTAAGGGATGCTTGAATACTGATAAGCCGGTCTAATTTCATTTAAATGGTGAATATTGCTTTTTTCCTTGTGATTGGCCGTGAGTTCAACCAAAGATAAATGCTGCAAATTTCCGGCAGTTGCTTTTGATTTTTTTCTTCTAGCACCTTTGATGATGTATGATTGAATGCCAAATTTTTCGGTATAAATTTTGGCGATGATGCTAGTTTCAGAATATTTTAACTGATGAAAAACGATGCCTCTGCTGGATGAAATCATGTTTTATTTTGTATCAATTAATAAACATAATTTTAGTGATAGCGGTTGAAGAACCATCTCGATTACTTACAAAAACCAAATAAATTCCTGTGTGGGGTTTTTGACCATTTAATGTTTTTCCGTCCCAAATGGCTTGCCCACCAACCGATCGGGTTTCAAAAACCAAATCACCGGTAATGTCTGTAATTTTTATAATGGATTCGTAAGGTACATTTTTAATGGTAATTGGACCTTCATAATTTTCTCTAACAGGATTTGGGAATGCATAAATTTCACCATTCAAATCTGAGGCTTCAGCAGCTTCAGATCGGTAAGAAATAATTCCATTTGCAGTTCCAAAAAACACTTCTCCATCCGCATTAATGGCAAGAGATAAAATATTATTTGAGAGTAAAGGTGAGTTTTCTGCAGTAAAATGAGAAATTTGTTCCGTCCCATCTTCCGACAATAAAAAAACTCCGGAATTTTCTGTGCCAACCCATTTTCGGTTGGCTCCATCAACTGCAATACTAGTTATACGTTCGGTTTCAAGCAAGTACTGAACATAATTATCCCACTCAACTTTTATCCTTCTGACATCATAATTTCCTCCATTAAAAACATTCCCAGGAGTATAAATTAATCCAATTCCTTCGTTGGTTCCAAGCCAGATCTCACCATTCAAATCTTCGGCCATGCATACAATTTCTGAGGCAAAAATACCTCCGGTTCCTTCATTCGAGTTTAACACCTTTACCTGGTCATCTGCATTGGTTGTAATGGTATTGTTATCGTTAAAAACCAATAATGAATTTGACTTTCGTAAAATAATCCATTTTTGATTGTATGAATCGATCAATAAATTTCCTATATCAACACCGCTGTAAGCCGAACCCATATTAAACGCATGCCAGTTTCCATCTAATGTTTTAACAGATAAAATATCATCAGCTCCTGAATTAGCTACCCATAAATTTCCATCCTGATCAAAGGATAAATCACTTACTAAAATTCTAGATGGGTCTGCATTCCATGTACCTAAAGTTGAATTCTCGGTGGTGTAAATTTCAGTTAAACTACCATCATTAAATTCAAGCAACCCTGTTTGCCATGTTCCTACATAAATCTGTTTTTTAATAAACGGATTGATTCCCAAACTAAGCATATCCTGTATGTTTTCTAATTCAGGAAATTGACAATTGCTGGTTTTACAATTGATGGTTGTCCATTTTTCATTAATAAAAGATGAAATACCTTCACGTTTAAACAATGGTGCCCATACCGAACTCCTTCCACCGGAGGCAACCCACAAATCATTGCCTTCCGTTTTCATTGAATAAACATCGATTTGATCAGGTCCGTTTAATCCAATAAATTCTCCTTGCCAGCCATCGCTTGATGTTTTGACAAGGGCATTTTTATGATCGGCAATCCAATATTGATTTTGATCATCGATTAATGCGCTTTGAGGAAAAATACTTTGTTGGTTAGGCGACCAGATTTTTGTATCCAAATTCAATTGCTGATTATACACCAAAACATCCATGTTTCGGCAAAACAGTAATTTTTCATTATCAACTACGATGTCTAAAATATCTGATTGATCTTCGTGCGAAAATACCTGCCAAAGGTTACCGGCATTATAGTATAGATCATCATCGTTGTATCCGGAATTAGGCTTGTTTACAAAAACTGTTTCATTAAAAACCTCAACTAAATTAAATGCTGACGAAGATGCAGGAATATCCAGAACAGGATTCCAGGAGGCAAAATCAGCCAGATTGGGTGCATTAACTGGTGCTGAATAAATCCCAGATTCAGTGGCTGCGTAAAAAGCTGTTGCTGTTGCTGCCAAATCATAAACATTGATAAAGCCGGCATTCAAGCCAATGAAGTAAGTATCTTTTATTTCTTCTTTGATAAAATCTAAAACCACAATTCCAAAACCACAAGAGAGGTAAGCTAAATTATCGTGGATAAAAATATTGTGTATGGTTTTGTTTCCAAGAATTTGCTTACGCTTAATATCAGAAATATTGATAATGTTTTTGTTCTTTATTAAATCAATATTGGCATTTGTATAAGCAATGATGAGGGTTTCGGAGCTTTCATCAAAACGAATCTTACTTATTCCTACATCAGATAAACCATTTACTTTTGAAAGCTTTTCAAGGCTGTTGTCCGCCCTTTCATAATAAAATAAACTGTAAGGCGTAGCACAGTAAATTTTACTACCAGCTTCCGCAACTGAAACTCCACTTTTATAAGGTAAATGATCACGCCATTGCCCAATTCCTATTTGCGAAAAAACAGGATTAAAGCATAAAAAAAGAAAGAGAGTCAAAATTAGTTTTCTCAATGTTTTAATGTTTGTTCACACAATATTAATAATTCCATTTTTAATGTAAAGCTTTTGCATTAATTAAAATTTATTCAGAAAAAATCAATTAAGTGTAAATACCTAAAACATTTTTTATTTCACTCTATTTCATTACAAGTTTATACAAGCCACCTTTGATTGTTTTGAATTCGATGGATCCGTCTTCGTTAATTTTCGATGCAACTTTTTTTCCGTCTTTTATAACCTTAAATTTTCCTCCCGCATCAATACGACAAATATTTCCGGATGTGGATAAAACTTCCACTTTTAATAATTCATTGTTTTGCCATATCATATCCAACTCAAAACCACCGCGTGCACAAACGCCATCAAATCTACCCTTTTTCCATTCATCGGGTAAAGCAGGTAACAGGTCTATTAAACCTTCGTGCGATTGCAACAACATTTCGGTAATACCGGCAGCTGCTCCCATGGTGCCATCTATTTGAAGTGGTGTACCACACTTGGCAAAAAACTGAGGATAACATTGTTCTTTCAAATACCCTTTAAATATTTTATTGGCACGATTGCCGTCGTAAAGGCGTGCCCAAAGTGCCATTTTCCATACCCTTGACCACCCCGAAGCTCCGTCGCCACGTAAGTCTAAAACTTTTTTCACCCCATCAATATATTCAGGTGTTCGTTTGGCAGAAATCACATTTCCGGGGTACAAACCATACAAATGTGAATTGTGGCGATGATTGGGTTCCAACTGCTCAAAATCTTCAGTCCATTCCTGCAAAGTGCCATCTCTGCCAATTTGTGGAGGAGCTAATCTTTGCAGTTTTGCAGCCACTTCTGCTGCAAAATTAGTATTCAATCCCAACGTTTTTTCGCTTTCAAGATAATAGCCAAACAAGTCGGTAAGTATCTGAATGTCTATTGACGAACCATAACAAATGGTTGTGAAATAATAAAAGCCGGTTACCTCGTCGAAGAAATACTCATAACCTTCACCTTTCGGCGGGTTCTCAGGCGAAGTAGATGGATTGGTTACCAAATATTTTCCTTGTGGATCATCAATTAAAAAATCGAGAAAAAACTGAACTGCACCTTTCATCAATGGGTAAATTTCTTCCAGATATTCCTTATCCTGATTAAACAGATAATGCTCATACAACTGATTTGTTAACCATGCACCACCAACGGTAAATGTTCCCCAGCAAGGCCCATCCATTGGAGCAGCTACACGCCATAAATCAGTATTTTGATGAAATACCCAACCTCGTGCACCATAATGTTCTTTTGCCACCTGAGTTCCCTGATCGGTTAGCTCTTTAACCATGGTAATTAATGGCTCAACAAGTTCAGGAAGATTTCCGGTTTCAGCATGCCAATAATTCATTTCGGTATTAATGTTGGTGGTATATTTCGAATCCCAGGCAGGGTTAACTTTGTCGTTCCAAATACCCTGCAAGTTTGCAGGTTGCGTTCCTTCTCTCGACGAACCAATTAAAGCATAACGTCCAAAGTTGTAACAAAGTGCTGCAAGATTTGGATCCGAAACATCTACATTCTCAAGTATTCTTTTATCTGTTGGAGCGAAAGATTGATCGGTTACAGGAAGCTCCAATTTTACCCGATCAAAATAATTTTGATAGTCGGTCACTGCGGCAGCGATTATTTCCTTGTATGATTTACCTTCCACCTGTTTTAGGTAATTTTTAACACGTGCAACTTGATCGGCACTTACATCTTTGTAATTAACAAAATTGGTTGCTGCAGTCACAACTAAGGTCACAGCATCTGCATTTTCAATGCACAGATAATCGTCTTCCACACGCATGGTTCCACCCTCGGGAAGTGCTTTTAATTCAGTCCGATGTTTTATCCTGCCTTCAATTCCTAAATAATCAGCTGATTTACCATTTACGATTAAACCATCCTGACCAACTGCATCCATGGTAAAATAATCTGTTCCGTAGTTGGAATGCGACATATTTCGGATACCTCGCAGTTGTGCTTTAAGTGAAAGACTTCCGGGTTTGCTGGCTGTTAGACGCACCAATATCACTTGATCGGGAGCTGAAGTGCTCACATCGCGATGAAACGTCACACCGTCAACCGTATACTCAACACTTGTAATTCCAGAGTTCAAATCAAGCCAGCGTTTGTAATCTTTAATATTTTCTTCTTTTTGATGATTAAAAAACAACACCAGGTTTGCTAATGGTTGGTACTTTTGTTGCTCCACCGGATAGCCCATTAATTTACGTCCAAAAAGTTTGTGCCCTTTAATCGGTTCGCCTTCAAAAATATATTTTTGAATTTGAGGCAATGCTTCAGCACCTCCTTTTACAACAGTAGAATAAGGGCCTCCCGACCAATAAGTATCTTCATTTAACTGAATGGTTTCCTCTCCATATTTCCCAAAAACCATGGCTCCCAAACGTCCGTTCCCAACCGGCAAAGCTTCTTCCCATTGTTGAGCAGGAGCACTGTACCACAACAAGGTGGATGGATCGAAACTCTTTTGGTCAATTTGTTTCGCAATATTAGCTTCCTGCGCAAAAAGATTTCCAATAAATCCAAGCAAGAGAAATAATGTTAATACAAATGATCTATTCATAATTGTTGTTTTTTAGCAGCGTGAATCATTTATTCAGTTATAAAATCGAAGTTCTTGATTTTTAAACCCCAAATATTTTTTAATTAGCAATTCCTGCTTCCGAAACCAAAACCAGTAAGGCGTATTGAATGGCAACATGACCATCAATATTAACCCACCATTCGTTTAATGAATGATTGTCTCCACCCTTGCCACCTCTACCAATAGTAATAGCGGGAATTCCTTTTGAAATGGGGATACTTGCATCGGTAGAGCCAAACCTTAACCGAGGTTCTTCTCCAAGAAATCTGGCTGCTGCCATCGCTTTCTGAATTAACGTTTCGTCGGGATTAATAGCACCAGACGGTCTTCTTCCAACAGGAATCATTTTTAATTCAAGTTCAGGACCTCTTCTTTTTTGCTCATTTTGATCCTTTAATGCTTGACTGGTCGCTTTTAATAAAATCGCTTCAATTTCTTTGAGGCTTTCCGGACTTTCTGATCGCATATCAACTTCTGCCCAGGCACTGTATGGAATAGAATTGATGCTGGTTCCTCCGCCTATTCGACCAATATTATAACTTGTTTTGGGCCCTTGCTGAGTAAATATATTTGCCTCTTGATCAAAATTACTAATGGCTGCTGATAAAGCATGAATCGGATTCACATACCCAAAAGCACCCCAGGAGTGTCCACCGGGTCCTTCAAAAATTATTCGATATCGAGTTGAGCCTAAAGCTTTATTTACAATGTTTGCAATACTACCTCCATCCACAGAAATCCATGAATCAATTTGTAAACCCGATTCATTAAAAATATATTTCGATCCCCTCAGGTCTCCCAAACCTTCTTCACCTACGGTTCCAACAAATAAAACATCCGATTCGGTTTCAATATCTGCGGCCTCCAGAACGCGCAAAACCGTTAATAAAATCATCATCCCTCTGGTATCATCTCCAATTCCAGGAGCACAAAGTGTATCTCCTTTTACTTTTACCGTAACATCAGTCTCTATTGGAAAAACCGTATCAATATGACCATTAATAGCCACAACTCTTTTTCGTTTTGTCCCTTTTCGCAATGCAATGGTGTTTCCAGCTTTATCAATCCAAACACTATCGGCACCAGCTTCTTTAAGTAATTCCGCGAATTTGGCTGCTTTTTTAGCTTCTAATAAATTAGGAGCCGGTATTTCTGTAAGCAAAATATGATCTTTTTTTGTTTGCGGTTCTAATTGCAAAATGTGATCAAATGCTTTTTGGATGCTTTTTTGTTGTGCGAGTTTTTTTATTGATTTGTCAAAATTTTGTTTGGATACCTTTTGTGAATAGGTTGATGTGCATACTAAAACTAAGAATAGAAACACGAAAACTTTACTTATTGTAGTCATGGGCTATTAAATATTTGAATGTTTGGCTCTTAAAGGCAAAGGTATATTTGTGAAAAGTTTTTCACCAAAAAGAAAATTATGAAATCTCGATAAATAAATCATTTTAAGCAGAATAAAACTTAATGCTAATTTAGTTTATTTCCGTTCAAATAAAAAAGCCTTTGCTAACTCAAGAAAAAACAGATTTCAGTATTTAAGAAGAATAAACGTGCACGCTATTCTGAGCTGCAGGCAAATAGTTAATTCCGAACCAGCAAATTAACAACACGATAAATGCAAGGGTTAATATCCATAAGGCTTTTTTTACATTGGTGTATTTTGTAAGTCGGAGATGGATATAAATAAGATAAACTAACCAGGTGAGCAGTGCCCAGGTTTCTTTAGGATCCCAAGTCCAGTAATGCCCCCAGGCTTCTTTTGCCCATAAAGCACCAAATAATAATCCGAAGGTTAAAAAGGCAAAGCCCAGATAAACTAAATTATCGGCTAATTTTAAGGTGGGTAGAAAATCAAATTTTCGTTTCATCAACACCAAGCCTTTCATTCCTGTTAAGGAAGAAACGGCAAGAAATGCATAGGCAATAATATAAACCACAACGTGAGGAATAAACCATGGGGACTGCAAAGCAGGCATCAGGGTCTTGTCAAAAGTATCGGGATTCATTACATTAATGAACATAAATAAAATTGACAGGGATAGGGTATAAGCCAACATCCAAAAAATTTTCCATCTATAGTAAATAATAATTCCAATTATGGATAAAAAGATGGAATACCACAAACGGGTTTCTCCAAGTGTACGAAATGGGGGTCGTTCTAAATTTATCCAAAGGTTAATGGTAAAGCAAGCCAGACCCCCTACTCCTAAAATTAAGAAGACAGCACCGAACCAATTATAGGTTTTCGCTTTAACAAAAATGATAAACAAAAGCCCAACAATCCATAGCGCGGTAGTAAGGTATACATATAGTGGGAAACTTGTCCAAGTCATAAAATTAGTTTTTAGTAGTTTTTGATTTTCCGGTTAATGCCAAATAGAGTGAACCTGCCAATATCATAAAAATTCCAACATACACAGCCGGCAACCACGGATCGCGTATAAGCTGCACTGCACTCATTTTCGACCATTTACCCATCTGTTCATCATAGCCAACCTGATAAATTTTATACCCATAAGCCTCAATAGGTTTATTCACAACAATTTCTGCATCCTGATAATCCTGGGTTGTTTTAAAAATTCGAACCTTTGAACTAAATTTCTTGGGACGGGGAATAGTCATGGCAATGGACAAATTTTCATTTAATTGCAGCATTTGAGATTGGTACACAAAGTTTCCGGATGAGATCCAACCAAGTTGTTCAATGCTTTTAGCATTATTTATGGCTCTCACTTTAACAGCAGGTATGGCACCCATTGTTGTTGACTTTTCGAAAACACCATTTTTGATTCTGGCTTCCGGAATATAATCTACGATTTCAAATTGCCAATCTTCCCAATCAAATTTATTTCCATTATTTACATCAAACAACTTATCACCCTTTTGGGTAACAATTTTTGAAGATGTGGTTTCAATTATGCCCAATGAAGGCGGATATTCTTCAATATCAAACTCAAGTAATTTAATGGCAAAAGGGATTTGATGGGTAACTCCATTATTATCATCGGCATAATAAATCGCCCTATCTAAAACCAATTTCATATCGTATTTTTTAAGGTCAGAAGCACCTAAAGAAGCAGTCGCGATTAAAATCCACAATCCGGCATGATTAAGAAAGAATCCAATATTCTTAAGGTTAAACTTTTTTATTCTTTTAAAAATGGTCTGCCCCAAAACAATTAGTAAATAAAAGGCAGAAAAGAGATAAGGCCAGCTATTTTTAAGATGGGTTAAACCCGAATTTTGAATCCAGCCTTCCTGCCTGTGCTGAGGAATCAATCCCATTAAAAGAACCAATAATATTAATGCACTAATAGAAGTAACGGCAGCAGGAACTCCGGATAAAAAGCTTGTAACTCGCTTATTTAAATACTTACTACTAATCCAGAGAACAATAACCAAGCTAATCAGCATATAGAAATTAACAGGCCAACTTGGGAGGGTAATTTTATATTCCCAGAGAAAAAACTCTAATGCAAATCCTGCTATTAAAAGGGCAAGATTTATCAATAAACTCTCTTTATATCCCCATGGAGATTCCCATATTTTTTTGCTCACCTGATCGGTAGTCTTACTATTTGTTTGCATACAGCTTTTTTGGTGTAGTTAGATTTTTGATAAAAATAGTGAGGCGAATATACGAGTTTTTAAAATGATAATTGTTGTGTCTATCAGCCTGATTGCCATCATAAGTGTCATGAATTAGCATGATAAATATCATTCTGAAAAATAATTTCAGCGATTAATATTGTATAATTTTGTTGTAATACCTAAAACTATGAACATGAAATTACCTAAAACTGCTTATAATTGGACATCACTGGTTGGGGCAACTATTGCTGTCATTTCATTATCAATGATCGTATTCCTGTTTACAATCTCAATATTGTTTGATAAAGGAGGTTCTTATTTAGGCATTTTTATTTACATGGTTTTGCCCATGTTCTTAATCTTTGGGTTGCTACTTATTCCTTTTGGGATGTGGAAAAGACATCGCGCTCTAAGAAGAAGTGATGATTTAAAAGAATTAAAATGGCCAAAAATGGATTTTAACGATCCAAAACATAGGAATGCATTATTAATTTTTTTAGCAGGTTCTGCAGTATTTTTATTTTTATCATCTGTAGGAAGTTATGAAGCTTTTCATTATTCCGAATCAGTTGAATTTTGCGGAACTGTTTGCCATGATGTGATGGAACCCGAATATGTTGCCTATCAAAATTCTCCACACGCCAGAGTTGGGTGTGCCGAATGTCATGTTGGAGAAGGTGCAGATTGGTATGTAAGATCTAAGCTTTCAGGAATGTATCAGGTTTATTCGGTTATATTTAAAAAATACCCTACACCAATTGAAACGCCGGTAGAAAATTTACGCCCCGCACGCGAAACTTGCGAACGTTGTCACTGGCCTGAAAAATTTTATGCTCAACAGAGCAGGTTAGAAAAACATTATTTAGCTGATGAACAAAATACAGAATGGGATATCAGTTTACAAATCAAAACAGGGCCAAGTTATAGCGCACTTGGATTACAAGAAGGAATTCATTGGCATATTAATCCGGATGTTACCATTGAATACAAACCCAGTTCAAAAAATCGTGAAGAAATTCCATGGGTGAAATACACCAACACAAAAACTGGTGAAACCTATATTTATGAAGATACAGAAAATCCGCTAAGTGAAGAACAAATTAACTCAATACCCAGTCGTACCATGGATTGTATGGATTGTCACAACCGACCTTCTCACAATTATTTATCTCCAACAAAATTTGTTGACAATGCGATGACTGCAGGTTTAATTTCCCCCTCAATACCTGAGTTAAAAATGACTGCAATGGGTTTGCTTGTTGAAGAATACCCAACTAAGGATAGCGCATTTGCTGCCATAGAAAGAGGTATGACTGAATATTATTCAGATGCATATCCCGAATTTATGGATACCAATAAAGTGTTAATCGACGAAGCGATTACCATTTTGCAGCAAGAATTTGCCAAGAATATTTTCCCATTCATGAAAGTGAGATGGGATGCTTATCCTAACCACATTGGGCACTTAGAAACCAATGGTTGTTTCCGTTGTCACGATGATAACCATGTAACTAAGCAAAACAAACCCATTGAGAAAGATTGTAATTTATGCCATGTTATTACTGCTCAGGGCTCACCTGATAATTTGGAGCGTTCGATGACTTTTGAGGCCTTAGAATTTAAACATCCTGTTGATATAGATGGTGAATGGAAAGTTAGCAATTGTGCTGATTGTCATTCTGCTTTGTTCTAATTTTTACAATAATTTATGGGCATAAAAAAAACTCCTTTAGAATCTAAAGGAGTTTTTTTTATTTTAATTTTATTTAGCAGGATTTGGATGTGCAATTTTTGCAATGTATTCTTCATAATTAAAGCCTTTAAATGTTGGACTTTCTTCATTATGACAAGCGGTACAAACTTCTTCAGTTGGTAAAATCAAGCCTTTTTCCATTGATTTTGCACGATCTTTCATGATGGCATTAGGAAAATATTTACTTCCTGGTCCATGACAAGATTCGCATGAAACACCTTCGTCCATTTTTAAAGTGGAGATTAAATCTTCATCAACACTGGCATAAGTTGAATGGCACTTAATACAAGCAGGATTTTTTGCTTCTTCAGCACTAAGTGATTCCATTGCTTTGGCATGTGGGCCTTCTTCCCATTTAGTGAATTGTGCACCCGTTGCAGGTTTATTATGACACATTTTACATTTTTTTGATCCTACGTACTCAAAATCTTGAGCTACAAGGTTGCTGCTTCCTAGAAACACAACCATACAAATTAACATTAGAATTCTCATAATCATCGTTTTTATTTTAGTCTGTTTTTTTAAAAATTTAGTTAATAATAAGCTTAATAAACCCCTGCTATCATTGAGTATATAATTAGTATAACAATTCCTGTACCTATACCTAAAAACAAGAATCCAAAAAATTTAATGCGTCTTAGTTCTGATTTAGTAATTTCTTTTTCAACCACCACACTATCTAATTTACCGGACTCAACTAATTCCTGATATTCTCTTGGTCTGTCTTTTTTATACTCTTCCAAAGGAACGTGACCCGTAAATATAACCGTATCCATTGGAAATGATTCTGGTCGTAAATGTGTATTAAAGAAGTGAATGGTAAAGATAAATCCGGTTGCTAAAAGGGCTTCATCACTATGAATAATTTGAGCTACATTAATTGCCCATCCTGGCAAGAACAGGGTAAAGAACTCAGGAAACCAAAGGATAAGTCCTGAAAATCCGATAACAGCAACACCCCAAAAAACAGCCATATAATCAAACTTTTCCCAATAAGTCCATCTTCCATATTCAGGACGAGGGCCTTTTCCCATAAACCATTTAACCGAAGCAACCAGGTCTTTAATATCCTGTTTATTGAACATTAAAGAATTCATTCCGAAAACAAATTCTTTAAATCCTTGTCCTGCTTTTACCTTTAATTGATAAAGATTATATAAATGGTAAATGAAATATCCAAAGGTAATTACTGCCGCAAATCGATGAATATTACCAGCAGAACGAACACCGCCAAATAATTTAGCGACATAAGCTGCCCAATCCATATGGGCGAATTTTAAGGTCATACCTGTAATGGCCAATAAAATAAAACTAAGAATGATAAAAATATGTGTCCCTCTTTGCTTTGCATTGAATCGTCGATAGTATTTTTGAGGTCCTGTTTTTACTTCTTCTTTTTTATGTTTTCTTCTTTGTTTCAAAGAACGTGGTAACCAGATTAAAGTATGAATTCCAAAAAAAGTAAACACCGAAACCAACAAAATAGTCATTCCCCAGAAAGTGTAAAACAATACGTCGTTATCGTTGTGAGTTGCATGTGTTAAATAACCCGTAAATTCAAGATTGGCATTCTCATGACACTGCTGACAAGTTTTTACGATATTTTTATATCCAACCATTGAATTTGGATTTTCAACCTTAAGAATATGATGAGCTCCATGGCAATCAGAACAACGAGCAGCATCCATATCACCTAATTGATAAGCCTTACCATGGTATGTTTCTTTATAAGTTTCAGATAAATGCTCATGACAACTACCGCATTGGAAAGTTACCTCATGCATAAACTTATCACTCTTAATATCACTAACTAAGTGAGCAGAGTGGCACGTAGAACACGTTGGATAAACCTCTTCACCAATATTTTGCGCAATTGAGTGATCGCTTGTGGCATAATCATCATAAATACTTTTATGACATTGTGCACAGGTTGCAGCTACATTCTGCGGATTTATAGATGACAGCGGATTCGTTTCTTTTAGTTCAAAATGTGTGGTGTGACAATCTGTACAAACTGCACTTACCAATAAACCCCTTTCTGTTAAACCCTGTCCGTGCGAACTTTGCGAATAATCAGCAAATGCACTTACTTCTTTTAAATCTGACATTGTATTTGCCTGACCATCTGTTGCATGACACGACCCACATAATTGGGGTATTGCACTTCTATAAGTGCGTGAACTCTCATCAAGTTTTGATTTTGTTTGATGTGTTCCGTGACATGAAGTACATGAAGGGGCATCGGCATTTTTATTCAAAAAGGCTTTTCCATGTCCACTTTCGTAATACAGATTTGATGTCTCAATATGGCAATTCGAACAATCAACTCTCTCAACCGTTTCGCAAGGTCGTTTCATTTTTGAAGAAACATCCGTATGGCATTCTGTACATTGAATTTTAAGATGGACAGAATTAGCTAAGTGGTCATTACTAAACAGAATGGTATCACCATTTTGCTTAATGATTGATTTTCCTTTAGTTGCTTCATCGCCATGACAATCCAAACATGTTTTATTCGAAATTGTTTCTTTGGTTTTTTGATATTCAACTTTATGGGGAGGATGACAAGAAGAACAAGACGGAACAGCACCTGGTTGTGATTCCCATAACTCCTCCTTGATTACTTTTTTATGTGTTTGTTCAATCCTGATATGGCACTTCATACAGGTACTTGCAACCCTCGAAGTTGAAACTGATGATCTTCGATCATTAGAAGGTAAAATATTATGATTACCATGACAATCATTACAGGTTGCGGTAACATATAATCCACTTTCGTACAAACCTCTTCCGTGGATACCTTGACTATAATTTTCTACAATATTATGTTCAGTAATGTTATACATTCTGGCAACCGGAGCCCCCTCTTTATGGCAATTACCACAAAGCATTGGAATGTTCATTTTATAGGTTCGAGATTCGGGTAATGTGGAAGAAAGGATCTCATGAGTTCCGTGGCATTCTTTACAATCGGGTGCATATGGAGCTCCTTTATTAAAGGCCATTCCATGAATTCCACCATTAAATTGTTCTTCTGCATCGGGGTGACAACCTTGGCAACTGACAGGTTTTAGAACATCATTATGCGGAAAATCCTCAACGGCCGCATCCTCATGACACATAGCACATTCAACATCTTTATGTACCGATTTATTGAGGATTGAATTTTGTACGAATATTGAAATGGTTTTACCATTTCTTTCCATGGTCATTTCCGAATCTTCATGACACATCATGCAATCTTCATTCGATTGGGCAAAAAGCGCATTGATTCCTATCAATACGCTGAGGAGCAGTACAATTTTTAGTTTATTATAGAATAGTGTAGTTAGCATCATTTTCAATTTCGTAGTATAGTTAGTACACTTAGATCTTTAGAGGAATATCATCAGTGCGTTTCGTGATAGCCATTAATCATTCCTTTAAAATTACTAAGTGCTGTATGTCCAATGGTACAAAAATAAATATGGACAATAAAAAATAGCGAAACCATAAATCCCATCATTACATGAATAATATCTGTAATATGCAAAGCTTTGTTTCCAAAAATGTTCAAAACCATATCTTCTGGATAAAGTAGCATGATACCTGTAATCGTAACAAGCGGCATAACTAAGTACATTACAAAAATGTAACTGAACCTTTGAAGTGGATTAAACTTATGTTCTTTTGTGATTGGAAATGGAGGTTTTTCTCCTTTAAAAATTCCAAATGCATAAAACCTGGCCTGAACCCATAAATTCATAATAATTCCTTTTCTGAAAAAATATTGTCGACCATTTACGGTAAACATATTTCCGAGTAAAAAGAAAATATAATTCAATACCAGTATAATTCCGGCAATATCATGGATAGAAACCGACCAATCAAATCTGATAATCGGGAAAGAGGGGTCAGAGTATTGCATGCTGATTCCTGTTATAATAAGCAACAAACATAAAATTGCATTAAACCAATGCCAAAGTCTGATCCAAACGGGGTATAAATATATTTTTTCACTCATGGCTCTTAATGTTTAATGATGATACGTAAGAATGCATGGATACACAATCCTATAAAAACCAAAACGAATAATCCAATACTCACAATGTTTAAGTAGTAATTTCGATTTGCCCCAATCACATAAGATTCTTCAAGCATCTCCTTATTCGAAAATCCGGATAGGCTTCGCTCATTGGTAAACTGATATTTGTATAGGGAAGCTAATAATCTGGATTCTTTCGAATGACATTCTACACAAAGTTTAATAGCTTCTTCTTTCGGACGTACATTATGTGATACCAAAATATCATCACTAATTTCTGTATGACACTCAATACAACGCACTTTTTTAAAATGCAATACTTGGTTGGGTAGCCATGAATGTGTTTCTAACACATTTGGATTTTCCAAGGTAGTTAATAACTGATACTTTGAAATATCAGCATGACACGTCAAACAAATTTCATTGTCGTACTGAATAAAATCTGTCATGTTTTCATTGGTGCGTGCATTAATTTTATATGAGTGTGGATTATGACATACCCAACAAGTGAATTCTTCTGAATGCTTAGAAGAGTGAACACTTTTATGAAATTCATCATTAATTTGCTCAAAATTGAATTTTGCCGTTTGCTCATCTCCTTCATGGCAATCCATACAAGAAAACTTTGGCTCCATTCGTAATTCTCCGGCGTGCGGAAAATTAGTATATTCGGCCGAGTGACAATCAGTACAACTAAAATTCCAATGATTTGATTCGTAATATTCTTTTGAATCGACAATAAAATACGGATTCATTCTATCTTTCACTTTCTTTTCTGTCCAGTCATTTTGATAGTAATAGTATGCTTGTCCATGGCACTCAAAACATTTTTGATTGTCTTCGGCATACTCAGATATTCTTTGGGTTTGCTCAGTTTGGGCTAGTAAAATATTTGGCTGAAAAAAAAATAAAGAGAAACAGAAAAACACACCTGTTATTTGGGGATATAAATTTCTTTTCATCTTTATAGTTTGTTATAAAAGGGTGTCATAAAGTAAAATGACACCCTTTAAATTATATTAATCAATAATCGTTTGTACAGTTTTAATTCGTGTCTCTATATGAATTAATGAAATTAAAAATTTTAAATTCATCTTCCAGATTTAATTTAGAAATTCCATAATCTTGTGATGTTAAAACCAATAAAAAAGGCACCATTTTGCCAATCATTTAGGTTCGTCATCATATTGTATTGCGGACTAAGTGAGGTTGCAGTTCCCATAAACATTTGGAAAACGTGAGTTCCTGTTGCAAATTCGACACCTAACGCAAGATTTGGTTTTGATTTAAGATCTAAAACCGTATGCTCTTGAATTTCTTCAATATGCAATGGAGCGTCATAAGTAAATATAAAAGCTCCCTGATCACTAAACTTTAGTCTTCCGCTAAACGAAATCGCAATTTTATCGTGCTCTTCAGTAGCTTCTACTTTATTTATGTGTGAAATGCTTGGTGCAAATTGCATAGAGAATGCATCACAAAATTTTCGCCCAAAAATAATTTGATTGAAATACGAAAAGCGATCTGTTCCTCTTGATGGCTGACCTGCAGAAATAAACACATCCTTGTTTCTTCCATCAATAGCCATATTTCCGTAATAGGTAATTGCAATAGGACTGCCACCTTCTCGGGCTTGTTTTAAAATGCTCCATTTTACTCTGAAATCGGTTAGTTTTTTGTATTTAACAGCTCCGAATCCAATCATTATGTTATTGGTTATGCTGTAGTTTAATCCTAAACGAATATTAGATGGTGCGTAAAGACCCCACATATCGGTGATGCCATTTTGAATGGTTCCAAAATTATGTTCAATAACCATTTCAAGTGTTCGGGCATCTGGAACAAAACCTGTTTGAGCGTTAATTAAAACTCCACTTGCAAATGGTGATCTAACCGGTTTAATTTCTTTTTTCTCTTCTTCTTGTGCAAAGAGAACACCGAAACACATCAAAAATGCCAGTATAATGCTATATTTTTTCATGTTTTTCAAATTTAAAAGTTAATTATTTTTAGCTCCCTCTGTAATCCATTGCAGAACTAACTCAGCCTGTGTATCGGAATACTTTTTCCAAACATGGGTGCTTGTTCCTGCTTTTACATAAGTGTAAAGTTTACTAGATGAAGGATCTGCTAAATTTAAAAGTCCCATAGAGGTTATTTCACCATAAGCTTTAGAAGCAGTTAAAATTGGACGTGTTCCTCCATCACCATGACAGGAAGTGCAACGATTACTTGAGGTAAAGATGGGTACAATCTTCGCAGAAAAACTGATCAGATTTGGATCAGGTGGATTGTCTGGATCAATTGGATCGGGGATAACAATTGGATCGGCCGGATGATAAATAAAATCATATTCGCAGCCTACAACAAACATCAACCCGACCAAAATCAGTGCCAGTTTATATATAGATTTTTTCATTGTAGAAATTTTAAGTTACAATTTAATCAAAAAAAGGCACCTTAAATAAACGATGCCTTTTTTTATATCGTGAACTACTTATATTAAGGTGTGATTTTTGCAATGGTGTTTTTCAATACACCAATCACATAATTAGGATTATGTACACCTTTACTTCTATCTTCTTCAATTAACTGATAGTTAACATAAGCTGCTGCAACATTAGCAGGGAAAGTTCCATTTTTTTGTGAAGCACCACTCATAATGCCAGCAACATTAAGTGCTGCTTGAAGTTCAGCTAATAGTTCTTCAACTTCTTCTTGAACTGCTTCAACATCTGCATGTAAATCATCAGAACTTGTATGACATTCTAGACAACCAGCATCCCAAACAGCTGCGGCACCATGATATTCATAAGTCATTCCCATGGTATGACCACCAGCTTGAGTTCCATAAGCATCTGCCATGTGACAAGTAACACAACCATCTTCAACAGAGGCATGTGTATTAGGTGATATAGTAGCTGAACCACTAAATTCAAATAAGCCGGCACCAGCTAAAATATTAGCTTGTGGGCCATGGTGGCCTCCATATCGTGATCCAACAACTACATCAGGACCATCAATAACTAGGTCGGCAGCTAATGGTCGAGATTGGTGGCAATTGGCGCACAAATTTCCTTTACCAAAATCAAAAACATCACCACTAACCATTAATTCAACACCTGCAGTGGCTGTAAATCCTAAATCAGCTGGAGTAAATGTTTTGTGAATATTGTGGCAAGTATAACAGTTAATTGGATTTGGATTTTCAGTTAAGCCATCAAAAGTTCCTGCTAAGTTTGCAAGGAATCCCTGACTTGTGTGACAAGTTGCACAATCTCCACTATTTCTTTCAAAGTTACCACCAGTTGCGTGAACTGAAGCTTCCCATTGGTTAGTTTGAGAAAACATACCTTGTTCTTCACCACCAGTATGGCATAATATACAACCGGCAGTACCGTCCGTTCCGTCAATTCCAGCTTCACCTGCAATACCTTGTGGTCCTGCTGGTCCAACTGCACCGTCAAGTCCGTCTTTTCCTGCTGCACCTTCTTTGGTACAACTAGTCATCATCACAACCGAAAACAAGAAAGCTGCGGTTAGGAATGTTAAAAATGTAAATCTTTTCATTTGTCGTAGTTTTAAGTTATTTATTTTTAGCGCTTGTTTTTTCTATAACAATATTAGACATTTTACAAAAGCCGCGTCTTTAAAGGGAAATGAGATATTTCAAAGCGAATATTGAAATAAACTATGGATTTACTTGATATTTATCAATTGATGTCGGATATTTGTCAGCATGTGTGTTCATTGATGTTACTTGACTAACTTAATTTTGACTATAAACTTTTGATCTTGAATATTATATATTGACCATATTAAGCTTATTTGTTTGCAATATAAACAAGACACTACATATCAATTAACTAATTAATCACTCTATGCCTACCTATATTAATAACGCAGTATGCCATAACTGTTCGAAAAAACTGAATATTTTTCAGTTTTTAACGAACGAGGAAGTTGACTATATTAATGAAAACCGTCACGAGGTTAAATTTAATCCAGGTGAAACAATTTTTAAACAGGGAGGTGCCTTAACTCATGTTGCATGTTTGACTTCCGGTTATGGAAAAGTTTATATCGAAGGTATCCATAAAAAAAATCTGGTTCTGAATATTTTACGCCCAACAGAAATGATTGGTGGCCCTGGTATGTTCAATGATTTTAGGCATCATTATTCCGTTTCAGCCATTGATGATGTTATTGCCTGTTTTATTAAGGTTGAAGCATTTATGGAAATTGCGAATCAGAATACTGTTTTTGCAAATGAATTATTTAAGGAAATCAACCAAAAAGGCGTTAGAAATTTTGAGAAACTAATCAATCTTACGCAAAAACAAATGCCAGGCAGAATTGCTGATGCCCTGCTTTACTTGTCGAATGTGATTTATGAAAACAACACATTTACGGTTAATATTTCTCGTCAGGACATTGCAGACCTGGCTGCCATGTCAAAAGAAAGTGCCATCCGAATTATAAAAGAGTTTAAAGATTCCGGATTAATAACTTGCGAAGGGAATGATTTTAAAATTCTTGATATGGAAACTTTGCAAAAAATCAGTCAGACTGGTTAATCCCTAAAATCCGAAATTTTATTTTCTAACTTTGTAGAAATACAAATTAGTTAAATGAACAACATCCCAAAATTAAAACTTCCTTATTTCTCTCGAAACGTAAACATTGGCAATGTAGCTATGGGGGGATTAAATCCAATTCGGATTCAATCCATGACTTCCACAAATACTTTAAATACGGAAGAGACTGTTAAGCAATCGATAAAAATGATTGAGGCTGGATGCGAATTGGTTAGGATCACGACTCCTGGAATAAAAGAAGCTGAGAATTTAATAAATATCAAACAAAAATTAAAACATGCCGGGTATGATATTCCACTCATCGCGGATATTCATTTTAATGCGAAAATTGCTGAGTATGCAGCCAGAATTGCTGAAAAAATTAGAATTAATCCCGGGAATTATACTGGCAATCAAGCCAAACTAAAATCAGATTTAAACTCATTTGACTATCAACTTGAATTAGAAAAAACTGCCGAGAATTTGTATCCGCTACTCAAGATTTGTAAACAGTACGGAACTGTTATTAGGGTTGGTGTTAATCATGGTTCTTTATCAGAACGCATCATCAATAAATATGGGAACACACCTGTTGGAATGGTTGCTTCTGCCTTGGAGTTTATTGAAATTTGTGAAGCATTTCAGTTTCAGAATTTAGTGCTTTCGATGAAATCCAGCAACCTGAAAATCATGGTTCAGGCTTATCGATTACTGGTAAGTGAAATGCAGAAAAGAAACATGGATTATCCATTGCATTTGGGAGTTACGGAAGCAGGAAACGGATTAGATGGTCGGATAAAATCAACTGCAGGAATTGGCACTTTGCTTCAGGAAGGTATTGGTGACACCATAAGAGTTTCGCTGACGGAAGCTTCTGAAAAGGAAGTAATTTTTGCAAAAAAACTAGTTAAAATTCTTGATAGAAATACTTATAAAAACTGCCATCTTCCGAGCCAGAAATCTACAATAAATCCCTTTGAGTACAATCGGCGAAAAACTAATTTAATTGATCAAATTGGAGGTGGAAAACCACCCATCGTAATTTCAACCTTAAAGAATGAAAAAGCCGATTTTATTTTTGATAAAAAACAAAATTTACTCATCGGAAAAGAAAAGAACTTTCAAATTATTAAACTGAAAAATGATGAAATTAATAATGCTTCAAACCATCAATTCATCGAAATAGATTTATCTCTTCCAATAGAAGAATTCCAAGTAAAAAAATATCGAATTAAACCTGATGCGGTATTGATTTTCTCCTCACAAGCAGATCAATCAATCAGTCAAGTAAAACAATGGATTTCTTATTTTATTAAAAACGAAATTAAAAATCCTGTAATTGTCAAAAAAATTTATCAGGATGAAGACGATGATGATTTAATTATTCGTGCATCAGCAGATTTTGGCTCTCTTTTAATTGATGGATTAATTGACGGAGTTTGGATTGAGAATAAAAATTTTGTATCAAAAACCACTCACTTAAGTTTTAGAATTTTACAAGCCTGTGGCTCAAGAATTAGCAGCACTGAATTTATTGCCTGCCCTTCTTGCGGAAGAACTAAGTTTAATATTGAACAGGCATTTGAAGAGGTAAAAAAAGAAACCCATCATCTTACCGGTTTAAAAATTGCGGTTATGGGATGTGTTGTAAATGGACCCGGAGAAATGGCAGATGCCGATTACGGATATATTGGAGCTGGAAAAGGCAAAGTAAATTTATACAAATCGCGTGAGCTTATCAAGCAAGGAGTTGATGAAAAACATGCTATTTCGGAACTGATTTCTTTGATTAAAAAATATGGCGACTGGAAAGAAAAAAACTAGTCTCCCCTAATCAATTTTATACTCTTTGGAATAATTATAAACTCAAATGGTGAATGCCCAAGCGATTCGCCATCTGCTTCCAAAAATAGTGAGTTATTTGGTGTTGAAACAATTTCGATTTTCTTTCCCGTAAAAGTTGCAACCTCCGGAATCTTAACAAATGACCCGTCGTACAAATTCTTTATATTTTTTATCACCTTAAACTTCGAAGCTTTACGAATAACCGTAATATCGAGCAATCCGTTATCAGGAATTGCGAAAGGTAATTGCATCATTCCTCCTCCGTTATACTTACAAATTCCAACATTTAAGCTAAATATCTTTCCCGTAAAAACATCCTGCTCATCAATTTTTAGACTAATACTGGTATATTGATATTGGATTAATCCAAGAAATAAATTGATGAGATAAGCAAAGGGGCCGCCTCCGCCTTTTTCTTTCATCAGGTTGGTTTTTTTCGCTACCAATGCATCATAACCCATTCCGGCCATATTCACAAAATATCTCGATTTCAGTTCCTCATGATGCGCATATTTTACCATCCCGGCATCCTGAATAAAAGTATTATCGTTTTTGATGATTTTTATGGCTTCTTCATAATCCGAAGAAATCTTGTACATTCTTCCCCAATCATTACCGGTACCAACCGGAATCATTCCTATTTTAATTTCAGTTGTTGGCGTTTTTTTCTGTAAAAAAATCCCATTAATCACTTCATTTAAAGTTCCATCCCCACCAACAACAATAAAATTGCGATAGCCTTTTTCAATGAAATCAATGCTTAGTTTTATGGCATGAAATTTATGTTCAGTGAAAACATGTTTGAATTTATATTCACTTTTTATAAGGAGAGACTGAATTAGTTTCCAATCTTTTTCACCTTTCCTTTTACCTGAATTTGGATTGATAATGACCAACCATTCATTCAGAAAATCAGATTTTTTATCACTCAAAATAACTGATGTTAAAACATAAAATTGAAAGAGATCAAATTTAGGATATTTTTTTTAATAGGCAGAGTTAGATTAAAGTATATCAAATTAAATCGCTTCAACAAATCTCATTTTAATTCTTTTAACCAATTAAGAAGTTAGATACTAGATTTTAGATATCAGATAAAAAGCTTCTATTTTGTCTAAAGTCTAAGGTCTTTTATCTTAAATCATTAAACCAAAAATAATTTTGATAAAACTAATGTAGGATTGATTTTAACATCTATTTTTTCCAGAAAGAGGGGGCAAAAATGATTAAAACAGTAAACAATTCTAGACGCCCTAAAAGCATTAAAAAGGATAAAAACCATTTACCAAAAGGGGGGATATGGGAATAGTTTTCGATGGGCCCAACAGAGCCAATTCCAGGCCCAATATTACCTAGTGATGCTGCCACTGAACCAGCAGCTGATTCAAAGTCCAGTCCGATTGCCGACATGATAAGTGAACCAAAAGCAAAAATCATCATATAAATTAAAAAAAAGGCCATAATCTTATAAATAATATCACCACTTACTGCTTTACCGTTAAATTTTAATGGAATAATTGCTTGTGGATGGATCAATCGTTTTAGCTCCTGACTGCTATTTTTAATCAATAAAAGCTGACGAATTATTTTAATTCCACCTCCTGTTGAACCAGCA
Organism: Bacteroidales bacterium; assembly: GCA_963674935.2. Lineage (GTDB taxonomy): Bacteria > Bacteroidota > Bacteroidia > Bacteroidales. The sequence continues at coordinate 589,781 of CAXXWZ010000002.1, forward strand.
CTTCCACCTATAAACATTAATAAAAAGATGATTAACCATAAAGTGCCAGGCCATAATAAATAATCGGAAGTTACAAAACCAGTAGTTGTAATGATAGATACAACCGTGAATAAGGTATTTCTAAAAGCCTGCTCAACCTCTTCAGTTCCTAAACTAATGATCGCAACACTTATAATAATGGTTACTGAAATAATCAGTAAAATATAGTTCCGATATTCTTCATTTTCCCATATTTTTCGCAATCGACCTTGTAAAGCGAAATAGTGCAAGGTGAAATTTGTTCCTGCCAAAATCATGAAAAAGATAATGATGTATTGAATATAGGATGAATAGCCTGCTATACTATCATTTTGAGTTGAGAAACCACCTGTTGCCATGGTACCAAATGCATGACATAGGCCATCAAATAAATTCATTCCACCTGTCATTAACATGATGGTTTCAGCAATGGTTAATAGAACATAAATAGCCCACAGTCTTTTTGCAGTTTGAGTAATGCGAGGATGAAGTTTATCTGGAGTAGGTCCAGGCATTTCGGCAACAAACAATTGCATTCCACCAATTCCGAGTACCGGAAGTATGGCAACCGAAAGGACAATAATTCCCATCCCACCAATCCAATGAGTTAAACTACGCCAAAATAAAATTCCTTTTGGAACTGCTTCAATATCATTTAAAATGGATGCTCCTGTTGTGGTAAAACCCGACATGGTTTCAAAAAAAGCATCGGTAAAAACAGGAATAGCTCCGCTAAAAAGAAATGGTAAGGTTCCAAAAAATGAAGTTATCACCCAGGTTAGCGAAACAATTAGATAACCCTCGCGTTTCCCAATAATTTTTTTAGTATGTTTTCGTAAAACCAGAAAAAAAAGTGCTCCAATACCTGATGTAATTAAGCCTGAGTATAAAAGGGATAAATAACTACTCTCTTTATAATACAAAGCAAATGGGATTCCCAGAAACATAAAAAACCCTTCAATCAGTAGCAAAAAACCGATAATTCGTAAAACTAGTTTGAAATTAATATCTGCGTTTCTCATTATGCAAAAGCGTGTTTTAGTCTCAAAATAAGAATTAATTGAAAAGTTTATCTACTTTGCTAATAGCTTGAGGTAGACTAAAAACAACAACCTTATCTCCTTCAATAATTTGGGAATTACCAGTGGCAATAAAACTTTCATCTCCGCGACAAATTCCGCCAATTATAGCACCCTCCGGAACTTTTAAGTTTTTAATCATCTTTTTTGTGACTGCGGATGATGGCTTCGCTACCAACTCAATTACTTCTGCATCTACCCCACTTAAACACTTCAGTGAAGTCACTTCTGAGCCCATGGTGTATCGAACAATATAGCTTGCGGTAATAAGTTTTTTATTCACAATAGTATCAATTCCTATGTTTTGTGAAATATCAATATAATCAATGTTTTCAACTAAGGCTATTGTTTTCTTTACTCCAAATTTTCGGGCATGTAAACATGTAAGAATATTGGTTTCTGAATTATCAGTTACTGCAATAAATGCATCCATTCCTTTAATGTCTTCTTCTTCCAAAAGCTGAATATCTCTTGCATCACCATGAATAACGAGGGTCTCTTCCAAATAATCGGTTAGGCTCAAACATTTATCCTTATCCTTTTCAAAAAGCTTAATATTTATTTCTTTCTCAAGGCGTTTGCATGCTGTTCGGCCAACACGTCCCCCTCCAATAACTATGATATTTTTAATCTCAAATTGAGATTTCCCACTAATTTTCATCAGTTCATCAACACCATCGGGTTTTGAGATTACATACGCTAAATCGTTAGGGATAAACATATCATCACCTGTTGGAATAATAGTTTCGCCATTTCTATGAATTGCAACCGCTCTAAACAAAAGTGTTGGGTTTTCATTCGTAATCTGATTTAGAGTTTTGTGCATCACAGATGCATTTTTTTCCATTTTAATTAGAAACAAAGAAAGTTTTTTATCGGTAAAATCAAAAATTTCGGTAGCTGCAGTCTGATGTAATAAATTAGTAATTTCTTGAGCCGCAATTTCCTCAGGACAAATTAAAGCATCAATCCCTAAACTTTCATAAATCTGTTTATTTTCTTCACTTAAATTTTCCAAACTATTTACTCGGGCAATTGTTTTTTTTGCTCCCAGTTTTTTACCTAAAATTGCAGTAATTATATTTACTTGTTCGTTATGAACCACCGAAATTAACAAATCTGTTTTATGAATGTTTGCACTTTTGAGGACAGCAATAGAGGTTGAATCACCCGTTATGGTCATCAAATCGGTGTGTAATTCTACCATTTTTAGCAAATCTTCATTAGGATCGACTATGGTAATATTATGATTTTCATGGGTAAGTTCTTTCGCTAAATGTAAACCCACTTCGCCATCTCCTGCGATAAGTATATTCATAATGATTATTTTTTTGCGGCTGCGAAATTAATTTAAACAAATCAAATATAGCAAATTAAAGTGCAAAAAGACTTCATTAATTTTAGAATCCTAGGAAACACAGGGCTTAAAAGGTAATTAATCAATTGTAAATTTATCCCAATCGGGGCCTACATTAAATTTCTGTCTGAAATCAATTAACGAGTTGTAGGATAGTTCAACAATGGCAATTTCCTGCTGATTAGATTTAAGTGTTTTTAAAACCTGACCCTTTGGATCAATAAACATTGAATCTCCTGAGTAATTATTTCCAGCGCCATCTTTTCCAACTCGGTTTACCCCAATAACATAAGCTTGATTTTCTATAGCACGAGAAATTAACATCTGCTTCCAAGGATAGGATCTGGATGCAGGCCAATTAGCGACATAAAACAGCAGGTCGTATTCAAATATTTCATTTGAATAGGTATTTTTGCTCCATACCGGAAAACGCAAATCATAGCAAACCATGGGTCGGATCTTCCAATTCTTAAGTTTAATAATTATTCTCTCACTACCCGGAGTAATTGTATCGGCCTCATCACCTAAATGAAAAACATGCCGTTTTGAATACTGGTCATAGGTCCCATCTGAATTCATTGAAATTAAGGTGTTAAAATAGCCTTCCGGTTTTTTTAACAAGAGGCTTCCTGCAATGGTACAATTAAGCTGAGTTGCTTTTTCTTGTAACCATTTCATGGTTAGTCCATCAGCAGTTTCAGCAAACTTTTCCGGATCGACAGGAAAGGCAGTATTGAAAACCTCGGGTAAAATAACGAGATCTATTTTTTCTTTTATTCCGCTCAAAAGACTGTTGAGATGATTCAAATTAGCCTGGGCATTTTCCCAAATCAAATTCGTTTGAATGAGTGCAATTTTTAAATCTTGCATAATATTTTAGCTGCTTGGTCAAGTGTTTCTTTTTGTTTTGCAAAACAAAATCTGAGTCGTTTTGATTCGATGCCATCATGGTAAAATGCTGAAACCGGAATTGAAGCAACCCCATAATCTTCAATCAATTCTTTGGCAAATTCCATTTCTGTTTTATCAGATATTTCGCTATAATCCAATAACTGAAAATAGGTACCAAAACAAGGCACAATTCGAAACCTTGAATCACGAATTTTATTCGCAAAATAATCTCTCTTTTTTTCGTAAAACGAATGAAGTTTATTATAATTTTTTTTCTTGCTTATAAAATCTGCAATGGCATATTGAATCGGAGTATTTACAGTGAAAACGTTAAATTGATGTGCTTTTCTAAATTCCACCATCAATTTTTCAGGAGCTAAAACATAACCCATTTTCCAACCGGTTGCATGAAATGTTTTCCCAAACGAAGCAATAACAAAACTTCTGCTGGCCAGATTAGGATATCTACAAACACTTTCGTGTTGCTGATTATTAAAAATAAGATGCTCATAAACTTCATCACTTAAAATAACAATATCAGTATTTCGGGTTAAGTTTTCCAACTGTTCCATGTCGGATGAATTTAACACACTCCCTGTTGGATTATGTGGTGTGTTAATAATTATCAGTTTTGTTCGATGCGTTATTAAGCGAGGTAACTCTTCCCAGTCGATTGAATAATCTGGAAGTCGCAGTTGGGCGTATTTTACAATTCCACCGTTTAATTTAATCGATGGGGCATAGCTGTCATAGGCCGGTTCAAAAATAATGGCTTCATCTTCATCTGTTATCAAGGCTGAGATTACTGTAAAAATGGCCTGAGTAGCACCTGCTGTAATATTAATTTCTGTATCAGGATTATAACCAGCACCATACATCGATTTAACTTTTTTAGCTATCTGTTGTCTAAGAATAGGAACTCCAGGCATCGGTGCGTATTGATTGTATCCCTTTTTCATGTGATGATGCACTAAATCAATTAATTCATCAGAAACCGGAAAATCAGGAAAGCCCTGTGACAGGTTAATGGCTTTTTTATCAGCAGCCATATTGCTCATTACCGCAAATATTGAAGTTCCGACATTGGGTAATTTTGTAATTATCCTTCCCTCAAAATCTTCCATAACTTTTTTATTTATTAGCAAATTTAATTAATTTAAACAGAAAGTGTATTTTTGAAGTTAATCATCAATTTTAACCTAAGCTTATTTGAATAATCAACAACAAAAACCTATGCAAACAATTGATCAATTCAATTTTCAAAATAAAAAAGCGCTGATCAGGGTTGATTTTAATGTCCCGCTCAACGATCATTTTGAAATAACCGACACAACCCGTATTGATGCAGCTATTCCAACTATAAAAAAAGTATTGAAAAATAAGGGCTCAGTCATCTTAATGTCACATCTGGGTAGACCTAAAAATGGACCTGAAGATAAATTTTCATTAAAACATCTTTGCAAATATCTTTCTAAAAAATTAAATATGGAGATTCAGTTTGCTAACGATTGTGTAGGGGAGGAGGCTTTTAAAAAAGCAAAAAACCTTAAATCAGGAGAAGTGTTGTTGTTAGAAAATTTAAGATTTTACAAAGAAGAAACTGCAGGTGATGAAACCTTCGCCGAAAAACTTGCTTCTTTTGGCGATGTTTATATCAACGATGCTTTCGGAACGGCACATCGGGCTCACGCTTCAACGGCAATTATCGCAAATTATTTCCCTGAAAATAAGATGTTTGGAACCATCATGAGCGATGAAATAAAGAATTTAAACAAGGTAATGCTTGATCCTCAAAAACCATTTACGGCCATTTTAGGCGGAGCAAAAGTATCTGGCAAAATTGAAGTCATCCGTAATTTGCTAAACAAAGTTGATAATTTAATTATTGGCGGTGGAATGATGTTTACTTTTATCAAGGCACTTGGCGGTAATATTGGTAACTCAATGGTAGAAGAAGATTTATTTAGTTTGGCAGTTGAAACCATTCAGCTTGCGAAAGAAGAAAATGTGAGTTTATATTTACCAATTGATGCTGTAATCGCGAATGAATTTTCGAACGAAGCCAATAAATCAATTTCTTCTTCTTACGACATTCCGGATGGCTGGATGGGTTTAGATATTGGACCGGAAACCACTAAAAAGTACCGATCAATTATTGAAAAATCATCAACCATACTCTGGAACGGCCCCATGGGAGTTTTCGAAATGTCCAATTTTGAAAAAGGAACCAAAGAGATGGCAATGGCTATAGGCAGGGCAACAAAAAAAGGTGCTTATTCTTTAATAGGAGGAGGAGATTCGGTGGCAGCCATTAATAAATATGGAATGAAAGATAAAGTAAGTTATATTTCAACAGGTGGGGGTGCCATGCTCGAATATATTGAAGGAAAAAACCTACCGGGAATTCTTGCCATTGAAGCTTAAATATGAAGGAAACCAAAGACCAATTTGTATTTGATCGTGTTGTAACACTTAATCGAATACAAAAATTAAATTGTGCGCAAACAACGCTTGTAATATTATCTGAAAAATATGAGCTTAATTTAAATTCTCAAATTATTGATGGAGCAACCGGCTTAAATGGAGCCGGGCTTTATCGCGCCCAATGCGGATTGGTTGAAGGTGTACTTATTTTTTTAGGAATATATTTACCCAAACTTAATTATGACAAAGATAAAATACAGAAAACCTGTTATTTATTTGCTTCAGAATTTGAAGTCAAATTTGGAAGTTTAAGTTGCAGCGAACTAAGGCCAAATGGTTTTAATGAAGATGATCCACCTCATCTTTGTGAAGGTTTATTCATTCAATCAATCACTTTTGCAATCGAATTTGTTTCTTCCATCAAATCAATTTAAAATTATTCTTATCAGGATAAAAAATATATTTGCAAAAATTATTTTTTCACTAACCTACTTATACTAAATAGTATGCTAAAAAAAATCTTTATTTTTCTGTTTATGTCCGGACTCATATTTAATGCTGTTGCCCAAGATCAAGAAGATCCGGAATCGTTTAATTTAATCAAGGTTGGACAAGATGTACCTGACTTTTCATTTACCTCAATTGATGGAAAAACCTATCAAATGTCAGACTTAAAAGGCAAAACTGTTTTATTAAACTTTTTCGCAACCTGGTGCGGACCATGCATGAAAGAGATGCCACATCTTGAATCTGAGATTTGGAAAGAATTTCAATCGCGCGACTTTGTAATACTTGCTCTGGGCAGAGAACATTCAATGGAAGAAATTGAAAAATTTAATACCAAAAAAGGTTTTACTTTCCCCATTGGCCCCGATCCTGAACGTAAAATTTATGGCAAATTCTTTACAAAATATATTCCTCGCAATGTAGTTGTGAACAAAGAAGGAAAAATCATTTTTCAGGAACAGGGTTATACCGAAGAGGGATTTAAAGAGTTGATCAAGCTGATTGATCAGGAAACAAAATAAGTTGTCTTTATAAAATATTTAATCCGTCTAATTTGTTTATCGATGGTTTAGGCGGATTATATTTTTGTGGCATTAAATTCATCTATTACCTTATCTTCAAGACTCTTAAATTTATCTAAACTCAGTTTAGGAATAACGGCCGGCGCAAATTGTTCAATGGGTTCATATAAGATGGATCCTTCACGCAAAGAATCTTTAATTATCGTTCGGCTCAAATCAAAACTATTAATAATCCAAAGCACAACGCTTATTAAAAACGCAGCCTTAATCACACCAAATGCTGCACCAGCAATCTTATTTACAAAGCCTAATAAAATAATATTTATAAATTTTTCCAAAATTTTACCAACCAAAAACACTGCAAATACAACCACCATAAAGGTCACGACGAAGGCCACAATGGCCAGGTACTTATCACCAATATTGAAATTCCGTGTTAAAAAATCGGCTGCAAAACCCGAGAAATTAATGGCAAAATAAATTCCTAAAATTAAGGCAACCAACGAACTAAGTTCAATAATAAATCCTTTTTGATACCCTCTGTACATCAGCCAGATGATGGGTATAATTAATATGATATCTAATACATTCATACTTATTTTAATCTTCTGGTTAATTCACTTGAAAATATAAAATCGTTTAATTCGGCATTATCTGTTTTTAGTATTTCCTTATTATTACCCGTCCACGATAATTTGCCATTAAAAATATAGGCAATGCTATCACCAATTTCTAAAACGGAATTCATATCGTGCGTATTGATGATGGTAGTAATATTATATTCGATGGTAATTTCTTTAATCAGGTTATCAATTACTCCGGCCGTTCGGGGATCAAGACCTGAATTGGGCTCATCACAAAATAAATACTTTGGATTCATAGCAATTGCTCGAGCAATTGCAACACGCTTAACCATTCCTCCACTCAGTTCAGAAGGCAAGAGTTTGTTCACATTTTCAAGATTAACTCGCTTGAGGCAAAAATTAACCCGCTCGCGTTTTTCCTCCCAACTCATTTTTGTAAACATTGAAAGTGGAAACATTACATTTTCTTCAACATTTTTTGAATCGAATAATGCGCCTCCCTGAAAAAGCATTCCAACTTCTTGTCTTATTTCCATGCGGTGTTTATCAGTCATATCAGTAAATGACCGACCATCATAAATTACCTGACCCTCATCCGCCTCAAAAAGCCCAACCAAACATTTTATCAAAACCGTTTTACCAGATCCGCTCTGCCCGATAACCAAATTTGTTTGTCCTTGCTTAAAAGAAACTGAAACCTTATCCAATACTAGTTTATCAGCGAAACTTTTTGATATTTCTCTTGTTTCTATCATACCAGCAATGATTGGGTTAATATCAAATCGAATATGATGATGAAAATACTGCTTGAAACTACTGCTTTTGTACTTGATTTACCAACATCAAGTGCTCCGCCTTTGGTTGTGTAACCATAAAATCCTGAAACAGAAGCGATGATAAAGGCAAAGAAGATGGTTTTTATAATAGCATAAAAAACGCTAAAGGTGTCAAAATCCATTCTCAAACCAGAAATAAAATCTTGAGTAGAAACAATGCCAGATAAAGAACAGGCCAACCAACCTCCAAATAAGCTGACAAATATGCTTAAAATAATAAGAAAAGGATTGATGATTACTGAAGCTGTAATTTTAGGTAAAATCAAATAATTAGCCGGATTTACTCCCATAATTTTTAACGCATCAATCTGCTCTGTTACCCTCATGGTTCCAATTTCAGAAGCTATTTGCGAACCCACTTTTCCTGCTAAAATCAAGCTGATAATCGTTGGTGAAAATTCCAAAATAATTGATTGTCGTGTCGCAAAACCAACAGTACTCAAAGGAATCAATGGACTATCAATATTATAAGCCGTCTGCAAAGCCACAATACCTCCTGTAAAAGCCGATATAAACAATACAATTCCAAGAGATTCAATTCCCAATCCCTGAAATTCAAACATTAATTGTTTTCTAAAAACACTTCCTTTATCAGGCCTCCTAAAAGCCTCCATCATTAAAAGGAAATATCTCCCGAGTGTACCAATCATCATACTTGTAGTATCTTTTTGCTAAGTTAATCAATATTTAAGACAATAAGTTTTCGCCTTCTATGCAAATTTATAATTTTGCAATAAACGAAATGCAACATAATTAAATTGTATTGCAATCGTTACAATTGGAATAAATATTTTTATGAAAAAATTAGTGGTCTGCATTTGGGGTATACTTTTAATAATTGTACTCCATTCATGTAGTTCCACAAAATCAACAATGTACAAAAAGAAAAAAAAGAGTAAAAAGTGTAATTGTCCAACATGGAGTTATCAAAATCTAAAGAATCAAAACGGCACTGTTTATTATGGATGATTATCGCTTTATACTTATAAAATACCTCCCCGAAAATTCGTTAAATCTCATTTTTGAATGGATTAAACAATATAAAATTCATCTTCGGATTACCCGAACAAGAAGAAGCAAATTAGGCGATTTTAGGCAAGCGCATAACGGTCAACCGCACCGAATCTCCATTAATTTTAATTTGAATAAATATGCATTTTTGATAACCCTCGTTCACGAAATAGCCCATTTGGTTGTATTCGAAAAATACGGAAACAGGATAAGGCCTCATGGTAAAGAGTGGAAATTGGTGTTTCGAAATTTAATGAACCCTTTCCTTCTGGATAAAGTATTCCCTGATGATCTGGAACCTATTCTTTACCAATACTTACAAAATGCTGCTGCCTCAAGTAATACAAACATCCTGCTCGCACGGGCACTTAAAAAATACGATTCGGATGAAACACCCGGTCAATACATCGAAGAGCTTGAAGAAAATTGCATTTTCAAACTTTCTAATGGGAAGATTTTTAAAAAATTAGAAAAAAGACGCAAGCGATTTAAGTGTATTAATATTGAAACCGGTAAGTATTATCTTTTTGATCCCCTGGCGCGTGTTATTCCTTTGGATGATGAAATCGCATAAGGATATTTTCTATCTTTATACCCTAAGTTTTCTGTAAAATATTTGATGTATGGATGTTAACAAGAATAACTATTGCGTTATCATGGCAGGAGGAATCGGAAGTAGATTCTGGCCAATGAGTAAAACCTCACACCCCAAGCAATTTATCGACATTTTGGGTACAGGATCAACCTTGATTCAACAAACTTTTCGTCGCTTTACTAAAATTTGTCCCGAAAAAAACATCCTGATTGTTACAAATATGAAGTATAAAAACCTGGTGATGGAACAGTTGCCAGGAATTTCCGAGAAGCAGGTGTTATGCGAACCTATCGGCAGAAATACTGCTCCTTGTATCGCCTATGCCAATTATAAAATTTTAGATGCAAATCCTGAAGCAAGAATAGTTGTTGCTCCTTCAGATCATATCATTCTTGACGAAGTAGCATTTACCTCAACAATAAGCTCTGCACTGAAAGCAGCTTCCCAAAATGATTGGTTAATCACCTTGGGTATAAAGCCCAGTAGGCCTGATACCGGTTATGGCTATATTCAATACCTTTCTGATGAAGTATATGAGGATGATCGACGCCTGAAAAAAGTGAAAACATTTACAGAAAAGCCAGTACTTGAAAAGGCAGAAGAATTTTTAAAAAGTGGCGATTATCTTTGGAATGCCGGAATTTTTATCTGGTCACTAGCAAGTATTAATAAAGCTTTTCAAAATTACCTTCCCGAAGTTAATGCCATCTTTAAAACTGGAATTGGAAAATATAATACCTCTGAAGAGTCTGATTTTATTGATGATGCATACAATTCTTGCCAAAATATCTCTATTGATTATGGCGTGATGGAAAAAGCAAATAACGTGTATGTCCGAATCTCAGATTTTGGTTGGTCAGATTTAGGAACCTGGGGTTCATTATATGATATTCGAGAAAAAAACAAAGATGGAAATTCAATAATGGGTGATAATGTTATGACTTATGATTCAAAAAACTGTATCGTAAATGTACCTAAAGATAAACTTGTTGTATTACAAGGATTAGAAGATTTTATTGTTGTTGAAAGCGATGGTGTTTTGCTTGTATGCAAAAAAGATGAGGAACAACAAATCAAACAATTTGTTACTGATGTAAAAGAACAAAAGAATACCAAATATATTTAGCAATCTAATTTAAAAGACTACCATTATGAAAAAACTATTTGTAATAATTTTTGTAATACTTCTGGGCATAAAGCCATCAGTAAAAGCTGATGAGGGAATGTGGATTCCTTTATTGCTTGAAAAATTAAACATTGCAGAAATGCAAAGTATGGGAATGAATTTAACTGCTGAACAAGTTTTCAGCTTAAACAGTTCGAGTATTAAAGATGCCATCGTTATTTTTGGTGGTGGATGTACAGGTGAAATAATTTCTCCTGAAGGATTACTTATCACAAATCACCACTGTGGATACGGTTCAATTCAAAAAGTGAGTACCGTTGAAAAAGATTACCTAACCAATGGATTTTGGGCCTACAGCAAAAAAGAAGAAATTCCTGTTTCGGGTTTATCCGTTCAGTTTTTAATTAACCTAAAAGAGGTGACCAGTGAGGTTCTTAAAGGTGTAAACGCCAATATGACTGAAGCTGAACGAGCTGAAATTATTGGTCTCAATTCTAACTCAATCAGAACCGAAGCAACAAAAGACAATCATTACCAAGCTACCGTAAGAAATTATTTTGAAGGAAATCAATATTATCTTTTGGTTTATGAAAGATTTACTGATGTACGTTTGGTTGGAACTCCTCCCGAAAGTATTGGTAAATTTGGTGCCGATACTGATAACTGGATGTGGCCACGCCACACAGGTGATTTTTCAATGTTTAGGGTTTATACCGCTCCTGACGGAAAACCTGCAGAATTCTCTGAAAAAAATATCCCACTTAAACCAAAACATTTTTTGCCTATCTCCTTAAAAGGAGTGAAGAAAAATGATTTTGCCATGGTTATGGGTTATCCCGGAGGAACTGATCGCTTTCTTACTTCATGGGGTGTAGAGCAGGTCGTTGACCAAAAAGCACCAATGACTGTTGCAATCAGAGAGCGTGTTTTAAATATTATGGATAAAGATATGGATGCATCAGAAAAAGTGAGACTTCAATATGCATCAAAGTTTTCAGGTTTAGCAAATTATTGGAAATTTTATATCGGCCAGCAAAAAGGATTAACCCGACTAAAAATTGCGGATAAGAAAAGAGGGATCGAATCTGAATTTACCGAATGGGCAAAAAATAAACCTGAGTATAAACCTGCTTTAGGTTTGATCGAAAATGGCTATAAAGAAATGTCAACGAATTATCCAGCTGATATATATTTCAGAGAAGCAATTAGCCGCGGAAACGAAATTATTAGATATTCCAATTCTTTTAAACGACTTTATGATGAACTATTAAAAAAGGATAAAGATGACAAAAGAGTTGAAGGTCTGATCACTAGATTAGAAAGTGGAATAGATCGCCAGTTTAAAGATTATAACAAGCCTACTGATTTGAAGTTGTTAGCAAACTCTTTAAAGCACTTCTACACTGATATTCCGAGAGCATCTTCTCCAAAATATTTTAATGAAATTGCAGAAAAATATAAAGCCGATTTTGATAAAATGGCTGACGATATGTTTAAAAAAACAATTTTTGGAGATCAGGAAAAAGTGCTTAATTTTCTTAAAAATCCAAATTCAAAGGTGTTGTCAAAAGATCCTGTTTTTAAGCTAATGCTTGCATTTTACGACCATCATGAAATGATTGTTGATAAGATGAAGCAGCCTCAGGAAGATATCAGTAAAGGAAATCGATTATTTGTTGCAGGACTAAAAGAGATGAATCCTGATAAACGATTTTATCCAAATGCGAATTCTACCATGCGTGTAACTTATGGTTCTGTTCAGGATTATTATCCACAAGATGCTGTACACTATAATTATATCACAACCCTCGATGGAGTAATGGCCAAAGAAAATCCGGCAGTAAGAGAATTTAATGTTCCTAAAAAACTTAAACAAATTTTTGAAACCAAAGATTATGGTGATTATGAAGAAAACGGAACAGTTGTTACTTGTTTTCTAACCAACCTGGATATCACTGGTGGAAACTCAGGAAGCCCTGTTATTAATGGTGACGGACAATTATTAGGCTTGGCATTTGACGGTAATTGGGAAGCAATGAGTGGCGATATTACATTTGAGCCTAAACTACAAAGATGTATTGCGGTTGATATTCGTTATGTTATGCTAATCATTGACAAACTTGCCAATGCGCAAAATTTAATTAACGAAATGACCATCGTAAAATAATAGTATTCTAAGATGAAGTCAAAAAAAAAGAGGCCGGGATGGCCTCTTTTTTTTTGGATGCAACTGAAAAGTAGATAAAAAGCGAACTAAGGGCTCCCCTTCCGATAGATCCTTTCGTGGGTGATCAGTTTTCATTGCAATGTTAATCTGAAATGGCATGACAAAATAATTTCTAGATTAACAATTATATATACCAATCAAATAAAAATGTCGCAGAAAAAAATTAAATATTAATACTAATAATGGTTTAATAACAATTTATTCAGCTGATTTACTGACATTAACAAGGATATCGTTTTTTATTAAAATTATATAACAAAAGTCTATATAAACCTTATTTTTGATATTCACCTTAGAAGCTAATATTATGGGATTAGAAATTGAAAGAAAATTTTTAGTAGATAAAAAGCTATTTAAACCCAAAACAGAAGGTGAGCATATCCATCAAATCTATTTAAAAAAGGAAATCAGCCATTCTATTCGGATCAGAATTTATGGACGAAATGCATTTGTAACAATAAAAACAACTGTATCGGCCATGGTTAGAAATGAATTTGAATATGAAATCCCCCTAACAGATGCAAAAGAAATGATTGTCCTTTTTAAGGATATGCCTGCTATTAAAAAAATTAGGTATAAACAGGTCATCAAGGGAAGTGAGTGGGTAATTGATGAGTTTCTGGAAAATAATGAAGGCCTTTTAATGGCAGAAATTGAATTGGCCTCTACCTCAACTAGGTTTACAAAACCAGAATGGTTACTTAAGGAAGTAACCGACGAACCCAGATATCATAATTCCAACCTTTCATCTTTTCCATTTAAAAAATGGGCCGAGAAACCTTAACCTTTTTTAATATTTACAGGTCGGCTTAATGTTTAATTTTGATTTTTAAATTTTCATCTATGATACCTCCATTGCAATTTTATCAAGAACGCTTTGAACAATTCTCTGAGAAATTAAAACACACCTCAAATCTGGTCGACCGATATTCAGTAATCAGAATAATTGTTTTTGTTGGGGGCTTATTTTTACTCTATTTCTCAACCTCATTTAGCCTTACAATTACTTTAATATATGCATTTTGTTTTGTGATTATTTTTGGATTAATTGTTTATCGACATAGCAAGCTGCACAAGCTTAAAAAAAACCTGGGCATACTTCGAGATATTAATAAAAATGAAATTTCAGCAGTCGATGGCTCTTTTAGCCATTTTAAAAATGGCAATGAATTTATAAACAATAAAAACATTTATGCCGACGATCTTGATATTTTTGGAGAAGGTTCATTATTTCAATATTTAGATCGAACGATAAGTACAAACGGAAAAGAAAAGCTGGCAGAATGGCTGGCAAATCAAGAGTTAAGCGCAGAAAAAATTAGACAAAAACAAGAAGCTGTTAAAGAACTTGCAGATATGCCAGAATGGCGACAAAATTTGCAGCTCATTGGAAAAAATACTGATGAAAAAAAACAGGATGTCCAGGATATTTTAAAGTGGCTTAAAGAAGCACCGATGATAAAAAAGAGAAGCTTCAAATATTTTATTTTTTTCATCATTCTTATCAATTTAGGATTACTAACTTTAAGTATATTAGAAATTATTCCATCATCAACTTTTATTTTATACATCCTTATAATTCCATCGTTAATCATTGGTAAATTCTTCAAGCGAATAAATACAATTCATTCCCAACTTGGTAAAAAAACCGATTTGTTTATTAAATATTCAGGCATTATAAAACATATAGAGAACCATAATTTTACAAGCGAATATTTAAAAAACATAAAACAGGAAAGCTTAATAATTGATAACAATGCTAGTAATATCATTAAAAACTTATCAAAAATATCTCAATCATTCGATCAGCGTTTAAACATGATCGCAGGTATTCTTTTAAACCTCTTTCTATTGTGGGATTTAATTCAGTGCATAAGATTGGAAAATTGGAAAAGCAAACACAAAGCAAAACTAGTAAAATGGTTTGATGTTATCGCTGAATTTGATGCACTTTCAAGCCTGGGATGTTTATACTTTAATAATCCCACCTATCATTTTCCTAAAATTAACACGAATGATTTTTCAATAAAAGCAGATGAATTAGGGCATCCTCTTATTCATCCCAAAAGCAGAATAAATAATAATATTTCAATTTCAGGTGAAACACAATTTGTAATTATTACAGGAGCCAACATGGCTGGTAAAAGTACATTTTTAAGAACACTTGGCGTAAATATGATTTTAGCATCAGCAGGTGCACCTGTTTGTGCCCAATCCTTCGAATGGAGCCCGATCGAAATTTTTACAAGCATTAGAACCAAAGACTCGCTCTTAAAAAATGAATCTTATTTTTTTGCTGAACTTAAGCAATTAAAAGTTCTGATTGATCGGCTTGAATCAGGTAAAAAATTATTCATCATATTAGACGAAATATTAAAAGGAACAAACTCTAAGGATAAGCAAACAGGCTCGAAACACTTAATTGAACAACTAATTAGACTTAATGCCTCCGGAATTATAGCCACTCATGATTTGGCATTAGGCCAGCTAAAAGACACCTATCCTGAAAACATCAACAATATGCGTTTTGAAATAGAATTTAAAAATGATGAGTTGGTTTTTGATTACAAACTTAAAGAGGGTATTTCACAAAATATGAATGCAACTTTTTTAATGAAAAAGATGGGAATTACTTTGTAATCATTACTTTCTTGATTAAAAAAGAAAAAATCTCAAATCTTCTTTTGTTATTAGAATAACAATTTATCAAAATATGATTAATTTCGTGGCAAAGAAACAAAATCATAAACCATGAAAACAAAAATATTTATTCCCCTAATTATGTGTGTTGTAATCATTTCAACCAGTTGTAATAATTCTGCTAACAAATATTCACAAACCATTATTCCTCCTGATATTACCCTAAATCCAATATCATCTGAAGAGGTTGACACTCGTTTGGCAATTTATGCCCCATTTAAATTAACTACTGATATCAGTCATTTATCAGACAACGAAAAAGAGATTCTACCTATCTTATTTGAGGTAGCTACAATTATGGAAGATATCTATTGGGAGCAAGCCATTGGAAACAGAGATGACTATTTAAACCGTTTTACAGAAGATCATGCTGGAGCAGGTGCTAAAATATTTTCATTAATTAACTACGGACCATGGGACAGATTGAATGGAAATAAATCATTTATTTCTGAAATTGGAGCGAAACCGGCCGGAGCAAATTTTTATCCTCCTGATATGACTAAAGAAGAGTTTGAGGCTTTTGATGATCCAAATAAAACAAGTCTTTATACCTTAATTAGAAGAGATGAAAACGGAGCATTACAATCAGTTTGGTATCATGAGGCTTTTGCAGAACAGCTCCAAAAAGCATCCGACTTACTAAAAAAAGCCGCTGAACTTGCTGAAGATCCCGGGTTTAAAAACTATTTAAATTTAAGAGCAGAAGCTCTAATAACAGATGAGTATCAAGCCAGTGATTTTGCATGGATGGATATGCAAAATTCAAATATTGATTTTGTAGTTGGGCCGATAGAAAATTATGAGGATGCACTTTACGGATATAAAGCAGCTAATGAATCTTTCATTCTAATTAAAGACATTGAATGGAGTAAAAAGCTGGCCAAGTTTGGTGCCATGCTTCCAGATTTACAAACAAAGCTTCCTGTAGATCAGGAATACAAAAAAGAGGTTCCTGGTTCCAATGCCGATATTAATGCATACGATGTTATTTATTATGCAGGTGATTGTAATGCGGGTAGCAAAACCATTGCTATTAACCTGCCTAACGACGAAGAGGTTCATCTAAAAATTGGTTCGCGAAAACTCCAATTAAAAAATGCGATGCGTGCAAAATTTGAGCAAATTCTGGTTCCTATCTCAAACATGTTAATCGACGAAAGTCAGCAAAAGTATATCAAATTTGATGCATTTTTTGAAAATACCATGTTCCACGAAGCCGGTCATGCCATGGGCATTAAAAACACAATTGATGGTTCACAAACCGTCCGTGAAGCACTTAAAGAAAAATATTCATCCATGGAAGAAGCTAAGGCCGATATCATGGGCCTTTTTATTGTTACCCAATTATACGAAATGGGCGAACTTACCGAAGGAGAGGTAATGGATAATTATGTGACATTTTTCGCCGGAATTTTCCGCTCTAGTCGATTTGGTGCTGCAAGTGCACACGGAAAAGCAAATATGATGCGATTTAATTACTTTGCCGAAAAAGGTGTTTTTACCCGAAGCAATGAAGGAATTTATACCATCAATTTCGAGAAGATGAAAGATGCCATGATTGGTTCTTTACAGGATATTCTGCGCATTCAAGGAGATGGTGATTATGAGGCAGCAGCTAAGCTGATTAATGAAAAAGGAATTGTAATGCCAACCCTTCAAGCAGATCTTGATCGACTCGGAAGTGCTAACATTCCGGTTGATATTGTTTTCGAACAAGGACTTTCTAGTATAGAATTCTAATCAATTAACCAAAAATATATAAACTTAAAAGCTATGAAAAAAATGGTCATTTTGCTTTGTATTGCATGCATCGGTATTGTTTCATGTAAACAGGAAGCAAAAAAAGCGGAAAATGAAAATCCGTTTTTTAGTGAATATAATACGCCGTTTCAGGTTCCTCCTTTTGAGAAAATAATGCCTGAACATTATATGCCAGCATTCGAAAAAGGTATGGTTGAGCATAAAGCAGAAGTAGAAACAATCATTAACAATACTGAAGAAGCCACTTTCGAAAATACCATTGCTGCATTAGATAAAGCCGGTGAGTTATTAGGTAAAACTGCAGTTGTATTTTTTAGCCAAACTGGTGTAAATACTAATGATGAGCTTAAGGCTATTCAAATGGAAATTGCACCGAAATTGGCTGCTCATGCTGATGAAATCAGTTTGAATCCTAAATATTTTGCTCGCATAAAAGCCGTTTATGACAATAAAGAAAAATTTGATTTAACAAATGAAGAATTATTTCTATTAGAAAACCAATACAAAGGATTGGTTAGAAATGGTGCTGAATTAGAAGGAGAAAAGAAAGAAGTTTTGAAGTCAATCAACCAAAAATTGTCAACACTGGGTGTTCAGTTCAACCAAAATGTTTTGAATGAAACTAACAGTTTTAAAATGGTAATTGATAATGCAGCTGATTTGGCTGGTTTACCTCAATCTGTAATTGATGGTGGTGCTGATGCTGCCAAAGCTGCAGGTCTTGAAGGTAAATGGGTTTATACAACACATCGTCCAAGTATGTATCCTTTCTTGCAATATTCTGAAAAAAGAGATTTAAGAGAGAAACTTTATATGGCTTATACTAATCGTGCAAATCATGATGATGACAAAGACAATAAAGACATTGTTGCTCAAATCATGAAACTTCGTGTCGAGAGAGCAAATCTGTTAGGTTACGAAACGCATGCTCATCTCACATTAGAACCACGCATGGCAGGAACTCCTGATAAAGCAATTGCTTTACTCGAACAATTATGGGATGCTGCACTTCCAATCGCAAAAAGTGAAGCCAAACAAATGCAGGATGTTATTGACGAAGAAGGTGGAAATTTCAAACTTGCCTCTTGGGATTGGTGGTATTATGCCGAGAAAATCCGTATGGCTAAATACAATTTAGATGAAAATGAAGTTCGCCCTTATTTCAAACTGGACAATGTTCGTGACGGTGTATTTTGGGTAGCAAACCAATTGTACGGAATTACATTTACACCTATCCAAAATATTCCGCTCCCTCATCCCGATGCACAAGCATTTGAAGTTAAAGAAGCAGACGGAAGTCATTTATCAGTTTTATACATGGATTTTCACCCTCGCGAAAGTAAGGGTCAAGGTGCATGGTGTGGCGGATACAGAGAACATCACATTTTAAATGGGAAAGAAATTATGCCAATCGTAACTGTTGTTTGTAATCTTACAAAACCCGCAGGTGATACACCTTCATTAATTAGCATGGATGAAGTATCAACTATTTTCCATGAATTTGGTCATGCATTGGATGGAATGTTCTCTAAAACATCTTATGAAAGCAGCTATATTGCATGGGATTTTGTTGAACTTCCTTCACAAATTATGGAGCACTGGGTAACAGAGCCCGAGGTTCTAAAACAATATGCCAAACACTATCAAACCGGAGAAATTATCCCGGAAGAATTAGTTAAAAAAATGGATGCTGCCAGTAAATTTAACCAGGGTTTTGTAAATGTTGAAGTGCTTGCTGCATCTTTACTGGATCTTGCTTATCACACCATCGAAAAACCAATAGATATCGATGTTGCTAAATTTGAAAAGGATTATTTAAACAGCATTGGTTTAATACCTGAAATTGAATCGAGATACAGAACAACTTATTTCGGTCACATTATTGGTGGTTACGATGCTGGATATTACAGTTATACCTGGGCTGCTGTTTTAGATCATGATGCTTATGAAGCGTTCAAAGAGAACGGAATATTTGATCAGGAAACTGCAAAAAGATTTAGAACAACCGTTTTAGAAAAAAACGGAATTGAAAATGCCATGCAGATGTATGTTAATTTCAGAGGAAGAGAACCCATCATCGAACCATTATTAAAAAACAGAGGGCTTAATTAATTTTAAGTAAAATATCATTTTAAAGGCGGGAAAATATCCCGCCTTTTTTGATTACAGAAATTTCATGAATGATAGATGTAATAATCCAGTTTGTCATTATCAATTTATAGCGTGTATAAATAAAGTGCTTAACCATATCTTTATCCTGCTAATTCCTTATTTTTATGCCACTAAATCAATTATTTAATTAAAAAATCAGCTGTGAAAAAACTTATAATGTTTATTTGCATAGCCAGCTTAGGATTAGCTGCATGCAACAGTCAGAAAGAACAAGTTGCCGATAACGACAATCCTTTTTTCTCTGAATTCGATACTCCTTTTCATGTTCCCCCTTTTGATAAAATTAAAGCGGAGCATTATATGCCTGCTTTTTTAGAAGGTATGAAATTAGAAAAAGCCGAAATTGAGGCCATTGTTAATAACCTCGATGCACCAACCTTTGAAAATACAGTTATTGCTTACACCCGAACAGGGAGTTTTTTAAGCAGAGTTAGTTCTGTGTTTGGTGGATTATCAGGCGCAAATACAACAGATGAACTCAAAGCTATCGCTAAAGAGCTTTCGCCTATTCGCTCAGCACATAGTAATGAAATTAGTTTAAATCCTGTTTTATTTCAAAGAATTAAAACGGTTTATGAAGAAAAAGATAAGTATAATTTAGAACCTGACGCACTTTTCATGCTTGAAAATTTGTATGGAAGTTTTGTAAGAAATGGTGCCAATTTAGATGACGAAGCAAAAGAAGAACTTAAAAAGATTAATGTAGAAGTTTCAGGATTGAGTGTTCAGTTTGGTCAAAATTTACTAGAAGAAACAAACAACTATCAACTCATCATTGAAGATGAAAAAGATTTAGACGGTTTACCAGAAAACATTAAAGCATTGGGAGCCGAAGAAGCTATCCGTGCCGGTTTAGAAGGTAAATGGGTATACACTACCCAACGTGCAAGCATGTATCCATTTTTAACTTACTCTACAAATCGTGAATTGCGTAAACAAATTTACACTGCATATACCATGCGAGGTGATAATGATAATGAGTATGATAATAAAAAAATCTGTTCTGACATCTATAAATTAAGACTAAGACGTGCAAACCTATTAGGTTATAAAACACATGCCGACTTGATTCTTTCAACACGAATGGCAAAAACCTCAGAACGGGTTTATGACTTACTAGACCAAATTTGGTGGCCAGCTCTTGATCTTGCAAAAAAAGAAGTAAAAGACATGCAGAAGATTGTTGATGCTGAAGGAGGGAAATTTAAAATCGCTGCCTGGGATTGGTGGTATTATGCAGAAAAAGTTAGAGCTGAAAAATATGCATTTGAAGACAGCCAAATTAGGCCTTATTTTTCTCGTCAGAATGTACAAGATGCTATTTTTTACGTAGCCAACCAACTTTATGGAATCACCTTCACTGAAGTTAAAGATGCGCCAAAACCCCATCCGGATGCTTTCCTTTTCGAAGTAAAAGAAGCTGATGGAAGTCATTTAGGTGTATTGTACCAAGACTTTCACCCACGTGCAAGCAAACGTGGTGGTGCCTGGTGTGGTGGCTATGAGCGCTATAAAATTGTTGATGGCGTAGTAACTCCTCCAATTATTACCATGGTTACCAATGCTGCAGCTCCAGTGGGTGATTTGCCTGCATTATTAAGCATTGATGATGTTACTACTGTTTTTCATGAGTTTGGTCACGCTTTGGATGGACTATTCTCCAATGTTCGTTACGAGCAAACTTTCCGATCAACTGATTTTACAGAGTTGCCTTCGCAAATTATGGAACATTGGGCTATGCATCCGGATGTTTTAAAAGTTTATGCCAAACATTATGAAACCGGTGAAATTATTCCTGATGAATTAATTGCAAAAATTGAAAAATCCAGTTTATTTAATCAAGGATTTATTACTGTTGAGTTTGTTGCCGCAGCTTTAATTGACATGGAATACTACTCTCAAACAGTAGAAAAAGATTTGGATATCAGGGCTTTTGAAAAAGAGTTTTTCGCTAAAAGAAAACTGATTCCCGAAATAGCTCCTCGTTACAGAACGACTTATTTTTCTCATATCATTGGTGGATATTCAGCAGGATACTACAGCTATTTATGGTCGGGTGTTTTAGATAACGATGCCTTTGAAGCATTTAACGAAACCAGTTTATACGATAAAGAAACCGCAGCAAGATTCAGAAAAGAAGTTCTTGAACCAAACGGTTTAAAAGATCCTGATGAAATGTATTTTAATTTCCGTGGTCGTGCACCGATTATTGAGCCATTACTAAAAAGCAGGGGATTGAAATAATTCTAGATACAATTTTTCTTCGAAAAATTACTCGAATAATTATTAATCAATTCAGATCTAAAAGAATAAAAAAGGAGCCTTTCTGGCTCCTTTTTTATTCTCTCGTCATTCCGGACTTGATCCGGAATCTCAAAGATTAAGTTTAGAATGTTGATATTTTACTCTTTTGATTGATTTCTCCTAGTCCGTTTATTCTCAACTGATTCCATAAAAAAACCTTTTTCATAGATTGAAATTCCTGTAAGTCGGTGTTTATCGCCATAAAATTTCCAACGACCATGCCAGTAAAAATGTAAGTCTTCTGCATTAAAATCTATTTTGGCCCAACCCTTACGCTGAAGTTTTCCCTCTTCATTAAAACTTTTAATTTTAATACGCTTTTTCACATGACGTTCCTTGGTCATTAATTGTCCATCTGCACCATAAAATTTATTCATCCTAATTTCCCTGCCATTTTTATAGTGCAATTTTGAATGATAAATGGTTTTTTCTTTATCCCAATAGGAAAACCATAATCCTGTCTTTTTACCTTTTTCATCAAGTTTATTAAAATATTTACATTGGGTTTTTGCTGATATGGCAATTATCAGTAATAGCAATATTGAAATGAAATGTCTTTTTTTCACAGAATGAGTGTTGGTTTAGGGATGTCGTCTCTTTTTGCTAATTTAATAAATCATTTATGGCATCTCGAATTTCTTTATCAGTTGTGCCTTTTGCATAGCCGCTATTTACCTTTCTAATAATTCTGTTTTCATCCAAAATGAAAAATACAGGCACTGCACTTACATTATATTTTTTACATACCTCTCTGGGTGTTTCTAGAAATTTATAATTGAGCCCATAATGATTTTTATATTTCTTTAAGGCTTCAATTTTTGATCCCCAAGATTCTAGGCTTAAAAGTTCAAAGGCTCGCCCCTCATAATCGATCACCAGTTGCTTTAAAAAAGGTATTGACAATTGACAAGCCCCACAACCAATACCAGTAAATTGTATTAACAATATTTTACTCTTTAAATCTTTTAAGGAAACTGTGTTGTCGTCAGAATCCATAAGTGACCAATCAGGCGCTAGCTTTCCAACCAAGGTGTTTTTTTTCGCTTTGCTATTTCCTTGTCTATATGGTTGTATTTCATAACCATCAGGAAAATAGTCAGCGGCTTTGAAATCCTCAAGTTTAATTTTATTAAATTCAACATTTTCACAAACCTCAATTGTCATTTCATGAGGCATATCCCTTTTAATTTTATAAGGAAGGTCATCTGATTTATTAATCCAGATATCATATTTAGAGATATCACCTTTGTGCGAACCATAAAGAGCTGGAGTATAAACAATTTGATTACCAATTATTTCAACAACAGTATCGAAAATAGAAAAACTATATTTTATAGAATCACCAAAATCTGTTGATTCAATTATTAGGCTGTCGTTTGTATTCATAAAATAATCTATCAGGGATTTTGCTCTTGTAAAAAATGGTGTACCAACCACCCTAAACGGATACTGATTAACTTTAAAGCTATCTACTACAATTCTTTTAGTATCGTGGTAAATTAGCGTTCTCATGTTACCATCATAGCTTGAGCTTTGCTTGCTAAAATCTTCTCCAAAAAAAGAAGTAAAACTAATCCCAACAATTGTATCTGTCGGATTATTATATACCTCATAATATCTACGTCCAGTTAAAGAAGGTAGGGTATCCCAAGGGGTATAAGATTCAAAATAGTTTGTATAGGTGTATGATTCTATTTGTTCAAGGTTTTTTAAAACCTTTTGCAAATAATTTGTGTCTTTGTTAGGTGTTTTACAGCCATCAAATAAAATAAATGACATGGCGATCGCTAAAATAAATATACTAAAGAAAGATGATTGTTTCATGGTTAAAACTTAGGTTTTTTTATGGTTCAGGGATGGCGTCCCATAAAAGAGGGAAGCCATTCCTTTTTATTTAAAACTTTTATCTTTAACTAATTTGGAAATATCTGCTTCAGTTTTTCATCCAGTTGGCCTGTTCCCATAAATTTATCAATAATTATTCCATCAGGATCTAACAAAAAATAGGTCGGCATAAAGTAAACCTTATAAGTCATAATTACATCACCATCACCACCTTTTAAATCTGAAACACTGGTCCAAATCATATTGTAATCTTTTACCGCCTTTGACCAATCTTCTTTTTTCCTATCAAAGGAAATACTAATTATTTCGAATCCTTTTTCTTTATATTTCTGATAATTCTCTAGCATGTTGGGTAACTCTAAAATGCATGGCCCACAATTCGAACTCCAAAAATCAAGTAAAATGTATTTACCCTCAAATTTACTTAATCCAATTAAATTATCATCAAGATCTGGTAATTGAAAATCGGGTGCTTTATCACCGATTTCTAAATCAAGGCTTAAATCCAAATACTTCTTAATTGAAAGTCCATACTTAGTTGCCTTCATTTTATCGCTTAAATTCTCATATAGTTCTTGTGTTTTATCTTTAGGAATTTCGTAAGTCATTAATCGTTTAAGGATAAAAGCACTGTAAAGCTGATCCGGATTATGTTTTACATAATCAGTTTCTACATCCTTTAAAGCTTGTGTTATTTCTCTTCCCTGAGCACGCAATGCCAGCCTTTTTTCAGTTTCTTCTTTAGGTAAAGCTCTGTATTCTTTTACAAGGCTATCGTTAATTTGCTGCAAACGAAATTTTCCTGATTCAACAATATCTGCTTGTTTCTGAATTACCGAACCCTCAATTTTCGCATTCTTTAAATTTCCTTTTTCTGCTTTAATAGTAAGCAAATTGCCTTCTTTCCAAAAAAGTTTATTTTCAAATTCCTCTCTTTTTTTATAGTCAAAAACTGTTCTGATTGAAAACAGGGTAGGTTCGTTTACTTCAACAAAAAAATCAAGATTATTATTAATGATATACCCGGAATCTTGTTTTTCTGTTTCGTGATTGAATAAATATATTTTTGTACTATCGGCATAACCTGATAATTTAATATTGATTTTTGAATGATTTTCATTTTGATTACAGCTCATCAATATGATGAATAGTAAAATTGGAAAATAAAGGTATTTTTTCATGTTAATTGGTATTATGGGATGGCATCCTCCAATGAGGAAGTCATCCCTTTATTAAACTAATATCATCGTTATAAAACTAATAATTTAGTTAAAGTTAATAAAAAAATATGGAAGTTCAATTAAGTTATTTGAACCTCCAATTTATTGCAAAGAAAATTTGATCGGTAAATTAAATTGAACTCTAACTGGTTTTCCATTTTGTTTTCCAGGTTCCCATTTTGGCATAGCTGAAACAACACGTATGGCTTCTTCGTCACATCCTCCACCAATGCCTCTATTAATTCTTAGTTCTGTAATTGTACCATCTTTTTCAACCACATAAGTCACATAAACCAATCCTTGAATCCCTGCTTTTCGTGCCTCATCAGGATATTTAATATTATTTCCTAAATACTTCATCATCTCATCTTGACCACCCGGATATTCAGGCATTTCATCAACAACAGCAAAAACATGTTTATCTGCTAGCTGTGGCGTTCCATCTACCACACGATATGCAAATACAGTAGTTTCATTATTTTTACTTGCTCCATCACCATCTAAAACAAACTTGATCGGTAAATTAAATTGAACCCTTACCGGTTCGCCTCGTTGTGATCCCGGTTTCCATTTTGGCATCATTGAGATTACCCGTAGAGCTTCTTCATCGCATCCTTCACCTATTCCTCGATTAATTTTAAGTTCTGAAATTGTGCCATCTTTTTCAACAATATAAGTTACATGAACCATACCCTGCACTCCAGCTTTACGAGCTGCTTCCGGGTATTTGATATTACTTCCCAAATACCTCATTAAGGCATTTTTTCCTCCTGGAAATTCAGGCATCTTTTCAACTACGGCAAAAACATGATCTTTCTTAATAGGGTCCTGATCAACAATTATGCTTGCTTCTTCATCTGCAATATCTGATATACCTGAAGGTGATTGGCTTGCATTTTGCTTATCCAGAGTGAAAGCAAAAGATGCGATTAAAATCGCTGCAATGGGGATCGCCAGCAGAAATTTCAGCCTGGCGAATTTTTTCGATTGATTTTTTGTCATCATAATAAATCTTTTTTTAATTAACGATTGATTAAAATTATTTGTTAGGTTATTTATTTGTATTCCGATGCTGTGGCTTAATAATAAATGCTGATAGCTCGTTTTGTTAAGTCCGTTGGCAATTAAACCGGCATCGGCAAGGTATTCGTGAATGCCTTTTATGGCCATTTTGTAAAACCAAATAAAAGGGTTAAACCATTGGATAATGGTTAAAAACTCAAGAAGTACCAGATCGATGCTATGTTTTTGATTGATATGAATTTTTTCGTGATCAATGATTTCTTTGATGTTTTTATCATTTAAACTTTCTTCATTTAAAAAAACATAATTGAAATAAGAGAAAGGAGAGTATTTACGATCAAGCTTGACTACTTTTAGTCCATCAATTTTTGTTACTCCAAATTTTCTGATCAAAAAAACCAATTGTAGTAACTGAAAAACGAAACGAATAAAAAATATAGCTGCTCCCGTTATATAAACAATGAAAGCTGATTGATAAAAATTCAAATTATTTGCGATTCCGGTTTCAACTTTTTGAGCCGTAATGGTAACAGCCTCCAAAACTACTACGTAGGTTAGCTCCGGATCATTGTAAAATACTGGAACTTTAAACAAAGGAAGAACGAATGAAAGGATGATTGAGCCGATTAGATAGAATCGATTAGCCGAAAAGAAAGTATCCTTCCTTAAAAAGAACCAATAAATGAGATAAAGTGCTCCCAAACTGAAAGCCGACTGCATTAAATAAATAAAAAATTCGTTCATCTGTCTAATATTGTGTTTTGTTTTTTTGTAATTGTTTTGCCTTTTGCATATCAATTTTTGATGCATCCATATTGTTTAATGCATATTGAGTTACCCCACGGTTATGATGTGCTTTTGCACTCTGAGGGTTTAGCTTAATTGCCTTATTAAAATCGGCTAAAGCTTTATCTAAAATTCTTGCATTAAAATATACAATCCCTCTGTTATTAAATGCTTCGGAAAATGTTGAATCAATTTTTATTACACGGTTATAATCATTTAAAGCATTTATTGCATCCAGGTTTCTTGCATACGCTAAGCCTCTGTTATTCATGGCTTCTGTAAAATCCGGTTTTATCATTAAAGCCGTATCAAACTCATAAACGGCCTTGCCAAAAAATCCTTTAGAAATATAGGCAGATCCTCGATTATTATAGGCTGATGCGAGACCAGGTTTTAACTTTATTGCAAACGTATAATCACTAATCGCTTTTTCAAAATTATCAAATTTTGCAAAGGTAAAACCTCTTGAATTATAAGCTTCTGCATAATCCACCTTGAGTAATATTGCCTGATTAAAATCATTCAGGGCTCCATACAAATCATCGATTTTTAACTTGGCATTTCCGCGATTATTATAAATATTAGCATTCCGTGAATTATTTTCAATTAACTCAGAATATAATACAATGGCTTTAAAATATTCTTCATTTTCAAATGCACTTGTAGCCTTCTTTAGTAATTCACTCTTATTGGATGGAATAAAAGCAGACAAAAGCATGATCATCACCAATGCACTTAAGGCAATAAAAATTTTCACATTTTTAAGATTGGATAATTCGTATTTTTCGTTAAGAAATTTTATTAGCTTAAATATTTGATATTGACTATACTTCATTTGATTCAATTTTGTGTACAAGTGAAATAATGCTGACTTAGAATTCCTCTAATTATTTAACAGATTTTTTATGAATTTCTTCTTCCATTAAAGCTTTAATTTCTTCCATTTCCTTTATGCTTAAACTATTTTCTTTCGTAAAAAATGAGGCCAGTGCCTGGTAAGAATTCCCAAAATAATTATTCATGAAGCCTTTAAAGTAACTTTTGGTATATTCACGCTTACTAATCAGTGGGTAATATTCATGGGTTTTTCCGTAAGCTTTGTATCCAACAAATCCTTTTCTTTCAAGTATTCTAACAATAGTCGAAACGGTATTATAGGCAGGCTTTGGCAATGGTAATTTTTGAAGAATATCATTCACAAATCCTTTTTCGATTTCCCAGAGGATTTGCATAATTTGTTCTTCGGCTTTCGTTAATTCCTTCATTCTTGTCTTTTTTATTATTTAACTAATCTTTTAGTTTGAAAGAGCAATAATAACTAATTATTTAGTTCATTGCAACTTTTATGCCAATAAAAAGCCGGGCAAATTTTAAAAATGTCCGGCCATTATTTATTCTATTTAAGCAGGGGTCTAGCTTCCAGAAGGGATTTTGATTTTATCTTCTGAACCTAATCCACTTACGACTTCTATGTTTATTCCGTCCGAAATTCCGGTGACGAGGTATTTTTTCTCGAATTGCTGAGGAGCAATTTCAATTTCAACATAAATGCTGTCGCCTTCAAAGGTGAGCAAGCTTTCCTGAATAGCCAATACTTCTCCGCTGGTTTTTTCAAGCACGATAGCTGCATTAGCACTGTAGCCTGCTCTAATAAATTCACTTTCCTTTAACTCAACATCTGCCTTAATTTCAAACTGAATGGCACCATTTTCGATTACTCCTTTTGGGGCAATATGTTTAAGGATGGCATTAAACTTAGTGTCGTCGATAGCTCCCACTGTAAGGATTAAAGGCATTCCTTCACTAATTTTTCCAACTTCTGTTTCGTCAATTTTACCAACAAATACCATATCGGTCATATCTGCAACTGTTGCAATGGTTGTACCCGGATTAAAAGTGTTTGATTCAATTACTGAATTCCCAACCTCAACGGGTACATTTAAAACCATTCCATCCACAGTTGATCTAACGATGGTGTTGGTTTCCGTTTTCGAATCCTTAACCTGCCCTTCCTGAATTAATGCCAGATTATTTTCGGCAGATTTTACTTCTGCATTGGCTGTTTTAAATGCCAATTCAGTTGCTTCAAATTCACTCTGAGAAATCACGCCATCATCCAATAATTTCTTTTGTCGATCATTATTAATGGTAGCATTCCGTAAATTAATATTGGCCTGATTTAGTCTTGATTCGGCATTATTTAAATTAATCATGTTCGGGATAATCCTGATCTTGGCAATCAAATCGCCTTTTTTAATTTTCTCTCCTTCCAAAACATAAAGCTCTTCGATTATACCCGACACTTGTGGTACCAAATCAATTTCTTTGCGCGGAACCACCGACCCCGTGGCAACCGTTTGTTTAACAATTTCCATTTTCTCAGCCGAGGTTGTCTCAAACACCACCGGTTCTTCTTTTGATTTGTTGTACAAGAAATAAATGGTATAGCCAAAAATAGCTAGTACTGCTACTCCCAAGATTATTTTCAAAACAGTTTTCATTCTTATTTGGTTTTAAATATTTAAATTTTATTCATCATGCAATGCCTCAATCGGCTTTATATTTACGGCTCTTTTCGCAGGAATAAATCCAGCAAAAACTCCAGAAATAATCAGTAAGATTAATGCTGTTAAGGCCTTGTCAAAATCTATTGATGGATTGGAAAACATTTCGGTATCAGCACCCGATTGGATCATGGCAAAACTGATTAGTTCCAACAATCCCACACCTAGGCTCAAGCCTACATAACCAGCAACGGTAGTTAAAAAAACTGATTCCTGAATTACCTGAACTATAATTTTTATGGGTGTGGCACCTACAGCTCTTTTTATTCCAAATTCTTTAGTTCGCTCTTTAACTACAATAACCATGATATTGCTAACCCCAATCACTCCGGCAAACAGCGTACCTATTCCAACAATCCAAATCAATCCATCAATTCCGTTAAACAACATTTGAAATTCTTTGAATTCCTGCTCCAGATTAAATCCATCAAATGCACGTTCATCATCCGGATGAATATTGTGCCGATCACGTAAAATGGCCTTAACCTTATTTTCAACTTCAGTAGCAGTATGACCGTCCTGTGTAGTTATGGCATAACCAGCACTAACTACATCACCCAGATTAAATGTTTTTTGAGTAGTGGTTAAAGGCAAGTAAATAACCTGTTCATCAAATTCACCTCCATTATTTTTAGCCCGAAAAGATTTAAATACCCCAACGACCTTAAAATAAACACCATTAATTCTCAAATACTGCCCGATTGGATCTTCATCCTCATCAAACATTTCTTCATATACCCGACAACCAATGGAAGCTACTTTTCTGGTTTCTGCAATGTCTGTTTGATTAATAAACCGACCCTGAACAAAATCCATGGGATTTATAAAATTAGTTTCGGGATAATCACCCATCACCTGAAAACTACCTACTCTTTCACCCCGCACAACATTATTCACGGCATCACCAAATCCTGCAGTTCGTGGTGCCAGCCATTTTATTTCCTTAACCCGATCACGCAAAACACGTGTATCGGAATTGTTAAAACTATAAAGTCTTCCTTTCGGAAATCCTTTATAAGAAATTGAAGTTCGTGCCGGATTAATAAAAACACTGTTGGTCGCTAGTTTTCCTAAGCCACTGTAGGCAGCATCTTTCAATCCTTTACCGGAACCAAGCATGATGACCAGCATGAAAATACCCCAAAAAACACCAAAAGCTGTAAAAAAAGTCCTCAGTTTGTTTTTCTTAAGTGTTAAGAAAATTTCCTGCCATTTATCTATGTCTATCAGTGTCATTTTCTATCTTTTTTATTCATCTCTTAAAGCAACTACGGGTTTTACCCTGGCTGCTTTTCTTGCTGGAACAAATCCTGCCAGAACTCCTGCAAAAATTAATACCAGAGTAGCCCCAATAGCTACTTCAAAATTTATTTCTGGATTTGAAAAGAATTCAATGTCGGGCAAAGTGTTTTTAATAAGTTCCAATAAACCTACGCCCAAAACCAATCCAATATATCCTGCGAAAGTTGTGATCAAAACGGACTCTTGCAAAACCAAACTAATGACTGACCAGGGTGTAGCACCTAGCGCTTTTCTCACGCCAATTTCTTTGGTCCGATCTTTTACTACAATCATCATAATATTGCTCACGCCCACGATTCCTGCAATGATGGTTCCCATGCCAATGATCCAAATAAATAGGCGGATGTTTTTAAATAAATCCAAAAAACGCTTGAAATCCAAAATGGCATTGTCAATATTAACTGCCCTGCGGTCGTTCATTGCAAAAGTGTGTCGATTAGCTAAGTATTTTTTAACTTCATCAGCTACTTTAATACTCACAGGAATATTTGCTTCATCAAACACCAGATAAATAGAAGTCATTTCGTTGGCACTACTAAAGACCCCCTGTGCTGTAGACAGCGGAATATAAACCCTATTTAAGACCCGTTCTCCTCCTTTATCATCAAAGACACCAATCACCCGGAAAGAGAAATTATTGATGATCACATACTCACCAATTGGATCTTGACCATCTTTAAAAAGTGCTTCTTTCACCAAACGTCCAATGGTAATTACTTTTCGTTTTTCCTCAACATCAGTTTTATTTATAAAGCGCCCGGAAGTTACAATGGATGCCGCAACATATTGATAGGGCGGATGAATGGCATAAATATTAAAATTACCATATTCATTTTTATAAGAAACCGGAAGGGAGCCCGCAATCGTAAAACGCCCCGTACTTCTATCCACATTCTGTAATTTGCTTAAAAATTCATAATCTTCATTTGTGAAAGTTAACAACCTGCCAGGTTGCATTCCTTTGTGTGCAACAGAAGTTGTTCCTCTATGGATTCCAATAATGTTGGTTCCATCTGTTTCAAATTGACGCCTAACTCCATTCTCCAATCCATATCCGGAACCTAACAAAACAATTAGCATAAAAATACCCCAAGCCACGCTGAAGCCTGTTAAAAAAGTACGTAGTTTGTTTTTCTTTATCGTACTAAATATTTCCTGCCATTTATCGATATCAAACATAAACCAGAGTTCTATTTAATTAGTGTTTCAGCCATTTGTTTCTCCTTGTAGGCTTTCAGTTCGCCATTAAAAATATCTTTCTCAACAATACCATCTTTGAGCCTTATTATTCGATCTGTTCGGTTTGCAATGTCTTGTTCGTGAGTTACTATCAGCATGGTTATTCCATCTTTGTTAACCTCTTTCAAAATATCCATTACTTCCATGGAGGTTTGCGAGTCAAGTGCTCCAGTGGGCTCATCAGCCAAAATAACCTTTGGTTTGGAAATGAGTGCACGGGCAATAGCCAATCGTTGCTTTTGACCACCGGATAGCTCATTGGGTAAATGCTCGGCCCATTCAAGTAATCCCATTTTTTCCAAATATTCCGATGCCAGTAAATTTCTTTTCCTTCTGCTTACTTTTTGGTAATAAAGTGGCAACGCTACATTTTCAACCGCATTTTTAAAAGGAATTAAATTAAACGACTGAAAAACGAAGCCCAATAATTTATTTCTGTGTTGAGCGGCTTTTGTTTCATTCATGTTTTTAATCAACATTCCATCCAAAAAATAATCACCTTCATCATGTGTATCAAGCAATCCAATAATATTAAGTAAGGTTGATTTCCCTGAACCTGATGATCCCATCACCGAAACCATTTCTCCCCTGGTAATATTTACATCGATTCCTTTTAGGACATGTAACTTATTACTTCCAGTCACATAGGTTTTATTGATATTTCTCAATCGTATCATTATTCTTTCCATTAAAAAGTTAGCATAGCAGCATTCATAAATTCACAAATGCAATTTCAGGAAGGTTAAATAATCGATTGGTGCAAATCGATAAATTGGTGTCTGTTGATATATTAGACAGCTGAGCCCCATAAAAGGTTACATTAATATTTACTTATCAAAAAGAATATTTAACTTGTAGCTGCGTTTGTACATTGCAAATAAATTAAAACCAAGCAGGCTTGAATATCTATTTAAGAAAAAGAAGGTGGAAATTTTTACTGTTAACAACAGCAATTATTATTGTTGGTGCTTCGCTTTGGTATACGAATACATTGGTAACAAAATTTGCTCAGAATGAACGTACAAATGTAAGCATTTGGGCAAACGCACTCCAACGCAAAGCTGATTTGGTAAATTATGCCGATAACTTTTTTGAAGAAATTCGTAAAGAAGAACAGAAGCGAGCCGAACTATTAGCCGAAACCTATAAACGAATTTCGACTGAAAGTTATTCAAGTGATATCACATTTTATCAAGATATTATCCTTAATAATACAACCATTCCCATGGTTTTAACCAATAGTGAAGATAGCATTATTGGCTCCGTTAATATTGATTTTGACCCGCAAAAAGTCAAAGTCCTTCTAGGTGATTTAAAAGATGAATTTTCAATTTTCGATCCAATTTATGCTAAGTATTCGGCGAATGAAACCAATATTCTTTATTACAAAGAATCAACCATTTTTACCGAATTAAGAGTTGTTCTGAATGATTTAATTCAGACTTTTTTTTCTGAGGTTGTTACCAATTCAGTATCGGTGCCAGTAATTGTTGCCGATGGCACACATCAAAATATTATTGCTTTCGGAAATATTGATTCTGTAAAAATGCTAGACAGAGCATTTGTTGAAAAGAAAATCAGACAGATGGCTGAAGAAATTGAACCGATCAAACTTGAACTTCCAAGCAGTGGTACCACTTTTATTTATTATCAGGATTCTGACCTGTTAACCCAAATTCGATATTATCCATTTGTGCAATTTACCATCGTTGGATTATTTTTTATTATTGCTTATTTGCTTTTTAGTACCGCTCGAAAATCTGAACAAAACCAGGTTTGGGTAGGTATGTCAAAAGAAACGGCTCATCAACTTGGAACACCTTTATCTTCAATGATGGCATGGATTGAGTTACTCAAAATGAAAGGAGTTGAAGATGAGTCTGTGTCGGAAATAGAAAAAGACATCCACCGATTGCAAAACATTACTGAACGATTTTCAAAAATTGGTTCTCCGCCGAAACTTGAAAGCGAAAATATTGTTCAAATCATTTATGAGAGCATTAATTATTTGAATAAAAGAACCTCTAAAAAGGTTAAATATATTATTCACCAAAATGAAAATATTGTAATTACAGCTCCTATTAACAAAAATTTATTTGGTTGGGTTATCGAAAATCTTTGTAAAAATGCCATTGATGCAATGAGTGGCGTTGGTCAAATTGAGATTGATATTCTGGAAGAAAAGCAGGGAGTTATTGTTGATATTTCTGATACAGGAAAGGGAATTACACTGCCAAATTTTAAAACTGTTTTTAATCCCGGATTTACTAGTAAACAAAGAGGTTGGGGATTAGGTTTATCGCTTTCGAAACGAATAATAAAAGATTATCATAAAGGAAAAATATTTGTGAAATCTTCAATTATTGGCCAGGGAACAACCTTCCGTATTATATTAAATAAGTAGTTTTGTCTTTCTTAACATCAAAGACAAATTATGGCTGGCATTTATATTCATATTCCGTTTTGCAAACAAAAATGTCATTACTGTAATTTTTACTCTACCGTTTCTGTCAAAAATAAACCCGCATTTCTTTCCGCCCTCATTGATGAAATTAAGCAACAAAAAGATTATCTGAACAATGAAGAAATTCAGACCATTTACTTTGGAGGTGGTACTCCTTCAATGTTAAATAGAGAAGAAATTGAAGGTATTATTTTTCAGCTTAAAGAAACTTATCAAATCAATAGAGATGCGGAATATACGCTTGAGGTTAACCCTGATGATTTGAGTGAGGACAAAAGTAAAGCGTTGATAGATTCGGGAATTAACCGGCTCAGTATTGGAATTCAATCTTTTCATGAAATTGATTTAAAATACCTGAATCGTGTGCACGATGCAAAACAGGCACACCTTGCAATTGAAGGAGCATTAAAAAGTGGATTCACAAATCTGACCATCGATTTGATTTATGGAATTCCATCTTTAAATACAGAAAATTGGAAGCACAACTTAAAAACTTTTTTTGATTATCAGCTTCCTCACTTATCAGCTTATGCCTTAACCGTTGAACCTAAAACGCCTTTGTACCTTTTAATTGCCAAAAATAAAATTGCTCCTATTGATGAGCAAAACATGGTTGAGCATTTTAATATGTTGCTTGAACAAACTGAAGCTAATGATTTTATTCATTATGAGATTTCTAATTTTAGCAAAGCTGGGTTTTATTCCAAACACAACAGTCTTTATTGGATAGGTGGAAATTATCTGGGTCTTGGTCCTTCAGCTCATTCTTATAATGGCGTTTCGCGCCAATGGAATCACTCCTCATTAACAAAGTATATAAAGCTGAAAGACATTAATAATGTTGTTTTTGAAAAAGAGATTTTAACAACACAACAAAAATATAATGAGTATGTCATGACCTCTATCAGAACTTCGTGGGGTTGTAATCTTGATTTTGTTTTAAATCTGTTTGGAGAAAAATACTATTTTCATTGCAAAAAAGCTGCACAAGTACATCTAAATTCGAATAAACTAGCAATGAATGAAAATATTTTAACCCTCACAAACCATGGAAAATTCTTTGCCGATGGAATTACTACAGATTTATTTATTGAGGATTAAATACTTTTAGTTTGAATTTTAGATAAACAGGATTATGGTCAGCGTTTTCAAAATTTAATGGAAATACATAATTCTCAACTACTTCAATATTAGGCGAAACAATAAAATAATCGATAACCGATTTCTTGCTATTTTCATCATAAACAGAAATCAAATCCCGATTTGAATACAGCATGGTATCGCAAGCCCATTTCCAATCTTCTGTTAAAAATTTTTCTGTAAAAATGGGTACTGATTCTTGAAGTTGGTTTAAATTTCCTCTAAAGAAATTTTTAAAATTAACCGGAAGCCGATTCCAGTCACCTCCAGCAATCACATAATTTCCTGCATTGAATTCTTCCAACATTTTTTCTCGAATAATATCTAATTCGATTTCCTTCAACGAATCGTTATTTACATAGTATGAGTTATGGGTGTTCATTAAAACCAAGTGTTTCTGGTTGGGAAGTAAAAGTCGTGTCAAAATAAATCCCCGATCCAGCAAAAACAAATTATCGGGCCAGGCAGCAATATTCGGATAGGCATAGCGAGAGGTTTCGATGGGGGCATATTTTGAAAAAGTCATCATTCCTGCTTTAACTTTACCCATTGGTTTTATGATAGGAACAGGAACCCAACTTACATCATAGTTTTTGGCAAAACAACTGTTATAATTATCCAGCAATTCTACTAATTTTTTTTGTTGATCAACAAAATAACTGCGTTTCGATTGCTGATCCACCTCCTGAAAAAACCAAAAATCATTTGCATTCAAACTTTTGATGAAAGCAAAATTGCTTGTTAAATACTTTGAGCTTAATTTTTCGTTTGCCCTAACTTGTCGCCCTCCATCGTAAAAAAAATCCATTTCTTTACCCAAACCATTATAGCCAAGATTCCAGCTTATGATTGAAAAGGTGGTGTCAAGTTCTATTTGTGAAGGATTGTTTTTGTTAATTTCTATTGGAATAAAAACAGGGGGATCATAATCGCTCAAGCTGATAAACCCTAAGAAAGAGCCGAATAGAATGATTAAAAAACCAAATGCAAAAGCCAATCTCTTTATGATTGTTTTATAATTAATTGCCATTATCAAACGAAGATATGAAATATGGTAAAATTTTTTAATTTTACTTACTGATATTTTAGACATTCTATATGCCAATTCTGGGGTCAATTATAAAAAAAGCTTACGAGCTGCGGAACATTCCTTACGAGATGAGGAGCAAGACAGATGCATCGACATCTCAAAAAAAAGTATTACAAAAATTGTTAAAGAAAGCTCAACATACTGCTTTTGGCGAACATTATAATTTCGGCGAAATTCTAAAGCAAGATGATATTATTGCTGCTTATCAAGAAAAGGTGCCTGTTTACGATTATAACTCTATGTTTCGTAAATGGTGGTATCGTTCATTACATGGCGAAGCTTATGTTAGCTGGCCCGGAAGAGTAAAATATTTTGCCTTAACATCCGGAACTTCAGAAGCTTCAAGCAAGCAAATTCCGGTTACCGGAGATATGATTAGAACCATACGAAAAACCAGTGTCCGTCAATTGGTCTCAACCGTTAATTACGATTTTCCTATCGATTTCTATCAGAAAGGCATGCTTGCAATTGGTGGGAGTACCCACCTGAATTATAATGGAACTTATTACGAAGGAGACCTTTCTGGAATTCAGGCCGGAAATATTCCGTTTTGGTTTCAGCATTTTTATAAACCAGGAAAACGAATTTCAAAAGAACACAACTGGAGCACAAAACTTGAAGAAATCGTAAAGAAAGCCAAAGATTGGGATATTGGTGTTATTGTTGGTGTGCCTGCATGGATTCAAATATTATTGGAGAAAATAATTTCTCAATATAAATTGAATACCATTCATGATTTATGGCCTAATTTAAAAGTTTATGTTCATAGCGGTGTATCTTTTGAACCTTATACAAAAAGTTTCGAAAAGCTTTTCTCAAAACCAATTATGTATATTGAATCTTATTTGGCATCAGAAGGCTATATCGCTTATCAAAATAGGTTAGGTTCCAAGGGTATGCACATGGTTTTAGATAGTGGGCTGTTTTTCGAATTTGTTCCTTTTAATGATGAAAATTTCGATAATGAAGGAAACATTAAATCAAATCCAAAAGCACTCACAATTAATGAGGTAGAAGAAGGAAAAGAATATGCGCTTTTATTGAGCACCTGCGCTGGTGCCTGGAGATATTTAATAGGCGACACCATTAAATTTAACTCTCTCGAACATCAAGAAATTGCGGTTACAGGTCGAACCAAACATTTT
Organism: Bacteroidales bacterium; assembly: GCA_963674935.2. GTDB lineage: Bacteria > Bacteroidota > Bacteroidia > Bacteroidales. The sequence continues at coordinate 627,712 of CAXXWZ010000002.1, forward strand.
TTAAGTATTTGTGGTGAACATTTATCACAAGAAAATATGAACCGTGCCATTAAGATGCTTCAAGATGAAATGAATGTTGAGATCAATGAATTTACCGTTGCCGGAATCCGACATGGTTCTCTTTTTGCACACAAATGGTTTCTTGGAACTAACGATAAATTGGATCCTCAAATCGCAAAAGAAAAAATAGACGGCTATTTGAAAATGTTAAACGATGATTACCGAGTTGAAAGAATAGAAGCCGTTAAAGATGTGTTCGTTGAAATTCTCCCACTCGAAAGCTTCCAAAACTGGATGAAAATCCGTGGTAAAGAAGGGGGCGCACATAAATTCCCTCGCGTACTTAAAAATGATAAACTTAAAGAGTGGGAAGCATATCTACTTACGCTCGCCAAAGCAGAATAAATGGGTCCATTAATTGAAGGTGTAATTTTAGGATTAACCTTGGCCATATTTTTTGGTTTTGGTCCGGCTTTATTTGCGCTACTGCAAACTACTATTCATCGGGGCTTTATTTCGGGTTTGATGTTGGCCATTGGAATATTTTTAAGTGATTTGGTTTTGGTAGGTTTGTGTTTTATGGGTGCTATTCAAATCATTTCAAAACCTGAAAATAACCTGGCCTTCGCCATCATAAGCGGAATTGTTCTTATTATTTTTGGTATCGTTACCTACACTCGAAATGTTCAATTAAATAGCGATGAGGAAATTAATGAAAAAACGCCCTGGCTTGGCACTTATATTTTTAAAGGATTTTTCCTCAATATTGCAAACCCTTTTGTGTGGATTTTTTGGATGGGAATTGTGGTCGGGATTACCGCAAATTATGAAGCCGATGTGAGGTATTTGTATATTTTCTTTTCTGCCACACTGCTAACTGTTTTATCAACCGACATCCTTAAATGTTTCGCCTCTTATAAAATAAAACGATTTTTAACTCCTAAAATCATGCTTTGGATTAATCGGGTTGCAGGTATCGGCTTAGTTTTATTCGGATTGTTTTTGATGATAAAGGCTTTTATCACCTTTTAATTAAAGACGCTATTTTATCTAAAGGAAAGATTAAAATCTGATTTTTATATCCTTAATATTAAGCTGAAGTTTAACGTTTCCATTCCATTCATTTTCCTCAATATGATAACAAATATCAAAAGGCATACCTTTTCTTATGTGTTCAAAATATTCTGCTTGTTGAAAAGCAATGGCCGGAAATGGGAGGCCGGAAATCAACTGATGAATAACATTTAATTTTAAATGATTACCCCCAACAATTTTTGATAAACCCGCATCAACTACTTCATCCGCTTTAAAAACAGGAGACATATTGCCTGGTCCAAATGGAGCAAATTGTTTTAACACCCGATAAAATTTTGAATCAATTTTATTTAGAGAAAGCAATGCATCAATCTCAATTTCAGGAATTGTCATCTCTTCACTAATATTCTCACTCACATATTTTTCAAATTTTTCAATAAACAAATCTAATTTATCAGGATGTAACGAAAGTCCGGCAGCGTATTTATGACCTCCAAAATGTTCCAATAAATCACTGCAATAATCAATGGCATCGTAAATATCAAAGTTTTTAACCGAACGCGCAGAACCAGTAATCAAACCATTAGATTTTGTAAATACGATGGTTGGGCGATAATGGGTTTCGGTAAGCCTCGAAGCCACAATTCCAATGATTCCTTTATGCCATTCGGGAGAATAGACTACTGTACTCTTTAAATTTTTATATTCTTTATTTGAAGAAATGATTTCAAGTGCATGTTGTGTTGCAAACGCGTCAAGATTTCTTCTTTCGGTATTTAATGAATTAATTTTCTCTGCTAATTCGCCGGCATATTTGGCATCATCCGCAATTAATAATTTTACGGAATTTCGAGCATTTTTAATTCTGCCCGCTGCATTAATTCTGGGCCCAATCAAAAATACCAAATCACTAATTGTTAATTCACGATTAAAAAACTGATCTGAATCTTCATCATTTTGTTTTTTAATATTACTGTATTTTAAGATGGCTTCAATACCCGGACGAGGAAAAGAGTTTAATTGTTTTAGTCCATAATAAGCAAGTGTTCTGTTCTCGCCTGTTACAGGCACAATATCTGCTGCAATACTTACTGCGACAAGGTCTAAAAGATCAAAAATATCGAAAGGTGAAATATTGTTATTCTTTTCAAATCCCTGAATAAGTTTAAAGCCAACACCACATCCAGACAGTTCATTAAAAGGATAATCGCAGTCTGGTCTTTTAGGGTCTAAAACAGCAACAGCGGCAGGTAATTCATCACCAGGGCGATGATGATCGCAGATAACAAAATCAATGTTTTTAGCACTTGCATACGCTACTTTTTCATTTTCCTTTATACCACAATCTAAGGCAATAATTAAAGAAAAACCATTTTCATTTGCAAAATCAATCCCCTGAAATGAAATGCCATAACCTTCGGCATATCGATCCGGAATATAAAAATCAATATTATTATAAAATGATTTTATGTAGATATAAACCAAGGAAACGGCAGTCGTACCATCTACATCATAATCTCCATAAACTAATATTTTCTCATCTTTGGCCAAAGCTTGTTCAATTCTTTTGACAGCTTTGTCCATATCTTTCATCAGAAATGGATCATGCAAATGGGCTAGTTGTGGTCTAAAAAAATATTTAGATTGTTCGTAAGTGTATATTCCTCGCTGTACAAGTAAATTAGCGATATCATCAGTAACATTTAGTACCTGAGACAATTTGTCAATCTTCTCGTTATCACCTCTTTCTTTTATAACCCAGCGTTTTTCCATGTTAAATTTTCAGTGTATAAATATACAGATTAGCAGAGGATTTATTTAAGCAAGTTTTAAACAATTACACTTATTTACCCAAAAGTTGCTTAGGGAAAAACCTTAGTGGTAAAGAAACAGGCGATTAAATTAGTTTTAAAAAACAGTTTTTTTAATATTAAAATGTGGATCGCATTGCTTCAACAGGATTTAGTTTTGAAGCGTTACGAGCAGGAAGTGATCCGGAAATAAGCCCAATTACTCCAGAAACTCCAACTCCTATCATAATATTATTTAAAGTAAGCACTAGTACAAATGATAAATCCATACTATTAACAATTAATGTAAGTAGGTAAATTATTAATAAACCGCTTAATCCTCCAAGTAGTGATAAAAATACAGCTTCAAATAAAAACTGTAATAATATGAAATAGTTTTTAGCTCCTAATGATTTTTGAATTCCAATTTGTGTTGTACGTTCTTTTACCGATACAAACATAATATTTGCAATTCCAAAACCACCAACCAATAACGAAAACCCTCCAATGATCCATCCAACGACAGAAATAGCACTAAAAATACTATCGAATTGCTTTGAAATCATATCTGTTTCGTTAATTGAAAAGTCATCATTTGCTGCAGGTTTAAGCTTATGTAATGATCTTATTATGCCTGTCAACTCATCACGCATTTGATCATTACTAACATAGGGTTTTCCTTTAACTGCAATATTTGATTGGATATTATTTAAATCGAGAACCGTACGAGCAAAGTTAAGAGGGACAATTAACTGATTGTCTGAACTGCTTCCGAAAATATTACTTCCTTCTTTAGCCAGAACCCCAATTACTTCTATATTTCTTCCAAATATTTTTAGTTTTTTTCCAATCGGATCTTGATTTTCAAAAATTTCTTCTGCGATGTCACTTCCAATAATCACCGTGGGTTTCCCACTTGCTGATTCAAGCAGTGTAAAATATCTTCCATCTGCGATATTAAGACTAAAAACTTCTCCATACTCATGTGATGCGATTACAATAGTTGCATTTTCAATACTTTTAGATTGGTATTTTACTGTTCTGCTTGCTCCTGCAAGATAAGTAACTGCCTGAATTGTCCCACTTCGTTTTTGAATGTCATCAATTTCACTAAATTTCGGTTGCGGCCTTTTGATATAGTCCCACCATTTATATTCACCTCCTCCCTCTGGAGGGCCCCAAGGGCTTTGGCTAATATATAAAACATTATCACCCAAAGAGTTTATGGTTGTTCGAATAGATCGCTCCATAGAATCAAATACCGTAAAAACTGAAATGATTGAAAAAATTCCAATGGTAATTCCGAGTAAGGAAAGAAAGGTACGGGTTTTATTTACAACGATGGCCTGCAAGGCAAACAAATAGCTTTCTTTAATTAGTTTTAATAAAATCATTATTATTAATTTTTTCTGTATACTTTAAACACGATGGCATAAAACAGCATATCAATTTTCAAAGATAATATAAAAACATCAAGCTTAGGTATAGTGGAGACATGATAAAAAAGAACTGTTTATTGGCAAATCTCATTAAAAAATTTTAATTATGTATTATTGATTACACAAAAAAAACGCAAAAAAATATAGTTGAAATATATTGCTTATTGCCTTGATTTTTAATAAAATTGCAGATCAACTAAAAAAGAGCTAATACATTGAAAAAGATACAGAACGCATTAATTTCTGTCTATAATAAAGACGGATTAGAAGATATTGTTGACACTTTAAATGACTTGGGTGTAAAAATCTATTCGACAGGTGGAACTTTTGATTTTATTCAAAAGCAAGGTGTGGAAGTTAAAAGCGTTGAATCTTTAACCGGATATCCATCTATTCTTGGAGGACGTGTAAAAACATTGCATCCGAAAGTTTTTGGAGGAATTCTTGGACGAAGAGGATTAGAAAATGATTTAAAACAATTATCAGAATACGAAATCCCGGAGTTAGACTTGGTTATCGTTGATTTATACCCATTTGAAGATACTGTTGCTTCCGGTGCTAAAGATCAAGAAATTATTGAGAAAATTGATATTGGTGGTATTTCATTAATCCGTGCTGCAGCAAAAAACTTTAACGATGTTTTAATTGTTTCAAACATGGGACAATACAGTTCTCTACTGGCACTTTTAAAAGAAAAAGGAGGCGAGAGTTCATTACAGGAAAGAAAAAGTTTTGCTGCCCAGGCCTTTGAGGTTTCGTCACATTATGATACCGCAATTTTTAATTATTTTAACAGCAACAATGAAATTCCTGTTTTTAAACAAAGTTTAAGTAAAAATCGTATGCTCAGATATGGTGAAAACCCACATCAAAAAGCATTATATTTTGGTAAACTTGATGATGTATTTGAGCAGCTCCACGGAAAAGAAATTTCATACAATAACCTTACTGATCTTGATGCCGCCATTCATTTAATTACTGAATTTACAGATCCTACTTTTGCTGTTTTAAAACACAATAATGCTTGTGGAATTGCCAGTCGTGAAAAACTTGTGAATGCCTGGAAGGATACCCTTGCCGGTGATCCTATTTCTGCTTTTGGTGGTGTGTTAATCACCAACCAGATTATCGATAATGAGAGTGCCAAAGAAATTAACAAATTATTTTTCGAAATAATACTTGCACCTGGCTTTGAAAATAATGCCTTGGAATTACTAAAATCTAAGAAAAATAGAATAATTTTACAGAAGAAAGCGTTTGATTTTCCGGTAAAACAATTTAAATCGGCATTAAATGGTGTTTTGGTTCAAGATAAAGACTTGAAAACCGAAACGGCTGAATGTTTTGAAACTGTTACTTCAACACATCCAAGCTCCACAGAAATTGAGGATTTAATTTTTGCCAATAAAATTGTTAAACATACAAAATCCAATACCATTGTTTTGGTAAAAAACAAACAGCTTGTTGCAAGCGGAGTGGGGCAAACATCAAGGGTAGATGCATTAAAACAAGCCATTTTAAAAGCCGAAACTTTGGGCTTTGATTTAAAGGGTGCGGTTATGGCTTCGGATGCATTTTTTCCTTTTGCTGATTCTGTTGAAATTGCACACAAAGCTGGGATCACTGCTGTTGTGCAACCAGGAGGTTCAGTAAGGGATAAGGATTCTATCGATTTTTGTAACAAGCACAAAATATCGATGGTTTTTACTGGAATACGTCACTTTAAACACTAATAAAACGAATTGAATTTTATCATCAACTAAAACAATAAAATATGGGCCTGTTCTCATTTTTGACTAAAGAAATCGCTATAGACCTTGGTACGGCTAACACAATTATAATTTACAATGATAAAGTTGTGGTTGATGAACCTTCAATTGTAGCTCTGGAAAGAAATACCGGTAAAATTATTGCAGTAGGGAAAAAAGCAATGATGATGCATGGAAAAACCCACGAAAATATAAAAACTATCCGCCCGTTGCGCGATGGAGTAATTGCTGATTTTCAATCAGCAGAATACATGATTCGTGAATTTATCAAAATGATAAATACAAAAAACACATTTTTCCCTCCAGCTCTTAAAATGGTTATTTGTATTCCCTCAGGTATTACTGAAGTTGAAGAGCGTGCTGTTAAAGATTCGGCAGAACAGGCAGGAGCAAAAGATGTAAAATTGATTCACGAACCAATGGCCGCAGCTATTGGAATAGGAATTGATGTACTTGAACCAACCGGAAATATGGTAATTGATATAGGTGGAGGTACAAGCGAAATAGCAGTAATTGCTCTGGGTGGAATTGTAAATAATAAATCTATTCGAATTGCAGGTGATGATTTTAATTCAGACATCGAAGAATATATGCGAAAGCAACATAATATTATTATTGGAGAACGTACCGCTGAAAGAATTAAAATTGAAGTGGGTGCAGCTATGCCGGATATTGAAAACCCACCTGATGAATATGCTGTTCATGGTAGAGATATGTTAACTGGAATTCCAAAAGAAATTAAAGTAAATTCTGCTGAAATTGCCCGCGCACTTGATAAGTCAATTTCAAAAATTGAAGCTGCTGTTTTAAATGCATTAGAGATGACGCCACCGGAATTATCAGCTGATATTTATAGAACCGGAATTTATTTGGCAGGAGGTGGTTCAATGCTAAGAGGACTTGATAAGCGTTTACATCTAAAAACTAAATTACCTGTGCATGTCGCAGAAGATCCACTTAGAGCAGTAGCTCGTGGAACAGGCATCGCATTGAAGAATTTTGATAAATTTACTTTCCTGATTAGATAATCAGACTTTAAAATTGATGGTTTTACATTAATTAACTAGCTAAAAATGCGTTACCTTTTTGCTTTTCTTCGGAAGAACAATATTTTTTTCCTGTTTATATTTCTGGAAATTATCGCGTTTGTTTTAATGGCCAACAGCAAAAATTATCCTGGATCAGTAATCCTGAATAGTACCAGTTATTTTACCGGAGCTCTAAACAAAAACTACACAAATATTACCGCTTATTTTGACCTTAGAAAAACCAATCAGTTATTGGTGGAAGAAAATGAATACCTAAAAAATTTAAGGCATTTTAATGTCATTGCTGATAGCCTTACCCTCCGTCCTGATACTAATTATAAATATATTGGTGCAAAAGTAATTTCAAACTCTACCCATAAACCTAATAATTATCTGATGCTGGATAAGGGTGAAATGCATGGAATTAAAATTGACATGGCTGTGGTATCTAGCCAGGGAATCGTCGGGTCTGTAATTGCAGTTTCTGAAAACTATTGCTCTGTAATGTCAATCTTACATAAAGACAGTAAGGTTAGTGCAAGAATTAAAAAAAATAATCAGCTTGCAAATATTTTATGGGACAAAATGGATTATCTAAGAGGAACCCTTACCGATATTCCTTCACACCTTCAACTTATTTATGGTGATACGATTGTTACTTCGGGACACTCACTCATTTTTCCGGAAGGGATATTAATTGGTACGGTTGAAAGTTATGATTCCAGGATCGGATCAAACTTAAATAGCGCTACAATTAAATTTTCTACTGATTATAACAAACTCAGGCAAGTTTATGTGATAAATAATATTCGTAAAGAAGAGCAACTAAAACTGAAGGAGGTTGAAAATGAGTAGACATATCCTCATAAATATTTTTAGTTTCATAACGCTGGTTATTTTACAAATATTTGTATTTAATAATATTCATTTAGGAGGTTCTGTAAATCCATATGTTTATATTTTATTTATTTTATTATTACCACTCGAAACACCAAAATGGCTGCTATTGATTTTGGCATTTATCCTCGGATATACAATCGATTATTTTTCGCATACCATTGGACTTCACATTGCTGCAACAGTTTTTATAGCCTATCTCAGACCTAAATTAATCAACCTGATAATTCCAAAATTAGAGCCAGGTCCGGATGTAAAAATTGGAATTAAAATCTTTGGATTTAAATCATTTCTTCTTTATACCAGTATTTTAGTTTTTATTCATCATCTCAGTTTATTTTTTCTTGAGATATTCAGATTAAGTGATTTTTTATCCACTATGAAACGAGCTATTTTTAGTTCAATTTTTACGATTGTAATTATAATAATCAGTCAATATTTTGTTTCTGCCAAGAAAAAATAATTGTCATTTATTGTTATATTCAGGCTTTTATTAGCTTTGTACCCTAAAATTTCTTTTTTTCTTTTACACGAAACCAAACAAACTAAAAATAAACCAATGAAAAAATTATTTTATCTAATGTTGATTAGCTTGGCGTTAGCCTCATGTACAACACAGCCAACTAAAAATACCTCCTACTCAATTAATGTAAATATTGATGGCCTGGAAGAAGGTATTGTTTATTTACAAAAAGTAATTGATAATAAGTTGACAAAAATTGATTCGGCTGATGCTAAAGGAGTTATCGAATTTAAAGGAACCATTGAGTATCCTGAAATATATTATTTTGCCATTAAAGATAAACGAGGAAATATCCCTGTTTTTGTTGATGCAGCAAATATAAGTGTGACTGGCCATATTGACAGTTTAAGACAACTTAAAATTTCTGGATCTCCAGCACAAGACGAATTAAATGCTTTTAATGAATCTACCAAAAGTTTTGATGAAGAGCGTATGGCTTTAATTGACAAATATCGAACTGCCAGCAAAGAAAATAACGAAGATTTAGTTAAGCAAATTATTGAAAAAGTAGATGCCGTTCAAGAACAAAAAAATGACTTTATTTATAAATATGTTCTTGAAAATAAAGCCAGTATTGTAGCTGCACAATTGGCAATGCAGAATAATTACTATTTTGAACTTGAGCAAATGGAAACCATTGCTACTGGTTTTGACCCATCTATCGAGCAATCACCAATTGTTAAGGATTTCAAAGAAAGAGTTGCTACACTTCAAGCTGTTGCTATTGGTAAAAAATACCTTGATTTTACAATGAATAACACCGAAGATGTACCTGTTAAATTTTCCTCACTCTTGAAAGGTGGATATACGCTTGTTGATTTTTGGGCGGCATGGTGTGGACCCTGCCGGGGCGAAAATCCAAATGTTGTAGCTGTTTACAACGACTACAAAGACAAAGGATTTGATGTTATTGGTATATCTCTTGATAAAGAGAAAGCTGATTGGTTAAAAGCTATTGAAGATGATAAATTAACCTGGGATCATGTTTCAGATTTACAATACTGGGATAATTCAGCAGCAAAATTATATGGTGTAAAAGGAATACCTCACAGTATTTTATTAGATAAAGATGGAATTATCATTGCTAAGAACTTAAGAGGTGAAGAATTAAGAAATAAAATTGCTGAATTATTAGACTAATCATTTGATAATCACAAAACCTAAAAACCTCTCGAAATAATTCGAGAGGTTTTTTTTATTCTTTATTGTTTTGTTCTCTCCATAATTGATTAAATGATTTTTCCTCAATTTTTGGTAATTCTCTGTGAGTTCCCCAGGATTTTTTAAACATATATTTAAAAATCAAATTCTTACTTTTTCCACCTAACATGTCCATTCTTTTACGACTTGACATGTTTTTTTTCCAGGCCAAAATTGATAATTTATCTTTATTGCTAAAAAGTTTCTTTTTTACAGCTTCATTTCTATTTACGAGTAATAATTCGTGAAGCGGGATTTTTACCGGACATACCTCAGTGCATTTTCCGCAAATGGTAGAAGCAAAACTTTGGTGTTTGTATTCTTTCATGTCAAGCATAAAAGGATTAATAACAGCACCAATCGGTCCACTGTAGGTAGTATTATAAGTGTGTCCTCCAATGTTTTTATAAACGGGACAAGCATTTAAACAAGCACCACATCTGATGCACGATAAAGCTCTGCGCTGGCGATCTTGAGCCAATAAATTAGTTCTTTTATTGTCTAATAAAATGAGGTACATTTTTTTCGGCCCATCAATTTCATCGGCTTTTTTGGGTCCTGTAATTATTGAGTTATAAACAGAAATTTTTTGACCTGTTCCGTGAGTAGCAAGTAATGGCAAAAATAAGTCCAGATCCGTTAGGCGAGGTATTAATTTTTCGATACCGGCAATTACAATATGAACTTTGGGAAATGACATAGTCATCATTCCATTGCCTTCATTTTCGGTTAAAGCAATTCCACCAATATCTGATATTAAAAAATTAGCTCCGCTAACGCCAAGATCGGCTTCAACAAATTTTTCTCTTAACAAGTTTCTAACAAATTCAGTTATTTCTTCCGGAGAAGCTTCTGTATCAGTATCAAATTTTTTATTAAAAAGATCTGCCACATCTTCTTTTGATTTATGCATGGCCGGAGTTACGATGTGGTAAGGTTTTTCTCCTGCAAGCTGAACAATATATTCCCCTAAATCAGTTTCTATCGAATCTATTTTCTTTTTAGTAAAAGCATCATTTAATTCTATTTCTTCAGTGGTCATCGATTTAGTTTTAACCACCTTCTGAACATTGTTTTCTTTTGCAATTTCCAGAATTTCTTTAATCGCTTCTTTTTTATCCTGAGCCCAAATTACTTTTCCACCATTTGCCGTAAAATTATCCTCAAACTTAATTAAATATTTATCAAGATCATTGATCACTTTATATTTTAAAAAACCAGCCCGATTACGGGCTTTTTCAATTTCTTTATATTGCTTTTTACCTTTTAAAACAGCCGAATCATATTTAGCTATATTAAAATTAATCTTTCGACGATGTTCCAGATCAAAAGCTTTAATTCCTGAATCTTTTATAAACTGACTATAAGCGTCCAATCTAATTAATTTTTGAAATTTTTGTAACTCTGGTAAGATGTCGTCCGCCTTCAAATTCAGTGGTTAGAAATGTTATAACCATATCAAGTGCAAGTTTTTCATCAACAAAACGACCAGGTATTGAAATGATATTTGCATTATTATGTTGCCGTATTAAACTTGCTTGTTCTATAGTCCAACATAAACCAGCTCTTACATTAGGATATTTATTAGCAGTCATTTGTGCTCCATTGCCGCTTCCACATAAGATAATTCCCTGCTTATATTCTCCAACATTAATTGATTTTGCCAAAGGATGAATCATATCAGGATAATCGACACTATCAGAAGAGTAAGTACCCATATCCTTAATATTATATCCCTCTTGAATTAATTTCTTTTTTAAATATTCTTTCATTTCATAACCACCATGGTCAGAAGCAATAGGTATAGTTGTAGTTTTATTTGGCATTGTTTATAACATTTATATACAAAGGTACTTAAAAAAATAAGCCTGATTATTATCACCTTAATAATTAGCTCATTAATTATTAAAGTAAAAATAGCCACTTTTTATAGTCATCTTATTTTCAAATTCATATCAATTATTAACAAAAAAATGTTCATTTCAATATTATTATGTTATTAAAATTTTAAATTTCTTTAGTAATTAACAAACGAGGACATGTGCCAAAAAATATAAACCAAAAACTGCTATTTATAAAAATTTATTGGATGCTTATTAACGTAATTTTATGAATCAATTATATTAATTTAATTAACACGTTTGTTAATTAACAACTGTTAATATCTAGTTTAATATTATAATTTTCAATTAAGTAGTTTTAACAAATAGATAAAAAATTGTTAACTAAATTGTAGAAAATGATTTGTCAAGTTTTATAAAAACTAGTTATCAGTCTTATTAACAAATCTATATTATTACTAAAAAATTATTTAAACTTTTATATATAATATTGTAATACTTTATAAAAATAAATGTGAATTGATTAAAAGATTTATTTTTGCAGTGTTATGAATTTAATCGAAAAAATAAACCACCTCAAAAAAGAAAAGAACGCGATAATTTTGGCTCATTATTATCAGGTTCCGGAAATTCAGGATATTGCAGATTATGTTGGTGATAGTCTTGGACTTGCACAAAAAGCGGCAGAATCAAATGCAAATTTAATTGTTTTTGCAGGAGTTCATTTTATGGCCGAAACTGCAAAAATAATTAATCCTAAAACAAAGGTAGTAATTCCGGATTTAGAAGCTGGTTGTTCTCTGGCAGATTCTTGCCCACCAAAAGAATTTAAAAAATTTAAAGATAAACATCCCGATCATATGGTTATTTCTTATATCAACTGCACAGCAGATATAAAAACCATGTCGGATATTATTTGTACCTCGGGTAATGCCCTACAAATTGTTAATTCGTTACCTAAAAATCAAAAGATTATTTTTGCTCCTGATAAAAATTTAGGTGGATATATCAACATAATTTCAGGAAGGGAAATGGTATTGTGGGATGGAACTTGTGAAGTGCATGATATTTTATCAACTGAAGCAATTATTGATTTAAAAATAGCGAATCCAGATGCAAAATTAGTCGCGCATCCCGAATGTAAAGGGCAAGTTTTAGTGTTGGCAGATTTTGTTGGATCAACTAATGCCATGCTTAATTTTTGTAAAACCGATGATTGTAAAAAATATATTGTTGCAACAGAGAGCGGAATTTTACATCAAATGCAAAAGGATTCTCCAGATAAAGAATTTATAATTGTTCCAACTGATGAAACTTGTGCATGTAATGATTGCCCTTATATGAAGTTAAATACAATGGAAAAGCTATATTTATGCTTAAAAAACGAAAGCCCTGAAATTAATTTATCATCCGAAGTAATAGAAAAAGCAAAAGTACCTATTTTCAAAATGCTTGAAATTTCAAAGAAACTGAACATTATTAAATAAATTTCGTTAAAATCACACTATAAAACAATTATTTAAAAAAATGAGAAAGTTATTTATTAATATCGTGTCTATATTCTTAATTATTTTGGCTTTCGCATCATGTTCGAATAAAATTTATTTTACAAATGACATGAGAATTAAGTTGGATGATTATAATTTGGATATTAATAAAGTTCAGTTTTATACCTCAGATAAAATAACATTTAGAAAAATTTTACCTTATGATTCTGCAGCCATTGCAAATGGAGAAATAAAATTCGAAAATGGAAAATTGATTGATAATATTATTATAAAAAAAAATACACCAGGTACCTGTGAATTTGTTGAGGATGGATTATTAAATATGACATTTGAAACGGGAGAAAATAAATACCTCGTTTTTAAAATTAGTAAAAGTGGTAAGTATTATGAGTTGCTGATAAATCAGGGCTTAAATAGATATGGTGAGTTTTTGTACGATAATGAAAAATATATTATTCAGCCGGGAAGTGAACGAGCCCGACTGTTAGTTAAAAAAAATGAAGATTATTTATTGCGCGTGCAACAAAGAATAGTAAAAGGAAGAAAAGTAAACTAAGAATACAGACTATAACCAAACAAACAAAGGAGGACAAATGATTAAGAAATTTATGATTGTTTTATTTGCATCTACACTATTAATTTCATGTGCAAATAATACACAAAAAGCAGAAAAAAATGAAGAAGCTGCCGTAACAGAATTAAATGTTATCGATTTTGAAACAAAAGCTGAAGAACTAATCGGTAAACCAGTAATGTTAATTGCAACTGTAAATCATGTTTGTCAGCATGGTGGAAAAAAAATGTTTTTGGTTGAAGAAGGATCAGAAGCATCAATTAAAATTACAACCGGAGAAAATATGCCTGCATTTAATACTGACTTAACAGGCAGTAAAATTAAGGTTGAAGGCGTTATTGAAGCGCTTATTATCGATGAAGAATATCTTTTAACCTGGGAAAGTGAATTAGCCTCTGCTGATAAAGAAGGCGAAGGAGACGGGCATGGTGTTGGTAAAGGTGAAGCTGCAGATATGGGTGAGCATATTGCTGCTACCGAAAGTATCGCAAATTATCGTAAACAAATGGCAGAACAAGGAACCGATCGATTAGCTTTTTATTCAATCGTGTGTAAAAATTACGAAATGATTCAGCCTAAAGAAAAAGAAGAATAAGAAAATTTTTATTAATTGAAGCCGGATCTTTTTTCCGGCTTTTTTTATTTTAAATCACCCAAAGCCTTTTAATATGAAGTTTAATTGGAGAAAATGGAATCGGGTTATTCACCGAGATTTTGGCTATTTCTTTTTTGGAATGACCATAATTTATTGCCTATCGGGAATTGCAATTAATCATATGCACGACTGGAATCCTAATTATGTTATTGTAACGGACGAAATACAGATAGAATTACAAGAAAATATTGATAAGGCGTTTATTAAAAATTTCTTGGCAAAAAATGAAATAGAAAATACCTATTTGAATCACTATTTTCCTTCAGAAACAGAGCTTAAGGTTTTTTTAAAAGACGGAACTGTGTATATTGATCTGGATAGTGGAAAAGGACTATTTGAGCAAACTAAGCGCAGAATGTTTTTTAAACCCATGAATTATCTTCACTATAACCCAATTAAATATTGGACATGGTATTCAGATATTTTTTCAGGCTCATTAATTCTCATTGCACTTACAGGATTATTTATTGTTAGAGGTAAAAAAGGAATTACTGGTCGTGGTGCCTGGATGACAGTACTTGGGATCTTAATTCCAATAATTTTTCTGATGATTTTTTATTTTTAAAGAATTTATTATGAATGAATTACTCGTAATTTTATTGTTTTTGTTGTGGTATATTGGCGCCTTAATTGTTTCGGAGAATACCCCAAAAGAAGGAAAAATTAGCAGAGAGTGGATGTTTTTTATAAGTATGATTTTTAGCCCAATTATTGGCCTAATTGTATTTTTAGGCTATAAAAAATGAATTACAAAAACACAGGCTGTGATAGCAGCCTGTGTTAAAAAAAATTGTATTCACATATATAGAAAATGCCCTAAGGCTTCGTCTATAAATTTTAGTTTGAAGATTGAAGTTTGATGTTCAAATCTTCGTTGGATGTTAAATCAATTTTTTCAATATAACTTTTGTCGTAAGATATGTAAGATGCGATTACACTATATTTACCAGGTTTTAAATTGGTAAAGCTGTAATTACCGTCAAAATCAGTATATACTTTTTTATCACAACCTTCAAGTGTAACTTCAACACCAGCAAGTGTTTCGCCAGAAGTTAAATCCATCACATTGCCACTTAGTGAAATACTTGTTGCTGTAGCAGTTTCTTTAGAGTCTTTGCTAATAATGTTAGTTGTAAAGGCTAGTAAAGTAACCAATACCAAAAATCCAGAAATAATAATCTTTTTCATTTTTTATGTTTTTTAATTGTGACACAAAGTAACATCATAGATATTGACACTTGATGACAAAATGATTACAAAATTGTTAATTCTTAGATTTGTGGAGGTTTAAAATTTACGTTCACTAATTAATTTACCTTTTTCATCAAAGTTTTTCCAGGTACCTGATTTTTTCCCGTTGGTATAATGCATTTCGTACAAAAGATTACTTTTTGCATCCCAAATAAACCAATTTCCATGTTTTAAATTATTAAAGTAATTGGCTTCGCCAATTTTGGTTCCATCCTCTGTCCAATTAATCCAGACACCTGATTTTTTTCCCGCCTTATAGGCCCTTTGCTCTTTTTTATTGGCATTTTCATAATAAAAAGTGCTAATGCCATCTAAAACTCCATCTTTAATTTTATAGTTAATTTTAACAGTTCCATCTTCATATTTTTCGAGATGAGTTCCGGTATACAGCATGCCTTTCTTGTAAAAAAGACCATCTTTTGTTTCTATATTTTGTGAAATTGCCGACGCAGAAAAAAGAATCAAAAATATTCCTAGTATAATGAGTCGTTTTAAAAAATTTGTCATATTCCTATTTTGTTTTCTTGTTAAATAAAAAAATACAATTTAAAATGCATAGCTCAATTTAATTTGAATTGAGGTGCCCGGGTCAATACTTGAGAAAAATTGATTTTTTGCATTAAAAGATTTATAAATCGACTCTTTTTTCTGACCTAAAATATTGTCAATCTTTAAACCAATTTGCAATCGATCATTCTCACCAAAACTTTTATTCGCATTAAAATTTAGGCTATGAAATGGAACTGAATAAACATCAGGTCGATCGGCTATACCCACATATTGCAAAGTTTCGCCCTGTACATTATAATACAAACCGGCTTCAAGCCCATTCCAAATTCCATTTTCCCCTCCGGAGTAAGCAATACCCGCATTTATAATATATGGAGCTTGTCCGGCCATATCACGGTATTTACTAATGGTTTGACCGTTTCGAGCACTACTTTGGCGTGAAAGAAATTCAATATTACTAAGCTCAATTTTTGATTTGGTATAGGTAAAATTGAAATTTAAACTGAAGCCCTTATATTTTTGGTTTAAAAAACTAAAATTTTGTCTGAATTCCAATTCGGCACCATAAACTTCACCATCACCAACATTTCGTGGTTGATAAGATCCGGGTACCCTCGCATATTGAACCAGCTCGATGGGATTGCTAAATTTTTTATAAAATGTTCCGATTGAAAAAGTTTGTCCCAGTTCTTTAAAAAGTTCCCAGCGTAAATCTAAATTATGAATGTCTGAACTTGTGAGTTTGCCATCCCAATATACTGTTCCGCTTTGAATATTTATATCATTAAATAATCCGCCAATAAAAGTTCGACCAGTAATAGGGTCAAATATTTGTGAATACGATAGCTCTTTGAATGATGGTCTGGCTATGGTTTTTGCATACGAAAAACGAATATTCTGATCTTCTGTTAGTTTAAAAATCATGTTAATTGTCGGAAAAAAATCAAGATTATCCAACACAACATCATCGTCTAAAATATTTTCACCCAATTGATCTTGTCCTGTATATCGCTGTATATAATTTTCAACCCTCAGCCCGGCAATTGTTTTTAAATTTTTAAACGGATTAAATTCGATAGAAGCATAAGCTGCTGTATTTTTAACATTCGAATCAAATTTATTCGGATTATCTGGAATAAATGCTGCTTCATAAGTGGTTCCCTGGAAAGGATTTTCCTGATAAGGCCACAAATTATTTGCACTAAATATCTCGTCTGGATTACCTGTGAGTGGTACATTCCGAATATTTACTGCAAAACTTTGGATGTTATAATCACGGTTTTTATAAGTAAATGCACCACCAAACCTAAGCTTAAAATCAGTTTCTTTAAGTTTAAAATCTTTGGTAAGATGCAGTACTCCAGCCAGATTTATTTCTTTTAAATCACGCCAAATTCTTTCCGGAAATCCCACCTCGGTACCTATGGTATAATTACCGTTTCGATTTTCGTAACGCGTAAACCGAATATCCGGATCGTTGATGGTTGAAAGTGTTGGAGCTAATTTCCATTCAATATCCCAGTTCGATTCGGGAGAAGAGTATTTACCATCAAGCAAAATATTGGTTAGTGCGCGCTGACTGTATTGTAAGGTATGCTGAAATCCAAAAAAACTGGTACCCAGGTTGGTTTTATCATAATCAAAAATTCCTGCCTGAGATTCTCCATTTTGTAAATGCATTAAATTCAAGCGATACTTGGCATTTTTAGTTTTAAGTGCAAATCCTGCTAGTCCGCTTACCAATACATTATTAACGCCATAGTTTCCTTCCTGATATTCTCTTCTTTCTAATTCTGTTATATTTTTATCGCTTGCTAAACCATAATTAGCATAAATCGCATTTTCGTAAAAATCAGTATTGTTTTTATAAGATAATGAAAACACATATCCGAGGGTATATTTACCAACAGGAAATTGATTGCCAAAAGAAGTACTTAGACCATAGTCCATAAAACTTTGTTGTTTTTTGGCAGCCATGGTAGAATTAAATGATTGGAGAATGGATTTAAACCTTGATCCAACGGTTGAGTTAATAGGGTCACTCTGGCTAATTACATCAACAAAAAAAGGAATGTTTTCAGTAGCCGGAATATTTCGTGTTCCATCATCAAACCCTAACCAATCAGTTTTTCCACCTTTATAAGTGAGGTAATTACTATTAAAATGTGAACCGGGGTTATAAGCAGCTGTAAGTGAAAAATTAGCTGTTTTGGTATCCGGAAAATCTTTAATATTAATATTAATTACTCCACCTGTAAAGTCTGCTGGAAGTTCAGCACTAAATGATTTGTTTACTACTAAGTTTTCAATAATACTTGTTGGAAAAATATCCATTTGGATGGAGTTTCGATCGGGATCAAGACCTGGTAAATCAAGTCCATTCATAATGGTTTTGGTGTATCGATCCCCAAGCCCACGTACAAAAACATATTTACCACCCTCAACAGAAACACCTGTTACCCTTTTCATGGAAGAAGCAACATTTGAATCTCCAATTTTTCTTAATCCGGCCGAAGAAATCCCATCGATTACATTAGCCGATCGTTGTTTCATGGTAAGTAAAGCTGACTCTGTATTTTTAATAGCAGTTGCTGTAACAACAGCTTCTCCTAATTGAACGGCAACCTGACTAAGTTTAATGTCATTTAGTAAGGTTACCTCATTTGCTTCAACGACAACAGTTAAATTAATGGTTTCATATGAAATAAACGAAATCCTTAATTGATAGGATCCGGGAGCAATGCTTAGATTAAATTTACCATCTAAATCGGTGATAGTTCCGCTTTCTATTTCGGCTACATAAATTGTTACACCAGGTAAAGACTCTCCGGTTTCTCCATCGAAAATTGTACTGCGTATGGTTCCATTTTGAGAAAACAAAGTTGTCGTTAAAAACAGAAATGGAATAATGATAAGTAATTTTATTATTCGCATAATTATTTATATTGCAATATTTAATATGAAAAACTCATAGGTGAAATTTACACCTATGAGTTTTTATGAAAGAACGAAATTGTGATTATAAACCTGTTAATTGTCCTGCAACTGCAGCCCATGACCAGGTACTGAATTGTGTTAAGTCAGCACCTACTGTAGCAGCACCAGCAGCAACCACAGTAGTAATTGCATCTGATCCGCCTTCAAAAACTTCTGCTAGCGTAACTCCGTTTGGAAGCGTTACTTCAAAAGATGAAGATGTGAAATTAGCTGCGGCTAAGTACCCTGAATACCCTTCAACGTCTTGAGTATTATCTGCAAGATTTAAGAAATAAATATTCATCATAGTTCCGTCAGTGTTATCATCAAAATCAATTAATCCTGAAGCAGAACCAACACTTACGGTACCATTTTTAATGGTATAACCAGCACCAACATAAGATCCTTCCGGTCCATCAAGTTCAAAACACTCGTCACCTGGATTTATTACCACAAAGTTATCGATGGTTCCTGCCCATGCTTGGTCGGCATCAATAGCATCGTCACCTGTATTCCAAACAATGGCATTTTTTACATTAACAGTACCCCCGAACCATTCAATTCCGTCATCCTGGTTTGAGATAATTTCAACATTTTCGATTACGGTACCCGAACCAACTCCACCTAAAGTAAGGCCATTGATTTCATTACCTTCACCAATATTGGTTCCACCATGTCGGATAGAGATAAATTTGATAATACCTGAATTGTCGTTATCGTCATTTCCACCATAAACTCCATTTGGGTCGTTAGCCGGTACACCTTCAATAGATGCAGTAGGTTGATCTGCTCCTTGATCATCTTGGTAAGAAATATGTGCTTTTCCTAAAACAATTAAACCTCCCCATAAACCATTTAGGGTTGGATCAAGATTTGGACTGGCAATTTGCCCAGGCACAATGTTATCAGCAATAGAAGTGAAAATAATAGGAGAAGAAGCAGTACCTTGGGCATCGATTTTTGCACCCTGAGCTATAATAAGCGCAGTTGCATTGGCTGCACTACCGGCATTTCCCTTAACAATTACACCAGGCTGAATTGTTAAAGTTACACCATTAACAACAGCAATTCGGCTTTCAAGTATATATGTTTTTCCTGTTTCCCAGGTTGTGTTTGAAGTTATGTTTCCGTTAACAGAAATTACTAATTCTTCAGCTTCGACAGAAATTACGGCTGTTGCATTATCCGACTTGGAATTTTTATCCATTACGGTTAATGTTATAGAACCTGCGCCAGCATTATTTGCCGTAAAGGTTACTACTACAGTGCCGTTTAGTGCACCATTTGTAGGTTCAGTTTTGATAGTTGCAGTTCCGCCAACCGCAGTAACACTTGAACTTGAATACCCACCAGGTACAGTTATAGCGAATGATACATCAACCCCTTGTCCTTCTTCCAAACCACTGGTTGCAGAAGGAGCTGTTACTGAGGGAGCATCTGGAATTACCTTTTCATCTTTTTTACATGAAGAGAGAAGAATCGTACTGCTAAAAATAACAGCTACAATAAGTTTTAAGTTTTTTTTCATTTTTAACATTCGTTTTTTTATGAATTAATTTTAATGCAAAAATGAAATATGGTAGTTACATGTTCATTAAGGAGACGTTATTTAATGGTTAAGTCAGTGTTAATATATTATTACGAAAAGAAATAATGTAACAGACAACTTTTTAATAAAAAACCCACTCTTTATTTTAAAAAGAATGGGCAATAAAAAATATTTTTTTTGAAGATTAAACTTCAGCTGAACGTGGAATGGTGAAAAGAAATTCAAGTCCACCATCTTTTGAGTTTCTTGCCGAAATTGTTCCCTGATGAAGTTGAATGGCATTTTTAACAATAGCCAACCCTAATCCTGTTCCTCCTGTTTTACGTGATCGACCGGAATCTACTCTGTAAAATCGTTCAAAAATTCGACTTAAATGCTCTTCGGCTATGCCGGAACCAGAATCTTTGAAAGAAAAATAATAAAAATTCTTATCTTCAGAATATTGTGAAATATTAATTTCAGAATCATTTCCGGCGTATTTTATCGAATTATCAATCAGGTTATGAAATATGGATTCAAGCAAAGATCTGTTACCTTTTACAACAATACCTTTAGAAATATTACTTAAAATTTTAATGTTTTTTTCGTCCAAACTGGTTTTGAGGCTTTCGTTAACCTCATCCAGTACCTCTTTTATTCCAACGGTTTCAAATATAAATTTACTACTTGCTTCTTCAATTTTATTCAAAACCTGAATATCTTCGATTAGTTCTTTAAGCCTGTACGCTTGTGCATATGCCTTATCAACAAAATATTTTTGCTTGTCTTTATCCAGTTGGTTTTTCTGCAATGTTTCAATAAAACCAATAACTGCAGCTACAGGTGTTTTTAATTCGTGAGCAATGTTTGAAGTCATTTGTTGTTTAATGATTTGCCGTTTGGCCAATCGGGTATTATCAGTTATGAGAATTTCAAAACTTTTGTCCGGAAAAATAATGCATCTGATATCAAAATAATATCCATTTTTATATAAGTTATACTCATGCTGAGGTAACTGATCGTTAACTAATACATTTGTGTTTGTTCTTTGTTTTTCTATAAAATTAAGGATGGGTTGAAATTCAGATGATTTGAAAATCATCTCAGCCGAAATACTTGACTTTTCGGATATAATATTTAAAAACTGAATGAAATGGTTATTGGTTAATATTTTTTTCTTCTCAGCAGAAAAGAAAGCAACCCCTTCTTTTAGAGCATACAAATGGTTAAAAAGTTTTTCTCGTTCAAGCGTGATGGTGTCTTTGGTATTTTTTAATTCCTGATAAACCTGTATGATTTGCCTACTAATAATTCCAAGTTCGTCATCCGGAAAGTTGATATCTGTAGGTATTTGTTTACCGTTTCCCAGCCGAATTACAAAATCTTTTAATTTGTCGATGGTTTTTGATAATTTATTTGTAACTGCATTTAATACAAGCCACAGTACAAAAAATAATGCGATGATGAAGAATAAAAATAGTTGATCGGCTTTTAAATAATCAATTATTTTGTTATTGTAAAGCACGGCTGTGCGAACAAAGTGTGTTCCGTAAAAGCGGGCATAATAATAATAAGTATCATTTGTGGTGGCTGATTTACGAATATCGGCACCAAAACCGGAACCAACAGATTTTTGAACTTCTGGCCGCATGATGTGATTTTCCATTTTGCTTACATCATCAACCTCACTATCAAAAAGCACAATTCCTTTCGCGTCAATAATGCTAATTCTTACATTTAGTTTCGGAAGTATTCCAACTAAAAAATCTAAAGACTTGTAATCTCCTGAACCAAAAATTTGTTTTTGTTCCAAATAATTATTGGTAATAACTGTGATGTTGTCCAGGGTATTTTCAAGCTGATCACGCTTAAATTCTTTTTCTCGGTTAGCCTGAAACATAAGTACCAAAAAGGTAAAAATCACAAATATGAATAAGAGGTATATAAAAAACCTTCGTCTAAAATTTAATTTAATTTTCATTTGCTTTGCGTTCAGTGATTATTGGTAATCGAAGCTGTAACCGTATCCGGCTTTATTTTTTAAATATTTTCCGTACTCATTCATTTTTTTACGGAGTCGGGTAATGTGTACATCAACAGTGCGGTCAGTAACAATAATATTGTCTTCCCAAATTGTTTTTAAAATCTCTTCTCTTGAGAAAACATGACCTTTATTTTTCATTAAAAAGTTTAAAATTTCAAACTCTTTTCGCGTTAAGACAATGGGCTTGCCACTTATAATTAACTCGCGACGAGAAAAGTTTAATTCTAGTTCATTGATTTCTATATTTGATTCTATTTCGGCAATTTTTAATTTCGAGCGGCTTAAAACTGCTTTTACTCGAGCTGTTAATTCATGAATTGAAAAGGGCTTAGTAATATAATCATCAGCTCCTAAATTAAATCCGGTTAAAAGATCATTTTCGGTAGTGCGTGCGGTAATAAATATAATAGGGATATTAAGTTTTTGCTCATTGCGAATAACGTTGGCAAGTTTAAAACCAGAAGTTTTTCCCATCATTACATCAAGTAAAATCAATTTATATTTATTAAGATCCTTTTCTAAAGCTGCTTCTGCAGAATAAGCTACTTCAGCATCATATCCTTCACCAGCCAAATTAAATTGAATAATCTCACACAAATCCTCTTCATCGTCGACGATTAATATTTTTATTTTTTTATTGTTCATTTTTAATTATTGAATAAAAACAAAAAAGTTTTCTAATCCTCAAAATCCTCAATATCAGTGTGCCTAATGTCGGTTCCTTCCGATGCGTAAATAGAAGCTTCTGCAATGTTTGTTGCATGATCAGCAATACGTTCAATATCTGTAATGATTCCTTTGATGTTGATAAAGCTTTGCATCACTTTTCGGGTTGCCTCATCTTGATCTTTTAACATCGAATTTTTCATCAGCTTATAATTTAGCTCATCAACAACTGAATCATTTTTGATGGTCCAAATGGCATATTCTTTATCATTATTAGTAAAAGACAACAGTGCTTTGGTAACCATATTTGAACTTAAGATAAGCATGTTTTGAATGAGCTCCGAATTTTTGTTAAAGATTTCAGGATCCTTTATGCGACTGATATAATTGTAAACATTAATTACCATATCACCAATTCGTTCTAGGTTCAGCGACATTCTGTAAATGGCAAAAATGCGTCTTAAATCTTTGGCCATGGGCTGGTACAAAACGATGGTATTAATAATTCGCTCACTGATTTTAACTTCGTACTGATCTAATTTTTTTTCATTTTTTTCCAGTTGTTCCTTAAAGCTTCCAATGGTATTTTGTGAAAAATTATTAATTACTTTTTCAAGTAAATCAAGTTGTTCCAGAACTAAATTTGAGAAATTTTCAAATTCCGCTGAAATTTTTTTAAAAGCGATATCTTTTTTTGAATTCATGTTTTTTAGTTTTTAACCAAACTTCCCGGTTAAATATTCTTCCGTTCTTTTATTAGTTGGATTCGTGAACATATCTTTTGTCTTTCCATACTCCACCAATTCGCCTAAATACATAAACATCGATTGGTTTGAAATACGGGCTGCCTGAGCCATGTTATGGGTTACCAATACAATGCTATATTTTTTCTTTAGCTCAAGTAATAGCTCTTCAACTTTAGCCGTAGCGATAGGGTCGAGTGCAGAAGTAGGTTCGTCAAGTAAAATTACATCAGGTTGAAAGGCAAGCGCACGGGCAATGCATAATCGTTGTTGCTGCCCACCGGATAAAAAAGTACCTTTTTTTAAAAGCGAATCTTTTACCTCATCCCAAAGAGTTACATCTTGTAGTGATTTTTCAACAATTTCATCACGTTCACTTTTCTTTTGCCTGATGCCATTAAGTTTATATCCCGCAATTACGTTATCGTAAATACTCATGGTTGGAAAAGGATTCGGACGTTGAAAAACCATCCCCACTTTTCGCCTCAAATCAATATTCGAAATTTCGGAAATATCTTCTCCATTAAGCCTTATACTACCTGTTGTTACAATGCTGGGGTATAAATCATGCATGCGATTTAATGCCCGAAGTAAAGTGCTTTTTCCACATCCTGAAGGCCCCATGATTGCAGTTATCGAATTTTTCTTAACATCAGCACTGACGTTTTTTACAGCTAATTTTTCTCCATCATAAGAAATTGATAAATCCTTGATGCTTAAAACAGGGTCTTTTATATTTAGGTTTGTTATACTCATTTATTTCCTATCTGTTTGATGCAATTTTTTTAGAAATCAGGTTTAAAGTTAATACAAAGCCCATTAAAAATAACGACGAACTCCAGATCAAATTTACCATGTTCGGATCATTATAAAATTCCCAAATGAGCAGCGGCACTGCACTGGTAGGTTTGTTAAGTTGATAATTTACTGCAGATGAACCTAAGGCTGTTAACATTAATGGTGCTGTTTCTCCGATAACTCTTGAAATAGCTAATAAAATTCCTGTAGAAAGTCCGCTGAATCCGGTAGGTATCATCACCCTAAAAATAACTTTGTGATAAGGAACACCTAAAGCTACTGCAGCTTCTTTTAAACTGATTGGGATCATTTTTAGTGTTTCTTCTGTGGAGCGTAAAATTAAGGGCAACATCATGATCGAAAGCGAAACGCTTCCTGCCAGCGCAGAGTAACCGTTAGTAACACTTTTAACGATCCAGATATAGGAAATTAAGCCTAAAACAATGGAAGGCACACCTTGTAAAATATCAGCAATGTCGCGAATGATATTGGCATAAATTTTACCCGGGTTTTCGTAAAGATAAAGCCCGATTAAAATACCAATTGGGATAGCTATAAGTGCTGCCAAAATAACCATAAACAATGTTCCGGTAATTCCGTTCAAAATTCCGCCCGGAATTATTTCTCCATTGTTTACAGCGGTCATGGCTTCGAAAGTATCAGGCGCAGTTTCTGTAAAAAAACTAAGGTTGATTTGTTTGAGGCCCTTAATTAAAAGTTTCGAAATGATTAGGATAATGGGAGAAATGGTGATAACGGAAAAGAAAATGACCAAGCCAGAGAAAAATTTATTTCTGGCTATTCTCGTATTTTTTTTCCTTTCAACGTTTTTATTTGAGTTTAAATTCATCATAGCGAAAGTTTTTTAATGATGAGCTTACCTACTCCGTTAATAATTCCTGTAATCACAAATAAAAGTAATCCGATGGCGATCAGTGCACTTAGTTTTAAACCATCTGCTTCGCCAAACTGATTGGCAATAACACTGGCCATGGTATTTCCGGTATCGAATAATCCACTCGGGATTTTATTGGCATTTCCGATGAGCATGGTAACTGCCATGGTTTCGCCAAGAGCTCTTCCAAATGCTAAGATGTAACTTGCCACAATTCCTGAGCGAGCCGAAGGTATAATGACATTAAAAATAACTTCAAACCGAGTTGCTCCCAACGAATAAGCTGCCTCTTTCAAATCATTCGGAACCATTGAAATTATTTCAGCAGTAATTGAGGTTGCATAAGGAATGATCATAATGGCTAGAATTAAACCAGAGGTAAATATTCCAAATCCCTGACTGCTTAATCCCAAATCAACCATCAGCGGACGTAAAACATAGAAGCCCCACAAACCATAAACGATAGATGGAACTCCGGCAAGTAAGTCAACTAGCGTTCCGATGATTTTTGATATTCTTTTTCCTCGGTAGTATTCACCAATAAATAAAGAAGTTGAAAAAGCTAGCGGTAAACAAATGATAAGTGCCAAAACTGAGGTAATAATAGTTCCTGCGATAAAAGGCAAAGCACCATATTCTTCTCTACCTTCCGATGGGTTCCATTCTGAAGAAAAAATAAAATTAATTCCAAATTTAGAGAAAATGGGAATGGTACCCCCAACCAGTGAGAATACCATTCCTGCTGTTATAAAAACCAGTATAAGCGAAGTAGCGAATAAAATACCTTTTGTTATGTTTTCACTCTTCATTTATGTGTTCTTTTTTTCTAAAGTCACTTCTAATTTAGCAAAGATTTGCCATCATAGGTTACTGACTTCAAAATTTGTTTTGCTTGAGTTACAGCTTTTGCAGGAAGTGGTGCATAATGAACTTGCTGTGCCACTGCTTGCGCATCTGCCTGAATGATCCAGTTCAAAAAATTCAATGTTTCCAAAGCTTGTTGTTGTGATCGACCGTTATAATTCTGTTCTTTATAAAGAATCAACCATGTAAATCCACTAATTGGATAAGCATTTGGATCGGATGAATTGGTTAGCATTACACGTGTATCAGCAGGAATTTCACCTTGTGCAGATGCACTTATGCTTTCAATGGTTGGTTGAATGTAATTTCCGGAACTGTTTTGAACTTTAGCAAAGGAAATTTTTTGAGCGAAAGCGAATTCAGAACCAATGTATCCGATTGAACCTACTGTTTGTTGAATGGTTCCGGCAACGCCAGGATTTCCTTTGGCACCCATACCAACTGGCCATTTTAAAGATTTTCCACGACCAACTTCAGTTTCCCAATTAGCACTAATTTTACTCATGTAATCACTAAAAATAAAAGTAGTACCACTTCCATCAGACCGATGTACAAAAGAAATAGCCATGTCGGGAAAGTTTACTCCTGCATTTTCTTTAGCAATTGCAGGGTCATTCCAGTTGGTAATTTTTCCCATAAAAATTGCTTCAAGCAAGCTGTTTGATAATTTTAAATCTTTTACACCAGGCAAATTATAGGCGATAACCACCGCACCAATACAGGTTGGAATATGAACTATTTCTGCAGGTAGTTCGGCTACTTTATCATCTGTTAAAAAAGCATCGGTTGCACCAAAATCTACAACTCGGTCGGATAAACTTCTGATACCTCCGCCGGAACCAATTCCGCCATAAGTTAACAGAACCCCACTATCACCGGTGTATTTTTTAAATACCATATTATAAAAAGGAAGAGGGAAAGTTGCTCCGGCAGCAGTGATACTGACAGAACTTGTGCTTTCACTACTGTTGTTTTTTTTCTGTGAATTGTTTTGGCATGAAGCTATCGCAAATGCCACAATTAGTATTAATACTACTTTTTTCATGTTTTTTTGTTTTATAACTTGAATTCAAGGTTTAAATAAATTGCTGATAATATTTTTTTAGAATCGTCTTTTGGGTTCCAGCCCTGGTAGTTGGGAGCAATGTTTACTCCTTTAACCGGCGAATACTCAAAACCGATGATGAACTGACTTCCGTCTTTTGAAAAATTCCAGTCATAGCCGGAAATTTCGTTCGAGCTAAGCCTGTCGTAACGGGCAAAAAACTTTGTTTTTTTACCTGCTTTGTAAGTTGAATAAAAAGAGTAACCACTTAGGTTTTCGTCTTTGGTATTTTGGACGTTTAACAATTGGTTGAATTCTGCACCAAAGCTCCATTCAGATCCTGTATAGCCGGCAAAAAATGACACCGATTGCTGTGAAACATCGTTTTTCTTGATGAAATCATAGTAGGCTCGTAAGGTAAAATCTTTTGCAGGTTTTACAGTTGCGCCCAAACCTGTTCGAAGTACCGAATCAACAACAACGGTTTTGTAACCTTCGCCATTAGTTATCGATAAATCCATGCTAAAAGCATCTGTAAAATCGTAGGCGACTATCATTCCGAGGTCGGCACTTGAGTTGTATTTATGCTCGTCCTGAAAAGATTTATAAATGTATCGATAGCCCCAATTGGTTTCTTGTTCTTTAAATTGAACCAGTCCTAACAAACCAAAACTAACCGAAAAACCATCTTGTTTGTATTTAAGATAGGCTGTTTTTAAGTAAGCAGTTTGCTGAAGTTTTCCAGCTCCGGGGTTTCCAACATCTAGGGTTAGTTTACCAGAAAAATATTGGTCAAATTTATATTCATAACCAAAATAAGCACGGGTAATTTCAAACATGTTTTGGCTTACTCCATCACTGAAGCTATTGTGGAAATTAGAATAAATTTTTACAAATGGTTTTCCTGAAGATTTACTTTCGCTTGTTTGTGCATTGGCAACATTCAGCAACAAAATCATTGAAATAACTGAGAATAATATTTTTTTCATAAGTTTAAGTATGTGAATTACAATTTTGCTGCAAAAGTCATCAATGCATGTTAATCCTGTATTAAGAAGATGTTAAGAAAATGTTACAAATATCAGATTTCATTAATGGTATGCGAAGCAGACACTTTTTGCTTCGCTTTTCTTAACACCTTTAGTTTACAAGTTCAAAATCCATTTGTTTTTTCGAGAGGTCTATTTTTTTAACAACAATATAAACTTTATCTCCTAATTTAAATTTATCGCCATATCGTTGACCTACAACCTGATAATTGTCTTCATCCAAATAATAAAAATCATCTCTCATGTCTTTCAGTCTTACCATTCCCTCACATTTGTTTTCTTCAATTTGAACATAAAGCCCCCATTTGCTAACTCCTGATATTAGACCACTAAATCGCTTTCCAATCTGATCAAGCATAAATTCAGCTTGTTTATATTTGATGGATTCGCGTTCGGCTTTTTCGGCTCTGCGCTCAAGCTCAGAGGCCTGCTGACAAATTTTTTCGTATTCGTTTTGGTTAACTGATTTCTGGCCGTTTAAATACCAGTGCAAAATACGGTGAGTGATTAAATCTGGATAACGCCGAATGGGAGATGTAAAATGTGAATAATGCGAAAATGCCAAACCATAATGCCCAATATTATGTGTTGAATATTCGGCTTTTGACATGGTACGAATGGCAATGGTTTCGATCATATTTTCTTCACCTTTGCCTTTTATTTTTTGGAATAGTTGGTTAAATGAATCTGCCAATTTTGTCCGATTGTTAATACTGATTGTATAGCCCAACTTGTTAATAAATTGAATAAAAGTATTAAGTTTTTCAGGATTCGGTTCATCGTGAATTCTGTAGATAAAGGTTTTGGCTTTTTCTTTTGTCTTGGTTTTACCAATGAGTTCAGCTACTTTTCGATTGGCTAAAAGCATAAAATCTTCAATGAGCCTGTTCGAATCTTTTTGTTCTTTTACATAAACGCTTAATGGTTTTCCATCCTCATCCAGATTAAAACGAATATCCTCAGAATGAAAATTAATTGATCCGTTATCGAAACGAGCATCTCTTAGTTTTTTAGCCAGCGCATTTAGCACATTAATTTCATCTACAAATTCTCCTTTGTTGGCTTCAATTATTTCCTGAACTTCCTCATAAGTAAATCTGCGATCTGAATTGATAATGGTTTTTCCAAACCATTGTTTGAGCACCTTAGCATTTTCATCCATTTCGAATACAGCTGAAAAACATAATTTTTCTTCATTCGGGCGGAGAGAGCAAAGTTTATTTGATAAAACTTCTGGTAGCATGGGGATTACACGGTCGACCAAATAAATGGATGTGCACCTGTTTAAGGCCTCCTTATCGATGGTTGAATTTTGTTCAACATAATGCGAAACATCTGCAATGTGAACACCAACTTCCCAATTACCCGATTTTAGTTTTTGCAAAGACAAGGCATCATCAAAATCTTTAGCATCTAATGGGTCGATAGTGAAGGTGGTAATTTTTCTAAAATCTCGGCGCTTGGAAATTTCGTCTTCAGAAATCAAATCAGAAATTTGATCAGCGGCTTTTTCAACATGAGGGGGAAAAGATAAAGGAAAATCGAATTCGGCCAAAATCGATTGCATTTCCACATTATTATCGCCAGGCATTCCCAATACCTGAATAACTTCTCCAAAAGGATTTTTAGAGTGTTCTGGCCATTCAGTAAGTTTTACGATAACCTTTTCTCCATTTTTGGCCCCCTTAATTTTTGCTATTGGAACAAAAATATCAATCGGAACAGCAGAATTATCAGGAATTAAAAACGCAAAGTTTTTTGAAATTTCGAGTACACCAACATAATTTTCTTTGGTGCGTTTTAACACTTCAACAATTTGTCCTTCCAGTTTACGACCCTTACGCCTAGGGAATAACATCACTTTTACTTGATCACCATCCATGGCTGTGAGGGTGTTGTTGTTAGAGATAAAAATATCATCCCCGCCTTCATCTGGCAAAATATAAGCCTTGCCGGTATTTTTCATATCCACAATTCCTGTGATAAATGAACTGGTAGGTGTGATGGTATTAAGCAACTCGGGATTTAGTTTATACTTACCAAGCGTTACTTCTATTATTTCTTTACTTTCTACTAGTTGTTTTAAAATTTTCGACACAATATCTTTTCCGGCTTTATCTTTTATTCCAAGCTGTGCAGAAATTTGTTTATAATTTAACGGACGATAAGGACTTTTGGCAAATGTGCTCAAAATACTAGCAATAAAGGTTCCCTTACCTTTTATTTTTTTGTTTTGTTTATTTGATTTATTCATTTTTTGGTATAAAATTTTACTTAAAGATAAGATTTTGAATGTTAGCTATTGAGCTATAATTCAAATTAGGTATAAAATGATGAATTATAAGGGATAAGTTATGAGTTCGATTTTGTTGTTATTATTGCACTTCTTATCATTTTAAGTAATGAAGTTGCTTTATTAAAATGAATATTAAATTCTTCTTTTTTAATGAATTCTGTTGCTAACAATAATTCTAACCAGTATATTGATTCATCACATTCTTTTTGGGCAATCCCAAGTTTATGAACAAAATCAGCTTTGCTTTCTGCATTTTGAGCTTCTCTAGCAAGTGCACCAATAGCAGTTCCGCTTCTTAGCAATTGACGACTCAGGGTATATTCCTTTTTTTCTTTTGAGAGAAATTTGTATAAATTAACAATCTGTACCGCAAAAACAAAACTTTGTTTTATGATAGCACCTTTTCTTTCATCCATAACTCATAACTAATAATTTATAATAGCTAATTGTATCGATTTTTAATATCAATGTACAATCAAAGATATTATAAATCACATTTAAAAGTTTGCCTTGGGAATGGCAGCAATTAGTTTCTTGGTATATTCGGTTTGCGGATTATTGTAAATTTCATTGGTTTCGCCAAGTTCCAATATTTTCCCATCTTTCATCACAGCCATTCGATCCGACATGTATTTTACTACCGACAAATCGTGCGAAATAAAAATATAAGTCAAATTAAATTCGTGTTTTAAATCATTTAAAAGATTTAAAATTTGAGCCTGTATAGAAACATCAAGTGCAGAAACTGACTCATCACAAATGATAAATTCGGGATTTAAACCCAAAGCACGAGCAATGCAAATTCTTTGTCGCTGTCCGCCCGAAAGCTCATGTGGGTAGCGATAAAAATAATCGCTGCTTAAGCCAGTTTTTTCTAATAACGCTATTGTTTTATTCTTACGCTCACTATCATTTTTGTAAAGCCGATGCACTTTCATTGGTTCCAGAATGGCTTCGCCAACCATTTTACGGGGATTTAGAGACGAGTAAGGATCTTGAAAAATAATCTGTAATTTTTTTCGACAAGAACGCAATGCTTCGGAATTCATCCGTTCAAGTTTTTCACCCTTAAAAATAATACTCCCAGCTGTGGGTTGAGTTAGATGAAGGATGCTTCTTCCTAGGCTGGTTTTTCCGCAACCTGATTCGCCAACCAAACCCAATGTTTCACCTCGATAAACATCCAAACTGACCTCATCAACTGCTTTAACCCAAGATTTAGGCTTGCCCAAAAAGCTAGTATTTATTGGGAAATAAGTCTTGAGGTTTTTTATTTCTAAAATTGGATTTTCTGAACCCAATTCTTTTTTATTTGATTTTTCACGAAGATTAAGTTCTGATATGAGTTCATTAAGCGATTTGTTTTCTGATTTCATAAAATCAGCAATGGTAGGTAGTCGTTTAAGTTTGATATCAGTTCGTGGTCGACAAGCAATTAAACCCTTGGTATAAGGATGTTGGGGTTTGGTAAATAAATTTTTAACAGAATCTTTTTCAACAATTTTACCACGATACATGACCAATACTCTGTCTGCAATTTCAGCTACAACTCCTAAATCATGGGTGATAAAAATGATACTCATTCGATGCTTTTTCTGCAGCGATTTCAGTAATTCTAAAATTGATTTTTGTACTGTTACGTCGAGTGCGGTTGTGGGTTCATCAGCGATAAGTATATCCGGATTACAAGAAATAGCCATGGCAATCATAACTCGCTGTTTTTGCCCCCCCGATATTTGATGAGGGTAAGCATCATATATGTTTTCCGGCCTTGGTAGTTTTACTTCTTTAAAAAGTTCAATAGTTCTTTGTTTCGCTTCTTTTTTGTTTAGGTTTTGATGAAGAATTAATACTTCAGAAATTTGCTTACCACAACTATAAACTGGATTAAGTGAAGTCATGGGTTCTTGAAAAATCATCGCGATTCGATTACCTCTAAATTTTTGAAGTTGTGTGTCTGAAAGATTTAGTAGATCAATAACATCCTTATCTTCATGAAAAAGAATTTTTCCGGAAGAAATATTTCCAGGTGGACAGTCAATCAATTTCATGATTGATAAAGCGGTAACAGATTTTCCTGAACCTGATTCGCCAACAATTCCAAGGGTTTCACCTTTTTTTAATTCAAATGAAATATTTGAAACGGCCTGAACAGCACTGCCTTTCATTTCAAATGAAACAGCTAAATTTTGAACACTTAATAAAGAATTGTTTGGCATAATTATATTTCTGAATCAAAATTAAGTTTTAATCCTATACATTTTTAGAGTTATGGAATAAATTAAAAACCAAGAATGAATTTAATTAACGATTTTCTTTCATTACTATATCCTGAAACATGCCCTGCATGTGGAAAGGTATTATTGATGGGAGAAAAAATAATTTGTACTTCATGTTTTTACAAGTTGCCCCGAACCAATTTCCACATGATGGATCAAAACCCAATGCATGAAATGTTTGCTGGTAGAATTGTTCTTGAACAAATACTCGCATTTCTGAATTTCCAAAAAGGAGGAATGGTTCAAAGGTTAATTCATGAATTTAAGTATAAAAACAGAAAAGAAATTGGTTTTGTTTTAGGAGAAATTTATGCAAATGAACTTAGACAAATAGAGTGGGTGAATTCAGTTGATTATCTTATTCCAATTCCTTTACATAACAAAAAACTAAAGAAACGCGGCTTTAATCAGAGTGAAGAATTTGCTGCAGGAATATCTAAAGTATTGGATATTCCGATGAAATGTGATTTGTTAAATCGAATTAAATTTTCGGAAACGCAAACAAAAAAAGGCAAATATAAAAGATGGGAAAATGTGAAAGATATTTTTGAGGTGACCAAACCTGAGCTAATCAAAAACTGCCATATTTTATTAATTGATGATGTGATTACAACTGGTGCAACAATGGAAGCTGCAGGCGAATGTTTGAAACAAATTGAAAATGTAAAACTAAGTGTTGCAGCACTTGCGTTTACTGCTCTTTAGAAAACCTCTGCCAAAACAACTGTTTCTTTAAATCGTTTCACATTACCATTTAAATCAAATAGCTCAATAAAAATGATGTAAATCCCTCTTGGCATTTTATTTGAATTTTCGTCAAGCCCTTTCCAAAAAAAGATTCCTTCTGTTCCGAGTAATTCATTATTTATAAGCTGATTAATTTTAACACCTTCCGAATTAAATATAATGATATTGGCCGTATAACCGGCTTTTTCTAGCTGATATTCAATTTTAATAAAATCGTCTCTACCATCATTATTGGGTGTGAAAATATCGGGTGAAATTAGGATAGGAGCGTATTCGTTTTTGAAATTAGTGAATTGAGAATTTTGATAAGCAGGCGTACCGAATCCGGAAGCAAAAGAAGCTGAAATCCAATTAGACTTATCATAACCCGGAAGATCAAAATGAATTTTTTCAAGCGCCACTCCTTCTGTATAATTTAATATTGGATAATGCATTTTATCATCGTATTCAACTTTGTCAATAAAAACCCCTGTATTGTTTCTTAAACAGATTATTCCTCCATCATCAACCAATCTTGGTAAGTCAGAAATTGAAATAAAATTATTAGGATTAGGACTGTGATATTGCTCGAAAACCTTTTCTGGTGATCGGGACAAAATAAAATAAGTAGCAGGATAAAATAATGTAGATTTATGAGAAACCATTACACAATTTGTATCGGAAGGATGTGGAAAATCATTTTTAATAAAACAAAAATCTAAATCAGAAAAATCCAATATTTTTTTCGATCGGTTATAAATTTCTATGTATTCTTCTCCCTGATTTAACGGTTGATAAAGTATTTCATTAATTACGATATCATTTAATTCAATATCATCAGGAATAATAAAAGAGAAAATATAATCTTCAGCTAAGCTTTCTCCTAAACAGTTTTTTAGGTCAGCAGAAATTTTTAAAGTACTTGTTTGGCTTTTTGCAAATGGTGTAGAAAAAATTAGCATCACTGATTTTTGATCAAGACTAATATCAATTCGGGAGGGATTTTTTCCGGTTTCAATAATCGTGTAAAAATGTATGTTTGATAAAGTCGAATTATCCATGGTGTTTTTGAAATTCAGCTGAATACTACTGTCGCCTAAAACCTGACATGAAATTATTTCCGATTGTGAAGGGTTTGGATCATGGATTGCGTTTTCCTGACCCGGACTGCCTCCGTTCGTGTGAGTTGAAAATCCCCAGTTATCAGTTCCAAAACAGGAAGCATGCGGATTTATTTGCTCAAGTGACCAGCCACCTATAGCCTTATCATCATCGCTAAATTGATTTTTAGTATAGCTGAAAGATGAAATAAGAACGCCATTCTGATTTTTAAGACTTAAATCTGAGCCATCATTCGGTAATGAAAACCCCGATAAAGCATATACAAGGCCATAATCTATCATTTCTTCTGCGGATGAAGAATTGCAAATGATTAAAAATTTATTTGCCGGTAAAACGAATGTTTCGATATATTTTGCATTTTCATTTATTTGTAGTTGCCAATCCTTTAAGTCAATATCGAAAACAGAATTATTATACAACTCAAGGTATTCAATATTTGGTAAACCAACCACGGGTGAAGGATCATCCATGATCTCGTTGAAAATAATATCTAATGGTTTTGCTTCAAAATATGAGAAATATAAAACAGTGTCTAATATTTTATTATCAGCCTTATCGTAAATATCACGGATGAAAAGCGAATACGTTTTTCTGTTTTCAAATGACTTTGAAAAATGCAAACGGACTGTTTTATAATCAATAACATAAATGGTATCCGGATTTTCTATTCCATCAGAAACAAAATAATTTGAATGATTGTTTTCACAGTTCTCTAAAATTTCTTCGGAGAATAAAATTTCAATTTCTCTTTGCGAAACGCACTTAATTTTTGAGACTTGAGGAAGGATGGTGTCCAATTTAATGGGCTCTCCTATTGGATAAATAAGAATGTCATCAAAATAAAACTTTTCGGAATTGCTTGAGGTATATTTACACAAAAATCCAAAATAACTTGACATACCTATCTCATTATCAAAACCTGATGCTTCAAGCACAAAACCATTGTCATCGAATTGATCGGTATAAATTTCCCAGCTGCCGTCCAAATTGTGTAGCACCTTAATTCGAAATTTAAATGATTTTGAAATTTTCGATTCAACTCCACGACAAACAGAAATTAAATTTTGCCCATTTTGTCTGAAAAGTTCAATGGCATCGCCAGAACCAGATTCGCCTAATTGTAAAAAATATCCGTTTAAATCGGCTCTCAAATCTGCGTTGTCGGAACTAAGGTAAATTCGTGCATTATTGTTTGCCGAAGGGCTAAATGAAAGCTGAATGTAAAACTGCCACTCACAATTATTAACATAAGTATTTTGTGATAGAAGTATGGAATTACCAGGTTCACTAGCTTTAAGTTGCAATACTCCATCAGTATTAATTACAAATTGATTGGTGTCGCCAAACCAATGAGGATCCTTGCTAAAATCTCCATCAGAAAAGCTTTCAGAAATTTGAGCTATAAGAAAAAGTGGGGAGCAAATCACTAAATGCAGTAGGAAAAACCTGTAAAGGTTCATCCTGATTGTGTTTGCCATAATAAAAATTACATAATTTTCTTATTCAAGAAGTTAAATATAGTATTTTTGCCAAAAATTGTCAATCATTTATAGTGATTTTTAATACGCAAAGCGTGTTGGTTTAAAGATTTTAGTGAGCGTGAAAATATATAATGAAATAGACGAGTTTATTGGTGTAAAAAACCCAATAGTGACCATTGGTACTTTCGATGGGGTGCATCTTGGTCATCGAAAAATAATTGAGTTGATGAAAGCAGCCGCAGAAAAACTTGATGGTGAGACAGTTGTAATTACATTTTATCCCCACCCTCGAATTGTTCTTCATGCCGATAGTAAAAATCTTAAGTTCATTAATACTCAAAAAAGAAAAATTGAATTACTTGAGAATGCCGGAGTAGATCACTTAATCATCATTAATTTTACCAAAGAATTTTCCAGACTAAATTCTGCTGTTTTTATAAAAGAATATCTGGTTGATAAAATTAAAACCAAAAAATTAATTATTGGTTATGATCATCATTTTGGTAAAAATCGCTTAGGTGATTTTTCAACGCTTTATGATTTGGGATATAAATACGGATTTGAAGTTGAAAAATTAGCAGCTCAAAATGTAGAAAATGTTGCCATCAGTTCAACTAAAATTCGAAGAGCTCTTAATGAAGGAAAAATTAAAGTGGCCAACACCTTACTAGGCTACGAATATTCCATTACCGGAATTGTGGTGAGTGGACAGAAAATTGGCAGAACCATCGGATTCCCGACTGCCAATATTGATTTGGAGGATGAATACAAGCTCGTTACCGCAAATGGAGTGTATGCCTGTCGTGTAGAATATGAAGGCAAGATTTATTTGGGAATGGGAAATATTGGATTGCGCCCAACAGTTAATCATAGTGACTTAACGATTGAAGTTAATATATTTGATTTTGACAAGGAAATTTATGGTGAAAGTATCACCATCTTTTTTGTGGATCGTATTAGAGATGAGGTTAAATTTGAAAATCTGGAAGGATTAAGAGCTCAATTACAAAAAGATAAAAATACGGTTACAGCGATTTTAAAATAAGCCATTATGCCCAAAAAGAAATTTTATGTGGTTTGGAAAGGGAAAAATCCTGGTGTGTATGAAAGTTGGGATGAATGCAAAAAACAAATTGAAAATTTCACAGGTGCGCTTTATAAATCATTCGAAAGTGAAACAAATGCAGTAAGAGCTTTTGCAAGTAAGCCTAGCTTATACATTGGTAAGGCTAATTCTAAACCTAAAAAAACCAACAAGAAACCCTTAATGAATACCATTTCTGTGGATGCTGCCTGTAGTGGAAATCCTGGTGCTTTGGAATATCAAGGAGTTGAAACAGCCACTGGTAAATTACTTTTTCATTTAGGCCCGTTTAAAGAAGGTACTGTTAATCTTGGTGAATTTTTGGCGATTGTGCACGGCTTAGCATTTTTGAAAAAAAGAAATCTTGATATTCCAATTTATTCCGATTCTGTTACTGCCATGAAATGGGTAAGAGATAAAAAGATAAAAACTACACTTGAGAGAAATGCCATTACTGAACCCTTGTTTGAATATGTTGACCGGGGAATTTTATGGCTACTTAATAACGAATATAAGAATCCTATTTTAAAATGGGAAACGGCTTCCTGGGGAGAAATTCCGGCAGATTTTGGGAGAAAATAAGAATATCTTACTACAAATAAAATTTCAAAACTTCTTTAAAATAAAAAAAGGTTCCCGAATAATCGGGAACCTCTAAACTTAGTGTTTTAGTTTTTTATCTTAGTACGAATGAAGCATGTCCAATCACAGAATCACCTTCATAAATTTCTACTTGGTAAGTTCCGGCAGCAAGCTCTTGCCCTTCATTTAGATTGAAATAAGCACAAACATCAACAGCTAGTTTTTCGTAAGAAACAGTTTGAGCAATTGAATACTGAAGTTTCTCTCCATTGTAAGTAAAAGAATAATCGTCACCAGTACCATTGCTTAAGATAATATCATCCGGTCCTGCAATTCTAACATAAATGTCAATATCACCAACTGGTCGAAGTACATTTTCGGCCAACATGAAACAGACTTTAATTTTGTCAGTTCTTTTTGTTTTGTCAGTAGGAACTTCTTTTCCGCTTGATTTGGCTCTGATTCCAATTGCTGTTACTGTATAGGTTTTCAATTCAGAAGCAATTTCAACTTTTTCAGTAAGTTGATTTTTAACTGCAGTTAATTCTGAAGTTTTTTGTTGCTCAGCAGCAAATTGGCCTTTGATTTCTGTGTTTTCGTTCATCAAATTTTGATTCTCCAATTTTAGGTCATCAATTTTTGCTTCGTAAACTTTGGCTACTTCTTGTAATTCTGTAAGTTGTTTTTTGATTTTAAAATAACTCCATTTGTAACGTAAGCCTTCTTCAATTTGCTTGGCATTTTCCTGAATAACACTATCTTTTTCAGTTAAATAAGCTGATAGTGTTTCGTTATTAGCCTTTAAATCATTGTGTTGAACCATTAATTGGTCAAGTTCGGCTTTTAGTTCAACTCTCATGTTTTCTTTTTCTACCAATAGTCCGTTCAATTCTTTTTTAGTACTCATCGACCAATAAATTAATCCGGCAATGGCAACAGCGAAAACGATGGTTAATATTTTAAACAACATTCCGCCTTTTTGATTTTCATTTTGTGCGCTCATAGTTATTGCTTTACAATTTTTATATTTAGTTTAATTTGGTTTCCTAAGAAAATGATAATTGTTTTTAATAGAAGTCAATTTCATAACTTCAGGAAAGCAAATATAGTAATAAAAACAGCTTTTTTATCATTTTTGTATGATAAAATACTCATTTACAAACTTTATAAATAAATTTAACTTAAATTTTTTTTGATGAAAAAGAATGTTGAAATAAAAAAGGAGCTGATTTCTTAGCTCCTTTTTAGTTAAAATATTTATTTTTTTTAGTGACTTGCACCTTTCACTTTAAGTTTATCACCTGTTTCTTCAACAACTTTTTTGTAAAATTCTTTACTGTAACCAGGCTGACTAACCTCTGGTGTAATATATTTATATCCAGGAGGAATAGCTCTTTTTATTTTGATGTTTCCATCCATATATTTCATGAATAAATGCTGATATAGTTTTTTCCAACCATAAGTTACACGATCACCTAATCCTGTGGAGTAATTCGTTAAGAAAGCAACTGATTTATCTTTATTTTGTTTGTATAATTCCAGGGCACCTGCGTCAATTGCAGCAGTATTTTCAATAAACTCCATTTCATATGCAAGTTGTGCTTTTTCAATTTCTGGATGTATGTTGCTATATCTTGTATAGGCCAAATTACTTACTTGATTAAATACCCAAAAAGCTGAATTATCTGACCATTCCATCATGGCGCCGTTGCCTACTGCAAAAGTTTCAGGAATACTTGTTATGCTTGAATACATTGGAGTGTAAACACTACTGGATGCATCGTCTAAACCAAACCAAATAATTCCACCAATTTCATCAGGTAACCATGATCGTGATTGACTAACAAATGAAAATCCGGTTTGTTGTGTGGCAGTTGCTCTTTCGTTGCAGTAAGCAATTCCATCAACTTCCCAGGTAAGAGGTCTCCATCTGTAAGGCACATTAAATGGGCCTGCACCTGCATCTAAACTCATGTCTAATTCAGTTCCTTCGAGGTGATCGCGCATAAACATCATCATGTCGTGAACCGATACTTTTTCTTTAGGTTTAACCCATAAAGGCATGCGATTTGAGGCAAAGTTTTCTTTTACAAAAGGTTCTCCTTCCTGATGTTCTTTTTCGTGTTTAATGTCTCCTTTGGCATATTCCCAGTACTCATCCATGTTATCAACAACTTTGTTGAACATGCTCCAAACCCTGATTTCGCAAAAACGTGAAGCACTAAAATCAACAGGAGCATAAACCTCAGAAAAATTAAAATCGTTATCTTTTCCTTTATAGAAGTTTTTATCTTTCGCAAAAGAGATAACATCTATTGCATTAAATGTCATTGCATTTGGATCGTCCCATTTATTTTCTTTTTGATAATCGAAAGTTGTAATACGGGCATGGTTGGCATGACCAGATACATAACCGTCAGGAATGCGCAATGCAACCCAAATTGCACCTTTTTCACCTTCACCTTTACCAATTAGTTCCATAATCCAAACTTCATTTTTATCTGCAATAGAAAATGATTCGCCGCTGCTATAATAACCATATTCATTCATTAGTTCGGAGATAACTTTTATAGCTTCGCGAGCAGTTTTAGAACGTTGAAGGGCCACATAAATTAAACTACCATAATCCATAATTGCACCAGTTTGTTTAGATAATTCACGACGACCACCATATGTTGTTTCGCCAATAGCAACCTGAAATTCATTCATGTTTCCAACTACGTTATAGGTTTGTTTGGCTTGTTTAATTTTACCTAAAAACTTTCCGGTATCCCATTCGTAAATGTCCAACATGCTACCTTCTGCCCAGGTGGCAGCTTTCCAATGATAAAGTTCACCATAAAGAACATGAGAATCTGCGGCGTAAGAAATCATAGTTGAGCCATCAACTGAAGCTCCTTTAGTAATCAAATAATTGGTACATGCGTTTGTTGAAATTTGGACAGTTAAGGCCAAAATCAAACCAAATACCATTAACATCTTTTTCATAAGTATTTCTTTTTATTTGTTAGAATTTGTGATCCATTCGGGTGATTACAAATATAGTAAAAAGCAAGTAGATATACTGAGAGTCATCTGGCTAAAATGAAACTGTTTTTATAGCCGCAATTGATTAATTTTCCCAACAGAAAATTTTTCTTTTTCAGTGAACAAAAAAAATTTGCATTTTCATGCTTTTCAAATTTTTCATCAATGTTGAGTATTTGATATGATTTTTCTTTCTGTATAATTACTGCATCCTGTTGATGATTATTTTCATTTGGAAAGATAAAGTAACAAGTTATAATCTTCCATCAACTGAATTTCTTGGGAGTACCGACTTAATATCGTAAATAATACCATCCTTATTTTTTAATAATTGTTTGATGTTTAGTTCGAGGAACTCGTTGTGAGAAACAGCCAGAATTACAGCGTTGTAATTATTAGTGTAGAGTGATTCGTGATTGGTGATAAGCTTTAACCCATATTCTTTTTTAACCTCAGTTGGGTTTGCCCAGGGATCGAAAATATCAACTTTGCATCCGAATTCTTTCAATTCCTTAATTACATCAACAACCTTGGTATTTCTGATGTCAGGGCAATTTTCTTTAAAAGTAATTCCCAGAACCAAAACTTTACTGTTAAGGATTTTTTGACCTTTACTGATCATTAATTTGATCACTTTATCAGCAATGAAATGCCCCATATTATTATTAACTCTACGTCCGGAAAGTATAACGTCCGGCTGATAACCTACAGATTCTGCTTTATGAGCTAAAAAATATGGATCAATGCCAATACAATGACCTCCAACCAAGCCCGGTTTAAACTTTAAAAAATTCCATTTAGTTGAAGCTGCTTCAATCACTTCAGTTGTGTCAATGCCAAGTCGATCGAAAATCAGAGCCAATTCGTTAACAAAAGAAATATTTAAATCACGTTGTGCATTTTCAATCACTTTTGAAGCTTCGGCTATTTTTATTGATGATGCTTTATGGGTGCCGTTTATTAAAACTTCGTTATAAAGATTATCAACAATTTGTGCAATTTCTGGAGTTGAACCGGAAGTTACTTTTTTGATGGTTAAAAAAGTATTTTCTTTATCCCCAGGGTTAATTCTTTCGGGTGAATAGCCACAATAAAAATCTTGATTAAAGTTTAAATTAGAGGTTTTCTCCAGAATAGGAATACATACCTCTTCTGTAGCACCAGGATAAACAGTAGATTCATAGATAACCAAATCTTTCTTTTTTAAGAATTTTCCCACCAGCTCTGATGCTTTTATCAATTGAGATAAATCAGGTTGTTCATTGTTATCGATAAGCGTTGGTACGGCAATGATGTAAATATTTGCAGTTTTAATGTCTTCAATCTGACTAGTGAGATACAAACCATTTGAGTTCTTGGGTTTTTCTTTTGTAGCCAAAATTGAGATTAAAGATTGTTTATCGATCTCTCGATTTGAGTCGTAACTATCTTGAAGTTCTTTTATTCTGTCATCTTTTAGATCAAAACCAATAACCGGAAATTTTTTGGCAAAAGCAACAGCCAAGGGAAGTCCAACATATCCTAATCCAATGACTGCAATTATTTTCATCAATAAAATTTTATAATTCGAAATTAAGATTTAATTATTGAGATAATTATTAATTCCATCAATAATTTTTTTTCGGGCATTTGCATTTCCGTAAAGTTTTTCGTTCGATTTACCAAGCGGTTTTTTAAGAATAATAGGGATTTCGTTTAAATTTTCAAAAACCAAAGTGTTCCAATTATTGCTTAAGGTTTCCGTCCATTCGGTTTCGGTGCGTATAGTTATGCATCTTTTCTTCAAAAAATAAGCTTCCTTTTGCATGCCTCCCGAATCGGTTATGAGCCCATTACAATTAGAAATGTATTTGAGATTATTAAGGTAAGACTGAGGTTTAATAAATTCAATATTTGAATAATTACACGGCATTAAGTCAAATTGGTGCATCATTTTTTTTGTTCGGGGATGAAGAGAAAAAACAATTTTTTTATCTAAATGATTCAAACTTGTTAAAACATATTTTAACCTTTTAGCATCATCTGTATTGTAAGGGCGGTGAATGGTACAATAAATTTTATTAATATTTTCAGCACCTTCTTCGATAAGTAATTTATTATTGATCATAAAAACTAAATCTTTCATCAAATCACCGCAATTAATTACTCCATTTGTTATTCCCTCATTTTTCAAATTTAAAACAGCTATTTCAGAAGATGTAAATAATAAAGTGGCCAACTGATCTGTTTTAATTCTGTTGATCTCTTCGGGCATCTCATTATTAAAACTTCTCATTCCGGCTTCAATATGAGCAATGGGTATATTTTGATTTGAAGCTGCCATAGCTCCTGCTAAAGTCGTATTAGTATCTCCATAAACAATGACCAATTCAGGTTTTTCTGCCATAAGAATACTTTCTATTTTTTTAATAATCTTCGATGGATCATCTTTTGCATGAGCTAAATGATAATCAGGTGAACCAATAGTTAGCTCATCAAAAAATATTTGATTCATTTCTTCGTCATAATGTTGCCCGCTATGAATTGAAATGTGGTTAAAGTATTTCCTAAGTTCTGGTTCTAAAACAGCATGTTTTATAAACTGAGGTCTGGCGCCAATGATGCTTGCTATTTTGTGCTTTTTATTCATTAATCAGGAATCTCACTTATCGCAAATATTGTAAAAAAGGATGATAATCGCCCTTGATACCAATTGACTTGGCATTTCTAATGTGGTGAGTAAGTTCAATGCCAGGACGAACATCTTCTATTGAATAGCCTCCATTATTTAATATATCATTATAAACCATTGTATGTAGATCTTCAAATCCATCAGAAAAATCTATTTCTTCACCATCCACTTTTATAGATCGAAAAGTTCGTTGATTCTTTTTTATTATTTCTTCAGGAAGTGTTTTTTCATCTACACTTAAAAACCACCTAACCCTTGCGCGTTTTAATTGAAGTAAACCGGCACACTGTTTATGATTTTTAGAATGAACAATATTGCCTTGGCATTCTCCAAAAATATAGCCTAACATATCAAAAAAATGAATTCCGATATTGGTGGCAATTCCTCCCGATTTTTCAAGATCTCCTTTCCAGGAAATATAATACCAACTTCCACGACTTGTAATATAAGTCAAGTCGACATCATAAATTTTGTCTTTCGGGCCACTATCAATTTTTTGTTTT
Organism: Bacteroidales bacterium; assembly: GCA_963674935.2. Classification (GTDB taxonomy): domain Bacteria; phylum Bacteroidota; class Bacteroidia; order Bacteroidales. The sequence continues at coordinate 672,111 of CAXXWZ010000002.1, forward strand.
AAATTCTGAATGCTTTTGTGTAATCTGAGCTGAAGAATATTAAAAATTCTTTTACCGCTTTCTTTTTCTACTTGTTCAAGGGCATCAATATTCCAGGGATTTAGCACCATAGGTTTTTCACAAATGGCGTGGGCATCGTTTCGTAACGCCATGCGAATGTGAGCATCGTGCAAATGGTTAGGGGAGCAGATACTTACGAATTCAATTTTATCATTTTCATTTCTTCGCTTTTTGTCGAGGTAGCGGTCAAATCGTTCAGTTTCTTTAAAAAACTTTGTTTTTGGAAAAAAAGAATCAAGAATACCAACACTATCGAATGGATCAAGGGCAGCAACCAAATTATTTCCACTTTCTTTTATCGCATGCATATGTTTGGGAGCAATATAACCTGAAGCCCCAATTAAGGCAAAGTTCTTTTTAGGGTGAGTTGAAATATTATTTAGCTCTGATTGTATCAATGGAATGTATATTATTTGAAGAAGTTAGTAATGACAAACAAAGCTATTCAATTTTAAAATGAATGCCAATCATTGTTAATTCTTTTGCTAAATATTTAGGGTAAAGATTGATAATGTTTTATTGAAGTATGTTTTAACGGAATGTTATTATGATGATTCAACTAAAATTGTGCATTGAGCGGATTAATACGTAATTTTGTACCAAAATAATTTAAGATAAAAAAAGATGTCGAATAAACTAATGGATCCGATTGGACGCTTAATGGGTTTAAGATATAAGTCTCATCCCTGGCATGGAATTGATATTGGAAAAAATGCCCCTGAAGTATTAACCTGTTTTATTGAAATGGTAACCACAGATACAGTAAAATATGAAGTGGATAAAGAAACCGGATACTTGCGAATTGATCGACCACAAAAATATTCGAATACGGTTCCCGCACTCTATGGTTTCATCCCTCAAACTTTTAGTGCCGAGCGGGTTGCTGAGTTCTGTAAAGAAAAAACCAAGAGAGATGATATTAAAGGAGATATGGATCCGATTGATATTTGTGTACTTACCGAAAAGCAAATTGTACACGGAGATATTATTGTAAGAGCTAGGCCCATTGGTGGATTTAGAATGATAGACGGAAACGAATCTGATGATAAGATAATAGCCGTTTTAAACAATGATGCGGTTTATGGAGATTATAAAGATATCACGGATTGCCCTTCGTTGGTTATTGACCGCTTGAAACATTATTTTCTGACTTATAAAGATTTGCCAGGCAACCCCAGAGATGTTGAAATTACCCATACCTTCGGAATTGAAGAGGCTTATGAAATTATCAGAAGATCGATGGAAGATTACCAACATAAATTTGATAGTTTGACCTCAGCACTTTCGGATGTATAGTTTTTGAGTGAAATTAAATGCTTTCTCCAATTAAAGTTGCAGGAGTACAACTTGTAATTTTAACTTTAACATAATCTCCAGGCTTATAATTTTTCTTTGGGAAAACGACCATTTTATTTTGTGAATTCCTTCCAGATAAATCTTTATCAGATTTTTTGAAAACCCCTCCACTAAAACCTCATAAATTAAACCTATGCTGTTTTGATTGTTCTGATGTGAAAACTTTTGTTGAAGCTGGATTATTTCAGATAAGCGTTTACTTTTAACTTCTTCAGGCACATCATCTTCATACTTTTTAGCGGCAAGGGTATCTGGACGTTCTGAATATTTAAACATAAAAGCATAATCGTAACTCACATGGCGCATCATTGAAAGTGTTTCTTGATGGTCTTCCTCTGTTTCGCTGCAAAAACCACTAATAATATCTGTTGAGAGTCCACAATCCGGGATGTATTTTTTAATACTTGCAATGCGATTTAAATACCAATCACGGTCATATTTCCGGTTCATGAGTTTTAAAATTCGGCTGCTACCTGCCTGAACCGGTAAGTGAATGTTTTTACAAATATTTGGTGTTTTTGCAATGGTTTTTATGAGCTCATCAGAAATATCTTTAGGATGTGAAGTGGCAAACCTAACTCTTAAAAGCGGATCAACTTCTGCTACTTTTTTAAGCAGTTCCGGAAAACTCATTTTTCCGTTTTCATCCCACTTATACGAATTTACATTTTGGCCTAAAAGGGTAACTTCCCGATATCCTTGCTCAAATAATTCTTTTGCTTCGTTGATGATGGTTTCCGGATTTCGACTTCGTTCTTTACCTCTGGTGAAGGGAACTACGCAATATGAACAAAAATTTTGACAGCCCCGCATGATTGAAATGAATGCAGATATTTTATTTGAATCTAAACGAACTGGCCTTATGTCGCCATAAGTTTCTTCTGTTGAAAGCAAAACATTAATTGCTTTTCTTCCATCTTCAACCGAATTCATTAATTGAGGTAAATCTCGGTAAGCATCGGGCCCTGCAATTAAGTCAACATCTTTTTCTTCCTCCAGTAATTTTTCTTTTAATCTTTCGGCCATACAACCAATAATCCCAATTTTTAAATCAGGATGTTTTTTCTTTAACTTGCCTAATTCAGTTATTCTTTTTCTTACCCGCTGTTCGGCATTATCGCGTATGGAGCATGTATTGACAAGGACAACATTTGCGTCATCAATATTGTTAGTTGTGGTATAGTTATGATCAGTCATGATTGAACCTACAATTTCACTGTCAGAAAAATTCATCTGGCAACCATAAGTTTCAATATATATTTTTTTTGTATTATTGTCGTTCATTTAACTTTCCCCACTTAATTGATTTTGTTAGATATCAGGTGTTTAGTAATTATTAAGATTTGCAAAAATAACTAAAATATCTAAGGCAATTTATGCTCTTTTGTCATTTTAACTGGCTATTTTTTAGGATTGAATATTTTATTTGTCTTACTTTTGCAGCTCAATTTAATTAAATCATAATCAGAGAGGAACGAAGATGGCGAAAAATTTAGTAATTGTGGAGTCACCCGCTAAGGCCAAAACCATAGAGGGATTTTTAGGGAAAGATTATTTGGTTAAATCCAGTTTTGGACACGTAATGGATTTAGCGAAAAAAAATCTGGGGGTAGATATTGAAAATGGATTTATTCCTAATTATGAAATTTCTTCGGATAAAAAAAAGGTAGTTGCTGAATTAAAAAAACTAGCCAAGGAAGCCGAAATGGTTTGGTTAGCATCGGATGAGGATCGTGAAGGGGAAGCTATTTCATGGCATTTATTTAATGCGCTTAAATTGGAAGATGAAAAAACCCAGCGAATAGTTTTTCATGAAATAACTAAAACAGCTATAACTGGAGCGATTGAAAATCCTCGAAAAATTGATAAAAATTTAGTAGATGCGCAACAAGCACGTCGGGTACTCGATCGTTTGGTTGGATTTGAATTATCACCCCTGCTTTGGAAAAAAGTAAAACCATCATTATCAGCAGGTCGGGTACAATCTGTAGCCGTACGATTAATTGTTGATCGGGAAGAAGAAATTAAGAATTTTAAAGTTACTTCTAATTATAGAATCACAGGCATTTTTGAAGCTCAGATTAAAGGTAAAAAAGTTAAGTTTACAGCTGAGGTTCCTAAAAGATTTACAAGTAAAGATGAAGTAACAAAATTTTTAGAGGCTTGTAAAAATGCCAATTTTTCAGTAAAAAGTGTTGATAAAAAACCGGGAAAAAAATCCCCTGCCGCTCCATTTACAACCTCAACTTTACAGCAGGAAGCTAGTCGAAAACTTGGGTTTTCTGTAGCCAACACCATGCGTGTTGCCCAACAATTGTATGAGTCAGGAAAGATCACCTACATGAGAACTGACTCGGTTAATTTATCGGGAACTGCCATAAACATGGCCAAAGAAGAAATTACCAAACTTTTTGGTAAGGAATATGTAAAAGTTCGTCAGTATAAAACAAAATCAAAAGGAGCACAAGAGGCTCACGAAGCTATCCGCCCAACTTATTTAAATCAATCCACCGTTGATGGTGATGCTTCTCAAAAGCGTTTGTATGATCTGATCTGGAAACGAACCGTTGCTTCACAAATGAGTGATGCCTTACTTGAAAAAACAAATGTAAATATTCAATTGTCAAATCACAGTGAAAAATTTGTTTCAAAAGGTGAGGTTATCAAATTTGACGGATTTTTAAAACTTTATATCGAATCAACTGACGATGAAAATGGTCAGGAAGAAAGTGGTTTATTACCTCCATTAAAAGTTGGAGATGCACTAAATTATAATGAGATTAAAGGTGAAGAACGTTTTTCTCAGCACCCCGCAAGATTTACAGAAGCTTCGTTAGTAAGAAAAATGGAAGAACTTGGTATTGGTCGGCCATCCACTTATGCTCCAACCATTTCAACCATTCAAAAACGAGAATATGTGGTGCGTGAAGATCGAGATGGAAGTGAACGAAAATATAATTGTATCCAATTAAAAGCGGGTGAAGTTAAAGAAGTTGTAAAAAAAGAAAATACCGGTTTCGAAAAATCTAAGTTATTTCCCACGGATATTGGTGGTTTGGTTACTAAATTTTTGATGCAATATTTTGAAAACATCATGGATTTTAATTTTACAGCAAGTGTAGAATTAGAATTTGATGAAATTGCTGATGGAAAGAAAGTTTGGAATAGCATGATCAATGATTTCTATGGTCCTTTCCATTCAAAAATTGAAAATACACTTGAAAATGCAGAAAGATTTAGTGGCGAAAAATTGCTGGGTGTTGATCCAAAAAGTGGGAATAATGTTTATGTTAAAATTGGCCGTTATGGCGCTATGGCTCAAATTGGGGAAACCGAAAGTGAAGATAAGCCAAAGTTTGCCGGATTAAAAAAAGATCAGAGTATTGAAGATATAACTTTGGAAGAAGTTTTAGAGTTATTTAAATTTCCACGAACACTTGGCGAATATGAAGGCGGAGAAGTTAAAGTAGCTATCGGTCGATTTGGTCCTTATGCTTTGCACGAAAAATTATTTTATTCTCTTGATAAAACAGATGATCCGGTAAGCATTGAACTTTCACGTGCCATTGAAATTATTGAGGCTAAAAGACAAAAAGTTCGCGAAAGCATCATTAAAGAATTTAAAGAGAATAAAGATGTAAGGGTGCTTAAAGGAAGATATGGCCCCTATATTTCTATAAAAAAGTTAAATTTTAAAATTCCGAAAGGTCAGGTACCTGAAGAATTAACCTTGGAAGACTGCATTAAAATTTCGGAGGACCCCAAAAATGCACCCAAGAAAAAATTTACGCGCAAGAAAAAATAAAATTTGATTTGCTGAAGTGCGAATGAAAGGCTATTTTTATTCCTAATTTTAACAATTGTATTTCCATTGTATGTCTATTGTATGACTACTGTATAACTGTTAATTAATCTAATATTAATTTTACAATATGGACATCGATATATATCTTAATCCCATCGATCTGAATGGTTATGATTTTGCAGAAAAAGCCAATCATCGACGCCTTGGAGATGTTATAAATGCTTACATAACCGACAAAATTTTTCCTGACCTAAACAATATAGAAATTGCCATAATTGGAGTTCTGGAAGATCGCAATGCAATAGGTAATAAAGGATGTGCTGCTGCTCCGGATCAGATTAGAAAATATGTTTATCAATTATTTGAAGGCGCATACCATACCAAATTAGCCGATTTGGGAAATATTAAAAGTGGGCATACTATTGAAGATACCTATTTTGCACTTAGCAGTGTGATTAAGGAATTACTAAAACAAAATATTGTTCCAATAATTATTGGAGGTAGCCAGGATCTAACTTTTGCTAATTATCAGGCTTATGAAAATTTAGGTCAAATTATTAATATTGTAGCGATCGACCCCTTGTTTGATTTGGGAAAAACAGAACAGGAAATGAGTTCGCAGTCCTATCTGAGTAAGATCATTTTGCATCAACCAAACTATCTTTTTAATTTTTCAAATATTGGTTATCAAACTTATTTTGTAGATCAGGATGCGATTGAATTAATGAAAAATTTATTTTTTGATGCCTATCGATTGGGATTTGTTCGTTCAAAAATTGAAGAGGTTGAACCCATTGTTCGAAATGCTGATTTGCTCAGTTTCGATATTTCATCCATTCGACATTCAGATGCTCCTGGGAATAAAAATGTAGCACCCAATGGATTTTATGGAGAAGAGGCTTGTCAGATTGCTCGCTATGCCGGAATGAGTGATAAATTAACCTCGATTGGGTTTTATGAAATGAATCCGGAGTTTGATAATCATGGTCAAACAGCGCATTTGGTGGCACAAATGATTTGGTATTTTATTGATGGATTTTATAACCGCAAGCATGAATTTCCGCATAAAGACAAACGTGAGTTCGTGAAATATCATGTTGCCATCGAGGGAGAAAAAGACGAATTGGTTTTTTATAAAAGTAAAAAAAGTGATCGTTGGTGGATGGAAGTTCCAATCCGATCTCAACAAAAAGTTAAGTTTAAGCGGCATCATATGATCCCGTGTTCTTATCAAGACTATCAAACTGCTTGCGGTAATGATATTCCGGATCGATGGTGGCAAGCCTATCAGAAGTTAATGTAGTCTCTTCACCAATTGATTTTCGGAGTAACTTTTGTCTTTTGTATTTTTATACCAATTGTCATTCAATTGTAATACGATTGACATACAGTTGAAAATACAATTGTTGCTATCACTTAAATTTCAAATCAGATAGAATTTAATTTTAGAAATTTTCTAGTATCTGGAATCTGGTATCTTACATCTAGTGCCAATCAATTAGCACATCAGCACATTAACACATCACCCAATAGTTCTTCCCGGGTTTTTAGCCAGAAAACTTTTCCATCCCGAATAGGAATCTTCCTGATCTGATTTTCCTCTTTGAAAATAATGACAAACTGCAGCAGCCAACCCATCTGTTGCATCTAAGTATTTAGGCATTTCTTTTATATTTAAAATACTTAAAAGCATCGATGCAACTTGCTCTTTAGAGGCATTGCCTTTTCCGGTTATCGACTGTTTGATTTTTTTTGGAGCATATTCAAAAATTGGAAGCCCTTTTGATAAACCAGCAGCCATTGCAACTCCTTGGGCTCTTCCGAGTTTTAACATCGATTGTACGTTTTTACCAAAAAAGGGAGCTTCAATTGCTAGCTCATCAGGATGATGTTTGTCAATTAATACAATTAATTCTTCAAAAATTGCTTTAAGTTTCAACGCATGATTGGCATGATTGGCCAATTTTAAAACATCCATTTCTATCAACGACATTTTATTGCCGGTGCATAAAATGACTCCATAACCTAAAATGTTTGTTCCGGGATCGATACCGATGATAATGCGTTCTGATTTCAAGATTATTTTCCAGATAAGTTTATTGAAACAAATGTAATTAAAGATTTAGTATTGAAGCGTTGATAAAATTAAATAGCATTCAAAATTGATTCGGCAAAAATTAAATCAACGGGGCGGGTAATTTTAATGTTCTCCCAATTTCCTTCGGTCAGATAAATAGGTTCTCCGTTCAATTCATAAACACTTGCGTCGTCAGTAAAACTACTTTGGTAGGATTGATCGTATGCTTTTTTTATCTCTTTCGCATGAAAAACTTGAGGTGTTTGAATTAAGCGTAATTTTTTTCGATCAACAATTTGATTGCCTTTATCAGTTAGCTCTCTAACCGATTCATTTATTTCTACCACAGGAATTCCTGTTCCAAAAGATTGAGCAGTTTCGAAAGCATTTTTGATGGTTTGTAAGCTTACTAATGGACGAACTCCATCATGAATGGCAACTAATCCATTGCTTTCAATTTGTTGTAATGCATTTTTCACAGAGAAAAAACGCGCATCACCACCAGCTACCAATTCGTGTTTAATTTCACATCCGTATTCTTCACATAAACCTTTCCAACAATCAATTTGTGATTCTGGCAAAACAAGAATAATTTGAATTTCCGAATCAAATTGTTTGAAAATTTCTAAGCTATAAATGAGTATGGGTTTACCTTTGAGAATTAAAAATTGCTTGGGTGTTTTATCACCCATTCTTTTACCAGTTCCACCGGCTACAATAATTACGGTTCTCTTTTCTTTCATTTGCTTAAAAAAGAAATCCCCATGAAACCATGAGGATTATTTTTTTATTAGATAATTAACATGGCGTCGCCATAAGTGAAAAACTTATACTTTTCCTTAATAGCTTCTTTATAAGCTTTTTTCAAAAAATCGAAACCGGCAAAAGATGAAGCCATCATCATCATTGAAGATTGTGGTAAATGAAAATTAGTGATCATGCAGTTTGCGACAGTGCACTCATAAGGAGGGAAGATAAATTTGTTCGTCCAACCTTCATAAGGCTTCACATATCCTGCAATTGAGACTGAAGATTCGAGTGCTTTCATTGTAGTTGTTCCAATTGCACACACATTTTTTTTATTATCTTTTGCCCGATTGATAATTTTGCAATTTTTTTCAAGGATTATCATTTCTTCAGAATCCATTTTGTGTTTGGTAAGGTCTTCAACTTCAATGTTTCGGAAATTACCTAAACCTGCGTGGAGTGTTATGTCTGCAAATGATACGCCAATGAGTTCCAATCTTTTCATTAATTCTCTGCTAAAATGAAGACCTGCAGTGGGCGCTGCAACGGCACCTTCGTGTTTAGCATAAATAGTTTGATAACGTTCCTGATCTTCAGGAAGGCTTTCTCGGTCGTGAATTTTAGGTAAAGGTGTTCTACCTAAAGCATAAATCGTTTTTTTAAATTCCTCATAAGGGCCGTCGAATAAAAATCTTAATGTTCTTCCACGTGAGGTTGTATTGTCAATTACTTCAGCTACCAGCGATTCATCTTCACCGAAATAAAGTTTATTACCGATTCTAATTTTTCTGGCAGGATCAACCAATACATCCCAAAGACGGGTTTCACGATTTAATTCTCGGAGCAGAAAAACTTCAATTTTTGCTCCTGTTTTTTCTTTTTCACCATACAACCTAGCTGGAAAAACTTTTGTATTATTTAATACAAAAACATCACCATCATTAAAATATTCTAAAATGTCTTTAAACATTTTATGTTCGATGGTTTGTTCTTTGCGATTTAACACCATTAATTTAGACTCATCTCTGTTCTCAGATGGGTGACTTGCAATTAGTTCTGCCGGTAAGTTATACTTAAATTGGGATAATTTCATAGACGTTCAATTGTAACTGTAAAAGGGCGCAAAAGTAGTTCATTTTTAAGGAGAAGTCAAGTGTACCTCTTTCTAAATTAATAAATAACAAGGGTTTTGTCAAGATGAGACTTCCTTTTTATTATTAATTAAGAATTCTTTAAATGTATCAATTTCCAGACTGTCTTCAAGTTTAAAATTACCAATTCGGGTTCGGGTTAAGGAGCTAAGGTGGGCTCCACTTTTAATCATTATTCCAAAATCATTAGCTAGTGATCTGATGTAAGTTCCTTTGCTACAAACAACTCTGAATTTTATGATTGGCATTTCAATAGTCGTAATTTCAAATTCGGAGATGTTAACAATTTTCGATTTTATTTTAACATCCTGATTTTTACGTGCGTATTGATAAGCTCTTTTACCATCAATTTTAATGGCAGAATAAATGGGTGGTGTTTGCTCGATATCGCCAATAAATTTTTTTGCAGTTTCTTTTAAAAGAGCTTCAGTAATATGATCAATTGGATAGATTTGATCAGGTTCTGTTTCAAGATCAAAAGAAGGTGTTGTTGTACCAAGGGTAAAACTTCCGGTATATTCTTTCTCCAATCCTTGATAAGTATCGATTTTTTTGGTGAATTTACCCGTGCAAATAATCAACAAACCTGAAGCTAATGGATCAAGTGTTCCGGCATGACCAACTTTAATTCTTTTAATTCCAGTATAATGTTTGAGTAGGTATCTAATGCTGTTCACAACATTAAATGATGTCCATGTTAATGGCTTATTAAATAACAACACCTCACCTTCAGGAAAGTTATAAGATTCTTTTGGTTTTTTTACCATTATGCTAAAATTATTGCCAATAACCCAATTACAAAACAGTAAATAGAAAAATAAATTAATTTACCTTGACTCACTACTTTAATCATCCATTTACAGGCCAGAACGCCTGTAATGAATGCTGCTATAAAACCAATGATTAATGGAATAGCTCCAATGGTTGAATTTGCAGACATATCATTTGAAATGAGATCTTTGGCATTGGCGCCAATAATTGGAATAAGTACCATTAAAAAAGAAAATCTGGCAATATTTTCTTTTCGGTTACCAAGAATTAATCCAGTTGCGATTGTTGCACCTGAACGAGAAATTCCAGGAATTACAGCCATGGCCTGAGCAACTCCAATAATTATTGAATCCCAGAAATTGATTTCACGTGTATTTGATTTTTTCAGATAAGTAAATGCCAGAAGAATAGATGTTAGCATTAGCATAATGCCAACAAAACGAATATTTCCATCGTAAAAACTTTCCACTTCATCGCTAAAAAATAATCCCAGAATGACTACCGGAATCATCGAAATAATAATTTTAGTAATATAGGCTGTTTCTTCGTTCCATTTAAACTGGAATAATCCTTTGAGCAGGCTAATAATGTCTTTGTAAAAGATGACCATGGTACTCAAAACTGTAGCTCCATGAACAATAACTGTGAAAATCAAACTTCGTTCGGCATTAATTCCTAAAATGGCTTTGCCCAGTTCGAGGTGGCCACTGCTGCTTACGGGTAAAAATTCTGTTAAACCTTGAATAATACCAAGAATCAATGCTTCAAACCAATTCATTTACTAAAATATTTATGAGGGAAAATAGGTGATTTATAACAAGCAAATTAGTTTTTTGGCTTTTTCATTATTGCGAAAATTTCAATAATAAATCCTGTAAGGATTAAGATTGGTGCGAGAGTTAATCGCTGAAAATTAAAAATCTTATCACTAAATACATTTGGATCTTCAGAACCTCCCCCAATCATGAGTATAAAACCAAGGGCAATAACTAAAAGTCCAATAATGAGCAGTCGATAATTTTCTCTCCCAAATGAAAAAGGCACAGGTTCGGCTCCGGGATTTTGCTTGCTTTGTGCCGAATATTGTTGTTCTGGTTTGGTTTGTTTATGTGTGGCTTTGGTTTTTTTCATCATTTTATGAGATTTACAAGCTCAAAAGTAAGGGTATTTTTTGAAATGTTAAAAGAATTAACTTTTTTTAATAATACAAGTCATCTGTTTTCATATTCAGGAATTTACGTAGTGCAGAATAAGTAGATAGCCATGAAATTAAAATTCCGGATAAGACAACCAAAATAATTAGGCTTATAAACAGATTTGTATCCTGAAAGTCTATTAATTCAGGTAATTCAACCTGTGCAAAATAAATAATAACACCAATCAAAATTAAAGCGAAAGCTGAACTATAAATACCTTGAACTACACTCTGAATTAAAAATGGTTTGCGGATAAATGATTGGGTTGCCCCAACTAATAGCATACTCTTTATTAAAAAACGTTTTGAGTACACAGATAATCGAATGGTGTTGTTGATTAATGCAATGGCGATAAGCAATAACAATCCGCTAAATCCAAGAAGTAAAATGCTAATTTTTTTTACATTTTGATTAATGGCCTGCACCAATGATTTCTGATAAAATACTTCTTTCACGTTTTTATTTGCCATTAATTCGTTTTCAATAGCAGTAATACTTTCTATGTTAGCGTATTCGGCTTTTAAGCGCAAATCAATGGAAGAAGGAAGTGGGTTAAACCCTAAAAAATCGATAAAATCTTCTCCCAATTCTTCTTTCAAATCTTTTGCAGCTTTTTCTTTGGTTATGTATTCTGTCGATTTTGAATATTCAGAGGCATCCAGAAATTTTTGTAGTTGTAAAATGCCGGCTTCTCTCGAATCATTTTTGATGATTACCCTAATACTGATATTTTCTTTCACATGATTAGAAAGTTTTTGTGCATGAAGCACAATTAATCCAAGTACTCCAAGCATGAGCAAAACTAGTGTGATACTCACAATTGAGGTCAAATAAGATGTTTGAAGTCGTCGCTTGTTGTATTTATCTTCTTTTCTGGCCATTGTATTGTATAGTTAAAGCTAAAATAAGCATTTTAATCTGAAAAATAATTCAGATTTTTTATCCGAAAACGATAACTAGTAATTCATTCTGCTCTTTCCTCCTTAAAATTTTAAAATTGTGAAGATTAGCATTAATTCAATATAAAGAATTTCTATCTTTTTTCTAACTTCGCAACCTGAAACTGCAATACTAATAAGGAAATAGCAAGGAAGCATGGAGTACAATTTTTTAGAAATAGAGCCTAAATGGCAAGATTACTGGAGCAAAAACAAAACATTCAAAGCTGAATTAGATCATTCAAAACCTAAGTTTTACGTGTTGGATATGTTCCCATACCCTTCTGGTGCCGGATTACATGTTGGACATCCTTTAGGTTATATCGCTTCTGATATTTACGCCCGATACATGCGCCAAAAAGGCTTTAATGTATTGCATCCAATGGGTTACGATGCCTATGGTTTACCTGCTGAACAGTATGCCATTCAAACTGGCACACATCCTGAAATTACTACGTTTAAAAATATTGATCGATATCGAGAGCAATTGGATAAAATTGGTTTTTCTTTTGATTGGGATCGAGAGGTAAGAACTTGTGATCCAAGCTACTATAAATGGACCCAATGGACTTTTATTCAATTATTTAATTCTTGGTTTAATAAAGATACTGACAAATCAGAATCTGTTGAAAATTTAATTTCCGTCTTTAAGGAAGAAGGAAATAAAAACATAAATGCCGCTACTGATTTGGAGGAAATCTTCACTGCTGATGAGTGGAATGAAATGGATGAGAAAACTCAACAAGAATTGTTGATGCATTTTCGTCTGGCTTATTTATCCGATACCATGGTAAATTGGTGTCCAGAACTAGGAACTGTTTTAGCCAATGATGAGGTAAAAGAAGGTTTATCAGAACGAGGTGGATATCCGGTTGAACGAAAACTAATGAAACAGTGGTCGTTGAGAATTACTGCTTATTCGCAACGATTGCTTGATGGACTAAACAAAATTGATTGGTCAGATTCCTTAAAAGAAATGCAGCGAAACTGGATTGGTCGCTCAGATGGTGCTACCGTTTATTTCGGGATCAAAGGTTTTGATGATAAGTTGGAAGTTTTTACAACCCGGCCAGATACACTTTTCGGAGCTACTTATATGGTACTTGCCCCCGAGCATGAACTGGTTGAAAAAATTACCACTTCAGACAAAAAAGAAATTATAGACAAATATGTTACATGGGCTAAAAATCGCTCGGAACGCGAACGTCAATCAGAGGTTAAAAATATTAGCGGCGAGTTTACCGGCGCATACGGAATCAATCCGTTAAACGGAAAAGAGATTCCAATTTGGGTGGCTGATTATGTATTGGCTGGTTATGGATCGGGAGCAATCATGGCGGTACCAGCACATGATAGCCGCGACTACGCCTTTGCAAAACATTTTGATTTACCAATCATTCAGGTTGTTTCAGGAGGTGATATTTCTGAAGAATCATATGACGCCAAAGAGGGTAAAATGATGAATTCGGAATTTTTGGATGGCATGGATGTGAAGGAAGCTATTCAAGAAACCATAAAAAAAATAAATGAACTGGAAGTAGGTTTTGGAACGATAAATTATCGTTTACGCGACGCCATTTTTAGTCGTCAAAGATATTGGGGCGAGCCCTTTCCTGTTTATTATAAAAATGGAATCCCATATACCTTAAGAGAAGATCAATTGCCATTATTGCTTCCTGAAGTTGATAAATATTTACCAACTGAGAGCGGAGAGCCCCCTTTGGCCAGGGCAAAAAATTGGAAAACTAAAGAAGGATATCCACTTGAAACCAATACCATGCCTGGTTTTGCAGGCTCAAGTGCTTATTATTTGCGCTATATGGATCCGCATAACGAACAAGAATATTTTTCAAAAGAGGCCAATGAATATTGGCAAGATGTTGATTTATACATAGGAGGAGATGAGCATGCGGTTGGTCATTTGCTTTATTCACGTTTCTGGAATCATTTTTTGTTTGATATCGGAATGGTGAAAAAAGATGAACCATTTAAAAAATTGATTAACCAGGGAAAAATTCAAGGACGATCAAGTTTTGTTTATCGCCTAAACCATGAAAAATATGCCGAATATTTACTTTGGGAGCTGATAAAAAAACACGGGTTGGAAAAAGACATTGTAAGAGATTTTCGTGATGGACACCGTAAATTCGACTTCTACAATAAAAAAGTGAATGTAATTGTTGAAATTAAGAGTCAGGCAAAGCTTGAAAAACTTGAAACCTCATACGAAGAGTATATTCAGGGAACAGACAAAAAAATGATCCTGCTACCGATTGCAGATATTCTGGAAAATGCAGAAGAAGCAATACTGGAAGCCATTGAAGCATTTGATGATCCAAATAAAGGGGTTGTATTTAATCGACATGAAATTCGTGAACTTAAACCCATCTTCGTTTCAAAAAATATTAAAGATCGAAAATTATTCTCAACACCAATTCATGTTGATATCAATCTTGTCGATAATGATGTTCTGGATACAGAAGCTTTCAAACAATGGCGTCCTGAATTCAAAAAATCCGAATTTATTTTAGAGGATGGAAAATATGTTTGTGGTTATGAAGTTGAGAAAATGTCTAAATCCAAGCATAATGTTCAAAATCCGGATGCTTTAATTCAAAAATACGGTGCGGATACTTTACGACTTTATGAAATGTTCCTCGGGCCATTGGAATATCACAAACCATGGGATATCAAAGGTATTGAAGGCGTTTTCAGGTTCATGAAAAAATTATGGCGACTCTATCATGATGCTGAGAATAATTTTGTAATTTCTGAGGATAAAGCTTCAAAAGATGAATTGAAAGTTTTGCATAAAACCATCAAAAAAGTGCAAGATGATATTGAACGATTTTCATTCAATACGGTGGTAAGTACATTTATGATTTGTGTTAATGAACTCACCGATTTGAAATGCAATAAACGTGAAGTTCTGGAGCCTTTAACCATTCTGATTTCTTCTTTTTCGCCGCATGTTGCTGAAGAATTATGGTCGCTACTTGGCCATAATACAACTGTAACTTATGCAAAATTCCCTGAATTAAAAGAGGAGTACATTAAAGAAGATTCTGTACTTTATCCTGTTTCTTTCAATGGAAAGATGCGTTTCAAAATTTCACTTCCGGCGAATATGTCGAAAGAGGAAGTTGAAAAAACGGTGTTAAATTCTGAAGAAGCCCAAAAATGGACTGAAGGTAAGGCGCCTAAAAAAGTGATTGTGGTTCCTCAGCGAATTGTGAATATTGTAATATAGGTTTTCTTAACTTGTTCAGTTAAAAAAGTTAAAAACCTGAATTTATTTTAGCGTTGTCTCAATCAAATGAACTCAAATCGTTTTACATAAAGGAACGAATTTTGTAAGTTTATTCTTTTAAACCAAAACATGAAACAGCGATTCCTATTTTTTTTAATAGTTCTTTTTGCGATTAGTATCCATTCTTTTGCCCAAATTCGAACGGAAAAATCAAATGAAAATGAGCATTGGAAACAGATTGATTCATTATTAAATATTGGATTGAATCAATCTGCAAAAAAAGAAGTTGAAAAACTTTTTGATGAATCTAAAGTTTCTCAAAATCATTCAGATTTTATAAAAGCGCTTTCTTATAAGTTTCGACTCAATCAAAAGAATCCAAACCCCAATCAATTTGTTGCTGAGCTAAAACAAGAAATTACTCGGGCAAAAACGCCACAACTTCAGATATTAAATTCTTTTTTGGGTGATTTTTATTATGATTATTATCGAAATAATCGTTGGAAAATTAATCAAAGAACACAACTACTTTCTGAACCAAGTGAAGACATACAAAATTGGACTAAAAATAACTTTCTTGAACGATCACAAAAACATTATTTAGCTTCGCTGGAGGGTGCTGATTTGCTTTATTCAGTTTCGATAGCACAATTGAAGTCGGTCCTGTTTAATGATTCATTAAGTACGATTTATTATCCAACCCTATTTGATTTATTAGCACAAAGAGCTATCAAGTATTTTACTGAAAATATTCAAGAACTAACATCTGATAGAAATAATGAAGGATCTCATTTTTTAATTCCTACCGATAAATTTTTATCTCTAAAAATTGAAATTCAAGATCCGACCGATTATCGAATGCAAGCCTTAAAGATTCATCAGTCCTTAGTGCGGATGCATCAACAACATGCCAATTCTATTGCTTTGGCCAAAGCAGAAAATAACAGATTACAGTTTGTATTCAATACTTTTCATCCGAAAAAACAAATGGAGTATTTAACTGCATTAAGTGAACTTGCTTATAGAAATAGACATCTTGCAGTTTCCGCAGAAATCAACTACCAAATTGCGTCGATTCATGTTAACAATGGTTTGAAATATGATCCATTTAAAAATACTGAATACAGATGGGAATTAAAAAAAGCGCTTGAAATTTGTCGAGAAAACATTCAGAAATTCCCCAAAACTTTAGGTGGAAAGGCTTGCACAGAACTCATCAAAAAAATTAATAATCAGGAACTGGATTTGGTATTAAAAGAAGTGAATTTACCCGATGAACCTATTTTGTCGTCACTCACCTATAAAAATATAGGCAAACTTCATTTTCGGATTTCTAAATTAAGCTATTTAAAGAATGAAGAAGTTGATCAGGATTTGAATAATGATGAGGAATTAAAGCATTATTTGGCTTTGAAACCTATTCTTGAATGGTCGAAAACACTCCCCGATGAAATGGATTACCAATCGCATAATTTGCAACTTCTAATTCCTGAAATAGAGCTGGGATATTATGTTTTGTTGGCTTCTTCTGATGCTGATTTTCATCCCGATTCCCTAATTTGTATAAACAAGTTTTGGGCTTCAAATTTGAGTTTTATTAAAAGGGATGATATTGGTAGAGCCATGGATCTTTTTATGCTGGATCGTAGAACAGGTTTTCCAAAAAGAATGTTAAACTTGAAGTTCAAACAGGTGAATACAATTTTAGCCTAAGAAAATGGGAATGGAAACATAATGCATCATTGATTTCTTCTTCGAATGGTTATATTAGGCTTAACGAATTGCGAATTAATGAGTCGTATCGTTTTATTTTATCAAAAGGTGCTGACACCCTTGTTGAAAAACGAGTGCCACACAATGGTAGCTTGAAAAGCGGTTCAATTAAAAAAGTTTATAAAACTCAATTTTTTACCGATCGCAGTATTTATCGTCCCGGGCAAACGGTTTATTTTAAAGGTATTGTTTATGCGAAAGAGGGTGATCAATACATAGTTGCTCCTCAGCAAAAAAATGACATAATATTTTTTGATGTGAACCATCAGAAAATAACGGAAATTTCTAAAACATCAAATGAGTTTGGTTCATTTAGTGGAGAATTCATTATTCCTGAAAATGTTTTGAATGGCCGGATGCTCATTAAAAGCAATACAGGATCGGTTTGGATTAGTGTTGAAGAATACAAGCGCCCTAATTTCGAAATTGTTTTTGATACCTTAAAAAGTCAATATCGCTTAAATGATATCGTAAAAATAACTGGTAAAGCCACCACTTTTTCAGGTACTCCATTGACCAATGCCAAAGGGAAATTTAGCATTAATCGAAGCTATTATCAGCTTTATTACTGGTATTTTTCTCGCCCTAACATTGAACAACATCAGATTACTTTTGGGGAATTTCAAACCGATGAGTTTGGCAATTTTACTTTTGATTTTAAGGCATTGTCTGATGAAGAAATGAATGAAGATCGTCATTCGGCTTTTAATTTTCAAATTGAAGTGGAGTTAAGTGATTTGAGTGGAGAAACCCAAAAAGCAGAAACCAACTTGCGCCTGGCTTATTCAGATTTGGTATTGGAAACAAATCTCACGGAAAATTTTAATAAAGAAGGGGATGGGTTTGTGGAAATTACTGCTCAAAATTTAAGAGCTCAAAAACAAATTGTTAATGTAAGTGTGAGTGTTTTCAAGTTGAAGGAACCAACTCGTGTGTTTAAAAAACGCAGCTGGCAACGACCCGATTATTTTATGACCGATGACGAAACTTTTTACACCTATTTTCCCAATGATCAGTTTGATAATGAAAACGATGAAGAACATTGGGAAATTGATCATCAGGTTTTCCAGGCAGAAATTAATACAGGTGAAGTAAAAGGGGTGAAAATCGAAGATCTTAAATCGTGGTCTTCGGGTAGATATAAAATGGTATTAATTTCGGAGGATGATTACGATACCGAAGTAGAAATTAGCAGGAATTTTACTTTGTATGCTGCTGAACAAGCTCAAATGCCTTTCCCTCAGATTGAGTTTTTTGTATTGGATAAAAACCAATTAAACATTGGAGATACCCTGAATTTTATAATTGGCTCGAGTAAAAAAAATGTGAAAGTCCTGTATGAGTTTCAACACAAAAACAAAGTTGTTTTGAGCAAGTGGTTATCGCTCAAAAATGAGAAACAAAAGATTGCTTTTCCGATAATGAAAGATTTAGCTGGTGAGTTAACACTAAATGTTTTGTTTATAATTGACAATGAAATTTATTCGCGACGAGAACAAATCACTGTTTCTGACCCGTCGCGAAAATTAAATATTAGCTTAGAAACTTTTCGCTCTGTGCTTAAACCTGGTTCAAAAGAAGCGTGGAAAATTAAAATCACCGGAAACAAAAAGGAGGCTGTAAGTGCAGAACTCCTTTGCTCCATGATGGATGCTTCTCTTGATAAATTAAAACCACATGCTTGGAATTTTTCATTGCAAAATTATGATTACAATCATATTTTTTGGAGTTCAAATTATGGTTTTGGAACGGGTTCAGGAATAACACGAAATCAAAAATATTTTCCATGGTATAGCAGACCATTAGAAATATTAGAATTGCGGTTTTATTGGGAGGTGATGGGCTCAAGAATGTACATGGGAAGAAGTACGATGAGTGTTGTAAATGACGAGATTGAATTTGAGACTGAAGCTTATGAAATGTCTAATGTTGAAGAAATCATTCCAGTATCTGAGTTGAAAACAACTGAAAATAAAGAATCCCAAATTCGAAAAAACTTTAGCGAAACCACCTTCTTTTATCCTGATTTAAAAACGGATAAAAATGGGAATATCAGTATTAAATTTACAAGCTCTGAGGCACTTAGTAGATGGAAATTTATGGCTTTGGCTCATACCAAAGATTTAAGAATTGCTCAGCTCACAAAAGAGGTAATTACGCAAAAAGAATTAATGGTCAGCCCAAATTTTCCACGTTTTTTTAGAGAAGGTGACACCTTGTTTTTTAGCACTAAAATAATAAGCCTTTCAGCGGAGAAATTGAATGGCGAAGTGACCCTTGACTTATTTGATGCCCAAACCATGAAATCAATTAAAGGGATCATTCTCGATTCCAAAGTGCAACAATTTGAAATTGGAGCTCGTGGGTCTATCAGTAAGCAATGGAAAATGGTTGTTCCTTCTGGTATTCAGGCTATCACTTATCGAGTCATTGCATCTTCAAAAAACCATAGTGATGGTGAAGAACGGATTATTCCGGTATTACCCAATAAAATTTTAGTAACAGAAAGTTTGCCCATTCATCTGAAGCCGAATGCACATAAAAATATGACGTTTGATCGGCTCTTAAATTCTGAAAGTAAGGGCATCAAGCATCATCATTTAAAACTTGAAATGACTTCAAATCCTGCCTGGTATGCTATTCAGTCCTTGCCTTATGTAGATGAGGATCAACACGAGAATGCCGTATCACTCTATCTGGGTTTTTATGTCAATTCGATGGCGTCACAGCTCTTAAATTCAAACCCTAAAATCAAACAAATATTTGAACAATGGAGATTGCTTGAAGCAGATGCCCTTCGTTCTAATTTGGAGAAAAATCAGGAATTAAAAAGCGTATTATTGGCAGAAACTCCATGGCTAACAGATGCCCAAAATGAAACAGAAAGAAAGCGAAAACTAGCATTGTTTTTTGATGAAAATTCCATTAGCCAAAAGTTGAATACCAAGTTTGATAAATTGCTGAAATTGCAACTTTCAGATGGTTCCTGGGCCTGGTTTAAAGGGATGCAAGGAAGCCAATACATCACTCAGTTTGTGATAAAAGGATTGCTTGGTTTACAGTCGAGAAATGCAGTCCATCCTCATTTTAAAAAGCAAGTAGAAGAAGCCACAAAAAAGGCGATGAATTTTTTAAACCAGGAATTTATTCTCAATTATAGGCAACTCAAAAATCAGAAGGATATTAATCTTGAACTTAATCATTTGGCAAACCTTCAAATTCAGCATTTATTTATTTTAAGTCTCAACGAAAACCTAAATCATAAAACAGAGGAATTCGACAAAGTTAAAGCATATTATTTGAGTCAGGTACAGAAATTTTGGCCTCAGCGAAGTAATTATTTACAAGCCATGATGGCACTCACGTTGTTTAGAAATGGAGATGTTGAAACAGCCGAACTTATTTTAAAATCGTTAAAAGAGCGCGCAAATATCGATGATGAAATGGGAATGTACTGGAATAGATCAACGGGCTATTATTGGTATCAGGAACCCATCGAAACACAAGCCATTATCATTGAAGCTTTTCATGAAATTAGCCAAGACCAGAAGATCGTGGATCTATTAAAAAAATGGTTAATCAAACAAAAGCAAACGCAAATTTGGGCAACCCCAAAAGCCTCTGTTGAAGCTGTAAATGCGATCATGTTAGATGCACCCCAACTGTTTGATGATAACAAGATCGTTGAGGTTGTTTTGGGTGGAGAAAAGGTACAGGTTGAAAATGTAGAAGCGGGAACTTCTTATTTTCAGGTAGACTGGTTTGCCCCTGAAATTAAACCTGAGATGGGACGCATTGAGCTTAAAAACCCAAACAAGCAAATTGCGTGGGGAGCTATGCACTGGCAATATTTTTCAAGTTTGGATAGTGTAAAAGCTAATGAAAACGCTCTCCAAATTGGCAAACAAATATATGTTAAAGAAACAGGTGAAAATGGAGCTGTTTTAAAAACAGTAGATGCTAATTTTAAGTTTCAGATTGGAGATAAAATTGTTTCAAGAATGGTTATTAAGGTTGACAGAGATTTGGACTTTGTGCACATTAAAGATATGCGTGCCAGCGCCTTCGAACCTATTGAGGTGATGTCGGGCTATCGTTACGAAGGTGGTGTAGGATTTTATAAAAGTCATACGGATGCGGCCACTCATTATTATTTAGATCATTTACGATCTGGAACTTATGTTTTCGAAAATGAAATGTTCGTAACGCAAAATGGAAGTTTTTCAAACGGAATTAGTACAATTCAGTGTTTGTATGCGCCCGAATTTTCTAGTCATTCTATTGGATTGAGGGTTACAACAAAGTAGAGGTTTAAATATCAGGATGTATCCGCTTGGTGAGATAATGAATTCCTTCAAATTTCACATATCCTAATTTCTGAAATGTTTCAAACGAAGTTTGGTTGTATTCTTCGATCAGGCAGGCAATTATGCCGATCCCTTTTTCGGCTAAAACTTTCTCAGCCTTTTCAACTAATAATCTTCCGATACCTTTTTTTCTGAATTCTGGTATTATAGCCAGTCGGTTAATCCAACCTTTTCGACCGTCGTGAGTAGCGAAAACTGTTCCTATTGCCATCCCATCTTTTTCAGCAATTAGAATAGAGGCAATACCTTTTTTTAACTCCTCTTTCATGCTTGCTCTTGAGTCGCGGCCATTAGGTTTGAATGGAAGACCAGCTTGTTTCCATAAAGCAATTAAAAGATCGTAATCCGATAATTTGAATTCCCGAATGATGATATTATCTGAAATATTCTCCATGATTTGATTAATAATAAACCACTTCGGTAAGGGGATGAGTTGCCTTAAATTTTGAAACTCTCTTTTGATTTAATCCCGTGTTATAGCATTTTAATACTTCAAGTTGTATACCTTCGAGGGCATTCAAATTTTTAATATTGGTATTAAAACATTCGAGTGTTTTGAGGTTTCTGAGGTACTCAAGATATTTTAAACTTTTAATTTGAGTACCAGGGCAAATTAGGGTTTCAAGACTGGTCATAAATTGCACTTGCTCGAAATCACGAATCGGAATGTTTGAAATATCAAGATAATTCAAGTTAGGTAAATTCATGATCGCACTTAACTCGCTAATGGGATTATTTGCACAAGTAATTTTCGATAATCGCTTTAGGTTTTCTAAAGGTTTTAAATTTGATATTTGGGTACCCGAGAAAATTAATTCTTTAAGAGTGGATAAAACATTGAGTGGCTCAAGTGTTTTAAGTTGTATGTTATTGCTGATGTCCAAAGATTTAATATCGGCAATTTGCTGCAAGAATTCTTTAGACAATTCATCACTTTTTATATTAAGCTTTTTGGTGAATACTTCTTTCCAATTCTCACTTATGGATTCCCACCAATTTTGCAGAAACCTGGTTTGATAAACCACCACCAATTCTTTATTCTCAGAATCAAAATTCAGAAAATCTAATTGTTCAACTTTAGTGTTATCAAAGTAAGCAAATTTTAAATTTGCTAGTTTTGCTAGTGGACTCAGGTCTTTTACTTCCGTAAATTCACCTTGAACTTGTTGTAGGAAATCGAGGTTTAATAACGGACTCAAATCACTTATCGAAGTGCTTGAAAAATATAAAGATTCAAGTTTACTTAAGTTTTTTAAATGAGCAATTGAATGAATATTCGTGTGTGATAAATCGAGATATTTGAGATCGATGAGATCAGATAGTGGCTCCAGATTAGAAATGGAAGTTTCGGAACAATTTAAATGTTGCAGATAAATGAGTTTTTTGAGCGGTTCTAAATTTGAAATTTCAGATCGCTTACTTATATCAATAATTTTTTGTTTAATCAATTCGTGAAGCTGAGCCTTTGTAGGCTGCTCATCCAAATAAATATACTTTTTAAAAATATTTTTCCAGGTTGAATTTAAATTGTCCCACCATGCATTTAATTCTGCGGATTGGAAAACTACCAATGTTTGCGGATTGGCTTTCATGAATTGATTGGCCTCGGTAGGAGAAATCAATGAATTATCACAAAAAATTTGTTTTAAGTTATTATGATTCAAGAGTGGTTCCAGTTGATCAACTTTCGTATTGTCCATCACCAAAATTCTTAAGTTTTTCAAATCTTTTAATGGTTCAATCGAATTAACAGTAGTAGCATCAATATGTAAAACTTCCAGTCCGATTAAATTACTTAAGGTTTTTAGGTCTGAAATTTTAGTATTTGAAAATCTGAGATCTTGCAAATTTTTTAATGCTGCAATGGGATCAAGACTATCGATTTTTGTATGGCTTAAATATAGTTGTTCAAGCTTGTCGAGATGATGTAATTCGTCAAGTTTGCTAACCAGGGTTCGGTTCAGATTAAGGACTTTTAAATTTGTTAGATAGCGTAAATGAAAAAGAGACTCAATCTTGGATCCGGAGCAAATTAAAGATTCCAGTTTCGTTAAATTTCTGATTGGACTCAAATCATGCACTTTGGTATTTGAGATGTCGACCTTTCTTAAATTTGAGAGCTTGGATAATGGCAATAAATCTTCAATTTGGGGATATTCATTCAAATTAAGTTCAGGCATATTGAGTATTTCACTTAAATGCTCATAGAGTGAAGTCGGATCAAAAATTACCGTGTCATTATAATATTGAATAAGACTGTCGTAAGAAGGTAAGGCGAGTGTATCAAATTCATTCATCAACAAACTATCGAGCTGAACAATTTGGAAACTATCCGCTAAAATTACATAAGTTGAATCGGTAAATGTGATCAACTCGTGTAAATAAATTGAGTCATTAATAAATCGATTTTGGCCTAATATTTTCTTCCAGTTTTCTGAGATTGAATTCCACCAATTTCTTTGCTCCTCATTCTCATTTAATTTAGTGGTGTAAATACTGGCAATTTTTAAATCCTGTAATGCATCGTCTAAATTGATTTCAATGAAACGGACTTTGTTGGTATTAATTGAATCACCATTAATCAGGTTTCCAATCAAATTTCGATTAATCTTGAATTTGAAGAAAAGTTTATGGTCTTCAGTTAAATGATGGCTTACCTCTTCAATCGTAAAATTCATTTCGGCATTGGTAAAAAAGAAATCAATGTCTTTGAGGTAAGCCTGTACATTTTTATTTGTAGGAACTGTTCGGTATTCATCCAAATCATCCTCAATCTGTACATTTTCATCCAAAAATATTTTCAAAAAACTTTGATTGATGATAATGTCTTTTTCTTTAGCTAAGGTATTTTTACTCCCGACAAGGTTGAGGGTGAACTCGAAATAATTTACAAGTTGTGTGGCTTCTTTTTTATAAATATCAATATCGCGTTGGGTGTATATTTCTTCCTGCGCATTAATTGTTAAATTAATACTTAATAAAAATCCGATTGTAAAGAAAACCTTCTTTAACATAAAGAATTGAAATTAGTTTTGGTAAATGAACTTTTTCAGTACCTCTTTATCTGTTTCTGAAATTTTTAGAAGATTGGAGATCAACCATCCCGAATTATTGTTTTTTCTGTTAAACTCTGATAATTCAAAATACCAGTTTTCAACCTGAAATACATGAAATTTTACTTCCAATATATTATTAAATTTTAAATTCCCTTTTCGAAACTCATAAATAAAGATACTTAAAAAATCAGGACTATATCCACTTTCCGCATACTGTTCTATAATCTGATCCTGTCGAAACACCTTATTTAAATTCATGAAATCAAGTTCATGACTCAGGGGGTGTAAAAATTTTTGTTGTGATTCAGTAAGACTATCAGTGCTAACAAAATAAGAGCTAAATGGCTTAAATAAAACGTTTGTGATTACCCATTTCGAACCTACCTTTTCCTCTTGCAATTTTAAAAATAGTGTACACTCAGTTTCTTGGCCTTTGTAAATAAAAAGTGTTTTTACCTGAGCAAACCAATTTCCACCATGAAAATCTAAAAAACAAGGTTGGTTTGTATCTACAACTTCATTTATAAATTCTGTTTTTAAATTCCGGTTGATGATGTTGCTTTCCTTATCGAAAAGGATGCTGATGAATTCTTTTCTAAATTCTTGATTTTTGAGCAAGGGATCATTCATGGAGAGGCGATTGCCGTAGCGATCCTCCTCTCCATTAAATCTTCTGAAAAACTGATTGACTTGTTTAGTGTGAGCATACAGCATACTCTCATCGTCAACAAATTTGTCAATTATTTGCGATTGAATGCTAGATCCGATAAACAGAATAAATACAAGGCAAACAGTTCTTAATTTCATTTTGCTGTTTCGGTTACTCTCACATCCCCTAACAATACATCCCAGAAACCGATTAGTTTACCACCAATTTGTGTTTGTTTTCTTTCAACATAAACGGTGATGTCTTTTTTTGTTGTGTCTTTATATGATAATCCATCACTTGATTCACCTTCAAATCTTTGATAAATGGTAATTACTCCCACATAGCGTCCGTCGGGTTGTAATTCAAGGTCGCTGATGTACTGAATATTGTACCAGCTAATGGTGATTTTATCATAGTTTAAAGCCATTAAATGCTCTAAATATCCTCTTACTCCAAAATATTCAATTTTAGGGCGGTATAAAGATGAAACTCCAATTTGTGCATCATCAGCGAACAATTCTAGGGTACGATCAATTACTCTGTTTGCCTCTGAAAATGGTGTTTCTTTACTTCCAACAATAGATATATATTTGCTCAGATCCCTGATTTTTTCAAGAGCCAGACTATCAATAGCACGCTTTCTTTCCGGACTGATTTGGTTCTGCGAAAAGGTGTTTGCGGCAAATGCAACACAGAATACCGCAATTAATAATATTTTTAATTTTGACATGGTGCGTTATTTTTTAATTAATTCAATTTCAGTTATTTTTCCGTTGTTGTCCAAAACAAGATTTTCTATCCCAGTATCAAAATTTTTCACATCTTTTAAGTACTCTAGATATTTTTTAATGGTAGTTGGACGGTCGTAATCTTTCATTCCGTTTTCCTGACTAATGATAATTAATACTGGAATATCTTCGGAAGCAAATAATTTTAATGCTTCTTCTATCCGGTTGTTAGCAACCATAAATGTGCCTGCATTTGCAACGGATCTGAAATTTGATAAAACTGAATTGTTTAAAGAAACGAATTTCTGTTTTTCTGCTTCAGCACGCATAGTTGCGTCTCTTTCATCTTTTAGTTTAGCTAAAACATCTTCAGCTTTTTTAATTAAATCATTAACTTCAGCATCATCAATGTTTAATCCTTTGATAACGTTAAGTCTATTTTCTTTTTGCTCAATAGTCATCGATCCATCATCATTGATGATTTCCAATAAATCTGTTTTTGCTTGGTCAACTTTTTGAGCGTAGGCTACGGCTGCTTGCTCCGCGGCTAGCTTTTGCTTACTTTTACAGCTGGTTCCCGCGAAAAGCAGCGCTAACAAGGATATCGCAATAATACCAGTGTTGAAAATTTGTTTTCTCATGTGCAATAATGTTAAATGTGTATAATACCTGCAACTTGTTTGATAATAATTTAATACAAAAATATTGAATTTTTCTGTTTTTTTAAAGTTTTAACATGATTTAACTATAATGAAACCCATGAAAACTTTTGTTATCCCTATTTTTATTCCCGAACTGGCCTGCCCATTTCAATGTTTGTATTGCGACCAACGAAAAATTTCCGGAAAAATGAAAATCGCGGATAAAGAGGATGTTCTTAAAACCATACATTCGCATTTAAAAACCATTCCTAAAAACTCACATATTGAATTGGCTTATTTTGGAGGAAATTTTACCGGAATTCCAATTGCTGATCAAGAAAAATATTTATCTCTTGCACAGCCCTTTTTAAGCAATGGTTCCATCCATAATATCCGGCTCTCAACCCGTCCGGATTATATTAATAAAGCGGTGTTGGAATTACTAAAAAAGTATAAAGTTGGAACGGTTGAATTGGGCGCCCAATCAATGGATGACGAAGTTTTGAAAAAATCAAAACGAGGACATACAGTTAGCGATACAATTAAGGCGGCAAAGCTTATTCAGGATTACGGAATGAATTTGGGTTTGCAAATGATGATTGGCTTGCCTGGCGACACCAAAGAAAAAGCTATTTTTACTGCTCAAAAAATTATTGACCTTGGCGCTGAAAATACACGAATTTACCCAACCCTAGTAATTAAAGGAACCAAACTTGAAGAAATGTATCATCAAGGAGATTATCAAGCTTTGGCAATGGATGAAGCGATTAACTGGACCTCAGAAATCATTGAAATTTTTGAGAAATCAGAAATAAAAATATTACGCATTGGCTTGCACCCTTCAGAAGGGTTATTGAGTGGATCAGATTTAGTGGCAGGACCTTTTCATCCATCTTTTCGAGAACTGGTACTTACCGAGATTTGGCGTAAAAAGTTAGATCAGATTAGGTTTGATGGGCAATTTTTGATTATTTCAGTGAACCCAAAAGAACTAAATTATGCGGTTGGTTACGAATCAAAAAATAAGTTAATGCTTCAAAAGAAGTTTAAAAAAGTTAAATTCATTACCAATTCAAAATTGGAAAAAAGAAATTATGCGCTTGATCGTAATTGATAAAAAAATACCTGAAGTAGCAAAAACCAATTTGTCGAAATACGGAAATTTGCTTGAGTTAGAAACTTCCGGAATTACCTATGCTGCCATTTCGGGTCATCCCGATATTTTTATCAGCCAATTGAAAAATGATATTGTTGTTGCTCCAAACCTTCCGGAAAAGTTCAAGCATATTTTGAGAATGAACGAAATTTCTTTCCATTTAGGTGAACAGATCGTCGGTCAAAAATATCCAGAAACAGCTGCCTACAATATTGTATCTGCCGCTCAATTACTCATTCATAATTTAAAATATACTGAGTTGGCGGTTAAAGATTTAGCATGGGGATTACAACAAATTCATGTTGAACAAGCCTATACCCGATGCAATTTAATAGCCTTAAAAGATGATCAATTCATTACTTCTGATAAAGGAATTACAAAACAACTTGAAGAAGTTAACCTTGATGTTTTTTACACAGATCCCAAGGGGATTCAATTACCTGGTTTTAAAAATGGATTTATAGGTGGTTGTGTTGGAGTGCTCGAAAATCAGTTTTTTATCATCGGTAGCTTAAAGTATTATCCAAAAGGTGAACAGTTACAAAAATTTATTGAGCAGCTAGGCTATGAAATTATTGAACTTTATGATGGGCCTTTGTTTGATGGTGGAAGTATTTTATTCTTACCATAGTTTTTCCGCAGTATAATATTTGATTTTCGTTAAAAATTTCTGAAGCCTTGTAAGAAATTTAGAAAATCAAATGTGGTTTTTGTGTTAACAAAAAATACCTTGGAAAAATTGTCTTTTCTTTTGCTTCGTTTTCTTTGGATAAGCAAAGAAAATGAAGGGATAAAATATTATTTCATTTGGAATTGAGGAACTCAAATTTTGCAATAAATTTAGCTTAGTATTTTTTGTAATTTCGCACTGATTTTAATCATAAAGAAAAACCATATGTTGCGTACACACACTTGCGGAGAATTAAACATGAATAATGTTGGTGAAAAAACCACATTAAGCGGATGGGTTCAAAAATCGAGAGATCTGGGGGGAATGACTTTTATTGATCTGCGTGATCGATACGGAATTACCCAACTGGTTTTTAATATGGAAACCGATAAAGAGTTATGCCTCAGAGCGCGAAAATTAGGACGGGAGTTTGTAATACAAGCAACGGGCATGGTTGAAGAACGTAGCAATAAAAATAAAAAAATACCTACTGGCGAAATCGAAATTACAGTTGAGGAATTAAACATATTAAACGAGTCGAAAACACCTCCTTTTACCATCGAAAATGAAACTGATGGAGGCGATGAACTCAGGATGAAATATCGATATTTGGATTTACGACGAAATCCGCTTCGTAAAAATATGGAATTGCGTCATCGCATGTCGATAGAAACCCGAAAGTACATGGATTCGCAAAATTTTTTCGAAATAGAAACCCCATATTTGATTAAGTCTACTCCGGAAGGTGCCCGAGATTTTGTAGTGCCATCGCGCATGAATAAAAATCAGTTTTATGCCCTGCCGCAATCGCCACAAACTTTTAAGCAATTGTTGATGGTAGCAGGATACGATCGTTATTATCAGTTGGTAAAATGTTTTAGAGATGAAGACTTACGTGCCGACCGTCAGCCGGAATTTACCCAAATCGATTGCGAAATGGCCTTTGTTGAGCAGGAAGATGTTTTGAACACTTTTGAAGGCCTAGCGCGTCATTTATTTAAAGAAATAAAAAATGTTGAGGTAGCAGAATTTCCGCGCATGACTTATGCCGATGCCATGAAATTTTACGGCAGCGATAAACCCGATTTAAGGTTTGAAATGAAATTTGTTGAGTTAAATGACGTGGCTCAAAACAAAGGTTTTCAAATTTTTGATGATGCTGAATTGGTTGTAGGAATTTGTGCAGAAGGTTGTGCCGACTACTCAAGAAAAGAGTTGGATAAACTCACTGATTTTGTTCGAAAGCCTCAAATAGGTGCCAAAGGAATGGTTTATGTAAAATGTAATCCTGATGGCACATTCAAATCTTCCGTCGATAAATTTTTCGATCAGGATGCACTCAAAGCATGGGCAGAAAAAATGGATGCCAAAGCCGGTGATTTATTGTTGGTGCTTTCGGGGGAAACGGAAAAAGTTCAAAAACAACTTAGCGAATTAAGGTTGGAAATGGCGGAAAAATTGGGCTTGAAAAACCCCAATATTTTTAAACCCATGTGGGTGGTCGATTTTCCATTATTGGAGTGGGATGAAGAAACCAGGAGATTTCATGCCATGCACCATCCTTTCACCTCCCCCAAAAAAGAAGATGTTGAATTGCTTGCCAGCGATCCCGGAAAAGTTCGCGCCAATGCTTATGATATGGTAATTAATGGCGTTGAAATTGGTGGCGGTTCCATTCGTATTTTTAATAAAGAACTGCAAGGAAAAATGTTTGAGGTGCTTGGCTTTAGCAAAGAAGATGCGCAAGCACAATTTGGCTTTTTGATGAACGCCTTTGAATTTGGTGCACCTCCTCACGGTGGTGTTGCTTTTGGCTTCGACCGTTGGGTTGCTTTATTCGGGGGTTCGGATTCCATTCGCGATTTTATCGCTTTCCCGAAAAACAATGCAGGACGTGACCAGATGATTGATTCACCTTCAGAAATTGCTCAGGAGCAATTGGATGAATTGAGTTTGAAAACCGTAAAAAAGTAAATTCGGGTTAACCCGTCAGACTTTGTGTTTTTAATGATTGGTCAAAGGCCGGATCGTAATCCTGGATATTGATGCCGTTATCTTCAATTTTATAACCTTTTGAATTTCGGTGAGTTTTAACAATGTTTTTACCTTCGCAAGCACTAATGCCGGTCCATTTGCAATTTTGACAATGGAGCATTCCGTTTATTTGAATTCCCCAACATTCATCATTTGAAAGGTATTCGGTTTTAATCGTACGCATTTTACTTTTTTTAACAAAGGTAGAAAAATTTTATATCTAGAAAAATTAAATATGTTTGCTTGTAATATTCAGCGTTTACTAATGTTGGCTATTTTTGTATTTTAAGTAAATTCTATGCTGCAGATCTTATATTATAGGAAAGAAAACTTTTTGGGATCTAGACCAACGAATCCTCAATTTTAAATAGATGCTCAATTAACAACATTATTTCCCCCATAAGATTCTAATAACGATCATGATTTGAACACGACATATAGCTTATTTTTCCTAACATCCCTAATAAATATTTTATCATGAAAACCATCTCAAAATTGAGTTATATCAGCACTAGTGGATGAGTTAATTAAGCACAGTTTTGTCATCACAATTATGGAGGGTATGCTAAATCTGGAAGTACTGTATTATTAATAATAAAAGGTTAAGCATCTCAATTGCAGATGTATATTATGTCTTTATTGAGCGATAAAAATTCAAATAAAAAAGATCGACCAATGAGCAGCTGTTTTGGTCTGATTTTTGAGCAACGAGTGCAAGCGCTATCCCTTTTAAATTAAGATTAACACGATGTTGAAAAACCTATATTTTTTTATGCTTATCCTTTTCTTAACTTCTGCAGAAAAGCAAGCCAAGAGCCAGGCTCCTTACAATCATGCTTTCGGTACAAAGAATTATGTTGAATATGTAGAGGGCAATATGCCTTTAGTCATTTCCATCCCTCATGATGGAATGCTTAAACCCATTGATATTCCTGACAGAACCTGCACTCGTTGCTCAAAAAATCAGGATATTCACACCATTGAAATAGGTAAAGCCATAAGAGAGCATATTTTTAAGCTTACCGGTTTATATCCTTATTTGATTATTAGTCATCTGCACAGGTCAAAATTAGATCCTAACAGAAATATCGAAGAAGCTGCCACAGGGCATAAACAGCCAGAAATTGCATGGGCAGAATTTCATCATTATATTGATAGCGCCGTTACTGAAGTTCAGCAGAAGTTTGGAAAAGGGCTTTATATTGATCTCCATGGACACCGGCACAAAGTGGAAAGAATTGAATTAGGTTATCTGGTTTCGGGAGAGGAGTTGCGTTTTGCGGATGAATTTTTAAATGACGAAAGTTTTTATGAATACAGTAGTATCAAACACCTGATTGGTGATAACCTAAAATCTGCTTCTTATATTGATCTATTAAGAGGCCCGGAAAGTTTCGGGAGCATGTTAATGAATAAGGGCTATACCACTGTTCCTAGTCAGCAAATTCCATTTCCGAAAGAAAATGAGCCTTTGTTTAGTGGTGGTTTTAATACCCAAAAACATAGTGCTGTAGCGGGGAGCACCGTTGACGGTATTCAGGTTGAGATAGGTATAGCGCTAAGAGAGGATGTTGTTGGTAGAATCGAATTTGCTGAAATTTTAGCGGAGGTTGTTATTCAATACCTGGAAACTTACTATTTTGAAACCTTAAAATTTTAGTTTAATAATTTAACGATTAAAGCTCTAAACAAGATGCGATTTTTCTGTTCTTTTACTTTGAGTTTTTTATAAGCTTTATATTCAATGCCCACAACTTCTGTAGCTTGAGTGAAATCATTTAAATTTGTATCGAAGAGTTTTTTTATTCTGCTCTTAAGCTATCAATTGGACTTGCTTTTATTGACTTGATCAGTTTATAACTGATTGGGATAATGGTCATCAGTAGTGTAATAATAACTGAAAAAAAGATAATATTCCAGCCCATCTCAAAATGATATGCAAAATTATTTAACCAATTGTTTGAAAGGACCCATCCAAGTGTACCCCCAAGCATCGTTGCAAATGCAATGATGATGATAATTTCTTTGGTTAAGTTACCAAATTGAGCCATAAATGAAGATCCCAGCACATTTCTAATGCCTATCTCTTTGGATTTTTCTCTTAAAGAAAAAGACATCAAACCAAATATCCCAAGACAGGAAATGATTAAGGCCATCAAAGAAAAATATTTTAAGCTTTTTGAAAGTTGCCTATCCTTTGCATAAAGTCGTTCAAGACGTTCATCCAAAAATGAATAATCAAAAGGAGAGTTGGGTGCAAATTGTTTCCAGACTTTTTCAATTTGATGAATGGTTTTCTGGAAATCAGCGTTATTTAGTTTTACACTAATATAATTGAAATAATTTTTTTCGTCTACTCCAATACCAAGCGGGGTAATAGGTTTGTGCAACGACTCAAAATGAAAATCTTTACAAACTCCTATAACGGCGCCCATTTTTTTATTAAACCCAAACCCTTCTCCAACTGGGTTTTTAAAATTTAATCTTTTTACAGCGGCATTGTTCAAAATGTAAGCATTTCCATCATCGCTTAAAACTTCTTTTGAAAACATACGTCCTTCCTGCATTCCTATTTCATAAAGTTCCATAAAATCAAAATCAACTCTTAATCGATAAAAAAACGGATTATCTCCTTCGGCCTGATTTTTCCAGATAGGAATATTGGACCAACCCAAACGTGAAGGTATTCCGGATGAAGCTGAAACCTTTGCAATATTGGGGTTTTTAAGTAACTCCTGCTTAAATTCTGCAAGTTGTTTATTAACCTTTCCTGCAGAAAAATAAATGATATGATCTTGCCTGTGTCCCAAACTTTTAGTGGTTGTAAATTTCAACTGCCTGAAAACCGTAAGTGTAAACACAATTAAAAGTATAGAAACAGAAAACTGAATAACAACAATAAATTTACGAACTAACCGTCCATTTTTTGAGAGTTTTTCAATACCGCCTTTCATGGCATTGGTAAGTTTGGTACTCGCCAGTAAAATGGCCGGGTACAATCCAGAGGTTAATGCCATTAAAATAACAATTCCAAAGCTGATCAATAAAACTTCAGCTTGCCAAATGGAATTAAACTTAAGTTCTTGCCCCAGGAAATCGTTGAAAAAAGGAAGTACCAGCCAAACTATAAAAACTGAGGTTGCAAAAGAAATAAGCACCATAAGTAATGATTCATTCATGAATTGTTGAACCAGTTGTTTACGTGAAGCCCCTACTACTTTTTTAATAGAGATGTATTTGGTGTGTTCGCGATAATAAGCGATGTATAAGTTGATGTAATTAAAACAAGCGATCAATAAAATAAAAACACCTATCGAAATAAAAATCATGATGGTTCCCATATCTCCGGTCCCCCTGATATTTCGATTAAAATGAATGTCGTACAGTGGTTGAAGATGAAATGACCACTCTTTATCGTTAAAGCCGGTAATGTCATATTTTCTGAGTTTGGCATCAAAGGCTTCCAGATTAGTATTTTTGTGCAT
Source organism: Bacteroidales bacterium (assembly GCA_963674935.2). Taxonomy (GTDB): domain Bacteria; phylum Bacteroidota; class Bacteroidia; order Bacteroidales. Next base: position 706,021 of record CAXXWZ010000002.1, read on the forward strand.
GGTTAAATAGGTGGGGTAACCATTGTTGAGCCAGTTGTCGCTAATTAAGCTTCTGCCCAAAACTGATTCGAGGGTTTGAAATGAAACTAACATGTCGAATTGCAAATGCGAGTTATTCGGAATTTCATCTAAAACTCCGCTTACAAATAATTGTTTACCATCATTTCGTGTGATTATTTTTGAAATGGGATCTTCATCACCAAAATATTTTTTTGCTTTTTCTTGTGAAATGACAACCGAATATAGTTCTTTAAAAACTTCATTTTTATTTCCGGATTTTAGTTTAAATGAGAAGATGTCGAAAAATTCAGGATCAACTGCCAAAAGTCTTTCATTGATAAATTCATCTTCCAGATTAAAAGTCCAGGTTTGCCAGCGTGTTCTTGTTACCTGATCAATTTCCGGGAATTCACTTTCCCAGGTTGGTTTAAGAATTGCTGGTGCAACAATCCACCAATCAGATGAACTGCCCCTTACCTGATTACCCGGCTGTTTCATTACCACCCTGTAAATGCGTTCTCCTTTTTCGTGAAAGCGATCGAAACCCAATTCAAAATTAATGTACAAGATGATGAGTAAACAACTAACCAATCCAATGGTAAGCCCCAGCATATTAAGGCTGGCAAATCCAACGTGTTTTGTAATAAGTCGGAAGGAATTTTTTAAATTGTAAAAGTTCATGATTAGGATCTTAGGATTTATTACTGTAAATAAAAGACCCCAACATGGCAATATTGTTACATATATTTTAGCCCTTGATGATTAAAATGCAAAGTCAATGGATATCCTAATAATTGGTGACATAAAACCACACAGGTACTGAAATTATCATTATTTCCCCGAAAGATTTGCTTTCTGTTTTGCCCCCGACATTAAATCAGCAATCAGTTTTGTTTTTGGAAATTGTTCAAGAATAATTTTTATAAAAACCGTAATCGGAATGGACAGAATTAAACCCGGAATTCCCCATAAAAATCCCCACAACATGAGCATTACCAAAACGGTAATTACGTTAACCGAAAATGTTTTTCCCATAAAAATGGGTTCTAAAACGCCTCCCATTAAAACTTGCACTGCGGTTATGGTTAGGATAAAAAAGAATAAAGTTCCTGTTGGGTCTAATTCGATAAACGCAAAAAGTGATAATGCAATAACTGAAATTACAGATCCAATCATTTGTACAAAATTGATGAGAAATGCAAATAAGCCCCAGAAAATGGGAAAACTAATGCCGAAAAAATAACATGCCAAACCAAATCCAATGCCCGTAAGTAAACTGATGATAAATTTTACTTTGATAAATTTAATGATACCCTTTTCAATTTTCATGAATGTTTTTACGGAGGAATACTTGATGTCAAAAAGCGTGCTATTCATTATTTGTTGAAAATTAATAGAACCAGCGAGCATTAGAATTACAAAGAAAATCGTCATCAGTGTCATAGATACAGTATCTAAAATAAAATCGATGGTTGCACTAAAGTTTTTAGCAATGCTGTTTTTTTCAATATAATGACTTAAAATACTTTCTCCTTCTACCCGTGTCATTCCAAAAAATGATTCAATGCTGGCTACTAAATCCACAAGCTTGGATTCTGCCTTTACAAAAAAACTGCTTTTTGCTGAAACAATTTCATTGGTCGAGAGTTGAATTAATTCGCCCCCTATTTTTAAACCAGTAGCAATAATAATAATGATGATAAAAATGCTAAGAATATTTGAAACATTTTTACCCTGAAGCCACCTCATTAAAGGCAAAAATAAAAGAGCAATAAACATGGCTGAAACCAGTGGGATGAAAATAAATGACAATACTTTCAGCAAATAAAAAACAAATGGAATAACAATTATCAGTAAAAGAATATTGGTAGTTTTTCTTTTTTTCATGTTATGAATTATTGATATATTTTTATTATTTCTCCATTATATTTTCCTTCAACACTTCTTATATAAGCATTAACCACTTTATTCATTGGAATGGGGTTGTGTCCAGGAAAAAAATCTTTATACTTTTCATAAGCATCTTCAACTATTCCCAATGAAACTACATTCACTCGAATTCCATTTTCAATCTCCAGTGCCACAGCCTTAACAAAACTATGAATTCCTCCGTTTACCATGGCAGCACTAGTTGTCATTATCACCGGATCATCAGCTAAAATTCCTGTAGATAGTGTGATGGATCCATTTGGAGTTAGATAATTTTGCCCGATTCGTACCAAATTAACTTGTCCCATCAATTTGCTTTTTAATCCGATATAAAAATCTTCTTCGCTCAGCTCATTAAAAGGAGCCCATTTGGCTTCACCAGCAATGCATATAATTGCATCGAACCTGCCAGCTTTTTCAAACATGGTTTTAATGGATTTACTGTTGGCAATGTCTACTTTTACATTTCCTGCTGTTCTGCCTCCGATAATCACTTCATGTTTTTCAGAAAAATAGGTATGCACCCTTTTTCCGATGGTTCCATTACCACCTATAATTAAAATTTTCATGTTTTTATTTTTGTTAATTGCATTTATATACGTTCCGATGTTATCTGGACACTCAATGCCCTGTCTTGTACCCTGAGTGATCCCGCATATGGCGGGATTATATCAAAGGGTACTGTTTATTTTAAACCACTTCTTTCTAAAAGCGCATCAACTTTGGGTTCTTGTCCACGGAACTTAACATACAAATTCATGGGATGTTGGGTTCCGCCTTTCTCTAAAATATTTTTTCGGAAAGAGGTAGCCGTAGCTCGATCAAAAATTCCGTTTTCCTTAAAGGCTGAAAAAGCGTCGGCATCCAACACCTCTGCCCATTTATAACTGTAGTATCCGGCTGCATACCCTCCTGCAAAGATATGTGAAAAAGCTGTGCTGGTGCAGGTTTCCTTAATTTCCGGAAACAGCTCCGTATCGCTCATGGCTTCTTTCTCAATAGTATAAACTGATTCAGTTACGGGTTTCGTAATACTATGCCAGGCCATGTCAGTCATACCTAAGCTAAGCTGACGATCGCTGGCATAGCCTGCTAAATATTTTTTTGCTTTGATCAATTTCTGTATCAATTCATCCGGTATTTTTTCCCCTGTTTGGTAATGAGTGGAAAATAAATCCAACCATTCTTTTTCCGAGGCCCAGTTTTCCATCATTTGTGAAGGAAGCTCAACAAAATCCCAATACACACTGGTACCTGACAAACTGGGGTAGGTGGTATTGGCAAGCATGCCATGTAAGGCATGACCAAATTCATGCAAGAAAGTTTCAACTTCTCTAAAAGTTAACAAAGACGGTTTGCTGGGAGTTGGTTTAGTAAAATTACAAACAACAGTAATCACAGGCCGGATTAAGTTTCCGTTAATATTACTCTGTGGTCGATAATCGCCACTCCAGGCTCCTCCGCGTTTTCCGTCTCGTGGAAAAAAATCGAGATACAGCACCGACAAAAAAGTTCCATCTTCATCGTAAACTTCATAGGCACTTACATCTTTATGATAAACCTGAATTGCTTTATTTTTTTTAAAAGTTAACCCAAACAATCGCCTGGCCAATTCAAAAACACCTTCCTCAACTTTCTCTAACTGAAAGTAAGGCCTTACTTCTTCTTCGTTAAAACCATATTTTTCAGCCTTCAGTTTTTCTGTAAAATAGGCCCAATCCCATCGCTCTAAATTACCTTTAAATCCTTCTTTTTTGGCCAGAGATAAAACTTCATTATATTCTTTTTGAGCAGCGGGTTTTGAGGGCTTGTGTAAATCGGCTATAAAATTATTTACTTTTTCAGGGGTTTGTGCCATACGTTCTTCCAGAACATAGGTGGCATAATTTTTAAAACCTAAAATTTGAGCCAATGCTAAACGTAAACTTACAATCTTTTTAATGTTTTCTTCATTGTTGAACTCATTGTTTTTAAAGGCTCGGCTAGCCGAAGCACGGTAAATTTCTTCACGTAATTTTCGGTGATCGGCAAATTGTAAAAATGGATAATAACTTGGGAATTGAAGGTTGAACATCCATCCTTCTTTTTCCTTTGCTTTTGCAGTGTGTGCAGCAGCTTCGATGACGCCTTCGGGAAGTCCTGCAAGGTCTTTTTGATTAGTGATTAACATCGAATAAGCATTGGTTTCGGCCAACACATTTTCTCCAAATTTTAACGAAAGCTTAGCCAGTTCTGTACTGATTTCAGCGTACCTCCTTTTTTCATCGCCTTTGAGTGCAGCACCCTGACGAACGAAATCTTTATAACTTTTTTCGAGTAAGTAAGCTTGCTCAGCATTTAAATTCATTGTATCTTTTTTTGCATACAACATCTTTATTTTCGTAAACAGTTTGTCATTCAACGAAATATAGTTAGCAAATTCGGTTAGTTTTGGAGAAGCATCGCGTGCCACGGCCTGAAGTTCATCACTGGTTTCTGCCGAATTTAAGTTGTACATCACACTGGCAATTTGGTTAAGTTTTGTACCCGCTAGTTCAAGCGCAACGATGGTATTTTCAAAACTAGGTGATTCTTTATTTTCGATAATGGCATCAATTTCTTTTTTTGCATTTTTAATGGCTATGTCGATAGCCGGCATGTAATGTTCAACTTTAATGAGGTTAAAGGGAGCAGTTTGATGTAAGGTGTTCCAATGATCAAGTAATGGGTTTGTATTCATTTTATGTGTTGTTTAACAGGATGTTATCAATAATAGAAATAAAGTCGTAGTGACAATATTTTTGTATATCAATTTAGGTTTATCAGGAGGACAAAATTAGGCATTATTTTCAGGATTTAGCGCATTTGTTTTGAAACTCGTACTTTTGCAGAAAAGTTAAAAAATGGATGCAAGTCAGGTAGAAATTATGGCTCCGGTTGGTTCTTACGAATCGCTTACCGCTGCGTTACAGGCCGGAACCGATTCGGTGTATTTTGGAGTAGAACAATTGAATATGCGTTCTAAATCATCCAATAATTTTACACTTGAAGATTTGGCAAATATTGCTTCAATATGTAATAAAAAAGGGGTAAGGACATACATTACCTTAAACACAGTGATTTATGATGATGAAATAGTGTTGATGAAAAAAATTGTAGATGCGGCCAAGGAAAATGAAATTACTGCCATCATAGCATCCGATCAAAGTGTGATTCAGTATGCACATGAGGCTGGTATGGAAATTCATATGTCAACACAAACAAACATCACCAATATCGAAGCGGTGAAATATTATGCTCAGTATGCCGATGTGATGGTTACCGCACGTGAGTTGAATTTGAAGCAAGTAAAATCCATCACTGAAAAAATTAAAGATGACCATATTTGTGGCCCTTCCGGTGAATTGGTGCAAATTGAAATTTTTGCGCATGGGGCTTTATGCATGGCAGTTTCGGGTAAATGCTATTTGAGTTTGGATAACATGAATTCGTCGGCCAATCGTGGAGCTTGCTTGCAGGTTTGTCGACGTCCTTATAAAGTAACTGACAAAGATGGGGGTATTGAACTGGAAGTAGACAACGAATACATCATGTCGCCAAAAGATTTAAACACGATAGCGTTTTTAGATTTGATTTTGGATGCTGGGGTGAAGGTTTTAAAACTGGAAGGTCGAGGACGATCACCGGAATATGTAAAAACGGTTGTGGAGTGTTATAAAGAAGCTGTAGCTGCTTATTTTGAGGGAAATTACACCAAAGAAAATATCAATAAATGGAATAAAAAGCTAGGCTCGGTTTATAACCGCGGTTTTTGGGATGGGTATTATTTAGGAAGAAAAACCGGAGAGTGGACAGAGCGATATGGATCACAGGCCACCAAACGAAAAGTTTATGTGGGCAAGGTTACTAATTATTTTTCAAAACTGGGCGTGATTGAAATTAAGATGGAAACCCAGGAATTAATAGTGGGAGATGAGATCAAAATACTGGGACCAACAACAGGAGTTTATGAAGATATAATTTCTGAAATTAGGGTGGATGAAAAAGTGACCAAAAGAACCATAAAAGGAGAATTTTGTTCAATTCCTGTAAAAACTCAAATTCGGCGATCGGACAAGGTTTATAAAGTAATTGATGTTGAATTTGAAGTCTAAAAAAATCAAAATATTGATAGGATTAGAATTTTGTGTAAAGAATCATTCGAGGTTTGAGCATTAAATCCGACAGGCTATTCGCTGTTAGCTATTGGGTCTTTTTAAAAACTAAAAGCTAATTGCCAATAGCATTCAAAATAAAAACAAATCTTATAATTTAAAAAATGACAACAATCGATATTTAATTAATCATGAGTTTATTTAATCTACATACCCATACCCATTTTTGTGATGGGTCGGACAAACCTGAAGCATACGTAAAAAAGGCCATTGAGTTGGGTTTTTCGAGCCTTGGTTTTTCAGGCCATGCACCCATGCCTTTCGAAAATAAGTATGCCATTCCGGCTGAAAAGTTGGAAGCTTATATGGCTGAAATTGATCGACTTCGGGAAAAATATCAGGGGCAAATTCACATCCTAAAATCCCTGGAATTTGATTACATTCCTAGTGTAACCGATGATTTTGGTACTATTTCGAATCGGTTTAATTTAGATTATACCATTGGATCTGTTCATCTGGTAGGAAATCAAAACACAAAGAATTTATGGTTTACGGATGGGGGAAGTGCCATTCCTTACGAAAAAGGACTTCAGGAAAATTATGGAGGTGATATTCAACAAGCTGTTAAGCATTATTACCAGCAGATAAATGAAATGATTATTAGTCAAAAACCTGATATCATTGGGCATTTGGATAAGGTTAAAATGCATAACCAAAATCGGTTTTTTACGGAAGATGAAATTTGGTATCAAAATGAAATTGATCAAACCCTCGATTTGATCAAATCTAAAAATTGCATCGTGGAGGTTAATACTCGAGGTTTATATAAAAAGCGATCCGATTCTTTATTCCCGGGAATTGAGGTTCTGAAAAAAATTAAACTTCTTGGTATTCCCATAACTATAAGTACGGACGCACATAAACCTGAAGAGCTTGCGCTTTTTATTCCGGAAACGAAAAAAAGATTAAAACAGATTGGATTTACTCAAATCATGAATTTTGAGAAAGATTGGGTAGAAATTTCAATAAAATAAATGAAGAATTTATTTCATTGTTTTGTGTGTGCCATCACAAAATGCACCATTACTTGAGTGCTTACACATACACCAGTACACACTTTGTTTTTCTTCAATTTTTACATGCTTTGGACTAAATTCAGTTCCCTGATGTGAACCATCACAAAAGGGTTGTTTAGCACTTTTTCCGCAGGCACACCAGTAATAATCACCGGGTTCCATTTCCATTAATTTCGACTTTTTGTCGGCTATTTGTGGTTTCGACATATTTTAATTTCAATAAATAAATAATCTGGCCTGAGTTTTTCAGGATTTAACTAAATACAAAGATGAAGAATTTTTCTAATAAACTTCATTCATTTCTACTTCTGCCGGTAGAGACAAATGACCTTGTACCAATAACCAATTTCCATCAATTTTTTCTAGTACTCCTGTAAAACGCATTCCTTCAAAACTTTTTGCTACTTCTTCAAAAATAAAATTATAAGCTAAAAGTTCGCTGAAACTTGCGGTATTACCAGTCTCATTAATTCTGATAATTTGATCGCTAACCGTGATATAAGTTTCGTGAAAGGACTTGAATTGGTGATTGATTGCTTTTTCAATTTGTGCCCAACCTATTAATCGCTCATCAGAATCTGTTCCGATCATAACGATATTTTCATCAGCCGCCCAAATTTGTTCAATGATTTCAAAATCTTGTTTTTCATTGGCAATTACGTACCTTTCAAGAACAGTTTTGATTTGGAGTGTTTCAGCTTGGAAGTCAATAGAAGTAGGTTCTTCGTAATTACAACTAACCATGATTATGGCAAATAGCAGGAATAAAATAACTTTTTTCATAGTTGTGTCTTTTGGTTTGTAACTATGTTTTTTCTTAAAAATACAGAATTTTTAGCAGAAATCAAATTTCAAATTTCGATAATTTGAAGTGGAGAGCCAATTTATTCCAAAAATACTCTTAAATCGTTAGAAATCTGATGAAATAAAAAGCGAAAACCCTTCATTAATTCACGAATTATTTGTAAAATTGCACCCTATTATTAACAGAGTATTTTGTCAATGATCCACATCTATAAATTTATAAGTTTTCGAATATTTAGAAGTTTAATTCTTACATTTCTGATGCTTGTAAGTATTGGTCTTTTCGCGACTGAAACTGAAGAAGAAAATCACGGAGAAAAGAAGAAAGAATACAATGCCGGTGAGGCAATTATCGAGCATATTGTGGATTCCTACAGCTGGCATATTCTTGACTACAAGGAGCATTCTGTTGCCATTCCTTTGCCCGTTATCTTAATTGACGAAGGTAAATTTTACTTTTTTTCTTCTGCAAAATTTGAACATGGACATGCTAGTTATAAAGGGTTTGAGATTGCGCATGATGGAGCTAAAAAAGGAAAGATTATAAAGGTTAATCACGATGCACATGCCGAACAGGTTGCCCCACTTGACTTTTCAATTACCAAAAATGTAACGGCTATTTTTATCAGCTTGTTTTTAATCTGCATCATTTTTATTTCGGTCGCAAAATCTTATAAAAAACGAGAAGGAAAATCACCCAAAGGATTACAATCAATGGTTGAGCCACTCATCTTATTTATTCGAGATGATGTTGCGAAAGCTTCTATTGGAAAAAATTATGAGAAATATGTTCCGTTTTTACTAACCATATTTTTCTTCATTTTCATAAATAATATGCTCGGACTAATTCCATTTTTCCCAGGTGGAGCAAACGTAACAGGAAGCATAGCGGTTACTATGGTGCTGGCGTTGTTCACCTTCGTCATTACCACTTTTAGTGCCAATAAAAATTACTGGATGCATATTGTTAATACCCCGGGTGTGCCCTGGTGGCTTAAATTTCCGGTACCCTTAATGCCGATTGTTGAACTCATTGGTGTATTTACAAAACCCTTTGTATTAATGGTTCGACTTTTTGCAAACATTACTGCAGGTCACATCATTGTGCTTGGATTCATTAGTTTGATTTTTATTTTCGGAAATATGAGTACCGCCTTAGGATATGGCGTATCCATTTTTTCAGTAGTTTTTGCCGTTTTTATGGGTTTACTCGAATTATTAGTTGCATTCATTCAAGCATATGTATTTACATTGCTATCCGCACTTTATTTTGGGATGGCAACCGAAGAACATCATTAATTTAAATCATCAATCATTAAATAAATAAAATCATGGAATTATTAACAACTTTATTACAAGTAGCAAGCGATTTAACGCCATTTGCAAAAATGGGAGCAGGTCTTGGTGCAGGTATTGCTGCAATTGGTGCAGGTATGGGTATTGGCCAAATTGGTCGTGCTGCCGTTGAATCAATTGCTCGTCAACCTGAAGCAGTAGATGATATTCGATCAAATATGATTGTATCTGCAGCTTTGATTGAAGGTGCCGCATTCTTTGCTATTGTTGTTTGTCTTTTGATCGTTTTCTTATAGGCAACAAAAAATATTCTGTATCCTAACGGTTGGTTAGGGTGCAGAATTTTAAATTAATTAAAAATAATACTATGGAATTAGTAACTCCCGGAATTGGTCTGATTTTTTGGATGACTTTGTCGTTTGGTATTGTTTTATTCATACTTGGAAAATTTGCCTGGAAGCCTATCATGAAATCTCTTCGCGAAAGAGAAGCAACTATTGATGACGCTTTGAATGAGGCCAATAAAGCCAGAAATGAAATGAAGCAATTGCATGTTGATAATGAGCAATTATTGAAAGATGCAAAAGAAGAAAGAGACGGCATAATGAATGATGCGCGTAAGGTCAGAGATGATGTTATTGAGCAATCAAAATTAAAGGCAAACGAAGAGGCCAATCGCATTATTGAAAGTGCTAAAGAGAGCATTCAGAACGAAAAAATGGCTGCGATGACTGACCTAAAAAATCAGTTGGCAAACTTATCAATTGATATTGCAGAAAAGATTTTGAGAGCTGAGCTTTCTGACGACAAAAAGCATAAAGATTATGTTAAAAAATTAATGGATGAGATTAATCTCAATTAATCATCATCAAAAGGATATAAATGAAAGAAATTAAGTTAGCAAGTCGTTACGCCAAAGCTTTGTTTGACTTTGCCATAGAACAAAAGGTTCTGGAGCAGGTCAAAGAGGACATGAATTTGGTAGTTAGCGTTTGTAAGCAAAATAGAGATTTCAGATTAATGCTCGACAGCCCTATTATTTTTACGGATAAAAAGGAAGCTATCATCACCGAAATCTTCAGCAAGCATCTTCAAAAAATATCTTATCACTTTCTGTTAATTATTACCAGAAAGAATAGAGAATCACTTATTGATGGTATTGCCCAGCAATTTATTGAACAGTATAAAGTTTTTAAAAATATCACTACTGCCCAGCTAACAACGGCTGTATCTCTTGATCCACTAGTAAAGGAAAATGTTATTTCTTTACTTAAGGAACAAACTCAGGGTGAAATTGAATTAATTGAAGAAATAAAAAAGGAAATGATTGGTGGATTCGTACTCGCATACAAAGACTATCAGTACGATGCAAGTATCAAAAGACAAATTAAAAATTTGAAAAAGGAATTTGGTACCAATCTTTACATTCGAGGATTTTAATAAAGAAAAATATTAGATATGGCCGAAATTAAACCAGCAGAAGTATCCGCAATTTTACGACAGCAACTCGCCGGATTTCAAAGTGAAGCAGAGCTTGAAGAAGTTGGCACTGTACTTCAAATTGGCGATGGAATTGCACGGATTTATGGTTTGAATAATGCAGAATCAGGTGAATTACTTGAATTTGAAAAAGGATCTCTTAAAGGCATTGTACTTAATCTTGAAGAGGATAATGTGGGTGCGGTTTTACTGGGAGAAGCCAGAGATATCAACGAAGGTGATAAAGTAAAACGTACCGGAAAAATTGCCTCAATTAATGTAGGTGAAGGAATGCTGGGTCGTGTAATAAACACGCTTGGTGAACCTATCGACGGTAAAGGTGCGATTAAAGGTAAAACTTATAACATGCCGCTAGAAAGAAAAGCACCTGGTGTAATCTTTCGTCAGCCGGTAAATGAGCCTTTGCAAACAGGTATCAAACCAATTGATGCGATGATCCCTATCGGGAGAGGCCAGCGTGAATTAATTATTGGTGACCGTCAGACCGGGAAAACAGCAATTGCAATTGATACCATCATCAACCAAAAAGAGTTTTACGATAAAGGTGAACCTGTATTTTGTATTTATGTGGCTATTGGGCAAAAAGGCTCAACAGTAGCTAATATCTATAAAATACTTGATGATAATGGTGCATTACCGTATACCGTAATTGTTTCAGCTACAGCTTCTGATCCAGCTGCCATGCAGTTTTACGCTCCCTTTACAGGTGCTGCCATTGGTGAATTTTTCAGAGATACAGGTCGACCTGCATTGGTAATTTATGATGATTTATCAAAACAAGCGGTTGCTTATCGTGAGGTTTCATTGTTGTTAAGAAGACCTCCGGGACGCGAAGCTTATCCTGGTGATGTATTTTATTTGCACTCACGTTTGCTCGAAAGAGCGGCAAAGGTGATCAACTCAGACGAGATCGCGAAGCAGATGAATGATTTGCCCGAAAGTCTTAAAGAAATTGTAAAAGGGGGAGGGTCTTTAACAGCACTTCCAATTATTGAAACACAAGCAGGTGACGTTTCGGCTTATATTCCAACCAACGTAATTTCGATTACCGATGGTCAGATTTTCCTCGAATCAAACCTTTTTAATTCAGGAATCCGTCCGGCGATTAATGTTGGTATATCGGTATCGCGTGTTGGAGGGAATGCCCAGATTAAATCGATGAAGAAAATTGCTGGTACCTTGAAATTAGATCAGGCACAGTATCGCGAACTGGAAGCATTTGCAAAATTTGGCTCTGAACTGGATGCAGCAACCATGGCAGTTTTAGGTAAAGGTGAGCGAAATGTTCAAATTCTTAAACAGCCTCAATATTCGCCATTATCAGTTGAAAAACAGGTTGCCATCATTTATTGTGGAACTAAAGGTTTACTTAAAAATGTTCCTGTAAAAAGTGTAATTGATTTTGAAACTGAATATTTGCATTTTCTTGAGACCAAGTATAAAGATGTGCTTAACAACTTAAAGGACGGCAAATTATTAGATGAGGATATTAAGATTTTAGAAAAAGTTGCCGCTGATATTTCACACAAATACTTAAAAAAATAAACAAACAAATTCGTTGAGGTAGATGCCAAGTTTAAAGGAAGTTCGAACAAGAATAGAGTCGGTTAATTCAACCAAGCAAATTACGAGTGCCATGAAAATGGTATCGGCTTCTAAATTAAGAAGAGCACAAAATGCGATTCTTAAAATGAGACCCTATGCCAATAAATTAAACGAAATCCTTCAAAATTTAAGTAAGAGCATTGAAAACAGTGATGACGGAATTTATTCAGTAGAACGTCCTGTTCAAAATGTATTATTTGTTGTTATTGCATCAAACAGAGGTTTGTGTGGTGCTTTTAATGCAAACGTAATTAAAGAGGCAAATCGATTAATTGCAACAGATTACAAACAACAATATGATAAAGGAAATGTTTTTGTTCACGGTTTTGGGAAAAAAGTAGTTGACTTCTACAACAACACTGCCTATCAGGTTGTCGGAAAAGAAATTGACTTGTATTTAGATTTGAGTTTCGAAAACGTTGCTTTAATTGCTGAAAATTTAATGGCCGATTTTGTATCCAAAAAATATGATAAAATTATTTTGGTTTATAATCGATTTAAAAATGCAGCCGTTTCAGAATTAATGACTGAACAGTTTTTACCAATTACTTCTGATGAGTCAGGCGAAAAGGAAAATTCGGCAGAAGCTGATTATATTTTTGAGCCAAACAAACAGCAAATTGTTGAAGAGTTAATTCCGAAGTCACTTAAAATTCAATTTTACAAAGCAGTTATCGACTCATTTGCTTCCGAGCATGGTGCAAGAATGACAGCCATGCATAAAGCAACCGATAATGCTGAGGAATTATTAAAGGACTTAAAACTGAAATACAACAAAGCGCGTCAAGCTTCAATTACTAACGAAATTCTTGAAATTGTAAGTGGTGCTGAGGCCTTAAAAGGATAATAAATTCATAAAATAATATGAAGGGAGCACGAATTAATTTTAATTCGTGTTTTTTTGTTTTTACAAAGCTTCACAGAAATTTAATTTAACAACGCCTATTTTTAGTAAATTTGTACTTAATTAATCTATAAAAAAATAGCCATGATTAAAGAAAACGTTGAAAAAGCAATAAACGAACAAATAAAAAAAGAAGAATATTCTTCAAGATTATATTTACAAATGGCCTCTTGGTGTGAGGTAAATGGATTTAAAGGCGCAGGCGATTTTCTATATGCACAGGCAGATGAAGAACGCTTGCATATGTTAAAGTTTGTACACTATTTAAATGATAGAGGCGGCCATGCTAAAATGATGCAGATTGAGCAACCCCCATATGAGTTCAAAAATATTTCAGATATTTTTGAACAAGTAATGGAACATGAAATTTTTATCACAAATTCTATAAATGACGTTTATGAAGTAACTTTATCCGAGAGAGATCATACTTCGGGCACCTTCCTTCAATGGTTCATCAATGAGCAAATTGAAGAAGAAAGTACGATGAGTACCATTTTAGATAAAATTAAACTTGTTGGTGAAGATAAAGCGGGTTATTTTCATATTGATAAAGAGCTGGAAGCAATGGCAGCAGCACGACCTGCTCCCGAAGTTGTTTAATTATCAGTTAAATTAAGAAATTAAAGCCAGCGCGAATTATACGAGTTGGCTTTTTTTATCGTTAATCTAAAAATGTTTACTATTGCACGCAACGCCTAATTGCTTTTGTGCATCATATATTAAATATTGATCAAAAAATAAAAATTATAAAAATGAAAAAATTAATTATTGCAGTCGTATTATTGATAATCATTTTACCTGCATGTAACAAGGATGACCAGTTACAACAATGGAGAGGAATTGGAACAATTGAAAAAGCAGACAATTCAAATGATGAATTTATTATTAACCTGGATGGTGGAGAAAAACTTATTCCAAATGGTGTAATCGCAAATAATACTTATGATAATCAAGATCGAATCATAGTAACGTATGCCATTACCAATGAGCTTGGTAATAATGAATATGAAGTTGATTTGTATGACATTGACAGAATCCTGACAAAAGATATTATTCAACTTACTGAGCTTAACCAGGATACCATTGGAAATGATCCTGTTTTTACAAATGAAGAAAATATTTGGATCAAGGATAATTATATCAATTTTATTTTTAGTTATTATGGAGGGTTTAAAACACACCTGATTAATTTAGTTAAGCTTTCTGAGAATACACATACTGATGATGGTAAACTGATTCTTGAGTTCAGACATAATGACCATGATGATTATTCAAGTTCGCTATATAATGGAGTGGTATCTTTTGATTTGGAAAGTCTTAAAGAAGATGGTTTAGAAACAATAGAATTTGTTGTTAAAATAGATCTTTATGAGGATTCAACGCTTGAATGGGAAGGCAGTTACAATTTTAACAGTAACTTAAAATCAAATAAAAACTTTGGTCTTAAAAATAAATTTATTCAAGGCTCTTCGGTAAACTTAAAGTAAGTTGATGAGTTTGTTAGTTGTAGATTAGCCTCCATTGGGGGCTAATTTTTTTTGTCAACTATCGTTGATTTTTCCTTGTTATTTCATGCTCTAATTTTTGAAACCACTCCTCTCCAAATTTCCGAATCAGGGGTTCTTTTAAAAATTTGTAAACCGGCAATCCGATTTCATTTCCTTTTTTTAATGCGGGCTTGCAAACCGACCATTCATGATAATTTATAGCAGTCATGTTGTTAAGTTCACTCAACCTTACCGGATACAAATGACAAGAAATGGGTTTCTGAAAATCTATTTTTTTTTCGAGCCAAGCTCTTTCAATGGCACAATAAGCAATATTATTTTTAAAATATACAAAGGCACACTCCTGATCGTTCACTAAAGGAGTTACAAAATTACCTTCTGCATCATAATCAAATACTCCGTTCTTCTCAACAACCTCTCTTCCTTTATCAACCATATATGGTTTTATAAAATCAATATAATCATCAAGTATTGAAATTTCTTCGGCTTCGAGTGGGGCACCTGCATCACCTGCTACACAGCATGCACCTTTACATGCAGCCAAATTACAACAAAATTTTGCCTGGGCTAGATCATCAGAAATGATGGTATCGTCAATAATTATCATTTGGCAAAAGTAGTTAATTTGACAATTGGTTGATGTGCTAATTTGGGAATGTAATGAGAATGATACGTGCTGATTGTCTTAAATTTGTCAGAAAACTTTATTAGCACATTATCTTATTAACATATTATTTAATTAGATAAATTTTCTAATTTTGCCGCTGATATAAACAGAGTAATAAATTAGTAATTAAAACCGTAGGAGGATATTATGGCTTTCAATTTAAGAAACCGAAATTTTCTGAAATTATTAGATTTCACACCAAAAGAAATTAAGTTTTTGCTTGAGCTTTCAGCTGATTTAAAAAAAGCGAAATATGCAGGAACAGAAGTAGCGCGATTAAAAGGTAAGAATATCGCATTAATTTTTGAAAAGGCTTCAACTCGTACACGTTGTGCATTTGAAGTAGCTGCGCATGATCAGGGTGCAAGTGTTACCTATTTAGGGCCAACCGGTTCGCAAATTGGTAAAAAGGAAACCATGAAAGATACAGCTCGCGTATTAGGTAGAATGTATGATGGAATTGAGTACAGAGGATTCGGACAAGAAATTGTTGAAGAATTAGGCGCTTTTGCAGGTGTTCCTGTTTGGAATGGTTTAACCACTGAATTTCACCCTACGCAAATTCTTGCTGATTTTTTGACCATGATGGAAAATTCTGATAAACCACTGTCTCAAATTTCGTTTTGTTATACCGGTGATGCAAAAAATAATATGGGAAATTCGTTGATGGTTGGTGCTGCAAAAATGGGCATGGATTTTAGAGCTGCTGCTCCAAAGTCTTGTCATCCGGATGAGGCATTGGTGAAACAATGTAGAGAAATTGCTAAAGAAACCGGAGCCAAAATTACCATTACAGAAAATGTTGATGAAGCAGTAAAAGGTGTTGATTTTATTTATACCGATGTTTGGGTTTCGATGGGCGAACCGGATGAAGTTTGGGCAGAGCGAATTAAATCAATGATTCCTTATCAGGTAAATCAAAAAATGATTGAAAAAACAGGTAATCCTGACGTGAAATTCCTTCATTGTTTACCAGCTTTTCATAATCGCGATACGGTTGTTGGAGAAGAAATTTTCCAAAAATTTGGTGTTGATGGAATGGAAGTTACCGAAGAAGTTTTCGAATCAGAAAGATCAATTGTTTTTGATGAAGCAGAAAACAGGCTGCACACCATTAAAGCAGTTATGGTTGCAACATTGGGAAGATAAAAAATAGTTATTCAGTTGACATACAATAGTAATACATTGTATCGTTAATTTCCTAATTTGCCAATTCACTAACTAACATTTTAACCGAATGTGTTTTTGAAAAGAAATACTTTATTTTTAAGACCTCTCCATAAAAATGGGGAGGTTTTTTTATCTTTATAATTCTTAAGTGATAAACCTTAATCTTTAAATTGTATGATAAACTCTTCAAAATATGTTTGTCCGAAATGTGGAAACAAACAATATGAATTGGACGAAATGAGGGCCACCGGTGGCAATTTTGCTAAAATATTTGACGTTCAAAATAAAAAATTTACGGTGGTTACCTGCACCCAATGCAAGTATTCAGAATTCTTTAAAGGTACAACCAGTACCTTGGGTAATGTCTTTGATTTCTTTACCGGTTGAGATTAACTTAAAATTTCTTTTGCTTGAGTAATAAAAAATCTTTGAGAAATAGATTTTTGTGTTTCTCCCTATCGTAAAAATGCCAAACTAGTCATTTTAAAATGCTGTTATCTATGCTAATATTAGGTTTATAGAGTCATTTGAATCATTGGTCTGAAATTGTTGAAATTTCAATGAATAGCATAAAAATGCATTAATTTTATACCAACTAACTCATTAAATATCATGAAAATATCAATTAAATTTTTATCGGCAATTTTAGCCTTTTTAATTTTAATACCGAATGTAAATGCTCAAAGCAGGCGAGGTCTTGAATTAACAGAGGAGCAAGAATTATTAAATATCATGCATGGCATTAAAAGCCAGATCCTTTATAATTATATGGACACTATAGCATGTGATGAGTTTGAAGGAAGACTTTCCGGACATATCGGTTATGATAAATCTGCTGACTGGGTTATTAAGAAACTTAAAGAATGGAATATTCAGCCCCTAGGAGAAAATGGAACTTATTTACAAAAATTCCCACACCCATATTCAGATGTTTTTCCGGGCTGTTATGTTCGTTTAAATATTGAAAATAAAGGAGAAAAAATTGTAAAGGATTATATTTATGTTGATGATTTTATTCCTGGCTCAACTTCCGGAAATGGAGAAATCACAGCTGAAGCTATTTACGTAGGTTATGGAATTTCAGCTCCTGAATTAGGCTATGACGATTATAAAGGCATTGATGTAAAAGGAAAAATAGTTGTTATGGAGAGTGAAGCTCCTGTTGGCACTTCGCACGAAGATTTTTTGAAATGGAGAGATTATACTTTCCACCAATATAAACTTCTTAATGCAGTAAAACATGGAGCCGCCGGAATGCTTTATAATTACGGCCCAATTTCTAACCCCAATAACGCTTATTCTGAAGGTTTTATTTATTCTCATATTAGTAATAATGTAATGGCAGATATTTTTGCCGGAACTGGAAAAAAACCTGATGAGGTTAAAAACAAAATAAGAGAACAATTAAAGCCACAATCGTTTAAAACCGAAAAAGTTTTTTCGATTAAAAACAATACACAATATCACCCTGAGGGAATCACATCAAATATAATTGCTTATATCGAAGGCTCTGATCCAATACTTAAAAATGAGTATATAATGGTTGGTGGTCATTTAGATCATATGGGTAAAAATTTTGAAATAATTCCCGGTGCTGATGATAATGCCTCTGCAGTTGCTGTAACCTTGGGTGTGGCAGAAGCTATGTCAAAACTTGAAACCAAGATGAAAAGATCGGTTGTGTTTTTTATTATTGGTGCTGAAGAAGCTGCTTTAAAAGGGGTTCAGTATTTCCTGAAAAACCCAACCATCCCATCATTAGATCATATCGCAGGTTTTATAAATATGGACGGAGTAGGAATCGGCAACATGATATCATGTGGATTTTCAGAAAATTATCCAAAGTTTTTTTCATACTTGAATGAAGCAAATGATAAATACATCCATCGGGTAATGACAGGAGGTTTTTCTACAAATTTAGCCAGACCAAGACAAGATGCTGTATTTTTCGATTGGTACGGAATACCTGTGCTTTCATTAGGAACCTTTGGTAGTAATGAAGGTGGAGCCGGTACCTATCGCTATCATACCCCTTATGATAATATTACTAATATCACGCCTGAAATCACAGAAGACATTACTCAATTATTGTTTATGGCCATTATTAAAATGGCGAATGCCGAAAAACTTGATTTTAAACGTGGTGAAATGAAACCTCAATTTATTGATAAAGACCTTAATTTTATTAACTAACACTTATTCAATTTAACTCTCTATTTTTTAAGAGAAACGTATCAAAAATCCCTAAACTTAAAAGTTGGGGATTTTTGATTTTGTGGAGATGTTATTTGTTAACTGTAAGAATATAAATGTGATTTAACAAATAATAAAATTATCACATCAATCAATTGTCAAATTAATTACTTTTGCAGCATGGCAAACGAGGATATTTTTAAAAAAATTATAGCCCATTCAAAAGAGTATGGCTTTGTTTTTCAATCAAGTGAAATTTATGATGGACTTAGTGCCGTTTATGACTATGGTCAAAATGGTGTTGAGCTGAAGAAGAACATTAAAGAGTATTGGTGGAAATCGATGGTTCAATACCACGAAAATATTGTAGGGCTTGATTCTGCAATATTTATGCACCCAACTACCTGGAAAGCTTCGGGTCACGTTGATGCTTTTAGTGATCCGATGATTGATAACAAAGATTCGAAAAAACGATATCGTGCTGATGTTTTGGTTGAAGATTATTTGGCAAAAATAGAAGCCAAAATTGATAAAGAAGTTAGCAAAGCAGAAAAAAGATTTGGTGAAAGTTTCGATAAAGATCAATTTATTGCAACTAATCCCAGGGTTTTAGCCAATCAGGGAAAAATTGAAGAAATTAAAAATCGCCTCTACCCGGCAATGGAAAATGACGATTTAGCTGGTATAAAACAGTTAATCGAAGACTTAGAAATTGCTTGTCCCGTTTCAGGCTCAAGAAACTGGACTGATGTCCGCCAGTTTAATTTAATGTTCTCGACACAAATGGGTTCGTTAAGTGAAGATACCAATCAAATTTTTTTACGACCGGAAACAGCTCAGGGAATTTTTGTCAATTATTTGAATGTTCAGAAAACTGGTAGAATGAAAATTCCATTCGGCATAGCCCAAATAGGAAAAGCATTTCGTAATGAAATTGTAGCTCGTCAGTTTATTTTCCGTATGAGAGAATTTGAGCAAATGGAAATGCAATTTTTTGTAAAACCGGGCGAAGAAATGAAATGGTATGAATACTGGAAAGATGCCCGAATGAAATGGCACCTTTCACTTGGAATTCCTGCTGAAAAATATCGATTTCACAACCACGAAAAACTGGCTCATTATGCTAATGCTGCTGCTGATATTGAATTTGATTTTCCGTTTGGTTTTAAAGAATTAGAGGGAATTCATTCAAGAACCGATTTTGATTTGGGAGCTCATCAGGAATTTTCGGGCAAAAAACTTCAATATTTCGATCCTGAATTGAATGAAAGTTATGTTCCTTATGTTGTTGAAACATCCATAGGTTTAGATCGAACTTTCCTTGCAGTGCTGAGTCATGCTTTCACCGAGGAAAAATTGGAAGACGGATCGGAGCGGGTAGTAATGAAAATACCTCCTGTTTTAGCTCCTGTAAAAGTTGCAATTTTACCATTAATGAAAAAAGATGGGCTTCCTGAGAAAGCACGCGAAATCATGGATTCATTGAAATTTGACTATATGTGTCAATATGAGGAAAAAGATGCGATTGGCCGACGTTATCGTCGCCATGATGCCATTGGAACGCCTTACTGCATTACCGTTGATCATCAAACTTTAGAGGATCAAACAGTAACCATTCGGGAGCGAGATACGATGGAACAAGAACGGATTTCCGTTGATCTGGTTTCGTCAGTAATTGAGAAAAAAATTAAAGGAATTTAATCCTTTAAATAATCTAGATACAAACAAAGCGACCTTTCGGGTCGCTTTTATTTTTTATTGAATTTTGTCATTGTTAAGCCAATGCCGATACTTACAAAACTTTTAATAATATCTGTAGCCACTTTAATGCGGGGGATTAAAATTTCTTCTTCTGCTTTGGTCCATTTTCCCAAAACATATTCTGACTGATAGCCACGTGCAAAATCATCTCCAATTCCGACTCTTAATCGTGGAAATTCCGTAGTACCCAAATGTTCGATAATGCTGCTTAATCCATTATGACTGCCATCCCCTCCTTTGCTTTTCATTCTTAAACTACCGATAGGAAGTGCAATGTCATCTAAAATACTTAAAGAGTTTTCGATTGGAATTTTTTCCTGATTTAACCAATATTTTACAGCCTTTCCGCTTAGGTTCATATAAGTGGAAGGTTTTACCAAAACCAGCACACGACCTCGATGTTTAATTTTTGCAATTGAAGCCAAACGACCGGGTTCAAACTTAGCACCGGCTTCTTGCGCCAATGCATCAAGAATGATAAAACCAATATTATGACGGGTATTTAAATACTCATCACCAATGTTTCCTAATCCAACTATTAAATATTTCATTTTTGGCAAAAAAAATATGGGTGTAAAGTTAGAAAAAACCTTACACCCAATTTATTGAATTTTAAAAGTTTACTATTCAGCTGCTTTTTCTTCAGTTGAGTCTCCTTCTGCTCCTTCTTCACCCTCTTCACCTTCTTCACCTTCTTCTTCTTCTGTTTCTTCAACAACAGTACGTGCTGTAAATACACCAACAATTATTGAATTCGGATTCTCAAGGAAAGAAAGTTTTTCATCTTTAACATCAGAAACTAATATTGAATCTCCAATTTTTAATTTTGAAATATCAATAACCAATTGATCTGGAAGATCCTCAACTAAAGCACTTACTTTAATTTTCCTTATTTTTTTTATTAATCGACCACCGGTAATTACACCAGGTGCTGTACCAGAAAGTTTAACTGGTATGGCAATACTCACTGGTTTGCTTGGTGATAATTCAAGAAAATCGGCATGTAAAATATTATCATGCACAGGATGATATTGAATATCTTTTAGAATTGTAGTATA
Source organism: Bacteroidales bacterium (assembly GCA_963674935.2). GTDB lineage: Bacteria > Bacteroidota > Bacteroidia > Bacteroidales. The sequence goes on from CAXXWZ010000002.1 coordinate 727,625, forward strand.
AGATTTATCATCAATTTTTAATTCGATGAGATACACATTTGGAGTGAATACAATTCCTTTAAAATTCTTTTCTTCAGTTGAGAAATGAATTTGTTCTTTTCCGCCATAAATCACACAAGGAACGTTACCCTCTTTTCTGTGTTTTTTAGCATCTTTTTTCCCTACGTTCTCGCGCAGAGAACCGCTCATTGATACTGTTTTCATAATTTGATAATTTAATTTATTAAAATTTAAATAGTGAACTTATCGACTCTTTGTTTTCCAGTCGTTTTATAACTTCTGCAAATAAATCGGCGGTCGAAAGTACCGTAAATTTTTCGTGATCTTTTTTAAGTGGTATGGTGTCGGTAACCACAATCTCACTGAAAGGAGAATTGATTAAACGATCGTAAGCCTGGCCTGAAAATACAGGATGTGTACAGAATGCACGTACACTAGCTGCACCATTTGCCATCATTAATTCAGCGGCTTTAGTAATTGTTCCTGCTGTATCAATAATGTCATCAACGATAACTATATCTTTTCCTTTTACTTCACCAATTAAGGACATTTTCGCGATTTCGTTAGGTTTTGCTCTTGTTTTGTAGCAAATAACAAAGTCTGTTTCCAATGCCTTAGCGTATGCTGCAGCTCTCCTGGTTCCACCAGTATCCGGAGAAGCCATGGTTAGATTAGGTAAGTTTAAATTTTTAAGGTAGTTTGTGAATATACTTGAAGCGTATAAATGATCAACAGGTACATCAAAAAATCCTTGAATTTGATCTGCGTGCAAATCGATAGTTATGATTCGGCTAACACCAGCTGCAGTTAATAGGTTGGCAACAAGTTTAGAGCCAATTGCTACACGTGGTTTGTCTTTTCGATCTTGGCGAGCCAGACCAAAATAAGGAATAACGGCGACTATGCTTTTGGCGGAGGCACGTCGCGCAGCATCAACCATTAATAATAATTCAAAAAGATTTTCCATCGGAGGTTGGGTAGACTGAACAATGTAAACATCTAAACCTCTAATGTTTTCCTCGTAAGAAGGTTGAAATTCTCCGTCAGCAAAAACTGTTAATGATGAGTTTCCTAGTTTGCACCCATAACTATCAGCTATTTTTTCGCTGAGGTATTTTGAATTTCTTCCGGAAAATATAACACTCATGATGGTTGGCTTCTAGTTAAATAAATGGTTTGTTAGCGGGTGCAAAATTATGATATAAAAACTAATCTTGCAATATTATCACCTACAAACTTAAAAACTTCAGATATTTTCTGAGGATAATATGTTTTTTTGAGTACTTTTGCACTTTCAGAGACGACCTAATTTCATTTATGCCCGGATGGCGGAATTGGTAGACGCGTTGGTCTCAAACACCAGTGAGGTAACACTCGTGCCGGTTCGACCCCGGCTCCGGGTACATAGTTAAAAGCGCTCTCTTATTTACTAAGTTGAGCGCTTTTTTTATCTTTATAGTATTCATTTCTTATGAATAAATAGATACATTTAACGCAATCAAGGATGAGAATGGATTATGCGAATTCAATCCGAATAGTGTTATAAATTTTATTACGGATGAAGAAATTTCTAAAATATAATATTATTTACCTCCCGATTATTTTTGCAATTGTTTTAATAGCAGGAATTTATATTGGGAAAAATATCGTTCCAGGAGGGTTAACGATAGATCAGGCTTTAATGCATTCAAAATCGAACGGACAGTATAATAAGTTAGCTGATATCATAAACTATATCGAGAATGACTATGTTGACCCTGTTGATCGGTCAAAACTGACTTCAAAGGCTGTAAAGTCAATTATCGAGGAACTTGATCCACACACATCATATATTAGTCCAGAAGATTTTAATGCTGTTAATGACCCATTATTAGGTTCTTTTCATGGCATTGGCGTTCAATTCAATGTGCTGGAAGATACAATTGCTATTGTTAGTGTGATTCCAGGAGGGCCATCAGAAAAAACCGGAATCATCGATGGGGATAGAATTATTAAAGTTAACGATTCATTAATTGCCGGAGTTGGTCTGAGTAGTAATGGAGCCATGAGATTACTAAAGGGGCCAAAAGGGACTATGGTTAAAGTTACGGTTTTCCGGCGTGGTTTTCCAGAATTAATAGATTTTGAAATTATCCGAAATATTATTCCTACATACAGCCTTGACGTTGCCTATATGGTGAATGATAGTGTTGGATTTATCAAATTGAATACTTTTTCGGCAACTACTTACGCTGAGTTTAAAAAGGCAGGAAAAGAATTAAAAAAACAGGGGGTTAAAAAATTAATACTTGATTTAAGAGGAAATTCTGGTGGCTATGTTAAACCGGCTGTTGAAATTGCAGATGATTTTTTGGAAAAAGATAAACTCATCTTTTATACCAAGGGTAATAATCGACCTAAGAGTTCAATATATTCGAGAGCAAATGGAATGTTTGAGACTCTTGAATTAGCTATATTAATTGATGAATCTTCAGCTTCAGCTAGTGAAATATTAGCGGGCGCAATTCAGGATAATGACAGAGGTACCATTATAGGAAGACGTTCTTTTGGCAAAGGATTGGTACAGGAACAATTAGGTTTTCCTGATGGATCAGCCATGCGAATGACCATTGCCAGATATTATACTCCGACCGGTAGATCTATTCAAAAGCCTTATGGCGAAAACTTTGATGATTATTATAAAGAATTTTATCAACGTTTTGCAAATGGCGAAATGCAAAATGCTGATAGTATAAAATTTGTCGACTCCTTAATGTTTAAAACTCCGGGTGGAAAAATTGTTTATGGTGGAGGTGGGATCATGCCCGATGTTTTTGTTCCATTAGATATGAGCAATCCGGGATTTTATAATATTGTTATTAATAAAGGATTGGCATATCGTTTCGCTTTTAGTTATACCGACACCCATCGAGAGAAATTAAGCGTATATAAAAATGCAATAGATTTTAATTCTTCATTTGAGATTACAAATGAGCTTTTTGATGAATTTGTAGCATTTGTACATTCCAATGGAGTGGATAGAAATGAAACCGAAATTAAAGAATCAACAGTAAAATTAAAGCTATTAATGAAGGCCTATATCGGACGAAATATTTTAGATAACGAAGCCTTTTATCCGGTTTTCCATCAAATGGATGAGACTTTTCTTAAAGCTAAAGATTATTTGTCATTGAAATAAACCTAAATTATTAACTTAAAACAAAATAGTCATGTCATTTGAATTACCAAAATTGCCATTTGCTATGGACGCGCTTGAGCCATACATTTCGGAACAAACACTTGAATTTCACTATGGTAAACACCACCTTACCTATGTAAATAATTTGAATAAATTGATTGTAGGAACTAAATTTGAAACTTCAAGTTTAGAAGAAATTATGTTGGAAGCTGACGGTGGAATTTTTAATAATGCTGCCCAGGTTTGGAATCACACATTTTACTGGAATTGTTTAAGCCCTAATGGAGGTGGAGAACCAACAGGAAATTTAATGAATGCAATCATTAAAGAATTTGGGTCCTTTGCTGAATTTAAAGAAAAATTTTCGATTTCATGTGCCACCTTATTTGGGTCAGGTTGGGCCTGGTTGGTTAAGGATGAGAAAAATAAGCTGCAAATTATTCAAACATCAAATGCAAACAATCCAATGAAACAGGGATTTACCCCACTTCTGACTTGTGATGTATGGGAGCATGCTTATTACTTGGATAAGCAAAATAGAAGACCAGCTTATGTTGAAGATTTTTGGAAACTTTTAGATTGGAAAGCTGTTACAGAACGATTTTAATCATTCTAAATTTAAATAAAAGAGCTCCTGTATTTTGGAGCTTTTTTTAATAATGGATCATTCATTTAGATATCTGATTCATAATTATTTGTTTAAAAGAAAAATATGTCTTAAAATTGTATAAACTCTTAATTTGATTGAAAATGAAACCTGGCGAAAATCAAAACCCAATTTTAATTCCCGAAGAAAGTATTATTGAGGGATTCATTAAAACAAAAAAATCATTTAGAATAGAAAGTAATTTTTATGGTACTTTACTCTCCACCGAAAAAGTAATTATTGATGAAATGTCGAAAGTGGTTGGTGATATTGTTTGCTCAGAATTACTTATTAGTGGAAGTTTTGAGGGAAATATTTTTTGTACGGGTAAATTTAGTGTAATTGGAAATTCGAAAATTAAAGGACAGGTTTTTACCAAACTTTTTCAGAATGAAGAGAATTGCGATTTAAATTGTTTTATTCAAATTCCTAATAATGCAGTGATTAATGCCATTCAGGATATATTAATAAACATTGATTCTAATACCAAGCTTTCTACCGATAAAAATTTGAAGAAAATTATTCAGTTGTTTAAGGAAAATGTTTACACCGCTGATGATGAAACAAAGAAAATTAAAATTGATGACGCTACTCCAAAGGTGTTAAAAGATGAATCTAAATTTGATGAATTGGAAGAAAAATAAGATTACAATACAATTTTTTAAAATTCATTTCTTACTCCACGGTTACAGATTTCGCTAAATTTCGGGGTTGATCAACATTACAACCTCTCAAAACAGCAATATGATATGAAAGAAGTTGCAATGGAATTGTAGCTAATAAGGGTACTAATAGTTCGTCACATTCAGGTATTTCAATTACTATATCAGCAATCTTTTTAACCTGTGTATCTCCTTCAGTTACAATAGCAATAACTTGACCTTGTCGCGCTTTAACTTCCATAATGTTACTCTGAACTTTCTCATAAGTTCCTTTGTTTGTTGCAATAAATACAACTGGCATTTGTTGGTCAATTAATGCGATGGGACCATGTTTCATTTCTGCGGCAGGATAACCTTCGGCATGAATGTAGGAGATTTCTTTTAACTTAAGTGCACCTTCAAGTGCCACTGGAAAATTATAACCCCGTCCTAAGTATAAAAAGTTTCGAACATCCTTAAATTTATTGGCAATTTCAATAATCTTTGTATTCGTTTTAAGAACCAGCTCAACTTTTTCGGGAATTGAATTTAGCTCAAATAAAAGACGTTGAAATCTGGATTGTGCAAGCGTACCTTTTTTATCTGCTACCATTAATGCCATTAAGGTTAGAACAGTCACTTGAGCTGTAAATGCTTTTGTTGAAGCAACTCCTATTTCTGGACCTGCATGTGTGAATGAGCCTGCATGGGTTTCTCTAGCTATGGATGAACCAACAACATTACAGATGCCAAGTATGGTTGCTCCTTTGGATTTTGCCAATTGAATGGCGGCTAATGTATCGGCAGTTTCTCCTGATTGAGAAATAGCGATTACAATATCATCCTCATAAATTATGGGATTCCTGTATCTAAATTCTGAAGCATATTCAACCTCAACAGGAACTCGTGCGAGATCTTCAAATAAATATTCTCCAACCATTCCGGCATGCCAGGATGTTCCACAAGCGATTATTATAATTCGTTTAGCATTAACCAGTTTTTGCTCATAATCCTTAATCCCGCCAAGTGATACAATCCCTTTATCAAGACTTAATCTTCCTCTATAGCTATCTCTTATCGAACGTGGTTGTTCATAAATCTCTTTAAGCATAAAATGCTCAAACCCGCCTTTTTCAATAGCACTAAGATTCATTTCAAGCTTTTGTATATAAGGCGTTTTTTGCTCGTTTTTTATGGTTTTAATTTCAAGCCTTTTTTTTAAGCCAACTAATGCAATTTCTTCTTCTTCAAGGTAAACAACCTGTCTTGTATATTCAATAATTGGAGAAGCATCAGATGCAATGTAGTAATCCTCCTCGCCTATACCAATTACTAGCGGACTTCCTTTACGGGCAGCTACCAGAATATCAGGTTCTGATTTCGAAATTAAAACAATGGCATATGCACCAATAACTTGATTTAAAGCAATGCGAGTTGCTTCATACAAACCAACATTTTCGTTTTTCTGGATATCTTCAATTAAATAAACCAATACTTCTGTATCGGTATCACTATTAAATTCATAACCACGATTTACCAACTCTGCTTTAAGCGAATTGTAGTTTTCAATAATTCCGTTATGAATAATGGCGATATTCTTACTTGCTGAATAGTGTGGATGTGCATTCAGATCGTTAGGTTCGCCATGTGTTGCCCATCGGGTATGAGCGATACCTACTGTTCCTTCAATATTTTTATTTAATAGAGATGACTCAAGATCGGCAACTTTGCCTTTGCTTTTATATACATGGAGCCCACCATTTAATAAGGCAATACCAGCACTATCATAGCCTCTGTATTCAAGTCTTTTTAAACCATTTAGTAAAATTGGGCATGCTGCTTTATATCCAATATATCCTACAATCCCACACATAACAAAAGAAAATCATTTTAATTATAATCCAAATAAAAAGATGTCAAAAAGCGGTAAATTTTTATATTATTCAATGATAGTATAAGTTACTTTTAGTTTAATACGATCGGAGTAAGGGGTTGGTAAAGAAGGGTTAGTGCCGTTCAAAATATATTGTCCCCCATTGGTATAACTTCCATAAATTTTCAAAGCTATTCCATAATCTGTTACATCTTCAGAAATTAATTCTTGTAAGTGTAGCGCTATTTGAAACGTATAATCATTATTAATTGTATCATAAAAACCGCCAAAGTAATCTTCTCCCTCATAAAAATCAATAACAGCATCCGTAGTAGTTCCATCTGCATTAATCTTTAAAAGTGTAAGACGTTCAGGTGCAATGGTTCCCTCCGTTTGTTCTGCCCCCTTAACAGTTAATTCAGCACTATTAATTGCTATTTTTCCTGTTCCTTTTAAGTTTTTTATAAAAGGAAAGTTGATATTAGTAACGATCCCTCCCAATGATTGTAAATAGAGTTTATCTTGACTCAAAAGCGAATCTCCTTCCAGGACTTGAGCTTTAAACTCAGAAGATGCATCTATATAATTATTATGATCGTATTGATTAAAACGTGTTGTAGAATCATAAAGCGCCATGGTATATTTAATGTCGCTGGCAGAATCATTACTGTAATATAAAGTTATGTTACTATTAGTAGAGTAAATATTAATATAAACAAAAGCACCTTCTTCGTTAACAGGATCAGATATAATACAAAAGCCATTTACATAATCAGCAAATTTTTCATTGCTTTGCAAAATATCTAAGGGCGTAGAGATTAGTTTTTCTCCAAACTCATTGGTTAATTCCATTAAGTCGATGCTAATATGGGGTTCAACTAAAACGCTGTCTTCGAGATAAACAGAAGTATTAGGTTTGGGTTGAAATGTGGTACGTCCAATTTCTGTTGCATAATGAGAAATTTCATCATCTGAGTAATAGAAAAAACCACTATCAGAGTTCATTTTTTCATTTAACTCATATACCCTAAGTGTTTGAAAAGAAGTTGTATCGCCATAATATCCCTCATAGGCCAATGAGAGAACAAGTGATTCTACCACAGCATTCTCGCCAAAATCAAAATCAACAGTAGTAGCTCGCAAGCGAAGTTGCGAGTAGTAATTTGCAGTTGTTTTTCCAAATACAGGATCCATTGTACTTCCTAGTAAAATACGACCATAATTTGTAGTAGCAAGTGGTTTTTCAATAACAGAATGTGCTAAAATTGATGAGGTGTCACTTGATGTAACTTCAATATTCGTCGTTGGGCGAATTTCTAGTCCAATCAATTGAGCTTTTTTTGTACAGGCGGTTAAATAAATTCCAGCCGATAGTAATACAAGCATGAAAAGTTTCCATGCGCCATCCAATATTTTCAATTTACGCTCTTTTTTAAGTTAATAACTTTAATTACTATGATTATTGCTCTTCAATAAGACTGTCATAGAACTTATTATACGCATCAACATAGGTTTCTTCAGGATGATATTCTAAGAATGGTTTTCCAGAATCTTTTAGATAGGCTTCAACCTCTTCATTAATTTTCTCACTACCAATAATCAGAGCATCTGAAAAATCAATAGCTGACTTCATTAAATTTATATAATTTCCTTCATTGTAATGTTTAAGGTCATCTTCGCTAATACCTTCGAGCATTATCTTTTTCGCAAAGTTTTTATTTAGTTTTTCTGCAAAATCGTCATCATAGATTGAAGTAATGACTTTTGAATCACTAAATAGTGGGTTATCTATAAAAGCTTTTTTAAGATATAAGGGTGTCAAACTACTTATCCAACCATGACAATGTATAACATCGGGTGCCCAGCCTAATTTTTTTACTGTTTCCAGAACACCTCTTGTAAAGAAAATTGCTCTTTCGTCGTTATCATCATAAAATTTACCGCTTTTATTTCTGATAGTAAATTTGCGATGAAAATAGTCCTCATTGTCGATGAAATAAATCTGCATGCGTGCTTGCTGAATAGAAGCAACTTTAATAATTAGTGGATGATCAGCATCGTTAATGATTAAATTCATTCCTGAAAGTCGAATTACTTCATGTAATTGATTTCGACGTTCATTAATTAATCCATAGCGAGGCATAAATGTTCTGATTTCCTTGCCACGTTCTTGAATTCCTTGAGGCAAAGAACGGCATATTTTCCCCATTGGTGTTTCTTTGAGATATGGAGAAATCTCTTGGGCAATAAATAAAACCCTTGCTTTTTGCATAGTCATCGGTTTTTGAAAACGCAAAATTACGAATAATTTGCTAATTATTCAATGAATTGCAAAGGTTGTGATTGGATTATTTTTGGTAAAACCTCTAATTTTCAATAAATTAAGACCATTGTGTTTAACTTATTTTAACAGTAATTGAGTCTTAGCCTCTAAAAAACAATGCTTTAATTATTAGAAAAGCCATTTTGGGATTTTCTTTTAATCGTCGAGTTGAATAGGCAAACCAATCCTTTCCGTAAGGAATATAAACACGCATCGGGTGTTTATTCTCCACAATTGTGGCCCTTAGTTCAGGAGTTACCCCATAAAGCATTTGAAATTCGTACATATGTTTTGGTACATTGTATTTTTCAATCAATTTATAGGCTCCTTCAACCAATGGTTTATCGTGAGTTGCAATACCCGGATAAATTTTGTTCTGGAACATATACTCAAGATCCTTAAGAAAGTGCTGATTTATCTCCTCATACTTTTTATAGGCAATTTTTTCAGATTCAACATATATTCCTTTACAGAGGCGATAATTAATTGGTGTTTCCTCAGAATTTAAATCCTGAAGATTTTGAACGTCATCCAGTGTTCGTTTTAAATATGCCTGAAAAACCAATCCAACATTTTTCGGAAATTCTACTTTCAGTTTTCTAAACATTTCCAATTCTAAATCTACACATTGCGAATCTTCCATATCTATCCGAACGAAATTATCATAGCTGGCAGCTTTAGCAACAATTTTACGAATATATTGATAGCAAATGTCTTTATCAAGAAGTAACCCGAACATGGTAGGTTTTAGCGAATAATTTCCATCAATATCGTGTTTTTCAACCGTTTCAATGATCTCTAAATAAGTGTTGGTATTTTCTTTAGCCTGTTCAAGTTTGGTTATAAATTCGCCTAGCAAATCAATGGTAACCATGATTCCATCGCTATTCAGCTTTTTCGATTCATTGATGGCATCCTCAATTGTTTTTCCAGCGATATATCGCTTAGAAAATAGCCATACAAAACTTTTAGGCATATAAGGTAAAATTCCGGCAATCAGTTTATTAATCATGGTTTTTAATTTAAATTAGTTTTTGCTTTTAAACCGATACAAAAATAACCAATCTTATTTTGATTTAATAAAAATTAGCTATTTTTTTATTCATGTTGTAAAATAGTTAATCATAAAAATTAACTTTGCTTGTTAAATTTTTCACAGTAGGTCAAATTGTTTAATAGTCAGCAATATGTATAAAATAACCAAGCATCCAATTATAGAGGTAAAAGATTGCGAAAAAGTAAGTTTTACTTTTGAAGGAAAAGAAATAACAGGAGATAAAGGATTTACCGTTGCGGCAGCACTTCATCAGGCCGGTTATCCGGTTCACAGCCATAGTTTACAAAACAGAGAACGTAGTTTGGAGTGTGGTATTGGTAAGTGTGGTGCCTGCGAAATGTTAGTTGATGGACAAATAAAACGAATTTGTATAACCAAGGTGGATGGAGTTAAGGAAGTTAAAGAAATTCCACACGATTTTCAGCCTGATCAGGCAAAATATAAAAAAGAAAAAGCGACTAAAGTTTTTAAAACTACGGTGGTTATCATTGGTGCAGGCCCTGCAGGGTTGGCTGCACGTGAAGCACTGAATAAGCATAATATTGAGAATATTGTAATTGATAATAACGATAAAATAGGCGGGCAGTTTTTAATGCAAACCCATCAGTTTTTCTTTTTTGAAAAAGAGAAAAAGTTTGGTGGGATGCGTGGTTTTGACATTGCTGAAACGTTGGCAGGTGATAGCCATGATGGAATCTTTTTGGACTCAACAGTTTGGGATATCTTGGAAGGAAAAAGAATTGCAGTTAAAAATATTTCAACCGAAGAAATCTATTATGTTGATGCCAAACATTTGGTGATTGCTACGGGTGCGGTTCCGTTTATGCCAACCTTTGAAAATGATGATTTACCCGGCGTTTATACTGCTGCTGTTGTTCAAAAAATGATGAACAGTGAATTAACACTTTTGGGAAAAAATGTGCTTACGGTGGGTGCTGGAAATATCGGTTATCTAACTTCTTATCAATTAATGCAGGGTGGAGCCAGGGTTAAAGCAATAATTGAAGCCCAAGCAAATGAGGGTGGTTTTCCCGTTCAGGCAAATCGCGTGCGTAGATTAGGGATTCCGATCATGCTTTCAAAAATTTTAATTAAAGCCATTCCTAACAAGGATCATACAGGGATAACAGGTGCCGTTATTGCCGACTGCGAAAACTTTGTTCCGATACCTGGAACTGAGCAAATTATTGATGGGATAGATGCCATTAATATTTGTACAGGCTTAGTTCCTGATGATCAATTGTTAATTAAAGGAAATGAAATATTTGGAAGAGCGTGTTATGGTGCAGGCGATGCCATCAGAATTGGCGAAGGAACAAGTGCAGTGCTCAAAGGAAAACAAGCTGCATTCGAAATCCTTCAAGCTTTAAATGTGCGTTTTAATTATGATGAATATTTAACCTTATCAAAAGAATATATTGACTCGCAACAGCATCCGGTTCGGATTCAGGAGAAACCCCATTTTCCCAATGAGGAGCGTTTAAAAGAAAAACCATTTGTACTTATTGATTGTTTGTATGGTTTTGCATGTAATCCTTGCGAGTTTTCATGTCCTCACGGAGCCATCACAAAAACATCAACCAGCACCATTCCGCAACTCGACTTTGATAAATGTATTGGGTGTATGCAATGCGTTTACCAATGTCCGGGATTGGCAATTTTTGGATATAACTTAAAAAAGGATTGGTTGTTCTTACCTATAGAGTATGAGGCAAATGAAGGTGAGGAAGTGTTTTTGGTTAATAATGATGGGGAAAAACTTGGTGAAGGAATTATTGAAAAAATCCTGAAAAAACCAAACAAAACAAATATTGCAAGAGTCAAATCGGTTGATTTAAAAGGTAAAGATTTAACTGAAGTTCGCGGGTTTATCGTTAAAAAAGATTATCCTGAGGAAGTTAAAACAAAAGATTCTGAAGCTATTGAATCTGAAACATATGTTTGTCATTGTGATGATGTTTCGATGGAAGAAATCTTAAATGTGGTTGGTGACCGAAAGTTTATTTCTGTGGATGAAATTAAACATACTACCCGTTTGGGAATGGGCGCATGTCGTGGTAAACGTTGTATTCCCCGACTAAAACAAAGTATCCGAAAATATGGAATTAATATCGTTGGAGATGCTACACCGCGAGGGCCACTTTCAAATCAGGTTACTTTAGGTGAACTTTACCCAAATAATTTAAAAGAAGAAGTCATTGTTTACAACAATGAAAAGAAGCTTAAAAAAATAAAAGTAAAAGCCTTAATTGCTGGTGGAGGTATTGGTGGTAGCGCATTATTCCGCTATTTATCTGAGGAAGGTGAGAAGCCTTTACTCATAAATTATGGTCGTGGTGCTTCATGGAGAAATATAGCAGGTGGACGTCCGAATTTCAGTGTGCCTGAGCTTTCAGATATTGCAACACACAACCTCGAAATTTTTAAGGAGTTACAGAAGATTAAGAATATCGACTTCTTACCGATTGATTATGTGACTTTTGCTCACGACGAAACCATGTACAAGGCACTTGAAGCTTCTATGGCATGGTCTGATGCTGAAATGATCGAACCTAAAGATTTTAAAAATCGAATTTCTCCTTACATAAATCCTAAACTTGATAAATATCAGTCAGCATTAATTACCCATAACTGCTGGCAGGCAACTCCTGGTCGCGTTGTTGATCTTATACGTCAAATTGGTATTGAAAATGGCGGAGAGGTAAAAGAAGATTGTAAGCTGATTAATGTGAGTAAAACGGGTAACGTATATACCGTTCTGGTGCAGGATCATCAAAAAGAATATGTTGAATATGAAACAGAAGTATTCATTAATGCTTTGGGTCCTGATGGAGAAAAATATGCCAAACAATTAGGTATTTCAACAGGAATTTATCCGGTTAAACACCAAGCATTTATTACCCGACGTTTACCCATGATGGGACATAATAATGTGCCTTTGCCAATGATTATCGATCGTAGGAATTACAAAGGATTTACAGCCGTTTATGGTCAGCAGTTAGCTGAAACGGGACAAATTATTGGTTGTGCATCACCTGGAATTGAAGCGATGGAAGTGGATAAGGATGTTCGGTTTAATTCCAAAGAATTTGTTGAAATTGCTTCGGAAGTATTTACGGATTGGATTCCTGAATTATCATCAGTAGGTTTTCAGGCCATTTGGGCGGGCTATTATGTTGAACCTAAGATGGTTATTGACCCTGAATTGGGATTATTTGTTGGATTAAGAGGACAAGGATTTATGCTCGGTCAGTATTTGGCTAAACTATACGTTGACAAACTTTTAGGAAAGGAAGTTCCAGCTTACTTCAACCGAATGAAACTTGGCGAAGACGGATTATTGGAAAAAGCATTTAAATAAAATCTCAACAAAACACCTTATTTAACAAGCTTAATTGGGTATTGTAATGATTTAAAAGTTGTAACCAATATATATTTGTTATTCACAATATTAATATATAATTTTGCAGGCCGAAATAAAAAAGGCTTGAAGTGAGTTATTTAAAGGATTTTATTATTCCTTTTGAAGGATTAAGTATCGGAAATCATGAATTCGATTTTGATGTTAATCAGTTGTTCTTTGAAGAGATAGCGTATTCAGAAATAAGGAATGGAAGTGTAAATGTGAAGTTGGATTTTGATAAGCAGGAAACCATGCTTATTTTATCATTTTCAATTGATGGAAATGTAGAGGTACAATGTGATCGATGCACCGATAATTTTAATTATCCGATACAAGGAGATCAACAATTAATCGTTCAATTTGGCGATCACTTTGTGGAGGAAGACAGTGAAATAATTGTAATTCCTAGAACTGATAGTGAGATTAATTTGGCACCTTATATATATGAATACATTTTTTTAATGCTTCCGATACAAAGAATTCATCCTGATGATAATTTAGGAAACTCTACTTGTAATAAGGAAATGTTAGAAAAGCTAGAAAAGTTATCCTTTAGTGAAAAGCATGATGATCCCCGGTGGGATGTATTAAAAAAATTAAAGAAAAATTAACAGCATAAAATAAATACTAAAATGGCACATCCAAAACGTAAAATTTCAAAGCAAAGAAGAGATAAAAGAAGAACACATTACAAAGCCGTAGCGCCTACTATTGCTACTTGTTCAAATTGTGGAGCTTCTGTTTTATATCACCGTGTTTGTTCAGAATGTGGTTATTATAAAGGAAAATTAGCAATTGAGAAAGCAGAAGTAGTATAGGTAATTTTCTTTCAGTAATTCTTCAAAATTTATTAAATGAGAATAGGATTAGATGTAATGGGTGGTGATTATGCACCAGAAGCTACTATAGCTGGGGCAATCATGGCTAATAAAGAACTCGGAACATCTGACCAAATTGTTTTAATCGGAGACGAAAAAACAATTTATGCTCAGCTTAAAAAAGTGAATGCCAATCCTGAAGAATTTGAAATAATACATGCTGCTCAAAGTATTAGCATGGGCGAGCATCCTTTAAAGGCTTTTAAAACAAAACCCGATTCAAGTATTAATATCGGGTTTCGGCTTTTAAAAAACAAAGAGATTGATGCCTTTTCGGGGGCTGGAAATAGTGGCGCAATGGTTGTAGGCGCTACCTATTCATTAAAACCAATACCAGGCGTGATTCGCCCCTGTGGTGCAGCAATTCTTCCTAAACAAAATGGTGGAATTACCATACTTTTGGATATTGGAACAAATCCGGATCCCAAACCGGATGTGATGTATCAATTTGGAATTTTAGGCTCTATTTATGCAGAATTTGTGCATGATATCAAAAATCCTAAAGTGGGCCTCCTAAATATAGGAGAAGAAGAAGAAAAGGGAAATTTGTTAACTCAATCTGCGCATCAATTGATGAAGGGTACCGGCGATTTCAATTTTATTGGAAACGTTGAGGGACGTGACTTATTAAACGATAAGGCTGATGTTATTGTTTGCGATGGATTTACCGGTAATGTAGTTTTAAAACAAATGGAGTCGATGTATCGGGTTTTAATTAAGCGTGGACTCTTAGATGATTATATTCAAAGATTTAATTACGAAAATACGGGAGGAAGTCCTGTTTTGGGGATTAATGCTTCCGTAGTAGTTGGTCATGGTATTTCTAGTCCTACAGCTATAAAAAATATGTTATTGCTATCCAAAGAAATTTCTTACGCTGACTTATTCGAAAAAATTGCTCAAACACTGAATAAGTAAAAATTACTAATTTTGGTTCTTTTTAAATTAAATTATTCTCATGATTAAACTAAGAGCTGCCATTACTGGTGTGCAAGGTTGGGTTCCAGAATATATACTTACGAATGATATTTTGGCTTCAATGGTTGATACCACCGATGAGTGGATCATGACCCGAACCGGTGTTAAAGAACGCCGGATTTTAAAAGGAGAAGGATTAGGTACATCAGATATGGGTGCCCCCGCAGTTAAAGCACTTTTAGAAAAAACGGGAACCTCACCTGATGAGGTTGATTTGTTGATTTGTGCTACCGTTACCCCCGACATGCAGTTTCCCGCAACTGCTAATATCATCAGTCATAAATGTGGAATAAAAAATGCTTTTAGTTTTGATTTAAATGCAGCTTGCTCAAGCTTTATTTATGCGGTAACAACTGCTTCAAAATTTATTGAATCTGGTACGCACAAAAAAGTTATTGTTGTTGGTGCAGATAAAATGTCGTCGATAGTTGATTATACAGATCGAACTACCTGTGTATTATTTGGTGATGCCGGAACTGCTGTACTTTTAGAACCAACCGAAGAAGAAATTGGGGTAATGGATACCATTCTTCAATCAGATGGATTTGGGATGACACATTTACATCAAAAAGCCGGTGGTTCAGTTAAACCTGCATCACATGATACTGTTGACAGCAGAGAGCATTTTGTTTATCAGGAAGGACAACATGTGTTTAAGCATGCCGTTTCTAAAATGGCCGATGTTTCTGTTGAAATAATGGAAAAAAACAATTTGAAATCTGAGGATATTGCTTATTTAGTACCGCACCAAGCCAACCTTCGAATTATTGATGCAACAGCTCGAAGAATGGGAATAAAGAAAGAGCAAGTAATGATTAATATTGAAAGATACGGAAATACCACGTCAGCTACCATTCCACTTTGTTTATGGGAGTGGGAAAACAAATTGAAAAAAGGAGACAATCTTGTTTTATCAGCTTTTGGTGGTGGATTTACCTGGGGCTCAATCTTGATTAAATGGGCTTATGATACGAAATAACGCAGAACTTAAAATAAAAAAGGCCAGCTTTTGCTGGCCTTTTTTATTGAATCAATAATTTATTTTATTCAGCGAGAATAAGAATTTTATTTTTTAATACCTCAACTACTCCACCTTTAATTTCAAAAAACTCAATCTGATCTTTATCATTTTTGATTTTAACTTTTCCTTTTTTAAGGACAGAAATCAGCGGTGCGTGATTATTTAAAATTTCAAATAATCCATCAATTCCAGGGAGCTGAACCAAGGATGCAGTTCCGGAGAAAATTGTTGTGTCGGGTGTTATAATTTCAATATTCATAGTACTTATTAATTACTTTCTGCAAGTAATTTTTTACCTTTTTCAATGGCTTCTTCAATAGTTCCAACCATGTTAAATGCAGCCTCTGGATACTCATCAACTTCACCATCCATAATCATGTTAAAGCCTTTGATCGTATCTTCAATAGAAACTACAACTCCGGGAACTCCGGTGAATTGCTCAGCAACATGGAAAGGTTGAGAAAGAAATCTTTGAACACGTCGTGCACGGTGCACAACCAATTTATCTTCCTCAGATAATTCGTCCATACCTAAGATGGCAATAATATCTTGTAGCTCTTTATATCGTTGAAGGGTTTCTTTTACGCGTTGTGCCGTATTATAGTGCTCATCACCAACTACATCGGGAGATAAAATTCTGGATGTTGAATCCAACGGATCAACAGCCGGATAAATTCCAAGCTCAGAAATTTTACGACTCAAAACGGTTGTTGCATCAAGGTGAGCAAAAGTTGTTGCAGGCGCAGGGTCAGTTAAATCATCAGCAGGCACATAAACCGCCTGAACTGAGGTAATAGATCCTCTCTTTGTTGAGGTAATTCTTTCCTGCATGATTCCCATTTCAGTTGCAAGCGTAGGCTGGTAACCTACCGCTGATGGCATACGACCAAGTAGCGCAGAAACTTCTGAACCGGCTTGTGTAAAACGGAAAATATTATCGATAAAAAATAAAATATCACGACCACCAGATTTTTCGTCACCATCACGGTAATATTCGGCAAGAGTTAGTCCGGATAGGGCAACTCGTGCACGTGCTCCAGGAGGTTCGTTCATTTGACCGAATACCATTGTTAATAAAGATTTCTTTAATTCTTCATTATCAACTTTTGATAAATCCCATCCGCCTTCTTCCATGCTCTTTTTGAATTCATCGCCATATTTTACAAGTCCTGATTCAATCATCTCACGTAAAAGGTCATTTCCCTCACGGGTACGTTCACCAACACCTGCAAATACAGAAAATCCTGAATATTGCTTGGCAATGTTATTTATCAATTCCTGGATTACAACAGTTTTACCAACACCGGCACCGCCAAACAATCCAATTTTACCCCCTTTTGAGTAAGGCTCAATTAAATCGATAACTTTAATCCCGGTATATAAAACTTCTTGTTGAGTTGTTAGATTTTCGAATTTAGGAGGATCGTTGTGTATGGGGTAAGTCTCTTCTTTTGAAACAGAGCCTAAACCGTCTATAGGTTCACCAATCACGTTAAAAACCCTGCCATTAATCTTCTCTCCGATAGGCATCGAAATTGGAATTCCTGTTCCTATTACTTCCATTCCTCGACTTAAACCATCAGTAGAATCCATGGCAACTGTACGAATTGTATTCTCACCAGTATCTTGTTGAGCTTCTAAAACAATGATATCTCCGTTTTTATTTTTAACTTCAAGGGCATCGTAAATGTTTGGTAATGTCTGATCTTGGTCAAAAGTAACATCGATTACAGGTCCAATAATTTGAGATATTTTACCTACACTTTTTTTCTCCATTATTCGTAAATTAAATTTGGGTCAAAGATAAAAAAGTAAATTAAGTTTGAATAGAAAAATCGGTATTTTTTATGGGTTTATTGCTTGATTTTCTTCTATTTCCTTTTCTTTATGTTTTAATCCCTTTGATAAAAATTTTCGTTGAAAAAGAATTAAGATTGTAACTCCGACGGTAATGGTTGAATCTGCAATATTAAATACAGGTCTGAAAAAAATAAAATCCTTCCCACCCAAAAAAGGCACCCAATCGGGATAATAACTTTCAATAATTGGAAAGTAGAACATATCAACTACTTTTCCATGGAGCAGGTTAGCGTATCCTCCACCTTCCGGCATAAATGAAGCAACCTGGAAAAAAGTTGACTCAGAAAATAAAATTCCATAAAACACACTATCAATAATATTTCCCAAAGCACCAGTAAAGATTAATGAAAAGCTTAAAATTAATCCAAAGTTAGCTTTCCGTTTAACCAATTTATTAATGTACCAGGCAAGTGCAGCTACAGCTATAATTCTAAATAGCGTGAGAATAACTTTACCAGTTTCTCCGGCAAACTCCATCCCAAAAGCCATTCCATTGTTTTCGATAAAATGAATGATCCCCCAGTTTCCGAAAAGATTAAATTCTTCACCTAGGTGCATGCTGGTTTTTATCCAGATTTTTAAAGCTTGGTCGATTAAAAGAATAGGAACGATGATAAGTAAAACTTTTTTCAATACAGTAATTGTTGAAAATGAAAAGAAGTAATCAATATATGTATGATTACTTCTTCCATAATATTTAATGAAATTTTATTTATTTTGATTCAATTTTGCATCCATGCTTAAGGTAGCATGAGGAACACTTCTTAATCTTTCTTTAGCAATAAGCTTACCAGTTACCCGGCAAATGCCATAGGTTTTATTTTCGATGCGAATTAAAGCATTTTCAAGGTTATTGATGAACTTTTGCTGTCGAGCTGCAAGTCGGCTATTTTCTTCTTTAGATAATACGTTATGACCTTCCTCAAGTACTTTAAACGTTGGGGAAGTATCGTCTGTTCCGTGATCACCTTTGTTGGTATAGGCCTCAGTAAGTAACTCCAAATCTTTAGTAGCTTTATCTAGTTTCGACAAAATTAATTCTTTGAATTCAACTAATTCTTCATCAGAAAATCTTGTTTTTTTTTCGTCATCTTTTGCAGTGTTCTTTTCCATGGTCTAATATTTTTATAAAACCTATTTATCTTAATTCTTGTTAAATTACCTTAACAATTTTAATTTGGGTTTGAATGTCGTCAGTAAGTTCAACAAGAAAGGCTTCTTCATTGTTTAAATCATCAACAAAAATTAATGATTCGGCCAGCGTTTCTGAACAAATATATGAATTATTGTGAATAACTGCTTCATCAATTTCATTGTTTCTTAATAGTTCGATTTTGATGCGATCAGTTACCTCAAATTTCTGGTCTTTACGATAATTTTGAATGCGGTTAATCAGCTCTCTTGCAATCCCTTCCATCTTTAATTCAGGTGTGATTGAAATATCTAAAGCTACCGTTAAATTATCCAAATTAGTTACTACCCATCCCGGAATATCTTCCGTAATAATTTCTACATCAGTTATTTCAATTTCTATTTCCTGATCATCAAATTTGAGTAGATACTTTTTATCCCTTTCAATGCTTGAAATATCATCTTGATTAAATTGATTAATTGCACCTGCAATTTGCTTCATCATTTTGCCATATTTTGGTCCAAGTGTCTTAAAATTAGGTTTCACTTTTTTAACCAAAATACCAGAAACATCTGTTAAATATTCAATTTCTTTAACGTTCACTTCAGATAAAATTAATTCCTTTACAGCCTCAATTTGCTTTTTAAAACTTTTATTTAAAACCGGAACCATAATTCTATTTAGCGGTTGTCGAACTCTGATATTTGTTTTCTTTCTTAATGATAAAATCATAGAAGAAATGTTTTGAGCCAATTGCATTCGTTCTTCAAGATCTTTATCGATCATGCTTTCATTGGCTGCAATAAAATCAGTTAGATGTACAGAATTTGTATCAACCCTTCCACTAATTGCGTTCAAATCATTAAACAACCTGTCCATGTAAAATGGTGCGATTGGTGAAGCAATTTGAGCGATAGTTTCTAAACAAGTATAAAGTGTTTGATAAGCAGAAATTTTGTCGTGTGAATAACTGCCTTTCCAAAATCTGCGTCTGGATAGTCGAACATACCAATTGCTTAAATGAGCATCTACAAATTCCTGAATCGCTCGCCCAGCTCGCGTTGGTTCATAATCGTTGTAAGCTTCATCTACGTTTTTAATCAAAGTGTTCAATTCCGAAAGAATCCATCTGTCAATCTCTGGTCGTTCTTTATTTGGGATAGAATCTTCTTTAAAAGAGAATCCATCGATATTTGCATAAAGCGCGAAGAAAGAATAGGTATTATAAAGGGTTCCGAAAAATTTTCGGGTAACTTCACCAATTCCATCTAAATCAAATTTTAAGTTATCCCAGGGTTGGGCGTTCGTAATCATGTACCAGCGAAGCGCATCTGCTCCATATTTTTCAATGGTTTCAAAAGGCTCAACGGCATTGTTCAGGCGTTTCGACATTTTGTTCCCGCTCTTGTCTAACACCAATCCATTCGACACACAAGTTTTAAAAGAAACAGAATCGAACAACATGACGGCGATGGCATGCAAGGTAAAGAACCAACCACGTGTTTGATCAACACCTTCGGCAATAAAATCGGCCGGGAAACTTGATTCAAATTCTTCCATGTTTTCGAAAGGAAAGTGGAATTGTGCATAGGGCATAGATCCTGAATCAAACCAAACATCAATTAAATCAGCCTCACGAATCATTTTCTGACCGGTTTTTGAAACCAAAGTAATTTCATCAACATAAGGTCGGTGGAAATCAAACGTCTCATAATTCTCATCCGAAAAATCATCCGGATTAAAATTAGCCAATGGGCTTTCGGTCATAAAACCTGCTGCTATTGCTTTTTCAATTTCAGCTTTTAATTCTCTGGCCGAACCAACACAAATTTGTTCCGTTCTGTCTTCAGTACTCCAGATAGGTAATGCCACACCCCAATAACGTGAACGTGATAAATTCCAGTCCACTAAATTTTCGAGCCAGTTGCCAAATCGACCAGTTCCAGTTGATTGAGGTTTCCAGTTGATGGTATTGTTCAATTCAATCATCCGATCTTTAAAAGCAGTAGTTTTGATAAACCAGGAATCGAGAGGATAGTAAAGTATGGGTTTATCCGTTCTCCAACAATGGGGGTAGGAGTGTTCGTATTTTTCGGTTTTAAATGCCCGATTTTCGTTTTTTAATTTAACGATGATGCTGATATCTGCACTTTCGTTTTCATTTGTTTCGGGATTAACGTCATATTCATTTTTAACAAAGCGACCTGCAAACTCACCCATTTCTTCGGTAAACTTTCCTTGTTTATCAACCAGGGTTAGTGAACCAATTCCATTTTCACGTGCGATTTTAAAGTCATCGGCACCAAAACTAGGAGCGATGTGAACAATTCCGGTTCCATCTTCAGTGGTCACAAAATTTCCGTTTAAAACCTTAAAGGCATCTCCATCGGTAGGCTGGGCATAGGGCAACAATTGCTCGTAATTAATTCCTTTTAGTTGCTTGCCGGTAAATTCTTCACCAAATTCAAATGGGATTGCCTTTTGACCTTTTTCGTATTCACTTAATTTGAGTTCTGCGTTTTTCTCAGAAAAATATTTCGCAGCTAAATCTTTGGCTAAAATTACTGTGATTGGCTCAAATGTGTAGGCATTAAATGTTTTGACCTTTACGTATTTGATTTTTGGCCCAACAGCCAAAGCCGTGTTTGAAGGCAATGTCCAGGGAGTCGTCGTCCAGGCGATGAAAAATAAATCACCATGGTTTTCGTTAAAAAGAAAAGCAGATTTCTTATCATTTTTAATTTTAAATTGGGCCGTAACTGTATTGTCTTTTACATCTTTATAACAGCCCGGCATGTTTAATTCGTGAGAACTTAAACCCGTACCTGCTGCTGGAGAATATGGCTGAATGGTATAACCTTTATAGATTAATCCTTTTTCGTAAAGTTTGCTTAAAAGGCTCCAAACAGATTCAATATATTTGTTGTCGAAAGTAATGTAAGGATTGTCAAGATCGACCCAATATCCCATGCGTTTAGTCAGGTCGTCCCATTTATCTTTATACTTCATTACCTCTTTACGACAAGCCTTATTGTAATCTTCAACCGAAATGGTTTTGCCAATATCTTCTTTGGTAATTCCGAGGGTTTTTTCAGTTGCAATTTCAATAGGAAGTCCGTGGGTATCCCACCCAGCTTTACGTTTAACGTAAAATCCTTTTAAGGTTTTATAACGACAAAAAATGTCTTTAATGGCGCGAGCCATTACGTGATGAATTCCGGGTAAGCCGTTGGCCGAGGGTGGCCCTTCGTAAAATACAAATGGTTTTTTCCCTTCTCTGTTCTTCAAACTGGCATCAAAAATATGCTCGTCTTCCCAATACTTTTCAACCTCTGTTCCGACTTGTGATAAATTTAATTTTGTGTATTCCCGGTATTTCATATTAAAATCTTGATTACTTGACTTTTAATTGAATTTTATTTCTTTAAAGGCAAGACGTGGTTTATTGCAATTTATTTAGTGCGTGCAAAGGTAAAAAAAATTGTAAATAATTTAGCCAAAGGTTTTTAATCTTGATCTGCTCAATCCTACGAGGGTTATTATCAGCAGCCCTCATGATAATCATGCAGTGATTGTATTTTAAAGATACGTTATTATTACTAATATAACCTATACTAAATAATAATTTAATATATATTAGAATAAAATATAATATATATCAAAAATAAATATGATATATATTAAAATTACAATAGCTACTGATCAAAAAAACACCTGATGCTTAGCGATAGGAAAAAATATCCCGATCTGATGAGTGTGAGCCCTATGAGCGTTTAAAACGCTCGTAGGGTTGGAAAAAAGGTTTGATTATATTCTAATATCCTGCAGCCTGACCGTCTTTTCTTGATTCGGAGGCACCAAAGTAAACTTTATTTTTGGCATCCCACATAATGGCCTGGTAGCCACCGTAGCCGCCTAAATCCCATTGGATTTTATGACCCATGTTCAGGAGTTTTTGCAATTCTTCCCATCTGATTCCACTTTCAAGGAAAAGCGTTCCACCATCTTTCATCGTTCCACCTGTTGGTTGAGACGAACCGCCATGTCGAATTCTTGGTGCATCGCCAGCTTCCTGAAGCCCCATTCCAAAATCGATAAGATTTGCAACAATTTGTGCATGACCCTGTGGTTGCATGGCTCCACCCATTAACCCAAAACTAACCCATGGTTTTCCGTCTTTGGTAATAAACGCAGGGATGATGGTATGGAAAGGGCGTTTGCCTGGCGCATAAACATTGGCATGGCCTTCTTCGAGCGAAAATAATTCGCCTCTGTCTTGTAAAATAAAACCTAAGCCTGGAGGGCAAATTCCTGAACCCATCCCTCGGTAATTACTTTGAATGAGAGAAACCATATTTCCGAATTGATCGGCAACAGTCATGTAAATGGTATTTCCTTGTTCAATTTCACCAGCAGGATAAGAAAGTGCTGCACGATTAAGATTAAGTAATTTGGTTCGTTCAGCAGCGTATTCATCAGAAATTAGTTCTTCAATCGGATAGTTGTTAAAATCAGGATCGGCATAATATTTTGCGCGATCTTCAAAAGCCAACTTTTTTGCTTCAGTAAACATGTGAATGTATTCTGCAGTTCCAAAACCCATGGCGGCAACATCAAAATTCTCCATAATTTGTAATTGCTGAAGCGCGGCAGTTCCTTGTCCGTTTGGAGGTAATTCCCATACATCATAACCACGATAATTTACAGACAGTGGCTCTACCCATTCTGAATAATGAGTCGCAAGATCTTCATAAGATAAAAATCCACCTTGCTCTTTCATGAATTTATCAATGGTTTTGGCAATGCTTCCTTTGTAAAATTCATCACGGCCTTTGGTAGCAATTTTTTCAAGGGTATTGGCTAACGCAGGATTTTTGAACACTTCACCTTTTTTTGGTGATGCTCCGTTTGGCATATAAACGTCAGCCACATTTGGAAATCTTTTGAGATTACGCGTTCCTCCATCCATATAATACGCAATAAGTTCGGTTACCGGAAATCCATTTCTTGCATAATTTATGGCTGGTTGCAAAATATCTTTCATGGGCATTGTACCGAATTTACCGTGCATGGTAAACCAGCCATCAACAGCACCTGGAACCGAAACAGGAAGCACTCCATGAGAAGGAATTTTGTCGTATCCATTTTCTTTAAAATAATCTATAGTGAGAGATTTTGGTGATCTGCCGCTGGCATTGAGGCCGAATAATCTTTGATCTTTTGCCGACCAAATGATGGCAAATAAATCTCCGCCCATCCCGTTTCCGGTAGGTTCAACCAAGCCCAACAATGCATTTGCAGCAATGGCTGCATCAATGGCATTACCTCCTTGTTTTAAAATATCGAGGGCTACTTGCGTGGCAAGTGGCTGGCTGGTTGCAGCCATCCCGTGTTGTGCAATGATTTCTGAACGGGTTGCAAAATCATGGCCCGTAATTCGATCTTGTGAAAAAACAAAAAACGAAATGGCCATCAGGACAGTGAATATGAATACTTTTTTCATCTTTAAAATATTTAATGGATTATTTTGTATTGAATAAGTTAATGACATTTTTTGACATGGCTGCAACACCAGTAGTAAATGTCGGGTTAAAATCAGGGATAAAAGCCGAATTGTGTAAACCCGGAATTGGATTTCCGTTTTCTTTACATTCTTTGAAAAATTGAGGATTTACACTTCCTAACCAGAATAATGCAATTGGGATGTTTTCAGCAGTTCGGCCGTATTTTCCAAAATCTTCTCCAACCGTTGCCGGATTAACCTGATAAACATTTTCTGTTCCGATGATTTGTTGCATCGACTTCACGCTGTTAAGCACTAATTCGGGATTATTTGCAACAGGTGGGGTAAATTCTTCTTTAATTTCAACAACAGGTAATAAGTTTTCGGGAACGCCTGCAGATAAGGCGATTCCTTTTGGAATTCGGTATAGTGCTTCACAGATTTTTTTATAAACTTCATCGGTAAAAAAACGTACGGTAAGTTGCATCTTCACTTCATCCGGAATAATATTATGTTTGCTCCCTGCATGGATAGATCCAACTGTAATTACTGCCGGATTAAATGGATTAATTTCGCGACTAACCACAGTTTGTAATGCAAGGATGGTTCTTGCAGCAATTACTACCGGATCTATTGTTGTGTGCGGAAGCGCACCGTGGCCACCTATTCCTTTAATTGTTAAATCTACCGAATTAACCCCAGCAAATATGGGACCGGGAAAATAGCCAATATCTCCTGCCGGCAAGTCGGCACTTACGTGATAAGCAAAGGCATAATCTGGTGTTGGAAATCTACTAAACAAGCCATCTTTAATCATGGCCATACTACCAATGCTTCCTTCCTCTGCAGGTTGGGCAATTGCGAGTATAGTTCCTGTCCATTCGTCTTTGAGCTTTACAAGTGTGGTAAGTGTTCCAAGCCAGGTACTCATGTGCATATCGTGTCCGCAGGCATGCATAACCGGCGATTCAATCCCTTCTGCATTATTCATCATAACATTACTTGCATAGGGTAAACCTGTACTTTCTTTAATTGGCAATGCATCCATGTCGGTACGCAACATAATTACTTTTCCATTACCGTTTTTAAAAACACCAACTACTCCGTTTCCTCCAACGTCAGTTGTAACCTCAAAACCAATTTGTTTAAGTTGAGCTGCCATTTTTTTTGCGGTTTCAAATTCCATTAACGAAAGTTCAGGATTTTGGTGGAGATCGAGATAAAGCTTGTTTACGTTTTCAATTTGATTTTCAATGGCATTAAAGATTTTTTTATCAATGCTTGCAGCCTTTGATTGTGCCTGTAATAATAGATGACTTGTAAAAAGTAAAAATGTAAGTACTAACAGAATTTTTTTCATTTTCATGTTCATTTGGTTATGTAAAGATACATATATGGAAATGCTAATATAAAAGTTTTTATTTCAATTATTGCCATGTCCATTAACAAATCGACAAGCAGAAATTTTCAGACGATAAATATTGAATCTGGGTGTTTGATTAAGATTAAAGCAAACGCATTTTTATTAATTTAGCAAATGCATAATATGGAATAATTGATAAAACCTGCCACGATACAAGAGATTTTTGAAACAGCTAAAATTGATGAAGTTGTTGGAGACTTTGTTTCCTTAAGAAAGCGTGGTATTAATCTCATAGGCTTATGTCCTTTTCATAATGAAAAAACACCTTCGTTTACGGTGTCTCCGGCCAAAGGAATTTATAAATGTTTTGGGTGTGGCAAAGGCGGGAATGCGGTTAATTTCATTATGGATCATGAACATTACACCTACCCCGAAGCGTTAAAATTTCTTGCTCAAAAATACAATATTGAGATAGACGAAGAAGTGCAAACTCCTGAGCAAATTCAACAACAAAGTGCGCTGGAGGGCTTGTATCATGTTTCTGCATTTGCTCAAAAACACTTTTCAAAAATCCTGGTCGAAACAGAAGAAGGAAAAGCTATTGGGCTTTCTTATTTTACCGAACGTGGATTTTCAGAAGAAACAATTGAGAAGTTTCAGTTGGGTTATTGCCTGGATAAATTTGACGACTTTTCAAAAATTGCCTTAAAAGAAGGATACAAAAAGGAGCAATTGACAAAGTCGGGCTTGAGTATTGAAAAGGATCAAAATATATTTGATCGATTTAAGGGACGAGTCATCTTTCCAATTCATACTTTAACAGGCAGGGTGATTGGTTTTGGAGGCCGAATTCTGAGTAGTGAAAAGAGTAAGGCCAAATATGTTAATTCGCCCGAATCGGATATTTATAATAAAAGTAAGGTCCTCTATGGTATTTATTATGCGCGAAATGCCATTTTAAAAAATGAGAGTTGTTTATTGGTTGAGGGTTATACAGATGTTATTTCATTACATCAGGTTGGAATAGAAAATGTCGTTTCATCATCCGGTACTTCACTTACTACTGATCAGATAAAACTCATAAAGAGATTCACGCCGAATATTACTATTTTGTACGATGGTGATGCAGCCGGCATCAAGGCGTCTTTCCGAGGAATTGACATGATTTTAGAGGCCGGAATGAATGTTAAAATTGTACTTTTCCCCGAAGGTGAAGACCCTGATTCTTATGCCAGAAGTCATGCACGTGATGAAGTGAAGGATTTTATTAAAAATAATGCCAATGATTTTATTTCATTTAAAACCAATTTATTGGTTAAGGAAGCTGACAAAGATCCTATAAAAAAAGCGACACTGATTAAGGAAATTGTTCAAACCATTGCCTTAATCCCTGATGGCATTTATCGATCAGTGTATGTGAAAGAGTGTAGCTCAATTATGGATATGGCCGAGCAAACTTTGGTGAACGAACTAAATAAATTGCTTCGCAAAAAATTTACCGATCAAAATAAACCTCAGTATGTTGAAGAGCAACCGGAATTTGTACTTCCTGATATCAAAACAAAATCGCCGGATGATATTACAGAAACGCATAGCCATGAGCTTGAAATCATCCGCTTATTATTAACTTATGCCGATCAGGAAATTATATTTGAAGATGTTGATCAAAATGGATTAAAAATTGAAGTTCCGATTAAGATAGCCGAATATGTGATCCATGATTTACAATCAGATGAAATTAGTTTTCAGGACACTGTTTTGCAACAAATTT
This sequence comes from Bacteroidales bacterium, assembly GCA_963674935.2. Taxonomy (GTDB): domain Bacteria; phylum Bacteroidota; class Bacteroidia; order Bacteroidales. The sequence goes on from CAXXWZ010000002.1 coordinate 755,252, forward strand.
TTAATGAGTTTGATCAATCACTTGAAAATGGAAAAATATTAGGAAGTGAATATTTCATTCAGCACAAAACACTTGAAATTTCAAAACTAGCTGTAGATTTAATGGCAACCCCTTATGAATTAAGTGACAATTGGCTGCGCAAGAAAATTCCTGTTAAACATGAAAGTGATAATTTAAGAAAACTAATTACCTCCTGTGTATTGTCTTTCAAAGCAAAAAAAATTGATCAGATGATTTTGGATAATCAAAAAGAATTAAATGAGATTACTGACCCGGAAGATTATATGTTGCTTCAGCAAAAACACATGAGCCTCAAAACCATTAGTATTGAAATTAATAAGCAGCTAAGTCGAATTATTACAAAATAAGCTATTAGATTCTAGATATCAGATACTAGAATTTTGACTTTCCCTAAATATGGTTGACCGTTTTTAAAAATACTAGTCTAAATTCTAATATCTTGTATCTTTAAATCTTCTTAAAAACACAACGGGAACCTAATCTCGCCGAATAGATTCCCGTTCACTTGCCTTCTGCCGTAGCTTCCAGTTTGCGCCAAGTTACTGTTATTATGACTAGCCTTTTTTCGTTTCCCCCCGTAGGGTTTCACTTTTTGCTCGGTTTGGCATTACCTGTTTTTCAACAGCTTCCTCCTTCTCCCTTTCTTGAAACTTGCTTAATTTCGGAATTCTTTGCAGTTTCCCTTCTTTAAGTTCGAGCTTCTTTGGTTTTCCTCGCGGTCTGTCAATTCACTCTTCGTTTCATGATAGGTCTTTTATCCCTCACTTGGTATCTCAAATATACAATTCAGACGAAAGGGATTTCAAGTTTTTTGATCTTATGTTATTCACAATTAGTTCACAAGGGTTATTAACAATTGTTAATAAGGATAATGGTTAATTTTTCTTAAATTGGATCGGATTTATTATTTTTCTGCTACTATCTTTGCAATCAAAATAAATGCTTAACTATGGCTACAAAAATTAAGGAGCTCGAATTTCAACATCTTTTGGATTTATTCAATGAATACGATTCCGAATCAGTTTATGAAGAGGTAAATATATTACCAAATAGTGATGATTTAAGATCGAAAGTTGAAAAATATGTTGATACCAAATCGATTAATAAACGTTCTGTTTTTGGGATTGATATCTACCGATACGGATTATACAATCATTTAGAGCAAACACTTATTCCTTCTGTATTTAAAATTTTGTTTAATAAAGCAATTAAGCTTTGCCTTGAGAATAACCAATTTGTTTTTCAGAATTATAAAAAAGAACATATTGAGAATGCATTTATCAGTACTGGTGATGGTGGTTTTATCATTTTTGATACTCCTTTACACTCACTGTTTTTTGCTATTAATTTTGAGATGATGGTTCGTGCATTTAATTCGTATCATTTATACCCAAAACTTCGCGATATCACCGGTAGTATTAGTTTGAGATATGCCATTACGACAGATACGGTGCACTCTTTTGATAAAAATTATTACGGAACAGCCATCATTAATAATTCACGCATACTTGAAAAAGATTCACTTAATCGTTGTTTAATCGATCAGGATACCTACAATTGGTTTTTAATAAATATTGATGGAATTGAAAACCTTCAGGTACTCACTATTCGTGAAATAGCGAATATTTATGAGTTTGCAGATTATGACCGGAATTTTTTAAAAGGTGAAAATGAAATAATGAATACGCGGGTAAGTAGGTACTCAGGAATCATAAATTCAGATATTTCTAAAATTGGACAGATTAAGTCGAAGGAAATGAATTTGAATATTTATAACCTGCACATTCAGGTAACCATGAAAGCTTCTTCATCAACAAAAAGCAAGTTAAAGAGAACCATTACCATTAGTGTGGGAAATTTAAATACTTCCGGAATTTAAGATTAATGTTTATATTTGAGTTACACCAAATAAAAATATTATGAAAAAGAACATAGGACTAATCGATAAAATTGTCAGAATTTTAATAGCAATTGCTATTGCTTATGCAATTTATGCCAAGCTGATTGTTGGCATATTGGCTATTGTTTTGGCTGTATTCGGAATCATTTTAATTGTCACTTCAATATTTGGATTTTGCGGACTTTACGCACTTTTCGGAATTAAAACCTGTCCGACAAAGTCAAAATAACAATTAGTTTTTTTTGAAATTTAACTTTTTATAGATCTGATGATATCTGTAAGGTGTGTAAAAAGCTATTCTATTTAATTTTAGTAACAACCAATTTCCCCATTTTTCGTAGCTTATCGATCAGGAGACAAGTAATTTTTTCACGAGCTAAAATATGCTGTTGTTTGAAAGCAATGTGTCCAATTCCTTTGTTTTGTGAGCTCCCGATCCAAAAATTAATTTTATCGGCAATATTTAAAAAATCAACCAATTCGTAAACTCCACTTTTATTCGGCAGATTGCTTAAATCTTCATCAATGATGTTATAAACCTGGTTTAAGGTAACGGCACCTTCTGTTACACAGTTAATACCTTGAATGCAATATTCAGGAGGGGTAATGGCATTTCCGGTGTTTTCTTTAATGGTGAGGGCTTTTCCTAGAACCCTTGAGACCACTTTTGCTGTAGTACCTCCACAAACAATTTTTATTCCCTCCGAATTTAAAAATTCAGTAACAAACTCTTCATCCTTTGAGGGGTCAGCTGGAGGGCCGCTTAAAATACTTACACTGATTCCAATCCTGCATTTTGCTAATGCCACACTACAATCATCCCCCTTGCTTCTACCCCAATAATTACGGGCTTCTTCATGAACCAATTCAGGAATATCATTTACTTCAGCTTTCTTATTTAATAGTTTATCAGTGATAAAATTAGAAACCCCTTTAATTTCCCATCCATTGACCAGACCCTGACCGAGTCCTGCCTGCGTAATTCCATCGCTTACCAATAAAATGCCTTCTCCATTTTTAAGTAAACAGTGGCTTTCCGAAATAATGGCTTTTTCTATGGTTGAAATTTTTGATTTGAGGACGCTTCCAGAATAATCATTAATCAGTATAGGAGGCGGGCATTCGTATGATAAAATGCTAGCTTCGCCATTTCTGAGAATTCTGGCGATACTAAAAACAGCAAAGGGGTCATCGGTTCCCCAGGCATGATTCATGGTTTTAACCATGCTTGAGAAAATGTGTTTTAAGGAAGCACCATTTCTCATAAGTTCTAAGCCCCGACCTACACACATATTTGCGGCTATATTCGCCTTGATACCAGATCCCAATCCATCACTCAAAATCATGGTGGTAGAAATGTCATCGCGCTCATAACCAATTACATCTCCGCATGGGTTTCCGGCAATTTTTGAGCTTTGTTTTGTTGATATGTCGACGTGCAGGTAACTCATGGTTTTAATTGTCTTCTTCAATTACATCGATGAGTTTTTTCATCAGCATTTCGCCTTTGGCAGAATTTTCACCCAAAAACTTGGCAATTTGTTGGGCCATTGAAATTTGATGTTCCATCAATTCCTGAGCCTGAACAACAGTTTCTTGCTTTATTTTGTTTAATTTGAATTCGTTTAGATGAACATTGGTAATATCCACAAATACCCCCACAAAATGTTTTTCTTCGGGGAGGGCATAATGAATTTGATGACAAACCAAGTTATATGAATTATATCGAACCACTTTTTTAATGACCTCCTCAGGCTTGGCAATTAATTTCTCGAAAGGATCTTGATCAATTAAATAAGAAATAGGCTTACCTGCAATTGCATCCGAGCAACTGAACATCTTTTTAAATGATGGATTAATGCTGATAATTTGTAGCTTTTCATCCAAAATAACGATGCCGTTAGGTGCGGTATTAACGATGGTGTCATTTTTTTGTTCAGCCAGTCTTCGCATATAAGGCATACACATTTCAGCTTCAGCAATTCCTTCTATGACTGCTTTGGCGTTTTCACGACAATTTTCATATCCACAAGCTCCGCAATTCAGCTGATTCTCGGGATTTGACTTGCCACTTATTTCAAATATTTTTTGAATGTCTTCCTCCTTAAATTCTTTGACTGACTCTATGGATTGATATTTAAAGTGTGTGTCAATATCTGGTATTTCTTCAGATGTTGATTTATTTGGCTTTTTAGTCCCAAACTCAATCACATTTCTTCGACGTTCATAAATGTTTTTATTCTTAATAATTACAGGACCATTTATGCAGCCTGATTTACAGAATAATGGCTCAATAACCATTCTTTCACTCGAAGAATTCATGTTTTCTAATAGTTCTTTGATTTCCTTAAAACCACTAACAGCAATAATATCTTGTGATAACATATCGGTTGAAAGATTGGCTGTTTTTAACAAGCCTCCTTCTAGAGGAAACAAACGAGCGTTTTCTATCGGATCTCTGTCAAAACTGCTTTCTTCGCATTCACCCAAATTTATATGATTGAGTTTTAAAAGTTGATCGAATTCTTCAAAACTTAAAACCGCATCAATAAAGGGTCGATTTTCTGATCTGTTAGCTTCAAGTTTTTTAGCGGTACAAGGCCCGATAAAAACCACTTTTACTTCTCTTCCCCATTTTTGTTTCAGCATTTTTGCGTGTGCCATCATCGGAGAGTTTACCTCTAAAATATTCGAGATTCTTTCGGGAACATATTTTTCGATGTATTCAACAACTGCCGAGCAAGAAGAACTGATGTGTGATTTATTGGGGTTTTCTTTAATCTTTTTTAAACTCTCTTGTGCCACATAATAAGCCCCAATGGCAGTTTCTTCAATAATGCTAAAACCAAGTTCGCGCAAAGCAGATGGGATTCTTTTTTGTTCCCACTCATCATAAATACTCACAAAAGATGGTGCCAGGGAGATGGCAACTTCAATATTTTGGTTTAAGTAATTGGTGACTTTTTCAACATCTGAACGGTATTGTTTGGCTCCTTGAGGACATTCATTCACGCAAATACCACAAGCAATACATTTTTCAATTATTACATTTGCTTGTCCATCTTTAATTTTAATGGCATTAACCGGACAAACTCTTACGCAACGATAACAATCGCGGCACTTCGCAGGATTGGTATATACCACCTGACTCTTGATTGTAGTCTTCATTTTTACCTCCGTCTTCATCATTTATCTCTTAAAATGATTCCCTTTTATTTTCAAAAGCAAAATTAGTTAATCTATTTGAAAATGATGTATGTAGATTGATATATGTTATTTAAAAATATACGGTCTAAACAGTGAAAAAAAGCGTGGGAATTCTCAAATTATGAAAATTCCCAACATCCTTACAGGTATAATAATGCATCGAACAATTAAACTAAAACACGGTTTAGTTTTTCTTCTAAAAGAGCAATTGCTTTTTCGGCTGTTGCTCTTTCCAATATGGTACTTCCAATAGAAACAATAGGTGCCTCACTGCAACGTTCCATGCAAAAGGTTGCGTTTACATCCACATGTTCATCTATGGCTCTAAATTCAATTTGATCATCCAATTTGTTTTCAGATACAAAATCCATCAACTGTTTAAGTATTTCTTGAGAGCCTTTCACAAAGCAATTAGTTCCTATACATACTTTCACTTCAATTTTTTTAATATCCGGTTCTCCTAAAGATAAATTGCTATCGTTTATTCTTTTTCGAGGATGATATTTGGTATGTAGTAATTTATGAGCCTTTAAACCTCCCACTTGACCTAAGTTGTTTTCGTATAAATCATTGATGTATGGATTATCTTGCGATTTATGCAATTGCAGCATCTTGTCGGCATTGTATAAACCTTGGGTGCGTCTTTCTTTAAAATCGGCATCCCAATTTATTGGCTGACCGCCGCCATCAATACATCCACCCGGGCAGGACATGACTTCAATAAAATCATAATCGCATTTACCTGCATCAATTAATTGACAAATTTTACGTGCATTTGCCAAGCTATGTACGATGGCAAGTTTAAGTTCTATTTCTCCGATTTTAACTTTTGCTTCGCGAATTCCTTTGGTTCCTCTCACCACATTAAAATCGAGATTACCTAAAGAAACACCCGTAATTTTTTCATAAGCAAAGCGAAGAACAGCTTCACTTACTCCACCTGAATTTCCAAAAATTATTCCACCTCCTGTTTTAAAACCTAAAGGCAGATCCAGCGATTCGGGGGCAAGTTTATTAAATTGTACTCCGGTTTCAGCAATCATTTTTGCCAATTCAACAGTAGTAATTACATGATCAACTTCAGCAATATTGTCATGTATGAATTCATCGCGTTTGGCTTCAAATTTTTTAGCGGTGCAAGGCATTACCGAAACCAATACCAATTGCTCCTTTTTAATTCTCAATATTTCTGGTAAAATTTCCTTAGCTACACTTCCAAACATTTGTTGAGGTGATTTACAAGTCGACATATTGGGTAATAGGGCTGGGTAATATTGCTCAACAAATTTTACCCAGGAAGGACAACAACTAGTAAATTGTGGCAAAACCCCTCCTTCAGTTTTACGTTTAATGAACTCAGTGGCCTCTTCAAAAATGGTTAAATCAGCAGCAAATGAAGTATCGTACACTTGGTTAAAGCCCATATGTTTTAAGGCCGCAACAATTTGCCCAATTTTAATTTGCCCGGGTTCAGCACCAAATTCTTCTCCTAAAGCTACTCGAACAGCAGGAGCTATTTGTACCACAACTACTTTATCTTCATTATAAAGATCATCCCAAACTTGTTCAATCTCAGATTTTACTTGTAAAGCTCCGGTTGGGCAAATGGTAACACATTGTCCACAATAAACACATTCAACTTCGTTCAGAGTTTTTCCAAAAGCAGGTTCAACACGTGTACTGGCACCTCGTTTGGTAAAATCGATGGCTCCAACCGATTGAATTTCTTTGCAAACTCTCACACAATCGCCGCATAAAACGCATTTATTGGGGTCGCGAACGATACTGGGTGAGAAATTATCAATGGGTTCGATTTTATCTGTTTTTGGGTAGCTAATTTCTTCAACACCCAATCTTCGGGTTAGATCTTGAAGTTTACAGTTTGAACTGCGCACGCATGTAGGGCAATCTGTTTTATGATTGGCCAGTAATAATTCTAAATTGGTTTTTCTAATTTCTCTGATTTCAGCAGTGTTAGTTTTAACCTTCAAGCCTGCTTCAGCAGGAGTGGAGCATGAAGCCATAATTCCCCGGCCTTCAACATCCACCAAACAAAGTCGGCATGCTCCGTAAACACTTAAATCAGAATGATAACAAAAAGTGGGGATTTCAATATTAACTTTTCTGGCTACTTCCAAAATGTTTTTTTCACCCTCCAACGGAACCTCAATTCCGTCAATCACAATTATATTTTTATTTTCCATCTCTTTAAATCTTTAAGCTCTTTTTATGCTAAAAAAATGATTATTAAAATCCGATAACTGCATGAAATTTACATACCTCAGCACATACACCACACTTAATACAAAGGCTTGGGTCAATTTTATGAACTTCTTTTTTATTGCCTTGAATGGCATTTACCGGGCATTTGCGAGCACATGCAGTGCAACCAATACATTTTTCGGGATCAATTTCAATTACCGCCAAGGCTTTACATCTTCCGGTTGAACAGTATTTTTGATTGATGTGTTCTTCGTATTCTTCTTTAAATTTTTCGAGGGTTGAAAGTACCGGTCCCGGAGCTGTTTTTCCCAATCCGCATAAACTTCCTTTTTGAATAACTCGGCCAAGTTTTTGAAGTCTTGGAATGATGCTTTCGTCGGCTTCACCTTCTATAATTTGGTCGAGCATCGCTAGCATTTGTTTGGTCCCTTCTCGACAAGGAACACATTTTCCACAGCTTTCTTCCTGAGTAAAATTCATGAAGAATCGAGCAATTTGAATCATGCAGGATTGTTTGTTCATCACAACTAAACCGCCTGATCCTACCATTGCACCTGCTGCTATTAAATTCTCATAATCAAGGGGAAGATCAAGATCGGCTTCAGTAAGGCAACCTCCAGATGGTCCACCAATTTGTACTGCTTTAAAACCTTCATTTACAATTTCTCCTTTATCGTTGGTTACTCCACCTCCAATGTTGTAAACGATTTCTCGAAGGGTGGTTCCAAAGGGTACTTCAATTAAACCTGTATTTGCTACATGGCCTGTTAATGCAAAGGTTTTTGTGCCAGGCGATTTTTCTGTTCCTTCTTTTCTAAACCAGGTGGCATCATGCCTAAAAATAAGGGGAACTGCTGCCAGAGTTTCAACATTGTTAATGATGGTTGGTTTTCCCCATAAACCGCATTTTGCAGGAAATGGTGGTTTTGGTGAAGGCATTCCTCTTTTTCCTTCAATTGAACTCATGAGTGCGGTTTCTTCACCACAAACAAAAGCCCCAGCACCTTCCATCACATGCAACTCAAAATTGAAATCAGTATTGAAAATGTTCTTTCCTAAAATGCCTGATATTCGAGCATCTTCAATGGCTTTCTTCATACGTGCAACAGCCAATGGATACTCCAACCTAACGTAAATATAGCCTTCATTAGCTCCAATGGCTTTTGCTGTAATCATCATTCCTTCGATAATCCGGTGAGGGTTTCCTTCCATCAGACTACGATCCATGAAAGCTCCGGGGTCACCTTCATCTCCATTGCAGATCACATACTTTTTTTCACTCGTTTCGGCCAGTGCAAATTCCCATTTTTTACCTGTTGGAAATCCACCTCCACCTCGTCCACGTAAACCAGCTTCAATAACTTCTTTGCAAATTTGGGCTGGCTCTAAAGATTTATATACGCGTTCGGCGGCTGAATATCCTCCCAAGGAAATGTATTCAGAAATGCATTCCGGATCTATTAGTCCACATTCGTGCAATACAATTCTCTTTTGGCGTTTATAAAATGGAATTTCATTTTGACCTTTGCAAATCTCATGAGTTGAAGGATCTACATAAAGCAAGTCCTCAATAACTTCATCTTTTGCAATGGTTTTTTCAACGATATCTTTAACATCTTCGGGGCGAACTTTGACGTATAAGATTTTACCGGGAGAAATATTCACCAATGGGCCTTGGGCACAAAATCCCTGGCAACCACTTCCCGAAACTTGAATTTCGTCTTTATCATTACACTCATGCTTGTCGAGTTCAACAATTACATTATAATCAGCTTTGTTCAGCTCTTCTTTAAAAGCTTCAAAAACTTTTAATGCACCATTGGCGATGCAACCGGTCCCGGCGCATATTACGATTCGCTTTTGTATATTTTCGGTAGCCTTCGCATAATTTTGTGCGACAGTAGCTAATTCTTGATATGTTGTTTGCATTATTCTTCCCCTTCTCTTTTGATATAGCTTTCTAAAATTTCACTTACTTTTTCTTCGGTTACTTGCCCGTAAACATCATCGTTGACAACAATGACAGGTGCAAGTCCGCAGGCTCCCAGGCAACTAACAGTTTCAAGGGTAAAAAGCATATCGGGAGTTGTGTTGGTGTTATTATCCAGTTTAAGTTGGTCTTTAATAATTTGGTGAAGGTTCATGGAACCTTTAACGTGGCAGGCCGTTCCATTACAAATTTTAATCACATATTTTCCTTTGGCCTCTAGGGTAAAATGGGCATAAAAAGTAGCCACACCATAAACTTCTGCCACAGGCATATCGAGTGATGTTGCTATGTAGGTAAGAACTTCAGCAGGTAAATAGCGATACTCGTGTTGAACTTGCTGTAGAATGGTTATTAGGCGTGCTTTGTCGTTATTATTCTCTTTAATAATCTCGAGCACTCTCTCAAATTTTCGAATCTTAGGATTCATTTCTTTTACTTGTGCACTCATATCTTCTTGCTTATTTAATACGACTTTATGTTAAAATTAAGGATTTAGTTTCTTTAATAAAACGGCTAAATTTGAATATATAGAGGTGTTTTCAATGATGGTTTCATCATTGGTTTTTAGTGGCAAGGGTGCAAAATTCCATATGGCTTTGATTCCACATGAAATCATTAAATCAGCATATTCCTGAGCTACTCCTGCTGGTACGGTTAATATTCCAATTTTTATGTGCATCCGGTCAACCAAATTGGAAAATTTATCAATCGGCAATATTTTGATTTTTTCAATTTCTGAACCTATTTTTTGTGGGTCGTTATCAAAGGCAGCAATGATTTTCAAACCACTTTTTTCGAAGCCTCCGTATTTTATTAGTGCAGTTCCTAAATTACCAGTGCCAATTAAAAAAGCATTATTTGTATTGCGGTAACCCAGAAAAATCTCTAATGTATCGATGAGTTCGAGTACATCATATCCTACTCGCGTTTTTCCAATGATATCCATAAATGAGATATCTTTTGTAACCTGAGTTGAATCAAGATTGAGATCTTTGGCAATATGAGTGGCTGAAATAAACTTCCGTTCAATAAAATTATTATTCTTTATGTAGGATAAATAAAGAGGTAATCGTCTTAAGGATGGTTCTGGTATCCCAACAATGGTTTTTTTATTTTTTGAAGTTCCCATTTCAATAAAGTTTAATTAAAGAAAAATTTCCTTAATTCACTCTGCAAATGTATATCATTTTTTAATTAAAGAATTAATTCTTTAATTAAAAATAGATTATCGAAGTATAAAGATGTATCATTTATTTTCGCAATGACTGAAAATAAAGGGATAGAAGTTGTACGAAGAAATATTCTAAATTATTTAGTGAACTGCAATGAGACTTAAAAAGAACCCAAAATGCTATTTTTTTGACCGCTTACTTTTAAAAAAATCACTTAAAATTTGGGAACATTCCTTTTCAAGTATACCTGAATTTACTTTTGTTTTGGGATGCAAAAAAGGTTCTTTTAATTTTGAATAACCCTTTTTAGGATCGGAAGCGCCATATTTTATTTGTCCAATTTGTGCCCAAAGAGCCGCACCGGCACACATAAAACAGGGCTCAAGAGTCACGTATAAAATGCAATCATTCAGATATTTTCCACCAAGGGTATTTGTTGCTGAGGTAAAAGCTTGCATTTCGGCATGAGCGGTAACATCATTCAAAGTTTCTGTGAGATTGTGTGCTCGAGCAATTATTTTATCATCATAAACGATGATAGCACCCACAGGTACTTCGTCTTTTTCCAATGCTTTTTGAGCTTCTTTCAAAGCCTCGTTCATAAAATATTCATCAGAAAACAATTTAATTTTCATAGCGCTTCTTTTTATAAAAATAACCGATAAATAAAACCAATAATGCTGTTAAAAATGCAGGTATAAAACTTGATTTGGGTTCAAATATTTCAGGTTTAAGAACACCTAAAGTAAAGAATATCAGGTTTATTAAAAATCCTGACAGAATGCTAATGATAGCTAAATTTCGATATTGAAAGACATCTTTTTTGGTCAATGCTAAAAATGTCGCGGGAACAAAAATTACAATGGTTCCAATCCCAACAACCATCAGGTCGACAATTTTAGGAAAAATAAGTGCGATAATGGTTGCAATGAATCCAAACACGAAAGTGGCCATTCTGATTTTGGGCTGCATTTGTTTTGGCGTTTTTATGCTTTTTCCGGAAGATTTAAAATCATTTACAACAGAGATTGAAATGAGATTAAGGAAACTATCGCCCGATGACATCAAAGCTGAAATTAAACCGATAACTGCAAAGCCGAGTAAAAAAGGATTTGAGTGCCGAGCAATAAAAAGATAGGTTACATCTTTAGGGTCAATTTGACCAGGGATTACTAAATGAATAGCCATACCAACCAATGGAAAAATAATATAAAACGGGAGCATCCCCAACCCTGAGTAGATACTCATTTTGCGAGCTGTTTTTTTGTCTTGAGCAGCTAATAACCTTTGCCAAATATCAAGTCGTACTAAAACTGAAGGAGCCAAAAATAAAGGAAGTGCAATTAAAAACGACCATCCATAAAATGATCCATTTAAAAAGTTCTTTGGAAGCTCGCTTAATAATTTTAAGTTGGAAGTATCTTTCAAAATTCCTGGAATGAAAATCAAAATGATCATAATAACAATGGCAAAAAATTGCAGCATATCAGTTATTATTACTCCTGATAAACCAGCTATTGCCGTATAGGTTATAACTATTAAACATGAAATTATGGCGGCAAATTGATATTCAATACCAAAGGCAAATTTTAGTAAAGATGCCATTCCTACAAATTGAGCCGCTAGCAAAAAAAAGAAAATAAAAATATTTACACCACTTACGGTTGATATAAAAAGCTGAGCAAATCTTGTATTCGGATCTTTAATATATTTATGAATAAGGTATTGTGGGAATGAGTAGATTTTATTTTCAAATCCATCTTGTCTTATTTTTCCTGCAAATTTCGATAGAATAAAAAAACCAATTACATAAGCGACTCCAATGCCAACGGCTGCAAATCCAGACTCGTATCCCATGGCCATTAAACCAATCGATGTTCCACCACCAACAAAAGTTGCCAGTGTTGTAAAAACCAAAGGAAGTGTTTTTGTACTCCGATTGTTTACTAAATATGCTTCAGCGTTTTTAACCTTAACATGCCGAATGGTGATATAGGCAATGATAATTAAATAAACCGCAATCCAGAAAACGAGCCATGGCATCATACTTTTAGTTCTCTTAAGTATTTATTGATGAATGATTTTTTTAGAAATTAAATGATCATCAATTATTAAGTTGACTATATAAATTCCTATTGGGAATGTTGTTAAATCAATAGATTTTAAATATAAACCTTTTACATTAAATTTTTCTTCCGAGAATACCATTCTACCTGCCGGATCATAAATTATCAGTTGAAGCTTTTTCGCATCAGTATTATCATATGAAATAGTTACATAATTATTCGCAGGATTTGGAAAAGCTTTAAAAGCTTTTTCAGGATCGTTGTTATCATCGGATTCCTCTCGGGGTATTTGAGTGTAGGCTAAGCCTCTGCCATGGGTAGCAGCTAAAATGGTTTGATCAGATTCTCTTAATTGTAGCATATCAACCCTTACGTTTGCCAAGCCATTTGATAGCGGAATCCAAGTTGGATTTTCTAGTTTAAGCTCTTCTGTTGCCCATACACCTACTTCTGTTGCAAGAAATGCTTTATTGGAATTATGAGGATGATATAAGGCCCAACGGATTGGCATGTCGGGTAAATTATTTTCTATATTTTCCCAATTTTGTCCACCATTAAAAGTTTGCCAAACTGAGGATACACCATAATTGGAAAATGTAACGAGTAATGTGTCTTCAGATGCGCCAACGGCAACGCATGAAATATTTGCCGTAGGAAAATCAGTACTTCCGATTTCTGTGGTTGAAGGTATGTTTTGTGCATTTTCAACCTTAAATAATCTTCCGGATTGAGTTCCAGCAAATAAAGTTGATGTGTTGTCTGGAGAATGCGGAGAAACCGCAATATGTGAAAATGGCACATTTACATCTGAAGTGATCTGTATTAAGCTTTCCTGCGGGGTGAAAGGAATTCCGGATACTTTTAATAATTTATTCTTATTGGCGTTTAAAAAAGTAGTTGCATTGGCATAAAGGGTGTTCAACCGATCATCATAATCAGCAGGGTTAATGAAAGTGCCCGTTTGATAATACGTTGCTGCCTGGGTATTAAATTTGAAATTATCACTTGAAAAGAAAAAATATCGATTATAGTAAATTGAAGAAATTAAAATATTTGGTTCATTCTGATCAATAAAGCAGTAAGCTCCATCTCCACCATCAATTCGGCTATTAAAAGAAATTGGACTACCAGCATACCTTACTGTACCGTTATCTTGTAAACCTCCGATAAAAATGTTCGTTCCTGCCCGTGGATCCATTGCACAACTATAAAATTGTAAGCTATTATAATTGTTGTTTTTTTGTTCAAAAGCCGGCTGTACTTGGGTGGCAGATGAGGTATAAAAGACTCCCCCATCTGTTGTTATAACCATCTCGTTTGAACTATTATTCAAGAACAAAATTTTATGAATATCGGCATGAACATATCTATCCGTAACGCCATAATACATCCCTGTCCAGTCAGACACTTTTCTCCAACTGTTTCCACCATTGGTTGATTTGTAAGTGTCTAAACCTCCCACAAAAACAGTATTTTCATCGTTGGGGTCAACAGCTGCGGCCAATGCGTGCCAACCTATACTTGCCCAATAATATGAGCCTTCATTTGGAATATTTACCGCTGACCATGCTTGTCCCTTATTTGTCGATTTTAAAATGTATTTCCCCTCCGAGTGTTTAAAGCCATTTTCTTGATTAATCCAAGCAACATCAATCAGTGCATAAATAATATCAGGATTTGAAGGAGCACAGGCTAAAATTACCCGACCTGGAATATTATATTCACTAGTTGAATTTTCGATGATAGATACATAATCATCAATAATTGTCCATGAACCAATTGTCCCTGCATCAGAAAATAATATGGTAGCACCCCCATGATCTTCAATGTTTCTCATGCTGCCAATAAAAATTCTTCCATCTGCCCCAATTTCAATATCGGCGGGAGTATAAGGTTTATCGCTTCCGATAATATCTGGTAATACTTGTTCCCAATTTGTTCCATTATCGACAGAGCGATACAATCCATCTGTTGGCATACTTTCGTGGTTCAGGCCTTTGTATACTCCAGATGTTATACAAGCATAAATAACACTTAATCCGTCTTCGGTTCTTATCCTGATATCTGTGATATATTTAAAATTTTCTGTTGAAAGTAAAAGCTCCCAGTTCACTCCACCATTATTTGTTTTCCATATACCAGCTCCTACACCCGACGATTCACGATAAATTGTGAATGCGGTTTGAGCTTCACCTGTTCCAACATAAAAAGTATTCGGATCGATTGGATCTGAAACGATACAACTTACTACCAGGTTACTCCAAAATCCTTCAACAGGCATCCAAGGTGATTCGTTGTTTTTAAAGTCAGTGTTCACCCAAAGACCCCCTGTTACCGAACCAGCCCAAGCCTTATTACCTGAATTGTCGAGCGGATCAATCATAAAAGCTCTGGTGCGTCCGGCCATATTTGAAGGAACTTCTTCCCAAATTATATCTGCTGCAAATGTATTCGAGTTTTTTTGTTTGTTAATAGATTTAGTTTCATTGAATGCGACTTGTAGTCTTTCAGATGGAACCCTTTTCACTTTGGGGTCAAGGGTCATGAAATAATTTTGAATTGCTGCAAGATCAGGTCTGGTGGGTTTTGGAAGCTCATCCAATGCTTCTTCACTTAGTTGCGGAATGTGCTCATATTCATGTACTAAAAATTGCTCATATTGAAATCTTGCACTTGGCTGTTTGTAATTTTGATAAATTAAAAAAAAGATAAAAATGAGTGAAATAAAAAAGACCGATTCTAAATAGCTTTTTTTCATAAGGTTAAAAATAAAAATTATTTTGTAGGAAAGTCAAAGATACGAACATCTGCGTCCTAATTGCCATTGTTTAAGAATGAGAAGCTAAATTATATATTGCTTTTCGGATTTAATAATCATCATTAATTTAAAAATGAAAATTCAATTTTTATCAAAAAGAAAAAGCCTGCACTATAAAAGTGCAGGCTTAGTTTTGGGTGGTACCACCTGGATTTGAACCAGGGACACACGGATTTTCAGTCCGTTGCTCTACCAACTGAGCTATGGTACCGTCCTCTTTGGTGGCGCAAATTTACGAAGTTTTTTTAATTTCAGAAATTTTTTTTCAAAAACAGTCTTTTTTTGGTTCAGATATGTATTTTTGCATACTTATCTTATTGATTCACACGAATGAAGTTAATTATCGATTTTGGCAATACATTTACCAAACTTGCAGTTTTTCGGCAATACATCATTATTAAGCAATATCAGTTTAATAATTTAAATGTTATTGATATTGAAAATATTATAGAAAAATATCCACAAATTCGATCAGTGATCGTTTCTTCTGTAATTAACTATTCGGATGAAATCAAACAATATTTAAAAAATAAATTATCATTTTTTGAACTTGATCATCTTACACTAATACCTATCATTAATAAATATAAAAGCCCTAAAACATTGGGTAAGGATCGAATTGCAGCGGTTGTTGCAGCCGCCACTCTTTATCCAAATAAGCATGTGCTTGTTATAGATGCCGGAACATGTATTACCTATGATTTAGTTAACGATAATAAAGAGTACTTTGGAGGGTCGATTAGCCCGGGAATCAATATGCGATTTAAGGCTCTGCATGAGTTTACGAGTAATCTTCCTTATGTTGAAGCAAATAAGGTTGATTATTTAATAGGGTCAAATACAGAAGAATCAATCTTATCTGGTGTATATAATGGTCTAATTCATGAAATTGATGGTATAATATGGTCGTATAAAGAAAATTATGAAAATTTAACAGTTATTTTAAGTGGTGGGGATTATATTTATTTTGATAAAAGACTAAAAAATAACATCTTTGCACTCCCAAATATTGTTATGATTGGGTTAAATGTAATACTGGAATTTAATGAGCGTAAAAAATAGTAGTTTTCGAATTCTAATAATTGGGTTGATATTACTTATTCATTCTTCTTTGTTGGCGCAAACCAGAACAACCTCACCTTACTCAATATTTGGATTGGGAGAAATCAATAATACCTTTAATGTTAAAAGCCTTTCGATGGGAGGAATTAGCTACTCTATTTTTGATAACAGTACTATTAATTTCGCAAACCCTGCATCGTACGCTGCATTCGATACCCTTGCTTTTATTTTTGACGCCGGAATGTTAGCCAATAATCTTTCACTCAAAACGACAGGAATTTCAGAACAAACAAGTTATGCATCCCTAAATTATTTATCACTTGGGTTCTCCGTTAATCGATGGTGGAAAACAAGTTTTGGTCTTGTTCCTTATAGCAACGTAGGCTATAATTATGGATATGTAGATAATATTGTGAATGTTGGTGATGTTCAGTTTTATGATGAGGGTAGTGGAGGAATAAATCAAATTTATTGGGGTCATGCCATTAAAATTGATAAGCATTTTTCGGTTGGGATTAATCTAAGCTATTATTTTGGTGCTATTGATAAAGTAAGGTCTGTAGGATTTTCGGATACAACAAACTTTATTTCAACACATTTTAGTAATTCTATTTCGATCAATGATTTTAATATTAGTTATGGATTGCATTACCAAACTAAAATCAATGATTTAACCATAGATTTAGGTGCAGTTTTTAGTAGTAAGGCTTCATTAAAGGCAACCCGAGAAGAATTTGCCAGAACCTTTGTTCCTGTTTATACTGATGTTGAACAATTTATTGATACAATATCGCATACAGTTGATAATTATGGAAAAGTTGTTATTCCAAAAAACTTTGGTTTTAGCGTGATGTTGTCTGAAAAAAATAAATGGAAAATTGGGGCTGAATTTCAAAAGCAATATTGGGAAGAATATCAGTCATTTAATATGAGTGACTCATTGAAAAGCACCTTCAGACTTGGATTAGGCTTTGAAATAATTCCCAATTATAACAGCGTAAGCTCCTATTTTAAAAGAGTGAGTTATCGGTTTGGTTTTAGATATGAACAAACGCCATTTTCAATCAACAATACGCGAATAAATGATTTTGGCATAAGTTTTGGAGTTGGATTACCATTAAGGAATTCAAGATCAACTGTTAACTTAGCAATGGAATATGGTCAAAGAGGAACGATGAAGAATAATTTAATTCGGGAAAACTATTTTAAATTTATGATTGGAATAACCATGCACCAGGGTTGGTTTCACAAAAGAAAATATGACTAACATTAAATATACATAATTATGAAAACGAAAATTACATTCATTTTGTTACTTGTCGGGATGATAATAAGCCCAAGCATAAGTGTAATAGGACAAGATGATTCAAAATTCGGGAAAGACCCTGACGCGTGTAAAATCAATATTTCATTATACACTGAGTTTTTTAGGCAATGGAAAGATTCTAAGTATAAGAGCGAAGTTATTAAAGACGCAATTAAGCCATGGAGAAATGTGCTTTTAAATTGTCCTGCTGCTCAGGAATCAACTTATACTAATGGTGTCAGAATTATGACTTATCTTATTGGGAAGGAAAAAAACGAAGCATTGAGAGAAAAATATATCGATACCTTAATGCTGTTGTACGACAAAAGGATAGAATATTTTGGTAAAGAGGGAAGTATTTTAGCAAGAAAAGGAAATGACTATTATAAATACAGAACTCAAAACTTTGAGGAAGCTAATGCGATTTTTAGTAGATCAATTGAGCTTCTTGGTAATAACTCTCAGGGACCAATTCTAAATTTTTATTTTCGTACCATGGCAAAAATGGTTAGAGAAGAAGTTGTTGAAAAAGCTTCAATTATTGATGCATATGATAGAGTAAGTGCAATCATCGATTTTAATATTAATAAATATGCAAATGATGACAGGAGGCTTGAGAACTGGAAAAATATAAAAGGAAATATTGAAGCCGAATTTGAGCCATTTGCAACTTGTGAAGATTTGATTTCTATTTATCAAATAAAATATGATGCTAATAAAGAAGATCTTCAGTTGCTGAATAAAATTATCGACATTCTTGATAAGAAAGGATGTGTAGAATCCCAACTGTATTTCGATGCAACGGTTCAATTGTATAAAATGGAGCCATCACCAGCTTCTGCATATTTAATTGGAAGAATGTATTTAAAAGACAAAAAATATGCTGAAGCGCTGCCATATTTAAATCAGGCAACTGCCTTAGAAAATGAAGAAGACTTAGCAAAAATCTATTTCTATATGGCATTGGTTAATCAAAGTCAAAATAAAGTTTCTGAAGCAAGGAATAATGCAAGAAAAGCTATTGAAAACAATCCTAACTATGGTGAGGCTTATATTTTAATCGGAGACTTATATGGTACTACCGCAAAAGACTGTGGAGATAATGATTTAACAAGTCGGGTTGGATATTGGGCAGCCGTTGATAAATACCTAAAAGCAAAACAGGTTGACCCATCAATTGCAGATGATGCAAATGGACGAATTAGAGAATATTCGGCCCATTTTCCAACAACAGAAACCATTTTCTTCTATAACTTAAAAGAAGGTGAAACATATAAGATTGAATGTTGGATTAATGAAACAACTAAAGTTAGAGCAGCAAAATAATTAAAGTAGTTGAAAATCTTTAAATTAAACAGTTTACTGATCGTAAAAAGCATTGTTCTGCTTCTGGGCATAACAATGCTTTTTTCGTGTAAAAATAACATGAGCGAAGTAAGTGCGCTTATGGTAAAAGATTCGATTCCCGATCTAACAGCCAAAAATTTCGAATTTCTTAGAAGTACCTCTGGTAGAATTGTCGCAAAACTTCAAAGCCCTCTTATGGAGCAATATGATGGAGATGATTCGTACATTGTCTTTCCTGAAGGTTTTAAGGTTGAATTTTACGATGAATTTATGGTGGTTGAATCAATAATTACAGCCGATTACGGCATTAATTATGTGAAGAAAAAATTACTTAATGCAAAAAATAATGTGATTGTAATTAACTTTACTAAAGATGAGCAGTTGAATACCGATGATTTAGTGTGGGATCAACGAAAAGAAAAAATTTATTCGAACTCGAATGTTAAAATTACAAGGCCAACAGAAGTTTTGTATGGAAGTGGATTCAGCTCTGATGAACAGTTTAAACTATATGAGGTATACAAATCAAAAGGAGAAGTTGAGGTGGACGAAAAAAGCAAATAAATGATGAGTCATAATTTTTAGTAAATGGATAATTGGACAATTGTAGTTATAACCCTTATTTTATCTGGTTTCTTTTCAGGTATTGAAATTGCTTTCGTAAGTTCAAATCGGTTAAAAATTGAATTAGATAAAAGTAAAGGATTTTATAGCGCACGAATTATTGCATCATTTGCAAGTGTGCCATCTAAATTTATTGGGGCACTTTTACTTGGTAATAATATTGCGCTCGTACTTTATGGTATCGCGATGACCAACATTCTTACTCCCTTTTTTGTAAGGTTGTATATTAGCCCTTTTAACACAGAGTTTTTTATTTTAATCAGTCAAACAATTATTGCCACTTTAATTATACTGGTCACTGCTGAATTTTTACCAAAGGTGTTATTTCGAATAAAGCCGAATGCAGTATTAAAATTTTTCGCAATCCCTATTCGAATAATTTATTTCTTTTTATATCCATTTGTGTTCGTTTTTATAGGATTTTCTGAATTCGTTTTAAAAAAATTATTTAGGCTAGATTTTAAAAAAGAAGATTATAATTTTAGCCCGATTGATCTTGGAGATTATGTGAAGGAGTTTACTCAGGGAGAAAATGATGAAAGTGAAATATCACAAGAAATCCAAATTTTTCAAAACGCAATAGATTTTCAAAATATTAAGCTGAGAGAGTGCATGAGCCCGCGAACTGAAATTGTTGCTTTGGATGAAAGTGATAGTGTTGATGAACTGCGATCAAATTTTATAGCTTCAGGACATTCAAAAATTTTAATCTTTCGGGAAAATATTGATAATATTATTGGTTATACGCATTCGTATGACATGTTTAAAAAACCGGAAAAAATAATTGAAATTTTACGCTCAATCATTATTGTACCTGAAACCATGCTTGCAAATAAAGTACTGTCCATGATGTTAACGGAAAACAAAAGTGTTGCAGTTGTGGTTGATGAATTCGGGGGTACCTCCGGAATGATTACAATGGAAGATATTATTGAAGAAATATTTGGCGAAATAGAAGATGAGCATGATATTGAAGATTTAGTAGAAAAACAGCTAAATGATGATGAGTTCTTGTTCTCGGGAAGATTAGAAATTGATTACTTAAATGAAAAATACAATTTAAATATCCCTACATCTGAGGATTATGAAACACTAGCCGGCTATATTATTCATCATTATGAAAGTATTCCTCTGCTAAATGAAAGCATGAAAATACACAATTATAATTTCAAGATTATAGCAGCCGAACAAAATAGAATCGAGTTGATTAGTTTAAAGGTTCGTGCCCACGATCTTTAATGTGTTGATATATCCTTGATAATTTTTAATCAAAAAATTTACTTAATACACTAATATTCCGTATTAAAAAAATATTTCTATCTAAAAAATCATTTAAGTTGCTGTAATTATGGCAATTAGCACATAAAGCTTTGTGCTACATTTTTTTTTAAATATGAACTTTCTGTTGTACATTTGCAAACTCTAAAAAAGTATAATAAGATGGCAGTAATTGGAAAAATTAGAAAACATTCAGGATTATTGGTAATTGTGATTGGTGTTGCATTAGCAGCTTTTGTATTAGGTGATTTATCAAAAACTAAAACCCGAAATACCAATACCATTGGTGAAATTAATGGTGAGAAAGTTTCTTATCGTGAGTTTAGTAACCGGCTTGAACAAAATCTTGGATATGAAAAGCAAAGGTTGGGTAAACAAACCTTATCAGCGGATGAAAATTTTAATGTAAGGCAGTTAACTTGGAATCAATTTTTAAATGATGCTATTTTGGGAACTGAATATGCAGATTTAGGACTTAGCGTTTCTTCAGATGAATTATTTGAATTAGTGCAGGGAAAATATCCACATCGGTTTATATTACAATATTTCTCTAATCCCAATACTGGTGAATTTGATCGGAATTCTGTTTTAAGTTTTCTTCAAAATATCGATAATATGGATCCTGAAAACACTCAACAGTGGTTGCAACTTGAAAAAGCAATAAAGAGTGATCAGTTATCGCAAAAATATAATAACCTTATAAAAAATGGCTATTATGTTCCAAATGAGCTTGCAAAATTTGAATATCAGGCACAAAATAATAAGGTCAAAATAAATCTCGTAACAAAGCAATATAATGAAATCTCAGATAGTTTAGTTAGTGTTGATGATAGTGAGATTACTCGATATTATGAAAATCATATTGCAGATTATCAACAACAAGAAGAACTCAGAGATATTGAATATGTGATGTTTGAAGTAAAACCTTCGGTTGAAGATCGCATTAGAACAACCAATCAAATTAATGATTTTTATAAAGAATTTAAAACTACAGATAATGTTATAA
The DNA here is from genome assembly GCA_963674935.2 of Bacteroidales bacterium. Lineage (GTDB taxonomy): Bacteria > Bacteroidota > Bacteroidia > Bacteroidales. The sequence goes on from CAXXWZ010000002.1 coordinate 777,272, forward strand.
CTTTTGTTAATGCAGTTTCTGATAGGCGTTATGACAGTACCTTCTTCAAAAAAGGAGAATTGCCTGTTCAACTCGATGAAGTTATGTTCAATTCAGAAGTTGGCACTTTCGTAGAGCCTTACCTGGATAACGATGTTTATCATATGGCTAAGCTTATTGATTCGCAAATAAGGCCAGATTCTTTAAGTGCAACGCATGTGCTAATCTCCTACGTGGGATCTCAATATGCCGGTCCTGAAGTTACCAGAACTCGCGATCAAGCAAAATTATTGGCTGATAGTATTTTAAATGTTGTTAGTCGAAACAAAAATAAAATTAATGAGATTGCCGTTGAACTATCAGATGATCCATCTGCTAAGGAAAATGAAGGTGAAACCGGATGGTTCCCTGATTTAGCTATGGTTGGTGCTTTTAACAATGCAGTATTGGAAAACCCTGTGAATAGTGTCGTTATTGCTGAAACTGCTTTTGGATACCATGTGATTAGAGTTATGGGCAAAAAAGGATTTAATAAAAAAGTAAGGGTAGCAATAATTGAACGGGCAATTGAGGCAAGTGGAAAAACATATCAAGATGTTTACACAGCAGCTAGTAAATTTGCTGGCCTAAATACCACCCCGGAAGCCTATGAAAACTCAATAATTGAGCAAGGATTAAATAAACGTAGTGTTCCTGGTTTACGTACCATGAGTAATTATATTGCCGGTATTGAAAACCCCAGAAGTATCGTTCAATGGGTTTACAATGACTTAACTGAAGTTGGTAGCATTTCTCCAATTTTCGATTTAGATGGCAAATATGTTGTAGCGATTGTTAAAGCTATTCATGAAAAAGGGGACTTGCCACTTAGCGAAGTTTATGATATTGCTAAAGCAGAACTTATTAAAGAAAAGAAATTTGAATACCTGTTAAATCGAATGAATGGAAAAACTGAATTCAGTCAAATCGCAACAGAATTTGGAAAAAGTGCTCAGGAAATTGAATTAAATTTCGCTTCTCCGAATATTGAATTTTATGGAAGAGAACCTGAAGTAGTAGGTAAGGTTTTTTCAATGAAACCAGGTGAAAGTTCCGGTTTGGTTATGGGTAGTAATGGTGTTTATTCATTTGAAGTGATCGACATTATTGAAGCTTCTGATGATGCCCAGTTAACATTCTATAAAAGTCAAATAAGAATGATGTTTGAAAGTCGATTAGCCAGTAACGCAATTTTTCAAGCACTTGAAACAAAAAGTGAAATAGAAGATCACAGACATTTGTTTTATTAAATAAAATATTTTTGAATTGAAAAGGTGGCAATTAATTTTGTCACCTTTTTTTATAAGTTTTCGAGTCGCGATGCATCTTGCCTAATAAAAATAAAAAGCAGTATTGTAAACGCCCAAAGAGATGATCCTCCATAACTCAAAAAAGGTAATGGAATTCCAATAACAGGAGCTAAACCAATGGTCATCCCAATATTAACTAAAAAGTGAAAGAATAATATAGAGGCTACGCCATACCCATATATGCGGCTGAAAGAAGAACGTTGTCGTTCGGCTAGAATGAAAAGTCGAATAATTAACCAGAGGAATAGGATAATTACAAATGTACTTCCAAGAAGGCCCCATTCTTCACCTATTGTACAAAAAATAAAATCGGTACTTTGTTCAGGTACAAAATTGAATTTTGTTTGAGTTCCTTTTAGAAATCCTTTCCCAATTAAACCTCCACTGCCAATGGCTATTTTCGATTGATTTACATTATAACCTGCTCCTTTTGGATCAGATTCTTTCCCAATTAAAACATTAATTCGTTTTTTTTGATGGGCTTCCAAAATGTTTTCAAAAGCATAATCAACACTAAAAATGTATCCGGAACTCACTATAAAAATTAAAAATATAGTTATGAAGCTCCGCTTATTTTTTCTAATTCTCAGATAAAATAAAAAGAGAACTCCAAAGGCAATTCCAACAACAATAAACTTACTCGAGAGTAAGGTTGCGATGAATAAAATTATTGCTATGAAACCAACTATCAAAAATTTACTTGATAAACCTTCTCGGTAAAGAACAATAATAAATGATCCAAAAACCAGTGCCGTGCCGGTTTCTGGCTGGAGTAAAATAAGTAAGGCAGGAAGTACGATAATTGAACCTGATTTAAATAAGCTTCCGAATCTCCTTAGGTTAACATTCTGTCCACTTAAAAACTTAGCCAAAGTTAAAGCCGTTGCAAATTTTACAAACTCAGAAGGTTGGAGGCCAACACCACCAATCTGAAACCAGGATCTAGATCCTGCAATTTTTGTCCCTACAACCAATACTGCCATCAAGGCAATAAAGCCTAAAATATAAATAGCATAAGAAAATGCAGAGAAAATTTTTGCATCAATAAGTAAAACTGAAAAAGCCAAAACCAGAGCGGCGAAAATCCAAATTAATTGTTTGCCATAACGTTGCGAAAAATCAAAAATATTTTGATGAGATTCATCATAAATGGCAGAGTAAATGTTAACCCATCCAATTAAAACCAATGCCAAATAAAGAAAAATAGTGATCCAGTCAATGTTATAAAAGGTTCCTAATCTGGCTCTCATTGGTTTATCTGAATTAAATTTGCATTCACCATATTATCTTCGTGCCATGGTCGGCTAATAGTACCGGTTAAATATTTTTCGATCATTAAACTTGCAATTGGCGCTGCCCACATCGAGCCAAATCCACTATTTTCTACTACAACAGAAATGGCAATTTTGGGATTGTCGCGAGGTGCAAAAGCAATGAAAATAGAGTGATCTTTTCCAAAGGGATTTTCTGAAGTTCCTGTTTTGCCACACATTTTCAAACTATCAATTTTATACCATCTTGCCGATCCTCTCTCCCCATTATAAACCAACGACATACCTTCGATAACATCTTCAAAATGTGCCGTTTCAATTTCAGTTTGTATGGGTTCATTAAAACTAGTTGGCGTCCCGTCAATTGAAATAACAAAGTGAGGAGGGAAATAAAATCCTTTATTGGCAATTGTGGCAGCCTGATTCGCCAGTTGTAAGGGTGTTAATTCGATTTCACCTTGCCCAATCGAAAGTGATCTGACAGTAATTGCTCTCCAACCTTTTTTTCCATAGTAATGATCAAAATATGATGCTTCTGGTAGATTTCCATTTCTTTGTCCGAGAATATCAGAATGCAATTTTTGACCGATTCCAAATTTTGTAATTTGACTTCGCCAATTTTCATACCCTTGCTGAATGGTAGCGAATTTATTTTGCTCAATAATTGATCGATAAACTTTATAAAAATATGGATTACACGACTCTTCAATGGCATGATGTAAATCAAGAGGAGAAGCGTGATTATGAGTGCAAACAATGGGATATGATACAGTTCCCTGGCAATCGTATTTTGTGGTCTCCTTTAAAACACCTTCTTTTAATCCAATTAATGCATTTAATAATTTAAAAGTTGAACCCGGTGGATATTGTGCCATGGTTGCCCTGTTAAAAAGAGGCTCAAGCGTATCATTACTTAGTTTATTAAAATTTTCTCCACGGATACGCCCAATTAATAAATTAGGATCGTAAGAAGGGCTAGATACCATACTTAAAATTTCTCCTGTTGAGGGTTCAATTGCAACGATGCTTCCTTTTTTGCCGTTCATTAAAAGCTGACCATAGGCTTGTAAATCAGCATCAATAGAGATTGTCAAATTCTTACCGGTATTCGATAAGGTGTCATAACGCCCATCTAAATAAGCTCCCTTTTCTCTGTTAAATACATCCACTAATTTATATTCAACTCCCTTATCTCCTCTTAATTCTGATTCGTAAAATTTTTCAAGTCCATTTTTCCCGATATAATCACCCGAGCTATAATAAGGATCAGTTATAATTTCATTTTGATCAACTTCCCCAACATAACCTAAAATATGTGAAGCAATTGGACGAGGATATTTACGTAAAGTTCTGGCTTGAACAAAAAACCCGGGAAACTTATACAATCTCTCTTCGAGAAATCCAAAATCCTCTTTTGATATTTGCTCTAAAAAAATTGACGGTTTATGATTTGAATATTTCTTTACTTTATTAAATATTTCAACATAAGTTTCAATATCAATTTTTAATAATCGACAAAGCTCAGTAGTGTCAATATTTTTTACCTGATTTGGAATTACCAATAAATCATAGGCTGCTTCATTATATACCAAAAGTTCTCCATTCCTATCTGAAATTAATCCCCTGGCCGGATAACGTGTAATTTTTCTCAGCACATTATTTTCGGCAGATAATTTATATTTATTGTCAATAACTTGTAGGAAAAATAATCGGAACACAAACAAAATCCCAACCATTACAACCATAAAAATAATCACGTTTTTACGATGGGTAAATGATTTGTTCATGCTGTTAGTTTAATTTAAATAGATACAGGATGTTAGTGTAAAAATAAAATGATGCAACGTGCAATAGTACCATCAATTTTTTAGTTCAATAAAGTTACAAAATTAATATCGATACAATTAATTAAATTTGCGGATAGATGGAAGATATAAGTTTAATTAGGGATAATGTTTTTAAAATTAGAAATGATCGAGAATTTGAAAATCTCGCACTGAAAATTTTTAATTTTCAATTTCAGAACAATGAAATTTATAAGTTATATATCGAAAAATTAAATTTGGATATTTCTAAAATAAAGAACCTGAAAGATATTCCATTTTTACCAATTGAATTTTTTAAAAGCCATAAAATTATAAATTCGACGAAAGCGGCCGAAGAAATATTTACAAGTAGCGGTACAACAGGAAATAAGCAAAGTAAGCATTTTGTAACAGATGTTGAAATCTATCTTAAATCGTTTTTAAAAGGATTTTCTTATTTTTATGGAGAGGTGAGCGATTACTGCATTCTTGCCTTACTACCTTCATATCTTGATCGGGATGGATCTTCGCTTGTTTATATGGTGAATGAGATGATCATAAAGAGTAAACAGCCTGAAAGTGGTTTCTATTTGAATAACCACAGGGAACTTGTCGAAATGATTCATTCAGAAAAGCTAAAAGATAAAAAAATTCTGTTAATCGGGGTTAGTTTTGCTTTGCTTGATTTAATTGAACAATACACCATAAAGCATCCTCATTTAATTGTGATGGAAACAGGTGGTATGAAAGGCCGTCGCAAAGAACTTATCCGAGAAGAACTGCATGTAATTTTAAAAAAAGGTTTTAATGTTGCTGCAATTCATTCAGAATATGGAATGACGGAATTATTATCGCAAGCTTATTCGAAAGGGAATGGAATTTTTAATACTCCGCCCTGGATGAAAATTTTAATTCGAGATGCCAATGACCCTTTTCAAATTGTTGAGAATGGAAGAACGGGTGGTATAAATGTGATTGATTTGGCCAATATTAATTCTTGTTCATTTATCATGACTCAGGATTTGGGAAGAATGACCAACAGAAATTCATTTGAAGTACTGGGACGATATGACACAAGCGACATCAGGGGATGTAACCTCTTAATTGGTTAAAAATGGTTTTTTAAATCAGGAATAATTTCAAATCCCAATTTCAAAATATCGTCATGATCAAAAGCGAGTTTTGGCAATTCAGAAATCGTAAACCATTTTGAATCTTTGGCGTCATCACCGGCAATTGTTATTTTTTTATCGACATATTTGCCCCAAAAAACAATCGAAATAGTTCTGCCTCTTGGGTCTCTGCCTGGTTTACCAAAGGTTTGTAGCTGGAAAAGATCAATTCCGTCTATTCCGGTTTCTTCTTTTAATTCACGTTTTGCTGCCTCAATTAAATCTTCATCCATTTCAACGAAACCGCCAGGCAAAGCCCATTCGTTTTCAAATGGAGGACACTTACGTTGAATGAGTAAAAGTTGTAATTCAGGTTCTTTTCGTACGACCAGACAATCAACAGTTACTGCAGGGCGCGGGTATTTGTATGTATAACTCATTTTCATTTTTCGTTAAAATTAAATATACGAAAAAACCCTCTCACTAAAAGCGAGAGGGTTTAATGCACCAAATATTTAACTAACATGAAATTGCAATCACAAAATCACAATAATGACTTTGTGAAATCCTTTTTTAATTATGGTCAACAAAACCATTTATGAGTCTGAATTATTAAGAACCTCGATAATATTTATTAAATTAAAGACGACTCTAGTAAAAGTAAGCGTTGACGATTAGAGTAATAACCAATTTTGTGCCAAACTTATATATCATTGATTATCAATAAAAAATAATTTCATTTTATTTCAAAAAGTGTTCGCAATTTTTGTCCGATTGTACAGGAGCGTACAGAATTTTAGATTGGAATTTTTTTTACAGGAAAAAATATCAAAACCAAAGCATATTTTAGTCGCGATAAATTATTTCGATTTTATCTTACCTTCTAAAATAATTACAATTTCACCTTTAATTGTTTTGGATTTGAAATGGGTTAGGACATTTTCCAATGTTCCTCTTGCATTTTCTTCGTAGAGTTTGGTTATTTCTCTGGATACTGATACCTTTCGATCTGCACCAAAAACCTCAATAAATTGTTCGAGTGTTTTTACCAATCGGTGTGGCGATTCGTAAAAAACCATGGTGTAACTTTGATCAACTAACTGACTCAATTTTGTTTTTCTCCCTTTCTTAACGGGCAAAAACCCTTCAAAAACAAAACGATCCGATGCTAAACCCGATTGAACCAAAGCTGGTACAAAAGCCGTAGCTCCTGGTAAACATTCTACTTCAACGCCAGCTTCAATACAAGCCCTAATTAAATAAAATCCGGGATCGGAAATGCCCGGAGTACCTGCATCGGTTACCAAGGCGATGGTTGTGCCGTTTAATAATTGTTCAACGATAGATGAGGTAGCCTTGTGTTCGTTAAATTGATGATGTGACTTAAGCCTGTTATTTATTTGGTAGTGTTTAAGTAAAATTCCGGTTTTTCTGGTGTCTTCAGCCAAAATTAAATCCGCTTCTTTCAGTATTCGAATAGCTCGCAAACTGATATCTTCAAGGTTTCCGATAGGGGTAGGTACGAGATATAATTTTGACATATTATTTAGAATAAATGATAGCTAAGCTATTGAAAATTTACGGTTCAAAATGGTTTTTAATTTTTCAACTGCTTCATCCTTATCTCCCCAATTAAATTTTTCCTGAAAGGAAGTAAACGAAGACATTGCATCATCCTTGCTGTTTGCTAAATTGAGTTGATCAATCGCTTGGTTATAATTTTTTAAATTGCCTTCAAAAAGTTCATTGATAAATAAAAATTTATCATTAATTCCGATGGCAGATTTAATATCATTGATTTGGTTTTGTTGCATTCTCTCGCCAAGGCTTGGATCTTGTTTGGCACTTAATTTATCAGCTATGCTTGGTTTGGGTTCCGAAAATAAATCAGAGTTGGGATGTATGAAAACCTCTTTTTCTTTAGGTTTATCGGATGCTGGATTAATACTAAAAGTTAAGGCAGGTTTCTCTTCAGGTTCTATGACTATTTCTTCCTTTTTTACCTCGTTCTTAATTTCTGGTTTTGGGGCTTCAATTGCTTCAGCTACCTCTTTTTTAATTTCCGGCTTTTCTAGTTTTGCTTGAATTTCTTCATTGTTACTAAAGCTTTCTTCCAAATGTTTTATCTGATCAATGACATGGATAGACTCATAAAATTTCAACACATTCTTTTTAAGCAAATCGATGTATAATTGAGGGATTTCTCCTTGGTGTAACTTCAACATCTCTGCTTGTTCAGTAATCAGCTCAAGCAGTTCAAACATTTCTTTTTTAGAAGTGTCAATTTTATTCATCTCTTAATTATTAAAATTGATATTAACATTACAAAATTAAGCCCAAAAAAATATTAATTTAGCGATTAAGTGGTATCGATAAATTTATGCTATAAAGATAAAAAAAGTAAAACTGTTTCATTTAAATGTTTTTAGAAAAAACAGCAAATCCGACAAAACGAGCGGGTTGGATTGAAGTAATTTGCGGTTCGATGTTTTCCGGTAAAACCGAAGAACTAATTCGACGACTGAATCGTGCAAAAATTGCCAAACAAAGGGTTGAAATTTTCAAACCCGAGGTGGATAAACGCTACGACGAAGAAAATGTTGTATCGCATGATGCCAATTCGATTCATTGTACACCGGTTCAAACAGCCTCTCAAATATTGTTGTACGACATTGACGTTGATGTTGTAGCGATTGATGAAGCTCAGTTTTTTGATCTGGAATTGGTAAAGGTTGTAAACGAATTAGCTGATCGCGGTTATAGAGTGATAGTTGCAGGACTGGATATGGATTTTAGAGGTGTTCCTTTTGGTCCCATTCCGGGCTTAATGGCTACAGCCGAGTATGTAACTAAAGTTCATGCTATTTGTATGAACTGCGGCAATCTTGCACAATATTCTCATCGAACCATAAAAAATGAAAGTTTGGTGGTTTTAGGTGAGAAGGAGAGTTACGAACCCTTGTGTAGAAAATGTTTTTTAAAAGAACAAAAAGATTAAATCCATCCTTACAGGCTAGTTTTCTTTAATTCCCTTAATTTTAGTAATATTGCATCAAATTTGATAAACATTCAATTTTAATAAAAATCATTAAAAAAATATTTACATCATGAAAAAATTTGCAGGCATTTTTATCATTTTATCAGCCATTATTTTGAGCTCGTGTGGTGGAGAGAAGAAAACTTCTAATGAAAATACAGTTGTAGAAATTAGTACTGATTATGGTGATATCACCTTAAAACTGTATGATGAAACTCCAAAGCATCGTGATAATTTCATTAAGCTGATACAGGAAAAGCATTTCAATGGCTCCATTTTTCATCGGGTAATTAATGAGTTTATGATTCAGGGCGGAGGAAGCGTTGGCGATGCCGAAGATCCTGACTATACAGTGGATGCAGAAATTTTACCTCAGTTTTTTCATAAAAAAGGTGTATTGGCTGCGGCTCGTCAGGGCGACCAAGTAAACCCTGAACGCGCATCTTCAAGTTGTCAGTTTTACATCGTACAAGGCCACAAATTTAGCGATAGCGATTTTGAAGCTGTTGAAGCCCGAACCGGAATGCCTGTTCCGGAGGAACACAAAGAGGTTTATCGTACCATCGGAGGAACTCCTCATTTAGACGGAGCTTATACGGTATTTGGTGAAGTTATTGAAGGGTTAGATGTGGTTGATAAAATTGCCGCAGTACAAACCGGACAAGGAGACCGACCGGTTAAAGAAATTAAAATGAAGATCAAGATTATTAAATAATTGAAAGGACAAGTTCCGCCAGAATTATTTAATTCAAAATATTACAGATGAAGGATAAAATAAAGCAATTGTTGGATGAAGTTTCTTCTTTTACAACCGAAAGCAAAGAAGAACTGGATCAGTTTAGAATTAAATACCTGAGTAAAAAAGGATTAATTCCTTCTTTGTTTGGAGATTTTAAAACGGTTGCTCCTGAACTTCGCAAGGAGATCGGACAGGAATTGAATGCTTTAAAAAACAAAGCTCAGGATAAACTTGTACTGCTTACCGAAACGCTTGAAAATATTGGCACAGATGCAAGTAGTGATTTAGATTTAACATTGCCTGTAAATTTTGAAGAGTTGGGTGCTCGTCATCCCCTTTCAATTGTTAGGAATAAAATTATTGAGATTTTTGCACGATTAGGCTACACCGTTTCTGAAGGACCGGAGATAGAAGATGACTTTCATAATTTTTCCGCTTTGAATTTTCCACCCGAACATCCGGCACGAGATATGCAGGATACTTTCTTTATCGAGAAAGATCCCGATATTGCTTTACGTACCCATACTTCATCAGTGCAAGTGCGTGTGATGGAAAATCAGCAGCCACCAATTCGAACGATTTCGCCGGGTAGAGTTTTTAGAAATGAAGCCATTTCTGCTCGTGCACATTGCATCTTTCATCAGGTTGAAGGATTATACATTAACAAAAATGTTTCATTTGCCGATTTAAAGCAAACCCTGCTTTATTTTGCCCGTGAATTATTTGGCGAACATACCAAAATTCGTTTACGTCCTTCTTATTTCCCATTTACCGAGCCTTCTGCTGAAATGGATATCTCATGCAATATATGCGGAGGTAAGGGTTGTAATATTTGTAAATATTCAGGTTGGGTTGAAATTTTAGGCTGCGGTATGGTTGACCCTAATGTTTTAGAAAACTGCGGTATCGACAGTAGAGAATACACCGGTTTTGCATTTGGTATGGGTATCGAAAGAATAACCATGCTAAAATATCAAATCAATGATATACGATTGTTTTTTGAAAATGATAAGCGCTTTTTGAAACAGTTTGTTTCGTCACATTAAAAATGTATTTTAGGGGTGACACCTTAAGGTGTCACTCCATTTTATCGAATGGTGCATATTATTTCGATAATATCACATTGTGAAAGACTCAATGCCCAATTCTTAGGTCCAAGTTGTGCGAAGTTTAAAACTTCGCATAACCGTGTTTCCAAATTTTTACAAAGAATGAAAATTGCGTTTGAAATTTATTTTGTAAACGCTACGAGGGTTCAAAACCCTCGTAGCGTTTACTATTTTAAGCAAAATTATATCGTTTTCTTTTCATTTTTATTCTCAATAAACTGAAGCTCCAGTTCAGCTAATAACTGATGAATATTTTTCACTTTTGAGAGTTGAATTTCGTAAGCTGTAAGCAGATTTGGTATTGTTTTAATGCCTCTAATCAGTTCTCTTTTTCGCTCAGTGGAAATTTCATTTTGTATCAAAAGAAAAAAGTCAATTGATCCTAATGTTGGAATTAACTTTCCATTAGAATGGTGGTTGGTGATTAAGCAAAAATCATTTTTAGTGTCGGGGCAATTATAAAAATAAACGGAATAGTTTAAGTCATCTTTATCTGGGCCAGCCTGAGTAAAGTCATCAATTCTTTTCAAATGGATATTTAATTGTTTATTTATGAAAAAAGTGAGCCGATAATCTTTCAAATGGCATGAAATTCCTATCAAAGTATATTCTGAAGAAAAATCAATTTTTGAAGATAATTTTTTGGCCATGATGAAATCCTTTGGCTATAAATATAAGAAAAAATCTAAGTAAAATTTTAAGCGGAAAAATTTGATTAGCTTAATTGGAGTTTGGAAAACGCCTTTTCAGCTGCAATTTGTTCGGCTCCTTTAATTGAAAAATCCTGTCCACTTTCAACCACTTCACCTTCCACAAAAATCCTAACCAGAAATTGTTTTTTATAACCTTCGCCAATTTCTTCTATCACCTTAAAATCGACCGATTTTTTTTCTTTCTGACCCCATTCGACCAATCTGCTTTTATAATTCACAATTTGAATTTCTAATTCGTCTATATCGAGATGAATGTTGATGATTCGGTTAATGATAATTTTTCGTGCAAAGGTATAGCCTTTGTCCAAATACAATGCCCCAATAAATGCTTCAAAAGCATCACCGTTCATCGATTTACAAATATTTTTTTTATCGTTGGCCGAATTTATCAATTTGTTTAATCCTAATTTATGAGATAAATTATTTAATTGCGACCTACTCACAATTTTGGAACGCATTTCGGTTAAAAACCCTTCATCTTTATAAGGGAATTTTTTGAAAAGCAAATCTGCAACTACGGCATCAAGAATCGCATCACCTAAATATTCAAGACGCTCGTTACTTTTTTTTATGCCATTTGAAAGTTCTTTGGCAACAGACTTATGTCGAAAAGCCAAACGATATAAAGAAATATTACGTGGATAATATCCAAAGATATTTTTTAAGCTGAGGAACAGCTTTTTGTCAGGCGAAAAATAGTTAACGATATACTTATAAAAACTCAAGATGAAAGATTATCCAACAAATTTTTTGAAGATAACAGAAGCATTGTGTCCACCGAAACCAAAAGTATTACTTAGGGCAACGTTAATCACTCTTTCTTGCGCTTTGTTAAAAGTGAAATTCAATTTACTATCAATTTCCGGATCGAGATTAAAGTGGTTAATTGTTGGAGGAACAATATCATTCTGAACAGTTAGAACGGATGCTAGTGCTTCCATTGCGCCTGCAGCTCCAAGTAGGTGACCAGTCATTGATTTTGTTGAGTTAATATTGATCTTATAGGCATGTTCTTTAAACAGGCTAACGATGGCTTTTGGCTCAGCAATATCTCCAACAGGGGTTGAAGTACCATGTGTATTAATGTGATCAATGTCTTCAAGGTTTAATTCTGCATCATCAATTGCAGATTTCATGCAGAGTTGAGCTCCCAAACCTTCAGGGTGTGGTGCAGTCATGTGATGTGCATCAGCTGATAATCCGCCTCCTGCTACTTCTGCATAAATTTTTGCGCCACGTTTTTTTGCGTGTTCAAGTTCTTCGAATACCAAAGCGCATCCACCTTCACCTAAAATAAAACCATCACGGTCTTTGTCAAAGGGTCGGGAAGCAGTTTTTGGATCATCGTTACGAGTTGAAATTGCAGTTAAGGCATTAAATCCACCGACACCACCTTCTGTAATGGCTGCTTCAGAGCCTCCAGTTATAAAAGCATCAGCTTTTCCAAGACGAATGAGGTTGTATGCATCTACCAAAGCATTGGCTGATGAAGCACAAGCTGAAACAGTTGCATAATTTGGTCCTCTGTAACCATGTCTTATCGAAATATGACCGGCTGCAATATCAGCAATCATTTTAGGAATAAAAAAAGGATTAAAACGAGGTGTTCCATCTCCTTTTGCAAAATCAAACATTTCTTTCTGAAATGTTGATATTCCACCAATACCTGAAGCCCAGATTACGCCAACACGATCTTTATCAATACGTTCATCATCCAGATTAGCATCTTCAACAGCTTTATCAGCAGCAATTAATCCAAATTGAGCGTAACGATCATGTTTTCTTAACTCTTTTCTATCGAAAAATTCACTTGCATCAAAATCTTTAACTTCTGCCGCAATTTTTGTTTTGAATTTTTCTGTATCAAAATGAGTTATGAGTGAGGTACCACTAACTCCATTAACCAATGCTTCCCAAATTTTCGGGATTGTACTGCCTAATGGAGTTATTGCACCAAGGCCTGTAACAACTACACGCTTTAATTCCATTTAGTTTATTTTACGTTTTCTTCGATGTAAGTAATAGCATCACCCACGGTACCAATCTTTTCAGCTTGGTCATCTGGAATAGCCATGTTGAATTCTTTTTCGAATTCCATGATTAATTCAACAGTATCAAGTGAATCAGCTCCAAGATCATTTGTGAAGCTTGCTTCTGGAGTTACTTCACTCTCGTCAACTCCTAATTTATCAACGATAATTGCTATTACTTTTGATTTAGTATCAGACATATCTTTATTATTTTGGTTAAACAGTGTGCAAAGAAATAAAATCTATCATTTAAAAGCAAAGAAAAACTAACATATTTAACATTACATTTTCATAATGAGCGGATTAATAAATAATTGCACATTAAACCAATTTTATACTTGAGCTTACTGTTTTTGATTAAATAAAACTATAAATTTGAAGTTTTATTGTCAATCAACCCAAGTCTTTTTATGAAAAATATTGCCATTTTTGCTTCAGGTAGTGGTTCAAATGCCCAAAATATTTCAACGTATTTTTTAGATAAAGAGCAGGTTACGGTTGCTCTAATTCTTACAAATAGCAAAAGTGCATTTGTTATTGAGCGTGCAAGGAAATTGAATATTCCTGTAGTCGTTTTTAACAGAAATGATTTTTATTTAACTGATAATGTGCTCAATAAGTTAGTGTCATTTAATATAGATTTAATTGTATTAGCAGGCTTTTTGTGGCTAATTCCTGATAATTTATTAAAAGCCTTTCCCAATAAAATAATAAATATCCATCCAGCCTTACTTCCTAAATATGGAGGCAAGGGCATGTTTGGAATGAAAGTACATGAAGCGGTGAAAAAAGCTGGTGAATTGGAAAGCGGAATTACCATACATTTTGTTAGCGATAAATATGATGAAGGTGAAATAATTTTTCAAAAAACTGTAATAATTGAGCCTGATGATACTCCTAATAGTATTGCAAATAAAATTCACACATTGGAGTACGCACATTTTCCAAAAGTGATCGAACAGCTGCTTGATCGGTAATCCTTTCAGGATATGTGCTCTCTTTTAAGTTGAGCTAATAAAACTAAAAACTTAAATATGAAAACAAAAGTTTTGTTGTTTATGCTGGCAATAGGATTGTCAGCAAATTTAATAGGTCAGAGTAATTTTGAACAGAAAGAAATTATAGGCAGTTGGCTTGGTAAATTAAAAGTTCAAAATGTTGAACTCAGGTTAATTTTCAATCTTTCAGAAAATGAAAATGGAGTACTAAAAGCGACGATGGATAGCCCGGATCAGGGAGCAAAGGGAATTCCGATGGGTGAGGTTAGCTTTGATACCGGGGAATTAAAAATTGATGCCCCATCCATCTTAGGATATTATTTGGGTGTGATGATTTTAAGGGATAGCATGACAGGAACCTGGAACCAAAATGGTCAGTCTTTCGATTTATCTTTAAAAAAACAAAAAGAGGAGTTTTCTATGAAAAGGCCTCAAGAACCGAATGCTCCTTTTCCTTATTTGATTGAAGATGTTAAATTTATAAATGAAAAGGCTGGCCATACTTTAGCCGGAACCTTAACAATTCCAAAAGCTGAGGGTCAATATCCAGCGGTTATATTAATCAGCGGTTCGGGTGCACAAAACAGAAATGAAGAGGTTTTTGGACACAAACCATTTATGGTTATTGCCGATTATTTGACCAGAAATGGAATTGCTGTTTTACGATATGATGATCAAGGCGTGGATGAATCGGGAGGTAGCCAATTGAATACAACTTCACTCGATTACTCATACGATGCAGAGGCGGCTTTAAAATTTTTACAAAGCGACAATAGAATTGAAACAAATGCAATTGGATTCGCCGGCCATAGCGAAGGCGGTTTAATTGCACCAATTGTTGCTGCCCGAAATAATGCTGTTGGGTTTTTTATTTCACTAGCCGGACCAGCTATTGTAGGGTCTGAATTGCTTATGTTACAAACAAAAGCACTTGCGACAATTACTGGTACTGATGTAGAAGAAATAAATCAAAGTCAAAAAATAAATGCAGCCATATTTGATATTATAATTAATGAAGGGGATAATGAAAAGGTTTTCCAGAAAGCATCAGACTATTTTAAAAAATCCCTAGAAAGTGAAGGTAAAGATTCGAATGAAATAGAACAGGAACTTAGTGTTTTTAAGAAAAGTTTTCCCGCTGTGGCTTATACCTGGATGCGATATTTTTTAAAAACTAATCCGGCAGAGTTCCTAGAAAAAATGACTTGTCCAATTCTTGTGTTAAATGGAGATAAGGATTTACAGGTTCTATCTGGTGAAAACCTGAAAGCCTATGAACGGATTTTTAAGAAATCAGGATTAGAAGATTATCAATTAATTGAAATGAAAAATCATAATCACCTTTTTCAACATTGCCAAACAGGACTCCCTTTAGAATATGGAAATATTGAAGAAACATTTTCACTCGAAGCCCTTGAATTGTTGCAAGATTGGATCAAGGTAAGATTTGCTAGATAAGGGATGACTAATTGTCGAATAGTCAATTTATTAATTGATATTTATTCCTAACAAATTACTACTGAATGTCCATTGAATGACCACTCAATGTAGGTGGTGATAAAGTGTTTATGGACTTGGAATATTAGGAAAAATTCCGTCTTAGTAACGATTAAACGAACTTATTTCGTCAAGTGGTTTTCTGGTTTTAGTTCTAAGTTTATAATCTTCTGGTGCATAGCCAACACTTATTAATAAAGACAAATCTTTTTCTTTCGGAATGTTTAATAATTGCTTTATTTCTTTTTCGTTATACCAACCAATCATACAGGTTCCTAATCCTTCTTCATGCGCCTGAAGACAAAAATGTTCTGCGGCAATTCCCAAGTCTATTAATTTCCAACTGCGTTTTTTTATCCTTCCTCCAATGCGATTAACAATGGGTGGTTTTTCCAAAATGATGGCAATTATAACTGGTGCGTCAATAACGAATTTGTTAAAACTAACAAGTGTTGAATAGGTTTCTTTGGCGATTTTATTTTTTAATTCAGGTTCATCAATCACAATAAATTTCCAGGGCTGCGAATTTGATGCAGATTGTGCAAGCCTTGCTGCCTCCAAACATCTTAAAATTTTTTCTTGCTCAACAGGTTTATCGGTATATTTTCGAACACTTTGCCGTTGTTTTATTAATTCTAAAAAGTTCATCTTAAAAAGTAATTAGCATAGTATGAATTAAATTCTTTTTTTAATTTCTTCGGTTTCTTTTTCAAACCCTGGTTTTCCGAGTAAAGCAAACATATTTGATTTATAAGCTTCCACTCCAGGCTGGTCAAACGGGTTTACTTTTAATAAATAACCACTTAATGCACAAGCAAATTCAAAAAAGTAAACCATTTGTCCAAGAACAAATTCAGAAATTTCCGGAATTTGAATTTGTATATTAGGCACTTTCCCGTCAACATGTGCAAGGGTAGTTCCTTGTTCAGCCTTGTGGTTGACTTCTGATATTCGCTTGCCACTGATATAATTTAGTTTATCTAAATCTGCTTTTGTTGATGGGATCGTTAGTTTTTGATTGCTGTTTTCAACAGAAATTACAGTCTCAAATATATTTCTTATGCCATCCTGAATGTATTGTCCCATCGAATGTAAATCGGTAGTAAAACCAACACCTGCAGGAAATATGCCTTTATTTTCTTTGCCTTCACTTTCGCCATATAGTTGCTTCCACCATTCGGTAAAATAATATAATCTCGGTTCATAATTCACCATAATTTCATTGGTAAAACCCTGATGGTATAATATATTTCTCACCACCGCATATTGTGTGGCCGGATTATCTTCAAATGCAAAGCTCTCCGATAATAGTTGTGCTTTCATTTTTTTTGCGCCTTTAATAAATGCTTTTATGTCGTAGCCTGCAGCAGCAATAGGAAGCAATCCAACAGGGGTTAGTACCGAATAGCGACCCCCAACATCATCCGGAATATTGTAAGTTTTATAGCCTTCTTTTGTAGCCAATTCTTTGAGCGCACCCCGATTACTATCAGTAATGGCAAAAATTCTTTTTACAGCCTCTTCGTGTCCGTATTTATTTTCAAGATGTTCATTTAATAATCTAAAAGCAATGGCAGGTTCGGTAGTCGTACCTGATTTTGAAATCACAACCAATGAATAGCTTTTATCATCAAGTATTTTTAACAGATCATGTAAATAATCTTCGCTCAAATTTTGTCCGGCGTATAATACCAACGGAGTTTTTCTGCTTGAATCTAATAGAGCAAAATGATTGCTTAAAGCATCGATGATTGCTCGTGCACCTAAATAAGATCCACCGATGCCAATAACTATAAAAATTTCTGATGTTGATTTAATTTTTTTAGCATCAGATAAAAGGTCATCAATTAATTCATTACTGATATTATCCGGTAGGTTAATCCAGCCCAGAAATTCGTTTCCTTTACCAGTTTTTGATATTAACTCTTTGTAAGCAGTTTCAATCTCACCGGCATAAGCGTTTAAACTTTCTTGATTGATGGTGTTCAGAACATTTTTTAATTCAATTTTCATAGTTTTTGAGCTTAGTTTTTACAAATGTAAGGATAAAGTTTGCAGATGCTAAAATGAAAATGGCATAAAAAAAACAGCCCAATAAATGAGCTGTTTTATTATGAAACGAAACCAAATTTTTATTATTAACTTTTTAATTACACAACTACGAACCCATGAAATTAATTAATTGCTAAATAACTCTACAAATATATGACGATGTTTTAAGCCCATTTGTTAAGGAAGATTAACAAACGTTAAAAAATGTTAATAGACTGTAAATCATTAAGATCAAATCATACATTTGCAGCATGAACAAGAAGTTGATTATACTTATTATTGTTTTAATGTCATTAGCCTTGTTAGGGTTAATGAGCATACAGGTTTATTGGATTAGAAATGCTGTAATTGTGAAACAAGCTGGATTTGTTCGTAGCGTTAATGAAGCTATTTCGACAGTAGTGCTTAGGCTCGAAAAAATTGAAATGGTTAATAAATATAACACCCCTCTTACCGTATTCTCAAACAGGCAATCTTATACAAAATACCTCGATTCAATAAACGAAGAGTTTAAGAAGGATCTGGCTAATATTTCAACCCCTACAGAGTATGAGCTGTTCAATAAAAAATCAAAATTAATTGGTCGAAATATTAGTAGTATGATGGATATTACAAATAGAAAGCCCATTGAAAAAAGAATAAATGAACGTTTATTGGATTCATTAATTAATTACGAATTGATAAAATACGGAATCAATACAAATTATGAGTATGGAGTTTATAGTCCTTCAAGAAATAATATGTTCATGCAGAAAACTGGCATGTATCCTAATAAATTACTGAGTGAAGAAAGTTTTCATTTTGCACTATTTCCAAGCGATGTTCAAGGAAGCCCAGGTATTTTGGTTGTGTATTTTCCTAATGAACAAAGATTCCTCATTAGTAAGATGTGGTTATTGCTTTTTGTTTCCGTCGTCTTAATTATTATAATTATTGTATCATTTTATACCGCCATCAGTACTATTTTTAAGCAAAAGAAACTTTCGGTAATGAAAAATGATTTCATCAACAATATGACCCATGAGTTTAAAACTCCAATTTCAACTATTTCGCTCGTTTGTGAAGCAATGAAAGATAAAGATATTGTGAAATCTGAGGAGATGTATGATAATTATATCGGAATAATTGACGATGAAAATACCAGGCTACAGGTAATGGCTGAAAAAATATTGCAAACAGCAATTATTGAAAAAGGAAAATTATATTTGAAAAAAGAATGGGTAGACATTCATGAAATAATACTGGAAGATATTAGAAAAATAAAGATTCAGGTAGAAAAACGAAGGGGGGAAATTTTTACTGATTTAAAAGCGGAAAACGTAAAACTTAAAGTTGATCGTTTACATATCACTAATGTGGTATTAAATTTGCTTGATAATGCCATTAAATATACTTTAGATGAGCCGGAGATTTTAGTATCAACTATGGAGTCATCTTCAGGGATAACGATTAGCATTCAGGATAACGGAATTGGAATTAGTAAAGCAAATCAGAATAAAATATTTGAAAAACTTTTCCGTGTTCCTACTGGTAATGTTCATAATTTTAAGGGATTCGGATTAGGGTTAAGTTATGTAAAAGCAGTCATTGATAAACATGGGGGTAGTATTCAACTAACCAGTGAGCTAAAAAGAGGAACAACATTTAATGTGTTTCTGCCCTATGGTGATCTAAATAATTGATGTATGGAACAACAAAAAGTATTATTAGCAGAAGATGATAAAAATTTAGGTACCATCTTGCAATCTTATTTAATTGCCAAAGGATATCCAACGGATTTATGTATTAATGGAGAAGAGGCTTTTAATTGTTTTAAGAAGGCGGAATATGACATTTGTATTTTAGATGTAATGATGCCTATTAAAGATGGATTTACGCTGGCAAAAGATATTCGGGAGATTGATAAGGAAATTCCAATCTTGTTTTTAACTGCCAAAACACTGCAAGAAGATAAACTTAAAGGTTTTGAAATTGGAGCCGATGATTATATCAGTAAACCTTTTAGTATGGAAGAATTACTGATGAGAATGAAAGCCATCCTGAGGCGAGCCGGTCAGAATATTAATTCTTCTAAAAATAATATTTTTAAGCTTGGAAAATTTGTTTTTGATTATAATCGGCAACTTTTGGTTATTGATGAGGACGAACAAAAATTAACCTCAAAAGAAGCTGAATTATTAAAGTTACTCGGTGAAAATTTGAATCAAGTACTTGATAGAAGTGAGGCTTTAAATAAAATTTGGTACGATGATAGTTATTTTAATGCCAGAAGCATGGATGTTTACGTTACCAAACTTAGGAAGTATTTAAAAGCTGATGCAAACGTCGAATTATTAAACGTTCATGGTGTTGGTTTTAAATTGGTTGTTAATGACTAGATCGGGTTTTTCAATAAACCAATTACACCCAACTCAAAATTTTCATCATCTAAAATATCCCATAATTTTGATGAACCTGGGCCTTTTGCACGATTACTCAAAACAATAATTGATTTTTGTTGTTTCATATCGCGAATATAAAAAGCTCGAAACCCTTTCCACCATCCATAATGATATACGGTGTTTTCTCTATCACCTTTTATTCTCCAGCCAAAACCGTAATTATCTATTCTTTTTCTTGATTTAGGACTACCAGGTTCAAATGCCAATTGAAGTGTACTATCGCTGATAAGTGTATTATTATAAAGTGCCTGATCAAACTTGAACATATCTTCAACACTGGTGTAAACGCCTTTATCTCCCATTACACCGTTTAAGTATTCATTACGCTGCCTGATTGGTCGCCAACCGCTATATCGATATCCCGGAATACCTTTTAAAATATATGCAGAAACTTCTTTTTCGCCATTCATATTGTACACAAAACTGTCATCCATCTTCAATGGCTTGAATATTTTATTCGTAATAAAATGATCGAATGAAGACTTACTCACCCGTTCAATAATATTTGCAAGGATAGCATAATTGGTATTGCAGTAGTGAAAGCCATTATTAGGCTGGAAATATACCGTGGGTTTATGTTTAACAAACAATTTTAGCATCTCATCATTAGTGAGCGGAATCGTTTTATCTTTCCATTGCTCATGTGCCAAAGTCATGTATCGTGATAAACCAGATCTATGATTCATCAATAATCTGATAGTAATTCCCTCATAAGGAAATTCAGGTAAATAAGCTCTGATGTCTGTATCAAGTTGAACAAGGCTATCTTTAAATAGCATCAGAGCTGCAGTTGCCGCAAACATTTTTGAAACAGAAGCAATTTGAAAAGATGAAGTGGTAGTGATATTTGTTTTTTTACGAATATCAGCATAACCAAAGGCTTCCTTATAAACCAACCTTCCTTTTTCTGCATACAATACAGCGCCTGAAAATGCATGTTTTTTATGCAGATTTTCAAAAGTGGCATGTAACCTTTTTGATTTTTCATTGATTGTTTGTTGATCTAAATCAACAAATAATTCATCTGAAATTTGGGGGATATTATTTGTTTTTTCTTGCTTTGTTTTGCATCCCCAAAGGCTCAAAATAATGATAAAAAAATAGGTAATAGTTTTAAACTGCATATGCTGATTTTTTGCCTTGGCAAAGGTATCAGAATTGATAAATTTTATGCTTGAAATCTTAAAATTTAACAGTTTTTAACCAAATTCATACACATTATAATTTCTCGAATATATTCTTAAATCTAATATTAACTTGCTCAGCAACTTCGAGTAATTCCTTATTCCCCAGCTGGTCCATCATTGAATGAGGATCAATTGCGCATATCTCAGTTCCAATTTCTTGCTCAATTACAATTACATTGCAAGGAAGTAAAACGCCTAATTTATCCTCGGATGATAATGCCTTAAATGCTAACTGCGGATTGCAAGCACCTAAAATTGTATACCTTTTAAAATCAACATCGATTTTTTTCTTTAGAGTATCTTTTACATCAATTTCTGAAAGTATTCCAAAACCTTGCTCCTTGAGTAAAATCGTAACCTTTTCTATGGCTTCATCAAAAGTATAATTAACTATTTTATTGAGATAATATTTCATGTGTTTCGGTTTTCTTAATTCCAAAATTAACGAATTTTTTTGGGATGCACCTCCATTATCGGACAGTTTATAGTTGTATTCAAAGTCTGATAATTTTGCCTAAAGATAAATCCTTGAAATCGCGACCTTAGCATTTTATGGCATGTCCTTTGCAGAAAAGAAATGCATAATAAAATAAAAATGAGAGACAGTATTCTTATCCTATTTTATATTATCCTAACCATCCCAGTCGCTATAATTGGTAGTGATAGGCAGCTAGGTCTCATGAGATCAATCTTTATAGGTCTGTTGGTCACTTCGGTTATCGGTTTGATGTTGGTTTTATTTTCGCCTAAGAAATTGCAAGTATCACATTATAAAATTCTGAGAAAATGTTCAGATTGTGGCAATGATAGTGAAAAAGGTTACTGTGAAAAATGTAGTAATGAAAAAAATTGGAATTTAGTTAGTCAACAGTCTTACAACCATTATCATCAAGTATAGCAGTTGAACGCTCTAACCCATTTCAATCTTAAAATCAGATTTATCGAATAAATTATTGGATTTCTGAGCTTTAGTTATTTACAATAAAAAATTTATGTCCATATACGTACATCTACTGTAACTATATGAACACTCTCAACGTCAAATATGTCAAATGCTACAAATAATAATTTGATAATCATATCTTTAAAATTGTGGCATATTTTTAGTTACTTTTGTTCACCTATTAAATAAAACAAAAAGAAATGAGACATTTTAGTGCATTGAAGCGAGTTAAAATAAACATGAAAATTGTTATGGCTGGTTTACTTATTGTTGCAATAAGTGGAACTATGTATTCGCAAAAGGTTTGGACACTTAGGGATTGTATCGAATATGCTTTGGATAATAATATCCAAATTAAGAAAAGTGAATTGACAGCTGAAAATTATAAAACAGGTTTGTTACAATCAAAATTGGATTTAATTCCGTCGATTAATGGATCGACAAATTATACTTTTAGTAGTGGACGTACTGACAATGGAGAATTTGAATATGTAAATACGAATACAAAAAGTGCTTCATTTAGTTTATCGTCTGGGGTTACCCTTTTTGATGGATTTCAAAAGTATAACACGATTAAACAAGCACAGTTTAATTATTTGGCTAGTAAATATGATTCGGATAAGATGCGTGATGACATTTCGTTATTGCTTGCACAAAATTACCTGAACGTTTTATTTAGTATGGAATTAGTCGATCAGGCACAATCGCAATTAAATGTTACCCAGCAACAAATTAGAAATACCCAAAAATTGGTTGATGCAGGAACACTTCCCAAAGGAAATTTGCTTGAAATTCAGTCTCAATTTGCTTCTGAAGAAGTAACCTTAATAAATGCCGAAAATCGTCTTAACCTTGCCTATCTTGATTTAATGCAATTGCTAGAGTTACCGGCAACGAATGATTTTAAAATTGAAAAACCAGTTCTTTCTATCGGAAATGAAATGAATCTACTCCCAACAGAGCAAATTTATGGGATTTCGGTATTACACTTACCTCAGATAAAAAGCGCAGAATTGCGTTTTAAGAGTGCGAGTAAAGGATTAGCGATTGCAAGAGGTTCAAGAAGCCCTTCCATTTCAGCCTTTGCCGGATGGAGAACCAATTACTATGATCAAATTCACATCTATAATCAAGCAACTACTCCTTGGACTGATTTAGGAATTAAGCCTTTCAAAGATCAATACAAAGACAATCAGAGTAAATATCTTCAATTCTCATTAAATATTCCTGTTTTTAATGGGTACGCTGTTTCTTCTAATATTGCAAGAGCAAAAATATCAGAAAGAACTGCTGAATACGATTTGCAACTCTCAAAAAACACACTTCGGAAAAATATTGAACAAGCTTATTCAGATGCACTTGCGGCTTATAAAACTTATAATGCAAGTATTAAGTCGGTAGCTTCGTTTCAGGAATCTTTTAAATATATGGAGCAGAAATTTAATGTAGGAATTGAGAACTCATTAAATTATAATGTGTCAAAAATGCAGCTAACAAGCGCGCAATCTCAATTATTATCTAATAAATACGATTATATTTTCAAATCCAAAATATTAGATTTTTATATGGGTATGCCTTTAACGCTTGATGAAAATTAAGATTTTTAAAAATATCACAGCTTAAACATTATTAAAAGCCCTCCAACAGAGGGCTTTTCTTTTAAATAATAAGGTATCATCACAATTTATTTTGTATTTTTATCGACCAATTACAATTCATAATCACATTAAACATCTTTGTAAATGAAACAAAAGAAATCAAATACCAAAAAGTATATTATTTGGATAGGAGTTCCACTCCTGATTCTCTTAATCGTTTTTGCAATTAATAAGAAAAAGTCAACTGGAGGAATAAAAGTTAGCACTGAACTGGCAGCAAGTAGAACTATTATTGAAACGGTTTCTGCAAATGGAAAAATTCAACCTGAAATTGATGTTAAAATCAGTCCTTATATTTCGGGTGAGGTAGTTGAACTTTACGTAAAAGAAGGTGATGAGGTTAAAAAAGGTGAATTACTAGCAAAAATAGATCCAGAAATTTACGTTAGAAGTTATGAAAGGGCAGAAGCAGCTTTAAATACCCAAAAAGCAAATCAGGCTAATGCTAAAGCAAGACTTGCACAAGTTCAAGCGCAATATGCAAATTCAGAACTATCCTTTAATCGAAGCAAAACACTATTCGATCAAAATGTAGTTTCAAAGGCAGATTTTGACGCTGCACGTGCCTCTTTTCAGGTAGCTGCTGCTGAAGTTGAAGCAGCTCAAGAAAGTTTAAAGGCTGCCGAATTTTCTGTTGGAAGCACCATTGCTTCTCTTAAGGAAGCAAAAGAAAATTTAAATAGAACAAGTATTTATGCGCCAAACGATGGAACGGTTTCAAAATTAAATGTTGAAAAAGGAGAACGTGTAACAGGTGCTTCACAGTTTTCATCAGGTACTGAAATAATGCGAGTTGCAAACCTGCAAAACATGGAAGTTAATGTTGAAGTTAACGAAAATGATATCGTAAGGGTTAGCTTAAATGATACTTGTTTAATTGAGGTAGATGCTTATTTAAATAAGAAATTTAAGGGCATTGTTACTGAAATTGCAACATCTGCTAATGTAGTTGGGGTAAGTGCCGATCAGGTTACAAATTTTGAAGTTAAAATTCGAATTCTTCGCGATTCTTATGATGAATACGTCACGGAAGAAAACCCAAACTATTCGCCATTTCGCCCTGGGATGTCAGCAACTGTTGACATTCAAACAGAAACTGCTTTTGAAATCTTGACCTTGCCTATTCAGGCAGTCACTACCCGTTCAGATTCAACTGGAAAAGTTAAAGTGGTAAAAACTGATGAAAATGAAAATACTGATGAATCAATTGGAGAAAATGATGATGTAGTTGTTGAATATGTATTTTTATATGACGAAGAAAATAGTACCGCTAAACTACAAAAAGTTAAAACGGGTATTCAAAACAATACCTTTATTCAAATACTTGAAGGTTTAAAAGCTGGTGACGAGGTTATTGTCGCACCTTATCGTGCAGTGTCTAAAACTTTGAAAGACGGAGACGAAGTTAAAAAAGTTGATAAAGATAAATTATTTGTAATCGACAAATAGTTAAACATTACCTTGAAATAGAGACGCAGGGATGCGTCTCTTCTTTTTTCAAATCATGGCAAAATTATTATTTCTAGAAACTGCAACACAAGTTTGCTCGGTGGCAATTGCTGAGAATGGGAAATTACTTGCAATAAAAGAAAGTGAAACCGCGAATTCGCATGCTGAAATGCTTACTTATTTTATTCAGGAAGTGCTTGCTGATGCAACGATTGAATTACAGGATTTGGATGCCATTGTGATTAGCAAAGGTCCGGGTTCATATACTGGCTTGCGAATTGGAGTTTCTTCAGCTAAAGGCTTGTGTTATTCGCTTGATATCCCTCTAATTTCATTGAATACCCTGCAAAGTATTGCTGCCGGAATGAGTGAAAAAGAACTGGCACCTGATGCCCTTTATTGCCCCATGATTGATGCCCGTCGTATGGAAGTGTATACTGCTTTGTTTGATGGTGAGAACAAAGAAATTGAACCCACTTCAGCAAAAATTATTGACGAACATTCATTTAAAAACATTTTAAACAAGCAAATTGTTTATTTCGGAGGTGATGGTGCTGAAAAATGTAAACCCATTTTATCTCAACATAAAAATGCTAAGTTTTTAGCTGATTTTCGAATTTCATCTAAAGACATGATAAAATTAGCTTCCGAAAAATATACAGCTAAACAATTCGAGGATGTAGCCTATTTTGAGCCTTATTATTTAAAAGATTTTATTGCCGGAATTCCCAAAGTAAAAGGCCTGAGATAATTAATGATTAAACAAAATTTCGTCATTCTGAACTTGTTTCAGAATCTAAATAAATTGGGTGAAGAGATCCTGAAATTAATTCAGGATGACGTTTTAGTGAATTAGTGACACCCATCATCACAACAACTCAGATTTTCACTTCTCGACTTTTCAAATGCTTCTCTTCCTTCTTTTAAAGCAAACCAGGCCACACCGAGTGATCCCACAATATCGATATAGCCAATACCTGTTAGTTCGTACAAAAGACTTGATGCGAGCAGAATAAATGAAAGATAAAAACAAGTCTTCGTACAATTGGCATCAGCGATGATAGCATCAGAATTTAAAGCTTTACCAATTTTTAATTTATACTTCATCAAAAAATACATGGTGAGTATTGAAATAGCAGAAATAATAATTCCAACTAAAGTAGTATCCGGTTTAATTTCATTAATAATATTTAAGGTGCTACCTACCAACAATCCTGCAACAAGCAGGTAAAAAGCAAAACCTGTTATTTTTAGTGCTTGTCGCTCAAATTGATCACGTTTATTTACGGTTGATTTTTTCATCCTCCAAACCAAATGAAGAATGCCAATTCCAGAAATTACTTCCACAAAACTATCGACACCAAAGCCCAGTAAAGCAAGGGTTTCATCCTCAAGTCCATAATAAATAGAAACTAATCCTTCCAAAACATTATACACAATGGTAATGATGGCAAGAATTAGTGCCGTTCTTATTAATCGCGATTGGTCTTTCATCTTTTTTGTTTAAAATTTATTTCATGTGTTTTATAAAATGATTTGAAATAAAGAATAATTTTGCAGTCAAAATGCCTCTTTAGCTCAGCTGGTAGAGCAGCTCATTCGTAATGAGCAGGTCGTGGGTTCAAGTCCCATGAGAGGCTCTAAACTAAGCGGGAGTAGCTCAGTGGTAGAGCATTAGCTTCCCAAGCTGAGGGTCGTGGGTTCGAACCCCATTTCCCGCTCATACCTAACTTGTTTAATGAGGATCAACATCCTTTTTACAACAAGCTGGTAATTTATCATATGCTTTCTTATTGGCCGGCACATTGTCAGCATCATGTCCTAATTTTGAAATTGCGATTCTGAGTTTATCCGGATTGGTTTTTTTTGATCGATATTTAATGGTTGCCACTTTTGTTTCATTATCTAATTCAACAAAAGTCACCCCCTTTTCAAACTTAATATTTGATTCGATCCGCTCTTTACACATTCCGCAAATAGCTGAGGTTTTAATTTTAATTTCTTCAATTTTCTTTTTGTCTTGTGCGATACCTGCACTTGAAATTCCCATCATCAAAATTGCTGCGATAAGAATTGTTTTAATTGTCGTTTTCATCATCTATTCGTTTTAATTTTTAATTTAATTATTGATGTTCTGCTTTTAAATTAGTCGCCATTCAATTGTAATTCACTCACTTCGTTCGTGACATTTATTGATATTTTTTTGTTTTTAAGTTTATTGCAACTTAATGTCCACTAAATGTTTAATGTCATGCATAACTATCTGTTCTTCATTCTCAACTTATCATCTTTTAATTCTAAATCTGAGTCCTGCATATAATTTAATTCCGGTCAATGGTCCCCAAATTAAGGATGAATCAAAATATTCACCAAAGGGATCATTGGCTGCAATAATGGGATTTTCTTGTTTAAAATCAGTCAAATTTTCACCACCTGCATAAATCTCCCATTTTTTGAAATATTTAGTTACCTGAAAATTAAGAATGGTATATGTTGGTGAAGATTCAGCCAATTGATATTCAATTGGATTTTGACTGGTGCCCGGTATTCTACTATCACCGTTAAACTGTGCTGTGAAATCAAACTGCCATTTGTTTAGATTCGTTGCATAGGAAAAATTAACCAAACCTTTGTATTTATTCACCAAAGGTTTTCTTATCAATTCATCATTAATGGTTGTTTTCACATCATTAAATCTAAAAGCCGCAGTTATATCCATTCGTTTAAAAAGTTCGTAATTAAGTTCAACCTGAAAACTGCTGGAGTAGGATTTTCCATTTAAATTGTAAACAAATATTTTGGATAAATCCTGATCTCGATCGATGATAATTTGATTTAAAAAATTAGTGTAATATGCCTCTGCATTAATGCTCAGTTGCTTACCTGAAATATCTATGTATTTTGTCAGATTTACACCATAATTCCATGCCTTTTCAATTTCGGGTTGTTCATTAATAATAATGCTTCTTGAGCTGGCTAATAAAAAAGTATTTTCTGCAAAAATATTTGCCGAACGATATCCTTTTCCAACCGAAGCGCGGAAAGTCGTGTGCTCATCAATCATTATTCTGAGATGTGCTCTTGGTGTAATTAACGTCCCGTAAAGGTTATGGAAATCTGTTCTCAACCCTAAAATCAAACTCATCTTATCCACATCATGAAAAGTATATTCGAAAAATGCACTAGGAACACTTTCTTTTCTGCTAAAAGTACTGTCTACAAGCACTTCATCGTATTTATCCAAAACATAGCTTAATCCGGTTGTGAAAGTGTGATTTGTATTTCCGATATAGGATTGGAACATTAAATTTCCGTAATAATTATTTTCGATGGCATCGTAATTTTTTAACCCAAAAATGGAATTTTGCCTGTGATGTATGAAGGAGTTAATAAACCCAAAATTGGTTCCGGGCTTTTTAAAGAGATAGGCTGTTTTCGTAAAAACCTCATAGCGATTCGTCTTAATGTTTATTCCATAACCATTTGAGGTATAGTTATTTTTTGACGGATCGTAACTTAATTGACCTCCAACCCGCTCTTCATTTAAAATTTTAATGCCGAGTTGTGCATGGATATTTTTAGCATTATCATATTTCCAACGATTAAAAATATTGAGTTGTTTCATCATTGGTTGATCCAAAAACGAATCATCGTTTTTATCAACTTCATTACTAAAATCTTCAGTATGGATAAAAAGCATGGTGCTTAATTTCGGGTTCAATTTTGTGGCCGAATAAATATTTCCTTCTGTTTTACCATAATTATTTGCATATAGATTTAGGAATAAAAGCTCACTATCGTCGGGTTTTTTATATTCTGTATTAATCTGACCGGTAATTGATTCGTAACCATTTTTAACAGAGGCTGCACCTTTCGAAATTTGAATAGATTGCATCCAACTCCCGGGGATATAATTAAGCCCGAAAGCAGTTCCAAGCCCTCTGATATTAGGAATATTTTCAGTCATCAGCTGACTATAATTGCCCGATAATCCTAACAGTTGGATTTGCTTGGCTCCAGAAACTGCATCGGAAAAAGACACATCAACTGAAGCGTTGGTCTCAAAACTTTCGGATAAATTACAACAAGCTGCTTTCTGTAATTCAGCACCGGTTACATTTTGGGTGTACAGTGGTTCCATTCGGGAAACAAATGAGCCTATTGCCTTAGTGGCAATCACCACCTCATCCAACTCATTATTTATCGATAAAAGAATTTTAACATGTTCATCTTTTGTCGGGTCAACAATTATTGTGTCTTTTTTATACCCGATAAAACTAACCACAAGTTGTGGTTGAATAATCCCGTCAGGAAAAGCTAATTTAAAATGCCCTTGGTTATCGGTAGAAACACCTTGTTGGGTTCCTGCCCAATAAACGTTCACACCCGGAATTGATATTTCAATTCCTGACGCGTTTAATTCAAGCACCATTCCGTGAATGAATTTATTTTTTGTAAAAGCATTTACAGATAAAAGTAGTGTAAAGGCTAGCAATAAATATTTTATTTTTTTCATAAAAGTAATTTTAAGTTTAAGCAAAATGATATTTGCTAAACGACTGATAATCGTTCAGATAAACTTAAAATTTAGGTGGAGATAAACTGGAATGTTGAGAAATGTAAGCTATTTCTTTTAATATAAGTGGTGGTGCGTTGGCTTGGCAATTGACTTTTGTTTCGAGGATGTTTAAGGCTGGTAATACAACTTCAGAGCACGCTAATTCAAGCAATAAAACCTGACTTTCATCAACTTGCTCTTGCGTCGGAATTACATAGTTTGATATGAATTGATAAACTGATTGTTCGTCCGAACAGCACCCGCCCCCGTTATCTCCGCAACAAGATTCTGGAGTTGAATTTATAGCAATATCAACAAGGTTACCTCCACAATAATGTTTTGTAACGGTAAAGCCGGTTGTACTTAGTAAGAATAACCCAACAATAATGATATTTAAAAATCGCTTCATTTGCAGCAAAAATAGCGTTTAATAAGCGATAGTGTTAATTTTTAACAGAACATTAACACTATCGCTTTAAGAGATTTACAAATATTTCAGGAGTTCGTATTTGTTTAATTGGCTTAATAATAAATGATACTCTTTTTCAATATCCAATAAATTATCCTTGATTTCGTACAATGATTTTAGCTCAACAAAATATTCTGTCGTTGAAATTTCACCTTCTTCAAGGGCTTTTTCAATGTTTTCTAAATAATTTAGCTGTTTCCATAATGCTTGAAATTTTTCAAGTCTTTCGCTTGCTGAAATGTACTTGTCATAAATTTCTTTAACATGAAAATAGTGTTCATTTTCATGGCGAACGATAGTACTTCTCATGTGCTCCAGATTAACTTTACTGCTTTTAACTCTGTTTTTATTTTGCCAAAGTGGTAATGACATGCCTAGGATTACACCGGAAAATTTATCCAAAGGACTATTTTCAAGTTTGTAACCTACTTCAAATTCGGGTAAAGAACCTGTTTTGGTAAGTTTGATGTTTGATTCGGCGATACTAATCTCTAACTCAATAAGTTTGTTAAGAGGGTCAATTTCTTCGATATGCTCAAATAAAACGGGCAACGACGCGGGAATGGGCTGAGCAGAATATTCATCGATATTTAATTTGATGGGTTCTCCTCCGTTCATTTCTATCAGTTGATCTTCCTTTTGTTGAAGTAGGTTTTCAATTTCCATGATCTGATTTTGAATAGCCATTTCACTGATTAAAGCCTTATCCAACTCAAATTGTGTAGTAAAGCCATTCATTAGTTTCGAGCGAATATTGTCAACCAATCGGGAAGCATAATTAACCCTTTTGTGAATTTCATTTTTCTTTTTTCTCAAATAGATGATATCCGTACAAACAAGCTTGGCTTCTAATAAAATACCCAAAGAGAATAATTTTCGGCTATCTTCTGTTTTCTCAATTTCCAAGTTTGAAATGGTATTTTTATAGGCATAACTACTGGGAAATTCAAAAGACTGGGTAGCTTCAAGTTCTTCAGAGAAACCCGAAGTATTATTCTGATCCCATAAATGTACATATGAAACCGATGGATTATTCAATGTTAATCCTGTTTTTGCTTCAATATTTAGTTTGTTCAAATAATTATTATTGGCCTGAATACTTTTGTTCTTATTCAACACAGAACTAAGTACATCGTTAATGTTCTGACCCAGGGATGAACCGGCCATTAGCAAAGCAATAAATAAACCTATAATTCTAATTTTTTTCATGTGTTTCTTTTTTTAACATTCGATGAAAAACCAATGGGATGATATACAAATTTAACAAAGTTGAACTTAATAAACCACCCAGGATGACAATTGCCATCGGACTTTGAATTTCGTTACCAGGACGATCGCCATTGAAAGCCAAAGGAATCAATGCCAACGACGCAGTTAAGGCGGTCATTAGAATGGGGTTTAAACGATCTAAAGACCCATGTAAAATTATTTTTGTACGATCTTTCACTGATTTTGAGAGGGCAATATATCTTGAAACTAAAAGGATTCCGTTTCGGGTTGCGATTCCAAAAAGTGTAATAAACCCGATAATTGAAGGAATACTGATTACTCCTGAAAATAACCAAATGGCAAACACGCCACCAATAATGGCGAGTGGTAAATTCAGCAATACAACTCCGGCAATTTTTGAACTTTTAAACTCCTGATAAAGAATTAAAAAGATAATAAGAATGGCTCCCAAACTGGTTAAGAGTAAAATACGGGAGGCTTTGGCGGCACTCTCAAATTGTCCGCCATATTCAACATGATAGCCTTCAGGTAAGTTAATATGCTCCTCAATTCGTGCGCGTATTTCATCTGCAACACCCCCTAAATCTCTTCCGGCAACATTGGCAGAAATTACAATTTTTCGTTGAATGTTTTCACGACTGATGCTATTCGGCCCTGTACTTGAAACAATTTCAGCTAGCTGTTGTAGTGGAACTTTGTGTCCATGTGCAACGTCTATTTTTGCATTTCTGATGGCTTCCATTTTATCTCGATATTGATCATCATATCGTAAAACCAAATCAAATTTTTGTTCGCCTTCAAATACATCAGAAATTTTTTCTCCACCAAGCGCATAATTTACAAAAGCATTAAACTCTTTGAGCGTAATTCCGTATTTGGCTAACATTTCACGCTTAGGCTTGATTTTAATTTGAGGCGTTTCAACCTGCTGTTCGACAAATAAATCAACCACCCCGGGTACATCTTCAACAGCTCCTTTTATTTGCTGAGCAATCAGGTACAAATTTTGTAAATCCCGACCGAAAAGTTTAATTGCGATATTTGAGCGGGTTCCTGAAAGCATGTGATCGATCCGGTGCGTGATGGGTTGACCAACTTCTACACTGATGCCTGCGATTTCTGAAAGATGATGTCTGACTTCTTTTAAAAATTCATCCTTCGATCGTTTATCTAAAATATAAGGAACGTCTAATTCTGAAACATTTACGCCGAATGAATGCTCAGCTTGTTCGGCTCGTCCGGTTTTTCGTGAAGTGGTAACAACCTCAGGAAATTTTAATAATATTTTCTCGGCTTGTTTTCCAATCTCATAAGATTCTTCAATAGATACCCCCGGGGATGTAGCCAGATTTATGGTCATTGAACCCTCATTAAATGGGGGCAAAAAAGTACTTCCGAAGGAGAGTAAAAAAGCTATAGATGTTATTAATAAAAGAACAGTTAAGGTTAAAACCAAAGTTCTTAATTGTAGTGCCTTAGTAAGGGTAATTTCATAAAACTTTTTTAAGTTCCGGATTAACCAATTATCGTTTTGGAATTTCAATAATGATTTTTTATCAGTTAGCATCAGGCTGCACAAAACAGGGGTAAGCGTTAAGGCCACAACCAGGGAAGCAAATAACGACACAATAAATGTAATTCCGAGTGGTTTCAGCATGCGTCCTTCCATCCCATCTAAAAAGAACAATGGAATAAAAGCAACAATAATTATCAAGGTTGCATTCAATATTGAAGCCCTGATTTCTAACGAAGCCTTATACACCACCTTCAATTTATTTTTCTGTTTTTCAAGTGGCTTCAAGGCATTTTCTTTAAGGCGTTTAAACACATTTTCAACATCAATGATCGCATCATCCACAATTGAACCTATCGCAATGGCCATTCCTCCCAAACTCATGGTGTTGATGGTGAGCCCTAACAGTTTTAAAGTAAGCGCGGCAACAATGAGTGATAATGGGATGGCTATGATAGTGATGAAAGTAGTGCGTGCGTTCATCAAAAAAACGAAAAGAATGATGACCACCAAAAATGCACCTTCGAACAATGCTTCTTGCACATTTCTAACGGCATTATTTATAAAGGTTGATTGATCAAAAATATCCTCATGAATCAGAACAGAAGGAGGAAGTTCTTTTTTGAGTTCTTTAAGTGTTTGGTGTAACTCGTCGGTAAGTTTAAGGGTGTTAATTTTAGGTTGCTTACTTAAAGTTATGAGTACAGCATTTTTCCCTTCGTATGAGGCCATTCCAATTACCGGAGCTGCACCCACATCTACTTTGGCTACATCATTAATTTTTATTGATTCTCCATTTACAGATTTTATAACTGCATTTCCGATGAGTTCAGGATCATTCGATCTGACCAATCCTCTTACCAAATACCGATTCGAATATTCATCAATAAAACTACCGGAGGAATTTTGATTGAGGTGATCGCAACAATCGATAAGCTCTGACAAGGTCACACCGTAATATTCCATTTTATTGGGATCGGCCAAAATTTGATATTCCTTGGTTTTCCCACCAATGGTTG
Source organism: Bacteroidales bacterium (assembly GCA_963674935.2). Classification (GTDB taxonomy): domain Bacteria; phylum Bacteroidota; class Bacteroidia; order Bacteroidales. The sequence continues at coordinate 811,430 of CAXXWZ010000002.1, forward strand.
TTACTTGTGATATTCCGGGTACCGAAAGTAAGCGTGGTCTGAATTTCCAATCAGCCATCGTTCTCAATTCCATCTCACTGATTGAATCTGAAGTTAAGGCAAAGATCATAACTTCGCCTAATAATGATGTTTGAGGTGCCAAAATAGGCTTTTCAACATTTTGTGGCAGAATTTCTAAAATAGTTGCCAGTCGTTCATTAATGGTTTGGCGAGCCTGATATATATCAGTTCCCCAATCAAATTCGGCCCATACAATAGAGAATCCCATGGACGAAGATGAACGAAGTCGTCGTAAATTATTTGAACCATTAATAGCTGTTTCAATAGGGAAAGTCACCATCCGTTCCAATTCCTCCGGAGCCATATCGTGAGCCTCGGTCATAATAACAACCGTTGGGGCATTGAGATCAGGGAAAATATCAATGTCAAGATATTTCCAAACATATGCACCCGAAGCAAGAACAATCATTGCTGCTGCCAGAATGATCAATCTGTTCTTAAGTGAAAAATTTATTATTTTATTTATCATTACTTAGTTTCTTAAATTTAAATCAGTTTTAATGCTAATGAACATGCCCATGAGATGGTGCTTCTCCTGATGAAGAAGCGAGCTTTATGCGATACGCTCCTTTAGTCACTACGCGATCGCCCGATTTCAAACCTGTTTTAACCACGGCCATTAAGCCATTATTACTTCCGATGGTTACATCTTGACTGGTGTATCCTTCTCCATCTTCCTGAACATAAACATGGTAATGACCTTCATTTTCAATCAATGCAGAAAGTGGAATACAGATAACTTTTTCGCTGGAATTGGCTTCTAAAAAGATTTCGGTAAATAAACCAGCCGTTAATTCTCCGGGATTTTCGATTTCGAAATAAACTGAGATGTATCCGTTTTCTTCGGCTGGTGTTTTCGAAATTGAAGTAAGTTTCCCATTCAGTTCACTGGTCGAATAGGTTTTATCAGAATAAGCCGTTTTAAATATCGCAGAAGCAATTTCATTTATCGAACCATATTTATTTTGAGGCAGGTTGGCATGCAGAAGTAATTTATTAAGACCAATAATTTTACCCATTTGTTGACCTTCATTTACAAAGTTACCGGCATTAATCGTTAACGCTGAAATAATTCCTGATTGAGTTGCTTTTATTGTTTGACGTCCCTTCGAGAAATTTTGGGCGATGGTTTCAAATTCAAGTTTGGCTTTTTCAAATTCAAGTTTAATTTCTCTGAAATCTTTATCAGAAATAATATTTTCTTGTACTAATTTTTCAGCTCGTTCTAAATCTGATTTAGCTTTTTCATAAGTCACATTTGCCGTATTGTATTTTGTGTTTAGGTTATTTGAAGTTAGCTGGCCGGCATCAATGGTAAATAAAATATCACCTTTTTTAACCGCTTGCCCCGGCACTAAATTTTTTTCAAAATGAACAATACCTTCAGTGGGAGCGATGAGCGAACTCATGTTTGTCGGCAATGCTTCCAGTTGTCCGGAAACTGGAATAACAGATTTGAAATCTTGTGGAAAAAGCTGAAGGGTATTAAAATCTGTAGCCCAAACCTGCTCTTTGGTAAAAATAATTTCTTCTGCATGATGTTCCTCGGCATTCGCTGCAAACGCTTTTTCTGCTTCATGATCGTCGGTGTAAACATCAAATGATCCAAAGTCGAATTTATCACTAAGTTCGGTTCCCTGATAACTAATGGTCAAAGTCACTTTTTCAACCTCTTTTGCAACGAATTTTCCGTGATAAATTCCTGGAGTTTCGGGTGCTTCAATGGTTGAATTAAATTTTGTTTTTGCACCATTAATGCTGATGGTTACTTTCCCATCTTCAATTGGTTTATAAGTTTTTAAATCTGTAAGGTGGATTAAAATGTTACTGCCATGCCCACTGGTAAAAGCATCTATTTCTGCATATAACTCTAAGTTATCAGAAAAGAGGGTGTATGATTTTGAAGCATGGGTGTGTGCATGATTTGCATCTTCAACTCTTGAAGACTGGCATCCCCAAAACCCGATTATTGCAAATAAGATTATTATGGCTTTAAATTTTTTCATCGTAAATAATAAGTTGGTAATAAATAATGAAAGCCTTTCAGTATGCGTGAAAGGAATAAAATAAAAATGAGTAAAATTGATTTAAGCGAGGGGGGGGGCTCTGAGCCCGTGATTCAGAATAACCGCATCGGCGATTAAAAATAGGTCGTTGGATAAAGGATATTCTGCGGTGCTTTCTTCCGCGATGAAGATGATAAAATCATCCTGAAATTCGACATTAAGAGCCAGAACCGGTTCTTTAAAAAAGAAACCATGATTGGTGCGCTCTTTTTGAAGTTGATCGCATAGCAAACAATTGTCATGCAACGCTGCTCCATTATGTAAACTGGCACCATGACAGGCACAAACCTGTGCGTCGTGGCTGAATTCAATTTCGTAGGAAGAACTTAACTCGCTTTTATGATGATGATGCGGAATAAAGCCATGCGCTAAATAAGTCACAAAAATTAGCAACTGAAAATACCGGGCTATTTTATGCATCAAATTTTTATTGATCATCCTAAAAAAATTATTGCGGCTAAGTTATTAAATAATTCAGATTGTCTGTTATAGATCAATTATAAATTGGCTTAAAATTTAGTTGTTACATTTTTAACAAATACCTGCTCAAAAAGGCGCTTAATAATTATAAAATTATTATTTTTGAGAAGTACACATCTATTAATGAGTTTCACTATGAATTATAAAAATTTAATTGTTGAAGTTAAAGAAGGAATTGCACGCTTAACAATTAACAGACCTGAGGCATTGAATGCATTGAATACAAATTTCTTTAATGAAATGGATCATTTTATTGATGCTGTTTCAAAAAATAAAACGATTCAAATTTTAATTATCACCGGAAGCGGAAAAGCATTTGTGGCCGGTGCAGATATTGCCGAAATGGTTGATAAAAGCCCGGTAGAAGGAACTGCATTTTCAAGGTTGGGTCAAAATACTTTTCGAAGTATCGAGAAATTGGAAATTCCGGTGATTGGCGCCATTAATGGATTTGCACTGGGAGGTGGTTTAGAACTTGCCATGGCATGTGATTTTCGAATTGCCAGCACCAAAGCGAAATTTGGCCAACCTGAAGTCAACCTTGGAATGATTCCGGGATATGCAGGTACACAAAGATTACCACGATTGGTTGGCTTAGCAGATGCGTTGTATTTGTTAATGACAGCAGAAATGATTAATGCCGAGGAAGCGTTAAGAATTGGATTGATTCAAAAAGTTTTTGAACCGGAAAATCTAATGGAAGAAGTCTTTAGGATTGCTAAAAACATTCAATCGAAAGGACCCGAAGCAATTAAAAAAGTGAAACACGTTACCCGAACAGGTATGCTGATGGATTTTGATGAGGCGAATAAATTGGAGGCTGAATATTTTGGAACTCAGTTTAAAGCCGAAGGTGAAGAAGGTATGCGGGCATTTTTAGAAAAACGAAAACCGAATTGGTAAAAACGATTATAATACAGTAGGAATACGGTTGCGATACGATAGAAATACAATAGTTTAATAAGAAAATAAACAATGTATGACACGAACGTAGTGAGTGAATAACCATTGTATTACAGCGAACAAAGAGAGCGAATAACTAACCTAATCATAATAAAATTAAACGAAATATGAATTACGATGAAAGATTAAGAAACGTAACAGTATTAGGGGCTGCCGGGAAAATGGGTAGTGGAATCCTTTTGCTGACTGCGATAGAGATGGCCGATCTGAGTTTAAAGCCCGAAAACAAGGGCAAACCATATTGCCTTTATGCGATGGATCTATCGCAAGAAGGATTGGCTGGTCTTTTACGTTATTTGAAAGTTCAGGTAACTAAAATTGCAGAGAAAAAAATTGTTTGGCTCCGAAAAATGTATGCCGATCGGGCAGATTTAATTGAAAATGAACAAGTGCTTAATCAGTATGTGTTTGATGTTTTAAGTGTGGTTCGTCCGGTTACGAAAATTGAGGTGGCTTACGAATCAAATTTAATTTTTGAGGCCGTAAGCGAAAACAAGGATTTGAAAATTAAAATCTTTACACAAATTGATCAAAATAACTCGAACAAACCCTGGTACCTTACCAATACTTCATCGGTTCCAATAAATCTAATTGATAATGGCGCCAGGTTAGGAGGTCGTGTGTTGGGATTCCATTTTTATAATCCGCCAGCTGTTCAAAAATTAGTTGAGCTCATTCTTCCCAAAAATCCAGATGCGGGCATGGAAGAATTTGCAAAAGATTATGCCAAAAAATTAGGTAAAATAATTGTTCCATCAAATGATTATGCCGGATTTATTGGGAATGGTCATTTTATGCGAGACTCACTTCATGCCATTACCGAAGTAGAACGTTTAAGCAAAGAGATGACATTTGTTGAGGCTGTTTACACGGTTAACAGAGTAGCACAGGATTATCTGGTTCGACCTATGGGAATCTTTCAACTGATTGATTATGTAGGAATTGATGTGGTTCAGTTTATCATGAATGTGATGAACCCGTTTCTTAAAGATGAAGAGTTGCATAGCGATCTATTAGATCAGCTAATAGACATGGGTGTTAAAGGCGGTCAAAATTCCGATGGATCACAAAAAGATGGATTCCTGAAATACGAAAAAGGGCGTCCTGTTGCCATCTTTAATCCGGCCACAAAAAAATATGATGCCATCAGCAATTATCAGGATAAGTGTGATAAAAAATTAGGGAAACATCCTGATCCAAAAATTAGCTGGAAAACAACCATTCGCAGAAAAGATAAAAATGAAGCTTTTGCCGAGTTTTTTGCGACCATGAAATCCATGCCGGATTTTGGAGCTAAACTTGCCATGGAATATGGTAAAAAGTCAAATGAAATTGGACGACTACTTGTAAGTACTGGCGTCGCTAACAACGAAGCTGATGTGAATACAGTCATGCTCACGGGCTTCTTCCATGCCTACGGACCAATCAATGACTATTTTGTGTTTTAGACGATAGAGAATTCAGTTGTCATTCTATCGACATTCAATAGACAATCAATTGTTATGAAATTAGAGGATTTAAATATTTATCAGATTTCTTTAGACCTTGGAGAGCAGGTTTGGAAAATTGTTGATGAATGGGAAAATTTTGAAAAATTCTCTATAGGAAAACAATTAGTAACTTCTGTTGATTCAATTGCGGCAAATATTGCAGAGGGTTTTGGGAGATTTCACTATAAGGACGCCAAAAATTTTTACTACTATGCCAGAGGATCTTTATTTGAAACTAAAACTTGGATTCAAAAATCAAAAAGCAGAGGATTGATAAATGAAGAAGATTCTGAAAAGTTAGTGAATGATTTGAACGATTTGGGAGTAAAACTTAACAATTTCATTAAAGCAACGGGGAGCAAACAATGAATGTCCAAGAATGTCACAAACGTAGTTTGTGAATGTCTATGATTGTCTAATTATTAAAGAGAATAAAAGAACTATAAAAATAACATCATGAAAAAATTACGTAAAAAAGTATACATAACTGCCGGATTTAATACCGTATCCATGGGTACCGGACGTAGTGAATTTAATCCTAAAAAAGAACGACCCGGACTAGAATATTATATTGAAACAGCCGGAAAAGGAACCATTGCTCAAATCAATGATGCCGGTAATATTGATGAAGGCGTGATTGGAAATTTCATGGCTGCACGATTTAATAAACAGGCCAATCTGCCAGGCTTTATTCCAACCATTGATGAAAAGCTGCAATGGAAGCCTGCCATAAGTGTAGAAGGTGCTTGTGGATCAGGAGGCCTGGCTTTACTTACCGGACTAAAATCTATTTTGGCTGAAACAGCAGATACGGTTTTGGTAGTTGGTGTGGAGGTACAAAATACCATGAAAGCACTTTATGGTGCTGATGTTTTAGCGGGTGCCGGATGGTACCAGAAACGTAAAGATGGACATGCTTTTTTCTTTCCTGGTCAATTTAGTAATCGAGCAGGTGCGTATTACAAAAAATATGGAAAAGAATACGCCCGAGAAGGAATGAAACGCTGGTTTGTAAATGCCATAGAAAATGCACGCCTTTGTGAAACAGCTCAGGAAAATGAAAATAAAGTCCCCGATCTTTATGCCCTTTATGATAAGTTTAAATTGAATGGTGAAACTTTTGTTGATAATCTTACGGTCTTGGATTGCTCAAAAGTTTCTGATGGTGCATCAGCTATTGTGATGGCATCTGAAGAGGGATTGAAAAAATTAGGTGTAGATAAAAAAGATGCCATTGAAATTCTAGGATGGGCGCAAGTAATTAGAAATATTACCAATGAACCACCTGATTATACTGAAGTTACGGCCATAAAAAAAGCAGCCAAAGAAGCACTTGAATCAGCAGGTTTAACCATTGATGATTTAGGAACTATTGAAACCCACGACTGTTTTTCAATTGCAGGAATATTAGGAGTTGAAGCATTAGGTTTTGCAGAGCCCGGAAAAGGAGCTCAATTTGTAGCCGACGGACACACAGCCCGTGATGGTAAAATTCCAATAAATACAACGGGCGGTTTGATTGGTTGGGGTCACCCAACCGGAGCTACGGGAGTTCATCAGGCAGTGACTATTTGGGAACAGTTGACCGGAAAAGCGGGCTCTGCTCAAATCAAAATTAATCCTGATCGCCCATATGGTATGACCATAAACATGGGTGGTGATGATATAACGGTGGTTGCCATGATTTATAAAAAAGCAGAGTAATTTAATTGCTCAATGTGACAATTTGCTGATACGCTAATGAAAAAATGTACCCTGAGCCTGTCGAAGGGCACATTTTTTAAAATGATAAAAGGGATATCGTCCTCAAATCCGGAGATGGCATCCTTTCATTCTGTTATATTATCGCCCGAACTTCCATTTCACATATTTTAATTAACTTAGTCTCACATAAATTATCGAAACCGAAAACTTTCAGATATGAAAAAATTCGCCGTTGTATTAGCTGGATGTGGAGTGTTTGACGGAGCGGAAATTCATGAAGCTACACTCACCATGCTCGCCATAAAAAAATTAGGAGCCGATTATCAAATTTTTGCACCCGATATTGATCAATATCATGTTATTAATCATTATACAGGTAAAGAAATGCGTGAAAAGGAACGAAGAAATGTTTTGGTAGAATCGGCTCGGATTGCTCGCGGAAATATCAAACCCTTAGATGAGTTTATAGAGAAAGATTTTGATGCCATCGTTTTTCCTGGAGGATTTGGTGCAGCAAAAAATTTATCTGATGTGGCTTTCAAAGGTGCAGATGCAGAAGTTGATGAAGAGGTTGAAAGATCGGTTAAAGAAATGCTGGCAGCAAAAAAACCCATAGGGGCACTTTGTATTTCACCGGCATTTATTGCAAAGGTTATTGGCGATGTTAAAGTTACAATTGGTCAGGATGGGGATACTGCAAAGGCTATTGAAGCAATGGGTGGTACACATATCGAAGCCAATCACGGCGATGTAGTAATTGATGATGATAAGCTGGTATTTACTACGCCTTGTTATATGCTCGAAGCAGAAATAACTGACATTTGGGATGGTGCATACAATATTATTGATGCAATGATTAAGTTTATGGAGTAAAACTTATAATTCACGTCATGCTGAATTTATTTCAGCATCTCCATCATTCGATTTGAGACCCTGAAACAAGTTCAGGGTGACGAGTATAAAAGTGTTAAATGAATAAAATAACCGAACTTTTCAAAATAAAATTTCCAATCATTCAAGGTGGAATGATTTGGTGTAGTGGTTGGGAATTGGCCTCTGCCGTTAGTAATGCTGGTGGGCTTGGCTTGATTGGTTCAGGTTCGATGTACCCTGAAGTTTTGCGTGATCACATCCGAAAATGTAAAAAAGCAACAGATAAACCCTTTGGAGTTAATCTTCCCTTGCTCTACCCTCAAACCGATTTTCACATAAAAATTATTTTAGAGGAAGGGGTGAAGATCGTTTTTACTTCAGCAGGAAACCCTAAAATATACACTTCTTATTTAAAAGACAATGGCATTAAAGTAGTACATGTAATTGCAAATAAAAAGTTTGCTTTAAAATGTGTGGAGGCAGGAGTCGATGCGATTGTAGCCGAAGGATTTGAGGCAGGCGGTCATAATGGGTTTGAAGAAACTACAACCATGGCTTTAATTCCTCAATTAAGAAAAGAAATAGAAATCCCTTTGATTGCAGCCGGAGGGATTGGAAGTGGAGCAAGCATGCTGGCAGCAATGGCTTTGGGGGCGGATGGTGTTCAAATTGGGAGTCGATTTGCTGCCTCAGTTGAGTCTTCAGCTCACGATAATTTCAAACAGCAAATCATCAAAGCAAGCGATGGGGCTACCAAGCTTAGTCTGAAAAGTTTGATTCCTGTGCGACTAATTCGGAATAAATTTTTAAATGAATTTGAGGAAGCTGAATTTCGAGGAGCTGGTAAAGAGGAACTTCAAGAACTTTTAGGAAGAGGGCGTGCTAAAAAAGGAATGTTTGAGGGAGATATTGAGGAAGGAGAACTTGAAATTGGTCAGGTTTCTGCAACCATTAACGAAATTCTTCCTGTTGCAAAAATTATGGAAGAAATTATAAATGACTTCAGTAGAACAAAACTAAAAATAGATCAAATCTCTTTCTAACAGATTAAAAAAAAGTTTTATTTTTATACCCAGAGTTGTTAACGCATTAACAAATAAAAACCACCTAATAACCATTATCATATGAATTTCGAATTTACCGAAGAACAATTAATGATACAGCAAGCGGCCAAGGATTATGCTGAACGAGAATTATTACAAGATGTTTTGGAGCGCGATGCCAAGGCTGAATTTCCAACCCAACATATCAAAAATCTATCGGAATTAGGATTTATGGGAATGATGGTCGATCCTGCTTATGATGGAGGAGGAATGGATGCCGTTTCATACGCTTTAGCCATCGAAGAAATTTCGAAAGTGGATGCAGCAACGGCTGTGGTTTTATCGGTTCATAATTCTTTGGCTTGTTATGGGATTGAAAAATTTGGTAATGAGTTTCAAAAAAATAAATATTTAAGAGATTTAGCGCTGGGTAATAAAATTGGGGCATTTTTACTCTCTGAGCCTGAAGCAGGTTCTGATGCAACCATGCAGCATACCCTTGCAATCGAAAAGGACGATCATTATCTCATAAATGGAACCAAAAATTGGATTTCGACAGCAAAACATGCTGAAGTTTATATTTTGATGGCACAAACAAATCCTGAAAAGGGTCATCACGGAATTAATGCATTTATTGTGGATAAAAATACGGAAGGAATTAGTTTGGGTCAGCATGAAGATAAAATGGGAATGCGTAGCTCCGACACCTATTCGGTTATGTTTACAGATGTGAAAGTTCCAAAAGAAAACCGAATTGGTGAAGATGGTTTTGGTTTTAAATTTGCCATGCAGGAGTTAGAATCCGGAAGAATTGGTATTGCAGCCCAGGCGACCGGAATTGCAGCCGGTGCATTTGAGCGTGCCCTCCAGTACGCAAAAGAGCGCAAAGCTTTTGGAAAAGTACTTGGAATGCATCAGGTAATAGGATTTAAATTAGCAGACATGGCTGTTAAAATTGAGGCAGCCCGAAATTTTGTTTACAAGGCAGCCTGGTTGAAAGACAATCATAAACCTTTCGGAATAGCCAGCGCCATGGCCAAACAGTATGCTGCCGATATTGCAATGGAAGTGACCACCGAAGCTGTTCAAATTTTAGGAGGTTATGGATATGTTAAAGAATACCATGTTGAGCGATTGATGCGTGAAGCTAAGCTTACACAAATTTATGAGGGAACTTCCGAAATTCAAAAAATGGTAATTTCAAGATCCTTGATGAAGGATTAGGAGTGTTCAATTGCTTTATTGCAAGAAGTTATGGATTAGTGATTCGTGAGAAGTGATGAGTTAGTAGTTATGAATTATGAATGAAGATTTTATATACTCGTCAACTCATAATTTATACCTCTTAACTTATAACTAAAAAAATCGAAATCGATTTTTTTAGTATCTTTATTTCTGAAATTCTTCCTGCCCCTTGGAATGCACAACCTAGCAAGGATTTCAAACTCCCCACATATCGAAATTTTGATTCGATTATTATTAATCGATGAAATATATAAATACTTAAAAGGTGAGCAATACATTCGTATCTGGATGTTATAGTGCAAGAATGTTGTTCATATATTCGAGTTACCTGCAAGGCTTACAAATGAAACTGATTACATAAATTGAAAATATTGAAACGAAGATTAAATCACAAAATTAAGAAATTGACTACTTGGAATGACTTTGTTTTCAACAAACGGTTGTTGACCATTTGAATAATTGGAAAAGCCTTCTTACATTGCACATTTGCAATTTTCCCATTCAGTTCTCGATCCATAATTTGAAAAAGAGTACATTTTATTACAAACTTATATTGGAAATTTACACATGTATAACATTTATCAAGACAAATATATTGCAAACAGAAAATCACTAATTAGGGTTATTTGCAGGACTCGTCAATGGAGTGGACTTGAAGAATCAAATGTTTTCAAATGGCTGGATAATTTTAAAGATACTTTCGGTAAATTTATTGCAACCAAACTGCTGATTCATGGCATCTATTACAGTGAGAACAATATTGTTACATTATTGGATCATGGAATTAGTCAATTAATTCATAGCCAAAACATAAAACAAGATTTAATCAAAACTGATAATATTCTGTTGCATAGAACTGAAACTAATGCATTACTATTGAATATGGTTGCAAGATCTGCATTTATACCCCTATTGGACGATGCAAAACCTGGAGAAAGTGCAAACCAAATGATGAGGTATTTAATACAGAAGTTAGGGATAAATTCATCTCAAACCTTTTTTATTAATGATTTGAAAGATGATAATATTAAAAATTTTGATACGATAATATTCATAGATGATTGTATTGGGAGTGGTCAACAACTTGTAAAATTTTTTAGTAGATCCAATGTTAAAAAGAAAATTCAAACAGCTATCGAAAATAATATACCCATTTATTACCTAATCTTAACTGGATATATTAAAAACATTGAAGCCATTCGATTGCATCCTGATTTAAATCCAATTAATATAATTGCTTGTGACGAATTAAACGAAATTGACAAAGTTTTCAATCGTAAAAATATCATTTGGTATAATAATGATGAATATGAAGAAGCAAATCAGTATTTTATTAATTTAGAAAAGGAATTCGGCATAAACCAATTTGGATATGCAAATCTTGATTTCTCAGTATTTATACATAATACTGTTCCTGATTGGTCTTTGCCAATATACTGGATGGAAAATGCCGATTGGGTACCATTAATGAAAAGAAAAAACTCAAATTTATTTTAAATGAGTAAAAATACTAGTAATCCTTTTGGAAGAAATAGAGCTGAGCAGATGGGGGAAACATCTTGGAAGTATTATGTGTCTCCTAGTGAAAATTTGTTAACAGAGACTCCACTAATTTTTGAAGGAAGCAGAGGGACAGGTAAAACTATGTTTATGCTTTGTAATTCTTGGAGAGAGAAATTTTCAGAGTGTAATGAAAATCAATCTGACATTTATCAATTATTCTCAAAAGATAATATCGTTGGCTTTTATTATAAAACTGATGGACGATTTGTTGGTAGTAATTTGGAAGGTAAGGGGATTGATGATCAAACATGGGTTTCAATTTTTAATACTTATTTTAATGTCGTTATTTCAAAAGAGATTTTTTATTTTCTTAAAAGATGCATTGAACTTAGAATTATCGCAAAAGAATCACTGTTTAAGCTAAATAGTAGAATTGCAAAAAAAATAAACATTGATCTTCTTGAAAATGATATTTCCTACATTGAAAATAGACTTGATGATCTACTAGATGAGATAGAAGATTTTACAAATAACCCAGAACTGAATCCACCTAAACTATTAAGCGCTGGCACTTTAATAAAGACAACGATCGAATATGTTAAAGAAATTAATGTTTTTAAAGAAGCAAGATTTCACATATTAATTGATGAATTTGAGGAACTAAACGCAAAGCAGCAGATTCAAATCAATACATTGATTAAGCAGAGTATTTATTGGTTAGTTTACGATGTTTGCGTTAAAACAAATGGTATTTATACTTTTGAGACTATATCTAATAATGAAATTATTCAAGAACCTCATGATTTCACATTACATAAACCTGAACTAAATGATTATGATAACTCTAAGATTTATTTAAAATTCCTTAAAGATATCTGCAGAAAGAGATTGGGTGAATATTTTAACTCTAATTCGTCAAATTATATTGAATTTACTGATATTGACTTTTATCTTAAAAAATACTCTAATGATATAATTTTCCCAGTTTATAAAGATTCACCTAAGTATGAGAAAGAAATTTATGATGTGCTTGTAAATTTAATTAAAGAGGATTCCTCATCTAAAAATATTGACTCTGAAGAATTGAAGAAATTTATTTTTAGTGATTCTCCATTGATAGAACGAATGCATATTTCTTTATTGAGAAGAAAAGAAATTACGGTTGAAACCCTCTATATTGCTGCAAGTACAAATAATAAAACATATGAAGATTGGAAACACAATACTTTATATGCAACTCATTTTCTATTGTGTTCTGAACTTGGAATTGAATTTCAATACCATGGCTTAAAGGTTTTTGCGTCACTTTCTTCTGGTGTAATTAGGTATTTTTTAGAGATTTGCAAAAGCGCTTTTGATAATGCAATTGGAAATAGCTTTTCGTTTTCAAAGCCCCGCTCTTTTACAATAAAAGAGCAAACTGATGCTGCACAATTTGTTAGTGAAACAAAAGTTGCAAAAATTGATGGATTTGTTCCAGGCGGAAAGATATTGAAGAGGCTAGTACTGAATTTAGGAAAAATTTTCAATTCAATTCAAACAAATAGACTCACCACGCTAGGAGAGCCAGAAGTAAATCATTTTACAACTAGTTTATTTGAATTGAAAAATTACTATGAAGAAGCAAGCCGAATTTTGGACTTTGCTGTTATGCACAATATTTTGCAAGCCAGTCTGCCCACAAAAACGAAATCTAATGACATTGTAGAAGTAGCAGATTACCACCTTAACCATATTTACTGTCCCTATTTTAAAATTTCTCATCGTCGTAAGAGGAAAATAGTATTGGAACCTGATGTACTAAACAAACTAATTGTTGGTAATTCAGATGAAATTAATAAGATTATTAAGAAGTATGAGGTAGATATTGATAATCAGCCATTACAGGGGAAACTTTTTTAATATGGAATATCAAGACAAATTTGAAATAAATAAGACGAATGGAGCCTACTTTGGAAGTAAGGTTGATATTTTGATATTAGGAGGGGCTAGAATTGAAAATGATAGGAATTGTCAATCAACTTCTCTTTTTGCTGATGGGTTTAAAGGGATTATTATTTATTTTGAAACTAACAAAGAGCAAAATAATTTCTCAATGACTCTTGTCAATAAAGAAAATACTATCATTGAGAAACTGGACAACAAATTAATTACTCCTGGGTTACGCCGATTCTTCAAACAGCATTTTATTTTTAATCAATACAAAATTTATAATAGCAATATTTGTATTGATATAACTTCATTGCCTCATATTTTAATTTTTAGTCTCTTTAAAGTTTTTGTAAAAGAAATAAAGCCCAAGAATCTTTTTGCTGCGTACACAGAACCAGACTCATATATAAAATTAAATTCAGAAAGAAATAATTCCTGCATTGATGATGAAGAATTTGATTTATATGAAGAAATTTTAGGACTAAATTACAGCATTGAAGGATTTTCAAAGATCAAAAGAGTTGCAGATGACCTATTAATTGCCTCCTTGGGATTTGAGCGGCAACGATTGTTGGCTCTATTCGAAAAAGTCGAACCTAGAGGTGGTTTAATTCCAATCATTGGATTCCCATCGTTTAAGCCCGGTTGGAATATTACAGCACTTAACATGAATTATAAAGTGATTGAAGATGCTAATTCAGAGGGTTATATAGAAACATGTGAGTCATCTAGCCCATTTGAAATCTACTCAAGATTAAAATCAATTTATAACCAAAAATCCGATAATTATAATATTATGATCGCACCTTTTGGGACAAGACCAAACTGTTTAGGGGCCACTATTTTTGCACTGCGACATAAGGGTTGTCAATTAGTTTTTGATTTTCCAGTAGAGAAAAACTATAGAAGCAATGGACTTAGTAAGACTTATTTTTATATTCTATCAAGTTTTTTAATTGAATAATATGGATGAACTAGGACGATATTATACAGATTCGAAATTTTCTAAATTATTAGTTAATCAACTTAATACTAAAACACCTGCTCATATTTTAGATTTAGGTGTTGGGGACGGGGCATTATTAAATGCTGCTATTGATAAATGGAATAAAGCGTACTATTCAGTAGTTGATATTGAGGAAAAAACTTTCGTAAAAAATCCCAGAATAAATTTCACTAAAAAAGATTTATTAAATTTTTCTGAGGAGTTAACCTTAAATCTTTTCAACGATCAAATTGATATCGCTATTTGTAATCCTCCCTACAAAAAAATTAAGAATTCTAAGCTTTATGCGAAATTGTTTTATGATATTGGATTTAGAAGCTGTACAAATCTTAAATATTTAACATCAGATCTTCTATTTTTAGCTTTTAATTTAAGTCTCTTGAAAAAAGGAGGTCAATTAGGGATTATTTTACCTGACACCTTAATGACTTCATTTGATTTTGAGCTATTTAGAAAGGATCTTTTACAATATGATATAATTTCAATTATCGAGCTTCCAGAACAAATATTCAAAAAGACTGAAGCGAAAACCTACATTTTAGTATTGAATAATATTTTAAATGAAAATAAATTTACACATCTATTTCAAGCTAATAAATCGGGAAATATTATTTCTAAAAAAAGAATCCCTTCTAATTATCTTATAAAAAGAATGGATTTTTCATTTTATTTTTTTAAAAATAATCAAATAAAAAACAGCATTTCATTAAAGGAAATTGGAGCAAAAATATCAAGAGGTCGTAATTCAAAGAAAGAATTACAAAACCTTGAAATTCCTTTTTTTCACACATCTAATTTCAACTTAAAAAATGAAGTATATTTTCCTCCAACAAAATTACAGGCTGAGAATAATTTCGCTATAAAAAATGATATTTTAATTGCAAGAGTCGGTTCAAGGTGTGTTGGCAAGTTTTGTCTTGTAAAAAGTGGAGAAAGAACAATTTCAGATTGTATTCTAAAAGTTTCATTACGTGAAGAATTTGTTTTATTATTTTTTAATGCTTTAAATTCAGATTATGGAAAAAATTGGTTTAGGGCTTATTCTCACGGCGTTTGTGCAAAAGTAATAAGTAAAAATGATTTACTTGATTTTAGAATCCCATTGCCTTAACGAATGCGAAGGAAATTTTTAATCTCATTAAAACAAAGCTGATTGTGAGAGTTTCAAGAGAACGTATTTGGTTGCAAACCTATTTACACCGAAAAGAAAAATCCTTAGCCTAAAACGGAAAGATTAATTATAAAAATGTATAAAGCCCAACAGGTAACAAAAGCTATAGTTTATTGCGCTGCGACAAACATAAAACCCCAACAAGAAAACCTAAACCATTATCTATGAAAAATTTAAACCTTAGCCTGCTCATTTCAATTATTCTTCTAATCTCATCCTGTTCAAGTCAAAATAAAAACGCGTATAGGTTAACCGGGACAGCAAAGGACATTCCGAATGATTCCTGGATTTATTTGATCCTTGAAAATGAAAATATCGATTCTACACAAATAATTAATGAAAAATTTCAGTTTACAGGAGCAATCGACCATCCAATGCAATTTAACTTACTTATTAAAGAGACTCATGATTATACGCATATTTGGTTAGAAAAAGGTGAAATTATATTCGAAGCAGAAAAGGGGAAATTTAGAGATGCTAAAATCATTGGGTCACAATCACAAATTGAAGATGAAAAGTTTTGGGGACCAATACATGAATACAGAGCTAAGAGGGACAGTCTGAGCAGAATTGTTTATAATAAAGAAATTAATGATGGTGCCAAAAAATCAGCAAAAATTGAATTTCAAAAAGTTTGGAAAAATCGTTTTAAAGCAGAAACTGAATTTATTAAAGATTATCCAAACTCATATGTTAGTGCAACAACTTTAGATTTTTACGCCACAACATTTGGCAAATCCAAAACCCAAAAATTATTTGATGCTTTTGGGGAGGAATTAAAAACTTCATCTTATGGAAAATCAATTCAACGATATCTGGAATTGAACAATGAACCAAAAATTGGAGACAATTTTGTTGACTTTGAAATGGAAGATCAGGAAGGAAAAATGAGAAAAATTTCAGATATCAAAGACAAATTTATTCTCTTGGAATTTTGGGCATCTAATTGTGGAGCTTGCCTCCAAGAAAACCCACAATTGGTGAAAACATATGAAAA
This sequence comes from Bacteroidales bacterium, assembly GCA_963674935.2. Classification (GTDB taxonomy): domain Bacteria; phylum Bacteroidota; class Bacteroidia; order Bacteroidales. Next base: position 827,963 of record CAXXWZ010000002.1, read on the forward strand.
ATATAAACCTTATGGATTTGAGATATTTGCAGTTTCGAACGATTCTAAAAAATCTCACTGGCTAGATGCAATAAAAAAAGACCAAATTCCATGGATTAATGTGTGTGACTTAAAAGGTAGAGATAATACTGCTTTTTTGATTTATGGCATTAACGGAACTCCCGACAGTTTCCTAATTGATAAAAACGGAAAAGTAATTGCACGTGATCTTCGTGGAGAAAAGCTTAATGAAAAACTTGCAGAATTAATGCCTGAACCCAGCAATGTGCATGATTAGTTTGTTAAATCTTCGAATTACCTCATTCTGAATTTTACATTTTGCATTAAATATTTTACATTTATCTTCCTACTGATCCAGCCAATTCTTAAAATCAGCAACCCGCTCGCGAGCCACAATTATTTCTTCGTCGAGGCCAGAAATTTTAAGTCTTAATCGGCTATTGGTCCAGGCCAAAACATCGGTACATGCTTGGTGCGAAACGATAAACTTTCTGCTAATTTTAAAAAACATTTCAGGATTAATCAATTGTTCAACCTGGTCTAATGAATAATCAATTACGTATGATCGTTGATCTTCGGTAAACAAAAAGCTGGCTTTTTCCATGCTGTAAAAAGCCAAAATTTTATTTGCTTCTATGCTTTTAATTTTATCTCCAACCTTAATCATAAAACGATTTTTGAAAGTGGGTCGATTTAGATTTGACATTAAGCTGGTTATTTGCTCAAGTGCCACCGGTTGCTGAATAGCTTTAAGTTTATCCAAGGCTTGCTGTAAACGTGCTTCTTCAATAGGTTTTAATAAATAATCGATCCCATTTGTTTTAAAAGCCTCGATGGCGTATTGATCGTAAGCAGTTGTAAAAATGATGGGGCAAGCCAATTTTTGTTTTTCGAAAATTTCAAAACTCAATCCATCTGCTAGTTGAATATCGGCAAAAACAAGTGATACGTCGTTCGTGCTTTTAAAAAACTTAAGTGCATCACGAACAGATTCCAAAACACCCACCACTTTCATTTCGGGAGCCATTTTTTTTAACAATTGCTTCAAGCGATTGGCGGCCCTTTTTTCGTCTTCAAGTATAACTATGTTCATGCTTCCTCCGCTTTTAAAAGTGGAATACTCACCAGGTAAAACTGGTCACATTTTTGAATCTGGATTGGCTCCTCCGTAAAAAATTTATACTGTTGTAACAAATTCTTCATTCCAACACCATTTGATGAATCACCGATGTTTTTAATTTGCAAATTATTTTTTACAAAAATTCTATTTTCTGACCGTGACAAATCAATTGTTAAAGGCTTATTGGTTGAAGCTTCATTATGCTTTACGGCATTTTCGATAAGGAGTTGTAAACTCATGGGGATAATCAAGTCATCATCCTCAATCTTAATTTGATTGTTAATTTTAATCTTGTTTTCAAATCGGGTTTCCAATAAAAATACATAGGATTTTATAAATCCCATTTCATCTTTTAAGGGTACTAATTCTTTATCGCGACTGTCCAAAACATAGCGAAATAAACCACTCATTTGCTGCACAAAATTCACGGCTTGTTTTTGATCGTCATAAATTAAATCGCTCAGCACATTAAAACTATTAAACAAAAAGTGAGGATTAATTTGGTTTCGGAGCGCCTCATATTTATAGCTTAGCATTTCGGCTTTTAGTTGCTCAGCATGCAGTACAGATTTTCGCCAGGCTTGCAGATATCCATACGCCGAAAAAATCAATGCAAGCGAAGCCCCAATTAAAAAGGCAATATAACTTCCCTTAAAAATATCGTAGATCATCGTTAAACTAAAAATGCCATTTAATATCCAAATCATTATAATTTGAATAATCAAATATGCCAGCACTGAATATAAAACCATTGCAAGCAATCCCCAAATAATTCGTTTTTTAGGGTACTTTAAAATGGGAATTCTTTGGTCGATACGATGGGTTATATAAACAATCCCGCTCCACTGTGTAACGCAAATTGACAATCCCCACAAATAACTTCTTACAAAAACATCAACCGAATAAAATGCTTTATTAAAAAAGAAAACGATAACTAAAAAAGTCAATATGAGATTGGCAAGTATAAATTTCCAGCCTTTGTCGTAAGGCCTGATAATGATTTGCCAAAATTTTAAATTTTCTGTCATGGTAGTAAATTTAAAAAATATGTTTTACAATCAAATTAGTGCTAGTGTTTATTATTAAAATTGCGGTCGAATAAATCCAAATGCATTTGGCGATTGGCAATTAGCTGTTAGAAATATAAAATCACCAAAAACTAATTACCAAAAGCTAATAGCTATTTACTCATTTGATTTAATAATCCGGCGGTTTGATTTTTACCCCAATTTGGATGAATAGCAGATTTGGGTTTATAATTATCCCAATCGGCTAATAAACTTTCGACAGCAGCTTTATAATCATTGGGATTTTTTCCAAAGAAGCTGGCACCACCAATATCATTAGCTAATTTCATGTATCTGGCTCTTGGATTGTTTGGTTCCATCGCTAAAGCCTTACCAATGGTTTGGCCGAAAAGCATGCTATATTGCTGACCTCGATTCATTGGATCGATAACTAATTTGGCTGTATAGTAAAATGCATTTAATGCAATAACTTCAACTTCATTGGGTACCAATTCAAGCATTCTATTTATTGAGGTTTCGGCCTCAACCAATAGCGCATCTTTATGCAAGGCATCTTCTTGGGTCATAAAACTCATGAAGATATAAGCATGCGCATGATAATATAATGGTAACCATTCTTGTTTCTCGATATTTGCAATCATTTTAAACTGATTGGCCATTTTTTGATAATCCTCAACGGTTTGACATTTTGCATATTGCTGAAGTGATTCATCCATTTTTTGTTGAAATTGTGAGCCCTGCGAAAAACTTGTCAGACTTAAAAATGCAATTACGATAGTTAAAGTTGTTGTTTTCATGATTTATAATTTTAAGATTTATGTTAGTTAATTGATATTTGTTCTTTTAATTAGATGCTGGATTCTAGATTCCTGATTCTTGTGTCTTTCATCTTGTGTCTTTTATCTTTTTCTTTCTTTACTCAATCTTATCCAATTGATTTTTATCACCTTTAGCTGACAATGTGATGAAGCAGCCTACGATAAAAAATCTTTTTGCTCCCGGAATGATTGGCGTGCTGTTATAGAATCCTTCGTCATTTTGCTCGCTGGCATAGCGATTACCAAACTCTTGCTTAAAGCCAAAAACATTGGTAGCCGAGAAATAAAAAATAATATTATCTCGATATAAAAGCGTCCAGTTTAGATCGATGGTATTGTATGCCATTGTTTTCGCTGCATAGAATTGAGTACTATTGGGGTCGTTATAATTTCGAGGTGATCCATAGCGATAACTAAAGCCGGCCAAAGATCTGATGCCATCAAAGAAATACTTAATGACTACGGAAAGATTATGCTTGCTGGCATACAAAGGCTGCACCTCTACCGGATAATCTCTGTAAAGTCGTTTTGTATCCAAATATGAATAAGACACCCAATATTCGAGATATTTAAAACTTTCTTTATCTCTCCAGAAAAAGTCCAGGCCACGCGCATGACCACTACCTTCATTGTTATAAGCATCAGGCATAAAGAAGGTTTCTGTATCGAAACGAACCAGGTTTTTATATGCTTTATGATACAGATCTAGTTTCAGAACCCTGCTATTTTTGATATGTTGAAAACTGAGGGTGTAATGATCGGATCGTTCAGACTGAATATTATTGGTGTAAATTAAATAATCGTCGTAAGGATTTTGATAAAACCATCCCCACGAAAATGATAATACATCATTTTGTGTTAATTTATAAGCTGTAGAAAATCTGGGTGAAAATCTAAATTCCTTTAAAAAATCGGAATATTCAATTCTTGCTCCTATCCTGCTTACGAAGTTATTTGAGGTATAAAGCTCAGCTTCAGTAAATGCTGCCCACTGATTATTTTTGTATTCTGAATAAAAATCTATCTCATCAGAGTTAAAACCAAAAGCATAATTTTGATGTCCAAATTCTGCACCCGTTTTTAAAATAACTTTTGGGCTGGCTTCATAAAGCAATACACTTTTTAAGTGCAAACCATCAAGTTTTTTACTCACGACGTCTGAATTTACATTGATATCGTTAACGTTATTGGTCAAACTTAATCCGGTTTTCATGTAGGTTTTTTTACTCAATCCTTCTTTCCAATAAGCATTCACAAAAATGTTTTCATCGGTTAAATCATAGGTGATGGGCTGCAATGGATTTCCAGGATCTTCCTGATCTAAGGAAAGATTTGAGTTACTATAATTCGCATATAATTTGACCTGGCCATTTCCGGTATGTTGCTGAACACTAATTTCTCCTCCATAGTTCTCAGGGTAATGATTCCATATGAAATTTTGAGGTACAATACGCATATAAGGTTTAAGATTATTGTATTTAGCAGTTGCAGTTATTCCTCCATTTTTCCACCTTTTGGTTGCTGCTGCATCTCCGCCTACCGACATTATCGAAAAGTTATATTCATCCTCCAAAGGGATATCTTTTGTTTCGAGCAATAAAACAGAAGACAAAGCCTGACCATACTCAGCGGAATAACCACCGGTACTAAAAATAGTTCCACTAAAAATGAAAGGATTGAAACGACCTCGTGTGCTCGTGTTTGGGACAGTTGATCCATAAGGCACATGAACCAAAGTTCCATTGATATAGGTTTGAGATTCCTGACTGCTCCCACCTTTAACAAATAGCTTGCCCGACTCGGGATTAGCGTTGACTCCGGGTAACATTTTTAATGCTCCGTAAACATCACCAATGGCACCTGCTGTTGTAACCATATCAATTGGGCTCAACACAACAGACTTTCTCTTGTCGCCTGCCTCAAAAGTGCCAGCCGTAATGGTAACGGCCTCTAGTTTATTAAACGCCTCTTTTAAAGTAAAATCGAGCTGAATATTTTTATCGTCCAACAATAATTCTTTACCAATGGATTCAAATCCTAAAAACTCAACAAGCAATATTTGTGTGCCTTTCAATTTGGTTTCAATGCTATAAGCTCCATTTACATCCGATGAGGTTCCTTCGTAGGTTCCTTGAAAATAGATATTAGCTCCCGGAAGAGTTTCTCCTTTTCCGTCTCTCACAACTCCGGTAATGGTTGTTTGACTGAAAATATTTATTGATATAAAAAGTACAATAAGTGTTGCTGTGAGTTTTGACATTTGTATTTGTTTTGTGCAAATGTGGGGTCAAAAACAAATGCGCCCAAATAAAAATCGGTGAACTGTTGAATTAGGGTGATGAACTGTAATTTAATTGATGAATTTAAAATGTAAAATATTAAGGCATTTTAGTAACCCTGAATCTGTTTTCTATCATCTTTCTTCATGTGTTGCGAGTCTTAAGTCTTGTGTCTTCAATTTCATTTTATGAAATTGTTAAAACCTTGTTAATAAAAACGCTTGTGTTTTTCAGGCTGGATAAAGCAATGAAATTATCTTTACTTAGCGTTGATTTTGTATAGTTTACGAGTTCTCTCCAAACTCTTTTGATGCATGGACTGCTGAGGTTTTACGGCATAACAACCAAAGCTTTCAATCAAACTCAGATTGAAAATTAGCAGTCTTTTAAATGCTCAAAATACCATCCTGCACGTATGGTGTAAATAAGTAGTTAATCAAAGACTGGAAGTTCAGCTTCTGGTATTAGCAAGTGTAATTCAAAATACCGGAAAGTAAGATTTATTCCTCACGAATTACAAAAAATCCTGTAAAAATTTCATTTCAGTTTCTCAATTTCTGAGACTGTATCTACCATTTATTCAGGATTGGATTTCTCCTAAACACAGAAACTATTTTATCCTAAATAAAAATTTAAATACACTAAAAATGGAAACTAAAAAACAATTAGAAGCGCTAATTAAAAAAGGTAAGATTAGCAAAGATGATTTTCAAAAAATTGACAATATTGTTGCATTCCTTAGTTCACAAATTAAGGATCAGTTATTGACCAAAGAGGACATCTCAAAACTAAACACTTATTTCCCCGACGACTTTATAAAAAACACAATTCAAGGTCATGGGCTAAGCAAGCCATTTGGTTATGCCGGCGATTTTCTGATGATCGACAAAATCTATACCTATCATAAATCCGATAAACCCGAGTATGGAATTTGGGATGAATATTTCCATCAGCAATCAGCTCCGATAGCTGTACGAAACCGAAAAGAATATTTCAAAAAAATTATTCATCAAAAAATATCGGATAGCCCCACACTTAAACTGATGAATGTTGCCAGTGGCCCTGCAAGAGATCTTTTCGAAGTTTACGCTGCATTACCAGAGAATAAGTTGATAGAAACAACTTGCGTAGAAATGGATGAAAATGCCATCAAATTTGCAAAAGAATTAAACCACGATTTTCTGAACAACATAACCTTTATTCAAAAAAATATTTTCAGACACAGTACATCTGATACATACGATTTAATTTGGTCGGCTGGTCTTTTTGATTATTTTAGTGATAAGGCTTTTTTGATGGTGCTCAGAAAGTTTAAAGAATGGTTAAAAGTGGATGGTGAAATCATCATCGGCAATTTTAATGAAGACTATAATCCGAGCAGAGATTATATGGAAATTTTTGGAGAATGGTATCTGAATCACAGAACAGAGAACCAACTTTTTAATCTTGCCATGAGGGCAGGATTTAAAGCCAGTAGAATTACCATTGGGAAAGAACCTGAAAATGTTAATTTATTCTTGCATTTACGAAAAGACTAGCATAAAAATCAAACATAATATAGGATTGATGAACTGTAAAAAAGTAATGAGATCGTAGTTAATGAATTACCTCAGATATTTATCATTTTAACGATCGAACAATCGTACAGTTGATTAATCTAGATTCAAGTTTAAACAACTATTCGTTATATTTGCTCAAACATTAAAAAACTAAAACAAAAAAATATGAAAATTTTGATCTGTTTAAGCAATGTTCCCGACACAACCACTAAGGTTAAATTTAGTGCGGACAATTCAGCTTTTGACAAATCTGGTGTTCAGTGGATTATTAATCCATGGGATGAATTCGCATTAACTCGGGCTCTTGAACTTAAAGAAACCACCGGAGGAGCTATTGAGTCGGTAACTATTGTTACTGTTGGCGGAACCGATGTTGAACCTACCATGCGAAAAGGACTTGCTATTGGCGCTGATGATGCCATAAGAATAGATGCAGATCCGACAGATGCTTATTTTGTAGCCGGTCAAATTGCTGAGGTTGCCAAAGATTTTGACATCATAATGGCTGGTATAGAGGCTAGTGATTATAATGGAGCGGCTGTTGGAGGAATGTTAGCAGAATTTCTGGAAATACCCTCTGTATCTTCAGTATCAAAAATGACTATTGAAGGTAACAACATTACCTTAAACAGAGAAATTGACGGAGGTGCTGAAGTGATTAAAGTAGCTACTCCTTTCGTAGCGATTGTTCAAAAAGGAATTACTAAAGAACCCAGAATTCCTGCAATGCGCGGAATTATGATGGCACGTAAAAAACCATTAAAGGTTTTACCGGCAATAGTGGTGGATGCTTTAACCGAATTCGCATCTTACGAATTGCCTGCACCAAAAGCTAAATGCAAAATGGTAGATGCAGAAAATGTTAAGGAGTTGGTTGATTTGTTGAAGAATGAAGCAAAAGCAATATAATTTGCCAATTAGTTAATGTGCTAATGAATAATGAAAAGAAAAATATAATTCTTGACTTGTCACTTAAGTTTGCACTTGAGGTTATTGAATTTTCTGAATTACTTGAGAAAAATAGAAAGTTCGTAATTGCCAATCAGATAATGAAATCTGGAACTTCAGTTGGTGCAAATATTAAGGAAGCACAAAGTGCTGAAAGTAAAGCAGATTTTATTCATAAGATGAAAATTGCAGCTAAAGAAGCCGAAGAAACTGAATATTGGTTAGAATTATGTCGACTTGCAGAAAACTATCCATATAATTCCAATCTTTCTGAGGATTTAATTTCAATCAAAAAATTACTCTCAAAAATAATTAGTTCGAGTAAAAAAATCAGCACATCAGCAAACTAACACATTAGCATATTTGATGATTAAATGGAGATAAATTATAAAAACACATAAGAAACTAAATAAATAGCAAAATGTCTATATTAGTATATACAGAAAACTGGGATGGAAAGTTTAAAAAATTAAGCTATGAACTCATCTCTTATGCCAATGAAATGGCGAAGCAAATAAGTACCGAAGTTATTGCAGTTTCAATCGGAAATGTTGAAGAAACTGAATTGAAAACCTTGGGTATTTACGGTGCAGCGAAAGTTGTAAATGTAAACAACGAAAATCTTGCGGTTCTTGCCAATCAACCTTATGCAAAAGTAATTGCTGAGGTTGCTCAAAAAGAAGCTGCAAATATTGTGGTTTTTGCACATAACAATACCGGAAAAGCAATTGCTCCAAGAGTGTCTGTAAAATTGAAAGCAGGACTTGTTTCTGGAGTTACAGAAGCTCCAAGCAGTTACGAACCTTTTTCTATCAAGAAAAAAGCTTTCACAGGAAAAGCATTTGCGATCGTAAATGTAAAATCAGAAATTAAGGTTCTAACCCTTGCTCAAAATTCATTTGGCGTTTTTGAAGACGCTAAAGATGCTACGATTGAGGCTTTTGATGTTAATTTGGATGCATCAGAAATTAAAACTGAAAGAACAGATGTAAATAAAGTAACTGGAAAAATTTTATTAAATGATGCTGAAATTGTTGTGTCGGGTGGTCGTGGTTTAAAGTCGGCTGAGAATTTTGCACCGCTTGAAGAACTTGCCGAATTATTGGGAGCTGCAACTGCCTGCTCTCGTCCTGTTTCGGATGAAGGTTGGCGTTCGCATTCTGAGCACGTAGGTCAAACCGGAAAAATCATTGCTCCAAATTTATATTTTGCTTTTGGTATTTCCGGTGCTATTCAGCACTTGGGTGGAGTTAGTTCTTCAAAAGTGATTGTTGCCGTAAATACGGATAAAGATGCACCGATTTTTGAAGCTGCGGATTATGGAATTATTGGTGATGTTCAAAAAGTATTGCCTGAATTAATTTCCGCTGTTAAAGCTGTTAAAGCGGAATAGCGAAGATTATCTGAGCGTCATTCTGAACTTGTTTCAGAATCTTGTTCATCTGAAATTAGATGCTGAAATAAATTCAGCATGACGAAGTCAAATAAGAACGGGATGGCTTCCTCTGGAGGATGCCATCCTTTTATATTTTTCTCTATTTGTTATACTTCAACCCAATTCGATTCTTGTTTATGCTTTTCCAGATGCTTTTCATTTAAATAGTGTTTTTTATTTATAGATTTTAAGGCTTCAGCCACTATTTCAGCGATATCTTTTACAGGAATTGGTGCCGATTTTTGAAATGTTTTTTTACAAAGAGGGCAGGATGTTGCTAAAATATCTGGTTCGTTTATGAGCAAAGAATTTATTGCATCTTCTCGAATTAGATCAACTTGTGAACTGCCCAATTGAAAATTAGCCAAACTGTTTCCGCAGCAAGGTGCTTCTTTCCTTTCTTTTTTAGATGATTTTAAAAAAGCAATTTTTTCAATGATTTGGCGAGGATATTCGTAAATATTACTACCTCTTCCCAATTCACAAGGATCGTGATAAGCGATGGTTTTAGGTTTTAGGGTTAAATGAATTTGTTGCTGATCAATAAGCCTCCATAAATATTCGGTGTGATGAAAAACCTCAAGCTCTAGATTATAATCTTCCTTAAAAACTTTATAACAAATAGGGCAAGAGGTAACCAAGGTTTTTGCTCCTGACCCTTTAATGATTTTAGAATTATAATCCATAAGCTTTTGTGCCGACTTTAATTCACCAGCAAGTTTTAATGGACGACCACAACAAGCGCCTCCATTTTCATCCATGAAAAAATAATCAATAGTTGCAGCTTCAAAAATTTGAATCATCGATTGTTTAATACCTGGTGTTAAGTGGGTCATGCAGCCTGCAAAATAAATCACTTTAGCTCTTACGGGTAATTTATTTTGTAAGTATTCATAATCAGATTTGTCTGTGCTGAGATTGTTTCGTTGGGTTAATCGCAAATTCAAAAGACTAATGTCTACTGGACAAACTTCTTCACATTTTCCACATTGTAAGCAATTTAAGGCTAATTCAGGATTCATTTCATGATTTCTGAGCGCTTGTAAAAAGTAAACAGATTGTGATTTATCTTCATCAGCGATATTGAGTTGGCATTTATCGATGCAAATTCCGCATCGGGGGCAGGCGTTTACTTCAATTTCTGAAAAACTACTGTACGTATCCTGAGTTTTAAGGCCGTATTTTCTCAAAAAAATAAGAAACATTTCGGTTGGAATGTGCATGTATCTGGAAAATGGTAGTGCCATAAAAAAGACTCCGAGTGATAGACTGTATGCCCACCAGGCGGGATACATCAAATCTTTAACCGGAAGAAAAATGGCGAAAAATTCACCCAAATTTCCCGTTAGAAAATGCCCCGAATGATAAGTTCCACTTGTAAAACTTTCGGCTAATAATCGTAGGGGAAAAATCCACCATAAGGATGCCAAAGCTAACTTATCGCCCAGTTTCAGTTTAGTGGTTTTTTTTAATCCAAATATTTTTGATTTAAATCGTTTAATGATGGCCAATAATAATCCGGTCAAAATAAAAAGCAGCAAAAAATCCATCAAAAACGAATAGGTTTTAGCGTAAAAAAATGGAGGTTCAATGGGTTCAAAAAATTTAAAGAAAATGGCATAATAGAGGGGGTTAAAAAAATCCTGACTAAAGGATAAGGTTCCCAATTTTCCGAAAACGATTAAAAGAAACCAGCCAAAAGCAAGGCTCATGTGCATGTATCCAAGCACAGGATTTACACGAAAGATTTTTCGGTGCAAAAGACTTTCCATAAAAACCTCTTTAATAGCCGAAAGCGTTTTTAAGCCTAAAAATCCTGATTTTATCTTTTGTTTTTCGCTGGTATCAAGCCGAATGATCCATCGTGAGTATTTAATAATCAGAAATAAAAAAATAAAATATAAACCGAGTTCAAAGGGTAATACAAAGGGATCAAAATGTCTCATCTTTTAAAAATTAATTTTCAACAGATACAAGCTCAGATTTCTTTTCTAAAATCCATCTTTTAATTAAGAAAATTACATTTCGGGTATTTACGCCTCTGGGGCAAACTAACTTACATTTTCCGCAAAGCATACATTTCAAAATTTCTTTTTCCACATTCAGGTCTTCACCACGCGAGAGGAGCATATGTAGTTTTCGGAAATTAAATTGAGTTAAATTTCCACTGGTACAAGTAGCAGTGCAAGCGCCACAACCGATGCATAATTTAATGGATGGTTCATGCGTTTTAATAAACTCAAAAAGTGATTTATCATTTTTGTCAAAATCAATTTGTCGACCAACGTTTATGGCAAATCCAAAGTTATTCATCAGCTTTTATTTAAATAATGATCAACTTCGATTGCAGCAGCTCGCGCATGACTTAATGTGTCTGTGATATTCATTGGACCACCGGAAGTTCCTGCAATGAACACTCCTGTTTCATTGGTGAGGTTGGAACTATGATGGGCATCTTTACTCATGATGAAACCATTTTGCTCAAAATTTAATAGCATCTTGTTACCTAAAAAACTGGTTTCTTTTGAGGGGAGCATCCCGATGAGTAAGACCAATAAATCCACATTCATTTTTAATGGCTGACCAGTTAGGGTATCCTCAACTTTAATTTGGATTGATTTATTTGCATTTTCGGCAGCTTCTGAAACTCGCCCCCGAATAAATTTCACACCCCATTTTTCTTGAGATTCGCGATACATTTCTTCGTAATTGACACCAAACATTCTCATGTCCATATAAAAACAAATGACTTCCGCATCAGGATTCATCATTCGGATTTCCATGGCTTGCTTTACGGCTGTAACACAGCAAACTTTAGAACAGTGATAATTACCACATTTTTCATCTCTTGAACCCACACAGTGAACAAATCCAATGCGTTTAGGTTTATCACCCGTTTGATTTTTGATTACACCTGTTTTAAATTTTTTCTCCAAATCAACTGAAGTAATCACATTTTTATAAATGCCATAACCGTATTCTTCTTTCAAGCGGGCATCAAACATATCAAAACCACTGGCAAGTACAATGGCATTTAAATCATACATCCTGCTTTCTTGATCAAGAAGTCCAATATTATTTGGCTTGATATCAATGTCGATAATTTTAGACGATGTTTTTATATCCACTTTTGATTTTTGTAGATTTGATTTTAAATGATCTAAAATGTCTGTTGCCGGTTTGTGATTTGGAAAAAGTTGAAACCAATCTTGAGCGTGTCCTCCCAATTCTGTTTCTTTTTCTAATAGTACAACTGAGTGACCTAAATGATTGAGTTGGTAAGCCGCTTCCATTCCGGCTATTCCACCACCAATAACGCCTACTTTTTTTTGTGCCATGGTACTTATGATTTACAATTTGAATATGCAGGAGTTGCTAGTAATTCTGGAATGTTGGGTTGCCCAATATTCGCTCCATCTTTGGTCTTATATTTAGCAAACTCATCATACTGAATTCCTAACTTATCCAATAATAATTCCGATTGTACTTGATGCATTTGCAAGCCAAGATCCCAGGGATCATAGCCCATAAGCAATCCTGTTAGTTCTTCATAGGTTAAAACCGGAATACCAATTTTTTCTTTTCCATAAGTTTTACCTTCAATTTCTGCAATGGTATATTGCCATTTATCCATAAACATGGTACAACCTGGGCAATTACAAATGACTAAATCAGGTTTATACGAATCCATTGATTCAAACTTCTTTTTTGTATTGGCAACAGAATAGCCGCGATCGGCTTGAATGAGATATTGACGGAAACCAAAACCACAGCAATGGCGGCGTTCTGGATAATCAATAACAGTTCCTCCCCAGGCTTTAATCATTCCTGAAAGAACCTGTGGAAATTCGGCTCCACCCACTCCGTAGGCCGGAAACATCTTTGAATAATGACAACCCACATGTTCAACAACATTTAAAGGTTGATCAGTAAATTTATTGGTTAAAGTAAATTTATTGAGGGCTGCTATTTCTTCCCGGAATTTATAAATGATGTCAGAACAATGGGTAATGGTTTTGGGTTTCTTAAATTCACGACCTGTTGCAATTCGTAAATCTTTTCTTACCTTTTCTTCAACTTCAGGAAAATGTTTCCAGGTTTCTAAAACTTCTTCATAAATCCCAAAAGAAGTCACACATGAAATTACCACGTGTTCATAACCGGCTTCTGTCATCAGTGAGAAATGCCTTGCAATGACAGTCATTATGGTATCGAATGGAACAACATCGGCATGATAACCAATGCCGGTGCAGGTTGTATGACGGGGATCTTCAAAGATATCTTTTCCCAAATGGGTTTTTAAAAGAATTATGAAAAATAATTCTGAGGCAGGGAAAAAATTTTGACGTATACAACTTCTAACAAAGAAATAGTGATCGTTAGGAATTTCTTTTTGGTAATCTTTCCAGATTATTTTTTTTTCAACTTTGTTCATCACGGTAATGGTTTCCGCTATTAAATGTATAAGTGTGTGTGAAATAATCGTTTTCTATGCCTTCGCCAAACTGAATGTTCATTTCATTGGCTTTTAGTTCCGAGTATTTTTCAATGCAATCGAACAGATCCTGACCACTGGTTTGCTTAAATATTTGATTCAATTCATAAAGTGATTCAGAAGAAGTATTTCTTAAGGCACCTCCACCATCTTTTTGATAACTTGCCCCCAAGCGATCATACACTTCTTTCTTATTTTTATAAATCCAATCCCAAACCGGTCCTTGCTCAGGATGTAATTCGGGGATAACTCCATCCGGATAAATACAATAACCAAATTTTAAAATGTTATCGCCTACTGTTCGTTTTACGGCAAATTGTTGACGGCCTTTTTCGGAATCGGTAAAATAGCCTAGCTTTTGGGATAAATATCGGAGAGCCATGATAATTGATCCGGGTACATTTCCACGGGGACAGCGGGTTTTGCACGACATACATTGACCGCAATACCAAATGGTTTCGCTTCTCAGCAAGGCATCAATTTTTTCTTCATCTTTGGTTTGAACAGTATCCACAATAATTCGTGGATCGTAATTGTAAAATTCGGCTGCAGGGCATATGGCAGTGCAAATTCCACAATTCATGCAAGAATGAAATCCTTCAACAAATCGAACATCTTCCTGTAATTGTTCAAATAAGGTTGGCATAATTCAGTTTTCTGATTTTAAAATCAAGGTGCCAAATTAAAGTTTAAGGTGTTGTTTAACAACCTATAAAAAGCGTATTTGAGAGGTGGTATAAATACTTAGTATTTGAGGTTAAACTTGTTCGTTAATTTCTATTTTTCGGACTTTTGATTTATGAAGATTAAAGATTTTAGGCGCTAGACTTTAGAAAAAAATGTATCTTTCTAACATCTTGACTTCTATGATGCTCAATATTACTGTTTTTTTATGAACGTTTGCGTCATCAAATCAAAGACGAACTTAGGTTATTACAATTTAACCAATCCCCATTTAATGGCATAAACAACTAAGCAGGCGGTGTTTTTGCAAGTGGTTTTTTCGAGAATATTTGCCCGATGTTTGTCAACGGTTCTTTTGCTTAAAAAAAGTTGATCGGCAATTTCCTGATTCGAATGTCCCTGACAAATAAATTCCAGTATTTCTGATTCTCGATCTGATAATGATTCTTCCACCTTTTGAAACTCAGAACCCTTTTTAATTAATCTATAAAGAATTTCCTGAGAAAAATAATTCCCTCCTTTACCAACAACTCGGATAGCTTCGTGCACTTCATCGATGGTTGAATCTTTAATTAGAAACCCTTTAACCCCCGCATTAATCATTTTAAAATAATACTCTTCTTCACTAAACATTGAAAGTGCAATAATTTTAATTTCGGGTTGAAGTTGCAAAGATTTAATGGTGGCTTCAACACCATCCATTTCAGGCATACTGATATCCATTAAAGCGATATCAATGTCATTTTCATTGATCATTTGAAGAAAAACCTTTCCGTTTGGAGCTTCGTAAATGTTTCCGACTTCTTCCAAATCGCTTAACAAAGTAATTAATCCGCTTCGAAATAAGGCGTGATCGTCAACAACGATGATGTTATTCTTTTGCATTTAATTTGAGTTGTAAATTTATTTGAACACCTGAGCTGGGCTGACTTTTAAAATCGATTTTTCCATTGATAGATCGAACCCTGGAAATGATGTTTGCGTAGCCCCTTCCCTGGCTTTTTGCTAAAACTTCTTCAATATTAAAACCGATGCCATCGTCGGTGTATAGCATTTTTAATTCTTGACCTTCTTTTTTCAAATCAATCTTTATTTTTTTTGCCTTTGCGTGTTTAAATGTGTTATTAATCAATTCGCAAATAATCCGGTAAAGAACAACCTCGACATTATAATTAAGCCTTTCTTCATTTAAATTTGAATTGATTTTTATTTGGATAGTTTTTGAAATATTTACTTTTTCAACGAAAGATTTTAAAGCAGATGTTAATCCAAAGTTTTCGAGTATGTGTGGACTTAAATGGTTTGAAATTTCTTTGATGGACATGATGGCTTCTCCTGCAACAACATTTATATTTTCAATAATTTTATTATTTTTTGTTTCTTGCTTGGTTTGTGAAAGTGCAGAAGTAAGCATTTTTATGGATGATAATAAAGGACCTAAGCCATCGTGTAAATCTTTGGCAAAACTCCTGCGTTCTTTTTCTTCTGTTCTGATGATGGTATTTAATTCTTTCTTTTCCGACTCCTCACGAAGCACATCAATTTGTTTGAGGAAATCAAATATTTTACGAATGTAAAACACTCCAATTAAAAAGAATATGGAAATTAGAATTCCTAACCAATGAGCCATAGTAACTTCCGGAAGGCTTGTTTCTTTTTGAATAAAAGGTACAAGCTCAATAAATCGCCTGATGGCCATTAGAATGAGGGCCATGGATATTAAAATCCATGAAATATTGAATTTCGTTTTTTTGATTAAAGGAATGGCGAGTATGGCAGCAACAAACTGCAAAACAATGGAAAGGATAAGTGCCCCTTTGATTAACATAGATCAAAATTAGCGAAAATATCTAAATTTTCTAGATGTTTAGGTTTCTTAAATTTGAGGCTGTCTAAAAAGATTAAACTATTCTAAGTTCCGTCATTCCGGACTTGTTCCGGAATCTCAAAGTCAGCTATTTTTAGATTCTGAAATGAATTCAGCATGACGAAATTTAAACGGGGTGTCACCTTAAGGTGACACCCCGTTTTTTAATGTTATATCACCGAGTGTTTCAAGCTGACCGTATTCATCAATTATTTTTTCGGCAAACCAAATGTATCTACAACAAAATCGATGTCTTTATCACCCCGTCCACTTAAATTTATTAGTATAGATTTTTGAGGTTGCTCTTTTGCTAATTTTAATGCATAAGCAACGGCATGAGAACTTTCCAATGCAGGAATAATCCCCTCTAATCGACTTAATTCATAAAAGGCATCAATGGCTTCCTTGTCATTAACATTATCATAATAAACCTTATTGAGGTCTTTCAACATGCTGTGTTCAGGACCAACACCCGGATAATCCAGTCCGCTGGCAACAGAATATACAGGTGCAGGTTCTCCCTTTTCATCTTGCAAGGTGTAGCATTTAAAGCCATGGATGATACCTGGTTTTCCAAATTTCATCGTGGCGGCATGATCTCCAAGTTTCATAGAACGCCCAGCTGGTTCTACACCATGAAGCTGGCATTCTTCATCATCCAGAAATGCTGAGAAGATCCCCATGGCATTGCTTCCGCCACCCACACAAGCAATTACATTATCTGGCAATTCACCGGTCATATCAAAAAACTGTTCACGCGCTTCAATCCCTACAACTCGCTGAAAATCACGAACCATCATAGGAAATGGATGGGGACCTACTACTGAGCCAATACAGTATATTGTATTAACAGGATCTTTCAGGTATGCTCCGAACGCTGAATCAACAGCTTCTTTCAGCGTTTTTAAACCCTGGCTAACAGGAACAATAGTTGCTCCCAGTATTTCCATTCGTACCACATTAGGATGCTGTTTTGCAATATCAACTTCGCCCATATGTATTTCGCATTCTAATCCAAAATATGCTGCAGCCGTAGCCAGCGCAACACCGTGTTGGCCAGCACCAGTTTCTGCAATTACTTTTTTCTTACCTAAGTGCTTAGCAAGTAGTACTTCGCCCATACAGTGGTTTAATTTATGAGCTCCCGTATGATTTAAATCTTCACGTTTTAAATAAATACGACCTCCATATTTTTCTGATAATCGCGAACAATAGTATACAGGAGTTGGACGTCCCTGATAATGTTTTCGGATGCTTCGTAATTCTTGAATAAAATTGTGAGATTTACTAATGGTGAAATATGCATCTGCTATCTTTTTCATCTCAACTTCCAATTCAGGTGGAATGAATGCTCCACCGTATGCTTCAAAGAAACCTTCTTTATTAGGATATTTTTTAAAATAATTTTTAGCTGGGGTTCCCAAGACTTCTTCTGATTTGTTGAGGTTAATCTTTTTTTGATGTGTCATTGATTCTTGTTTTTAGTTGTTGATTTATGTTAATTATTTAAAATTTTGCACAAAAAAAAGGCTCTGCTGCGTAAGCAACAGAGCCTTTTTGATAAATATTTTTTATTACATACAGGCAATTGGTTTACGCAGCGCTTAGTTTTAAGCACCACCACCAATTGTTTGTATATAATTTATTTTGCATACTATGATTTCGATTTTTAGAAGGGTCAAATCTATGAATATTTTTTTATTTATTCAAAATTTAAATTAAAGATGACTATAAACCTAAGGATTTCGAAACCAACTCGGCAATATCCAGGTTTTTCATTTCCTCTTCTTTGTTTTTGTATTTAATGCCGTCTGTCATCATTGTCATACAGAACGGGCAAGCGGTTGCCACAATATCGGCTTTGGTTTTAATGGCGTCTTCGATGCGTTCAATAAATACTTCTTTATCTCCTTTTTCAGCTTCTTTAAACATTTGTCCACCTCCTGCACCACAACATAAGGCAAAACTTTTGCAGCGAGCCATTTCCACATTTTTAAATGGTAAGGCTTTTAAAATATCACGAGGCGCTTCATATTCACCATTGGCACGCCCCAAATAACAAGGATCGTGGAAAGTAATTTTTTGATTATTGAAAGTATCGTCGAACAAGAATTTGCCTTCTTTGGCTTGTTCAGCTAAAAATTGGGTATGATGAATGACTTCGTACTTTCCGTCGAATTCCAGATATTCATTTTTAAAAGTATTGTAATCGTGAGGGTCGCAAGTGATTATTTTCTTCACCTCATAACCATTCATAATTTCAATATTCATCATGGCCTGCATCTGGAAAAGCATCTCGTTTCCTGCTCTACGAGCGATATCTCCACTATCGGATTCTTCCACTCCTAAAACAGCATAATCAGTTTTTAGGTGATTTAAAATCTTAACAAATTCACGTGTTACTTTTTTGTATCGATCGTCGAAAGCACCTGCTGAACCTACCCAAAACAGATATTCAGGCTTTTTACCTTCTGCAAATTTATCAGCCATTAAAGGAACTTCCAGATTTACATCTTCGGCCCATTTCATCCGGTCTTCAGGAGAGAATTGCCAAGGTGCTCCATTGTTTTCAATATTGGTGAAAATAGCATTCAATTCTGCAGGAGCAGCAGATTCTTCCATTACCAAATACCGACGCATATCGACAATTAAATTGGGATGGTTGATGTTAATCGGGCATTCCTGAGCACAAGCATTACAAGTGGTACAAGCCCATAATTCTTCTTCACTAATATAATCCCGAATCAAAGCTTTGTTATCTGAAAAACCTTTACCATCCTTAACCAAACCGGGGCCTTTTTCTTTCATCCGGGCGCGTAAATCCATTACAATTTTACGAGGAGATAATTTTTTACCAGTAATATTCGCAGGACAAACCGAGGTGCATCTTCCACATTCTGTACAAGCCAAAGCATCCATATAATTTTTCCATGTAGAATCTTCGGCATCTAGTACTCCAAATCGTTCTATTTCTTCCTCTTCTGCCGGTGCATCAAAAGCGGCATTTGGATCCATCATCAGTTTCACTTCTTTGGTGATATTGGGCATATTTGAGAGATAACCAAGAGGTTCCAATCGACTCAAGAAAACATTTGGTACTGACATGAAAACATGAAAATGTTTTGAGTATGGAAGTATGTTAGCAAAAATGAAAATTAATAAAATATGTCCCCACCAATTAAATTCATGCCAGAAAAAAGAAGTATTACTTGGGATTTCGAGTAAAAAAGCAACCGCAATAAACTTGCTAACAGGATATACGCCTACAATTTCATGACCCGTTAAAATAGAATGAAGAACGTAAAAACTGTTCATTCCCAATAAAGTCAACATCAATACCAAAATGATGGTAAGCGCAATATTGGCATCCTGTTTAGAAACCTTTTTCATTTCAGTTCCATAAAAGCGGCCAATGTGCATGAATAAACGTCTGAATAAAAACACAATAATTGCAATGGCAATGATAAAGGCGAAGACATCACCTGAAGCTATAATCACATCATAAACGGGTCCCATAAATGAGAGTGCCCTTTCAGTGGCAAATAAACCATCGATTATCATTTCAATGCTTCCAATCAGGATAACCATAAATCCCCAAAAAACCAGCGCATGAAGCAAACCAATAACCGGCATTCGGAATATCTTGGTTTGTCCGATGGCAACTTTCATCATCAGCATAAACCTAGCCGGGATATTCTTAATTGGGAAAGGTTTAGTGAATTTCATATAGCTGAAAATTCGCATAAAAGTCCAGCTAATTACTCCTAAGGTTAAAAGTAAAGATATGGCGAAAACTATTTGCTTGATCATAAGTCTTTCATTTTTAGTGATTAGGTAGTATAAAGTTAATTTTTTTTGTGCAATATTATAGATTATTTCATTTAGAATTAAAATAAATCATGGCTTGTAGGCATTGAAAACCTTTATAAAGCAGTTCAGGAAATTATTTGGTTTGTCTTCAGAAATTTCCTTTTCAAAATTTATTTAAAAGTTAAATATTATCAATGACTATAAAATGATAGATTTAACCGTCTCAGGCTTAAGAATTGTTAGAAATTTACGACCGAAAACATTATATTTGCATATAACCTACTAGTTTAAAATAAAGTTCTTTATATGCTTAATCAGGAGATTTATAAACCTCACAACCATGTTAGAAT
Organism: Bacteroidales bacterium; assembly: GCA_963674935.2. Lineage (GTDB taxonomy): Bacteria > Bacteroidota > Bacteroidia > Bacteroidales. The sequence goes on from CAXXWZ010000002.1 coordinate 848,356, forward strand.
CGTAACTGCTGCATCATTGTTCGACGGGCATGATGTTGCCATCAATGTGATGCGTCGAATTATACAATCCAGCGGTGCTGAAGTAATTCACCTTGGTCACAATCGATCGGTATTAGAAATTGTTGAATGCGCCATTCAGGAAGATGTTCAGGCGATTGCCATTACTTCTTACCAAGGTGGGCACATGGAATTTTTTAAATACATGTTTGATTTATTGAAGGAAAGAGATTCAAGTCATATTAAACTTTTTGGTGGAGGTGGAGGAGTTATTCTTCCTGAAGAAATTGAAGAACTTCAAGCCTATGGAATCACTCGAATCTATTCTCCTGATGATGGTCGGACGATGGGTTTGCAAGGCATGATTAACGATTTGTTGAAGCAATCTGATTTTAAAGTTGGAAAAGGAGTTAAAATTGATTTAGGAAAATTAGAACAAAAAGATCCTCAGACCATTGGGCAACTTATTTCTGCTGCAGAAAATAATCCTGATGAAGTTGAAGATACGCTCCAAAAAATTAGAGAAATTGCCAAAAAGCATAAAGCCCCGGTTTTAGGAATTACCGGAACTGGTGGAGCTGGAAAATCATCCTTGGTTGATGAAATTGTTCGCAGGTATTTAACTGATCTTCCTGATAAAACCATTGCCATCATTTCTGTCGACCCATCAAAAAGAAAAACCGGAGGTGCACTGCTTGGTGATCGGATTCGTATGAATGCCATTTTCAATTCGAGGGTTTATATGCGTTCACTGGCTACTCGTCAATCAAATTTGGCCATGTCGAAATATGTAAAGGATGCAGAAAGCATTGTTCAGGCAGCAAAATTCGATATGGTGATTTTAGAAACTTCAGGAATTGGCCAGTCGGATACAGAAATTATTGATCACTCCGATCTTTCACTTTATGTGATGACCCCGGAATATGGCGCAGCTACGCAGCTTGAAAAAATTGACATGCTCGATTTTGCAGATATTATCGCCTTAAATAAGTTTGATAAACGTGGTGCTTTGGATGCATTGCGTGATGTGAAAAAGCAATATGCCCGTAACCATAATTTATGGCATGACAATGTGGATACGATGCCGGTTTACGGAACCATTGCTTCTCAATTTAATGATCCGGGTGTTAATGAACTGTATCAAGCCATCATCGCAAAAATTAAAGAAAAAACGGGTGTTGATTATCATTCTAGCATGACACCGGAAAACGAGATGTCGGAAAAAGTTTTTATTATTCCGCCTAATCGTACTCGATATTTATCAGAAATTTCAGAAACAATCAGAACTTATAATCAATGGGCTATCGACCAGTCGGATATTGCCCAAAGATTATATTGTATTCATCAAGCCATCAAAGAACTTGACCCCAAAGAAGATAAGCTGAGTGCCGACCTGCTGGGAAAAAAATATACCGAACTTAAGCGGGATATGGATGGCCATAATGTTGAATTGGTAAATGCTTGGCCCGATAAGAAAAATGCCATTGAAGCACCCATTTATACTTATAAAGTAAGAAATAAGGAAATTAAGGTTGAGACTGCTACGGAATCCTTATCTCACTTGAAAATTCCTAAGATCTCGCTGCCTAAATATGAAGGGTGGGGAGATATTTTAAAATGGATATTAAAAGAAAATTTGCCTGGCGAATTTCCATTCGCAGCGGGAGTCTTTCCATTTAAGCGACAAGGTGAAGATCCAACCCGTATGTTTGCCGGAGAAGGTGGCCCTGAACGTACCAATCGGAGGTTTCATTATGTTTCAATTGATATGCCGGCCAAAAGACTCTCCACCGCTTTCGACTCTGTGACTTTGTACGGTGAAGATCCTGATCGGCGTCCTGATATTTACGGCAAAATTGGAAATGCAGGTGTTTCAATTTGCTGCTTAGATGATGCAAAAAAACTCTATTCAGGATTCCATCTTACCAATCCAATGACTTCAGTTTCGATGACGATAAATGGTCCGGCTCCCAGCATGGTTGGTTATTTTATGAATGCAGCTATCGATCAGGAATGTGAACTTTATATTAAGGAAAATGGGCTTGAGAAAAAGGTGGAAGCAAAAATTAAAAAAATCTATGCCAATCGTGGAACTGAAAGACCCGCTTATCAGGGAAAACTGCCAAAGGGAAATGATGGTTTAGGTTTATTACTTTTGGGTGTTACCGGCGATCAGGTTTTACCAACTGATGTTTATAAAAAAATAAAAGCCGATACTTTATGTACCGTTAGAGGAACCATACAAGCTGATATTTTAAAAGAAGATCAGGCTCAAAATACGTGTATTTATTCCACTGATTTTTCACTCCGATTGATGGGGGATGTGCAGGAATATTTTATTAAAAACCAGGTTCAAAATTTTTATTCGGTTTCTATTTCTGGGTATCACATTGCGGAGGCTGGCGCTAACCCAATTTCGCAATTGGCATTTACCTTATCAAATGGGTTCACCTATGTTGAGTATTACGCTTCTCGTGGAATGAAAATTAATGACTTTGCACCTAATCTTTCATTTTTCTTTTCCAATGGATTGGATCCCGAATATTCAGTATTGGGAAGAGTTGCGAGACTCATTTGGGCAAAGGCCATGAAAATTAAGTATGGTGGGAATGAACGTTCACAAAAGTTAAAATATCACATTCAAACCTCCGGCCGATCATTGCACGCGCAGGAAATTGACTTCAATGATATCCGAACAACCTTGCAGGCACTTTATGCCATCTACGATAATTGTAATTCACTTCATACCAATGCTTACGATGAAGCAATTACAACACCAACGGAGGAATCAGTAAGACGAGCAATGGCCATTCAATTAATCATTAATCATGAATTGGGCTTGGCAACAAATCAAAATCCACTTCAAGGTTCTTTCATTATTGAGGAATTAACAGACTTAGTTGAAGAAGCTGTGATGTTAGAATTTGATCGAATTACCGAAAGGGGTGGCGTTTTGGGTGCCATGGAAACCATGTATCAGCGAAGCAAAATTCAGGAAGAATCTTTGTATTATGAGACCCTGAAACATAACGGGAAATTACCAATTATGGGTGTGAATACCTTTTTATCATCAAAAGGCTCACCAACGGTTTTGCCAGGTGAAGTAATTCGAGCAACAAAAACGGAAAAAGAATATCAAATAAAAATGCTGAAGCAACTACATAAAACTTACGCAAAAGAATCGAAAACACATCTTCAAGCATTGCAATTGGCAGCTGTTCGTAACGACAATGTTTTTGAGCAGCTCATGGAAGCTTCCAAATACTGCTCGATCGGACAAATTACCGGAGCATTATTTGAAGTGGGTGGACAGTATAGAAGAAATATGTAAATTTGAGTTTCTAATTTTTATCGGACTAAAAAAGGAAAGCATGTATTCAAAGAAAATCTTAGTAATTTATCCAGAGGAAAAATCTACTTATATCGCAGTTTATCATGGTGCTGAAATGTCGTTCTTAAAAAACATTAAACACGACAATGCTGAATTAGATACTTTTAAAGAGATCAAAGATCAGCTCGCATTTCGTAAAAAAGCAATCCAGGATGTATTGATTGAAAATGAGATTGATATTCAAAAAGTTGACTTGTTGATGTCGCGTTCGGGAATGATGAAACCTGTTAAATCTGGAATTTATGAGATTAATGATCGAATGATAGAAGATTTAATTGAAGGGAGCAAAAGTGAACATCATATCAATTTGGGGGGATTAATTTCTAAAGAAATAGCAGATGAAATTGGTCAAAAGGCCTTTATGGCAGACCCTGTGGTAGTTGATGAATTTGATGAAGTTGCCCGAGTGAGTGGTCATCCGCTAATTGAGCGTAAATCTCGATTTCATGCATTAAGTCACAAACATTTTGCACGAAAATATGCCAAGTCAATCAGTAAAAAATATGAAGATTTAAATCTGATTGTTGTTTATGTTGGAACCAAAGGAATTTCAATTGGTGCACATAAAAAAGGCAAAGTAATTGATGTAAATCAATCCTACGATGGGGATGGCCCATTTGGAATTACCAGAGCCGGATCATTACCAACAGGCGATTTAATTCGATTATGTTTCAGCAAAAAGTATAGCGAAGATGAGATGTTGAATATGGTTCAGCGTGGAGGAGGATATGCTGCATATTTAGGAACTGATAATTTAACTGAAATTGATCAGCGATTAATTTCGGGAGATGAAAAAGCCATCTTTATTTCTTATGCTTGTGCATATCAGGCAGCTAAAGAAATTGGAGCCATGTATACAGTACTCAATTCAGATGTTGATGCCATTATTTTAAGTGGAAATATTTTTAATAGTGAGCGTTTCCTCGAGAATCTAACTAAGCGCGTTGGTAAAATTGCTCCCATTGCACTTTACCCAAGTAAGAATGATTTCGAGGCCATAGCCATGAATGGTCTTCGCATGTTAAAAGAAGAGATTGTAGTTCAGGAATATAAATAAAATTATATCCATTAGGCCACAATTTAAATTGTGGCCTAATGGCATAAATGCTCCCCATAAATTTAATTTGAATGTCACATTCACTAGTAAAAATATGGGTACATGCCATTATCGGTGTTAAATATCGAGAAAATCTAATCATTCCTAAATACGAGAAACTAATCTACAAGATTTTATCGAGAGAGATTTACAAAACTGGTTGTAACTTGTTTGCAATTGGGGGAACTGAAAACCATGTTCATATTTTGATAATGGTAAAATCAACTGTTAGTATTAGCAGCGTAATGAAACAAGTTAAGGGTGCAAGTAGCCGAATGATTTCCAGGTTAAAATTATGTTCAGAAGATTTTTACTGGCAGATTGGTTACGGTGCCTTTTCAGTTTCGGAGAAAAACTTAAAGGGTGTAATCAGGTACATCAAAACACAAAAAGAACATCATCAGAAAGTTAACCTTAGTGAAGAATTGAAATCCTTCCGTGCTAGGTAGCTCTCAAACCACAACTCAAGTTGTGGTTTGAGAGGGCATAGTTTGAGCTACTGCAGAAATGAACACCCTGCCCAGAAATGGGCAGTTTTTTTTTGCACATTTTCTTTAATACTCAGATTCTCAGTAATTAATATATTTTGGCTTACATGTTGCCAATGGTGGGGCAAATTAGTTAAAAATGGACAGGGAATTATCGAAAGAGTTTGTTAAAAAAAAACGAATTAGATTATACTTCAGAATTGCGGTTGTTTTTGTAGCAGTTGCGATTATATCTTTTTTAATTCTAAATACAGTTCAACCCAAAGTAAGTTTACAAAATGTTTTAGTCAGTATTGCAGATAGAGGAGCTGTCGAAAATTCTTTTACAACCAGTGGCATTATTCAACCCTATTATCAGGAGTTGCTTACCGCTTCAATCTCATCAGAAATTCTGGAGATCTGTCATGCACCCGGAGATATTGTAAAGCCTGGTGATACCATTTTTATTCCTGATATGGAGGCGCTTTTGAGCGAGAAAGTAAATATCGAACATGAAATTGCCCTTAAACAAAATAGAATTAATAAAAGCAGTGAGGAATTACAAAGACAGCGAATGCAACTTAGATCTGGTTTAAAAATGGACAGTATTCGGATTGAAAATTTGAAAACCTCTTTGACAAAAGAAGAATATCTTTTCTCAGTTGGTGGTGGCTCTCAACAAAAAGTTGATAAGGCCAATATTGAATTTCAATTGGCCAGTATAAACAGAGAAAATCAATTGGAAGAATTTGAATCCTTCAAAAAATTACAAAAACTCGATTTGGAATCGATGGAACTTGAATTACAACTTAAGATTCAGGAAAAAGAAAAAATAAACAAGCAAATTGAGAAAGCCTATATTCAACCTAAAATTAATGGAGTGATTACTTCCATTTTGATAGAACCCGGGCAGCATGTAAGCCAAGGACAAGCCCTTGCCCATGTTGCCGACGCAAGCAGATTTAAAATCGAAGGAAGCATTTCAACACGTTATGCCGATAAAATTTATCTGGGTCAGGAAGCTCAGATTTTAGTAAATGATAGTTTACTTCAAGGACAAGTTACCGCCATTTCTCCTTCTGTTACTGATGGAAGTATAAATTATACTGTTCACCTCAACAACTCATCTCATCCAATTCTTCGTGTAAAATTACAAGTCGAAGTCCGACTCATTTTGTCCGTGATTCCAAATACCATCAGAATTACAAATGGTGATTATTATTATGGAGCCGGAAACACCGATATTTTTGTAAAGAATGGAAATGAACTTGAAAAACGAACAGTAAAGCTTGGTGGCGCCAACTTCAATTATGTTGAAGTTATTTCAGGAATAGCTGAAGGTGAAATAGTTGTAATTAGTAACGTATTTATTCAAAAATATCAACGATACAATTTAATAAAATGCAAAGACTAAGACATCGTTTCATTTGGATAATTGTTTTTTGGTTTGTTGCCATGAGTTCTTATGCGCAATTACAATTGTCCCTGGAAGATGTAGTTCATATTTCTCGAAGTAAAAATCTAAGTGCACGGAAAGCTTATGTAGAATCGAAAAGTGCTTATTGGAATTATCAAATCCATAAATCCAATTTACGCCCACAATTAAGATTAAGTACGCAGCTTGCCGACTTTTCGATGGGAACAACTCCTGTAAGTCAGGAAGATGGCAGTATTGAAATTAAAACAATAAATCAGAATTCGTCCAACGCCAGTATTTCACTGATTCAGCCATTGCCTTTTTTGGGAGCTCAAGTTTTTATGAATTCATATTTATATCGATTCGATAATTTTTCAAACAAAACGCATTCTTATAGTTCACAACCTTTAGAAGTAGGGATTCAACTCCCAGTACTTAAGTTTAGTCAACTTAAATGGGACAAACGAATAGAACCGATGCTTTATCAAGAATCACAAAAAGAATATGATCGGGATTTGGAGTTTTCTGCATTTCAGGCAGTGGATTTATTTTTCAGGAATTTAACTGATCGACATGAATTTAACATGGCCAACTTAAACATGGCGACTAACACCGAATTATATAGAATTTCGGAGGAAAAATTTAAAATGGGTCGAATTTCCAGAGATGAACTTCTTCAGGTCAAGCTAATGATGGTGAATGCAAAAAAAAGTTTGAAGGCGGCTAAGGTTGAGATGGAAAATTCTTCGTTGATTCTGCTAACCCATCTTTCGTTAAGTGAGGTTGTGGACTTTACGCCAGTCGTTCCTTCATTTATCCCGGCGTTTAACCTTACTGCTGACCGGGCTATTGATTATGCCCTCAAAAATAATCCAGAGAGTATTGCATTTAAGCGAAGGTTAATTCAGGCAAATCAGGAAGTTGCCAGAACAAAAGGAGCTACAGGAATAACAGGGGATGTATTTGCAACCATGGGTTATGGTTCTAATTTTAATAAGTTAACCAACTGGCAACAGGATTTAAACCAGCATGCTAACCTGAGTGTTGGGCTTTCCATTCCTATTATCGATTGGGGAAGAACAAACGCGGCACGCAAAAAAGCAGAAATGAAGAAGGAGTTGGAGGAAACGACCGTGCTACAAGAGCAGATCAATTTTGAAAAAGAAATCATCGCATTGGTAAATATTGTTGAAATGTTGAAAGAAAATATTCAGGTAGAAACTGAAGCAAAAACAATTGCCGCGGAGCGATATGAAATTGCACATAAAAGATATCTGGCAGGTGATTTGAGTATCCTAGAACTGAATATGGCACAAAATGAGAAAGATTATGCCAGTCGAAGCCTCTTATCAATTCAGGGTAATTTTTGGGTAAATTATCACCGCCTTCGCATGATTACCCTTCATGATTTTATCAATAAAACTCCTTTAGTAAGTGTTAATGAAGCGAGCATGATTCGATAATCACAAATACGGATGAAAATTCATCATGCGAGTTCCATCCGACCTTAATTAAAAAATTATTTACGGATGAAACAATTTAATAAACTAAGTTTAATATGATACATTTAGAAAACATTCAAAAGATCTATCGAACCCGAAACATTGAGACCATTGCCCTTGATCAGGTAAATATTGATGTAAAAGCAGGGGAATTTGTTTCTGTAATGGGTCCATCCGGATGTGGGAAAAGCACCCTCCTAAATATTATTGGGTTGCTTGACAAACCATCAGAAGGGAAAGTAACTGTTGACAAAACCCTTATCAACGGACAAAATGATAAAAAACTGGCGACTTTTCGAAACGAAAAGCTGGGCTTTATTTTTCAACGTTTTCACTTGATTAATTCACTTAATGTTTTGGATAATGTAGAACTTCCGCTTTTGTACAGAAAATTGGGATCGACTGCAAGAAGAAAATTGGCTAAAGAAACCCTTGAACGTGTGGGGCTTTCGCATCGAATGATCCATTTTCCTTCCGAATTATCAGGAGGTCAATGTCAGCGTGTAGCCATTGCCAGGGCCATTGTAGGGAATCCACAAATTTTATTGGCTGATGAACCTACAGGAAACCTGGATTCAAAAATGGGTCAGGAAATTATGGACATCCTACATAAGTTAAACAAGGAAAGTAATATGACCATTGTAATGGTTACCCATGATGAAAATCTGGCCAGTAAAACCAATCGTATCATTCGTTTTTTCGATGGTCGTCAAGTAAATTAAAAAGCAGCATTATGTGGAAAACAAGTTTTATCCAATTTTTAAAAATTATTAGGCAGAATAAATTCTTCACCTTTCTGAATTTATTTGGGGTAAGCATCACAATCATGATTATCCTCGTTGCTGCCATTAAAATTGAAAGTACCATTTGGCCGGGTGGCCCAGAAAAAAACAATAAAAACCAACTTTTCTTAAACCGCATGGTTGTCAGAAATGAAGAAAAAGGTAATATGAGTTCGGGGGGACTTAACAGGGCTTTAATTGAAGATTATATTAGCAAAATGACAACACCGAAAGCCATCGCCTTTTCACGTCATGATCCATGGAGCTATTTTGGAGAGAATGGAGTTGAAGAATTCACGATCAGATCTGTTAATGCGGGTTGGTGGCAGGTTTTCGACTACGAATTTTTAGAAGGAAGATCATTTAATCAACAAGAAGTTACCAATTCAAGCATGGTTGTTGTAATTGACCAACGTTTAAAAAATAGATTTTTTCAGGATAAAAAAGCCGTCGGGCAAATGTTAGAGGTATCAGGTAAAATCTATAAAGTCATGGGTGTTGTAAAAAACGTACCTACCAATTGTGAAACAACTTTTGCGAACATCTATTCGCCCTATACTTCAATTGAAGGTTTTGATCAGGATTTGTTACATCCTGGAGCCTTTGATGTAACATTTCTTTGTAATGAAGGAAATGCTGAAGCAATAAAAACTGAATTTGAAAACCTTAGAATTCGAATTTCGCCTTTATTTAAAGAGGGTTATAATGTGTATTTTGGCGGCCCTGATAGCCCTGTTGACAATTATTTACGTGGATGGGATAATCCCTCAAAGGATAAAATTTCTTATAGACCAAAAATAATAACAATACTGGGGAAGTTTCTTTTATTGATGCTTTTACCAGCACTTAACCTGATTAGCATTCAATTAATCCGAATCCATGAGCGCTCAGAAGAAATTGGAGTTAGAAAGGCTTTTGGTGCTTCAAGAGGTGAATTAATTAAACAAATATTATATGAAAATACCCTGTTAACAATTATAGGAGCGATACTGGGATTATTCTTTGCATTGATGATCGTTTATGGTTTTAAAGATTTTCTGGCGAAAGTATTATTTAGTGACTTCCTTCAGAACAGCGAAAACATTCAATTTCATATAAATTTTGGTTTATTTTTTATAAGCTTATTGGCTTCTTTAGTTCTGAGCTTCATGTCAGGGATTATTCCTGCCATAAAAATGTCAAGGCTTCAGGCAGTTGAGGTATTGAAAGGAGGTGAGTTATGATCAAGCATAGTTTTAAATTAATCTGGAATCAAAAGAAAAAGAACATGTACATTGTCTCCGAACTTTTTTTATTGTTCGTGGTATTGCTAATAAGTTCTGTCTATTTGATTGAAAAATATGAACTTTATACCGGTGGTGTTGGAGCTAATATTGAAGATACATTCCATTTGAATATGATGAAAAAGGATGGTAAAAAAGATGACTTTAAAGATAGATTAAAGAATTTGCATACAGATCTGGAATCTCTCTCTGATGTTAAAAAGGTTTCCTATTCTTACTTTTCAATTCCATATATCTGGTCAATGAGTAATAGTTATATCAAATATGATAGTTTACGCTGCCTTTCAATTATTAGGGAAGTAGATGAGAATTTCGCCGAGGTGTTTGGAATTAAAATACTGGCAGGTCATTGGTTGCAAAATGATTATCAGGGCGCTAATCCCCAAATTGTAGTAGATATTCAGGTGGCTGAAAAGTTATTTGGATCTGTTGAAAGTGCAATAGATAAAGTCGTTGAAATTATCGGCAAAAAGCAAATTGTGGGGGTATATCAAAAACTTAAAAGAAATGAATACGAAGAAAATTATCCATCTTGCTTTTTTCTACTTGATTTTACCGATATGAGAGGTGTTGACGTGGTTCTTAAATATAGAGAAGGAAAAATAGTAGCACCTTCTCAAATCTCGAAAATCATTTTCAACTATTTTAACAAAGAAGAATTCAATATCAGGAATGCTTCAACAATGAATGCTAAAAAGAAAGAAGTAAATTCAGGGACACAAGTTGAAATTGTAATGGTAAGTTTTGTTGCGATATTTTTGGTTGTAAATATAATTCTGGGGATGATTGGCATTTTTGGCTACAGTGTGAAAAGAAGGAAAAGCGAACTGGGGTTGAGGAGAGCTGTTGGTTCCAGTTCTCAAAAAATTCATTACTTGCTTTTAATGGAGTCGTGGACATTGACACTGTTTGCCTTAATCCCTGCCATTCTATTGACGGTTCAAATACCTTTGCTTAATTTATATCCGGTCGAAACAGGCTTGTTCATAAAAGCAGTTTGTTTAAGTATAGGTCTGATATTTATTTTAGTAAGTTTGAGTGTTTATTATCCCGGATATTTGGCTTCTAAGATTCAAGCTTCAGAAGCATTACAGGAAGAATAATGAAAATTTGGTTAATTTAGATATTGCTTATGAATTACCTGAGTTCGATGTTGACTTCTCAATTGGGTTCAGCTTTAAAGTGTAATTTAATAGTGAAGTGCAGCAATTAAGACATTAGACCTCAGAAAAAATCTTTTTTATCTAACATCTAAAATCTTAACCTTGTATTTAAATTATTAACTTACAAAATTCTGAGATACAATAATTATAAATCTTAACAGAAGTGAGTGTATTAATCATTGACGACGATATTGCTGTTTGCACCTCTTTAAAGCTGCTTTTAACAAGAGCGAATTATGAGGTTGAAACTACCATTTCACCGGAGGAAGCATTGCTTTGGTTGCGACAGCATTCACCTTCATTGATCTTAATGGACATGAACTATTCTATCGAAACCAATGGGCAGGAAGGCTTAGATTTGCTGCAAAAAGTTAGGATCTTTCATCCAACAATTCCGATTATCCTAATTACCGGTTGGGCTAGTATTGCATTGGCGGTAGAAGGAATTAAATTAGGTGCTACCGATTTTATTAGTAAACCTTGGGACAATGAAAACTTGTTGCATTCGATAAAAAATAATATTCAATGGGCAGAAATTAATCATGATAATTCTACTTCTACTCGCAAAGAACTCGACAAGCAATATCAATTGAAGAATATCATTGGTGAGCATCCGGCTTTAATGGAAGTTTTTTCTGTTGTGGGAAGAATAGCTCCAGGTATGTCGACTGTTTTGTTGACCGGAGAAAGTGGCACGGGAAAGGAATTAATTGCCGAAGCCATCCATCAAAATAGTAATCGCAAAAATAAAGCTTTTGTAAGAGTTAATTTGGGTGGGATCTCGGAATCACTTTTTGAGAGTGAAATGTTTGGTCATAAAAAAGGATCTTTTACGGATGCGGTAGCCGACAGAATGGGACGATTTCAAATGGCTGAAGGAGGAACCATTTTTCTGGATGAAATTGCCGAACTATCTTTAGCATCGCAGGTCAAACTTTTGCGTGTTTTGCAGGAGCATACTTATGAAGTGTTGGGCGAAAGCAAAACATTAACAGCCGATGTTAGAGTTATATGTGCCACCAATCGTAACCTGACCGATATGTTAAAAGATGGATCTTTCAGGGAAGATTTGTACTATCGCATCAATTTGATTCATTTGCATATTCCGGCACTAAGGCAAAGGGTAAACGATATCCCATTGCTGGCAAATCATTTTATCCGTCAATGCTGCTACACAAATAAACTTCCCGAAATCCCGCTTTCAAAAGAAGCCGTATCCTATTTAAAAATGCAAGCTTTTCCAGGGAATATTCGAGAACTTAAGAATTTGATGGAGCGATGTGTTTTAATGAAAACTGGACATGTTATTGAACAAGAAGATTTGGAAATATACCTTGAAAATATACAAGGCCATACAAAATCAAATTTTGAGAAAGGATTGGCAACACTAGACGAAGTTGAGAAAGAAGCTATTATCAAAGCCATGGATCTTTACAAAGGGAATGTTTCACGTGTGGCTCGTGCCCTTGGTTTGAGCCGTGGTGCATTATACCGACGGTTTGAAAAACACCAAATTCCTTATGAGCATTAAATGGAAATTTATACTCTGTGGATTGTTTTTTTATTTATCCGCAGGATTTATTTTACTTCAACTGCTTGAGGTCAACAAATGGTATTTTGTCATTGGTGAGTTTTTACTTTTGATTTCAATTATTTTATTTGTTGTTCTTTATCATCAATTAGTAAAACCGATTGATACCATTCGCCTTGCAATTAACCTGCTTAAGGAAAAAGATTTTAGCACCCGTTTAAGTCCTGTCAATCAAAAAGAAATTGATCAATTGGTTGAGGTATACAATAAAATGGCGGAGCAAATGCACCTTGAACGGATCGCACATGAAGAAAAAAATCTTTTTTTGGGTTTACTGATTGATGCCTCATCCTCGGCAATTTTGGTTTTAGATGGACAAAACAATATATGCCGGCTTAATCTGGCAGCTTTTAAACTTTTTGATTTAGCAGAAGATGTCAAACTTCCCCTTTTTTTTTCTCAGTTACCTCAACCCTGGTCTATAAAGCTGAGTCATTTGAAAGCTGGAAATAGTGAAAGCATCAGAATTGATGGGATCCGACAGTTTAAAGCAAGTTGCAGTTCCTTCATGGACAAAGGGTTTTCTCAACCATTTATTTTAATTGAAGAAATGACCCGAGAATTGATTCGGGCCGAAAGGCAATCATACGAAAGAGTAATCAGGATGATGTCGCACGAAGTTAATAATTCAGTTGGTGCTGTTAATTCAGTTTTACAGTCGGTCCTGTTATTATCGGAACAATTTGACGAAAATATGCGTGAAGATGTTTCACATGCCATTCAGGTTTCAATGGATAGAAATAAAAACTTAACTCAGTTTATGGCTAATTTTGCAAACGTGGTAAAATTGCCCCAACCGGAGATTCGAGAAATAGATTTGTCAGGGGTTATAAGTAAAACATTGGATCTTTTTCAATCTGAATTCAGTACTCATGAAATTGAAATTCAAACAGATTTAAAACCATGTTTGATAAAAGCCGATCCTGTTCAAATGGAGCAAGTATTGATGAATATTGTTAAAAATAGCATGGAGGCTATTGGTTCTGAAGGTCATATTTCTATTCAAATAAATACCAACCCTCTTTCAGTTTTAATTATAGACGATGGCCAGGGTTTTACGGATGAAATACTCGAAAAGCTTTTTACTCCTTTCTTTTCTACAAAAAAAACCGGACAGGGTATTGGATTAACCTTGGTTCGTGAAATTCTACTTAATCATGGTTTTGATTTTAAACTCCATCGTATTGAAAATAATCGAACGGAGTTTTTGATTGGTTTGGAGTAGGGTTTTAATTCATCTTCATTCTGATAACTAAATCGTCATGCTGAACTTGTTTCAGCATCTAGGCTAAAATATTGAGATTCCGAAACTAGTTCGGAATGACGAACTATCATTTTAATGGGTTAAACACAAAACTTAAAATCGATTTCTGAAAAACTCCAAGCTCTCCGGATTAGCCAAAGCGTCCTTATTTTTTACCTCTTGACCGTGAGCTACTTTTTTAACGGCCACTTCTACTTTTTTCCCATTGATGGTGTAAGGAATGTCCTTAGTTTCAAGGATAATTGCCGGAACATGGCGTGGGCTACAATTCTTTCGGATTTGAGATTTTATTTTTTGCTTTAGTTCTTCGGTTAGGATATTTCCTTCCGTAAGTTTTACAAAAAGCACCACTTCCTCATCAGATTCAAGTTGATGACCTATCACAACAGAATCTGTAATTTCTTCCATGCTTTCAACCACCCGATAAATTTCGGCAGTTCCAATTCGGACACCGCCGGGATTTAAAGTCGCATCTGACCTGCCATGCATTTGAATTCCACCATGATCATTGATCAAAATATAATCGCCATGATGCCAAATATTGGGGTAAACTGAAAAATAAGCATCATGGTATTTTTCTCCATTAGGGTCGTTCCAAAAATAAACAGGCATGCATGGAAAGGCAGTTTTGCATACGAGTTCACCTTTATCACCAATGATACTTTTCCCTGAATCATCAAGGCAGTCAATATCCATACCTAATCCTTTGCATTGAATATCTCCCTTGTAAACTGGCAGAAGTGGATTACCTAAAACAAAGCAAGAAACAATATCGGTTCCTCCTGCGATGGAAGAAAGCTGGACATCCTTTTTCCAATCACGATAAACGTATTCAAAACTCTCGTCGGAAAGGGGAGACCCTGTGGATAAAATTGCCTTAAGGTTTGGAAATTCTGAAATTTGATTTGGGATAACATTTTCAGACTCAAGCATGGCAATGTATTTTGCACTGGTTCCAAAAATTGTAATATCCAGTTCTTTAGCCATTTTTAAAAGTGCGTCCGGATTGGGATAAAAAGGATTTCCATCGTAGCAAACGATGGTGGCACCAATTGCCAATGAACTAACAAACCAATTCCACATCATCCAACCACAGGTGGTATAATAAAAATGAACATCATTTTCAGTTAAATCGCAATGTAATTTTAGTTCTTTTAAATGTTGGATGAGTGTTCCTCCGGCAGAATGAACTATGCTTTTGGGCAAACCGGTTGTGCCCGACGAATACATGATATAAAGTGGATGATCGAAATTTAATTGTTCGAAAATTAACTTTTCAACCGTTGGTTTTGCAAGCTCTTCGTAAGTAATGGCATTGGAAAATTTATGGGTGTCAACAGTGCTGGTATAATTGACCAATACAACTTTTTTAACAGAAGGCAACTGATCCAGTATTTGTTGAAGTTTTTCCTGAGAATCGAACTTTTTACCCTTAAAATAATAGCCATCTGCAGCAAAAATGACTTTGGGTTCAATTTGCGTAAAGCGGTCTAAAACGCCTTTAATTCCAAAGTCGGGAGAGGATGATGACCAAATGGCTCCAATGGAAGCAGTAGCTAACATGGCGATGATACTCTCAGGCATATTGGGCATAAACCCTGCGACTCTATCTCCTTTTTCCACACCTAATTTTCTAAGTCCGGCAGCTGTTTTTTCAACTTCAGCATATAATTCTTTATAAGAAAGTTGTCGTTTTATTTCTGCCTCACCCCTAAAAATAATGGCAGTTTTATCATCCCTTCGTTGTAGTAAATTTTCGGCATAATTAAGTTTAGCTCCTTCAAACCATTTTGCACCCGGCATTTTTTTCGGATCATCTACAACTAAAGTGTATTTTTTTGAATGAATGATATTGGTATAGTTCCAAAATTCTCCCCAAAAATTAGCAGGGTTTTTAACACTCCAGTCATGAAGATGTGCGTAATCATTTTGTGCTAAATTATATTTCTTATGAATAAGATTTAGAAATTCCTGCATTTGTGAATTTGCAGCTTTTTCAGGGTTGGGTTTCCAAAGAGGGGATTGTGCCATAATTTATTTTTAATTAAGGAACGTCATTCTGAATTTATTTCAGAATCTAAACTAGAAAACAATGAGATTCCGAAACAAGTTCGGAATGACGGCTAAGATTTTTTTTGCCAGTTTTGTTAGCAACCAATGTAACGCGAAATCACCAATCGCTGAATTTCAGAAGTTCCTTCTCCGATTTGTAGCAAACGTTGATCGCGATAAAAGCGCTCGATTGGATAATCTTTCATCAGTCCATATCCGCCATGCAATTGAAGTGCTTCATCAGCTACCTCTCTTGCAATTTCCGAGCAATATAATTTCGACATGGCCGCTTCCTTTGCGAAAGGTTTTTCGGCATCTTTTAACCAACAGGCTTTGTACAGCAGGTTTCGGGCCAATTCAATTTTTGTAGCCATATCGGCTAGTTTAAAGGCGTTCACCTGAAATTTTGAAATCGGTTTACCAAATTGTTTACGTTCATTGGCATAGCTCAAGCCCATCTCAAAAGCGCCCTGAGCCAAACCAAGACCCATAGCAGCAATCGAAAGTCGCCCGTTGTCGAGGGTGCTAAGCATAATTTTAGAACCATCTCCAACCTTACCAAGTAAGTTTTCTTTAGGAACTTTACAGTCTTCAAAATACAGTTCGGCGGTATCAGAAGCTCGCCACATCATTTTACCATGCATGGCGTTGCACTTAAACCCCGGAGTGTTTTTGTCAACGATGATGCAAGTAAATTCAGGCTTGCCGTTGTCATCATTAGTCACAGCCTGAACGGTTGATCCGATTGAAATTTCAGAAGATCCGTTTGTAATAAATATTTTTGAACCATCGATTATCCATTGTCCATTTTCCAATCGGGCTTTGGTTTTAGTTCCTCTTGAATCGGATCCGGCAGTGGCTTCAGTTAAACCAAAACCCCATAATGCTTCACCTGTACAAAGTGGGGGAAGGTATTTTAGTTTTTGTTCTTCAGTTCCGAAGTAGAACAGTGGCCCAATTCCAAGAGAATTATGGGCAGCCAGGGTTGCGGCTTGTGAGCTGTCGACCCGAGCCAGTTCTTCAACGGCAATGATGTAAGATAGTGTGTCAAGTTCCTGTCCACCATATTTTTCGGGCAGGTACATTCCAAATAAACCGAGTTCTCCCATCTTTTTTGTTAAATCGAGAGAGAATTCGGCTTTTTCGTCAAGTTCTTGGGCAATAGGCTTAATCTCTAATTCAGCAAAGTCGCGAACCGCTTCTCGGATCATTTGTTGTTCTTCACTTAATTCGAAATTCATAGTTTATTAATTTGGAAATTTGGAAATTTGTTAATTTGATAATGATCATCTTTCCAGTTTGACGAATTATAATCATCACATTGGCACATTTTCAAATTAACGAATTGGCAAATTGTGTTTATTCCATTTCAACTAAAGCTGCACCGGCATCCACCATATCGTCGAGTGCAACTACAACTTTAGCAATTTTACCATCTCGTTTTACAGCAATGTTATTTTCCATTTTCATGGCATCAATCACGACAACCACATCATCTTTCTTTACGTCATCACCTTCTTTAACAAGAATTTTAAATACCCGACCCGGAATGGGTGAAAGAATCATATTTTCTTCATTTACCGAAACTTCTTCCTCTGCTACAATATGCTCAGTATCCAGTAAATCATTACGACGGATTAAAAACTCCCCACCATTAATGCTTACTTTAATCATTTCCTCATCGGCTTTTGAGAACCCTGCATAATAGCTATCATTTCCGATTTTAAAATCGACTTCGCTTTGATCGATATAAAGCAAATCGCATTCATATTCTTTTTCATCAAAAATGAACTGATAAATTCCATCTTGCGATTTATTAATTTCAATTTCATGATCTTGCCCTTCAAAATGAATTTGAAGTGCCATTAAGTTGCGCCAAAAACCAATGGCATTCCAAACATCATGTTTGGGGTCCATATATGAATTGTCGGCAGCTTCATTATTTAACGAATGGAGTAAGTAGGCAAGAATTGCTACTTGATTTTCAACGGCGCCCTTCGTGTAATTACTCCTGTCGGGGGTTGGATCTACTAATTGCACGGTGTTTGAGTTTTTTGGCGTTGGCGTGGTTTTGGGAGCCTTTAATTTGGCAATTTCTTCTTCAAAACGTTTTTTAGCCAACCCTGATTTATAATCTCGATATTGGGTTTCATGCATCGCAAATTCGAAAAGCTCTTCATCATCCGGACCGGTTTCCCATCCATTTTTCTCCATTTCTTTTCGGAAGGTTTCTAAATCATCCGGACATGCATCCTGTGGAACTCCGGTATAGAATTCCCGATTTTGTTTTTTAGCTAATTCAATAATTTCTGGAGCCAATGGACCAGGTAATTTACCAGCTTTACCTAAAATCATGTTCCAGGTATTCTCATCCATAATTGAATAGCGTTCTTCACCTTTAGAAAGTTGAACAATATTCAGCAGGGCTACATTTTTAACATATTGACTAAATGGGGTTACCAGTGGAGGATAACCCAATTTTGGCCAAACATAGGATACTTCATCAAAAAGTTTAACCAGAAGCTCATCTTCATTCAATTCTGGTTTTCCTAAAGCTTTTAGTGAATAGTTTATTCCATCTTGCACTCCTTTTAAGTCTGCCATCAGGCTTCCCATCATTCCTCCGGGAAGACCAGATTGAACAAGTAATGATGACATGAATCTGTTTTTAGGATTGATGAAGAACCCTAAAAAGTCGTCGATGAAAGTTTGAGTTAAAGCTCTGGCCTCCATATATGCTTTCATGTTAATTTCCGGTACGTCAAATCCGGCATCTTTAAGCATGGCCTGAACTGTAATAACATCAGGATGCACCATTCCCCACGATAGTGGTTCCATGGCCACATCAATATAATCGGCACCTGCTTTTGCTACTTCTAAGATCGAAGCCATTGAAAATCCTGGGCCCGAATGGCCGTGATATTGAATCGGAATATTGGGGTGTTTCTTTTTAATTTTAGCTACTAATTTCCCGAGAGTAACAGGTCGACCAATTCCGGCCATATCTTTTAAACAAATTTCATCGGCACCATATTCAATCACTTTATCTGCTAGTTCGGCATAATAATCAACCGTGTGAATGGCAGAGTGTGTAATACTGAGTGCAGCCTGTGAAATCATTCCGGCTTCTTTAGCATACTTTACAGAAAGTTCAAGATTTCGATGATCGTTTAATCCGCAGAAAGAACGGGAAATATCAGTTCCCTGAGCTTTTTTAACTTTATACATTAAACGCCTAATATCAGCTGGAACAGGAAACATTCTAATTCCATTCAGTGCACGCTCAAGCATATGCGTTTGAATACCTGCGTCGTTAAAAGGTTGAGTCCATTCACGAACTGCTGTATTTGGATTTTCACCATACAATAAATTAACCTGTTCAAAGGCTCCTCCATTGGTCTCTACTCTTGCAAAACAACCCATATCAACAATAACAGGAGCAATTTTTCGCAATTGATCAATCCTTGGAACATATTTTCCTGAAGATTGCCACATGTCTCTATAAACCAGGCTGAATTTTATTTGTCTTTTTTCCATTCTTAAAGTACTTTCAATAATTAATTATAAAATTTATTTAACCCAATTTGGCTTTCTCTTTTCAAGAAAAGAAGCCATTCCCTCTTGCCCCTCTTTAGAAGCCCTTAATTCGGCTATTACTTTTGCGCTATAATCAATGGCGCTCTCAAAATTGTATTTATTAATGATATTGTAAATCAGTTCTTTGCACGCAGTAATTGCATTTGGTCCACTCGACATCAAATAGTGAATCATTTTATTGGTGTGCTCTTCTAGCTCATTTTCAGTATGAGCTGAATTTGCCAGTTGATATTGAGCTGCTTCAGTTCCTGAAAATCGCCTTCCGCTCAACATTAAATCTCTGGCTCTGAATTCACCAATTCTTTTTAATACATAGAGCGAAATTGTTGCGGGAGCAATCCCAAGCTTAACTTCTGAGAACGCAAATTTGGCATCTGCTGTGCAAAAAACATAATCGCAAGCCGCGAGTAATCCGTTGGCACCACCAATGGCCGCTCCCTGTACCACCGCAATGGTAGGCTTTTTACATGTATAAATAATGTTGAAACATTTGGCAAGTTTGAGGCTGTCTTCATAATTTTCCTCAAAACCAAAGGCTGCAATTCCCTTCATGTAATTCAGGTCAGCTCCGGCACAAAATGATTTCCCTCTTCCTTTTAATAATAAAACACGTACCTCTTCTAATTCATTTATGGATTCAACACATTCGATGATTTCGGCAATCATCTCTTCATTCATGGCATTGTGTTTATCCGGTCGGTTCAACCACAGGGTTCCGACTTGTTCCTGAAGTTCAAATTCGATATTATTAAAAGTTTTCATCTTTTAAGTTTTACATTCTGAAGACACCAAATTTTTGATCTTCGTAAGGTTTGTTTAATG
Organism: Bacteroidales bacterium; assembly: GCA_963674935.2. Taxonomy (GTDB): domain Bacteria; phylum Bacteroidota; class Bacteroidia; order Bacteroidales. The sequence goes on from CAXXWZ010000002.1 coordinate 868,780, forward strand.
ACATTGAAATTCCCATGGCGATGACCTTACGGGTATCAACCGGATCAATTATTCCATCATCCCATAATCTGGCTGTGCTGAAATAAGCTGAGCCTTCATCATCATATTTTTTAATGATACCATCGCGTAATTTATCAATTTCTTCCTGAGGCATTTCCTGTCCTTTGGCTTCGTATTGATCTTTTTTAACGGTAACTAAAACATTTGCGGCCTGACGTCCACCCATCACAGAAATTTTTGCATTGGGCCACATGAATAATAAATTTGGCCCGTAGGCGCGGCCTGCCATTCCATAATTTCCGGCACCAAATGAGCCCCCAAAAATAACCGTGAATTTAGGAACGTTTGCATTGGCAACGGCATGAACTAATTTCGCACCATCTTTAGCAATTCCTTTTCTTTCGTAATCTTTACCAACGATAAAACCGGTAATGTTTTGAAGAAAAATTAAGGGTATTTTCCGTGAACAGCAAAGTTCAATAAAATGAGCTCCTTTTAGAGCTGATTCATTAAAAAGGATTCCTTTATTTGCTATTATTCCAACCGGATAACCCATAATTTTCGCAAAGCCAGTTACCAGGGATTTACCATACTTGGCTTTAAATTCATGGAATTTACTTCCGTCAACCATGCGCATGATAATTTCCAAAGGGTCTACCATTTTTCGGAAATCAATAGGTGCAATACCGTATAGTTCAGCTGGGTCGTAAGCTGGTTCTTCAATCGGACTGAGATCAAGTTTTTGCCTGTCCTTTTTATCTAAGTTTTGAAAAATATTTCTACAAATTTGAATTGCATGAATATCATCATCAGCCATGTGATCGGCTACACCCGAGTGTGTAGTATGAACTTCCGCCCCACCAAGTTCTTCGGGTGTTACAACCTCGCCTGTTGCTGCTTTTACCAAGGGGGGGCCACCCAGGAAAATGGTTCCTTGATTTTTCACAATAATGGTTTCATCACTCATGGCTGGAACGTAAGCCCCACCGGCTGTACAAGAACCCATTACGATTGCAATTTGTGGAATGCCCTGAGCCGACATCCGTGCCTGGTTGTAAAAGAAACGACCAAAGTGTTCTTTGTCGGGGAATACATTTGCTTGTTCGGGTAAAAATACGCCTCCCGAATCAACCATGTAAACACAAGGCAAATGGCTATCCATCGCAATTTCTTGAGCCCTCAAATGCTTTTTAATTGATTCTTTAACATAGGTTCCACCTTTAACAGTTGCATCATTTGCAATGATTACAGTCTCTCGCCCATTAATAACTCCTATCCCTGTGATTATACCAGCAGCCGGATGACCATCATCATACATTTTATAGGCGGCTAAAGTAGAAAGCTCCAGAAAAGGAGTGTTGGGATCAATGAGTTTATCAATTCTTTCTCTGGCCAGGAGCTTACCGCGTTCTTTATGCTTTTTAACTGCATTTTCGGATCCCCCCCTTTTTACTTGTTTGTGAATGGTCTTGTATTCATTCAGAAGTTTTAAAAAATCTTCTTTATTTTTTTTAAACTCATCAGAGCTTGTGTCAATTTTCGTTTCTAGCTTAAACACGTTTCAGTTTTTTCGTTTGACTAAATTTTCGCTTAAAAGTATGCTTATTCTCAAATAATTTGTATTTTTACCTCAGTTGTTAACGAACTAACAACTCAAGTCAGATGAGCTACAAGTATAGTGAAAATTTTTTTCAATTGAAAATTATCAATTTTCATATCAACGAATGAATTAAGAAATATTATCTGTAGCTACAAAGGAAAAAAAATAGCCTAAGAATAACAAACATATTCAATCAATGTATAAAACTTTAAAAAAATCAATATGAAATATCCAAAAAAAGTAACAATTGGTGATATAACAGTAAGGGATGGGTTTCAGCATGAAGAACAATTTATTCCCACTGAAGCAAAATTATGGGTTCTTGAGCAATTGATGCTTGCCGGGTTTAAGCATGTTGAAGCAACAAATCTTGGTAATCCGAGAGGGATGCCACAGTTTAAAGATGCGGATGATTTAATGAAAATGCTTCATAAAAGTAAAAAAGTAAAGGACATTATAAATAATGTTTCAGTTACGGCGGTTACGATTAGAGAAAGGGCAATTGAGCGTGCAATAAATGCGAAAAAAGAAGGTTGGGGTCCGGATAGGGTGCTGGTGATGGTTTCGACGAGTGAATCACATCAGCGACAAAATTCAGGCTTAAGCATCGCTGAATATTTTAAAATGTGTGAAGAATGGATTCCGAAAGCACATGATGCCGGTATAAAAGTAAATGGAACCGTGAGTACAATTTGGGGTTGCCCGATTGAGGGGCCAACTGAAATGTCGAAAGCCATTGATTTTACTAAACGATGGTTAGATATTGGGGCTAACGATGTTGAACATGCCGATCATGATGGATCCGCATCTCCTGATCGGGTTTATAGATATTATTCTATGTTATTGGATGCCATTCCAAGACCTGAAAAACATATTGTTCATTTTCATGAAACCCGTGGCTGGGGATTGGCAAATGTGCTGGCAGCACTCCAAGCCGGGATGACAAATTATGAAGCTGCTATGGGTGGTCTTGGTGGTCAACCAGCAAACTTTGTAAGTGGTGTTCCAGTTTCCGGAACCGGAGCTTATTATTATAAAGACCCCTTGAATGTTGGTTTGGTAACCATGGAGGATATGGTAGTGATGATGGATGAAATGGGAATAGATACCGGCTTAGATGTGGATAAGGTGTTAGAAATTGGTAGTATGATTGAAAGAATTGTAGGCCGAACCTTAAGATCAGAATCAATTAAAAATGGAAGAATCCCGAAAGAATTATCGGGTAGAAAATAGGGTTGATTTTTTACGCTTATTAAAACTGCCAGTCAATTTTTTGCTGGCAGTTTTACTTTTTTACTTATGTTTATTTGATGAATGAAATCAAAATAATTGAAACGGTACGGGATGGATTACAAGGAATTGAGGCCACAATTCCAACCGAAAAAAAAATAAAATACATCAATTCCTTACTAAAGGTTGGTTTTGATGCCATTGATGTAGGGTCGTTTGTTTCGTCCAAATCAATTCCTCAAATGGCTGATACGGCTGAGGTAATTCAAGGCCTGGATTTATCAGACTACCATTCAAAATTGATGGTATTGGTGGCCAACAAAAAGGGTGCAGAAAAAGCAGTTGACTTTAACTTGATTGACCAAATTATTTATCCGTTTTCAATTTCAGAAACTTTCTTAAAGAAAAATATTAATGCTGATTTTATTCAGGCTGAAAAGCATCTTGATGATGTTATAAATATTTGTGAGAGGCACAAAAAAGAAGCGGTGGTTTATTTAGCAATGGCTTTTGGCAACCCATATCAGGATTTATGGAATCTTGAGATTATTCATCTTTGGGTTGAAAAACTAATAGAAAAAGGGGTTCGGATTATCCCGCTTTCTGATATTACGGGAGAATCAAATCCAGAGAAAATTAAGGCGGTTTACACATCTCTCACTTCAAAATATCCAAAGGTTGAATTTGGTTTTCATCTCCATACCAATAAGGATGGATGGTACGAAAAAGTTGATGCAGCCTATAAATCCGGCTGTAAAAGATTTGATTCGGTAATTGGAGGTTTAGGTGGTTGCCCCATGACCGGTTATGAGTTGCTCTCAAATTTAGATACTACAGATTTATTCTCTTACCTTGAGAAAAACAGCATTGATACAAGAATAAACAAAACGCAATTTGAAGTCTGTAAAAATCTCCATACTCATTTGTTTAAATACAATTAAAATTCTTCGAATAATTGCAGACAATATATTAAGTTAACCAGATGTTAAATAATAGGTGAAGCGAGTACCGTGCTTGTTCCAAAATTAAATTAATATTTATGCAGTTATTGATTTAGAAATTCATCTAAACTAAAAGTTTCCTTCACTTTTACACCTCGATCAGTAGCTTCAAGAGTACAACATTCATGGTATAAATCATGTTCGAAAAACAGCACCGTTTCAGATGCTAAGGCTTCTTTAAAAAAACGTTCACGATCTTCCAGCGTTATCAATGGTTTTGTGTCGTAAGCCATAATCCATGGCATGGGGATATGCGCAGTTGAAGGAAAAAGATCGGCAGTATAGGCAAGTGTTTTACCCTTAATTTTTATATGAGGAATAATTTGGCCCTGGGTATGACCGTGGTATATTTTTGCATAAATATTAGGAATAAATTCTCCCTCTTCTTCAATAATATTCAACTGTCCACTTTCTTTAATGGGCAAAATATTTTCTTTCAAAAAAGACGCCTTTTCTCTTCGGTTTGGATTTGTTGCCCATTCATATTGAGCCTTGCTGACCCAATATTTTGCATTTTTAAATGCGGGAACTAATTCTTTTTTTTCATTATATTTTATACTGCCACCACAATGATCGAAATGAAGATGGGTTAATATCATATCCGTGATATCATCAGTGGTATATCCATGTTTTTTTAAAGAAGATTCAAGGGTTTCTTCACCATTTAAATAATAATGTTTCAGGAATTTCTCATCTTGTTTGTCGCCAATACCGTTATCTATTAAAATCAATCGTTCACCATCTTCAATAAGTAAGCATCGCATGGCCCAATTACAAAGATTGTTCTCATCGGCGGGGTATACTTTATTCCACATTACTTTAGGTACAACACCAAACATGGCACCGCCATCTAATTTTAAATTTCCTGTTTCTATTGTGTATAATTTCATTTTATAAATTTTTCTAATTAATTTGACTCAAAGCGATGGCATACGCCCCAATTGAAATTGCTTTGGAGGTTCCTAATTTACTGATACCTACCCCAATTTTTTTAACAGGATCATAGTCCTGAAATTTATCAGTGAAAGGCACTTTAATTTTAATACTTGTATTGGCTATAAAATTATTCAGACTTTCCGAGGATTCTAAATTATAGGCCTTAGTTTCCATTCGATCTAATTCTTGTCCGCTTAAGGTGAGAAAGTTAGAATTCATTTCATCTACTAATTGTTGTAAAAATAATGGGTGTGCTCCTGCTAAACCACCTCCAATAACAATTAAACCATCAATCAAACTTGAAGCATTTGCCAAAGTATCTCCGGCCACAATAGCTAATTCGTGAAAAGCTTTTATTGCGGCATTTTTATTTCCTGGGATTTCACCCATCCCAATTTTAAAAATGGTTTCTGGTTCAGGCGTTTGTTCAAATTTTAGATTTGATTGCTCAGCATAAATTCTTTTAATTGCTTTGATAGTCAGGCTATCTTCTGCACTGGTTTTTGTGTGAAGTTTATTTCGCATACGATTTATTTCTGCAGCTGACGAATTATCTCCTGAGAATAATAAATTATTTGATACAATGCCTGCACCATAACCTGAACCTAAAGTTACGCCTAATAGGTTTTGATAGGTTTTGGAAATTCCTGTGTCAACTAAGTGATTATTTATGTTGGGTAAAAAACCAGCAATTGCTTCCCCATATGCAAATAAATCCCCATCATTATTTATAAAAACAGGTGTTTTAAACTTGTTTTCAAGCATTGCTTTAAGTGCAACACCTCCCTTAAATGTTGGGATATTCTGTAAATCACCTATGATTCCATTTTTATAATCTGCCGGTCCTGGAAAACAAAAGCTAATGGCTACTGCCTTATTTTTTGTTTCTTCGTTAAGCTCGTTAAAACCATCAATAATTGTTTGTAAAATCTGTTCGAGTGCTAATCCTTCAATTTGCTTTTTAATAGGTTTAGTAATTTCCTCACCCGATTGAATGGCTGAAAAAACAAAGTTAGTTCCACCGGCATCAAGCGTAAGAACTATTCTGTTATCATTTAAGTAATTCATATACGATTTAATCAAGGCTTAAAATTAGGAATTATTTAAATAAAAAGACCTGCCAAAAAATAGCAGGTCTATTTGGATATAAGAGATATGTGGTCAGAAGCATGTTATTAGTTGGCTTCCTGTTGTTTTTTGACTCGTTTTTCAACTTTACGATAACTAAGCTTCATGTTAAAATTTTCCTTTTTCATCAGCAGAGATATCGCATCTTCAGAAGATTGAAGAACTTCATATTCAGGATTTACAGCCTTGCTTTTAAAATCCATAAATACATAGGGTCCGTAAGGATTACATTCGACAACAAAATAATTATCTGCACCATCTCGTCCATCATAAAAGACGGAGCCTTCTTCACCATAGTTTACCCAGATTTCATAATCAACCTCCCAGGCATATTCTAACCAACCATAACCATCCCAAAATTCGCCATCATAATACATGGTATAAATTCCGGGGTTGATTCTGTAGTATTCATCCCAGTAAAAAAGGTTGGGTATTGCATAGGTTCCGGGTTCGATATAATCCGGTTCTGCCTCCGACCAACTCAAAGCCAAATATGCGCTACCATCGAATCCATCATATCCCCAGTATTCTTTTTCACAAGAACTTAAAAACAGAAGGATTAGACCTGCAAATAATAATTTGAAAACATTTTTGTTTAACACTTTAGGTCCAGTAGCTTGACTCTTAGAGTCTTTAGTCTGGATTAACTTATCTCGTTTTGATAATACCGCTCGTTTCATAACATCTGATTTAGGTTTAACAATAACGTGCTCACTAAACAATATCCAAACAACGTGCCAATATTTTTTTTAAGAAATGGAATACTTTTTGTATGTTTATTGAAAATAAATCAAATTGATAATAGGGTTTAATCAAACATTGTTATCAATAAATTAGCAATATCTTCGTATTAGATTCTTTTTATAACCATCAAAATAATAAATTATGAAATGGAAATTATTCTTTATTGTCGCAATCTTATTTTTAGTAGTAACTGAAAATAGTTTTGCTAAGGGCAAAAACAAAAAAATTACGATATCAGGTTACATAATTGATGGTAACGACAAGCCTTTGGAGGGAGTGTCTATTATTGTTGATGGTGTTACTTTGAGGAAGGTTACTAATGCAAAAGGGTTTTATAAAATTAAAGTAAACCCTGATATAAAAACAATTATGGTTTATTCTTTATTTCACGGTGGCTTAGAAGTTGAATTTACGGGAAAAACGAATATCGATTTTATTCTCGCCCCGAGTACAACAGATGGTGAATTTATTTCTAAGGAGAAATTGGTTGATATTGGATATGGCTCAGTGATGAAAAAAGAAAATTTATCTTATAGTGTTGGGGGCATTGAGAATGAGGAATCAAAAACGCCAAAGTATAGTTCGATTTTTGACATGATAGCAGGACAAGTTCCAGGAGTTGTTGTTAATGGACGCTCTATAACTATAAGAGGTGCAGCAACTGTGATGGGAAGTTCGGAGCCACTGTTTGTTGTTGACAATATATCTACAGAATCTATAGATATGATTAATCCGAGTGATGTAAAATCAATAGATGTACTCAAAGGATCGGCCGCTGCCATTTATGGAACCAGAGGATCAAATGGTGTAATTTTAATAAAAACAAAAAAAGGATCAAACAATTAATGGAAATTGCTTTGAAGCTTTAAGAATAAATCATAAAAACAAAAAACATGAACTGGAAAACAATTTTAATAATTGCACTATCATTATTGATGGTTCAGTCATCATTTGCTAATGGAAAGAAGAAAAAAAAGAAAATAACTGTTAGTGGATATGTTTTTGACGTTAATCAAAAACCGCTGGAAAATGTATCAATTATTGTAGATGATGTTCAATCCAGTGTGTTCACTAATAAGAAAGGATTTTACAAGATTAAAATTAGTCCGGATACTAAAACCATAATGGCGTATTCCATTCATCAGGGCGGAATTGAGATGGATTATCTTGGCCATAAAAAAATCAATTTTGAACTTAAACCTGATGAAACAAATGCAAATTATATTTCTACCAAAGAAGGAGAATTGTACAATTATGGGTATGGGGTGGTTAGTAAAAAAAATAGTACATCAAGTTATGGGAAGATTAAAGAAGATGAGCTACAAAATGATACTTATACAGACATTTATCAACTGATTAAAGGCCGCGTTGCAGGTGTTGTAGTTAACGGTAATAGGATTACCATTAGAGGGATTTCCTCTATTCAGGCACAAGGAAATCCTCTATTTATTGTTGATGGTTCTCAAGTTAGTTCGATTGACTTTTTAAACCCAAAAGATGTAAAAAACATCTCTGTATTAAAAGGAGCGGCTGCTTCTATGTACGGATCTCGTGGAAGTATGGGGGTTATCGTAATTACTTTAAGAAATGGGAATAAATAAAGTGAATATGTAAGTTATTTATTAACCCTTATTATTTAAAGCAGGGATTGATGATCTTTCATGTTTAATGTGCTTCAAGCCAGTTATTACCGGTATTCGTATCTACAATCAAGGGTACTTCTAGCCGAATAGCATTTTTCATTTTGTTTTCTACGATCTCTTTTACAGTGGACAGCTCATCTTTTAGTGTGTCAAAAACCAGTTCATCATGAACCTGTAATATCATCTTGGATTGAATTTTTTGCTTTTGGAATTCTTCATAAATATTAATCATTGCAATTTTAATCATATCCGCTGATGAACCTTGAATGGGTGCATTAATCGCATTTCGTTCTGCAAATCCTCTTACCATTGCGTTGCTCGAGTTAATGTCTTTTAAATACCTTCGTCTGCCCATAATTGTTTCAACATAGCCTTTCTCACGTGCTGAACTGATAGTAGCATCCATATATTTTTTCACTCCTTCATATTGGGTGAAATATTGGTTGATAATTTCGGCAGCTTCCTTTCTTGGGATTCCCAATCTTTCTGACAAGCCAAAGGCAGAAATTCCATAAACAATTCCAAAATTTACCATCTTTGCATTTCTTCGCATTTCTTTTGACACATCTTCGAGACCAATATTATAAACTTTGGAGGCTGTTGCAGTATGAATATCAATCCCTTCTTTAAAGGCTGCAACCATTTGTGGATCCTTACTTAATTCTGCAATGATGCGGAGTTCGATTTGAGAATAATCTGCAGCAAAAAGGATGTGATTCTCATCTCGAGGAATAAATGTTTTTCTAATTTCTCTTCCTTTTTCGGTTCTGATTGGGATGTTTTGTAAGTTGGGGTTTTGAGAACTCAACCTACCTGTTGCAGCAACGGTTTGCATATAGGACGTATGAATCCTACCATCTCGTGGATTAACCAATGCAGGTAAAGCATCAACGTAAGTTGACTTAAGTTTTGTAAGTGATCGAAAATCTAAGATTTCTGAAATAATGGGATGTTTCTTTACCAACTTCTGAAGGATATCTTCACCCGTTGAATATTGCTTGGTTTTGGTTTTTTTTGGGTTGTCAATAATTTTTAAGCGATCAAATAAAATTTCACCTAATTGTTTTGGTGATGCCACATTAAATTCCTGACCGGCATGTTCATAAATACGATCGCGAATTTTGATAATTTCTTCATGTAATTCAGAGGAGTAAGCATTTAGAACTTCGATATCAATTCTAACTCCTTCTGTTTCCATTTCTACCAGAACAGGGATTAGGGGAGCTTCAATTTTATCATACAATTCTTTGGTGTTCGATTCTTCTAATCTGGGTTTAAATATTTCTGCTAGTTGCAGCGTAATGTCCGCATCTTCACAGGCATAATCAACCAATTGTGCTATTTTTGAGTGTTGTACTTGTCTCATGTTGAGTTGATGACCTCGTTTTTTTTCTGTGACTTCATCATAACTCATCGTTTTATAATTCAGATAAGTTTCAGCCAAATAATCCATGCCATGTCTTAAATCCGGTTCAAGCAGATAGTGTGCAATCATGGTATCGAACAAAGGGCCTTTTACATTAATTTCATACCATTTTAATATTGTTAGATCGTATTTGATATTCTGACCAATTTTTCCTGTTTTTTCGTTTTCAAACAAGGGTTTAAATTCTGAGAGAATACGAAGAGCATCATTGTAATTATCAGGTAAAGGAACATAAAAAGCGGTTCCGATCTCATAAGCGAATGACATCCCAACCAGTTCTGCATTATTTGCATCAATATCAGTAGTTTCTGTATCAAAACAGAATGAAGGCAATTGTGCTAAAGTTTCAATTAATTCTTTTCTTCCCTTATCTGTATCAATGAGCGTATAATTATGAGTGGTATTGGTTATGCTATTTTTTTCAGGGATCGTTCTTTCTGCTTCGGGCAAATCAGAGAATAAATCTGCATGAAAATTATTCTCCTCTTTGGCTTTCGGTTCTAATTGAACAGACTCATTTGTGAAAAATCTTTTCGCAAACTGACGGAATTCAAGTTCGTTAAAGAGTTTAGTTAATGCTTCAAGATTTGGACTTTCAAGCTTTAAAAAATCCTCATCAAGTTCAACTGGCACATCTAAAATGATAGTGGCCAATTGTTTTGACATTATCGCTTGTTCGCTAAATTTCTCAAGGTTTTCCTTTAATTTCCCTTTTAATTGATGGGTGTTCTTTAAAAGATTTTCGATGCTGTCATATTCTGCAATTAATTTTGAAGCTGTCTTTTCTCCAATTCCGGGAACGCCCGGTATGTTGTCGGATGCATCACCCCAAAGACCTAAAATGTCAATAAATTGTTCTGGATTTTTTAATCCATATTTTTCACACACTTCTTTTACTCCAACAATTTCCGGTTTATTACCCATACGAGCAGGTTTGTACATAAAAATATGATCTGAAATCAACTGACCAAAATCTTTGTCGGGAGTCATCATATAGGTCGTAAAACCTTTTTTCTCTGCTTGCTTTGCCAGTGTTCCAATAATATCATCTGCCTCATATCCATCCAAGGCAATTAAAGGGATGTTAAAAGCTTTAATCAATTCGATAATGTAAGGAATGGCAAGTGAAATATCTTCAGGCATGGCTTCACGATTTGCCTTATAGGCTGCAAATTCATCGTGCCTAACGGTGGGTGCTTTACTATCAATAGCTATTCCAATATGACTTGGTTTTTCAGTTTTTAATACCTCATATAATGTGTTGGCAAATCCTAGAATTGCGGAAGTATTTAAGCCTTTTGAATTTATCCTTGGGTTTTTATTTAAAGCAAAATAGGCGCGATAAATTAAAGCCATCGCATCAAGCAAAAAGAGTTTTTTAGGTTCGGCCATTATAAATTATTTATTTGTCAGTTTGTTCTATTTATCAGGATTACTAAGGAATAATAATACGTGTGTGAACAAGTCTAAATTAGGAAATTCCTTAAAAGCAAATATACTTAAAAGATCAGGATGTAATTATAAAAATCAAATTACTGAATTAGGAAGTCATTAACAATTTCTTGCTTTTCAATCTTATTTAAAAAGATTATTGGTTAACTTTACGTTAGATACATAACTTATGGCTAAAACTAAACAGAAAAAGATATTTGTGCTCGATACTTCAGTGATTTTGTATAACCATAGTGCCTTGCATAGTTTTGAAGATAATGATGTCGTCATTCCTATCACAGTATTGGAAGAGCTAGATAATTTTAAAAAGGGGAATGAAATAAAAAACTTTGAAGCCCGAGAATTTATTCGGATTATGGATCGCTTGTCGGGGAAATTTACCCTTCAGGAATGGATTTCGCTCGATGGAAAAGAAAAGGGGAAATTTAAAGTTGTGATGAATGAAAAAAGTGAGTTGGATGCCGTGAAGATTTTTGGCGAAAATAAACCGGATCATCGTATTTTAAATGCAGCCATTGTTTTAGCTAAGGAAAATCCTGATAAAAAAGTGATTCTGGTTACGAAAGATATTAATCTTAGATTGAAGGCTAAATCGCTGAGTATACCTGCAGAAGATTTTGAAACCGGTAAGGTTAAAGATGTTGATTCTCTTTATTCTGGAAAATCAGTTATTGAAGATGTGGATAAAGCAGTAATTGATAAACTGTATGCCGAAGGAAGTTGCAGTTTAAAAGATATTGGGGAAAAAGAATGTCATCCAAATCATTACTTTATTTTAAAAAATAACCGAACCTCAGCTTTGGCTTGTTATAATCCGATAACAAAAAAGCTAGAGCGTGTTGAAAAAAAACCTGCCTATAAAATTTCGCCTCGAAATGCTGAGCAAGTTTTTGCTTTACACGCTATTATGAATCCTGATATTAAATTGGTTACGTTGCAAGGAGTTGCCGGAACGGGAAAAACACTCATCGCACTGGCAGGGGCTTTAGATCAAAAACGATTTTACAAACAAATTTATTTAGCCCGACCGATTGTACCTCTAAGCAATAAAGACATTGGCTATTTACCTGGTGATATCAAGGATAAAATTAATCCTTACATGGAACCACTCTGGGATAATTTAAAATTCATTCAAAACCAATTTAAGGAAAATGACAAGGAATTTAAGGCCATCACCACTGCTTTAGATTCAGAGAAATTGGTCATTACACCGCTTGCTTATATCCGGGGAAGAAGTATTTCTAATGTTTGTTTTATTGTAGATGAAGCACAAAATTTAACCCCTCACGAAGTTAAGACGATTATTACCCGAGCAGGTGAGAACACAAAAATTATTTTTACTGGTGACATTTATCAAATTGATACTCCTTACCTTGATTCTCAAAGTAACGGATTATCATATTTAATTGATAAAATTAAACATCACGAAATTTATGCGCATATAAGATTGGAGAAAGGAGAACGTTCAGAATTGGCCAATTTGGCGAATGATCTTTTGTAATCCTTTATTCTATTTTTCTTCAAAAATAACCGTCATTACAGTTCGCCCAACAACACCTAAACTAATGGGATCAATTACCGAAAGGTCATCGCCCACAGTATGCCAATGTTCAAAAAAACCTGTTGAGTTCATGTCGTCGTAATGAATGATATCAATGGTAGGAATATTTAAATTTTCATTAATTGGAACATGATCGTCTAAAATACCACTGGTTTCGGTAGATACGAAGTAATCTGTGTAGCCAAGTTTAGCAGCTGTTTTCCAAACTTTATTCATCACTCCGGGTGCATAGCGCATAGAAGTTGCTTCTTTTGTAAAAATAGGATTGAAGCCACCAACCATGTCCAATAAAATTCCAAATCGGGCTCGGTAATTAATTTGGTGTGGGTTTTTCGACCAGTATTGTGAGCCAAGAGCCCAGCTGTCATTATTGCCATAAGTACCCGAATCTTCTACATCAAAAAAAATGATATCGATACCCGCTGAGCTTTGATGTTCACTTAAATGGCGAGCAATTTCAACCAAAACGCCTACCCCGCTTGCACCATCATTTGCTCCCTGTAGGGGTTTATCATGATTCGATGGATTATCATCCTGATCGGCAAACGGACGCGAATCCCAATGCGCACAAAGTAAAATTCTGTTTTTCTTTTCCGGTTGAAAAGAGGCGATTATGTTTTTCCCATCGATAATTTCTCCGTTAAATAATCGGGTTTTGAAGTGCTGGATTTGAACATCCGGCGTAAAACGTTTAAGTGTGGATTCTAAATAATTTAAACAATTTTGATGTGCTTCAGAACCAGGTGTTCGCGGCCCAAAACTTAATTGTTTTTCAACAAAATAATAGGCTGAATCTGCATTAAACTCAGGAATGAAAACTTGTGTTTCTTCAATCTTATGATTTGCTGTGTTTTTCTCTGATGATTGTTTTGCATTTCCACACGAGACGGTGAAAATTAAAATAAAACTAAAAAATCCAACTTTTTGATATATAGTTTTCATCTGATTATTTAATTAAGGGAGAAACTTCTCCAAATTTATTCTGAAATACAAAATCTTCTAATGACTTTCTTTCACGTTCGGCCTTTTCCGATACTTGCAAACGTGGATGTAAAATTTCGGAATCACCCAGATATCCAATTGCAATGACACTTAGTGGGTCAATATTTTCGGGAAGATGAAATAATTTACTGGCTTTTTCTTTTGAAAATCCACCCATTTGATGAACATAAATATCTTCGCTCATGGCTTGAATTGATAGATGAGCAATTGCTTGTCCAACATCGTATTTATAGGCACCATTCGGCTCATTGTTTTCTCTTAATTTATTGCCACAACAGAGCATTAAAACAGGTGCACTTTTTGCCCACATTTGATTGAACTCAACTAATATTTCAAATATTTTTTTGTAAGTTTCATCTTGATCTTTCCCAAAAATAATTTGCCAAGGCTGATCGTTCATCGACGAAGGTGCCCAGCGTGCTGCTTCAAGCATTTTTATTATTGAGTCATCAGCCACGGGCTTATTTTTAAAAGCTCTAGGACTCCATCTCTTAGTTAGAATGGGATGTATTGCAAGTTTAGTTTTGGCGTCTTTTGTCATAACCCTAAAAAGTTAGTGTGAATGTTGTTCCTTCTTTTTTACTCGACTTCACAGAAATTGCACCTTTATGTAAACTCATGATCTGCCGTGATAAACTTAATCCAATTCCTGAACCTGTTTTTTTGGAGGTGAAAAAGGGCATAAAAATTTTATCAAGAATATCGGGTTTTATCCCGTCACCATTATCTGAAATGTCAATGATTGTTCTTTCAGCATCATTTTTATATGCCATGATGGAAATGCGAGGATTTTTTAACTCTTTAACGGCATCGATGGCATTAAGTAATAGGTTGATAATCACCTGATCGATTAAATCAGGATCTGCGGTGACTTTTAAATCTTCAGGGATTACTTTTGAAAAACAATCGATATTGATTTTTTCCATCTTTGGTTTCATCAATTCTGATGTACGTTCAAGTAATTCTTTGATCTCAAAATATCTGAAATTTGGTTTTGGAATTCGGGTTAGATTTCGATAAATCTCAACGAAGTTTAGTAAGCCCTGACTTCGGCTCTGTATTGTTTTTAAAGCACTTCCAATCCCATCTAAATCATCTTGATCTAAGGCTTTTAATTTTCGATCAGCATCAGGATCAACAAACATCATTTCCTGCACAGTTGATGCAAGTGAGGAGATTGGTGTAATGGAATTCATGATTTCGTGAGTTAGAACTCGGATTAGTTTTTGCCACGATTCAATCTCTTTTTCTTCTAGTTCGGCATGAATATTTTGAATTGAAATTAAAACATATTCTTCACCTCGCATTCTAAATTCTGTTGCGTAAACTGACAATTGCAACATTTGATCTTTGACAAATAATTTGATCAGGGTATTGTCTCCGGCTTTCATTTTGTGTAACATTTCCGGCAAATCCTTTTTGATGAGTCTTAGATCATCAATATAACGAAGGTTTGAAATTTTAAAAAGTCGTTTTACGGCTGTATTAACAACGTCAACTTTTCCATCTCTGGTAAAAGAAATAATTCCAATACTTACATGTTGAACTACTGTTTGCAGATAATTGAAATGTTCTTCTTTTTCGGTTCGATATCGCTTAAATTCATTGATAATCTGATTAAACTCATTGTTTAATCCCTCGAAACTTTTGCCCATTCCCTTATCAGAAAAGGTGCTTGCAAAATCTGCATGTCTGATACTTTCAAGAAATTTTCCAAGTTTTTTATTCGTGCGCTCAACAAAGCGTATGGTGCTAATAACCTGAACAACAATTAAGGTTCCCACGATTACAATACTAATCAGGTATTTTTCAAATTCTGCCAAATAAATGAGCAGAAAAATTGAAATGGCGAGTAAGATAATTCTGGCGATTACCAGAAGACGAAATCTATTATAAACCATATTTTTCTATTCTCCGATATAAAGAGGCTCTTGTTAATCCGAGTTCTTTCGCAGCTTTGCTAATGTTACCTCCATGCTTATCGATCACTTTTCTGATGAGCATCTTTTCAGTTTCTTCAAGGTTCATGTTTGATGGTATCGAGTTTGAGTCACGATCTGCATCATTTTGTGAGATGAAAAAATCCTGCGGTTCCAATAAATCAGATTCACTCATAATAACGGCTCTTTCCACCGCATGTTGTAATTCTCTGATATTACCAGGCCAGGTATGCTTTTCTAGTCTTTTAGCAGTGCTAGAGTTTAAACGCTTTTTCGAAATTTTATACTTTTTGCAATAGATATCTAAAAAATGATCAACTAAAAGCGAAATGTCTTCAACTCTCTCTCGTAAAGATGGAATTTGAATTTCTACCGTATTTATTCGGTACAATAAATCCTGTCGGAATTTATTGTCGTTCACCATTTGGTAGAGAGGCATATTGGTTGCGCAAATTAACCGAACATCAATCGGAATTTCTTTATTGGTACCTAAGCGAACTACCTTTCTATTTTGTAAAACACTTAATAATTTCGATTGCAAACTAAATGTCAAATTCCCGATTTCATCCAAAAAAATAGTTCCTTTGTTTGCAGCTTCGAAACGCCCTGCTCTGTCTTCTTTGGCATCGGTAAATGCCCCTTTTTTAAATCCAAATAATTCACTCTCAAATAAACTTTCGGAAATGGCTCCCAGGTCAACACTAATAAAAACCTGATCTTTTCGGTTTGAAGCTCGGTGAATGGCACGGGCGATCAATTCTTTACCGGTTCCATTTTCTCCCAATATTAATACGTTTGCATCTGTTACAGCTACTTTTTGAACCGTATTTAATACCTTTTGCATTGTCTCTGATTCACCAATTAAATCACTATAAGGATGGTTGGTATCGGCAATTAAAACCTTTTGTTTAGATCTTAAATCTTCTAATTCAACCTTTGATTTTTTAAGTTGAAGGGTAGTAGTAATGGTTGCTAAAAGTTTTTTGTTTTCCCAGGGTTTTAGTAAAAAATTTGTAGCTCCTTCCTTAATTCCTTGCACGGCTAATTCGATATCACCATAACCGGTTATTAAAATAACGATGGAACTAGGATCAATTTCAAGTATTTTATTCATCCAATGAAATCCTTCCTTACCGCTGGTTGCATCAGGAGAAAAATTCATGTCAAGTAGAATCAATTCATAACTTTCATTTCTGAGTAAATCAGGAATATTGGCAGGATTCGCTTCGGTATGAACAATGCTAATATGCTGTTTCAGAAACAATTTGGCTGCTAAAAGCACGTCCTGGTCATCATCAACGATTAAAACTTTGGCATCTAATTTCTCCATAATTGTGAGGCATAAAACTGAATGAATTTAAACAAAGGCTGTAAAGGTATGAATTCTGTTCGTATTTGTACAAAAAATTGAACGATATCGAACAATATGGTGTAAAGCTTCTCATAAGTATGGGCATAAATAGCAGATAAATAGCTTATTATAATTAGTGGCATGCATTTAGTTAAATAGTGTTAAAATCGTTAAATTTTAAAAAATGGATAGAGTAATTGAAAAGAAGAAGTGGCCTCCTAAGAAGATAGCAAGTATTGTTGCAATCGCTGCATTTGTATTTTTTATCGTCTACTTAATATTCCTTCGTGATAAATCAAGTAAATTATATGTAGATAAAAATCAGCTCACAATTGCACCTGTTTTGGCAGATAAATTTATGGAGTTCATCCCCATTGATGGAGTTGTATTTCCGAAAAACACAAATTATATTGATGTGGCACAAGGGGGAGTTGTTGAACAAAAATTTGTTGAAGATGGAGCGATGTTGAAAGAAGGAGATACCATCATTAAACTTCTCAATACTCAAATGGAGTTAAGTTATATGGAGCAAGAAACCAGAATGTTTGCTGAAAGAAATAATTTAAACACCACCAAGCTGGCATTGGAACAGAATACCTTCTTGCGTCAAAAAGAAATTGTTAACCTAGAGTACACCATCGACAAAACAAAAATTGATTTTGAACGTAAAGTTCAATTATATGATGAAAAAGTGATCTCTCCCAAAGAATTTGAAGATGCTAAACGTGAATATGATTTTACGATGAAGCAATTAGATATTTCCTTAAATCTGCAACGTTTGGATTCAATGTCTGGAGCAAGCAGAACAAAGTCGATTAATACCTCTCTGGATAGATTGGAACAAAACATGGCTTTACTCAGAAGGAATATAGAAAATGCTTATATCAAAGCACCCGCAACGGGTAAACTTTCATCCTTTAGTGTTGAGATTGGTGAGACTAAAAGAGCTGGTGAACGACTTGGTCAGATTGACAAACAGGATGGATTTAAACTTCGTGCCAATCCCGATGAGCGTTATATCTCTCGTGTTTTTATAGGACAAGGTGCCGAATTTGATTTTAATGGTGTAAGATATTCTCTCGAGATATCTAAAATTTATACGGATGTAACCAATGGTTCATTTCAGGTTGATCTTTATTTTATTGATGGTTATCCACCCAGTATTAAGCGGGGGCAAACCATTCAACTACGTTTAAAATTTAGTGGCGAATCGGATGCAATCATCATTAAGCGAGGTAGCTTTTTCCAGGAAACAGGTGGAAACTGGATTTATGTTGTGGATGAAACAGGTAGCTTTGCTGTTAAACGACCTATTAGACTTAACCGACAAAATACAAATTACTATGAGGTTACTGAAGGATTGGTGCCAGGCGAAAATGTTATTGTATCTTCATACGATTCATTTGGAAGTAAAGACAAACTTGTATTCAGGTAAATAATACTGTAACCTATTGGAAAATAATTAAAAATAATTTATATAAAAATCATTTCATATGTTAAAAACAACTAATCTATCAAAAGTTTTTCGAACTGACGAAGTCGAAACTACTGCATTAAACAATGTATCCTTTGAAATTAATAAAGGCGAATTTGTAGCAATCATGGGCCCTTCAGGGTGTGGTAAATCAACATTACTTAATATTCTTGGATTACTTGATAACCCAACAGGGGGTGAGTATTTTTTCCTTGACAATGAGGTTGCAAAACACAGTGAAAAACAACGTGCAAAATTGAGAAAAAACAATATTGGTTTTGTTTTTCAGAACTTTAATTTAATTGATGAACTTAATGTTTTTGAGAATGTTGAATTACCTTTAATCTATCTTGGATACAGTGCAAGCGAAAGAAAAAAACGTGTTGAAGAGGTATTAGAGCAAATGCAAATTATCCACCGTAAAAAGCATTTCCCATTACAACTGTCAGGTGGTCAGCAACAAAGAGTTGCCGTCGCAAGAGCTGTTGTTGCGAAGCCAAGTTTAATTCTTGCGGATGAGCCAACTGGTAATTTGGATTCTGCACATGGTGAAGAAGTAATGAATTTACTTGAAGGACTGAATCAATCTGGAACTACCATTATTATGGTTACACACTCTCAAAGAGATTCGGAATATGCTCAAAGAGTAATCAGGCTATTTGATGGTCAGATTATTAATGAAAATATTAAAAGTGCAGCAACAATTTAAGAACTACTGGAAACAAGTGCTATAGGTTTTTGAATGCCTTTTAGCCAATTAAAAAATAATATATTTTATATAAAGTACTTCTTTCCTTGTGGTTTGGGCTTCTGATAGATTTTGCACAATTTCACAGGAAAAGAAGTATTTTGTGTTCATTGAAATGTATTGCACCTTAAAAATTAGCATGATGTTCGGATTAAATAGTCTAATAAATCCATAACCTTAAAAACAGATATCATGAGAGAAGTAGTAGTATTAATACCAGACATAGATAGAGAACAAAATGTTGAAATTGACGTACGTATTAATGGTCGAAAAAAAACCATGGAATACAGAGTTGAGTTATTAGATTGGGAAGGAAATGATGTGCCTCCAAAAGATAAAGTTCAGGTTCTTCGTCATAAAATTGCCGAATATGATAAAAACTGGGAACTAGTTGAAATTGGTGCCCCGACAACTGAAAATATCCCATTAATGTTCAGAAAAAAAACTGAAAAATAAAAGGTTGATACTAAAATTGAATTGTTTAATATTTTATCTTTCAAATATGAAAAAATTAATTGTGACTTTTATTTGTGCCTTAACTCTACTTAGTGGATTTGCACAAAGTGGTGATGTAAATCTTGAAAAAGAAAGCATCAAGAAATTAATACTGTCTGCCTATATAGATGGGATTCATAATAAAGGAGAAATTTCTCAAATTGAAAAAGGATTTCACCCGGGTTTTAATTTACTAATCCTTCAAAATAATAAACTCGAAAAATTACCTATTTATAATTGGATAGAAAGTTCAAAAGCAAGAAAGGCTCAAAATCCAATCCCTTTCACGGAGGAAGAAAAAATGAAATGCGAATTCATGAATATAGATGTGGAAGGAACTGCAGCTGTTGCAAAAATTAAACTGTCGAAAGCAGGAAAGGATATTTTTATCGACTATCTGTCACTTTATAAATTTGATGAAGGATGGAAAATAGTTGGAAAAGTTTATTATCGGCTGCCATAAAAAGTTTGTTATTCCAATACCTGAATATGCAGAAAAACCATATCTTTTGTGGTCAATGACTAAAAATAACAATTCGATTGAATGAGATAAGGAACATATAAGACTTTATGAACAGGCAATCCACAAAACATTGACGCTAAATTTGATCATAGTGCATGGGCTTTGGTAGTTCAAATAATTATGGAATTTCAATTTTATATCAAGTAATTGATGGCATCACCTTTTTGCTTAACTCCAATTTTATTTTTTAATTCAGATCTAGATCTAGTGGCACGCTGTGAATACAGGCCGGATTCGTTTATTTATTTGGTTTAGGCACAAGGGCGTACTGGTGATAATTCAAAAGGATACTACAACTTTAGAAATGATTTTGAGGATTTGTCAAAAGTTTATCCCGGGAATATTTTTCTCCTAAAGTTTTCTTATCGAATCGTTTATAGCAGAAGGAAAAAAATTTTAGATTTATGCTGAAAAAGTGTAATACAAAGGATTTTTTTACGTCTAAGTAATGAAACTTAACCAGTTTATATCATGATAAAAAATTACTTAAAAAGTGCTTATCGGAATATCGTACGAAATAAGTTTTATTCGTTCATAAATATTTTGGGTCTGGCTATTGGTTTTATGGCCACCATCATAATCCTGATGTATAATCAGAATGAGTTGAATTATGATAAACATAATGTTAAATATGAGCGAATTTATAGGCTTGAATCTCACTTTACAATTGCTGGTAAAGATGATCTTTTTGCCGTAAGTGCTGTTCCCCTTGGCCCAGCTTTTAAAGTTGAATATCCGGAGGTTGAAGAGTTTGTGAGGTTACTTGGTGGTGATGGAATGTTGATTGAAGTAGACGAAAATGAATATTATGAAGATCGGCTGTTTTGGGCCGATTCAACCATATTTGATATTTTCACACATGAATTTATTTATGGTACAGCAGAAAATGCATTAACCGAACCGAATACCTGTGTGATTAATCAAAGCCTTTCGGAAAAATATTTTGGTATCAATAATCCGATAGGGGAAATAATTAAAGCAGCAAATGAGATGACCTTTAAAATTACGGGAGTAATAAAGGATCAACCAAATAATACGCACCTTAAATACAATGGATTATTTTCAATTGTTACATTATCTGAACGAATAGGAAGAGAGCGGTTTAATAGTTTTGAACCGGGTCAGTTTTGGAATATAGGGCCTTATACATATGTTTTGCTAAAAGAAAATTCATCAGTAGATGCCATCCTCGATAAATTTCCACTTTTTTATGAAAAATACATGAAATCGCTGGGAGATCAAATTAATGGAAGTTTTGTTGCAATGGCAACGCCATTGGCCGAAATTCATCTTAATTCAACCTTTAAAAATGATGAACCAACGGGAAATAAAGGTTATGTGCTTATCTTCTCCATCGTAGCAGGATTTATCCTGGTTATTGCTGGAATAAACTATATGAATATGGCAACGGCACGTTCGGCAAACAGAGCAAAAGAAGTTGGTTTAAGAAAAGTAATTGGAGCGGTACGATCCCAACTGATGCGTCAATTTTTAAGTGAGTCATTGATCTTAGCTATGATTGCTTTTTTAATTTCAATTTTAGCGGCCTATTTAATTTTGCCATTTTTTAATGAAATAGCAGGTAAAAGTTTAACGTTTGGAACCACGCAATCTTTTAATAATATTATTTGGACTTTTGGAATTGCTGTTGTAGTTGGTTTGTTATCTGGCAGTTATCCTGCATTCTATCTTTCATCTTTTTTACCTGTAAAGGTGCTAAAAGGAAAAATAAGTTCCGGAAAATCAAGAGGAACTTTGCGAAAAGTTTTGGTAGTTTTTCAGTTTGTCATTTCCATTGCCATGATTGTTGGTACCCTAGTAATTTCAAAACAATTAAACTTTTTACGATCAAAAGACTTAGGGTTTGATAAAAATAATGTATTGGTTGCAACCGTTCAGGCAGATACTAACTTTTTGAAAAAAATGCCAACATTTAGAGAGGAACTTATGCAAAACCCAAATGTTGAAAACTTGTCTACTTCAAATGGGTATCCCGGAAACATTAATGGAATTATTGTGATGAAAGTGGAGCAGGATACAAAATTTGGATCTGATTCGACTGGAAATTCGGGGGGTAGCCAAATGGTTGAGGAAACACTAAATCTTACATTTATTGA
This sequence comes from Bacteroidales bacterium, assembly GCA_963674935.2. GTDB lineage: Bacteria > Bacteroidota > Bacteroidia > Bacteroidales. Next base: position 891,151 of record CAXXWZ010000002.1, read on the forward strand.
TTATGATTTTTTAGATTTATACGATATAGAATTTGTCGAAGGAAGGAATTATTCGCGTGATATGGGAACTGATTTACAGGAGGGGGTGATTATCAATGAAGCATGCGCCAAAGAACTTGGATGGACTGATAATCCGATTGGAAAAAAAATCGGATTCGGATTGCAATTGGATGGAACTTTTGTCAGAAGCACAAAAGTTATTGGCGTAGTTAAGGATTTTCATTATAAATCAATGCATAATGCCATCGAACCTTTAACGATGTTTTTAAATGATGAGCCAAGCAATTTTGTTTCCATAAAAATTGGCAAAAATAACCGACAAGAAACCATTCAATATATTGAGGATAAATGGAATGAATTTGGTGCCATACATCCATTTGATTATGATTATTTGGCAACTGTAATGGATGATATGTATCAGGCCGAGGACAATATTGGAAAAGTATTTACTATCGCTTCTTTACTGTCGGTGTTTATTGCATTACTTGGGTTACTTGGATTATCATCATTTATTGCTGAGCAGCGTACCAAAGAAATTGGAATTAGAAAAGTAGTTGGGGCTTCCCTTGTATCAATTTTGAGATTGCTATTCAAAGAATTTGTGATTTTAATATTAATAGCTTTTGTGATTGCAAGTCCGCTTGCATGGTATTTTCTTAATGATTGGCTTGAGGTCAATTTTGTTTATCAAGCTAAACTCGGGGTATTGACTTTTATAACCGGAGGAGTAATTTCTTTTATTATCGGAATGTTAACTATCGCCTTTCATATTTATAGGGCTGCCAGTTCAAATCCTGTGGACGCACTTAAGTGCGAATAAGGGACTAAAAGGAATACAAAATTCGGTAGATTGAAAACCGAATATAGTATACAAAAAGCAATGTGGCTTCATTATCCGGTATTCGGAATCAAGAATCTAAATAAACATTAGTAAATTTAAAATCTTTGGATTTCACGATGATCTTAAAACGCTAGGGTGAAGGTACTTCCTTCGCCCTTTTTTAATTAGTATAAATTATGCATATCTCAAATTATTCGCTTATATTTATTGCTGCCAAAAATTTTCCTTCCATGAATAATCATCAACTAATAGTTTAGTTGTTCTATTCAAAAATTGCTATATTTGAATTTATTTTAACCTAAAAACTTAAGGATGATCAAGAATTATCTGAAAACCGCATTACGTAATTTGCTCAGGCAAAAATCATATTCAATAATAAATATTGGTGGCCTGGCCATTGGGATGTCTGTTTGTATTTTAATTCTCAGCTATGTTTTTTTTGAACTGAGTTACGATAAGTTTCACGAAAAATCAGATCAAATATACAGGGTTGGTGTTGATGCCCTTATAGGTGGAAATACAATGAACTTAGCCGTTACAAGTGCCCCGATGGGAGTAGCCTTACGAGAAGATTATCCTGAAGTAATTGCGAATACCCGTTTTACTTACGGAGGAGGCCAGGAATTTAATGTCGGAGAAAAGAAATTTATTCAGGAAGGTATTTTATATGCCGACTCTTCATTTTTAGAAATTTTCTCATTTAAACTTCTTCAGGGCGATCGTGCAGAGGTTTTATTGAATCCTAATAGTATCGTATTAACTGAAACTACTGCCAAGAAATTCTTTGGTGAGAATAACGTCGTGGGTGAAGTTATCCGAATCAATGATGCCACTTCTTATAAGGTTACCGGTGTAATGGAAGATGTTCCGCCTAATTCTCAAATCCAGTTTGAGTTGATTGTAAGCATGGATATAAACGATCCAAATTCGATCTTTTATCGACAAAATAACTGGGGAAACATTGGTATGTATTCATACATCATGTTAGAAAAGAACGCCGATTATCTTAAGTTGGAAGAAAAATTTGATGAATTTAAAGTACGACATACCCAGCAATTAATTGATATGGGTGTACATTTTGATTTATTTTTACAGCCGATTGCTGATATTCATTTGTATTCAGATTTGGAACAAGAAAATGATAATAGTGGAGACATCACCTATGTATATTTATTCTCTGCAATAGCCATATTTATTTTGTTTATCGCTTGTATTAATTATATGAATTTGGCGTCGGCTCGATCATTTAAAAGAGCAAAAGAAGTGGGGATGCGTAAAATTCATGGCGCAGATCGGCCACAACTAATCCGTCAATTTTTGGGTGAATCTATTTTGTTTAGTGTAATTGCTTTTATCATTTCGCTGCAGATTGTTCAAATTACTATGCCCATGTTTAACGATTTGGTTTATCAACATAATAGTAGTCAAAGCTTATTCAGTAATAAATTAGCCATTATCGGATTTTTTGTGGCCATAACTTTTATTGTTGGGATTTTAGCTGGTTCGTATCCTGCTTTTTATATGTCCTCATTTTCCCCCATTTCAGCATTAAAAGGAGAGAAATTAAAAGGCAAGAAAAAATCTTTATTGCGTAATGTGTTGGTCGTAATCCAGTTTAGCATCGCCGTGGCATTAATTATTTGCACCTCTGTAATTTATGCCCAACTAAATTTTATGCAAAATAAAGATTTGGGTTTTGATGGTGAAAATCGAATTCTTATCCCAATGAGAAATGAAGCTCTACGAAATAAAGCTGAAGTTTTAAAAAATGAATTTAAATCATTAGCAAATGTTGAAATGGTGAGTATTTCAGGTAGCGTTCCTGGAGCGGGTTTTCGTGGTTCAGGGTATTATCCTGAAGGTGGTGATGAAACCAATCCTGTAATAATTTACAACAGTACTATCGACGATCAATTTGTTGAAACCATGGGAATGGAAATTATAATGGGAAGAAATTTTTCACATGAATTTAGGACAGATACCTTATCAATCCTGATTAATGAAGAACTTGCCAAGCGGTATAATTGGGATGAACCTATCGGTAAAAAGTTATCAATCAGAATTGGAGATGAAACTCCCAATATTGATTTCAAGGTTGTGGGGGTTCTCAAAAATTTTCATTTCCGATCACTCTTATCAAAAGTAGAGCCTTGTGCTTATCATTATCGTGAAACAGGAATGCCCAATATTATTTTACAATTAAATGCAAAAAATAAGGAGAAGGCCTTAAAACAAGTTGAGGAAAAATGGGCTGAAATATCAAATAATGCACCATTTGACTATCTCTTTATTGATGAAAACTTTCAGGAAAGTTATATCTCTTATATTAGAATGGGAAAGTTATTTACTGCCTTTACGTTAATAGCCATTTTTGTGGCATGTATCGGATTGTTTGGTCTGGCTTCCTTCTTAACAGAAATCAGAACCAAAGAAATTGGAATTCGAAAAGTGCAAGGTGCTGGGATTTTCGCTATTCTTCGTTTACTCAATACAGATTTTATGAAATGGGTATTGATTGCAAACGTCATTGCCTGGCCATTTGCGTATTATTATATGACTGAATGGCTGGCAAATTTTGCATACCCGGTAAAATTAAGTTGGATAAACTTTGCACTTGGAGCAGTCCTTTCAGTTTTTATTGCGCTTATAACTGTAAGTTATCAGTCTTTAAAATCTGCAACCCAAAACCCAATTGACAGTTTAAGATATGAATAAAAACTTCTTAGACGCCATCCCCAATTAGGGATGGCGTCCCTATTATTTCTAATAGAAATTGTTTTAAAATTTTAAGCTAAAAATTGTTTCTTTTCCTGGAGTTGATAGCACAGAAATACTTCCTTTATGCAAATACATAATTTGTCGCGATAAGCTTAATCCAATGCCCGAACCGTTTTCTTTTGTTGAATAAAAAGGAATAAATATTTTATCTAATTCCGTTGCCGGAATCCCGTCACCGTTGTCCTCAATTCTGATCATTATTCCACCGTCACTTGTATTGTTTGCACGAATGTTAATAAAGGGTTTAGTTTGTTTAACTAAGGCTTCTGTTGAATTCTTGATCAAATTGATTAGCATTTGTTCAATCAATGATTCATCAGCAAAAAGTTCAATATCCTTATCAATTTCAATGTTGAATTCGATATTTTGATCTTCAAATTTTTCTCTATAAAATCTTCTTATTTTTTCAACCGTTTTAGCAATTCTAAATTTGGTTAAATGAAGTTTTGGATTCTTAGTGATGTTTTTATAAACTTCAATAAAATCAGTCAAGCTTTTTCCTCTCTCTTCAATAATTTCTGTGTTTATGGCGATGTCTTTAATAATTTCATCATTCAGTTCGGATGCCTTTTTAATGATCCCATCTTTATGAATATAACGACTTATCACCTTTGATAAAGAAGTTATTGGAGTGAGCGAATTCATAATTTCATGATTCAAAACCTGAATTAGCTTTTGCCACGATTCCAATTCGTTATGATCTAATTCTCGTTTAATATTTTGAAATGAAATGATATGAATGGTTTTTGTTCCAATATTGATTCGTGTTTTTTTTAAGGCCAGATTTTGAATTTCAGAATTCAAATTTATCTTAATTAACAGAGATAATGGAGTGCTGACATCTGTGATTGCCTGATGAAAAATGGGCACTTTTTCGAGAAGCGTACTCATGAATTTACAAGATTCGCAATGCAAAATTGCAGAAGCTTCCGGATTAAAAAGTTCAATATTCCCTTTTTCGTCAAATGCAATAATACCAATTTTAGTGTGATCTACAATCGTATTTAAGTAGTGCGTTTTTTGCTCCTTTTCAATTCTAATTTGTTGTAGCTCTTTACTTATTTGTTCGAATGAGAGATTAAGGCCTTTAAAGCTTTTGGCAATTTGATCATCTTGATAATTTACGGCTGTATCTTTTGCTTGAATCCGAAGTAGAAAAGTTGCCAGATTTCTGTTGGTCTTATTTATATAAGTTATTAATACAACAGTTTGAATGATAATCAGAATTACAGAAATAATACTGGCCATAATTTTATCTTCCTGACCCAGAAAAAATGAAAACAAAATTCCGGTGATCACAATCAGGACTACTCTTACAATGATGGAAAAATAGAATCGATTAAAGCCCATGTTTCTCAATTTTTAGGTACAAAGTTGTACGCGAGATATTTAATTCTTTTGCAGCTTTAGTGAGATTGCCCCGGTGTTTATCGAGGACCTTCTTAACGGTAAACTTCTCAACATCCACCAAGCGGTTCGAAGAACCTAAATCCCAATTGTTTGTTGTCTTTTTTTCAATTCTGAAATCTTCAGTACTGAGAATATTAGATTCAGCAAGAATAACTGCTTTTTCAATCGTATGTTTTAGCTCTCGAACATTGCCCGGCCAGGGATGATTTAGTAGAGATTCGATGCCTGAATTACTAATTTTTAAAACACTTTTACCATATTTTTGACTATACTTTTTAAGAAAGAAATCTGCAATGATTAAAATGTCATCTCCTCTGTCGCGCAGTGGCGGCAATTCAATTTTAATGGTGTTTAAACGATAAAGCAAATCTTCTCTAAATAATTCCTGGTCGATAAGTAAAAAAGGATCTTTATTGGTTGCGGAAATTAGCCTGATATCAATAGGGATGGCATGATCCGATCCAACCGGACTAAGCTTTCTGTTTTGAAGTACGCTTAATAGTTTCGACTGTAAATTCATTGAAAGGTTTGTGATTTCATCTAAAAACAAAGTTCCCCCTGAAGCTGCCACAAAGCGACCTGTCCGGTCAGTTTGTGCGTCTGTAAAGGCACCTTTTTTATGACCAAACATTTCACTCTCAAAAAGATTTTCGTTAATTGATCCCAAATCAACACTTACAAAAGGTTCTGTTTTTCTAGAAGATAATTTATGAATTTCTTGAGCTACCAATTCTTTGCCAGTCCCGTTCTCTCCGAGTATTAGGATGTTTGCATCAGTTGTCGCAACCTTATGTATGGTTTTAAATACTTCAGTCATTTGTGGCGATGAACCTAGAAAATCATTGTTCATATTTAGGCTATTCTGAATCAAAACTTCCTGTTTGTTTTCAAGATTTTTAACTCTTCGTTCCGATTCTCTAAGTTTGAGTGCAGCATGCAAACTTGAAATTAGTTTGTCAATATCCCATGGTTTAGTTATAAAGTCGTAGGCTCCATCTTTAATTCCTTTAACTGCAATATTTACTTCGCTATAAGCTGTTATTAAAATGACAAGTATAAAGGGATTGTGCTCTTTAATTTTTCGCAGCCAAAACAATCCTTCATTGCCCGAGTTAATTCCGGCTTTAAAATTCATATCTAACAAAATAATGTCCCAATCTTTTTGCTCTAGAAAACTGGGAATTTGATTTGGGTTTCGTGTTGTTTCAATCTCCTGAAATTCATACTTCAATGATTGCTTTAAAGTCAGAAGTATACTTTCATTATCGTCAATTATTAAAATATTTCCTTTGGCTTTATTCATTGAATTGTATTTTGCTGCTAAGGCAAATATAGTAAATTGTTCAGATCATGAACATAAATTGTTCAGAAGCTGAACAGTTTTGATTTTTTTTATTCTGCGCTTATGCTAAGTGTCTATTATAGAGGCATAAGTATTTTTGGCACTCGTTTTGACTAACTCTCATCATTGGTAAATTCTGATACAATTAAGTTTTTTGTGAGTATTGACTTTTAGAGATAATTAGTAAAACAGCATAAATGAAAATTTGATAACTAATAATAATATAAAATAAACAGATGAAAAAAAGTATTTTTATACTACTGATTTTGGTCATGACCATATCATTATTCGCACAAAATGAATGTAACTGCGAACAGTCATTAGGCAAACTAATTATAAAAATGGAAAGTGAATATCCGGGTTTTAAAGAAAAAACACCAGATAAAAGAATGTATGATAGCTTTAAAGATGGGTTAATAATCAAATCTCAGAATACTGTTGACTCTAATTGTTTCGAATTATTAAATGACTACTTATCCTATTTCAGAGATCCTCATGTTCAGTTGATTCAAAATAACCAATCTTCTGATGAATCTCCATCCACTGCAAAATCAAGTATAAAAGTTAATATTAATCTCGACGATTTTTATAAATACATAGCTCAATCAAATGACGAACTTGAGGGTGTCTGGGAGTCGACATATTACAAGGTTGGCATTAAAAAAATAGATAGTGAATATCAGGGTTTTGTAATAGAAACGAGCAGCCAAAGTTGGAAAGCTAATGAAATTAAATTTAGCCTAATGCAAAATGAAAAAGCTAACTATTACATGGGTAACCATTCCTTAAATGAAGGAGATTACGAGATATTTGATGCAAGTATTTTATTGTTCAAAAGTATCAATGCCGTATTTGTAAAAAAATCACCAAAACCAAGATTGACTGAAAGTGAGATCAATTCTAAATTAGATCGAATAAATGGTTTTTATTTTACGAAATTAACGGATAGAACATCTTTATTATGCATTTCAAGTTTTCAAGATGCTTATGTAGAGAAAATTGAGAAAATGGTTTCTGATAATAAAGAAGCAATTGAGAACTCTGAAAATTTAATTATCGACCTCAGAAATAATTTAGGCGGCACCTATGATGCATATGACGAGATCCTTCCATACATTCTAACAAATGCTACAAGAAGTGTTGGGACTGAATTTTTAGCTACCCAAACACTTATTGATGATGTGGAAGCATGGTTTGATGATGAAGCTGGAAAGAAAATGGCAAGAGCATGGATTACTATGTTTGAAGGTAATATCGGGAAATTTGTGAATGTTGATTCTTCGGATGTTTCAGAAGCTGAAATTAAGATTGCAGAAAAAAGCCCAAAGCAGATCGTTGTATTAGCAAATAAACTAACTGCCAGTTCAGGCGAAGCATTTGTTATGGAAGCAAAGCAAAGTAAAAAAGTGAAAATATTGGGTGTTCCCACTTATGGGGCAATGGATTATGGTTCAGCTACTTATTTTGATTTTGGCTGCGAAAATTATACGATTATGCTTCCAACATGGAGAGCAATGAGGCTTCCTGACTATCCGATCGACAATATTGGAATTCAACCCGATATTTATTTGGACAAGTCTGTTAAAGATTGGGTTCAGTTTGCCCTTGATTACTTAGAAAATTAAAGATATGTAGCTAATATCAGTAAAATTTAGTTTTGATTTTTGAAATATAAATACAAAAAAAATGATAAAATCTTTCTTAAAAGTAGCAATCAGGAGTTTTACTAAAAACCTCACTTTCTCCTTAATTAATCTTTTTGGATTAAGTATTGCTTTTGCTTTATTTATACTTTTATCCTTATATACTACAAGTGAATTATCAACAGATAAGCATATTGAGAATGTCGAAAATATCTATTCTTTACATGAAAGAAATGACCATCACATATTTACGAGTGGCTTATTTGCTGATTATATTAGTAGTCGTTTTCCGGAAGTAAAAGAAGCCTGTACATCTTTTGTTTGGGATGCCAGTTTTTTTCTGAAAGATGGTCATTCTGTTCACTTCAATCACTACGGAGCGGTAGATTCCAATTATTTTAAAATATTTCAGAATGAAGCAATTCTGGGCAATCTTGAAAACGCGCTGGATGGAGACAATGGGATGGTGCTAACTGAAACTGCAGCAAAAGCTTTATTTGCCGATAAAAATCCAATTGGTGAAGTTGTTAGTATGGAAAATGAATTTGATTTTATTGTAAATGCTGTAATCCCAGATTTGCCGGAAAATGCATTCTATCAGGCAGATTGTTTTGTTTCTATCGATTGTTATTTGACATTAAGCGAAGGCCTTATTAACAGTAATGAGGGCTGGTCTGTGAATACTTTTGTTGAATTGAAGGACAATACAAATGTTCAATTATTGGAAGAAAAATTAAGTAAAGATTTGTTGGCGCAATTTGAGCGGAAGAGTAATTTTGGTTTAATTCCTTATGCAGATCTTTACTTTAGCGATGTTCACGTTCCTGAAGAATTTGAACACGGGAATAAGCAATTTGTATTTTTATTTATCGGCGTTGCATTATTCATCATTATAATAGCCTGTATAAATTATATAAACCTTACAACTGCACAAGCTGCTAATCGCGCAAGAGAAGTAGGAATCAGAAAGGTAGTTGGAGCATTCAAGCAAAAGCTGATTAAGCAGTTTCTAACCGAATCAATATTCTTAATTTTCTTCGCACTCATCATTGGCTTTATATTGGCAGAGCTTTTTATTGGTGAATTTAATTTGCTTGCTGAGACCAATTATCATGTAAAACGGTTTTATCTATATCCTTATAATTTGTACTTTTTAATTGGGGCGATTGTTTTGGGAGTTGTTTCCGGCTTATATCCTGCATTGGCACTAACCTCTTTTAAAACAGTGGAAGTTATTAAAGGAAAAATATCCAAAAGTCGGGGAGGCATTATTGCACGGAAAGCATTAATGGTTTTTCAGTTTGTCATTTCTTTAATTATGATTGTTGGTTCTATTGTGATCTATCGTCAGATAAATCATGTAAGGCATACAAATATTGGGTTTAATAAGGAAAATGTAATTCGATTGAAAACAAATGAATCTTTGGCTTTTGAAAATTTACAGTCGTTTAAAACTGAATTGCTTGCAATTGCCGGGATAGAGAATATCTCATTTTGTTATGGCGTACCTGGTGAAGTAGGGCATGGTATGAGGGATAAAGTTGATGGCGAAGACATTACCATGAGGCTTTTAGAATGTGACAATGAATATATTAATGTAATGGGTTTGGAAATGGCAAGTGGAAGAAATTTTTCAAATGAGGATAATTCTGACTATAATCGTTCTTGCATAATTAATGAAGCAGCTGTTAAAAAATACGGTTGGAAAGACCCATATTCAATAAAACCCTGGGGATTTAAGCTTATAGGTATTGTCAAAGACTTTAATTATGAGAGCCTTCATCTACCCGTTCAACCTTTATTTATGCCATTTTGGGGAGATATGGATAAAATGGCGATTCGAATAAGTGGTTCGAATCAAAAAACAATCATTGAGAAAATTGAAAAAGCCTGGATAAAACAGTATCCTGAAACCCCATTCAATTTTGCTTTTGTAGATCAAATTATTGATCAACAATACAAAGCTGAGCAACGCCTTGGGAAGATAGTTTCTTACTTCTCCATTTTTGCTTTAATTATAGCAAGTATGGGTCTTTTAGGAATGACCTCCTATATGATTCAACAACGAAGAAGGGAAATTGGAATCCGCAAAGTACACGGAAGTTCCATTAAACAAGTTGTACAAATGTTGTCTTTCGAATTTGTAAAATGGGTTTTTATTGCCTTCGTAATTTCTGTTCCAATTTCATATTTAATCATGAGAACATGGTTGGATAAAAACTTTATCTCTCAGGTGTCTCTTGATTGGTGGATTTTTGTGGTGAGTGGATTGGTAGTGGTAGTTATTTCCTTAATTACTGTTGGCCTGCAATCTTATCGGGCTGCAATGATGAACCCAGTTGATAGCTTAAGGTACGAGTAAAATATGTATGAGAAGCCACCCCCAATTGGAGATAGCTTCCTATACTTCCAGAAATAAATAATTCAAAATAAAATGATTAACTCAAAATAAAATGATTAAATCCTACTTGAAAATCGCGATCAGAAGTTTTACGAAAAACATCACTTTTTCATTAATTAACCTTTTTGGATTAAGTATTGCTTTTGCTTTATTTATATTGCTTTCGCTCTACATCACAAGCGAACTATCCACAGATAAGCACATCAAGAATATTGAAAATATCTATATTCTACATGAGAAAAACAGTAATCATACTTCAACAGGAGGTATGTTTGCTAAGTTTGTTAATGATCGTTATCCTGAAGTAAAACAAGTGTGTCGAACTTTTTATTGGCCAAATGCAGAATTGTTTGCCGATGAGGATCACTTCATTAAGGTGGATCATTTTGGTTTGGTTGATTCTAATTATTTTAAAATATTTGATAGCGAAGTTCTTTTAGGGAATCTGGATGATGCTTTAAAAGGTAATAATGGAATTGTGCTAACAGAAACTACATCAAAAGGGCTGTTTGGGGATGAAAATCCATTGGGTAAAACCGTAAGCCTTGGTAATGAATATGACTTTATTGTTAATGCCGTAATTCCTGACCTACCAAAGAATTCAACCTATCTTGTAGAGTGCTTTTTATCTGTAGAAAGACTTCTGGAAACTCATGAAGGATTGTTAACAAGTCCAGGTAATTGGTCAACTCCAACCATCGTAGAGGTTCATGAGAATACCAATATTCCACTTTTAGAGGAAAAGTTAAGCAAAGATTTATTAGAGGAGTATGGACGAGATACCAATTGGGGCTTGTTTCCCTATTCCAAATTATATTTTGATGGACCTGATGCTTTCAGACATGGTAACAAGCAATTTGTAATGTTATTTCTTGGGATCGCTATTTTTATCTTATTGATTGCATGCATAAATTATATTAATCTAACAACGGCTCGAGCCGGAAATAGAGCACGAGAAGTTGGAATTAGAAAAGTCGTAGGCGCTTATAAACAAAAGCTTATCAGGCAATTCTTAACCGAATCAACATTCCTTATTTTTATTTCTTTGGTTTTGGGTTTTTTACTTGCAGAACTAAGTATCAGTGAATTTAATCGATTAGCACAATCAAATTTACATGTTAAAGCGTTTTATGCTTATCCCTATAATTTATTTTTTATAGTTGGTGCAATTTTGCTGGGATTTTTATCCGGCTTATATCCGGCTTTTGCCCTTACCTCTTTTAAAACTGTTGAGGTAATCAAAGGTAAAATTACCAAAAGTAAGGGAGGAAATATTGCACGAAAAGTATTGATGGTATTTCAGTTTGTTATTTCAATGGTTATGATTGTTGGAACCATTGTTATTTACCTCCAAATTAATTATGTGAAAAACGTGAATCTTGGTTTTAACAAAGAAAATGTCATTCACCTCAGAACTAAGGATAACGCTTTTATGAATGCACAGGATCTGAAAACTGATTTATTAGCTATCCCGGGTGTTGAGAAAGTGTCGTTTAGTAGAGGAACGCCAGGATATATAACCAATGGAATGTATGATGAGCGAACTGGACAGGCAGTAGAAATGCGTCATCTTTATTGCGATCCTGAATTTATGGATTTATTTGATTTGGAAATGGTAAGTGGTCGTAATTTTTCATGGGCAGATTCGGCTGATATTAGAAAAACGTATATTACCAATGAGGCAGCAGTAAGGCAATATGGATGGGAAGACCCGTACGAAATTAAACTTTGGGGGTTAAAGCTAATTGGTATAGTTAAAGATTTTAATTTTAAGAGTTTGCATCAACCCGTGGGTCCTTTGTTTATTACTTATTTTAGGCAAATGGAGCAAATTAATATTCGAATTTCAGGGTCAAATCAAACTGAAATAATCCAGAAAATTGAGAAAGCCTGGATTAAGAAATACCCTGAAGACCCCTTTGATTTTAGGTTTGTTGATCAAATTGTTGATCAGCAGTATAAGGAAGAAGAAAGGCTGGGGACAATTATTACTTATTTTTCCGTTTTTGCACTCATCATTGCTTGTATGGGATTGCTCGGAATGACTTCGTTTATGATTCAGCAAAGACATCGTGAGATTGGAATTCGTAAAATACATGGAAGTGCCGTTAGTCAGATTATTAAGATGCTTTCATTTGAATTTGTGAAATGGGTTGTGTTGGCTTTCATTATTTCAACACCACTTTCTTATTATTTGATGAATACATGGTTGAGCAATAATTTTACTTTTTGCATTGATTTGGATTGGTGGATATTTTTAGTAAGCGGCATTGTAGTGATTTTTATCTCCTTGATAACTGTTGGATTTCAATCCTATCGGGCAGCAACAATGAACCCTGTTGATAGTTTGAGATATGAGTAAATATTTTTGGGAAGCCATCCCCGATTGGGGATGGCTTCCCAAATTTCCAGAAATAATTAACTCAAAATAAAATGATTAAATCATACTTAAAAATTGCAATTAGAAATTTCACAAGAAATCTTACGTTTTCTTTAATTAATTTGTTTGGTTTGAGTATTGCTTTTGCCTTATTTATTTTGCTTTCGCTTTATATAAAAAGTGAGTTAACAACGGACAAGCATCTTCAAAATACTGAAAACATTTATTGTCTATTCGAAAAAAACAGAAGCCATATTTTTGGGAATGGCCTTTTTGCCGAATTTGTTGCTGAGCGTTATCCCGAAATCAAAAAGGTTTGTAGATCCATCATCTTTAATGCGGAAATATATTTGGATGACGGGAATTATGTTTCTTTTGACAAGGTGGGATTGGTCGATTCTACCTATTTTAAAATTTTTGGCAACGGTGTCATTTATGGTGAATTAGAGCATGCATTGGTTGAAAGAAATGGAATCGTTCTGACCCAACGTTCGGCCAAAGCACTGTTCAAGGATAAAAATCCTGTTGGAGAAACAGTTTTATGGAACAAACAATTTGAACTTATTGTTAAAGCGGTCATACCGGATATCCCCGAAAATTCTACTTATGCAATGGATGCCTATGTTTCAATTACAGCCTTGCTTAATATCCCCAATGGACCCCTCACTAACCCGAATGATTGGGGCATTAATACCTTTGTTGAACTTGATAAAAATGCAGATATTCCACAATTAGAACAAAAGCTTAGTCAAGACTTATTAGCTCAATATGGGAGGGATGCCGATTGGGGTTTAATAAAATATGGAGAGATTTATTTTAACCAAAAAATTCAGGCTCCGGAAGAGTTTAGACGCGGAAATAAGCAGTTTGTGATGTTGTTTATCGGCATCGCATTATTCATATTGGTTATTGCTTGCATCAATTATATCAACCTTACTACAGCTAAAGCAAGCAGTCGTGCACGCGAAGTTGGCATCAGAAAAGTAGTTGGAGCTTATAAGCAAAAGTTGATCAAGCAGTTTTTAACCGAATCCATTCTCCTTATTTTTATTTCGCTCGTTATGGGCTTTTTATTGGCAGAGTTTTCAATTGATGAATTTAACCGCTTAGCTGAAACAAATTTGCAGGTCAAAGATTTTTATGCTTTCCCTTTCAATCTCTTTTTTATTGCAGGAGCTATCTTGCTCGGAGTTGTTTCGGGCTTATATCCGGCTCTGGCGCTCACTTCATTCAAAACAGTTGAGGTAATTAAAGGAAAGATCTCCAGCAGTAAAGGTGGAATTATTGCACGAAAGTCACTGATGGTTTTTCAGTTTGTAATTTCATTGGTGATGATTGTGGGTACCATCGTTATCTATCGTCAGATTCATTATGTGAAGCAGTTGAATTTGGGATTCGAAAAGGAAAATATACTTCGCTTGAAAACGAAAGACAATGCTTATGTTAATGCACAGGATTTTAAAAATGAATTATTGGCAATACCGGGTGTTGATCAAGTATCTTTTGCCAATGCGGTGCCCGGTGAGATTACAAATGGAATGTTTGCCCAGGTCAATGGCAAAGATATCAATATGCGCCATTTAAAATGCGATCCAAATTATTTCGATTTGATGGGAATAAAAATGCTGAGTGGTCGAAATTTTTCGAGTGACGACGAAGCAGATAGGGCAGGAAGGTACTTGATGAATGAAGCTGCCGTTAAAATTTATGGATGGGAAGATCCATATCAAATTGAGCTTTGGGGATTTAATTTAATTGGTGTTGTTAAAGATTTTAATTTTAATAGTTTGCATCAGCCGGTTGGACCTTTGTTTATAACTTTTCTGGATACGATGGATGATATTGTGATCAAGATTTCAGGAACAAACCAGACTGCAATCATCGACCAGATTGAAAAAGCCTGGAAGAAAAAATACCCCGAAGATCCTTTTAATTTTAAGTTTGTCCATCAGGTGGTTGATCAGCAATACAAGGCTGAAGAACGTCTGGGCAAAATCGTGAGTTATTTTTCCGTTTTTGCATTGATTATTGCTTGCATGGGGTTACTCGGAATGACATCATACATGATCCAACAACGGCATCGTGAAATTGGTATTCGTAAAGTGCATGGCGGGGCCGTTAATCAAATTGTAAATATGCTTTCATTTGAATTTGTGAAATGGGTGATACTTGCTTTTATAATATCCGTGCCTGTTTCCTATTACCTCATGAAAAACTGGTTAGAAAAAAACTTTACTTATCAGGTTGATATAGAATGGTGGATCTTCGCCCTGAGTGGAATCGCAATTGTTATTATTTCACTACTCACCGTGATTATCCAATCGTATCGCGCTGCAGCAATGAATCCTGTTGATAGTTTAAGGTACGAATAAAAGGAACGAAATATTTTCAGGGGTGACACCCCAAATTTGGGGTGTCACCCCTGAAAGTTAAAATTTTAAGCTGAAAATAGTTTCTTTTCTAGGAATTGATTGTACGGAAATACTCCCCTTATGTAAATACATAATTTGTCGCGATAAGCTTAATCCAATGCCTGAACCTTTTTCTTTTGTTGAATAAAATGGAATAAATATTTTATCGATTTCTTCCTTCGGAATACCGATTCCGTTATCAGTAATTTGAATCAAAACTTCCTGATTATTAAGTGCAGAAGCTTCCATTTTTATCTTTGGATTTTTAATTCCAACTAGTGCTTCAATGGAGTTTTTTACAAGATTTAACAATACTTGAGTAATCAGTTTTTCATCAGCCATAATTATCAAATTATTTTTTTTTATGGAGGTGTTGACGCCAATTTTTTTTAATCTAAATTCATCGCTAAACAAAATATTAATGTTGTCGAAAAGGTTGCGAACTTCAATTTTCTTGAAAACTGGTGTGTGGATTTTAGTGAGATTTCGATAAGATTCAACAAACTTTAAAAGACCTTGGTTTCTTTTGTCAATCGCGTTTAATCCTTCAACGGCATCTTGAATTGTACGATCTGAAATTTGTTCCAGGGTTTTAGCTTTTTTGTCTTCTGAAAGCAAACGGATAATGGTATTGGTTAGTGAACTTATCGGAGTAATTGAGTTCATGATTTCATGCCGCAGTACTTTAATTAGTTTTTGCCAGGCTTCTAATTCTTCATTTTCGAGTTCGCTGCTAATGTTTTGAAATGAGTACAATCGTAAGTTTTTATCCTGATTTTTAAAGAGACTGCAGGTAATACTCAGCATCAAAATTTCAGTTCCAATTTGTAGCTTAAAAAGAGTTTGTTGTTTGTTTTTTAGTTTGTTTAATTCAGATACAAAATCCGGATACGATTTTTTAAGTTGATTAATTGATTTGAGGTTTTCTGTTTTTAATAGTTTACGGGCAGCTTGATTGATTAGGTCAACTTTGCCATTTTCGTCAATCGAAATAATTGAGGTTCCAATAATTTCGAGGGTTTGTAAAAAATATAAATGTTCGCCTTCTTTTTCTAGTTTCGAATCAGCAATAATTTGCATAATTTCATTGTAAAGCTGATTTAATTTTTCATTTGAATCGCCTGTGTTCAGCTCTTCAAATCGCTCCATCAGTCCTTGGTTTTTAATTAGCTCCATGAATCGGGCAAAACGTAGATTGGCGTTTTTTATATAGCTGATCAAAATAAAAATTTGCAGAAGAAACAAGCCTCCGAAAGTAAATTTGGCAAGCTGTAAATGTGCTTGATTTAAAGACCAAGTAAATAATAAACTGCTTATTCCAATCAAAATTATTTGGAATACAATTCGAAAATTGAATTGTTTATAAATCATATTTTTTTAATTTATTGTATAAAGTTTTTCGGCTAATGCCAAGCTCCGAAGCTGCTAATGAATAATTTCCCTTAGCTTTTTTTATTGCTTTAAGAATGAGTTGTTTTTGATTTTCCTCCAAATTTAAAGACTCATTCTGACTTGAGTTGGCATTTAAAAAAGTAGTTTCGCTAATGTTAAAAACTGAATTATCACCCAAAATAATTGCTTTTTCTACCAAATGCTCAAACTCGCGGATATTGCCCGGCCATGAGTATTTTTGTAAATTTTGAATGTGTTTTTTTTCGTAGCTAATAACAGACATTTGATATTTCGTTGCAAACTTTTTAATAAATAAATCAAGTAAAAGTGGAATATCTTCCTGACGGTTTCGCAAAGGAGGAATCTCTAATTGAATGGTGTTTATCCGATAAAGCAAGTCATCTCTAAACGAGGATTCTTTGACCATTTCGTACAAGGGTTTATTGGTAGCCGACACCAAACGAATGTTAACAGGAATGGCTTGATGATCACCAATTTTAGTTACTTCCTTGTTCTGGATTACCGATAATAATTTAGATTGCTGATTTAAAGAGATATTTCCAATTTCATCTAAAAACAAAGTTCCATCTGAGGCAACTTCGATACGACCTGCCCGATCTTTTTTAGCATCGGTAAACGATCCTTTTTTATGACCAAATAATTCACTCTCAAAAAGCGATTCACTTAAAGAAGCTAAATCAACTTTAACAAAAAGTTCAGAATTTCGTTTCGACATTTTATGAATTTCGCGAGCAATGAGTTCTTTACCTGTTCCGTTTTCGCCCAGAATTAAAATGTTTGCATCAGTAATTGCAACTTTTTTTATGGTTTCCAAAACCTCAACCATGGCTTTTGATTTTCCAAAAAATATTGGATTCTCATCTTCTGTTGATTGAGAAATATGAGCCTGTTTTGCTTTTAATTTTTGTACTTCCATTCGCGAATTTCGAAGTTTGAAAGCAGAGAAAACAGTAGCTAAAAGTTTTTCATCAACCCAGGGTTTTTGAATAAAATCAGTAGCACCTTCCTTAATTGCTTTTACCGATAACTCAACATCTCCGTAAGCAGTTATTAAAATAATGATGGCTTCTTTATCAAATTTCAAGATTTCGTGCATCCAATAAATTCCTTCATTTCCTGTATTTCTACCAGTTAAAAAATTCATATCAAGGATGAATAAGTCAAAAGTGTTTTTCTGAAGCAAGGAAGGTATTAGATTTGGATTCTTTTCAGTTACCACCTCAAAATAATCTCCTAAAAATAGCTTCAGCGCAATGAGGATTTCCTCGTTATCATCAACAATTAATATTTTTCCTTTTCTCATGTATTGCATTCAAATTTTTTACAAATATATTATTGATTTTTGAGTATGGGTAATAATTACTCAAAAAGTGTGAAATAATTACACACTAAAATCTTAGTTTTGTTTTTAAGATACACAAAATCAGGTAAATAATATTTTGGCATCGGTGTTGCCTACACCTGAACATTATTCATTAATTTCAAGCCTAAAGCTTGATAAAAAAATTAAGCCATGATTAGAAACTATTTAAAAATCGCATTAAGAAATTTTAAAAGAAATAGTGTAATCTCAGCAATAAATCTTTTTGGGCTGACATTTGGATTAGCTATTGTTGCGCTTATTGCATTATATGTTCAAAATGAATTAACCTACGACGCTTATCATGTTGATTCGGAGGATATTTATCGGATTGATGAAATAGTTGAGTTGAATGGTTATAGCCTTGGTAATGCCAGAGTTTGTGCACCAATGGGACCTTATCTGGAGAAAAACTTCCTAAAAGTGATTAATCAAACCAGGGTTACACGGCCTGAAGAACTTATCTTTGAGCTTGGGCAAAATACTTTTGAAGAAGAAATCATTTATGCTGACTCCAGTTTTTTCCAAATTTTTAGTTTTGACTTTATTTATGGTGATTCAAAAAATGCCCTTACAGAACCTTTCAATTTAGTTCTGACGCGCTCTGTTTCAGAAAAGTTTTATGGCGATGCCAATCCTGTGGGTAAGGTGATCAAGGCAGGGAATAACAGGTTATATAAAGTGACCGCAGTTGTTGAGGACTCTCCTCAAAACACGCACTTAAAAGTTAACCTCATCAGCTCTTTTATCAGTCAGTACAATTTAATGGAAGGAGAGAATAAAATTGATGGATGGGGGCTTAATTACAACTCATACACTACTTATATCAAATTAAATAAGAGCTATAGTTTGGACGAATTTACAGCAGATTTTTCTGTCGTTACCAAAACATTTTTTTCTGATAATCCGGATCATGTTTATAAACATAGTTTCCTGCCGATAGAAGATATTTATCTGCATCACGGTGGTGGTGGAAGTTTATCCAGGGTGATTCTTTTTGCTGTTATAGGAATTTTTGTATTAATTATCGCCTGTATTAATTATATGAATTTGAAGACGGCAGATTCATTAAAACGATTGAAGGAAATTGGGATGCGAAAAGTAATGGGAGCTAATCGCAAACAATTGATCCGACAATTATTATTTGAATCAATTGGGTTAAGCCTTGCATCTTTGATTTTTGCACTCACTCTGGCCGAAGTTCTGTTGCCCCTTTTTAACTCAATTCTGCAAAAAGATTTAAGTTTCGATTATCTAAGTAATTGGCCTTTGAGTGTTTCATTTATTGTACTTGGATGTGTAAGTGGGTTTTTAGCAGGATCATATCCTGCATTTTATTTGTCGACCATCATTCCGGTAAATGCGCTTAAAGGGAAGTTTGTATTTGGTTCTCGTCACGCCTTTTTTAGAAACGCGCTTGTAGTATTTCAATTTGCCATTACCATCTTTTTAATTTGTTGTACCGGCATTATTTTTATGCAAATAAGGCATACTACCAAATCGGATTTGGGATTTCAAAAGGAGAATATATTAGTGGTTAAACTCCAGTCAAAAAAAACAGACCAACACTCAAATACACTCTCCGATCATTCTGCCAATACAGCTATTCAAATTAGAAATGAATTAATGGGCATTCCTGAAATATCATCTGTGTCAATTGCCTCAGGCTTTCCTTTTGGAAGCATTATGGTTGGGCATTATTTAAGCGAAGGGGTTGAAAAGCAACAGGTGTTTGTATCTTATTTAATCGATGCCAATTTCATCGATTTACTTCAATTAAAAATAATTGAAGGAGATAAATTTTCTCCTGAAGGTCCTATTCAAAAAAATGATGTGATTATTAATGAAACTTTGGCAAAAAAAATGAACTGGGATGACCCGATTGGTAAAATTTTTACATCCACCGATGGCGAACCTGAGGATTTCAGAGTGATTGGGCTTGTTAAAGATTTTCATACAAAATCATTTAAAACAAAAATTTATCCTGTTTATTTAAAATATGATGAACACCCCAAATTTTTCAGGACGCTTGGGATTAAATATAATTCATCAAACCCTCCAAGCCTCGTCAGTAAAATTGAGAACCTTTGCAATGCTATAGATCCATCTCAGGAGTATACAATTGAATTCTTAGCTCAGGTTGTAGAAAACGTGTACATGGATGAATATCGGACAGGGAAAATGTTTACCAATTTTGCCATTCTTGCCATTATTATTGCATCATTAGGATTATACGGACTTGCATTATTTATCAGTCGGCAAAAAACAAAAGAAATTGGGGTTAGAAAAGTATTTGGTGGTAGCATTTTTGAAATCATATTTATCTTATCAAAAAACTTTTTAAAACTAATTATTATTTCTGCAATTATTGCCATTCCGGTGGCATGGTTTTATACCGATAAATGGCTTCAATCATTTATTTATCAGGTAGAAAATAGGTGGTTTGTTTTCGTATTGGCTACCATTTTGGCTGTTGTCATCGCCTTTGCAACGATTTTTTATCAATCTTATAAGGCTGCCAGTTCAAACCCGGTAGATGCACTAAAGTATGAGTAATAATTTAATAAATGTCACCACTATTTAACAAATAAATTTCTAATGATTAAGAATTATTTAAAAATTGCTTTAAGAGGATTTAAAAGAAATAGCGTAATTTCTGCGATCAACCTTTTTGGTTTAACTTTTGGCTTGGCGGTTGCTGCGCTCATTACTTTGTATGTACAAAACGAATTAACTTATGATGCCTATCACGAGGATTCTGAAAACATCTACCGTATTGATGAGCATGCAGAGCTAGGCAGCCTATTTATGTTAAGATACAAGGTCTGTGCTCCTATGGGGCCATACTTAGTTAAGAATTTCCCAAAAGTAATTAACCAAACAAGAACTACCCGGCCAGAAAAGTTATTGTTTGAGATTGGGCAAAATTTATTTGAAGAAGAAATATTTTATGCTGATTCCAGCTTCTTTCAAATTTTTAGCATGAAGTTTATTTTTGGTGACCCTAAGACTGCCCTTGTTGAGCCCTTTTCTCTAGTTCTGACTCGTTCTGTGTCTGAAAGATTTTATGGCCATGCCAATCCGGTAGGCGAGGTTATAAAAGCACAGAATAACAAACTTTATAAAGTAACGGCTGTAGTTGAAAACACGCCCAAAAACACGCATTTAAAAGTTAATGCAATTAGCTCTTTTATCAGTCAATATCAACTTTTTGAAGGAGAGAATAAAATTGATGGTTGGGGTAGTGATTATAATTATTACGGAACTTATATCAAAATAGATAAAAGCTACAAGCTTGAGCAATTTTATAAAGATTTTGAAGTAATTACAAAAACTTACTTTTCTGATAATCCGGAGCATGTTTATAAACATAGCTTTCGCCCTATCGAAGATATTTATCTGCATTATGGAGGAGGAAGTTTATCCAGGGTAATACTTTTTGCAGTTATTGGCATCTTCGTTTTAATCATTGCTTGTATCAATTACATGAATCTGAAAACAGCCGATTCTATCAAACGAATGAAAGAAATAGGGATGCGGAAAGTTATGGGTGCAAGTCGCATACAATTAATCAGGCAATTGCTGTTCGAATCAATTGGCTTGAGTCTTGTATCCTTAGTTTTAGCCCTTACCTTGGCCGAAATTTTATTACCCCATTTTAATTCCATATTGCAAAAGGACTTAAGTTTCGATTATTTGAGTAATTGGCCTTTAACTGTTTCATTTGTTTTACTTGCGTGTTTTACTGGATTTTTGGCGGGTTCATATCCAGCATTTTATCTTTCAGCCATCATTCCAATAAATGCCCTTAAAGGAAAATTTATCTTTGGTTCACGCCATGCATTATTCAGAAATGCACTAGTAGTGTTTCAATTTGCCATTACCATATTTTTAATTTGTTGTACAGGTATGATTTTTATGCAAATTAGGTATACTACTAAATCGGACTTGGGATTTCAAAAAGACAATGTTTTAATTCTTGAACTGCATTCGAAGAAGATAACCCCAAATACAAATGAACTTGGAAAATATAAAGATAATACGGCAATCCAGATTAGGAACGGATTAAAAAGTATTCCTGAAATAGCTACAATATCTATTGCTTCATCTTTTCCTTTTGGAGATGTGAGGTTGGGAAACTATGGATGCGAAGGGCTTGAGAGGGAACAGGTATTTATAAATTATATGGTAGATCATGATTATATAAACTTGCTTAAATTAAAAATAATTGAAGGAGAAGGTTTTTCGGAAGAAGGTTCCAGAAATGAGAATGATGTGGTAATAAATGAAACCCTAGCAAAGAGAATGAACTGGAACAAACCATTGGGCAAAGTATTTACTTCAAATGATGATAAAACACAAGAATATAAAGTGATTGGTATGGTTAAAGATTTTCATTTAAGATCTTTTAAAACTCAAATTTATCCTACTTATTTAAAGTATAATGAGCAGAATGAATATTTCAGAAGTATTGGAATTAAGCACAACACCTCAAATGTGCAGGAACTAATTAGTAAAATCGAATACTTGTGTAAGGAGGTTGACCCTTCCCAGGAATTTACACTCAAGTTTTTATCTCAGATTGTTGAAGAGGGGTACACGGAAGAATACCGCACAGGTACTATGTTTACTAATTTTGCAATTCTTGCTATCATCATTGCATCTTTAGGCTTGTATGGCTTGACATTATTTATTAGTCGGCAAAAAACCAAGGAAATTGGAGTTAGAAAAGTATTTGGAGGAAGCATCTCTGAAATCATATTTATCTTATCAAAAAGCTTTTTAAAACTGATTGTAATTTCTGCAGTTATTGCTATTCCAGTAGCATGGTTTTATACCGATAAATGGCTACAATCTTTTATCTATCAAGTTGAAAACAGATGGATAATATTTGTTTTGGCAACCATTTTAGCGATTGTTATTGCTTTTGCAACTCTATTTTACCAGTCTTACAAAGCTGCTAGTTCTAATCCAGTAGATGCTTTGAAATATGAATAGAAAATTAAAATAGAATTAGCAATCTTATTGATAGAGCAAAAAAATGAATGGATTACATCCCCGAGAAATGTTATTTTGAGGGAGATATTGAAGGATACGTCGAATATATTTCTATTGGGCTGATAATTAGCACTTTTTTTAACAATTATTTATGATTTTAGGTGTCAAAAAGGATGGTATTTTAATTAATTTTGAATCGTTCTGAATAATTATTTCCGGGCATGAAAAACCATCTGTATTTTGTAATTCTTGATACATAAATAAAGTAGTTGATGAATAAAAATTTAAAACTTGGATTAACATTCGTGATCGTGAGTGTTCTTGTAGGAATAATTGCCTATCCAAAATTGAAACCTTTTTTTGCTCCTAAGCAGAGTAATTCAGATGCTGGGGGAAGATCTGCTGGCAGACAAGTCTTGAATGTGAGCGGTTATCTAATTCAACCAAAACAATTGAGTGATGATGTTATCTCAACCGGAACTTTACGCCCCGATGAAGAGGTTGACATGTCTTTTGAAACTTCAGGAAAAATTGTAAGTATTAAATTTACTGAAAATACCCGTGTTAAAAAAGGTGATTTGCTGGCAAAAATTAATGATAAACCATTACAGGCACAACTTCAAAAATTGCTGGCAACTAAGAAATTAATCGAAGCCAAAGAATTTCGCCAAAGAGCATTGCTCGATAAAGATGCCATCAGTCAGGAAAGTTATGACCAAATTGTTACTGAACTTCAAACCATCGAAGCTGATATTAGCCTTATCCGAGCGCGAATTTTAGAAACAGAACTTTACGCACCTTTCGATGGAATTATTGGTTTGCGTTATTTAAGTGAAGGGGCTTATGCAAATCCATCTACAAAAATTGCACGGCTCATTAAAATAAGCCCATTAAAAATCGAATTTTCTATCCCTGGAAAATATGCTCAGGAAATTAAAACTGGTTATCCAATAACCTTTAAAGTGAACGATAATTATTATGAAGCATCTGTTTATGCTGTTGACCCAAAAATAGATGTTAATACCAGAACATTGGTGCTTCGGGGACTTTATCCAAATAAAAATGAGGAATTGAAAGCAGGGAATTTTGCAGAAATTAAATTGCAAATGTCAAATATCGAAAATGCAATATCAATTCCAACTGAAGCCTTAATTCCGGAAATGGATGGGGAAAAGGTTTTTGTTTATCGATCGGGGAAAGCTAGTTCGGAAAAAGTGGAAATTGGGTTAAGAACTGCCTCTGAAATTCAGATTACAAATGGTTTAAATTTTGGAGATACGCTTTTGACCACGGGGATTTTGCAACTCAGAGAAAACCTTCCTATCGTTTTGGATACCCTAATCAAAAACAATTAAACTGAAACACTAAACTTATGAGTCTTTCATCATTAAGCATAAAAAGACCGGTTCTTGCAACAGTTATGGCAATGGCTATTCTGTTGTTTGGATTTGTGGGATTAACTTATTTGGGAGTTCGTGAATTTCCGAGTGTTGATCCGGCTATCATTTCTGTAAGCACCTCTTATCCGGGAGCCAATTCAGATGTAATTGAAACCCAAATCACAGAACCTCTTGAACAATCTATTAACGGTATTCCCGGAGTTCGTTCTTTAACCAGTACAAGTAGCCAGGGTAGTAGCAGAATTACTGTTGAATTTGAACTTTCCGTTGATATGGAAACTGCTGCAAATGATGTGAGAGATAAGGTTTCGCAAGCGATGAGAAGGCTGCCCAGAGATTGTGACCCTTCTACCGTATCAAAAGCCGACGCCGATTCAAGCCCAATCATGTTTCTTACCGTAGAAAGCAAAAAGAGATCTCTCCTTGAAATTTCGGAAGTTGCAGAATTAACCTTGAAAGAGCAGTTGCAGACCATTTCGGGAGTTGCTAGTATTATGATTTGGGGGCAAAAAAGATATGCCATGCGTTTATGGCTTGATCCTGTAAAATTGGCTGGTTATAAATTGACCCCTTTAGACGTTCGGAACGCAATTAATCGAGAAAATGTTGAATTACCTTCCGGATCCATTGAAGGTGATAACACCCAGTTGACGATCAGAACCCTTGGGCTAATGACTACTCCTAAGGAATTTAATGACTTGATCATCAAACAATCCGGAGATCAAATTGTTCGATTTCAAGATATCGGCAGGGCAGAATTAGGCCCAGAAGATCTAAGAGGAATCCTTAAACGTGATGGTGTGCCAATGGTTGGAACAGCCATTGTTCCGCAGCCGGGTTCAAACCATATTGATATTGTTGATGAGGTTTTCCGTCGATTAGAATTCATAAAAAAAGATTTACCTGAGGATGTAGAAGTAAAAGTTGGTTTCGACAATACAGAATATATCCGTTCATCAATAACAGAGGTAAAGCATACCATCTATATTGCTTTTTTTCTGGTAGTCGTAATTATTTATTTTTTCCTAAGAAGCTGGAGGGCAACCCTTATCCCGATTCTGGTAATTCCAATTTCTTTGATTGGAGCCTTTTTCATTATGTACTTGGCCGGGTTTACCATTAATGTTTTAACCTTACTTGCCATTGTGCTTGCGATAGGAATTGTTGTGGACGACGCCATCGTAATGATGGAAAATATTTATGTTAAGGTAGAACAAGGGATGAGTCCGATTCAAGCCGGATTGGAAGGATCAAAAGAAATTTATTTTGCGATCATTGCAACAACAATTACTTTGATTGCCGTATTCTTCCCTATTGTTTTTCTTGAAGGCTTAACAGGAAGGCTTTTCCGTGAATTTAGTATTGTGATGGCCGGAGCAGTTGGGATATCTGCTTTTTTAGCTTTGTCGCTTACCCCAATGGTATCAACAAAACTACTGAAACCTCAAACTAAACATAGCTGGTTTTTCCGAAAAACAGAACGATTTTTTGAACGACTTAATAATCGTTATCAAAATGATTTGGATACATTTTTAACTAAGAGATGGGCATCTATCTTAATTGTTGGAATTTCTTTTGTTTTAATTTTCATCCTCTGGAAAGTAATTCCTGCAGAAATGGCTCCGTTAGAAGATCGTTCGCAAATTTCTGTAAGTACTTCTGCTTTTCAAGGTGCAACCTATGAGTTTATGAGGGATTATACAGAGGATGTTGAGCTGGTAGTGATTGATGAAGTTCCTGAATTGAGTGGAACAATTAACATGATTAGAGGAGGTGGATCTGGAAGTATTAGAGTGATGTTGCCGAAACCTTTTGATAGGGAACGTACCCAGCAGGAAATTGCGGATGCCATGTCAAATGCGCTTCGTACTAAAACCAAAGCAAGAGCTTTTGTAAATCAGCAATCTACTTTTGGAGGAAGACGCTCAGGAAGACCCATTCAGTATGTACTTCAAGCTACTTCTATCGATAAACTTAGAGAAATTATTCCACCTTTCATGGCAAAGGTGATGGACAATCCAACTTTTCAACAAGCGGATGTTAACCTGAAATTTACAAAGCCTGAATTACGAATTCATATCAATCGAGAAAAGGCAACATCATTGGGTGTTTCAACACAGAATATTGGTCAAACCTTGCAATTGGCATTAAGTGGCCAGCGTTTTGGTTACTTTTTTATGAATGGTAAACAATATCAGATTCTCGGTGAACTAGCTCGAAATGATCGAAATAAGCCGCTGGATCTTCAATCATTGTATGTCCGGAATAATTCAGGTGATATGATTCAGTTTGATAATCTGGTAACTTTTTCTGAAGAAACGGCTCCTCCTCAACTTTATCGATACAATCGTTTTGTTGCAGCAACTATTTCAGCAGGTTTGGCAAAGGATAAAACTATTAGTGAAGGGTTAGAAGAAATGGATAAAATAGCGGATGAAGTTCTTGATGATACATTTAGAACAGCATTGGCAGGAGATTCAAAAGATTTTAAAGAAAGTTCATCCAGTTTGATGTTTGCCTTCATACTCGCTTTAGTTCTGATTTTTTTAGTACTTGCCGCTCAATTTGAAAGCTTTAAAGATCCTTTGATTGTGATGATGACAGTTCCGTTGGCACTTACTGGTGCGCTTCTTTTTATGTGGTATTTTAATATTACGATGAATATTTTCAGTCAGATTGGAATTATTATGCTCATTGGACTGGTTTCGAAAAACGGAATTCTGATTGTAGAATTTGCCAACCAAAGAAAACAGGCTGGGATGTCGAAACTAGAAGCCATCAAGTACGCTTCGGCTGCCCGATTAAGGCCTATCTTAATGACAAGTATGGCGACGATCTTGGGAATAGCACCTTTGGCTTTAGGGTTTGGTGAAGGAGCACAAAGCAGGGTTGCAATGGGTACAGCAGTTGTAGGAGGGCTAATATTATCAACCTTACTCACATTATTTGTAGTTCCGGCTATTTATTCATTCATTTCAAGCGAAACAAAAAAAACAGAAAATGAGATTCATTTATCTTAGCATCTTAATCATATTTTCTTTTACAGGCGTTCATGCCCAAACGGTTTATGGACTTAACGAATGTATTGGGATTGGATTAGAAAGAAATTTTTCTATTCGAATTGCCAGAAATACGGAAGCAATTGCAAAAAATAATTATACCAAAGGAAATGCAGGTTACTTGCCATCAGTTGACTTTACGAGCCGTTATAACGGAAGTTTAAATAATACGACTCAAAATCTGGTAGTAGGTGGGCAGGATGTTACTAAAGGTATTAACAATACCACAACCAGTGCTTCTCTTTCTGCAGGCTGGACTATTTTCGATGGATTTAATGTTCAAACTACGTATAAAAAATTAGCAGAGTTAGAACAACTTGGCGCTTTGAATACGCAGATGCAGGCTGAAAATTTAATTGCAAATATAATTTCAGGATACTACAATTATATACTTCAGGTTCAAATGTTAAAAAACATGGAGTATGCAATGGCACTCTCAAAAGAGCGACTGAGGATAGATGAAGAGAGATACCTGCTGGGTTCAAGCTCAAAAATGCAGGTTTTGCAATCGCGTGTTTATTTGAATGCCGATAGTTCAAGGCTCTCAAAACAATTTGAGGTGGTACGATCTTCCCAAATCGGACTGAATGAATTAATGGCGATGGAGGATTTAGGAACCGAGTTTATATCAAAAGAAGTTACTATTGAAGTTATACCCCAGTTTGTTTATGAAAATATATTCGAGCAAACGCTGAGTAAAAATACCAGCCTTTTAATTGCATCTAAAAATAAAACTGTTTCAGAGTACGAATACAAATTGATTGAATCCAGATCATATCCTTATCTGAGCTTATCAACCAGTTATAATTACAATTTATATACTTATTCAAACAGTACGAATAAAAATCAAATTACCAATGGAATGAATTATGGGCTGACCTTGGGGGTTAATTTGTTTGATGGTTTTAACCAACGCAGAAGCCTGAAAAACTCAACGATTGAATTAGAGAACAAGGAACTAAGATATTTTGAAATTGAACAAGGCGTTAAAGCTGACCTGATTACAATTTATAATGCTTACGATAATAATCTTCGAATAATAAATTTAGAAGAGCAAAATGTTCAAACAGCCACTGAAAATCTGGACATTGCATTGGAGAGTTATAAGTTGGGAAGTTTGTCGGGGCTTGAACTTCGTGAGGTACAAAAAAGTTTACTTGATGCTAAAGAAAGGCTACTCCTAATTCATTACCAGGCGAAATTAGCAGAAATTTCATTGCAATTAATTTCAGGTAATATTATGGCTTATTACGAATAATGTTTTTCTATGGTTGAAAGGGGCGGCTTCCTCTCAAGGATGCCGCCCCTTTTCTTGTTTCTGGACTCTGAGTGTCCCAATTTTATTGGGATGTAAAGCGAACCCTACGAGGGTTTTAAACCCTCCTTTAGATTTACACCATTGTTTTTAAGAGCCCACAAAAGTGATATTTAAAATTAGATTTGTAGGGCGATAAAGTTGACACTGACAGGGACACATTAGCAACCCTCAAGGTTTTAGACCTATCCTGCGATTTAATCCCCTGTCAGTTTTTGAACAAGCTTCAAATAGAAATTTAAGCTTAAGGCTTATTAGCAAGGTTTTGAAATTGTTCAATATGTCAACCTGTTATATTCACTAAAATTATAGAACATGCAATTACAAAAGTATTACATTGGGATAGATGTTTCAAAAGAAACATTGGACATTGCATTAACTGAAGAAGGGCAATTTGTGTCTGGGGTATCTATTGGGAATAACACAAAAGAGATTAAAAAAATCTTTTCAGACTGGGAAAAGGAGTTTGGTCTCGATCTGGGACAAACCTTGGTATGTATGGAACATACGGGAATTTATTGTTGGCCTTTGCTAGTTTTTTTGCAACAAACGCCGTGTAAAGTGTGCCTTGAAAATGCTTATCGCATCAAACACTCCAATGGTTTGCAAAGGGGCAAAAATGATCGTGTGGATGCTGAGAGGATTGCTTTATATGCCTGGAGGAACAAAGACTTTTTGCAAGAATGGAAAGCCCCTAAAAGCAATATTAAAAGGTTAAAGCAATTAATGACCATGCGCAAAGGGCTTGTCAATGCTAAAAAAAAATTGCTTGTACCAATTAAAGAAACAGGGAAGTTCATTGATAGGAATATGGCAAAGGAATTGGAAAAAAGCTGCTGTAGGTCAATTCGTGCGCTTGAGCGGGACATTATGGCGATAGAGGAAAGGATACTAGGGATAGTCCGTTCTGATAATAATCTAGGGAGAATGTTTGACATTTTGGTTTCAATTGATGGCATAGGTAAAATCACTGCTATTATGTTTTTGACAACCACTAATGCCTTTACCTCATTCAAGGAAGCTAAAAAGTATGCTTGTTACGCAGGTGTAGTCCCTTTTGAGCATTCATCAGGAAAAAGCATACGTGGGAAAACCAAATTGTCCCATTTTGCGAACAAAGACATGAAGACCGTCTTGCACTTATGCGCATTGACACTTTGTAATAGCAAGGGGGAATTGGGAGTTTACTACAGAAGAAAAGTAGCTGAAGGAAAAAACAAAATGAGTGTACTGAATGCCCTGAGGAACAAAATAGTTCTTAGGGCTTTTGCTTGTATTAAGGAAGACAAACTTTATGAAAAGAATTATCAAAATAAATTTGCTTAAACCATAGAAATCGCAGGGTTTAGGGCTAGTTTAATTTTCTTTCCTAAAACCTATTTCATCTAAAATGATGACTGCCTTATTTGTTTTATTGAATATGAATTTTATTTCATTTAAATTTTCAACTATAAATTCAGGATTTTTACTTTTAAAAATTTGTATTGGAATGGCAACTGTTTGTAAAGTGGGTTCGCTGGATTTCCCAAAACGACTTTCCATTTTTTTATAACGGAGATAGGTGGTTTTAAGCGGAGGCATAATTGAAATAATTTCAGAAACCAAAACGGAGGAAACGTGACCATTGGCATCTGTTAATTCTATTGTAAAATCAATTGGAATTTCGGGCTTATCTTCATCCTCATCTTTTTTCTTTTTATCTTTCTTCTCTTTTTCTTTTTTACTCTCATTCTCATTTTTGTTTTCTATATTCTCTTCTTTTTCATCATTTTCATCATCGTTGTTTATATTATTATCCTTATGGTTATTGTTGTTATTAAATGACCAATTTTCTTCTTCCTCAGAAGTATCAGCACTGTCGTGTTTCGGAACTTTTTCATCAAGTTGAGCCACAGAAAATACCAGTGATAGATTTGAGTTTTCCAGATACGTTAATTGCGTATTTGGAAGCGTTACAGTATAGGAAGGAAATGTTTTGATCTGATCACAGCTATCAACTAACAAATCTTCATTAACTGTTTCCATTATTTCTGTAGTATCAGATTGAATGCTATCCTTTTTAGTTTCGGGATTTTCCCAACCTAAATAAACAGCCTGATTCATTCTTAATCCGCTTCCTCTTCTAAATCCAAAATCTTCTTCTCTCCAAATTCTTAATTCTTCACCCACAAGCTTACCACCATCAATGGTCGTTGTGGTTACATCAATGTCTTCATCAAAATCTACAAGAATTTCTGTTTCCGAATCTTCAAAACGATTGATGTAAAGTGTTTCGGGGAGCCATTGTTGAGCATAACGATAGTCTTTAAATAGCGGCATGTAAGATTGATTCCCTTTTAAGGTGGTTTCTAAAAAAGCACCCATATAAACTTTCGCAATTTGTCGCTGATCTTCACCCTGAATTAAGGCTTTGGTGTTTAGCATTAAAGCCCAGGGCATACCAGCGTCGTGATTTCCCCAAACGGTATTGAATTGACCATGATTGGCTCGATAAATATAAATTGAAGTTTTAAATTTATATTCACCATCATCATATTTAATGCGTTTAAACTGTTTGTCTCCCGAAAAAGAAGAAACATCCGAATCATGTGAACCATGAAGTAATAAATAGTTAATGTTTTTTAAAGGCGTTGGCTGATCGGTTGGTTTGTATTGACCATCAACCGGTGCAATGGCAATTACAGATTTAATATTAAAATTGAAATTAAACTTGACATTCGCATCATCAGGATAGTGTGATAAATGATTAAAAGATGCCGCAATAGCTACTGCTTCACCACCTCTTGAGTGGCCTATTAAAGAAATGTTTTCCATATCTACTTTATCGTAAAATGGATTTTCGGGATCTTTTTGCCAATTTCTCCAAACTGATAAATGCTGAAGCATAACCCAACCGCGGGCATCACTTTCAGTATTGTAATTTTGGGTCCAATCTCCATTTAAAAAGTTTTCATCAACTGAAACAACAATAAAACCCCGGCTAGCTAAAAATTCTCCCAAATAGGCATAGCCAGGATCTGAATATTCGCGCATACTATGGTTACCATGAACAATTAAAACCAATGGAAACTTTCCTTCACCTTCTGGATACCAAACCCTACCATTAATAGGGAATTTGGTTCGATTAAATCCCCAAAATCGTTTTCTTATTTTATTAAACCGACCACTCAGTTTATTTACAAAAGGTTTGGCATTAACGCTTTCAGTAATGATTTCAGCATCTTTCCCAAAAATATCCCGACGATCTTTTCCGCTTCCATAGCTAGTCGTTTTTACAACAAAATTTCCATCTAATGAGGGATCTGGAGCTTCCAGTTGCATTGCAGTTTCTTGTTCGTACTTTTTTACTTTTACCAATCCTTCTTCGGTTCCTGTTTCCCCAATCCAAAGAATAAAAACAACAAAACTGGCAATGGATCCTATTAAAGCAAGTAAAACAAATATTTTATTGAGTAATTTGGAAGTCGTAAAACCTCCCCAAAAGATGGCATAAATTGAAGCTCCCATTAATAATACTGCCATGATTACCCAAAAAACATAAGGCCAAGTAGTATTAATTGGAATTTCGGAAAATACCATTAAGGTGATGAATCCTCCAATGAAAAGTGAACCAATTTTTAATGGAATTTTCGGAACAATTCTTAAGGCCAGTCGTGCGGCGGCTGTAAATAAAAACAAACAAATAATCCCAATTCCCAAGCCGATGGCAATATCAATGATTAGGCCTTCTCCTGAGCGAAAAGTGATTCCTGCTTCATACCCGAGGTATGCCAAAACAGCGATAAAAAATGAGATTATTGCTCCTTTTTGAGTTTTTGAATTAGGACCAACTTTAACTAGCCACAGCTGAAGTTTTGTGAAAATTCTTTTAATAAAACTCCAAAATTGTTTCAATACATTCATTGTTTTTTTTAAAAAACTAATAAGGCTTTTCATGATTGGGATTTTAGATTGTAAACTATAAATTTACGAATTAGTGCGTATTTTTTGATGTTTATGCAGGTTATATTCAATTAAAGTGATTTTAACAAATATGACAAGATGATAGGTTCATTAATGAGGGGTTAAAATTCATCACCCTTAAATATAGACGAATATTGAATATAAAAGTTACAGGCTAAAAAGGAATTAAAATGTGAGGGTGAAAATTGTTTCTTCATCAGGAATTGAATGAACAGAAATATTTCCCCCATGCATCCTCATAATTTGACGAGAAAGACTTAAGCCAATTCCAGTGCCATTTTCTTTAGTAGAAAAAAATGGAATAAAAATTTGTTCAATAAGACTGTCGTCAATTCCTTGCCCGTTGTCTGAAACAGAAATCATTACTTTTTTATCTGCCATTTCAGCAGTCATCTTAATTTCAGGATTCTTAACTTTGGACGAAAAATGAATGGCATTATTAATTAGGTTGATAAGCACCTGCTCAATCAATTTTTGATCTGCGAACATTTTGATGTTGTTTAAATATGAGGTATGAAATTGAATGTTTTTACTTTTGAAATCCACTGTAAAAAGTGTCTCGATTGTTGAAAACAAACCACCAATATTTAATTCTTTAAAATGTGGTGCAGGTAATTGCATTGATGAACGATAATCTTCTACAAAGCTTGATAACCCTTTACTTCTTCCTTGAATTACTTTTAAGCCTTGTAACAACTCTTTAATTTTTTCCGCATCTAATTCGGATATTGGAATTTGTATCCCATCTTTCTCAAAATGATTGATTAGTCCTGATGATAAGAGGGTGATTGGGCTTACAGAATTAAGAATCTCGTGGGTCATTACCCTAATCAACTTTTGCCAGGCATCCATTTCGCCATGTTCGATCTCATTTCTTATGTCCTGAAAAGACACCAGTTTAATTTCTTTATTTTCAATTTTTATAATGGTAGCATTAAATGAAACTTGTTTCAATTCATTTTTAATATTAAGCTTTATCAACTCCGGAATATTTGGCTTCAAGCGCTTCAATATTTCATCAAACCCAGGTTTGATTTTATTTAAGGAATTTAAATTAATAAATGTCGGAATATTAAGTGTTTCGTTGGCAGCTTTATTGCACAATTTAATTTGACCGCTAACATCAAAGGCAATAATTCCGATTCCAATGTGTTCAATCACGGTTTGAAAAAAGTGATATTCCTCTTCCTTTTCAATTTTCAGTTTTCCAAATATATCGATGACTTCATCAAAGCTTTGGTAAAGTTCACTTAATGGTCCATTAATATTTTTGTTGAATTTAATGGTGGTATCACTAAACTTGATTGATTGCAGAAATCGACTTAATTCACGATTTGTTTTTTGAACATACCTAATGAGAATAAAAAGTTGTAAAACCCAGATTAGTAAAAGTGAATATTTGGTTATGAGCATGTATTCTAGCGTATTCACCCAAATGAATAAACTGGTATTTAATCCAATTAAAATTACTTGAAATATGATGCTTAAATTGAAACGATTAAAGGTCATATTTTTTCATTTTTTCGTAAAGTGTTGAACGGTTAATTCCAAGTTCTTTTGAAGTCTGGCTCATGTTTCCTTTAAATTTTTGAATTGCTTTCAAGATAATTTGCTTCTCATTTTGAGCCAAATTAAAGGATTCAAGATCGGCATTTTGGGGCTGACTTTTGCCACTAAAAGAAAAATCACTGGCAATAATCTGATTTCTTTCTGACATGATTACAGCCTTTTCAATGCTATGCTGAAGCTCTCTGATATTCCCGAACCAAACGTGTTTTTTTAATTTCTTGATGGCAGCTTTACTTATTGATAATGAAGTGTTTTTGTACTTTTGTGTATAATGATTTAAGAAATGTAATGATAAAACTTCAATATCTTCAACCCGCTCTCTCAATGGAGGAATCTCAATTTGTATGGTGTTAATCCGATACAGTAAATCTTCACGAAACAGATTCTCATCAAGCATTTTATAAAGATCTTTATTAGTGGCACAAATAAGACGAATGTCGATTGGAATTGTAACAGTAGAACCGATTCTTGTAATTTCTCTATTTTGTATTACCGATAATAATTTAGATTGAAGATGAAGAGGCAGGTTTCCAATTTCGTCCAGAAATAAAGTACCTCCCGAAGCAATTTCAAATCGTCCGGCCCTGTCTTCTATAGCATCAGTGAAAGACCCTTTTACATGACCAAATAATTCTGTTTCGAATAATGATTCACTAATGGCGCCTAAATCAACACTCACAAAAATTTCATCTTTCCTCTTTGAGAGATGGTGAATTTCACGTGCAATAAGCTCCTTTCCCGTACCGTTTTCTCCCAAGAGTAGAATACTGGCTTCTGTTGTTGAAACTTTATTTATAGTTTCTGTTACTGAATGCATTGAACTTGAAGATCCTTGAATAAAAGGGTATTGCTTCTGAATATTTTCGGAAAGATGTTTCTGTTTTGATTTTAGTTGATGAATTTCCTGCTTCGATTTTTGCAGTTTGTAGGCTGCCATAATTGTTGATAGCATTTTTTTTTCATCCCACGATTTTTGAATAAAATCGGCAGCTCCTTCTTTGATGGCTTTAATAGCAAGTTCAACATCGCTGTATGCAGTTATAAAAATAATACATGCTTGTGGATCAAGTTTAAGAATTTCATTCATCCAAAAAAAACCTTCATTCCCCGAATTAATTCCTGCTGAAAAATTCATATCGAGAAGAATAAGATCGAAATTGGATTTAATTAGAGCTGGAATTAAATTGGGGTTCTTTTCTGTTATAATTTTTGAAAAATGAGGGGTTAAAAACATTTTTAATGCCAATAACATTTCTTCATTGTCATCAACAATTAAAATATTACCTTGTTTATTATCCATTTAAAGAATTATATGTATACCTTAAAGATATAAAATATTTTGTTGGAAAAACAAACACTGGTGTTGGAAAATCCAACAAATAGTTTTTGGACTCAGGATGTAAGGTTCAGAAAATCAGTATTAAATTATTTTGGCATGGGACTTGACTAAGGGTTTTGGAATTAACTTAAAAGATTTATAAATGATCACAAATTATTTGAAAACCGCAATTCGAAACCTTTTACGAAATAAAACATTCTCATTAATTAATATCCTTGGCCTATCCATTGGCATGGCAGCTTGTTTACTTATTATGCTTTGGATTCAGGATGAGTTAAACTTCGATACCTTTCATAAAAGCAAGGATAAAATGTATCGGATCATGACTCATAGAGAAGATTATGTTTCTTCAACGGTACCTGCGACACTTGGAATGCAAGTTGCGAAAATGATGCCCGAAATCGAAAAAGCTACTTTATTTGAAGGCATTAGTGATTTGATGTTTCAATATGGAGACAAGGGATTTTATCAAGATGGAGGGATCATCGCAGATACCTCTTTCTTTAATTTCTTTGATTTTGAATTTGTTGAAGGAAGCCCAAACCATACTTTTTTGAGTGCCAATGAAACAGTGATAAATGAAGATATTGCACATAAATTATTCGGCGATGAACCGGCACTTAATAAAGTAATCGAAATGGTTGGAGAGCAAGTGAAAATTGTAGGTGTTATCAAAAAGGTGCCTACTAATTCATCAATTATTTTTAAATATATGATTCCTTTTGATCACTCAAACCTAGATCAAGGTAGTTATGGCTGGGGTCGTTTTATGTTTGCAACTTTTATTCAGTTAAATGATCAGGCAAATATTGATTCGGTTGGAGTTCGCTTAACTAGATTGGCTGCTGAAGCAAAATGCCCACAGGTATTACAATATGGATTCTCATTTAAGATTCAGGAGTTTTCAAAAGTTCATCTGGATGGATCAAGGCAGGGTGGAGACCATTGGAGTTATTACAACCTTACGGATAGAAAATATGTTATCGCATTTAGTGTAATTGCTTTATTTATTCTGATTAATGCCTGCTTCAATTATATCAATTTGTCCACAGTACGAAGTGAAAGAAGATCGAAAGAAGTTGGTATTCGTAAGGTTATCGGTGCACATTTTCAAAATCTGTTTAAGCAATTTATTGGAGAATCATTATTGGTTACATTTATTGCAACTGTTTTGGCTTTAATTCTGCTTGAATTGGGACGCACCGTTTTTAGTGACCTTACCAGTAAATTAATGGTAATTGAATATGCCAGCTTCAGTTTTATCGGTAGTGTTCTTTTTCTCTTCATGGTTACGGGATTTTTAGCTGGTAGTTATCCTGCAATTATGATGTCTTCATTTAGTCCGATGAGTGTTTTGCGAAAATCTTCTACCAAAAGAGGATCTGGTGTGTTCAGAAATATTCTCGTCATCATTCAGTTTTTTGTTGCTTCAGTGTTGATTATTGGTTCCGTAATTATCTTGAGGCAATTAAAGTATATTGAGAAAAAGGATATTGGTTTTAGCCCCGAAAATATTGTGGTTATCCCGATGAAAGAAAATCTTGCTAAAAATTATAAGTTTATAAAAACGACCCTTTTGAACAATCCCAGTATTATCTCGGTAACAGCTTCCGATTATTTATGGGCTACCAACGAAAATAGTTGTGGAGGCTGTTTTTCTTGGGAAGGATTTGATTGGGATAACCCCATCAATTTTCATTTGCCAGAAGTTGATTTTGATTATTTTAAAACGCTTGGTATAAATGTTAAGGAAGGAAGGGATTTTGATAGTCATATTTCATCAGATTCTACCTTGGCATTTATGGTTAATGAAACGGCAGCAAAGTTAATTGGGGAAGAAAGCACGGTTGGGATGTCGGCTGTATTCGGTTATTCACAGGCAGGCGCAAGAAGTGTCCAAATTGTAGGAGTATTTCCTGATTTTAATTATGGATCTTTAGAGCGAAAAATTGAAGCCCAAGCAGTTCGTATACTTAGTAATCCTGAAGATATTGGTCGCAATGGAGTAATGCTTGTTAGAATTAATGGGGCAAATGTTGATGCAGCCATAAAAACACTTGAGAACGAGTGGAATGCAGTAAATCATTTAATCCCATTCGAGTATCATTTTTTAGATCAAATTTATGATGAGCTTTATAAAGGTGATAAGGATATGGCTAGGTTAGTCATTTATTTCACCCTCTTTGCAATTCTAATTGCGTGTCTTGGAATACTTGGAATGACGATTTTTGTGACCGAAAGAAAAACTAAAGAAATTGGAATTAGAAAAGTAAACGGAGCAAGTCTTAGTCAATTGATTTGGACCATTATTGGAAAATTTATGATGTGGATTGCCATTGCCTTTGTCATTGCCATTCCGATTAGCTATCTACTCATGGAAGAAGTTTTGAAACGCTATTCTTATCGAATTAATATCGGACTTCAAGATTATTTGCTAGCAATTTTTATTGTGATTTTGGTTAGCCTAAGCTCAAGCATTTATCAAGCTTATAAAGCAGCAACATCAAACCCAGTTGATGCATTACAGGTTGATTAAAATGTGAGTGTGAAAATTGTTTCTTCATCAGGAGTTGATTGAACAGAAATATTACCACCATGCATTCGCATAATTTGACGAGAAAGGCTCAGTCCAATACCTGAGCCTTTTTCTTTGGTGCTGTAAAAGGGCACAAAAATATCATTCTTAATGTTTAATGGTATGCCAACTCCATTATCTTTAATTAGAATATTTACATGCTCATTTATTTTGAAGGCCGAAATAGTAAGTTGAGGACTTGGAATATTTTCCAGCGCCTGAATACTGTTTTTAATT
Source organism: Bacteroidales bacterium (assembly GCA_963674935.2). Lineage (GTDB taxonomy): Bacteria > Bacteroidota > Bacteroidia > Bacteroidales. The sequence continues at coordinate 929,585 of CAXXWZ010000002.1, forward strand.
AGGTTGATGAGAATTTGTTCAACTAAGTTTGGGTCTACATTTATGCTTAGTGAATCTTCTATTTCTTCAAAATTCAATACAATTTTGTTTTTTATTAATTCTGATTTCCAGAGCTGTTCGACGTTTTGGAATAGTTCACTAACTAAAATATTTTCAATTTTTGGCTGTGGTATTTTGGTCAGTTTCCGGTACTCTGTCACAAAATCAAATAATCCATCGCTGCGTTTTTGTATGGTTTTTACACTTCTGATGATGTCTTGAATTTGTTCGGCACTTAAATCTTTTGCTTGCGCATAGTTTTCATCTTTGCCTAAAATCATCAAAACAGTTTCAGTAAGAGAAGAAATCGGAGTGACTGAATTCATAATTTCATGATTCAATATTCTGATGAGCCTAATCCATGCTTCAGTTTCTTTTTGTTCAATTTCGCCTTTAATGTCTTGTAATGAAATTATTAAATGATCTTTGTTTAACAAAACACTCATACTAACATTTATTGCCAACTGCTTTTTGCTTTCTCCTAGTTCAATTAACTTTCTTCCGCCTAAACTTAGTTTGTCAACTTCCGAAGTAAACTCAATGGCTTTTGCCTTTAGTTGAAGCCAAGTTTTTGATTTTTTTACCCCAAGAATATTTTCTGCTGCAGAATTCATTAAAATGATTTCTTCTTTTCCATTCAAGGCAATTAGGCCTACACTTATTTGTTCAACAATTAAACTTAAAAACTGAAGCTGCAACTCTTTTTCAATTTTAATTTTTTTAAACGAATCAATTATTTCGTTAAATGCCTGATGTAAATCTCCGATGTATGATTTTCTTTTACTGTTTGAATAGTAGAGTGAAAAATCTGAATGTTTGATGGACATTAGGAATTTAGCCAATTCTCGATTGGTACGTGTAACATAAATAATGAGATTTGAAATCAAAAAAGCAAGAATACTTAGCACTACCGCAAACGTGAAAATAAGTTGGTTCCGCTCTAAAATAAAATAGCAAGTTGATAAAATAAAGAGTACAACAAGAATTGCTGCTAGTCTTAAAACAATGCCGAAAATGAATTTATTAGAGCCCATACTTTTCCAATCTACGATAAAGAGCAGTTCGGGCAATGCCTAAGTCCTTTGCTGCCTTGGTTATGTTGCCTTTGTTAACACTAATTGCTTTTAAAATATGCCTTTTCTCCATCTCCTCTAGGTTGAGGTTGTTTTCTGTTTTGTTCGGGTTTTTTATATTTGAAAGATCGCTAGCGAAATCTTGGAAGTTCAGCTTTTTTCCATCACTTAAAATAACAGCCCTTTCAATTAAGTGTCCCAGTTCTCGAATATTTCCAGGCCAATTATATTTTGATAAAAGATTTATAATTTTTACTGAAATTTGAAGCTGGGGTTTGTTATATTTTTGACTGAATTTTTTCAGAAAAAAATTAACTAAGAGCGGAACATCACCACTTCTTTCGCGTAATGCCGGAACTTTAATTTCCACAACATTTATTCTGTACAGTAAATCTTCGCGGAATTCACCTTGCTGAACCATTTCGTACAAAGGCATATTGGTTGCACAAATTAATCTAAAATCAACTGATATTTCTTTGGCAGAACCAACCCGATTTATTTTTCGGTTTTGCAAAACGCTTAATAATTTAGCTTGCAAGGGGAGGCTTAAGTTCCCAATTTCATCAAGAAAAATAGTGCCTTTGTTAGCAAGTTCAAAACGCCCTGCCTTTTCTTTATGGGCATCGGTAAAAGCTCCTTTTATATGCCCAAATAATTCACTTTCAAAAAGATTTTCATGAATAGAGCCTAAATCAACAGGAATAAAAACTTCGTCTTTTCGTTTTGATTGTTTAAAAATTTCTCGGGCAATTAGTTCTTTCCCAGTTCCATTTTCTCCTAAAATTAAAACATCAGCATCGGTACCAGCAACTTTCTCGATGAGATTAAATACTTTTTGAATGGCAAGTGAATCACCAATAAATTCTTTAAAATTTTGGTTGATCTCCTCATCAAGCGAATTTTTTGTATTTTTTAATTTTTCAACTTCAAGTTTCGATTTTCGTAATTGTAATCCGGAAAGAATACACCCGAGTAGTTTGTCATTTTTCCACGGCTTTACTAAAAAATCAAAAGACCCAACTTTCATTGATTGAACCGCAATGTCGATTCCACCATAAGCTGTAATGAAAATTACAACAGCAGCAGGATTAATTTCCAAAATTTTATTTAACCAATAAATTCCTTCTTCTCCATCATTCTTACCTTTGTTAAAATTCATATCAAGTAAAATGATATCAAAATCAACAAGACTCATAAGCTCAGGTATCTTTTCAGGATTTTGTTCTATTCTTACTAGCGTGAATAATTGTTTTAAAAAAATTTGTGCACTTACGAGCACATCCAAATCGTCATCAACAATTAATAGGTTTGCTTCAGTTTTTAACATTAAATTTATTTTGCATAAATGTACTAAAAACAGACACTAAATTTCAAATATTATTTTATTTAAATTTTATAAAGTGCATAAAACAAGATTCATACGAAAGATGGCACAAGATTTGGCTACTAATAGAAAAACGTAAAAATGCTAAAAAACTATTTTAAAATTGCCATAAGACAAATGGTTCGTAATAAAGGGTTTTCCATATTAAATATTATGGGGCTTGCCATTGGAATTGCCATTAGTATCATCGGGTTTCTTTATGTTTTAAATGAGCTTAGCTATGATCGTTTTCATGCTAATTCAGAGCGTATTCATAGAATTGCAGTGGATGGTTTATCAGGTACTACTGCAATCTATCAAACTTATACAGCCGCTGCTTATGCCCAACCTTTATACGACGAATTTCCGGAAATTGAAAAAGTTGCAAGAATTGCATCTTGGGATTTTCAGTTCAGAATTAAAGAGCATTCGTTTATTGAAAAAGAAGTGTTTGTTACTGACTCAACTTTTTTTGATGTTTTTCCAATTCCGATTGTCAGAGGCCAAAAAAATAAGTTATTGAGTCAAGCCAATACTGCCGTAATTACAGAAAGTACAGCAAGGAAATACTTTGGTGAAGATGATCCGATTAATCAATTTATTACAGCCGACAGCACCAGTTATAGGATTGTCGCGGTTGTGGAGGATATGCCCTCAAATTCACATTTTCATTTTAATGTGGCTGTTTCTTTAATCAGTTTTGATGGCTTTTATAATAATCCGTCATGGTGGTCAAATAATTTTTTAACGTATCTATTAATTAATGAAAATGCCGACTATAAAAAGATAGAAAGTCGTTTTCCTGCCTTTGTTAATAAATATTTATACGAGGGACGTTACAGTGAATTATCTAAAGGCGGAAGTAAGTGGGAGCTGTATCTTCAGCCATTAAGGAGCATTCATCTAAACTCAAATTTAAGAGGTGAGTTTGAAGCTAATGGGAAAAAAGAATACGTGTATATTTTTCTTATTGTTTCAATTTTTATTCTAATCATTGCTAGTATAAATTTTATCAATTTATCTACAGCCAGAACTGAAAAAAGAGCAAAAGAGGTTGGCGTTAAAAAGGTTGTGGGATCAAGCAAAACTAATCTCATAAAGCAATTTATTGGAGAATCTGTGGCTATTAGTTTCTTATCATTATTTATCGCATTATCTATTGTTGAAATTATATTAATGTTTTTACCCAATTTTATTGGGGTAAAACTTGAAGTGCCCTATTTCAGTAGTTTTTACGCCATCCCTGTACTACTATTTTTGGGTTTAGCTGTTGGTGTTTTGTCAGGAATGTACCCGGCTTTAGTGCTGTCTTCTTTTAAACCTGTACAAGTATTAAAAGGGGGAAGTAATAGTGAAGGGAAAACTTCTTGGCTTAGAAATTCATTGGTTATATTCCAGTTTATGATTTCTGTAATTCTCATTATTGGAACTTTTGTTATTTCATCGCAATTAGATTTATTGCAAAATAAAAACTTGGGTTTTGATAAGGAAAACGTGATCGTAATAAAAAACACAAGTGCAATTAGAAACTCAATTCAAGTAATTAAAAATGAGATTAAGAGTCTTCCTTTTGTGCTAAATGTTGCGGGTTCAAGTCGATTACCTGGCATGCATATCAGTAACTGGGGATGCAGGGCAGAAGGACGAGAAGATGGATTTACATTGAATGTGTTTTCTGCAGACGAAGATTTTGATGAGGTATTGAAAATAGAGATGATAAAAGGCAGGTATTTTTCAAAAGAATTTGGAACTGATACAAGCGCCATCATCCTGAATGAGGAAGCAGCAAATTTAATAGGTTTTGATGAAATTTTGGATGCTAAAATTAATTTTTACAGAGAACCGATTTTACATGTAATTGGCGTGATGAAGAATATGCATTATGAGTCGAAACACCAAAGAGTGCATCCAATGGCTATTTATAATTCAAGTAGTCCTTTCGGAAATCCAGGCTATTTAACAGTTAAGGTTAGATCAGGAGATTATTCTCAGATGATTGAGAGTTTATCAAACCTTTGGGATAAATATTCATCAGGTATTCCAATCGATTACACCTTTTTAGATAAACAATATGATTCACTTTACAATAATGAAATGCAAACCAAGAAACTGTTCTTAGCTTTCTCTTTTCTAGCCATTTTTATTGCATGTTTAGGATTACTCGGCTTGGCTTCGTTTATGGCTCAACAAAAAACCAAAGAAATTGGAATTAGAAAAACCTTTGGAGCCTCTGTTTGGTCCATTACTTTATTACTATCGAAAAGTTTTACAAAATGGGTTGTGATAGCCAACCTTATTGCTTGGCCATTGGCTTGGTATTTTTTCAATAATTGGTTGAATAATTTTGAAGAAAGATGTCAATTAAGTTGGTGGTATTTCGCATTAGCTGCATTAATATCATTTTTTATTGCATGGATAACGGTAAGTTATCAAACTATAAAAGCAGCAAATGCTAATCCTATTAATTCATTGAGGCACGAATAAATTATAAAATTATAATGATTAAAAATTTACTAAAAATCACCATCAGGAACTTCAAAAAGCAATTAGGCTATTCAATTCTTAATATCCTTGGATTAACCATTGGAATAGCAAGTTTCATTTTAATTTTTCTGTGGATAATGGATGAATTAAGTTATGAAAAAGCGTATAGCAAGGCCGATCAGATTTATTTGGTTCACAAAGAATATTTGGTTGCCGGGCAAACTCAATATAACATTACCACACCTGCTCCATTGGCACCAAGGTTAAAAACTGAGTTTGCTGACGTTCAGCTTGCAACGCGAATTGCAAGAATGAATTCAACCATGAAGTATGAAGGTTTAACCTTTATAAATCAGAGTTTGTGTGCAGCTGATGCTGATTATTTGTCGATGTTTGACTTGGAGTTTCTACATGGAAATTCAGAAAGTGCATTTACAGATTTACAATCGGTAATTATTGCTCAAAAAATTGCAGAACGATATTTTGGAGAAGAAAATCCGATAGGTAAAGTTTTAAAAATTAACGACAGAAAAGATCTTGTTGTAACTGGCGTTTTTAAAAATCCACCCGAAAAATCAAGAGTAAACTACGAACTAATTTCACGGTTTGATTATTTAATAGAAAGTCCAAATATAAGGGAAAGCTGGGGAAGTCATAGATTTCAAACCATGATTTTGGTTAATCCTGAGGCAGATATGACAGCTTTGGATAAAGAAATGAGCGATCTGTTTCAATCTCAAATGCCTGATGAAAAAATTGGAATTAAAAGTTTGGCACTCGATAAACTTAGGCTTTACAATATAGATGGCAAAAATCAACGGATACAATATGTTCAGTTATTTATAGCTATTGCCATCTTCATCATTATTATCGCCTGCATTAATTTTATGAATTTATCAACGGCACGGGCAAGTAGAAGAAGCAAAGAAATAGGGTTAAGAAAAGTAGTAGGTAGTTCTAGAAGTAGCATTGTTGTGCAATTTCTTTTAGAATCAGTCTTTTTTGTTCTTATTTCTGTCTTTCTGGCTATGATGCTAGTTGAGTTATTTAAACCCATGTTTAATCAGCTTACCAATAAACAAATTCAAATTGACTACAGCGATATCTTGCTTTATGCAAAGTTATTGGCATTAGTTTTAATTACAGGATTATTATCGGGTAGTTACCCCGCTTTTGTTATGTCTTCTTTTAAACCTGTACTTGCAGTAAAAAATGCTATTCATTTGGGTACGAAAGGTGTTTTATTCAGAAAAATCCTAGTCATTATTCAGTTTTCAATATCAGTTTTTTTAATCATATCAACGTTTTTTATTTTTCTTCAAATTAGAGATATTCAACATAAAGATCTTGGTTTTGATAAAGAGAATGTGATCATGTTTGATGCAGAAGGAAAGATATTTTCGAGTTTCCAGTCATTTAAAAATGAATTGCTAAGAAATAAGGGGATCGTTAATGTAACCAGAGCAACCCAACCACCTAATGACATTGAAAATATTTTTAGAAATGTAACCTGGGAAGATATGAAGCAGGAGGAAGGTTCAACATTTGGTGGTGCAACTATCGATTATGATTATTTTGAAACCATGAAAATGGAAATAGTGGAAGGGAGGAGTTTTTCAAGAGCGTTCGGAAGAGACTCTATGAATGTTATTTTTAATCAAACAGCCATTAAATTAATGGGTTACGAAAATCCGATAGGTAGAAATTTTGCAACAATTGATGTTAATGACCCGGGGAAAATTGTTGGAGTGGTAAAGGATTTTCATTCGGTGCCTTTAACAGATAAAATGGAGCCAGTCATGTTCGTTATTTATCCTCCTTGGTGTCATTTGGTTTTAGTAAGAATAGAGGAGAGTCAGCCTGGAAAAACATTGGCATACATTGAAAAAATTTATAAAGAGTTTGCTCCAGAGTTTCCTTTTAATTATACTTATTTGGAGCAAAGTATTAAAGATCAGTATCAATCTGAACAAAACATTGGTACTTTGTCGGCCATATTTGCAATGATTACTGTAATTATTTCCTGCCTCGGATTATTTGGACTTGCTGCTTACACTGCTGATCAAAAGAAAAAGGAAATAGGAGTTAGAAAAGTATTTGGTGCGGATACAAAAAGTATCATTTATAAATTGTCAACTTCTTTTGCAATTTGGGTGCTTATTTCAAATGCAATTGCTTGGCCAGTTGCCTGGTTAGTCATGGATAATTGGTTAAAGAATTTTGCTTATCGCATCGATTTGTATTGGTGGGTTTTTGCTTTATCTGGATTTCTTTCCATATCAATAGCCCTAATAACTGTGGGATTTCAAATAGGAAGAGCTGGAAGGAAAAACCCAATCATGGCACTTCGATATGAATAAAAATTGTTCAGGTATGGACAAAACTTTGTCCGTGTGCGCTCATATCTCCTAATTTAAATACAAACAAAATTGCAGTATTTGAGTGAGTTAGGTATTTAGGCATGATTTTGGAAATTCTTATTCAGCAATCAAATCTAAATCTCATGAAAAAAGTCACCTTTTTATTATTAACCTTAGGATTAATTATTACCTCCCATTCGGAAGCTCAAACAGCATCCGATACAACAGGAATTAAAGAAACTGTTATGAATTATATTGAAGGCTTTTATACTGCTGATGCAGATCGCATGGAAAAAGCCTTGCATTATGATTTAGCTAAAAGATATGTTACACCAGAACGGAATGGACGAAACTATGTTCAGAACATGACTGCCATGATGCTCTATCAGGTAACTAAAATGCAAAAGGACAATACTGCTGAGCATGGAAAGCTTAAGTGTGAAATTATTATTAGTGAAATTTATGGTAATGTTGCTATAGTAAGAGCTGAAACAGATTTTTTTACTTTCGTTGATTTTATTCAATTGGGGAAAATTGATGGAAATTGGAAAATTGTAAATGTAATATGGGAACGAAAACCTGTTAAAGAAGATTCTTAGCCTCATACATTCATATCTACTTAATTTAAAAAGATGAAAAATGGAAAATTTATCGCACCTGCCAAATATCGAAAAACCCCTAGAAGAAAAACTTATATTACTGGGGATTACGTGCCCAAAGGACCTAAATTACCTAGGGAGCAAAGAAACTTATTTGAGGATGAAATTAATTTTCCCACACGAATCTGGGATCAAATTACTTTATATCCTTGAAGGTGCTATTCGTGGAATTAGTTGGACTGGGCTAAGAGCAGATATTAAAGCTGATTTAATAAAATTCTATCGCTTATTTAAGTGATTTTTTTCTACCTCGTAATCTCATTGAAATTGTTATCAGAATAAAAAATGCTGTGATCAGTGAAGAAATTCTGGCAAGAAAATCACCATTTTTAGCATAAAATGTTAATTGATCATTTAGATTTATTTTTTGCCTGATGACATCCGGCTCCCAATATTTGGTTTGTTGAATAATGTCTCCTCTTTGATTGATAAAAGCTGAAATACCAGTGTTTGCTGATCGTGCAATTGATCTCCTGTTTTCTATCGCCCTAAGTTTTGAATAAATAAAATGTTGTCGGTGACCTGGCGTATTTCCCCACCAACCATCATTGGTAATGATGAAAATAGCTTGTGCTCCATTTCTAACAAATTGAGAAACAAACTCACCATAGATTGATTCGTAACAAATGACAGTGGCCGTTTTAATCCCATCTTTAGTTATGAAATTTTTACGCATATCATCCGTAGCTAAGGTGCCAACAGTGCCACCCAAATCAATTGCAAATTTTTCGAGCGGCCTTAAAATTCGCCATGATGGCATCATCTCAACGCCTGGTGTTAATTTAGATTTGTGATAAATCTGATGTTCCTCGTTTTTATTTAAAAATACAGCTGTGTTAAAAGCAAAATAATAGCCTGAGCTGTTCTCAAATTTTCTGGCAGCATTTTGAAGTGTATCATTTCCAGTAATTTTTTTATATGTAGAGCCTCCAACAACAAGATAGGTTTCAGGGTATTTTTGTAAATAGTTTTTTAATTTCCTAATTGTTGAATAATATTCCATATTTGTTTCAAACATTTTTTCCTGATTAGCTGATTCGGGAAAAACGACATAGTTAACCGAACTATCAATTTCTTGGCTACTTAAAGCTAACATTCTGTCAATGACAATATTGTGTGGTAATTCGTACTGCTCGCTGTAAGGATCAAGGTTAGGTTGCACCACCACAATGTCTGTTGGATTTTCAATTTCTTTATAGTTGTTGTAAATATTAATTGAAATAATTATCGGAACAATTATCGTTATTAGGATGGTGGCAATTTGTAAGTACTTTTTTCTATTCAGCTTTTTGTTCTCAATAAAATTTACAATCAATCGATAAATTAAAATATTGATTAATAGTATCCAAAATGTACCACCCAATGCACCAGTAAATTCGTACCATTGTATCCATTTGTGCCAGTTTGCAAAACCATTTCCAAGATTTAACCAAGGGTAAGATAAATCCCAATCCAAATGGAAATACTCAAATGCCATCCAGTAAAAAATAAGGAGAAAATGACCAGTGTTGAATTTGTATAAAACTCGTCTGCTAAAATGAAATGCCGTGAAAGGAACGGTCATGAAAAAGGAATTCAGCAGTAAGGCTCCAATTCCACCCGTAAGAGTAGAGTTCCATATCCAGTAATTGGTTAAAAGATTTAAAACAAAAAATCCCAAATAGCTGTATAAGAACACATTGTAGCGACTATAACTTTCCCTATATTTAACAAAGTAATCTTCAACAAATAGTAATGGGATAAAACCAAAAAACAATAGAATCGGGAACCCATTTAATGGCCAACCTAAGGCAATAACAATTCCGGATAATACAGATAAGGTAAACAGATGGATTTTTTTCATCGAAAAAATAATTTTACTCAAAGATAATTTTTTTGCTAGAAATTATTAGAATACATTGGTACTGGAATGTTAACTTTTCATAATAAAAATTAGTATTTATATACAAATTCCCAAAAAGAGATAAAATCCCATAAAGAGAAAAGGTTGAAGTTATCAGTAATTCATAGTTAATAGTATTTCAGCTCTTTAGTTGAACCTTGCATAAATTGGCATTAATTTTGACTTGTATCTACCATACAAAACACCAAATTATGAAAAAATATCGAGGCCTTCTCATATTGTCGCTAATTCTAATTTATACTTCCTGTTCTAAAAAGAACGATCCAATCCTTATCGATGCTAAGGATATAACCATGGAGCAGATAACAGTAAATCCAAACTTTGATTGGACTTCAAGTATTAAGGGAGAATTAATTGTTAGACTAAATAATCCAAATAATGTATCCACGGATAAGGAAATAATAAATATTGTAGATGCTTATGGGACTGTTATTAAAAGGGCTTTTGTGATTGATAGTACGGCAAACTTTACAATCAATCTGCCTCAAAATGCACAATACTTTGTACAGTTTCCTGTGACCGGAGATCAACAACAAATTACCTCGAATGGGCTAATGGAAATGAATTTGGGAACCACAAAAACTTCTTCCTTTAGGCTTAAATCTACCACCTATGAAAGTTGTACAAGTTGTGATAATCCGATGATAAATTCAGGAGGAGAGCTTCCAGCAATTAGTAGTGGGTATACGATTATTCATCAAGACAATGTCCCAGGTTGGGAAACTACGGCAACAGATAAAAAAATAGAGATTTGGAAAAGCGGGTTTAACGGAGTACCGGCACAAGAAGGTAATCAGTTTTTTGAACTTAATGCAAATCAGGTAGCGCATCTTTATCAGGAATTATGTTTAGAACCGGGATCAACTGTTATGTGGTCGGTTTGGCATAGAGGACGTTCAGGTGTTGATGTTGGAGAAGTGAGGATAGGAGCAACTGTTGAGTCAGCTGAGGTTTTAGAAACAATGTCGGATGGTACCAGTGCCTGGGGATATTATTCAGGTTCGTATACCGTTCCACTAGGACAAAATTCAACCTTCTTTGTATTTACTTCAGTCTCTTCAGCTGGTGCGGCTAGTTATGGAAATTTTCTTGATAATTTTGAAATTAAATGTGATTTTGATGGTGATGGAATCCCGGATAGTGAAGATGATGATCCGGAAGATGGAGATGTTTCATTTGTTTCGTATTTTCCAACTTCAGGAAAGCAGGTAGTGGCATTTGAAGATTTATGGCCATCGACCGGAGATTTTGATTTCAATGATTTAACCATGTCAAATCAGGTTAGAATTAACAAAGATGAAAATTTCAATTTATTAACAGCCGATTTTACAATCAGCATTGATGCTATTGGTGCGAACATACACAACGGAATTGGCATGATGCTTTATGACGAAAATGGTGAACCTTTTAATACTAATATTATAGCTTCAGTGAGTGGGGATGCCACAATTGACAATGGAAATGTTAACGGATTAATTTTGACCAATGATGTTTTTGAATTTATTGATGAGTATTATCAGAACAACGGAACCGGACCGACAGCCATACCTGACACGATGAAATTTACAGTCACCTTTAACAGCAATGCTGAAGAATTTATTCCGGAATTATATATTTTCCGTTCAGCTACGCGATCGCATGAAATTCATAGAAGTAATTTCCCTGCAACAGCTTTGATGAACAATAGCTTGTTTAATACAGTGGATGATAAAGGTCATTACAAAACAAGTAATGGTTTACCATGGGGATTAGAGATTATTTTAGAAGGACAGTATAAAAGTCCCAGAGAGCGTGTAGATATGTTACAAGCTTATCCGCAGTTTCAATTGTGGGCTACTTCAGGTGGAACGCAAAATACCACCTGGTATAATTTCCCGGTTGAAGCTAATGTGGTTGATATTTTTGCGAATTAGATCGGAGAGGCTCAAAAAACAAATGGTTATTGAATTGGGATGGCTTCCATGTTTTTGTGGATGTCTTCCCAATTTATCTTTAGTGTATGTTATTTCTAATTATATTCATAAAATGGAAAATATAATTATTGGAATAAATGATTGAGACTTCTCACTCCGTCTGCCTGATGTAGGCAGGTTCGAAATGTCAAAATCTAATGTCTTGTGTCTAGGGTCTAAAATCTAATATAGAAAATTATTATAAGGATATCGTTTCGCATGCATTTCTTTAACATGCTTATAGAGAATTTCTCTGAATTCAGGATAATTTTCTTTTTCGGTTGCAGAAATAAATAAACAAGGCGAATTTATTTTTGCCATCCATGATTTTTTTAACTCATCTAAATTGATGTTTTCCTTAGTGGCAGGCGTTAAATCGTCTTCCTCTTTTTCGATAAAAGTGAAGGCATCAATTTTATTAAATATGAGTAAAGTGGGTTTATCAATCACCTCAATTTCAGCTAGTGTTTCATTCACAATATGAATTTGTTCCTCAAAATCAGGGTGTGAAATATCAACCGCATGAATTAAAATATCTGCTTCTCGCACTTCGTCGAGGGTTGATTTAAAAGATTCAACTAATCCGTGAGGAAGTTTCCGGATAAAGCCAACTGTATCGGTAAGCAGGAAGGGGAGGTTATCGATCACTACTTTTCGAACCGTAGTATCGAGTGTGGCAAAAAGTTTATTTTCTGCAAAAACATCCGATTTACTTAATAAATTCATGATGGTTGATTTACCCACATTGGTGTATCCAACTAACGCAACTCTAATCAAGCTTTCGCGATTTTTACGTTGGGTGATTTTTTGTTTGTCAATCTGAATTAATTTCTTTTTTAACAAAGATATTTTATCACGGATAATTCGACGATCAGTTTCAATTTCAGTTTCACCGGGTCCACGTAATCCAATTCCACCACGTTGACGCTCAAGGTGAGTCCAAAGTCCGGTTAAGCGAGGTAACAAATATTGATATTGAGCCAATTCTACTTGTGTTCGGGCATGTGCAGTTCGAGCGCGTTTTGCAAAAATGTCAAGGATCAAATTGGTTCGATCCAATATTTTGCATTTCAGCTCTTTTTCTATATTTCGAAGTTGAGAGGGCGAAAGTTCATCGTCAATCACTGCAAGGTCAATTTCATTTGCTTCAACGTAAGCAGCAATTTCATTAAGTTTTCCACTCCCAACATAGGTTTTCGGATCTGGAAATTCTAATGATTGGGTAAATCTTTTATCCGGAATTCCTCCGGCAGTATCAATTAAAAATTCCAACTCATCAAGATATTCTTTTAACCGTTCCATGCTATTTTGGTTGCTCGCAACACCAATTAAAATAGCCCTTTCGGGTTGAATTTCTGTGCTGTAATTTTTATTTTTTGCCATATTTAAAATTTCCTGAAACCAATTATTTCGCGAATTTCTTTGATTGTAACTGCTGCACTTTCTCGAGCTTTTTCTGCACCCATGGTTGCAACCTTCTGTAAATAATCGTTATCCGAAGATAGTTCTTTTATTTTTTCGAGAAATGGAGCGGTGAATTTGATCATGTCTTCAGACAGTTGCTTTTTTAAATCACCATACCTAATCTGGCAGTTGTTATAAGCATCATCAAAAAAGTTAAGTGTTTCTTCAGATGAAACAATTTTCATTAATGAAAACAAATTCTCTATGGCCTCTGGTTTAGCCTGATTGGGTTCTGAAGGGCCACTATCCGTAACAGCTCTCATTACTTTTTTATGGATAGCATTTGGTTCGTCCACAAAGAAAATAGCGTTGCCTTCTCCTTCTGATTTCCCCATCTTACCTGAACCATTTAATCCGGGAATTTTCACCAATGCTTCACCGAAATTGTATGCTGTTGGTAATGGGAAATAATCCACCTTATACATGTGATTGAAACGGCGTGCAAAGGTTCGCATCATTTCTAAATTTTGTTCCTGATCCTTTCCAACAGGAACTTTTGAAGCTTTATGGATAATAACATCAGCAGCCATCAAAGTTGGATAAGTCAGTAATCCTGCATTCACATTATCAGGTTGCTGTCTCACCTTATCTTTAAATGAGGTCACCCGTTGAAGCTCCCCAATATAAGCATTCATGTTTAAGAGCAAATACAATTCAATTACTTCAGGAACATCACTTTGTACGTATATTGTTGATTTCTCAGGGTCTAAACCCATTGCAAGATATTCGACCAATACTTTCTTTACATTTCCATGCAAGTCTTCCGGAGTAGGATGAGTTGTTAATGAGTGATAATCTGCAATAAAGAAAAAACAATTATTCTCTTCCTGCATTCGTAAAAAATTTTTAACTGCCCCAAAATAATTCCCTAAATGTAAATTACCGGTTGGCCTTATTCCGCTTACTACTGTTTCCATGCTTGCAAAAATAGAAAAATTGCTGTTGAAATAATTGAATATTTCAACTGATTTAAAAATTAATGGGAAAATATAATTTTTGTTTAGATCTTAATTTCTTCACCTTGATGATTAAAGAAGTGATATTCGAGGAAGTTGTACGAAGGCATGGCTTGTAAGGTAATCCTTTTTTTATATTTCCAATTCCATTTCCTTTTTGTAGAAATCAATCCTTGTGTTAAATAAGCATGAACGAATGGATGCATGCTTACTTTTAAACTCTTTTCGTTTTGATCGTGTAATAAATACCGAATGTTATTTTCGATCTCGTCAACTATGATAATACTTGGCTTGATTTCACCACTGCCTCCACAAACAGGGCATTTTTCAAGAATATCGATATTCATTTCAGGTCGAACTCTTTGACGAGTGATCTGCACCAATCCAAATTTACTCGGGGGTAAAATGGTATGTTTTGCATGATCTCTGGCCATCTCATCTTTCAATTTTTGATACAATGCACGGCGATTTTTACCATCATGCATATCAATAAAATCAACAACGATGATTCCACCCATATCTCTTAATCTAAGTTGTCGTGCAATTTCAATGGCCGATTCCAGATTAACTTCGAGGGCATTAATTTCCTGACTATTTTCTTTTTTAACTCGATGGCCACTATTTACATCAATAACATGAAGCGCCTCGGTGTGTTCAATAATTAAATAAACCCCACTTTTTATGGTGACGGTTTTGCCAAAGGAACTCTTGATTTGTTTATCAATACCCATTTGCTCAAAAATGGGTTTATTCCCTTTGTAGTGTTTTACAATATCTTCCTTATCGGGTGCGATGGTGTGAATATAACTTTTGATATCTTCAAATAATCCAGCATCGTTAATGTGGATATTGTTAAAAGATTCGTTCATTAAATCTCTTAAAATCGCTGAAGTCCGATCAAGTTCGCTAATAATTTTTTTAGGCGCCTTAGCCGTGGCAATTTTCTTCGTTAAAAGATCCCATTTTTTTACTAGATTTCGCAAATCAGTATCTAATTCAGCTACCTTTTTATTCTCAGCAACTGTACGAATAATCACCCCAAAATTGTTGGGTTTAATACTTTGAATCAGCCTTTTTAAACGATTGCGTTCTTCAATACTCTTAATTTTTTGAGAAATAGAAATCCGATTTGAAAATGGTACTAAAACCAAAAATCGTCCTGCAAAAGATATTTCGGAAGAAATTCGAGGCCCTTTTGTGGAAATGGGCTCTTTGGCAATTTGAATTAAAATCTGTTGATTTGACGCAAGAACCTGTGTAATCTTTCCTGTTTTATCAATATCAGCTTCTAGTGGAAATTGACTCATTACAGGTACTTCACCGGTGCTGCCGGATAGTCCTGCCTTGGTATATTTAATTAAGCTTTTAACTTGGGGCCCAAGATCAAGGTAATGTAAAAATGCATCCTTCTCATAACCAACATCCACAAATGCGGCGTTAAGTCCGGGCATAATTTTCTTAACTCGGCCTAAATAAACATCGCCAACAGAATAATTATTGTTGTTCCTCTCTTTATGCAGTTCAACAAGGAATTTATCCTCCAACAACGCTATTTCAACCTCTGTAGAACTTGAATTAATAATTAATTCCTTATTCACTTTATGAATATTTTAAATTTAGATCAATCAATGATAAATATCAAAGATTGTTTTAAGTGAGGAGTAGCTATCTCAGGTATAAAAATAATAATCACATGAGTCTGGAAAAACTCATGTGATTATAAAAAAGAATGGTCTATTTCTTTTTATGTCTGTTTTTCCTTAAACGTTTCTTTCGTTTATGGGTTGACATTTTATGTCTTTTTCTCTTTTTACCGCTTGGCATAATATTTTGGTTTTAAATTATTTAACGCTTGTTTTAACTTGACTAACAAATGTTTTCGCTGGTTTGAATGATGGGATATTATGCGCTGGGATAATAATTGTAGTATTTTTTGAAATATTTCGACCAGTTTTTTCAGCTCTTCTCTTAATAGTGAAGCTACCAAAACCTCTTAAATAAACATTTTCGCCTTTTACCATTGAATCCTTAACTGCCTCCATAAAAGCTTCAACTGTTGCCTGAACTGCAACTTTTTCAATACCTGTTTTATTAGCAATTTCTGCTACGATTTCTGCTTTTGTCATTACAAATTATTTTTTAATGATTTGATATTAAATTTATTAATTCGGGCAGCAAAGATAATCTTTTTTTAAAATAATATAAAACTTAATTAAAAATTTTATTTCTAATGTTCTCTATATAAATTTGTTCGCTTATGGATAAAATTGCAGGTAGAAAATTAATACAGTGGTATGAAAGCGTAAAAAGAGATTTACCTTGGCGTGAAACAAAGGAACCTTACCTTATTTGGGTGTCTGAAATTATTCTCCAACAAACACGAATTGATCAAGGGCGGCCGTACTATTTAAAATTTGTGAAACGATTTCCGGATGTTCAATCTTTAGCTGAAGCAGATGAAGAAGAAGTGTTGAACTACTGGCAGGGTTTGGGGTATTACTCCAGAGCAAGAAATATGCATGCTAGTTCAAAGGTTATAAGCGAGTTATATAATGGGCAGTTTCCTTCAAACTATGAGGATATTATAAAACTGAAGGGGATTGGTTCATACACAGCTGCAGCTATTGCCTCAATTTCATTTAATTCACCATATCCGGTTGTAGATGGAAATGTAAGTCGTGTAGTTAGCAGATTATTTGGAATTCATGAGGCTGTAAATTCAACCAATGGTATAAAAATAATTAATAAGAAGCTAAATACCTTTTTTATTGAAGATGATCCGGGGAATTTTAACCAAGCCATGATGGAATTAGGTGCTATGGTGTGCAAACCAAAATCACCCGATTGTACCTTATGTGTTTTGAAAGAAAATTGTTTTGCATTTAATTATGACAAAATCGAAATTTTTCCGGTAAAAAATAAATTGAAAACACCCAAGCAAATTTATCTCTACTATTTTGTGCTTAAAAAACAAATTAAAAATGACAACATTTTATATTTGAATAAACGAAAATCAAATGCCATTTGGAAAAACATGTATGATTTTCCGGGTATTGAAACAGAAAATAAAAATGCAGTTAACAAATTGATTACGGATTTTAAAAATAAATATAAAATTAAATCTGTCGATAATAAATCACTTAAAATCGTTGGGCCAATTAAGCATCAATTAACACACAGAACCATTCATGCATATTTTATAGAAATTAATGTTGGAGCGGCTTTCGTAGGTCAAGACCATACTGAGTTAATTTCTGTAACACGTTCTGATGTTTACAAATACCCTGTGCCAAAACTCATTGAAAACTATCTAAAAAAGTATATTTAAATCACTAATTTTTAAACATGCATTGAGACAAACTTTATGATTGTGGATAAAAGAAAAAGTATGAAAGCGATTTTTAATCGTACCTTTGTTTAACTAAAAATTTTATAATCATGGCAGGAATTAATAAAGTTATTTTAATTGGAAATCTGGGTAAAGACCCAGAAGCTTTTACCTTTGAAAATGGTGTAAAAAAAGTAAGTTTTTCGGTTGCTACTACTGAGAGTTACAAGGATAAAGAGGGCAATAAAGTTGACCAAACCGAATGGCATAATGTAGTTTTATGGCGTGGGTTAGCTGATGTAGCCGAAAAATATTTATCAAAAGGAAATCAGGTTTATATTGAGGGTAAAATAAAAACCAGAGCCTGGGACGACAAAGACGGAAATAAAAGATATACCACCGAAATTTATGCAGATAATATGACCATGTTAGGTGGAAGAAGAGATGATTCTCAAACACAGCAATCAAATGGAAAGACTCCTGATGTCGATATTCCTGCACCTGAGGATGATTTACCATTCTAAAAAAGAATATTTCAGATGAAATTAATTTAAAACAGTTGAGAGCAAAATTCTCAAGAAATAAATTTCCGGATTTAATCTTCCAAATATATTTTAACTAAGCTGATACAATTATACTTTCGAGGTATTTTTTTATACCTTTGCCGTTGTGTAACAAGCATTAATCTTTAACTGGCAAATAGTATTTTATTCTTATTCTATCGATGATCATTATTAGTTCACTATTAAATCCGTTTAGTTTAGAAGCTTTTATCAGTCTATTAATCCTCTTTGTTTTATTGTTTTTTTCAGCTATGATTTCAGGATCTGAGATTGCTTTTTTCTCATTAGGGCCTGTTGAAATGAATGGACTAAAACAAAGTGGTACAATTAAAGATGAATTGGTCTTATCATTATTAGACATTCCTAAACGCCTTTTGGCAACCATTTTAATAGCCAATAATTTTATTAACGTTTCAATTGTTATTTTATCTACCTACCTACTAACCTTAATGTTTAATTTGGTGGATTATCCTGTAATTGCATTCGTGATTCAGGCTGTAGTTGTTACAAGTCTTATTTTAACGGTTGGCGAAATCATGCCAAAGATTTATGCTACACAAAACTCAATTCTATTTTGTCATTTAATGGTAAAACCCTTAAAAGTATTAATTAAGGTTTTTTATCCGTTAAGTACAGCACTCATTAAGTCTACATCAATTATTGATAAACGTATTTCTGGTAAAGGTCATCAATTATCCAGAAGTGAACTTTCTGATGCCATTGAAATAACAACTGATGATGATCAAGGAGAAAAAGAGCGTCAGATTTTGCAGGGAATCGTTCGTTTTGGCGACATCGATGTTAAAGAAATAATGAAATCGCGTACAGATGTTACTGCAGTTGATAACCAAATTAATTTTGATGAATTGCAACAGGTAATTCTCGAATCGGGTTATTCCAGAATGCCTGTTTATAAAGATACTTTTGATAATATTGATGGAATTTTATACGTTAAAGACTTATTAGCGCATCTAAATGAAAACGAAAGCTTTAATTGGCAGGGACTTATTCGCCCGGCATTTTTTATTCCTGAAAACAAAAAGATCAATGACCTACTAAAGGAGTTTCAGGAGAAGAAGGTTCATCTGGCAATAGTTGTTGATGAGTATGGAGGAACTTCCGGAATTGTGACCTTAGAAGATGTAATTGAGGAAATTGTGGGTGACATTAGCGATGAATTTGATATTATTGAAGATGAAATCTCATTTGACAAAATTGATGACCACACCTTTGTTTTCGAAGGCAAAACTACTTTAATTGATTTTTGTAGAATTATTGAAGAAGATGAAAATGTATTTGATGAGGTGAAAGGAGAATCGGACTCACTGGCCGGACTTATACTTGAATTAATCGGAGAAATTCCGGATTTTAATCAAAGTGTTAAGTTTAAAAAATTTAATTTTGTAGCAGTTGATGTTGATAACAGAAGGATTAAACAAATAAAAGTCATTATTGATAGATAACAAAATGAAACATCAGAATCAGGCTATTCTATTTGTTTGCGTCGCGTTATTATCATTTGTATTACTCGCTTGTAATTCAGACTATATGCCCAAGCCCAGAGGTTATTTCCGAATTGATTTGCCAGAAAAATCTTACCAAGCATTTGATACTAGTTTTCCATTTATATTTGAATATCCAACATATGCAATAATTACTCCTGATGCCCAATCGCCGGATCAACCGTTTTGGATAAATATTAATTTCCCACAATTTAAAGGTAGCCTACATTTAAGTTATAAAGATGTAAATGGAAATCTATCAGCATATATGGAGGATACGCATACCATGGCATACAAGCACTTATCAAAAGCTTCTTCTATTGATAATCGACTAATTCGTAATGACCAGGACAGTGTTTATGGTTTGATTTTTGAAATTAGTGGACTGGGTGCTGCTTCAACGTATCAGTTTTTTGTGACCGACAGTACACAGCATTTTTTAAGAGGAGCCTTATACTTTAATGTTGAACCCAATAACGACTCTCTAGCACCTGTAATCAGTTTCATAAAAGAAGATATTGAGCATTTAATTACCAGCTTGAAATGGAAATCTAATTCGTTACTCACAGATAAATAAATTTCTTTCCAAATCCTTTTTTAAAATTAATTTATGTACTTTTGACCCACCAAAAACCAAACACAGAAATGTAAAAAGAAGTTTATCATCAGCTTAAAAAAGGAGGGAATATGATTGAAACCATCAAAATTGGAACGTTAAAATGGCATCACATTCTTAGTCCCTCGGATGAAAACCTTAACTACTTAAAAGATAATTTTTATTTCCACCCGCTAGATATTGAAGATTGTAGAACTGGTAATCAGCGTTCTAAAATCGATATTTACGACGATTATTATTTCATGATTCTTCATTTTCCAACATTTGATAAGAAGGGTACTTTCTTGCATACCAAAGAGGTGAAAATATTTTGGGGAGAAGATTATATCATTACCATCGGGCAATCGCACTGGGTTGTATACAATATGTTTCTGGAGGCGAAAGAACAAAGAGAAAGAAATGAAGAATTAGGAGTTGGAACAAGTGATGCACTGTTGTATAAGGTGCTCGAAAAATTAATGACTGAGTCGTTGATGATTATTCGTCGGGTTGGTAATGAGTTGGATTATATTAGTCAGGAATTATTTAGTAAAAAAGCAGAAAAAACCATTGGGCATATTTCTGTAACGCGAAAAAACATTATTCTTTTAAACACTATTTTTAAACCCCAGCTTCGCGTATTCCATAAATTTGAAACAGGATCAATTGAAGGTTTTGCCGAAAACATGGAAGATTATTGGGGAAATATTCTCGATTATTACCAACGAATGTGGGATATGACTGAGGATTACGAAGAACTAATAGATGGTCTTTCAAAAACCTTCGATTCGCTTCAGGCCAATAAAATTAATGAAATTATGAAGGTATTAACAATGGTTTCTGCCATTCTACTGCCTCTAACATTTATCACGGGCTTGTATGGGATGAATCTTGGCTTGCCGTTTCAGAGCGAACCAAACTCTTTCTGGGTTGTAATTTTATCGATGGTTGTAATTGCCACAACAATGGTCATTTACTTTAAACGCAGAAAGTGGATGTAAACTATTTTTTGGAGTTTTTATTCATGATTTCCGTTTGAATTCGCATCGATTCTGAATGCATTAATTCAAGTAACTTTAGTAAAAAATCTCGATCCAGATTTTGTTTAAGCCCTTTTTTAAGTCGATCTTCAATAATATAGCTCCAACGCTTTAGTTGTAAAATGGTTATTTTATGTTCATTTTTATATTCACCAATTTCATCAACTATTTTTAATCTCCTTCCCAAAATTTCCAATAATTCTTCATCAATTTCATCAATTTGAGTACGGAATTTTGTCAACTTATTTTCAAATTCTTTCGTACCTTTAATGTTTCGGAGAACTAACTTATCGATCAGTAATTGAAGACTCTTTGGCTCAATTTGTTGTTTAGCATCTGAAAGTGCAGCCCATGGTTTAATATGCGATTCAATCATTAAACCATCCATTTCTAAGTCCAATCCTTTTTGAGCAATTTCAGAGAGCAATTCAGTATTCCCACAAATATGACTTGGATCAACTAAAATGGGGAGATTCGGAACTAAGCGTTTTAATTCGATAGGAATTTCCCACATGGGTGGATTTCGGTACATCGACTGATTGAGCGAATAAAACCCACGATGAACAGCAGCTAATTTTTTAATGCCCGATTTATTTACCCTTTCTAAAGCACCCATCCAGAGATTTAAATCTGGATTTATTGGATTTTTAACCAAAACCGGAATATTGGTTCCTTTTAATGCTTCAGCAATTTCCTGAACAGAAAATGGGTTTACAACGGTTCTGGCTCCAAGCCATAAAATATCAATTCCGTGGGCTAGGCATTCTTCAACATGTTTTGGTTTTGCAACTTCAACCGCAATTTTTAAATTGGTTTCTTTTTTTACTCTTTGTAACCAAAGTAATCCTTTCGATCCTACACCCTCAAAGTAATTTGGACGGGTTCTGGGCTTCCATAATCCTGCCCGATAAACCTTTACATTTTTAATTAATGCCAATTGTTTTGCCGTTGAAATTACTTGTTCTTCATTCTCAGCACTACACGGACCACTAATAACCAAAGGTTGGTTGTCACAGGTAAGCCATTCATTAATTGGAATAATTTCTAATTTTGTTGCCATTGTTCAACAAAGGTATAATAATATAAAGCGTTTTTAATAACATTATTGTATGGATTATAAATGAAAATGTCGTTTTTTTGTAAAAAATTTAATTCAAAAGAAATGAAGAGAACAAAAATCAACGAAGTATTAAAAAGTGAGGCTTTTGGAACAAGCATCGTTGTTAAAGGCTGGGTAAGAACTAAACGGGTAAGTAAGAATGTTGCTTTTATAGCATTAAATGATGGTTCATGCTTAAATAATTGCCAGATTGTTGTTGGTTTTGAAAAATATAATGCTGATTTTTTAGCTAAGATTAGTACAGGAGCAGCCTTATCTGTAGAAGGGATTTTGAACCAATCGCAGGGTACAGGCCAAAGTGTTGAGGTTAATGCTACCCATATTGATATTTTGGGCGAAGCCGATCCCAATACTTATCCTTTGCAACCCAAAAAGCATTCCTTAGAATTTCTTCGTGAAAAAGCACATTTAAGATTTAGAACGAATACTTTTGGTGCAATTACACGCATTCGTCATGCCATGATTTTTGCTAATCATAAATTTTTTAATGATAAAGGGTATTATAATATTCATGCTCCAATTATTACAGGATCAGATGCTGAAGGTGCCGGAGAAATGTTTAAAGTAACCACTCTTGATTTAAATAAGCTTCCTAGAAATGAAAATGGAAGCATTAATTTTAAAGAAGATTTTTTTGGTAAAGCAACGAATCTAACGGTTTCTGGTCAGTTGGAAGCTGAATTGGCTGCACTTGCCATGTCTCAGGTTTATACTTTTGGGCCAACTTTTAGGGCTGAAAATTCAAATACCTCACGTCACCTTGCTGAGTTTTGGATGCTTGAACCAGAAGTTGCTTTTCACGACATTAACGATAATATGGATTTGGCGGAAGAGCATCTGCAATATGTTGTAAAATATGCACTCGAGCATTGTATGGAAGATCTTACTTTCTTGAGTAATCGATTGATTGAGGAAGAAAAAAACAAAAAGGAAGAAGATCGTTCGATGGAGTTGATTGAGAAATTGAAATTTGTTACAAGCAATGATTTCGTTAGACTGACTTATACTGAAGCCATTCAAATTCTGAAAAATTCTAAGCCAAATAAAAAGAAAAAATTTCAATATATAATTGAAGAATGGGGAGCAGACTTGCAATCTGAACACGAAAGATATTTGGTAGAAAAGCATTTTAAAAAACCAGTTATTTTGGTTGATTATCCGAAAGAAATAAAAGCTTTTTATATGAAGCAGAATGATGATGGCAAAACCGTAAGAGCCATGGATGTTTTGTTTCCGCAGATTGGTGAAATAATTGGTGGTTCGCAACGTGAAGAAGAATATGATAAGCTGTATGCAAGGATTAAAGAATTAAATATTCCGGAAGAAGAATTATGGTGGTTTCTGGAAACCAGGAAATTTGGTACGGTACCTCATAGTGGTTACGGATTGGGTTTTGAGCGTTTAATGTTATTTATAACGGGTATGGGTAATATCAGGGATGTGATCCCATTTCCACGAGCACCTCAAAGTGCAGAATTTTAACGCTTAAAAGGTCTCAATTTCTTAGGGAAAAAATGAAGCCATTTTGCACTTAAGGAATTCAATTATATTACAATTTATAAAAATTCTATATCACGACCAGAATCATCATTTTATTCATTAAAAATGAAGGATTTTTGTATCTTAGTAAAAGATCAAAAAAGCAAGGATTTCAATTAAAAGTGATTTAAATGTTAAATCAACGACTGCAACAAAAATTACTTCAAAAACTATCTCCTCAACAAATCCTGTTGATGAAATTGTTGCAGATACCTTCTATTGCCCTCGAACAGCGTATTAAACAAGAGATTGAAGAAAACCCTGCCTTGGATGAAACTACAGAAAGCGAAGAGCTTGAGGAGTTAAGTGAACGAGATGATATTGATGATGAAGAAAACGTTGAACTTGAGGAATATGATAGTAAGGAAGATGAGTTCGACTTAAGTGATTATATTGACGACGATGAAACTCCATCTTATCGGTTAAATGCAAATAATAATAGTAGCGACGATGAACACAGAGAGGTGCCATTTGTTTCAGATACCAGTTTTCATGATGTTTTATTTTCTCAACTCGGATATAGAATTCTAAGTGATGAAGAACATATAATTGCGAGTAATATAATTGGAAATCTTGATGATTCGGGTTACCTCCAAAGAGATATTATTGCTATGGTTGATGATTTGGCGTTCACACAAAATATCAATACAAGTAAAGAGGAAATTCTGAGATTGCTTGGCATTATTCAGGAATTTGATCCTGCAGGAGTGGGTGCACGAAGTTTACAAGAGTGTTTGTTAATTCAACTAGGTAGAAAGAATGAAGAAGATCGAAGCATTGAATTAGCTACATTGATACTTAGTAGATTTTTTACAGAATTTACAAAAAAGCATTACGAGAAAATTATAAAAAAGGCTAATATCTCGGAGGAAGAACTGAAACTCGCAATTGCCGAGATATTGAAACTTAATCCAAAACCGGGAAATTCGTTGGGAGAAACTTCTAAAACAAATCATTATATCTTACCGGATTTCATGATTTTTAATAACAATGGAACGCTTGAATTAAGTTTAAATAGCAGAAATGCACCAGAATTACGTTTAAGCAGGTCGTACACCGATATGTTACAGACCTATTCTGAAAGTAAGAAAACGAAGCAACAGAAGGATGCATTCATGTTTGTGAAGCAAAAAATTGATTCTGCTAAATGGTTTATCGATGCCATAAAGCAACGGCAAAACACATTGTACGTGACCATGCATGCTATTATGGAATATCAACATGAGTATTTTCTGTCTGGTGATGATACCCGATTGCGTCCAATGATTTTAAAAGACATTGCCGAAATTGTAAATCTCGATATTTCAACCATTTCGCGAGTAGCTAATAGTAAATATGTCCAAACACCTTTTGGTACATTTTTACTAAAGAGTTTCTTTTCGGAATCGATGCAGAAAGATGATGGGGAAGAAGTTTCAACGCGAGAAATCAAAAAAATTCTTACCGATTGTATCGATATTGAAAATAAAAGTAAACCTCTTACTGATGAACAACTAACAGGTATCCTCAAAGAAAAGGGGTATGCAATTGCCAGAAGAACTGTTGCTAAATACAGAGAACAGCTAAGTATTCCGGTGGCTCGTTTACGTAAAGAATTATAACAAGTGATAAATTGAGGCAAATGCAAACCAAGATTGCAAAAATAATTTCATACTTATTTCATCCATTATTAATGCCTACTTATGCATTTTTAATTCTATTTAGCATAAAAGCATATTTTTCATTGATCATACCTACCCAAGGTAAATTGCGACTTTTACTCCTTATTTTTATCGTCACATTCGTTTTTCCTGTAATGGTTATCCTCTTTTTTAAGAGTAGA
Source organism: Bacteroidales bacterium (assembly GCA_963674935.2). Classification (GTDB taxonomy): domain Bacteria; phylum Bacteroidota; class Bacteroidia; order Bacteroidales. The sequence continues at coordinate 955,347 of CAXXWZ010000002.1, forward strand.
AATATGATTAAATCGCTGGATCAATTGTCTCGACAAGAGCGTAAATTTCCTTATATCACAACAATCATTTTTTATTTAATGGCTTATTATATATTAAAGAATGTCCAAATTTCACCAATATTTCATTTTTTTACATTTGGAGCTACTGTTTTAAGTATGGTGGCATTTGTGATTAATTTTTTCTGGAAAATTAGTATTCACATGATTGCCATTGGAGGAGTAATTGGAATGTTACTTGGATTGTCATTCACCGGGATTATTGGGAATCCTTTATGGGTGGTGACTTCCATTTTTGTTGCTGGCTTAATTGGATTTGCTCGCTTGCAATTGAAGGGTCATTCTCAATTGCAAGTTTATACAGGTTTTTTTCTTGGGGTATTCGGGATGATGTACCTGGCACTTTATTTTTAAAGCATCAGTCAAGCAAACGTATTTGATAGATTTCTCTTGTCAATAATCGAAATTATTTACTAAAGAAAATAATTCTCATCTCAGAAGCTTGTGTTTTGATCAATAACAGTTGGTTTAGAATGGCATAAGCGTAATACCAACTGAGAATGGATGAATCTGAGGTCCCTTCTCTAATTCGAAAATTTTAGATAATGAATAACTAAAATTAAGGTTTGCCCATTTATAGCCAATTCTTAAAGTTGATGCAACAACTAGCTTCTCGGTATTATTGATATCTTTTTTCTTTATTTTTTCAAGTATTCCTGAACCATCTAGCCTTTCACCTTCATACTTTGAATGATTATCAAGGCGAAATCCGAGTTTAACACCTAAAGCTAAACGAAAGTTTTTGCTTGTTTTATATCTCAATTCTAACGGGATATCTAAGTATGTGAAAGTCACTTTGCTTCTGTCATAATTGATTCCACTTGCAATGGTATCGAAAATTATTACTGCAGCCTCCCCATCTTGAATAACAGCATTTGAAGCAAAACTAATTGAAGAAATTCCAATACCACCTGCAACGCTAAAAGGACTTGTATTTATTCGATTATTATACATTCCATATACACTATAACCCAGGTTTAATCCTTTTTGAGTAACATTATCTGGTATGCCCATCCAAAAATTATTATAGATGTCCAACCCAATATTAAAATTCTTTTCATAAAGATTATCAACTTCCTGGGCAAAAGTATTAATCCCTAGTAAAACGAATACGGCAAGTATTGCAATCTTTCTCATACATTTTTCATTTAAGGTGCAAATATAGTGTTTTTCAATAATTAAAAGCTAAACCTGCTTTCGAACAATTAACGCAATTTACAGCTAATAATTATGGAAGGATATTTACTTAACTTTTATTAACAATTAAAAAGGCTGCCCTAACCAAAAGGCAGCCTTTAATCCCATTAAACCAATCAATTAAAATAAAACTATTAACCAAATTCACAAAACGTGAGAGCCCTAATTATTATCTACAAAAACACCTAATTAATATCTCATTGCTATTATCTTATCAATTATATTTCTCTATTAGTATTTAGTTTAGTTATTATAGCGTTTCATGTTATGTAAATAATTTTATTTAAAAATCATATTGCTAAATTAAGGCAAGAATTAGCACAAAAAATAGGTAATCTGCCTATTTTTGAATTGGTTAATTACCTATAAACCGCTATGTAAAACATGATCTAAATGCGTTAATAGCCACAAAATGAGCAGTATAACTGTTTTGTGCTGCTTTTTGCTTAAATTTAAAGGTAAAAATCAGAATACCTTTGTATAAGATTTTTTGTTGATTGTTGTAGGATTCTCTTAATGTCCTGATATAACAAAACTCATTGGGATAAACTTCTCGTCCAGTTATAAATTTTTCTAAATAAAAACGGAATACCCATATTCAGAGTATTCCGTTAAACCTGTGGGCCCACCTGGACTCGAACCAGGGACCAATTGATTATGAGTCAACTACTCTAACCAACTGAGCTATAGGCCCAAAGTATATTAAATTTGATATACTTGCTTCCGAACTGAAAGCGATTGCAAATTTATATATTTTTATGTTTTATTAAAGCACTTTTTTAATTTATTTTATTTTCAATGACATTAATTAAAAATATCATATTCGATTTTGGTGGTGTGATCTATAATATTGATTTCGATAAGGCTCGAATGGCTTTCTCTAAAATCGGAATACAAAACTTTGATCAATTGTATTCTCAAGCAAATCAAAGTTATTTGTTTGAAAAACTAGAAATGGGCTTAATTTCACCCGAAGAGTTTCGCAGTGAGATGAGGAATATGACCAATATTAATTTTTCTGATGATGAAATTGATATCGCCTGGAATTCTTTGTTGATTGGATTTGATCAAAAGAGATTAGAATTAATCGAAAAACTTAAAAAGACCTACCGAATATTTCTCTTTAGTAATACGAACAGAATTCATTATTCTTTTTTTCTGAAGCAATTTACAGCACTTACAAATTATAAATCATTTGATGGGCTTTTTGTGAAATCTTATTTTTCATTTGATATCAAAAAAAGAAAACCAAATTTAGATGCGTATCAATATTTAATTTCAGACATGAAACTAAATCCTCAAGAAACTTTATTTATAGATGATTCCAAACAAAATATAGATACTGCTAAAAAGTTGGGATTAAAGTGTTGGCATTTAAAAGAGGAGCTTTTAAACTTGTTTACTGAAGTTGAACTTAAACAAGTGGTTTTGGATCAATTGGTTTAGCTTGGTAATGCGCACTAATATCATTTAAAGTTTGAAAAATTTCATCCGGATTTTCTAAACTCACAAGCTTTATTTTAAAATCCTTGAAATGTTGAATACCTTTAAAATAATCTCCATAATGTTTACGGATTTCAAAAATGCCTTTATGTTCACCTTTCCATTCAATCGACTTTTCCAAATGTAATTTACAAATTTTTACCCTTTCGGAAATATCAGGAGGAGCCAAAATTACCCCAGTTTCGAAAAAATGTTTAATATCTCTAAAGATCCATGGATTACCATAACTCGCCCTCCCAATCATCAAACCATCAACATTAAAATTATCCTTAAAGTATTTGGCACTTTCTGGCCCTTTAACGTCACCATTACCAAAAATCGGAATCTTCATCCTCAGATTGTTTTTTACATCTCTGATCAGCTCCCATTCTGCAGCTTCACTTGATTTCATGGTACGAGTCCGACCATGAATGGTTAAAGCTTTAATGCCAACATCCTGCAAGCGCTCTGCAATATCTACAATCTCCCGATGATCGTTATCATATCCCAAACGGGTTTTAACCGTAACAGGTAGCTTGGTTGCCTTTACCACAGCATCTGTCATCTGCACCATTTTAGGAATATCGTTTAAAATGCCTGAGCCTGCGCCTCTGGCAACTACTTTTCGAACAGGACAACCATAATTGATATCAATAATATCCGGTTCAGATGATTCTGCATATTGAGCGGCTTTTATCATCGAATCGATATTATGACCAAAAATCTGTATCCCAATTGGGCGTTCAAATTCGGAAAAGTCTAATTTCTTTACACTTTTTACAGCATCCCTTATTAGTCCTTCAGATGAAATAAATTCAGTGTACATGATGTCTGCACCAAACATTTTACATAAATATCTGAAAGGCGGATCACTTACATCCTCCATGGGGGCTAATAAGATTGGGAAATCCCCAACTTCAATATGAGCTATTTTAACCATTTACGTTTTGCAAACTGCAAAATTATTAATTTTACGTTTAAATACAGATAAATATATGAATATCCATAAAAAACCTTTTTTAGCATCATATTCGGCTCCTTTAAAGTTAATCGCTTTAATTATACTTTCACTTCTTTCATTGCTTTTTAGCTCACTTTTCGGGTTAGCTCTGGCTTTGCCATTTTGGGGCTTCGATATACTTGAATTGGTTGGATCAAAAGATTTTTCTAATCCTGAAACCATTAATTTTCTTAAATATTTGCAAATTGTTAATCAATTAGGATTATTTATTTTTCCTCCTATTTTGTTTGCTTATTGGGTTTCTCGTAAAATTGCATCCTATCTGCATTTAAATATTAAACCGCAGCTAAAAACTATTGTGATTTCTACCATCATTATCTTCGCAGCTTTACCTTTTATCAGTTGGTTAGGTGAAATAAACAAAAATATGAATCTTCCTGCCGCTTTAGCTGGAATTGAAAATTGGATGAAGAGAATGGAATTGGAAGCGAATGAGTTAATCATTGCGTTTCTAAATGTTAAGGGTTTTAGCGGAATGTTGTTTAATGTTTTTATGATTGCTGTTATTCCAGCTGTTGGCGAAGAATTTTTGTTTAGAGGAGTAGTTTTGAGGCTATTTAAGGAATGGGCTAAAAATATTCATTTGGCGGTATTTATTTCTGCGATTTTATTTAGCGCATTACATATGCAATTTTATGGCTTTTTACCTCGACTCATGCTAGGATTGATTTTGGGTTATATGTTTGTTTGGTCGGGATCATTGTGGGTGCCCATATTAATTCATTTCATTAATAACGCTTTTGCCATCGTTTACATCTATGTATCCGGATCAATGGAAATATTAAATTCAGATGTAGAATCAATAGGATCTTCTGATAGTGCGATTGTCACAGTTGCCAGTGCAGTTTTTCTGGTTTTCTTCATGCTAATTCTCTACAAATGGCATCGAGACAGACAATTTGCATAAAAAAAGAGGAAATGAATACATTTCCTCTTCTCAATTAACTTGAAAATTTTGCTTTATTTGCGTGTAGCGACTTCTTTTCTTGTAGAGTAGTTTATTTTAAAAGCTCCCGCTTGTCGAAGTTCTTGCTTGATATCAGAAACCAACCCCATTTTTGTTTCATTATGAACTTTTAATGAAGTAGTGATAAACTTACGGTCAACCTCATCTCTGGCTTCTCGTTCAGTTGCAACAAATTCCTGAATTTCAGAAACCAATGCAAATCGATCATTCAATTGAATACGGGATTCTGTACCGTAAACTTTAGTTTGATGAGGAGGTCCAACTATGATGAAACTAACCAGTGATTTTTTCTCAAGTTTCTCAACTTCAGAAGCTTTTGGTAAAATATTTTTTACCATCACCGTGGTCTCTTTCATTGTAGTAGTTACCATGAAGAAAAATAGTAGCATAAAAATAATATCAGGCATTGATGAAGTACTAATTGCTGGTACTTCTTTTGATCCTTGTTTTTTAAATCTTGACATATTATTTTCCTCCTATAATTTTATTTCTTCAGGTTCAGCTTCAGAAACACTAACCTTGATAGCCTTATTAATATCCTCGATGATGTTCAAATCAACAAGTTTATCATATGATCTACCATATTTCCGTTGAGCAAAATCATTTCTAAGATCAGCAAAAGCAGCTGCTAATTCATTCTGAACTTTTATATACATTTCATATGATGTACCACGCGTGCTTTTTAAAGAAATAATACCTCTGGTCACCTGAATTTCACCTATATAATCAAAAGTTTTAAATTCAACTACTGGATAAGCGGGATCGTCGGGATGAATAGACATAAAATCTTTAACATCTGCTCTAAGTGTATTAATATTACCGGGCTTTCCATTGATTAACAATGCATCTTGATTATTAACCAAGATGGTCATCATATTCCTTTTATTAATATCTGGTATTGGTGCATCTTTTGGAGGCGGTGGCGATAACTGACGGATGATTCCTGTATCCACGTCCATGGTAGTTGTTACCAGAAAGAAGATGAGCATCAGGAACGCAATGTCTGCCATTGAGCCAGCATTTACCTCAGGAGTTTTCCTTGCCATTTGTTAGTTATTTAAATGTTTATTTTAATAATTTTGCAACGCTGGAAACTGCCAGTGATAATATGGCTATTCCAACAAGTATATAAGTCATGATTAATCCGCCCCCAATTATTTGAGAGATTCCTGACGAAACATTTTGTTTTTCATAAATGGCAGCATTTGTAGCATCAGATGCAAATGCATAAGAAATCCCATAAAGAATAGCAAAACCTACCAATACAAATAACATTCGTAAGCCGCTTTTAGGATTTTTAATAAAGAAAGCAATCGGAAATCCAAGCAATAACACGATGGTAAATGCAAACAAAATATATGCCCACGTTAATACCGTATCGGTCATTGATTCTCCGTTCATGTAGAATAGTACAAATAGAACTGCTGATATAGCAAATACAACTAGCAGCCCAATTTGTAATATTTTGTTGATAGTATCAGTCATGTTCAATTAATTTTTTGATTTGAATTTTGTAAGGATATCGATAAAAGTAATGGTGCTGTCTTCCATATCATTTACTAAACCATCTACTTTTGAAAGAAGATAATTATAAAAGATTTGAAGAATAACCGCTACGATCAAACCGAATACAGTTGTTAAAAGGGCTACTTTCATACCACCAGCAACAATGTTTGCTGAGATATCACCAGCTGCTTCAATTGATTCGAACGCTACAATCATACCAATTACTGTACCCATGAAACCGAGCATAGGAGCAATACCAATCATCAATGAAATCCAAGATAATCCTTTTTCTAATCGACCCATTAAAACACTACCGTAAGAAACAATAGATTTTTCAACGATTTCAATTCCTTCAGAATATCTATCAAGTCCTTGATAAAAAATACTTGCAACAGGCCCTTTGGTGTTTTTGCAGATATCAATAGCTGCGTCAATTCCACCAGTTTCTAGTGCAGATTCAACTTGATTTAATAATTTTTGGTTGTTAGTGGTTGCAAGATTCAAATAAATGATTCTTTCAATACTAAGCGCTAAACCAAGAACAAGTGTGATTAGTACTAATCCCATAAATCGCCAGTCACCCGCGATAAATTGTTCTTTGATGATTTGTTGAAAGCCTAATTCTTCAGCTACTTCAGTTTCAAGTGTATTAACAACTTCAGTGGCTTGTGCTTCAACTGGTGTTGTGTCAGTTGTCATTTCAGTGTCTGTGGCTACATTTTCCTGCGCTACGACCATGTTTGAAAATCCAAAAGTTAGCATTCCTGCTATCGTCATTAAAGCAATTAATTTTTTCATAGTTAACATTTGTTTTTCTTAATAATTCGGACTTTAAAGTGTATTAATTTATTGTTTTTTAAATATTTCCAAAATTCACAGTTGGCAAATATAAATATTTATTTTAATTGATTAAAACATTTACCTATTTTTTACTGTTAAAAAAATGGCGGAGAGGAAGGGATTCGAACCCCCGGTACACTTTTGGCGTACACACGCTTTCCAAGCGTGCGCCTTCAACCGCTCGGCCACCTCTCCATGTCAAACAACTAAATATTTCGTTGCAAAAGTATAAAAATATTAATGTGGATGCATTTTAAATAGTCAATTCACCACGTAAAGATTTTTGAAGCAACGTTTTTATTTTTGATGGCCTTTTTTTCTCTCCTAATAAATACATCATTTTTGTAATCGCCGATTCTGTTGTAATATCGTAACCCCCTATGATGCCTGCCTTTCCTAGATCAATACTTGTCTCATATTTCCCAATCACCACCGATCCTTCTTTACACTGCGTAACATTAACAACAATTATTCCATTATGCACTGCGCGTTTTAATTCCTCAATAAACCATTGTTCAGTAGGTGCATTTCCTGCTCCAAAAGTCTCTAAAACAACTGCTTCAAGTTTTGGGATATTTAAAATGGCTCGCACTGCAGGTTGTGAAATACCAGGAAACAGTTTTAAAATAACTACATTTTCATTTAAGTTGGTATGTGCTATCAGCCCTTTTTTGTTCGATTTTCTGATAAAATTGAAATTATATTTAATGTGAACCCCAACTTCGGCTAGTGGTGGATAATTTCCTGAGAAAAATGCATTAAAGTTTTCTGCATTTAATTTACTCGTGCGGTTTCCTCTAAGTAATTTATTCTCGAAATAAATGGCAACCTCCGGTATAATTGGTAATCCGTTTTTCTGAGCAGCTGCAATTTCGATGGCTGCAATAAAATTTTCTCTTCCATCAGTTCTTACCATGCCTAATGGGAGTTGCGATCCGGTTAGAATTACTGGTTTGTTCAGATTCTCCAGCATAAAACTTAAAGCAGATGCCGTATAAGCCATAGTATCGGAGCCATGTAAAATAACAAAGCCGTCATAATTATGATATTCTGTTTCAATAATTTCTACCAATTTCACCCAATGTTTCGGATGCATATTTGAAGAATCAATAAGTGGATCGAAAGATTGGAAGTTGATATCACAACCTATTCTATTCAGCACAGGGATTTGTTCGAAAATTTTATCAAAATTAAAAGGTTGGAGTGCACCGCTTTCTTCATCCTGAATCATTCCAATGGTGCCTCCAGTATATACTACCAATATCGAAGATCTTTTTGTCATATTTTTTAATAGATTTTAAAAAGGTGTTCAGCATTTTTAGTTGTAATTTCTGCCACCTCTTCAATATTTGTTTGTTTAATTTCCGCGATTTTTTGGGCTATATAATAGGTATGAGCACTTTCATTGCGTTTTCCCCTATGTGGGGCAGGAGTTAGAAAAGGGGCATCTGTTTCTAATAGCAAGTATTTCAAGTCAATAGCAGAGACAATTTTGTCCAAACCAGCATTTTTAAATGTTACTACTCCACCTATTCCCAGTAAAAACCCCATTTCAATAACCTTATTGGCTTCTTCTAAGTTCCCGTTGAAACAATGAAAAACTCCTTTAACTTTCTCTAAGTTTATTGAATTAAGCACTTCTAAAATTTCTGTCATCGAATCTCTCGAATGGATCACAATTGGCAAATCATATTTTCTAGCTAATTCAATCTGGAATTTAAAAGCAATTATTTGCTCATTCTTAAAAGTAGTATCCCAATATAAATCAATACCTATTTCTCCAATAGCAATAAATTTCCTTTTTGCTAACCAGTGCTCAACTATCTTTAATTCATCTTCAAAATCTTCTTTTACATCTGTTGGGTGAAGCCCCATCATTGCAAAAACATTTTTTGGGAACTTAGCTTCAAGGCTCAACATTCCTTCAATCGACTTGCTATTAATATTTGGAAGAAACATTTGCTCAACTCCTTTATCAATTGCGTTTTTCACAACCTCATCACGGTCATTATCAAATTCATCTAAATATAAATGAGTATGTGTGTCGATTAATTTCATCTTCTTGATTTTAATAAGCTAACTGTTGTTTTTTGGTTTAATCGTTTTAATGAATGTCTATTAACAAAAAACCTCATATTTCATATAGCAAAATTAACATAATGCACGATATTAAATCGAAGATTGTTTTTGAAATACCAGATTCTTTATATTTGCATAAATGCCAGATTTAAAAAAAATTCTTTTTATCAGATTTAGTTCTATCGGAGATATAGTTCTAACCACTCCACTTCTCCGATGTTTAAAGACGCAGTTACCTGAGGTCGAAATTCATTATTTAACAAAAAAGAAATTTGAAGCCGTATTGTTGGCAAATCCATACATTGATTATCTGCATACCGTGGATGAAAAAGTGAATGAAGTTATCCCATTATTAAAAAAGGAAAAATTTGATCATATTGTCGATTTGCATAAAAATTTTCGATCGTTTGGTGTGAGACTTAAGTTATTAAAACCGACTTCAAGTTTCTCAAAAGTTAATTTTAAAAAATGGTTATTGGTTCAATTTAAGGTTGATCGACTACCCAGAATTCATATTGTTGATCGTTATTTTAAATCATTAAACAAATTTTCAATAATAAATGATGGTGAAGGACTGGATTATTTTATTCACAAGGATGATCGACTATCATTAAAAGATTTACCAGAGAAGTTCGGAAAAGGATTTATTGGAATTGTGATTGGTGGAATGCATTTTACAAAAATTTTACCTGTACACAAAATAATTGAACTAATTGGAAAGCTTAAAAAACCTATCATTTTATTAGGTGGCTCGGAGGATTTTAGTCGGGGAGAAGAAATTCGAGAAGCTGCCAATGGCTTAGTTTTGAATTACTGTGGCAAATTTTCACTCAATAAGTCTGCATCACTTGTTGCATTGGCTGAAAAAATTGTAACAAATGATACAGGACTTATGCATATCGCAGCAGCTTTTAATAAGGAAATTTTATCTGTTTGGGGGAATACAGTTCCTTCCTTTGGAATGTATCCTTATCTTCCGAAAAAAAAGCCTAATAAAGCACATCTGTTTCAAGTGGAAAGTTTAAACTGTAGACCATGCTCAAAAATTGGTTTTGATAAATGCCCCAAATCACATTTCAATTGTATGAATAAACAGGATGTAAATAAAATGGCAAGAATCCTTAATCAACCTTAATTCAAACCAACAAAAGGATTATATTTTTTTTCATGTCCGATTGAAGTTTCCGGGCCATGCCCAGGAATCACTTTATAATGATCGGGCAATGTAAAAAGTTTATTTTGAATACTGTTTTTTAGTAATTCAAAATCACCAGTAGGTAGGTCGGTTCGTCCAATACTTTCTCTAAATAATACATCTCCCACAATGGCTAAATTATTTTCTTCACTTATGAAACAGATACTTCCATCAGCATGGCCGGGGGTATATAAAATTTTTAAGATTTGGTTTCCAAATGTAATCTCATTTTCCTCTGAAATAAATTTCAGGGGTGCATGAATTGGATCGAGGGTAAACCCAAAAGCCAACCCGTGTTCAACTGCTTCTGCCAGAAATGGTTTGCCGGCTTCGTGAATTTCCATGTCGAGCTTAAATTTATCACTCATAATATTACATCCCAAAATATGATCGATGTGACAATGTGTGTTTAGGAGCCTTACAGGTTTCAAAGATTCAGATTCAATAAACTGCTTCAGTTTATTTTGTTCTGATTCGTGATAACAGGCAGCATCAATTATGACACATTCTTTAGTTTCATCAAATAATACAATTGTGTTCACTTGAAAAGCATTAAACTCAAAAATTTTAACTTGCATCATAAACGATAATTTTTTTAGCAAAGATAAAATTATGTGACAAAAATTCTGTTAAAATATTAACAAACATTTGCTTCAATATTAACCGAAATCGGAGAAATTAAACACATCTTATTTGAGCAGATATTTTTAATCACTTGAATTAACAGCCATGTGAGAAGGTTTGAAAAAAGAATTAAATTTGACTAAATATTTATTGAAATTTGCCTAGCAAAAAGTTGACCAATTTTGTTTTTTTGTGAATAATTTTTGTGATTATTTTTTTTTCAATCTTTAGTTTTTTTGAAGTCAACACCTTACGATTTTTCAACCATCCTATGTTAATAACATTTTTCGTCACTCAGGGTTTTCTGTTGTATCTTGCTGTAACAAAAACACCTAATATTTGATTTTTTATCCTACGGGATATCAGAGACTTATCAAAATCAATTTTATATTTTTTAAGTTAATTTTTTAAGCATGGATAACAATCTTTTTGCCAGTACTGACAAAGAATTGGAAGAGAAAAATACAACAAACTATTACGATGGAGTTTTAGAAAAAAGGATACGACCTGAACTGCCGGAGGAGGAATTAAATACAACAATTGAAAATAGAGGGGAAGAAAAATTGGAAACAGCAGTTATAGAAAAAGAAAGAGAGACTCAAACCAAATATACGCACGAGGAAGTTCTTGCCAGAGCATCGGAATATTTTAAGGGAGATGCATTAGCGGCAAATGTGTGGATGAACAAGTATGCATTAAAAAATTCAGCAGGAGAAATTTTCGAATTAACACCTGATGATATGCACAAGCGTTTAGCTCGTGAAATAGCAAGAATTGAATTAAAGTATCCGAACCCAATGAGTGAGGATGAGGTTTATGAATTATTAAAAGATTTTAAATATATCATTCCCCAAGGAAGCCCGATGGCCGGAATTGGAAATAATTTTCAGGTATCATCTTTATCCAATTGTTTTGTGATTGGTAGTGATACAAATTCAGATTCGTATGGTGGCATTCTTAAAGTAGACCAGGAACAAGTTCAACTCATGAAAAGAAGAGGTGGTGTTGGACACGATCTTTCACATATCCGACCTTACGGAAGCCCCGTAAAAAATAGCGCACTCACTTCAACAGGCATCGTTCCATTTATGGAGCGTTATTCAAATTCAACTCGCGAAGTAGCTCAGGACGGTAGGCGAGGAGCGTTGATGTTAAGCATTTCTGTGAAACACCCTGATGCCGAAAATTTTGTGGATGCAAAAATGGAAATGGGAAAGGTTACCGGTGCAAATGTATCGGTGAAACTGGATGATGATTTTATGAAAGCCGTTATAAATAATACCACTTATCGGCAACAATATCCCATAGATTCTGATAATCCTACATTTGTAAAAGACATTGACGCAACAGCACTCTGGAATAAAATTATTCATAATGCTTGGCAATCGGCAGAACCGGGCGTACTGTTTTGGGATACGGTAATTCGTGAGTCAGTTCCTGATTGTTATGCAGATAAAGGATTTAAAACCCTTTCAACAAATCCTTGTGGCGAAATTCCTCTCTGTCCCTACGATAGTTGTCGATTACTTGCATTGAATTTATACAGTTACGTGGATAATCCGTTTACTAAGGAAGCAAGTTTTGACGGTACTTTATTCAGTAAGCATGCGCATTATGCTCAACGGATTATGGATGATATCATCGATTTGGAAGTTGAAAAAATTGATGGCATACTTGCAAAAATTGATGCAGATCCGGAAATTTTTGAGACCAAAAGAATTGAATGGAACTTATGGACTAATATCCGTCAAAAAACACTCGAAGGACGAAGAACAGGTATTGGAATAACGGCAGAAGGTGATATGCTCGCTGCTTTAGGTTCACGTTATGGAACTGAGGGTGCAACGAATTTTTCAACAGAAGTTCACAAGCTTTTAGCCATAGAAGTTTATCGTTCATCAGTTGAATTAGCAAAAGATAGGGGTGCATTTCCAGTTTTTGATATGGAGAAAGAAAGGAAAAATCCTTTCATTAATAGAATTAAAGAAGCTGCCCCCGTAGTTTATGAAAATATGGAAAAATATGGCCGTAGAAATATTGCCATGTTAACCATAGCTCCAACAGGAAGTGTAAGTATTTGTTCTCAAACTTCATCTGGCATCGAACCAGTTTTTATGGTTTCTTACAAAAGGCGAAGAAAAGTTAATCCGAATGATAGAAATGTTACGGTTAGTTTTACGGATGAGGTTGGGGATGCTTGGGAAGAATACAATGTGTTTCATCCCAAATTTATTACATGGCTTCAAGTGAACGGATATAACGAGGAAGAAGTTCAGGCCTATTCGGAAGAGAAACTCGAAGAAGTAATAAAGAAATCGCCATATTACAAAGCAACCTCAAACGATATTGATTGGCTCAGTAAAGTTTCAATGCAAGGTGCGATTCAAAAATGGGTTGATCACTCAATTAGCGTTACAGTAAATGTACCCAAAGAAGCTACCGAAGATTTAATAAGTAAAATTTACCAAACAGCTTGGGAAAGTGGATGTAAAGGGATGACTATTTATCGTGAGGGTTCAAGATCGGGTGTGCTGATTACCAATAATGATGGTAAAGAAGACGAGAACGAATTTAAAGAAACTAAAGCACCAACCAGACCAAGAATACTGGAAGCAGAAATTGTAAGATTCCAAAATGATTATGATAAATGGATTGCGGTTATTGGCGTTTTGGATCAAAAACCTTACGAAATATTTACCGGAAAAGCCGATGGATTTTTCATTCCACCATTCGTAACCAAAGGTTATGTCATAAAAAATAAACTCGAAAATCAATCTACTCGTTACGATTTTCAATTTGAAGATAAGGAAGGGTATAAGGTTACCATTGAGGCGTTATCCCGATCGTTCGATAAGGAATACTGGAACTATGCGAAACTGATTTCCGGAATATTAAGACATGGGATGCCAATTCCATTTGTAACTCAACTAATAGGAAATTTAACCTTAGATGATGAGTCGATAAATACCTGGAAAAATGGCGTTATCAGGGCACTTAAAAAATATATTCCTGACGGAACAGCAATGAAAAAAGCAAGTTGTCCGGAATGTGGAAATAACGATAGTCTTGTATATCAAGACGGATGTTTAACCTGTAACTCATGCGGTTATTCAAAATGCGGTTAACATGGCAATAACAGATTACACTTACATTTGCCCGGGCTTTTTTAGTCCGGGTTTTTTTATTCAGCAAGAATTTAGAAATGAATTTTATGGTAGTCAAATTCCTGGCTATCGACAAAGGTTTTTATTTTTGATGCCATCATGGTAAAAATCTTTAAATCATTTTTATTTAACCATGCGATGGCTTCTTCTTTACCACGGCAAGCATCAGCAAGAATAATTAATAAATCAAATTTATTTTTCAGGAGCCATTGATACGCTTTTTGATCATTTACAATTGCAGCGTCAAGTGCTGCAAATCTGGCAAAGCCATTCTTTAATAACCAATTTGCAGCCTCGTCACTTCCTCTAATAGCCTTTGATAATGCTCCTAATTCAGGGTATCCGTTCTTTAATAAAAAATCAGTAATTTTTTCATTACCACCAATGGTTTCGGTAAATGCAACTAATATTTTAGCTGGATAATTTTCCATGATTAATAAACTTCTGTAGCGATGCCCAGTAAATTAACTTTGGCAGCAATTTCCATTAATTTTTCCTTTGGTATTTTGTTCAAATCCTGAGCAGGGGTTTGTCTGTCGATGGGGTAGATCATAACTTTTTTAGGATTAATCTTTTTTAAATGCTGAAGCCATAAATTAATCTCTTCTTCAGTGGTATTGTCAATTACTTCTCCGTTATAACTACCTGATAAAAATAAAGTTTGAATGATTAAATCTCCTTTAAAAAGACAAAGATTCTGAACTAATTTATCGATTGTAATTTTTGAATTGGGCAAGTTTATTCTTTGAAATTGCGTTTGTGAACCTGCATCTAATTTCAAAATATTATTGTCAACTTTAAGAAGGGCATTAAAAATTTTAGGTTTATGAATTAAACTTGCATTTGATAAAACTGTGGTTGAAGCTTCCGGAAAGAATTCATTTCTTAATAAAATGGTGTCGTCAACAATTTCAGCAAATTCAGGATGAATAGTGGGTTCTCCATTTCCGGCAAAAGTGATGTTATTCGGAATCATGCCATCAATCTTCATTTGCTCAAGTTTCTGCCGCAAAAGATCTTTTATTTCTTCACGTTTAGGAAGTGGTAAATGTTTTGAATCATGTTTCTTAGTCCATCCACATTCGCAATAAATGCAATTGTAGGTGCAATATTTATAATCGATTGGTAATAAATTAATCCCCAATGAAACCCCAAGTCGCCTGCTTTTAACGGGGCCAAAAATTACTTCATTAAATAAAAATCCCGACATCATCTCTTTTTTGCAAAATTAGATAATATCCTGAACTAAGAATAATAGACTGGCCACTAATTGTTGTGCGAAGTGAAATCCTTCATTAAATTTATCATAAATATGTTAAATTTGATGAAGCAAATGAATGAAATTGAACAAATAAAAGCTCCGGTAAAACCTTACCTGAAAGAATTCACTAAAGAATTCAATCAGTCGATGAAAAGCAGAATTCCGCTTTTAGATACCATTACTAAATACATGGTTAAGCGAAAAGGGAAACAAATCAGGCCGCTATTTGTTTTTTTATCTGCTGGAATTTGTGGCAATATTTCAGCAAAAACCAGCCGTGCTGCTGCCTTAATTGAACTCCTTCATACAGCAACGCTAATTCACGATGATGTGGTTGATGAGTCGTACAAACGACGTGGGATGTTCTCGCTAAATGCATTATGGGGAAATAAAGTTGCCGTTTTAGTTGGTGATTTTTTGCTTTCAAAAGGCCTTCAACTTTCGATAAAAAATAAGGATCACGACCTGCTTCAAATTGTTTCGAACGCAGTGCAAGAAATGAGTGAGGGAGAATTATTACAAATTGAAAAAGCCCGAAAATTAGATATTAAAGAAGCGGTTTATTTTGAAATTATTCGAAAGAAAACAGCCAGCTTAATTGCATCTTGCTGTGCAACAGGAGTGGCATCTGTTGGAGCTTCTCCGGAAAAAATAGAAGCCTTCAGAAAGTTTGGTGAAGATGTAGGGATTGCTTTTCAAATTAAAGATGATATTTTTGATTATCAGCTGAGTACGAATCTAGAAAAGCCATCCGGGATTGATATCAAGGAAAAGAAAATGACCTTGCCTTTAATTTACATGCTTGAGCATTCGAGTTTTGTTGAAAGACGAAAAATTATTTATCAAATTAAAAATAAAAATAGAGACCCTAAAATTGTTTCCGAAATAATTGAGAAAGTCAAGAAATCAGGAGGCATCGAGTATGCCACACAAAAGATGGAACAATACAGAGATTCTGCTATTAATTTTTTGTCAGCATATCCTGAAAGTGAATTAAAAACAGCTCTGATTCAACTGGTTGAATTCTCAACAAACAGAAAAAAATAATTTATTCTTTATTCCGATTTCCATTTAATGCTGCATCCAATACTTGGGCATTGATCCTTATCAATTTCTTTATTAGCAAGCAAAGCATCAAGTGCATTTCGTAAATCTATCCCGCTAACTTTAACTCCGTTACCTGGTGTTGATGCGTCAAGTCGTCCACGGTAAACACATTTTAAATCACCATCGAAAACATTAAAATCGGGCGTACAGGCAGTACTATAGTTTTTGGCAATACTTTGTGATTCATCATAAAGATAAGTGAATGGAAATTTCAGTTTTGCAGCCCATTTCTTCATTTTTACCGGGCTATCCTCCGGATAATTCGTAACATCATTTGAATTAATTGCAATAAATGAAATTCCCTGAGGAATATATTCATTGGCAATATCGATAAATTCATTAATGATATGATTAACAAATGGGCAATGATTACAAATAAAAGCAATCACTGTTCCCTTGTCTGATTTAAGTTCGTCCAGCGTTTTATAATTATCACTTATCGGATCATAAAGCTTAAAATTAGGCGCAGTAAATCCCAAAGGTAATTGTATTGTTTCTGTAGAAGCCATAGTTTTTTTAGTTGTAATTAGTGTTGCAATTTTTATTCTGAAATAAAATTGATGTTTCTTTTTAAGCCTGCAAATTTAGTTCTTAAAACCGCAGAATTTTTAAAAAGTTTCTTAAATTTTTCCTGACCCAATGTTTCCCAGTTTTCTTTCTTCATTTCAGAAAATTCCACAGTAGGTTTAAGTTCAGGAATGAGTGTTGGAATCGCTTTTTTATTCCAGGGGCAAACATCCTGGCAAATATCGCAGCCAAAAATCCAGTTATCAAATTTGCCTTTGTATGATTCAGGAATGTCTTTTTTGTTTTCAATGGTGAGGTAAGAAATACATTTTCGCGAATCTAAACGATTGGGTGCAATAAGCGCATTTGTTGGACAAGCCTGAAGACATTTTGTGCACGAGCCACAGAAATCGGCGATGGGTTCATCGGCCTGTAAATCTAAATCCAAAATAATTTCACCAATAAAAAAGAAGGAACCTTGTTCTTTCGTAATTAAACAAGTGTTCTTTCCAATCCAACCTAAACCACTTTTTTGTGCCCAGCGTCTATCCAAAACGGGAGCTGAGTCAACAAATATGCGAGCGGTTTTTTCCCCAAACTCAACTTCAATAAAATTTAATAATTCGGTTAGTTTATCCTTCATCACAAAATGATAATCGGTGCCGTAAGCATACTTAGAAATTTTATATTGATCGTCATCCTGCAACACTTTTTCGGGGTAATAATTCAGGAGTACTGAAATAACAGATTTGGCATTTTCAACCAGCAAGCGCGGATCGGTTCTTTTTTCAAAATGATTGCGCATATAGGTCATTTCACCTTCATGATTTTGATCCAACCATTTCTTTAAGTGATGAGCATCTTCGGCCAAAAAATCAGCTTTTGAAATGCCACAGGAATGAAAACCAAGCTCAAGGGCAAAGTCCTTTATTTTTTTTGAAATCAAAAATTTATCAGACATGAAATCTCATTTATTGAAAAAGAGCGGACTGATCACTTTGCTTCGTTTTTCCTAGATGTTGGTAAGCCAATGGAGTTACTTCTCGTCCGCGAGGTGTACGCATCATGTATCCCTCTTGAATTAGAAATGGTTCGTAAACTTCTTCGATGGTTCCTGCTTCTTCACCAACAGCTGTTGAAATTGTTGAAATTCCAACAGGTCCACCTTTAAACTTTTCGATAATGGTTGACAAAATCCGGTTGTCCATTTCATCCAAGCCATGCTTATCGACATTTAAAGCTGCCAAGGCGTATTGGGAAATTTCCAGGTCGATATTTCCAGTTCCTTTTATTTGTGCAAAGTCGCGAACCCGTCTCAAAAGTAAATTTGCTATCCTGGGAGTTCCTCTACTTCGACGTGCTATTTCTGAGGCAGCATCTTTACTGATTTCAACCTTTAGTATTGCAGCCGATCGGTTGATGATGTTTTTTAAAATTTCTGAATCGTAGTAAGATAAGCGCGAATTGATTCCAAATCTAGATCGGAGTGGTGCAGTTAATAATCCGGATCGTGTAGTCGCACCAATGAGTGTAAAAGGATTGAGTGTAATTTGGACGCTTCTGGCATTAGGTCCCGATTCAATCATGATATCAATCTTAAAATCTTCCATTGCCGAATACAAATATTCTTCCACAACAGGACTTAATCGATGAATTTCATCAATAAACAAAACGTCATTTTCCTCTAAGTTCGTAAGTAGTCCGGCCAGATCGCCTGGCTTATCCAAAACCGGACCAGAAGAAACCTTGATTCCAACATTTAATTCATTCGAAATAATATAAGATAAAGTAGTTTTTCCTAGTCCAGGGGGGCCATGCAAAAGCACATGATCCAGCGCTTCACCTCTTTGTTTGGCAGCTTCTACAAAAATTTTAAGATTTTCCACAACTTTATACTGGCCTAAAAAATCGCCAAAATCAGCCGGTCTCAGAACTTTTTCAATTTCTCTTTCCGATTGGCTTAAATGATCTTTTTCGGGATCTAAATTTTCGTTCATATTAAGATGATGATTTGAATAACAAATGTAACAATTTAACAGATTAGATAAAGCTAGAAAAGTATTTACATTCTAAATCATTGATTTAGATTTATTAATTATTTAAATTAGCCCAATCTTGTATTAAATACTTAGGTCATGAAAAATATAATTGTTGCCATCGATTTTTCAAAATGCTCAATTCATGCACTTGATTATGCAATCATGATTGCGAATCAAATGAATGCAAATATTAAAATGGTTTGGGTAGATAATCAATCTTCAACAGATATGATTTTTTCAAAAGCAGAGCAAGAAGACAGACAAGAGAAAAAGGCTTATTTTGAAGAAATTCTTGTGAAATATAAACCTAGATTAATTAATGGAAAGCTTGATTACAGATTGAGAAAAGGCAAAGTTTTTAATGAAATATCTGCTCAGGCAAAACATGAAAATGCTTTTTTGATTGTGACTGGAACCCATGGTGTAAGTGGTTTTGAGGAATATTGGATTGGAAGCAATACTTACCGTATTGTTACCAATGCACCCTGCCCTGTGTTAGCTATAAGGCATGATTTTAAATTTGAAAACCTAATTCAGAAAATTGTTTTTCCGCTTGATAGCACGAAAGATTCTTCAAGTAAATTAAAATTTTCGGCTGAACTGGCAAAGGTATTTGATGCGAAACTTTTTATTCTTTCTATTTATCCTGTTGCTATTGCAGCACTAAAAAGAAAAATTGACCAGGAAACTGAAAAAGTTGTACAATATCTTGAAGAAAATAAAGTTAAATTTGCAGTCGAAAATGTAAAGTCTGATGATATAACAAGATCGATAATTAATTATGCCAATGTGCAAAATGCTGATTTAATTGCAATTACAACGGAACAGGGAGTAACAAATTCAAGTGTATTTCTTGGGCCTAATGCAAGGCAGATTATTAATAACTCGAATATTCCTGTTTTAAACATCAGACCTAATTTAAAAGCATAATAAATTTGTTAATGAGAAAATATTTAATAGTTCTGATAGTTTTGATGAGCTCCAGCTCACTGTTAGCTCAGGAATTTTATATTGAGAAGCCTGTAAAAATATTTCAGGATAGTCGTATTGATAGCCTGCTTTCTTTACACCAAAAAATAAATGAATTCAATCTTGCCAATGAGCAACATGATGGTATTGATGGATTTCGGGTTCATTTATATTTTGAATCAGGTAATGATTCAAAGGCTAAAACGATGAATGTCAGAGATCAGTTTTCAAGACGTTATCCGCTGGTAGAAGCCTATATCATTTATAGTTCTCCTTATTATCGCTTAAGAGTTGGTGACTTTAGAACAGAAATTGAAGCCGAACGATTTCTTCAACGAATTATTCGACGATATCCCGCAGCTTATGTTGTTAGTACAAAAATTCGATTCCAAAACTGGATTAATTAATCCAACTTAAATCCAAAAACTTTTATTTAATTACGATTTATTGCATTCAAATTCTCGAAAGCAGTTTTTAACCGATCAACAATGGTTAGTTCACCTGCCCTTAACCATTTTCTAGGGTCATAATACTTTTTGTTAGGCTTATCTTCACCTTCAGGATTACCAATTTGTGCTTGCAAATAATCATGGTTTTTTTCAACATATTCTTTCACGCCTAGCCAAAAAGCCCATTGAGTATCAGTATCAATATTCATTTTAACTACTCCGTAAGAAATGGCTTCCTTTATTTTTGCAGGCTCGCTACCTGAACCTCCGTGGAAAACAAAGCTGACAGGATTTACTCCGGTTTTGAATTTCTTCTGAATATATTCTTGAGAATTTTTTA
The DNA here is from genome assembly GCA_963674935.2 of Bacteroidales bacterium. GTDB lineage: Bacteria > Bacteroidota > Bacteroidia > Bacteroidales. The sequence goes on from CAXXWZ010000002.1 coordinate 976,151, forward strand.
AAATCACCGGTTCCAAATTAACATTACCCGGTTTATAAACGCCATGAACATTTCCAAATGCAGCGGCGATTGTAAATCGATGGCTAACCGAACTTAAAGCTTCATACATAGCAGCCACTTCTTCAGGCTGGGTGTATAATTTTGAGCTATCCACTCCGGTATTATCTACCCCGTCTTCCTCACCACCAGTGATGCCGAGTTCTATCTCAAGTGTCATCCCAATTTTACTCATTCGTTTCAAGTACTCAGTGCAAATTGCAATGTTTTCTTCCAGTGTTTCCTCCGACAAATCAAGCATGTGAGAGCTAAATAATGGCTTACCATATTGTTCAAAATGTTTTTCACCTGCATCAAGTAAACCATCAATCCATGGCAATAGTTTTTTAGCTGCATGATCCGTATGAATAATTACAGGAACTCCATAATGTTGGGCCATCTGATGTATGTGAAGTGCCCCTGAAATGGTACCTTGTAGCGCGGCTTTACCACCTTCGTTATTTGCACCTTGTCCACCATAAAAGCTTCCTCCACCACTTGAAAATTGGACTATGACCGGAGAGTTCACCAACTTTGCAGCTTCTAATACCGCATTTATCGAATTTGTACCAACAACATTTACAGCTGGTAGTGCGAATTTATTTTCTTTGGCGATTCTAAAAATTTCCTGAACGTCATCTCCGGCTACTACACCAGGATTAACTTTATCTAATACTTTTTCTGACATGGCTTTTTATTTGATGGTTTACACATCAAAATTAAGCTTTTTCAGCATGTAAAAAAGGTAGATTTTATGAATTGTTCTACAATCATTTGTTCATAAAATTAGATGTTAGACTTTAGATCTTAGATAAAAGAAATTTTTTCAATAATCTAAAATCTAGTATCTAACGTCTTATTAGCTCATGTAGATTAATATTTAAAGCTCTTAACTCCGCTTCCTGTGCTATACTTAGATAGAATTCGGATTATTTACATCAAAAACACTCCTTGTTTTTTCATGTCATCACGAATAGCATCCGGCCATAAACTTACCTGAACTTCTCCGATGTGTTTCTTTTTAAGCATGAACATGCAAAGTCGCGATTGTCCGATTCCACCGCCAATACTTTGGGGAAGTTGATCGTTTAAAATTTGTTGATGAAAAAACAAATCTTTTCTTGAAATTTCATTACTTATCTCTAACTGTTTTAGTAAAGCAGTTTTATCAACGCGAATTCCCATTGAAGAAATCTCGAATGCATTTTTCAATACGGGATGCCAAACAATAATATCCCCATTCAAGCCTTTATAACCATTAATTGAGCTTGTTGTCCAATCGTCATAATCAGGTGCGCGGCCATCATGAATTTCTCCCGATCCTAAAGCTCCGCCAATTCCAATAATGAATACAGCCCTGAACTTCTCTGCAATTTTATCTTCGCGTTGCTTCGGCGTAAGTTCAGGATAAAGTTCTTGGAGTTCTTCAGCGTGGATGAAGATGATTTCTTTAGGTAAAATGGCCTGATATTCAGCAAACGATTCCTGTACTTTTTGTTCCGTAACTCTAATGGCTTCATAAATTTTTTCAACTTCTGATTTTAAAGTTTCAATATTTCTCTTTTCCGAATCGAGGTGTTTTTCCCAATCCCACTGATCAACATAAATGGAGTGAATTGGACTAAAATCTTCGTCAGGTCGAATGGCTCTCATATCGGTAAGTATTCCTTTCCCGCTTTCAACATCCAATTCCTTTAATCTGATTCTTTTCCATTTTGCAAGAGAGTTTACAATTACTGCTTTTTTTTCCTGAAGACCTTTGACAGGAAAGTTAACGACGCGTTCTATCCCGTTTAAATCATCGTTAATTCCTGTTCCATCTAATACCATCAGAGGTGAAGATATTTTTGTTAATGATAATTGTTTTGAAAGTTGTTTCTCGAAAGTTTCCTTTACGAAACTGATGGTTTGTTCTGTTTTTAAAAAGTCGGTTTTCATGTTTTAAGATTTTAGATTCAAGACTTAAGATATTAGACGATGTTAATAGTGTTTATAATTTTCTTGCTGCCTTGATGAATAATTATTGATTTTTTGGAAATAAAAAAGCCCGCTTAAAAAGCAGGCTTAAGACATAGAAAATGCGCAGCCTGCTAAGGTGAAAAATTATTATTATTAAAATTATTTGAGCGATACATTTCCTTTAATTTATGTGCAAAAAAAAAGCCTTCCGAAATTTCGGAAGGCTTTTTTTAAATATTTTTAAAATTTAAAACATAAACTTTCCGACATCTAATAAATTATTATTAGCGTTATTGTTAGAAAGATTATTATTTAAAATATGAATCATTATTGCACTGTTTTGTGTTGACAAATGTAAGTGTATTTTTTAAAACACCAATAAAATCAAAATATTTTTTAATCAGAAAATCATTTTCTGTTATTAATTACAAAAATGAATCATTAACTTTGCGCTTCAAAATAATGGCTCCGTAGTTCAACTGGATAGAATATCTGACTTCGGATCAGAGGGTTAGGGGTTCGAATCCCTTCGGAGTCACTTGATTAATATGGAGTTGCGGACATTTTTGGCTGTGACTCTTTTTTATTTGCACATTATTTGCACACTTTTCAGCTCATACCTTATCTCCTTATTAATATTATTGAAATTTAGGTGATTAAATAATCTCATAATTTTTTATCTTTCGTCATTATAAACAAAAAAGATTCTATGTTTTACGATAGCTATTGGAGTAGAGTTATTTCTGAATTAAATACAATCGTATCAGCTGAAGAGCAATTGAAGTTTCTTTTCAATAAGAAGGGCAGCTTTGTTGGGAAGAATACAGGGTTTGACGCAGAACTTATTATTAAACAATTTGATAATGAAATAGAACGAATTAAATCATTAGCAAGTATTCCTTTCATGCCAGCACCCTCTGAAGAAAAACGAGTTCTTACCATACCTCAAAGAGCGGCACTCATGGCTTATGAAGGTAAAAAAATGTCGAAAGAAGACGCAAGCAAAATAGCTGCAAGCTATGGTTTTGTTTCTAAGTCATCCGGTAATAGTTTATATCAAGATTTCGCTTTCTATTCAATTAGAGCAAACAGAAGAGCTAAACCAAATCCATTTACAATAACAAAACTTAGAAATAAAATTACATTTTTTGAAGGCATAGTCGAGATGTTACCTGAACACTGCAAACAAAGAGCAATTGACGACCTTAATCACCTAAAGAGCTTCCCTGAAGAACAAGAATAATTAAATTAGTATCCGGATATATCCGAATACCTAACCCACATTTTTAGAAATATTCGCTTCTTAATTCTAGAGAAGCAATATGGAAAAACTAACCTTTGACGACTTACCAGAAGCCATTAATCAGCTCAGAAAAGATGTTGATGTAATAATGACACTTGTCCAACAGATGGCCAATAAAGAAGATGTTGGTGCATCTGATAAGCCACTTAATGTAAAAGAGGCCGCTGAATTTCTTAATCTATCAGTGCAAACCGTTTACTCCAAGGTCAGTAAACAAGAATTGCCTTTTTCTAAGTCGCAAGGCTCTAAAAGACTTTACTTTTTTCGTAAGGACTTATTGGATTACCTGAAGGACAACCGTAAAAAATCCAATTCAGAGATCAAAGCTGAGGTTGATAATTATCTAATCCCAAAACGAAGGTAAGATGGAAACAACAACTATCGAAGCTCCTTATGGGAGCTCTATCTATACATTAGCACAAAGTGGGACAAGCTTTGCCACAAATAAACCGGAATACGTGACTGGTACTGGATCTGACATGAAAGATTCTTCCACCTTAAATAAAAGAGCAAAGAAGAAGATTATTGGAGATACAATGGCCATAAACCTTGTTGATGTGGCAATGGGTAAGAATGAGCCACAGAGGGTTCAATCTTATTGGAATACCTTTCATTGCCAAGACGAAATGATAAGCTCTGACAATAAATTATATACCAAATATTGTAAGAATCGATTTTGCCCAACTTGCCTAGGAATAAGAAAGGCTGTTTTAATCAACAGATATCTACCAGTTGTTAATACTTGGGAAGAACCATATTTTGTGACCCTTACTGTAAAATCGTATGGGAAGCGTTCTTTAAAGAAAATGATAGATGCTTACATGAAGGCATTTGATCAAATAAGGGAAGCTGCCAAGAAAAGACATCAGAGAGGCCGAGGAGCAAAATTCGTGGGAATAAGGGCACTTGAGTGCACTTTTAATCCGGTTAAGAGAACCTATCACCCACACTTTCATATAATCGTTTCAAGCAAAGAAAATGCTGATTATTTGCTTAATTCTTGGTTAAAAAAATGGGGGCCAAAGTATTGCAGTAAAAAAGCTCAAGATTCATCACCAATCAGAAACAACAAAGCTACTTTAATTGAAATAATAAAATACGGGAGTAAAATATTCACAGAGCAGGATCTCAAAAAAAAATCAGAACAAGATGTTCCTCGAAATTTATATGTATCTGCACTGGACAATATACTTGCTGCTATGAAGGGACATCGTATTTTTGAGCGATTTGGCTTTAATCGTGCAACAACTAAGAAACCCAAAGGAGGAGCCATTAAGAAACTTAAACAATATGATGAGTGGGAATTCATTCCTAAAATTGGTGATTGGTCAAGCATTCATTCTGGAGAATTTCTGACTAATTACAAAATACCATTTGATTTAACGCATCTATTGGAGAACAATGTGGATGTGTTGTTGGAATAAGAAATATAATGAACCGAACAATGGAACATATTAAGCTATTTTTCATATATTTGAAGTACTCTCCAAAACATTGATTTGTTAGTTATTATGAGAATGAAAAATGAAGCACATGCACGAATAAAGATCAATAAACTGCTTGAAGAAGCAGGGTGGAAATTTTTTGATGATGAGAATGGTAAAGCAAATATTCTGCTAGAAAATTATGTGAAAATTACACAACAAGAGGTTGATGCTTGGGGGAATGATTTTGAGAAAACAAAGTCAGGGGCATTAGATTTTTTACTTGTGGATAGCAATAATAAACCCATCTGTGTGCTGGAAGCGAAGAAGGAGAGCCTTCATCCATTGGTTGCTAAAGAACAAGCTAGAAAATATGCTAAGAGTGTTGATGCTCAATATATCATCCTTTCAAATGGCATCGTACATTACCTATGGGATTTAAAAAAAGGAAACCCAAAGCCCATCTATAAATTTCCTTCTCCAAGAGAAATTGGTGCAATAAAAGATTGGAATCCAGATCGCATTTTATTAGCAAATGAACAGGTTGAAAATGACTATATCACCATTATTCAAATGTCTGATTATGCCGAAAGACCTGAATGGAATGGAAGTATTGAGGATAGTAAAGATTTTATATGGAACAACGGATTACGTTTTTTACGAAAGTATCAGTTAGATGCTGTGAAACATATTCAGGAGGCAGTTGGTGAAGGTAAGGATCGTTTTCTACTCGAAATGGCAACAGGAACTGGAAAGACCTTAGTCTCTGCTGCCATTATCAGGTTATTTCTAAGAACTGAGAACGCAAGAAGGGTTCTGTTTTTAGTCGACAGATTAGAACTGGAAGATCAGGCATGGAAGGCATTTACTAATTATTTAAAGCCCGACTACTCAACTTATATCTATAAAGAACACAGAAGTGATTGGATGAAAGCTGATATTGTGGTGACAACCATTCAATCATTAATGGTTGATAATAAATATATGTACCTGTTTTCGCCTACAGATTTCGATTTGATTATTTCTGATGAATCACACCGCTCTATTTCAGGTAACTCAAGGGCTGTATTTGAATATTTTCATGGATATAAATTAGGCTTAACTGCTACTCCAAAAGATTATCTTAAAGGTGTTGACCTTAACGAAGCAAAGGACAACGACCCCAGAGAAATTGAGCGTCGTATGCTCCGTGATACCTATAATACTTTCGGCTGTGAGGGCGGTGACCCAACTTATCGTTATTCATTGTTGGATGGTGTTAAAGATGGCTACCTGATCAATCCTAAAGTATTGGATGCTCGAACAGAAATCACAACGCAACTACTTTCTGATGAAGGCTATGCAGTTGTTGTATCAACGGAAGAAGGAGAAGAAACGGAAACCTTTGTTTCGAGCGACTTTGAACGAAAATTCTTCTCTGAAAAAACAAACCGAATCTTTTGTCAGACCTTTCTGGATAATGCCAAACGAGATCCCATCACCAAAGAAATAGGAAAAACCATCATTTTTGCCGTGAGCCAGAACCATGCCCGTAAATTGGCTGAGATTCTGAATGAATTTGCAGATCAGATGTTCCCCAATAAGTACAATTCTGACTTTGCATTACAAGTTACTTCGCAGGTTGGAGATGCCCAGCAAATGACCATTAATTTTACAAATAATAATCTGAATGGAAAAACAAGTTGGCTGGAAGGTTATAAGTCAAGTAAGACCAGAATATGCGTAACAGTTGGGATGATGACAACAGGATATGATTGTCCTGATTTGCTAAATCTTTGCATGATGCGACCTATTTTCAGCCCTGCTGATTTTGTACAGATTAAAGGTAGAGGAACCCGCAAAAACACCTTTCTTTTCAAACAAAAAGATGAGTTAGGCGATGATGAGGTTATACAGTACGAAAAGGATTTTTTCAAGCTTTTCGACTTCTTTGCAAACTTTGAATACTTTGAAGAGAAGTTTGACTACGACGAGAAATTAAAACTCCCTCAGCCCAAAGGCCGAGGTGTTGAAAATCCCCTTCCACCGCCTCCACCAGATAACTATACCAGTTTTCGACCTGACCCATTGGCAATATTGAATGAGCAGGAAATTGGCTTACAAGGGATGAAGATCGATCGTATGCTATTTAAAAAGTTTGAAAACAGGATAGCAATGGATGATGTTATCAAGAGGCATGTTGAGCTGGGTGATTGGGAATATGTAATCAGTCATATACAAAGTGAGATTTTTAATAAACCTGAAGAGTATTTCAGTCTGGAAAAATTGCGAAAAGCTGCTAAGATAGATCGCAAGGTTTCGATTAGAGAAGTGGTAGAAAAGATCTTTGGTATCATCCCTAAGTTTAAATCAAAAGACGAATTGTTGGAAGAGGAGTTTGGAAAATTTATTTCTATTTACCCACCCGAAGAAGACGTAAACATCAGAGCATTAAAATACTTCTTTAAGGCATATATTGTCGATCAAGACATCAGACAGATTATTGAATCAAAAGATTTTCATGCCTTGCAAACCAACCCCACGCTCACAATATCACAATTCAAAGCAGTGGCTAAAAAATACCGAGAGGTGATTCCTGTTTACATCAAAGATTATATTAAATTGGAACAATTTGCTGCTTAATAAAAATAACTGATGCTGGATAATATAACGAAAAGAAGAATAGATGATTGTAGGGATATACTGGTAGGTAAGTTGCCCGACCCCAAATCACAAATTGAACAAATTACCATTGGCTTAATCTATAAGTTCATGGATGATATGGACAAAGAGGCCATCGAATTGGGAGGAAAAGCTAAATTCTTTTCGGGTGATTATGAAAAATATAGTTGGGATGCCCTATTTGATTCTAAAGTTGCAGCGGTTGAAATGCTACGATTGTATGCTGAGGCCATTGAGAGCATGGAGAAAAACCCTGAAATACCACAGTTGTTCAGGGGTATTTTTAAGAATGCATACCTGCCTTATCGTGACCCTGAAACCTTAAAACTGTTTTTGAAAACCATAGGTGAATTTGAATATACCCATAGCGAAAAGCTTGGTGATGCATTTGAATATTTACTTTCGGTAATGGGTTCGCAAGGCGATGCCGGACAATTCCGAACTCCAAGGCATATAATCGATTTTTTGGTTGCTGCAGTTGACCCAAGCAAGTCAGACACGATATTAGACCCTGCCTGTGGTACTGCTGGATTTCTTATTTCAGCCTTTAAGCACATCAAAAATAAAAACAATAAAGGACTAACTCCCGATGAGCAAAAGAAGCTTATTAAAAATTTTTCGGGTTACGATATTTCGCCTGATATGGTGCGATTAAGCTTGGTTAACCTATACTTACATGGTTTCGCAGATCCACATATTTGGGAATATGATACCCTAAGCAGCGAAGAACGATGGAACGATAGCTTTGATGTGATCTTGGCTAATCCTCCATTTATGAGCCCTAAAGGCGGCATACGACCTCATAAAAAGTTTACCATCAGCAGTAACCGCTCTGAGGTGCTCTTTGTAGATTATATAGCAGAACACCTGAATCCAAAAGGCAGGGCAGGGATCATTGTTCCTGAAGGTGTAATCTTTCAAAGCGGAACTGCTTACAAAGACCTTCGTAAAATTTTGGTTGAAAATTACCTATATGCGGTAGTTAGTTTACCCGCAGGTGTTTTTAACCCATACAGTGGTGTAAAGACTTCCATATTGTTGATGGATAAAGAATTTTCAAAAACAAATAATGAAGTTCTATTTATAAAAATTGACAATGATGGTTATGGTTTGGGTGCTCAACGTAATGCGGTTAAAGGTGGGCAATTAGGAGAAGCTATCGACTTACTAAAGCAATTTAAGGATGGAGATTTCTCAGAAAGTCCAATAGCTCATGTCGTTTTAAAATCTGAAATTGGGAAAACTGGAGAATATAACTTGAATGGAGAACGCTATAAAGTTGTTATTCAAAATAATTCAAGTTTTGATTATATTGAATTAGGTGAAATTGCTGAAATAACATCGAGTAAAAGAATTTTTAAGGCTGATTATGTAGATGAAGGGGTTCCATTTTATAGAACAAAAGAAATTGTAGAACTCAATAAGAATAAATCAATTAGTTTAGAATTATTTATCACAAAAGATAAGTTCAACGAAATTAAAAAGAATTTTGGAGTCCCCAAAAAAGGTGATATTCTTATATCTGCTGTAGGTACACTTGGTATTCCTTGGTTAGTAAATGACGACAGGGAATTCTATTTCAAAGATGGAAACCTAATTTGGCTTAAAAATATTAGAAATGCACTGCCAGCCTTTATTAAGAATATCTTAGAAATTGGTTTAAAAAATCATATTGGAAATTTATCAATTGGTGCTGCATATAGTGCTTTAACGATTATCGGTTTAAAGAAAGTAAAAATCCCCCTTCCTCCCTTATCAGTCCAAGAAGAAATAGTAGCCGAAATCGAAGGCTATCAAAAAATAATTGATGGGGCAAAAATGGTTGTAGAAAACTACAAACCCAAAATTGATATTGACCCTGAGTGGGAAATGGTAGAGTTGAGTGAGGTATGCGAACATATAACAAAGGGCACGACTCCAACTACTAATGGTTTTAAATGGCAAGAATCAGGTATAAACTTCATTAAAATACAAAACATAAATACTGATGGTACTATCTCAAATGATAAAATGGCTTTTATAAATCAAGAATGTCATGACAGTTTAAAAAGAAGTCAATTACAAACGGGCGACATTCTATTTTCTATTGCAGGGACACAAATGGGTATTACAGGTATTGTTGATTCAAGTTTATTGCCCGCTAACACAAATCAGGCATTAGCTATTATACGTTCTAAAGGCGAATATGAACCGCAGTTCATTAAACATTATTTGATGTCTGCCAATGTACAGAATGATATGGAACGTCTTAAAGTTGGAGTCGCACAATCAAATCTCTCTCTAAAACAAGTATCAGAAATAGAGATTCCCAAAGTAGATAAAGAAACACAATACAAGGTAGTTGCCCAAATCGAAAAAGAGCAGGAAATGGTCAATGCCAACAAGCAACTCATTGAGATTTTTGAGCAGAAAATAAAGGATAGAATTACAAAGGTCTGGGGAGAATAAACAATCGAAAATAATTAATAATTATGGAAAATCATGAGGTATTTTGGGCCTTAATTGGAGTTATCGTAGGAGCATTACTTACAGGTGTTATTAATTACATCCTTCAGCTGTCTCAATTTAAACATAATAAAGAGATGTTCTATATTCAAAATCAAACAAAGGAAAAAGTTAAAGAAATACTATTTGAGTTATTAAATCACATGAAATATACTGACCGTTCTTTTAAAGCTTTAAGAGAAAGAATTGGGGGGCATACAGATGATGAGGTTAGAAAAATATTGCATGAAATAAATGCAAAAAAATCAAGTAACAACAAAGGTGAAGAGGTGTGGTATTTAAAAGAAAGAGAAGCTGAAAGAATTGCAAAAATTAAAGCAAGAAATAAATAATGGAAGAAGCCTACGAAATATTGAACTACTTACCAATTCGTTTTAAACAACAAAACGAGCAAGAATACATTGAATTTCTTTGGGATTCTTTCCAAAGCAATTATGAAAACGGAAAATATCAGTTTTCATTTATGGCTTACCACATGCTATTTATGAGTTTTGTTTATTTCAATATTTGGCAAATAAAAGCTATTCGCAAAGAAGATTTTGATAAAATAAAGCTTGGCTTCAGTGATGATTTTGGGCTAGCTACTAATCCTTTCATGTTCAGCTCTGAAGGAGAAAGCAGAGTTTTTGATTTACTTAAATATTTATGTGCTGCTCATTGTGATGTAAAATCATTAATAGGTCAATATAAAAAGCTTGTAAAGGAACGTAATGGAATTGCGCATGCAAATGGCAATATACCTTTTAGAGAAGTTGCATATTTAAATACAAGAGTAAATGATATTATTCGTTATGCGGATGAAATTCAGAATTACAGCAAGCCAATAATCGAAGAGTGCTTTGAGAGATTTCTAATTGAAAGCCAAAACGAAGATGAAAGGCAGTATTTCGACTTAAACGAGCAGATAAATGAAGTTTTGATACACGAACATTACTTATCCCAAAAGGATATAGAATTTTGCATGGATTATGATATTTCAGTACTTGCTGGACAGCCAAATTTTACTGAGATTGAAAAAATATTATATAACTTAAAAAATGAATACGCAGAAGAAATAACAGCTTGACACTTCGGATGAGCTCAGTGCAAGTGGTTCAACTTCGCTCACCACAGGCGAAATAGAGAACTCTATTGATCGAGCTATCTCCAAGGCATAACCAATCCAGAGTATAAAAGAGATAAACGGAAAAGGATGAAGAACTATTTAGCCTTATTTACTAAAAGTCGATTGAATGATACTATCTAATTGGTCTAAAATTACAAAATATACTGAACTAACTAATGCTATTGATAGTTCTGGTATTTATATTTGGTGTATTAAAATAGCTCCAAATCGTATTATACCCTACTATGTGGGCAAAGCATCTAATATTGGTTGGCGACTTACTCAACACATGTCGGATTTAATAGGTGGAAATTATACCATTCATAAACAAGAAGACTTAAAAAAGATTAAAGAATTAGGATATCAACACTTCATAGTAAAAGCAAACAATATTTATGAACCAACTACCATTGAATTAAAAGTGAGGTTTATTGCAGAAAAAGATAAAGAAATAAAGGCGCATCTGGATTTTATGGTTGAGAATTTCTACTTTACTTTTCATGAAATTGAAAACTATAAGGAAATGGGAGCTGAAGCAGAAAAGGCAGTGATAAAAGAGATTGGAATCGAAAATTTGATAAATAGACGAGGGGGAGATGTACATAAGGATATCGAGATTGTTTTACCTAAAGAATTAAAATGAAGCTTCCCATTGGTATGTTAATTTATTGGGCTCATCGACATCAAGAAGATCATGCCGTTATATCAGGAATGTGGTATTATCAAGAAATCTATGTGCCATCAACCATTGAACAAAAGAAGAATTCCGTATCTGATTTAAAGAGGAAAAGGTGCACGCTTATTAATATTCATGGTAAGTTTGATCAAATTGCTGATGTAATTTCAAGGGGTAATAGTTTTATTGAAGCTGGTTCGGATGAAATAGAACAATTTAATCAGCTTATAAAAGACATTGAAAATGCTCCTTCAAACAAAGCCTATTTGTTTGATGATATCAACGATATAAAAGGTACAGCACTAATGGTTGATACCATTATTGAAGTTGATGAATCAATGGAGGAAATACAAGAATACCTCAGAAAAGGTAAACCTGTTGATGTAAATATATCAGAAGATTGGTCTTTTGCAGGTGATTTATTGAATGCATTAAATGTTTTGTAAACTCCCTTTTTAAGTTCTTCTCCAAAAGGGAAATAATATTTTTCTTTCATCAGTATAAGTTTACATGTTAGTGTATGACACTAAACATCTTAGTGCAACTACCCTCTGCCAAATAAATTAATCCTTTATGCAACGTACCGTGAACCCGAATTCCTTGGGGTTGTTGTACTCCCACACACTTGAGTCATTGTAGCGTAGGCGACGGCGCCAAGCGCGTAAACTATTTTCCTCAGTAGCATTCCACCAGTAACCGCCTATGCCGAGGGCCTCTACAGTGCCATTGATGTTGCGGTAGCCACCCGGAAAGGCAGAAAATCCTGAATCGTTGGTTGCTCCGTTGTTGGGGCTATTCCAATGTGTCGTACCTGTTTCTTTTAATTTACCCCCAGCAACTGTAATACCTCCAAGACAATCGGTTAATTCAGTCCACTCGGCATCGCTAGGTAAATGCCAACCAGCCGGACAGACACCTTGTACACCACTTGGGTTAGCTGAGCTACTAGCGTCTCCATCCATCGCTGCATACCAGTTATATAAAACACCATAAGTTGTGTAATTTGCCTGAGATTTAGCGGTGGCAACATCACTACTATAATAGCCATAAACTCCATACCCTGGTTGTAAATTATTACCAGCTACAATGAATTCAGCATTACTGTGTACCTGTGGTAAATATTTTAAATTTTCTGCCATCCAAATTTGGTTGCATATTCTAACCCAATCATATTCATTTCCATCCCTATCATCGATAAATGTTCCACTGGGTGGATTTATTAGTTGATCAATTAGATCCTCCAGTTGATCAATTCTATCTTCAAGGGCATCCACATAAATTTTGGTAACTGCATCCTGGTCATCGGTTGGGTCTAAAATGTTTTTTATTTGTTTAGCACCACCATCATTACCATTAGTTAAAACATCGGCAAGTGTTTGTGTTACACTTAGAGTTTCCCAGCTTGCCAGACCATCAGCATCTGAAGTTAAGACTTTACCGTCTGCGGGTGATCCTCCAGTAATTTTAATCTGACCAGCAACTTCTAGTTTTGAATCAGGGTCGGTTACACCAATTCCAACATTTCCATTTTTTAGAACAGTTAAAGCATTTGCTCTGTTTGCAGCATCTGTTCCAATACCAATTTCAAATACTGGGTCTGAATTATTCCAGGCCAAACTCCATATTGCCCCTCCAGTATTATAACGTCCAATTGCAAATGAACCGTATGACTCGGCAATGGTATTTATACCCATTGCTATGGAGAAATCACCACTAGCCGTAGCAGTATTCCCTATGGCCGTTGCTCCTCTGCCACTGGCAACTGTTGAAAGGCCCATTGCGGTGGAATATGAGCCGCTAGCAGCTGAGAGGGCACCAAATGCAGTTGAAATGGATCCACTGGCTGTTGTTGACTTACCGAACCCAATGGAGTAATTGCCAATATTATTGTCATCCCAAAATGCTCCATCTGAATAGCCTGCTCTAAAAGCACTTTTCGATTTATTAAAAATGAATCGGGATGCATGTTGTGAATTTCCGTCGTAATCCAATTGATCACTTCCAAATACAAAATCATCTGAAGCTAAATCACCAGGAAAGTTGGAAGTCACATTATTGAGAGTAGCAAAAGCTCCATTTCCACTACCCGATGCAACACCCCAGGAAAGTGTACCATTTCCATCGGTTTGTAAAACTTCTCCGATCTGTCCGTCTGTATCAGGAAACCAATACTGGCCTGCAATGTCAAGTACACCATTTGGTGAATCTGTTAATATTCCTACACGTCCGTTTTTTAAAACTGTAAATGCATTAGCTCTATTTAAATTATCTGTACCTATTCCTATTTCAAATATAGGATCTGTTGAAACCCAGGTATCTGCTGCACCAAGTCCAACATTATATCTTCCGCTTGCAAACGAAGCCAACGACATGGCAATGGTATTACTTCCCATTGCTGTTGATACTTTTCCAACTGCTATGGTTGATTCACCTGAAGCGAATGAAGATTCTGACTTGGCAAATGTTTCTTTACCTATGGCAGTTGCATTTTCACCTGCTGCATTAGTCATATTTCCAAATGCAGATGAATTTAATCCACTAGCAACTGTATTTAATCCACCAGCAAAAGAATTAAACCCCATAGAGTTGGCATCCCAATAATTACCATCAGCCCTACCAGCCCGAAAAGCACCAAATTCCTTTTTAAATAAAAAACGGGCATCATCGTCTGCACCGCTATAATTATTTAATTGATCGCTGCCAAAAACAAAATCGTCAACCTGAATTGAACCTGGCGAATTTGAGGTAACCTGGGCAACAGTATTAAATGCTCCTGCGCCTCCCGTTGTAGAGGAGCCCGCTGTATTGGCATACAAAGCGTAAGGAACAGATAGTAGTTGTGACAAACCGAAAACGGTATAATTAGTTCCTCCAAGAGGGTCCATTTCAGTTCTTATATAAAATGCACCATTACCCCAAGGGATATTAGTTAGGCTACCCGGTATTTGACCCCCAATGTTCAGGTTTATTATACCATTTGAAGTTGGAGTTGGAGTGAAAACTTCTGTATAATGAACGGAGCCATTAGCATCTTCAATAGTTATTTGGATGCCAATCTGCGTTGTTATTATATTTCCCTGTTGATCGCGGGCTACCGCTTGGTATTTAATCATATCTGGTGCCTGAGAATAAGCACTGTAAGCAATTAGTAATGTCATTAAAAATATGAGAGAACGTTTCATAGGATTATTTTTTTTCAATTTTGAAGGTTTTTAAACGTAAATCTCCCTTGAAAACAATTAGGAGATAAGTTGCAGATGCATAAGAGGAAAAAGGTATTTGTATCTCATTACTTGTTATCGGTTTTTGGTATAAAGGTTTGCCATTCAAATCGAAAACACGTACATGCATATTTGCCTGTAATCTGTTTTCGGTCTTTAGAATTACAAAGTTGAGTACAGGGTTGGGATAAGCTGAAATTTTTATCGTCGATATGGGTAGATCAAAAACTGAAGTAATGATTAGATCACTTTGGTGAAAACCCTGAGTCAGAGAATTTAAAGTTCCTTCACAAGTTTCAGAGACAGGCTCGCCAACAGTGAAACATATTGAACCACTTGAAGAAGTGTAAATATCTCCAGCAGTCGTAACAACTTCTTGTGCATGAATGCAGATAGAAAAAACAAGGATCAAATTAGTTAGAGCTAAAATACGGAGGATAATCTTCATTCTTTTATTTTTAAATGTTTAATCATTTTACAAAAAAACAATTTAGGTTTACATTGATGATAACTATGGGATAATAACATTATCCATCCAGAAGACAGCAAAGGTTATCCACTGTAAACATATATTTCAATCGATTAATTAAAACCGATTCAATTCTGAATCATTCTTGGGGAGTAGAAATTCTTATTCATCAATTTCATCCAGGGTGAGAAGAATTTCACATTAAAGATAAAAATTTATCTGATAACTTCAAATTGGTTCTATCCCAAGAGAGGATACAATAATGCTTTTCTTCACCTTAGACTGCTTTCCTTTTGGAATAATGATTACTGCACATCACATTATTAGCTATTTCACTTTGATTGCAGATTAGCCTAAGATCATTAATAAAACGGTTCTAGTATGGAATTTAGATGGGGAGGTAATATTCTACATCACATGAAGCTACAAGTAGTTTCATTCTATTCAGTTTGACTTTTAGAAATGCTGTATTAAATTTTAATGAAGTGCCCAGAACAAGACTATCTAAAAATCCATCAAATGTTGTGCAAACTCTCGCTTACTTTCATCATCAAAGCCTGCAAAATAACTCATGGTAGTGTTTGGGTTTGTATGTCCTAGGCTTTCTTGCATAAACTCAATACTTGCTCCTTTACGGATAGAATTGGTAGCAAAGGAATGACGTGCCCAATAAGTTGAAATTTCTTTGGGTAAGCCAATAGACTCACTTAACTTTTTAAGATGTTGATTTATAAAACGTGTAGAATTATTAATCTTAACTTTTTGTTCTGTTGCATTCATATTCTCTGAAATAATGTCGAAAACAAGCCTGTTAGGGCTTTTGTCCTTATTGCCGTACTGGTCAATAATTGACCTTGTATATTCGTTTAAATAGGCTGTAATTGGCCTTAATTTAGCTTTGGTCGTATTGATTGTTTTTGCTCGATAAAAGGTAATGGAGCCGTCCTTAATGTCTTTGTATTTCATTAAAGCAATATCCTTAATGTTCATCCCATTACATGCAAAGGAGAAAAAGAAAAAGTCTTTGGCTTTTTGCTGCTCTATGGTCGGGGGTTGAGCTGCAAACAGCTTTTTAAGTTGTTCGTTTGTCAATGCCTTCTTTTTGTTCCCTGAAGCAGGAATTTGATACTTCCGTTTACCAAAAGGATATATTTCTTTTTGTATTTCATTATCCTCAATAGCAATATTGAACAAAGCTCTTAAATTCCTTAAATAGATGCCTACAGTGGTTGTACTTCTATTGAGTTCACCTGTCATGTAGTTTTCGTAATCATTCAGCCAAGTAGGGGTGATGTCTTGAAAGTTGAGTACTGAGCAGTCCTTAGCTCCTTTGTATTCCATGAATGCCTTAATTGATGCTTTGCTGTGCTCATAACTTAAAGCAGTACTAATATTTTTATCATAAGTCTTCTGATCAATAACATTTTGATAGTGCCAGAAGATATTTGATCCATCACCGGACTTTCGGAATAACTTACGTTCAAATTCCTCAAAGCTGAAAAATTCAATTTTCTTTACAATATTATTGGCATTAGCTAAAACTTGATCAAGAATGATGCGTTGCTCCTGGTACTCTTTTCTAGGCTTTTTTGATTCCCAGCATTGTTTAAATTCTTTTTCTGTTAGATCCATGTTAACTGGATATAACTTGGCTTTTTTTAATAGTGAATCCCATACTCTTAATTTTATAGGGTATCCATTTTCTTTTTCCCTTCGCTTATCTAGAAATATGGTTAGTTGTGTTGACATCTTAATTAGGTTTAAAAAATCAAATATAATCATTTGCACACAATTTGCACACAAAATAGCTAAATAAACACATAATAACGAAAACAAACAAGCAATGAAAAGCCTTTAAATAGGCATTTATAAAGGATTAGAGTAAAAATCGATAAAAATTAAAATAGCAATTATTCTGACTTCGGATCAGAGGGTTAGGGGTTCGAATCCCTTCGGAGTCACTTGATGATCAAAATATAAGTATTGAAGGGAAAAGCGAGCATTTTTTATACTCGCTTTTTTTATTGAGCGTTTACCTTCAAATTGCGCAGCAATCAATATTTTGATTCCCTGCAATGATTTTGGAGGGATCATAAAATAATCCCTACGGAGTCACCAGAGAAAGCATACTCAATTAATTCAAAAAGCGGACAAATTAAAAGTTCGTTTTTTTATTTAGGAGCTTTTTGAATTATAAGCTATGCAAGTAGTTATGCTCTGATTTTGACCTTGGATTTCTATGGGACCATGTAATAATCTCATAATTTATTCCCTTTCGTTCATGATAGTCAACTTAATTGTTTTAGAAATGATTAGTAGATTACATCCTCTTTGTTACAAGTATTGTTTATAATTACCTCATCTTTATTACAAAAATTACACTTAATACGAGTCAATCATAAAACCTTTGATAGTCAATAAGTTTATTGCGAGGAGAAACCTCATGCTGGCGCGGACATGTTGTCCGTGCTACTATTTTCTATTTCCAATTTTTGATTAACGGTTTATGACCTGCAACTTCAATTTCTAAAAAATTATCAAGTCCAGCATAATTTCTGGCGGAACTAAACAGGTATTCTTCCGGTTTCTCTACAATCAAATCCTCAACAGGATTTTTGTGAATATATTCTAGTTTTTCATAAAAAAATGCAGTGCTAAAAATTTCTTTTGCCTGGTTTCCATCTTGCCAAACCTTAAATTTCTGTCCTCGCTTTAGATGTTGACATGCCTCTGTAAAAAATCTTAACATCCACTCTCTCATGCTTTCAGGCTCTTCCTGAATTAGTTTAATAATTTGTTTTGAAGTAAAGGTTTTAAAGTCTCTTAAGATTTCTGACAATCCTTCTTGACCATCTGCACGACAGATTACATGGATGTGGCTTGACATTATTACGTATGCAAAAATTGTTAAGCTTTTATTTTTGATGCAATAATCCAGTGAATTGATGATAGCCAATTTTTGATTTTTTCTCGTAAATACGTCTACCCACCCCACAGTGGTCATGGTAATAAAATATGCTTTGGTTTGATCCTGTATTTTGTATTTATCCGACATTTAAATTTTATTCCAAAATCGTTAAAATGTCGCTAGTAGTGTCCACATTGCTAGCGCAGACGTCCACGTTCGTGTTCAAAACGTTGTTCCACCTTTAAAAGAAAAGGCACTGACAGCATGTACGCTCCTGATAGGGCGATAGGGTGTACGGCATTTCTATACAATCTCTACTTCGTCTCGATCACTCAATGTACCCTGAGTGATTTGCTTGTGCTAGCGCGGACGTCCACGTCCGTGCTTCTGCCTAGCGAATCTAAAAGAAAAGGCCCGGACAACATGTCTGCGCTAGCGGGTTATTTGGTGAACGGCGATAAAACTAACCGAGCAGAACAGACCCTTAAAGATGAAGAACTGATAAAGCAATTTAAGCAACTTGACCTATTAACCGAAGATGAAAAAAACTCTATCCTTAAAGTTGTTAATGCTTTGATAAGAGATTTTAAAACCAAACAAGCCTACACCCTATAAAACAAACCCCAGCCAAACGGCTGGGGTTTGTTGGTTTTATTCTACTCTCGGACGTGGACGTCCGAGCGAGCGGGGGAGGAGAAACCTTTAGGTTAATAATTGTATTACTTGAAAAATTAAAAGTTTCAATGAATTATGTGGCTAGAAAATATTGGACATACATAAAATGAATAGTATAACAAGAACACATAAAGCTATTTTTCATATATTTGAACTACTCTCCAAAATAATGATTTGTTAACGAATATGAGTATGGAATTAATAATCTTATCAAAAATATGTTCTACACGATTACTACTTCCAAAGTACTATTTAAACCTATAATTGTCGTCGGATGAAGAATGAAGCCACCGCCCGAATAAAGATCAATAAGTTGCTTGAGGAAGCAGGATGGAGGTTTTTTGATGATGAAAATGGTGAAGCTAACATACTGCTTGAAAATCAAGTAAAAATTACAAAGCATGAAATTGATGCTTGGGGTAATGACTTTGAAAAAACACAGTCAGGAGCGTTGGACTTTTTATTAGTCGATAGCAATAATAAGCCTATTTGTGTGCTGGAAGCAAAGAAAGAAAGTCTTCATCCTCTGGTAGCAAAAGAACAAGCCAGAAAGTATGCTAAGAGTGTGGATGCCCAATTTATCATTCTTTCAAATGGTATTGTACATTACCTATGGGATTTAAAAAAGGGTAATCCCAAACCCATCTATAAATTTCCTTCTCCAAGTGAAATTGGTGCAATAAAAGAATGGAATCCTGATCGGAATTCTTTAGCAAATGAATTGGTTGAGAATGACTACATAACAACCATTCAAATGCCTGATTATGCTGAAAGACCGGAATGGAATGGAAGCATTGAAGATAGCAAAGATTTTATTTGGAATAACGGACTACGATTCCTTAGAAAGTATCAGTTAGAAGCTGTAAAACATATTCAAAATGCTGTTGGTGAGGGCAAGGATCGTTTTTTGCTTGAGATGGCAACTGGCACTGGTAAAACATTGGTTTCGGCTGCTATAATTCGATTGTTTCTTAGAACAGAGAATGCAAGACGGGTATTATTTTTAGTTGACCGATTGGAATTGGAAGATCAAGCATGGAAAGCTTTTACAAATTATTTAAAGCCTGACTATTCAACCTATATTTATAAAGAACACCGGAGCGACTGGATGAAGGCTGACATTGTGGTTACTACCATTCAATCGTTGATGGTGGATAATAAGTATATGTATCTGTTTTCACCTACCGACTTTGATTTAATTATTTCAGACGAATCACACCGTTCCATATCAGGTAATTCAAGAGCTGTATTTGAGTATTTTCATGGATATAAATTAGGATTAACTGCAACTCCAAAAGATTACCTAAAAGGTGTTGACCTAAACAAAGTCAAGGAAAATGACCCCAGAGAAATCGAGCGTCGTATGCTTCGCGATACATACGCAACATTTGGCTGTGAGGGTGGTGACCCAACTTATCGTTATTCTTTGCTGGATGGCGTTAAAGATGGTTTTCTTATCAATCCAAAAGTATTGGATGCACGAACCGAAATTACCACGCAGTTATTGTCTGATGAAGGATATGCCGTGAGTATAAAAACGGATGAGGGTGAAGAAACAGAAGTATTTGTATCTGGCGATTTTGAACGAAAATTCTTCTCTGAAAAAACGAACCGAATTTTCTGCCAGACATTCCTAGAAAACGCTAAACGTGATCCTATCACTAAAGAAATAGGAAAGACCATCATTTTTGCAGTGAGCCAGAATCATGCCCGTAAATTGGCTGAGATCCTCAACGAGTTTGCGGACCAATTATATCCGAATAAGTATAACTCTGACTTTGCATTACAGGTAACTTCACAAGTTGGAGATGCGCAGCAAATGACCATTAATTTTACCAATAATAACTTAAACGGAAGATCAAACTGGTTGGAAGGGTATAAATCGAGCAAAACCAGAATTTGCGTAACAGTTGGAATGATGACCACAGGGTATGACTGCCCAGATTTATTAAACCTTTGCATTATGCGACCCATATTCAGCCCTGCCGATTTTGTTCAGATCAAGGGTAGAGGAACTCGTAAAAACACTTTTCTTTTCAAGGATAAAAATGAGTTAGGTGAAGAGGAGCTTATCCAACATGAAAAGAAAATTTTTAATCTGTTCGACTTCTTTGCAAACTGTGAATATTTTGAAGAAAAGTTTAATTATGATGAGGTTTTAAAACTTCCTTTAGAAAGAAAAAAAGGAGGTGAAGGTGGTGAAGTGGGTATTGACGTTGATAAATATACTAGTTTTCGACCTGATCCAATTGCCATGCTCAAAGAACAGAAAATTGGATTGGAGGGTATGAAAATCGACCGGATGCTATTTAAAAAGTTTGAGAACAGAATAGTTATGGATGATGTTATCAAAAAGCATGTTGAGCTGGGCGATTGGGAGTATGTTATCAGTCACATACAAAGTGAAATTTTTAATAAACCCGAAGAGTACTTCAATCTGGAGAAATTAAGAAAAGCTGCCAGAATAGACCGTAAGGTTTCAATCAGGGAAGTGGTAGAAAAAATCTTTGGCATCATTCCCAAGTTCAAATCAAAAGACGAATTATTGGAAGATGAGTTTGGTAAATTCATCTCTATTTACCCACCCGAAGAAGATGTAAACATCAGGGCATTAAAATATTTTTTTAAGGCTTATATTGTAGATCAGGACATCCGAAGGATTATTGAAGCAAAAGATTTTCATGCTTTGCAAACCAATCCTACCCTCACCATTTCTCAATTCAAAGAAGTGGCTAAAAAATACCGAGAGGTAATTCCTGTTTACATAAAAGATTATATCAATTTAGATAAATTTGCAGCATAAGTAATGGTGGCATGCAACAAATAAAAATATTTATCAGCAGTGTTCAAAAAGAATTTGCATCCGAGCGAAGGGCTCTTGTTGATTATCTTTCATCTGATCCTATGCTGGGGAAATTTTTCGAACCTTTCATTTTTGAGCAAATTCCTGCTGCTGATCATTTTGCTTCAAAGGTTTATCTAAAAGAAGTGGAACGCTGCCACATTTATCTCGGAATTTTGGGAAAGGATTACGGTTATGAAGATGGTGATGGAATTTCACCTACCGAAAGAGAGTTCGATCATGCTACCCGTCATAAAAAAACACGATTGATATTCATATCAAAAGAAAAAATCCGTCAGCCTAAAGAATCTGCCTTTATTAATAAGGTACAGGATGTTTTGGTAAGAAAGTCTTTTTCCGGTTTATCCGAATTAATAACTTCCATCTATGCAGCATTGGTATCTTACCTGATGGAAAAAGAAATCATTCGCACTGCTCCTTTTGATGCTTCATTTAATCTGACTGCAAGTATTGACGATATTGATGCTAAAAAAATTAAAGCATTCATAAAGATCGCCCGTGCAAAAAGAGGCTTTCCATTTCAGGAAACCGAAGATCCAAAAACGGTGCTTACTCATTTAAACCTGCTGGAAAACGAACGGATTAAAAATGCAGCTTTGCTTTTGTTCGGGAAACTCCCCCAGCGTTTTTTTATTAACTCCGAAATTCGTTGTGCTGTGTTTTATGGATTAGAAGTCGAAAAACCCCTTTCTTCATACAAGGTTTTTAAAGGTGATGTTTTCGAGTTAGTCGATCAGACCTTTGAGTTTGTTTTAAGCAAATTGGATTATCGAGTTGGTACGCGTAAGGAACAGATTCAAATTCCGGGAGCGTATGAAGTACCGAAAGAAATTGTCACGGAAGCCATTGTTAATGCCGTGGCTCACCGTGATTACACAAGCAACGAAAGTGTTCAGGTAATGATTTTCAAAGACCGTTTTGAAATTTGGAACCCGGGTTCACTTCCAATCGGGTGGACGACTGAAAAACTGAAGCAAATGCACAGCTCCGTTCCTTCAAATCCGCTTTTAGCAGAACCCATGTACCTTGCGGGCTATATAGAAAGAATGGGAACAGGTACTTCCGATATGGTTCGGATGGCCAAGATAAACGGATTAAAAGAACCCGAGTTCGTTCAGGAAGAATCTTTTGTTGTAAAAGTGTTCAAGCCTGTTGTAATGGATGATACACCACCAGTTAAAAACCAGATAACCGACCAAGTAAGCGACCAAGTAAGCGACCAAGTAAGCGACCAAGTAAGCGACCAAGTAAAAAGCCTTATTATAGGGTTAGTCAAGGAGATGAACAGGCATGAATTAATGAATGCACTCGAATTAAAACATAGTCATTCATTCAGAGAAAATTACATACATCCTGCCATTGCAAATGGCTTCGTAGAAATGACCCAACCCGATTCACCCAATAGCCCAACCCAAAAATACAGGCTTACCGAAAAAGGCAAGCAACTGCAAATTAAATTGAAGAAAAAATAAGATGCTCGATACAACTACAAAAAAACGGATTGACGATTGCAGGGATATTTTGGTAGGTAAGTTACCCGACCCCAAATCACAAATTGAACAAATTACCATTGGCTTAATTTATAAGTTCATGGACGACATGGACAAGGAAGCCATTGAATTGGGAGGAAAAGCAAAATTCTTTTCAGGCGATTATGAAAAATACAGTTGGGATGCCCTTTTCGATACCAAGGTAGCCGCGGTTGAAATGCTTCGCTTATATGCCGAGGCCATTGAAAGCATGGAAAAGAATCCTGAAATTCCGCAATTATTCAGAGATATTTTTAAAAATGCTTACCTGCCTTATCGTGACCCCGAAACCTTAAAACTGTTTTTGAAAACCATAGGCGAATTTGAATACACCCACAGCGAAAAACTGGGCGATGCATTTGAGTATTTACTTTCGGTAATGGGTTCGCAAGGCGATGCCGGACAGTTTCGTACGCCACGCCATATCATCGACTTTTTAGTAGCAGCCGTTAACCCCGGCAAAGCAGATACGATTTTAGACCCGGCATGTGGAACGGCCGGATTCCTGATTTCTGCCTTTAAATACATAAAAAGTCAGGCTGAGCGAAGTCGAAGCCTTACTCCTGATGAACAAAAAAAACTCATTAAAAACTTTTCGGGTTACGACATTTCGCCCGACATGGTGCGACTGAGTTTGGTTAACCTTTACCTGCATGGTTTTGCCAACCCGCATATTTGGGAATACGACACCCTGAGCAGCGAAGAGCGTTGGAACGACAGCTTTGATGTGATACTGGCTAATCCGCCGTTTATGAGCCCGAAAGGCGGTATCCGCCCTCATAAAAAGTTTGCCATTGGAAGTAACCGCAGCGAAGTGCTGTTTGTTGATTATATAGCCGAACACCTAAACCCAAAAGGGCGTGCCGGAATTATTGTACCCGAAGGCGTAATTTTTCAAAGCGGAAAAGCTTATAAAGAGCTGCGTAAAATGTTGGTTGAAAACTATTTGTATGCAGTGGTGAGTTTACCTGCCGGCATCTTTAACCCTTATAGCGGTGTAAAAACCTCTATTTTGTTAATGGATAAAGAATATGCCAAATCAAGCAACGAAATTTTGTTTGTAAAAATTGATAACGATGGCTTTAATTTAGGAGCGCAGCGTAATGCGATTAAAGGCGGGCAACTGGAAGAGGCCATTGCATTATTGAACCAATTCAAAAAAGGTCATTCCGAACTTGTTTCGGAATCTCAAATGGCCCATGTTGTTTTAAAAGCTGAAATTGCTAAAAATGGAGATTATAATTTGAGTGGTGAGAGATATAAGGTTGTTACTAAAACTAACAGCACTTGGTCATTTGAAGAATTGGGCAAAAATATTGATTTTATAAGTGGATTAACATTGTCCATTCCTGGGAGTATTGATGTAAATGGTACTCCAATAATTTCCATGAATAGCATTTTAGAAAACGGAACATTGGTAAAAGAAGGAATTAGGAACATATTATTACCTTCTAAGAAAATAACATTTTTAGAAAAAGGAGACTTGCTCTTTAATTGGAGGAATGGAAGTAAGCATTTGGTAGGAAAAACTGCTTATTTTGATTGGGACGGTGAATATGTATTTGCTTCGTTTTTGCTTGGAATTAGGCCTCATAAGGATAAATATAATTCAAAATTTCTTTGGAGTATTCTCAATTATTGCAGAAGCCAAGGGCTTTATATGCAATTCATGAGACAAAATGTAAATGGTCTCTTTAATAGAGAAGAACTTAAAATATTTAAAGTTCCCCTTCCCCCTTTATCGGTTCAAGAAGAAATAGTAGCCGAAATAGCAGGCTATCAAAAAATAATTGATGGGGCAAAAATGGTCGTTGACAACTACAAACCCAAAATTGAGATTGACCAGGAATGGGAGATGGTGGAGTTGGGGAATGTTTGTGAGGTGAATCCAAAAAAGTCTGAAATCAAAAACTTAGATGATAATCTTGAAGTTTCATTTGTACCAATGGCTGATTTGAATGAGAATCAAATTGATTTTTCTCCAATTCAGACAAAAAAGATTTCTGAAGTGTACAAGGGCTACACCTATTTTAGAGAAGATGATGTTTTGCTTGCAAAAGTTACTCCTTGTTTTGAGAATGGAAAAGCAGGAATCGCAAAAGGATTGCAAAATGGAATTGGATTTGGTTCAAGCGAATATTTTGTCTTTAGACCAAATGACAGGATTCTTTCTACTTGGATTTACTTGAATATTATCACGGATGTCTTTCGTAAAGTAGGTAAGCTTAATATGACAGGAACAGGTGGATTGCAAAGAGTTCCACCTCCATTCGTAAAATCCGCGTTAATCCCACTTCCCGATATAGAAGCCCAACTCCGAATAGTTACCCAAATCGAAAAAGAGCAGAAAATGGTTAACGCCAACAAACAACTGATTGAAATTTTTGAGCAAAAAATAAAAGACAGGATTTCAAAAGTTTGGGGTGCTTCGACTGCGCTCAGCACAAGTTCGGCGGAGCTCAGCACACAAGAGCGTAAAACTTCAGCAGAAGAGATTTCTCCTATTGCAGCAGAGCCAAGCGGAGAATATAAAAAAGATTGGAATCGAAAATTTGATCAATAGCCGAGGGGGAACTGTACAAAAAGAAATTGAGGTGGTTTTACCTAAAGAATTAACATATTATGGCCAATAGCGAATCTGAAAAAATCAATGGTTTTTATTGGCTTTTTTATGAGCAATTTAGGTGATGCGTTAATGATCATAACCGATCTTACCAAATATTCTTTCCTTTCAATATTCAAGCTCTGTCAACTTCTATATATAAGACACGTATTTATTAATTAAATGAACAGCCCATCGCTTCTTTACAAAATATGAAAAGATTAATAATACAATGAAACTTACAAGAATACCCATCAAAACATCAATTATATAATGATGATTGGAATAAACTGCTGAAAACCAAATTCCAATCATAAAAATCACAAATAATATGTTTATCCATCCTAGCTTTTTTTTGATCGCATAAAATAGAACAATAACAGGATAGGTTGAATGCAACGACGGCATGGCTGCAAGAACATTGGCATTTTTATTATAAATGCTATCAAAAATAGGGAGTCGCATTATTTCATCAAATCTTGCAAGCCCGGCACTGTTTCCGGGAACTCCTAAACGCAAATCAAAACCATACAAATCTATATACCAAGGTGGTGCTGCAGGATAAATGTAATAAATAATAAATCCCATTATATTAACCAATAAAAAAGTCAGTGAAAATTTAGTAAACAGGATTTTATCTTTCACAAACAAATAAACACCAAATGCAAGCGGTATTGGAACCCAATTAATATAAAATAGTCCTGTGAGTATATCTAGCCAACGATTTGTATGAATTGTAAAATATTCGTTTGGAGTCAGTATAATATTGTTCAATGAAATCCCAAACATTGCCTTTTCAAATTCGTAAGGTTCTTTGATATGAACGGCTGAAACTTCGTAATTGGGTAAGGCTCTCATAGAATCATAAATTATCCAATAAATGATAAAAATTGAAAACCCGATGATGAATTTACGGGATTTTTCGTGCGCATAAAAACATGTCAAGTAAAGCATGATGAGAAGTAACTGATCTTGCCTGATTGTCCCTATAATGAAAGTCCAAAGGATATATAATGTAATAAGAATGGTATTGGTTATTACATTTTTATTTGTAAATCGTTTAAATGCCATAAGTGAAAAAAGCTATCAGTTTATTATTTTCTCGTAATTATCTTCACCAGAATAAAGATCTTTTCCAAATAATTCGATGTATTCAACTTTTGGCCAAAACCCTGAATTATCTGCATAGATATACATATACCCCAATTCTGATAACTTATTGTCAATTAACATATTGATACTTGCTTTAAAAGGTTCATGTTGAATCAATATCAATTCTCTTTTATTATATGCAACAAGCTTTACATTAAATTTTTTATCAATATTTCTATCTGCCTTGCATTTCACACCATAAGCGAATAATTTTTCAATATTCCTTAATTCCATTTTTCGCCCGTCTTCCTCATACCTGATCCAATAAACATTTATGGGATTTTTATCAATAAGATTTCCATCATTATCAAAGTTGGCATCATAAACGATGGTATTTTTATTTAAGTTTCTTTGGATGTAAAACAATCGTTCAACAGTTTTGCTTGGTATCGGATATTTAGTTTTGTCGATGTTGGTACTTGACAAAAATCCGAAGATTAGTATGAAAATAGTCGCAATTTGATTCATCGTTCTTATAGTAATTTTTCAGCTTTGTACCACGATATGGTTTCGGTTAATCCTTTTTGTAAGTCGTATTTTGGAGTAAAATTAAAATCTTTCATCGTTTTACTGCTATCGCATAACCAATTTGAACAACTAATTTCTTTATATTTTTCAGTATTTAATGTAGGGACAGCATTGAACAGTACAAAGATTTTCTCTAAACAAAAAGCAATAGTTCTGACCATGAATTTTGGAAAAACTAATTTGATGGTTTTTTTATTTAATAACGTTTTAACCATTTTGGAAAATTCTACACTGGTATAGTTATTCCCATCGGTGACAAAATACGATTTACAAACAATTTCTGATTGCAATGCCTTAAATATTAGTTCAACTAAATCCTTAACATAGATAAAACTTAATTGCTGTTTTGAACTCCCAATATATGTTTCTAAATGGTTATTGATTGCTTTGTACATTAAAAAGTAGTCTTTTTCCCGAGGCCCATAAACTCCCGTTGGACGAAATATTAAATACGGAAATTTTTTTAATGAATTAATAAACAACTCAGCTCTTAATTTACTCGTACCGTACATCGAAATAGGACTTGGAATGTCATTCTCAATAATTGGCTGCATTGTAATTTCGTTACCAGGCCCATATGCTGCAAGGCTGCTCATATAAATAAATTTATCAGGAACACAATTTGTTTCAATTAATGCCTGAATAAAATTTACGGTATATTTAAAATTAACTGTATTAAAATCCTTTTTAGCATTTGATTTTGTAATACCGGCATTATGAATTATATATTCAAACCGGCCAATTTTTTTTTCGTAATAAATAAGTTTTTCTTTTATTAATTCTATTCTTGAAAATAGAAGCTCAAGAAAAATGATGCGAGAATCTGCAAGGTAATGTTTGCTACTTGAAGGCCGAACTCCGGCATAAACTTCATAACCTTGATTTAATGCTTCTTGAACAAGAAAACTTCCAATAAATCCACTGGCTCCGGTGATCAGTACTTTTTTCATTTGATTTCAGATAAGTTTTATAAAACATCTGCGTTTTAAATGTAATCTGTTTTCGTAACTGTCGAATAATAATTGTGCAGAAAGATTATCTTCCAGTTGAACGCCTGTAATAGCTATTTTTATTCCATTATCAATAAAGGCTTGCATAGTTTCAGAATAAATAATTGCAGTTATACCTTTATTTTGATAATCAGGTCGTACCGCTTGCAAAAACATATCCACTGTATCATTCCATTTCAAGGCTTTTATAATATAAAGTAATCCAAATGGAAATAATTTCCCTTTAGCTTTTATTAATGCCTTTGACAAAGATGTCATAGTAATACCAAAGCCAATAACATCATCATTTTTATCAACAACAAAGCTCAAATATTTTGGGTTGATTATGGAGAAATAATTTTTGGTATAAAATTCAATTTGCTTCTCAGTCAAAGGAACAAATCCATAAAGGTTACTAAACGATTGGTTTAAGGTTATGAATAGTTTTTTAGCCCAGGGTAGCACTTCTTTAGCATTTTTAAATTTTAAGGAACGAACTTCATATTTGGTTTTGATGATTTGAGAAAATTTTTTCAAACGATCTGGAACTTTATTTGGAACCTTTATTTCATATTGTACCCAATCAGTGTCTTTATAATACCCATGCCGTTCCATATGATTTTTATAGTAAGGATAATTGTATATAACGGCCTGAGTTCCAATTTCATCAAATCCTTCAATGAGCATTCCTTCCATATCCAGATCTGTAAAACCTAAAGGGCCATGAATAGCGGTTAAATTTTTAGATTTTGCCCATTCTTCAATTTTACTCAACAATAAGCCGGAAACTTCATAATCATCAATAAAATCGATCCAACCAAAACGGGCATAATTGTGATTCCATATTTCGTTGTAATTCAAGCTTACCAATCCGGCGATGCGTCCAACAATTTTATTGTCTTTGTATGCCAGATAATAGATTGCATCACAGATATCAAATGCAGGATTTTTTTCGCGGTTTAAAATTGTTTCTTCATAGGTGTGGAGGGGGGTAACCCGATAAGGGTTATTTTTATATAATTTATCCGGAAATTTAATAAAGTCGTTTAATTCAGTTTTAGTCTTGACTTCTTTTAAATATAATTCAGCCATAATTCATAATATTATAAACGTTTAAGCAATTCACGACAACGGATTAAGGAATCTACAGATTGATGAATCATTTCTTTTGTATGGGTTGCCATTAGAGAGTAACGCAGAATAGACTCATTTGGTTTAACAGCCGGTGTTACTACGCAATTTATATAAATCCCTTTTTCCAACATTAAAGCAAAATATTGATATGCTTTTGTATCAGTTCCAACTTTAATGGGAATAATAGGTGTAGAAGTATTCCCAATATCAAAACCTTCTTGTGTTAAAAGATTACGGGCATATACGGTATTTTCCCACAATCTTTCTATACGTTCAGGTTCTTCTTTCATAACTTCTAAGGCTGCTAATACAGTTGCAGCAGATGCCGGAGTCGTGCCAGCACTAAATAAAAGAGATCTTGCCTGATGTTTGATAAAATTAATTGTCGATAAATCTCCTGCAATAAATCCACCTAAAGATGCGAAAGATTTGCTAAAAGTCCCCATTATTAAATCTACTTTATCTTCAAGGCCAAAATGATTGGCAGTACCACGCCCACCTTTTCCCAGAACACCTAACCCATGCGCATCGTCAATCATGATAGAAGCATTATATTTTTCAGATAATTCAACAATGGTATTCAATTGAGCAATATCACCTTCCATACTAAACACCCCATCAACCACGATTAGTTTAACCTGATTTGGAATTGTCTTTTGTAAGATTCGTTCTAAAGACGCCATGTCATTATGCTTGTATTTAAGTACTTTTGCAAAAGTAAGGCGGCTTGCTTCAAAGATTGAGGCATGATTATATTCATCCATAATCAGATAATCATTACGACCCAAAATACATGATATCACGCCAATGTTTACTTGAAATCCTGTGCCGAAAACTATAGCAGCCTCTTTATTTACAAATTCGGCAAGTAATCCATCCAATTTTTCATGAATTGCCATATTGCCATTTAATAAGCGTGATCCTGAAGCACCAGTCCCATATTTATCAATAGCTGCCTTTGCAGCCTCAATTAATTTAGGATGGTTATTTAGTCCTAAATAACTATTTGATCCAAACATCAGTTTGGATTTTCCATTGATGATTACTTCAGCGTTTTGCCCTGACTCGATTACCTTATAATATGGATAGAGTCCATTTTGAACGATTTCCTGGAGTCTGTTGAACTGAGAAAGTTTTTTCTGTAAAAGTCTCATGTGAACGAATTTAAAATTCAAATTTGAATCTGGCTCTAATCCCATAATCTGAAACATTTGGATTTTCCAAATAAGTAATTCTTTTTACAAGATCAACCCTAAAAAATTTAAATATATTTCCTACCCCAACACTCATTTCCATATAAGGCTCATCTGTTAAAATAAAAGTACTCTGGCTACCGTCTAAGTTTGCTGGAAATTTCATTAATCCTGCTGTTACTTCGGGATTATTTTTATCAGTAACTCCACCGTAAATAGCTTTAAAGGATACTATCTCTCTCCACTTCAGCCGTTTTAATAGAGGGATTTTATTAAACAAGAATCCATAAAAGTGATGTTCTGCATATAAAGAAACATATTGATCACTAACAAATTCAAGAAAGTTCATTAGGTTATATGAGCGTAGCTGATAAGAATAAGTTTGATTGGCACGAGGAATATATAACAATGGAAAAGGTATTTGACTACCAAAAACTTTCCCTGCTTCGATTTCAAAGTTTGTAAATCCGATAGGGGTAATATAAAATCGTTTAAATGCATTTATTTTAAGTTTGCTATAATCATAATCAGCATTAAATAAGCCTTTGATTCCTTGTGTATAAGTAATTTGAAATATGGGGTATTTTGTTATGATGGGCGTTTTATAATCCATCCCTTCGTAGTAAGTTTCGTTAGGTGCAAAACGTAGTTGTGCCGTAATTTCGCTTGAAGAAATATTACTTTTTGAATAATCACCATAGTCGAAAAGTAATGAACCTCCTGGCTCCTGAATCATTCGGGCAAAATTAAGGGTGGTAGAAAATCCATTAGACCATTCTTTGAAATGCTCAACCTTATATAAATCGTAAAACAAGATTTTATCGGCTAAACCTCGTTTGAATGATAACATAAAATTATCTTCATTAATAAAATCCATATCCATACCAGGAAAATTCGATTCGACCTGCCGTGTTGCCATTAAAGTGTGTCTGGGATGTTCTTTCAACGATTTTTTATTTAGCGACAATGTAGCACTGGCTGAATATTTTAATTGTTCACTTTTGAAACCGTATAAAATGTAACCTTCTATTCGTAGCTTTTTGCTAAATTTTTCGCTGGTTCTGGCACCAAGTCTTAACCGGAATCCTTCAACATCGTTAAAACTGTAAAATGTATTAACAGGTCCAACATCAATTTTGTCAAAATTCCAATATCCTGCAACAAATAACATGATAATGTCCATGGTTCTTTTAAAAGCAGGTACATTCTTGACACTATCCATCATTGAATATATATTTTCTTCTTCTTGCGATAATTTTGCAATCCTATTGGTTTTCCAAAAATCATCGTTTTTGTCAGTATATCCTTCTTCTTTTACGATATTTTCATTTCCTTTATAAATAGTGTCTCCTCTTACTTTTTCAAATACGTAATTAGCATAAAAGTTGTTTTTTTTACCAAACATTCCAATACCCTTTTTCCCAAGATTAAAATCAACAATAATTTGATCTTCAATAAGCATCCATTTTTCATTGTTGATATAATCAAATTCCTGAATAATTTGAAGGTCGCTCACAAAATTTAGGTTGATATCTTCGGTTATTCTTAAATTAGCTTTTACAACCGCATACCTGTCATCGTTTGTGATGTATAGTTCACCCTTAAAAGCAAAATCCAGTTTATTTCGTGGCTGAAAACCTAGTTTAATGCAGTCTTTGCCATTAACATCGATTGTGTCTAAAATGTGAAATTTATATACTGAAGGGGATAAAGGAGATAATGGGCTTACAAACTCATTGGTAAGAAGGGTAATACTATTCTCGTAAATATCAATATCCTCATACATGTAATCAACAAGCATACTAACTCCATCATTATCTATATAATCATGAAAGCCTATCATTTTAGTTCCTGAAACGTATTCTTTTTGAGATTTTGGTGATTTACGATAATATACTTTCGACTTGGATTCTTTTAGAAATACTGGGAGATAGGGCTTCCCATTTACTTCAGAGGTGTCCATGTAATTGAAAATAAATTGTAGTTTATTGAAAACCTTTTTGTTTTTAAAATCTTCACCGATATTATTGAGATCAAATTCAACTTTTTCATGCTTGTCATACTCATAAAAATCAAGGCTTTCTTTTCTGTTTAAATTTTTATTTTCAATAACCTTATTAATTAATTCAACAGCAGGATTATCTTTATTCCTATATCTTATTTTAGATGCTTTAATTTCGAATTCACTCAAACTAATTCCAATAGGGCTTAATTCGAAATTAACAACTTGGTTTTCTCCGATTAAAATATTTACAGTCTTAGAATTGTAGCCTATAAATGAGGCTTGAAGTGTATCAGAAGCCCAAAGCGTTTCCAGATTATATTCACCATTAAAATCTGTGATTGTTCCGATACTTTTACCAACAAATTTTATATTTACAAAGGGAAGTGGTTCGTGAGTATTTTTATCGGTTATTGTTCCTCTAACCCTAGTTGTAATTTGCCCGTATCCTAAAAATGGTGTTAATACAAGCCATATTGCTGTAATGATTAAAATGGTAACTGCCTTCCACATACTTCTCCGTCTCATTGATCCAGTTAATTGAATATATAATATTTGTGTGTAAAAAAATTAAAACCTATTCCGATAAGTATTGATACAATTATTTTTGCAAAAATGTATTGGATATCTGAGTATTCAACAAGAATGTAAAGTCCAATCGTATTTAGGATAATGCTAGTTATCCAAACCACGATATACTTCATAGCTTGAGTAGATAGCTTTTTATTCTTTTTCATAAATGCCCAATTGCGTTCTAGTAAAAAAGATGTAATGCCACCTGTGATGGCTCCTATAATGGCTGAGAAGAAATACCACAAACCCAAAAACTCAGTCAATACTACCAATACAAGAAAATCTACTGCCGTTGCTATTACTGCTACAACATTGTACCTGTAGAAAGGAATAAGGGCATTAGATTTTAAATTCATTTTATAAAACCTTGAAGAAAATTAAACTTTGCAGAATTAGAATTGTGTAAACTCCGGCTAAGGCATCATCAAGCATTACACTCCAAGTATTTTTTAATTGATCAACCCGTCGAATAAAAAATGGTTTTACGATATCAAAGAACCTAAAGAGGATAAAAGCAAATACAAAATAGTGCCATTCAAAAGGCAGCGCAAACGCCGAGATCCAAACTCCTAAAATTTCATCGATCACAATTTTTGGTGAATCGTGTACCCATTCACGCTGAACAATTCGTATTGAGTGAATACCAATAAAGAGAATACAAACAATAGCAAAAAGGTTAAGCGCGAGAACCGTCAGCCGAGTCAAATCATTATTAATCATTACCAAGTTGGCTCCATAACATGTGATGATCCCAAGCAATGAACCTACAGTTCCTGGTGCAATTGGTGAATATCCCGTTCCTAACCCTGATGCTATTAGTTTTTTAATTCTCATTTTAATCTTCGTAATAATCCAGGCCTAAATAAGTTATTAGTGTTTCACCCATTAAGTGTCGGATGTTATTCTCAAATTTTATTTTTTGTAGGAATATGTCATGAATAGGGTCTAATCCTTCAACTGTTTGCGGAGATTTAAAATAAAATGACAACCATTCCTGTATTCCCTTCATTTCTGCACGTTGAGCGAGATCCATAAACAAAGCCAAATCAAGAACAACTGGAGCAGCGAGGATAGAGTCTTTACACAAAAAATTTACTTTTATCTGCATCTTATAGCCCAGCCAACCAAATATGTCAATATTATCCCAACTTTCTTTATCATCACCTTTAGGTGGGTAGTAGTTAATCCTTACTTTATGATACATATCTTTATAAAGTTCAGGATACTTATCTGGTTCAAGTATACTATCCAAAACACTTAATTTGGAGACTTCTTTGGTTTTAAAAGATTGTGCATCGTCTAAAACTTCTCCATCTCTATTCCCAAGAATATTTGTTGAAAACCAACCATCGATTCCGATTAAACGGGATTTGAAACCAGGGCCTAAAATTGTTTTCATTAAGGTTTGTCCTGTTTTGAAATCTTTACCTGCTATCGGAACATTGTGTTGAATTGCAAATTCAATAATTGCCGGAATATCAACAGTTAAATTAGGCGCCCCATTTACAAATGGAACACCGCTTTTAATAGATGCATAAGCATAAATCATACTTGGTGCAATTGCAGGGTCATTCTCTTTTAATCCTTTTTCAAAATTCTCAATTGAAAGATGCACATTAGATTTTTCTACATATACTTCAGTTGAAGCAGTCCAGATCATGACCAATCTGCTACAATCATTTTCTTTTTTAAAGTTGCGGATATCAGTCATTAACTCACTGGCTAATTCCAATTTTGTGGATGCTTTTTTAATATTTTCACCATGTAAATTTTTACAGTAATCAGAACTGAATACTGCCGGCATAGGTTTAATAGCGGACAACTCATCCTTAAGTGAGTTTAGTAATTCTTTTTCTAATACCCCGGCATTTAAAGCTGCTTCGTAAGCATTGTCGGTAAAAATATCCCAACCGCCAAAAATTAAATCATCTAAGGATGCTAGTGGAACTAATTCACTTACTTTTGGATTTCTATTTTCCGTTCTCTTGCCCAGCCTTATTTTCCCAAGCTGAGAAATTGAACCTATAGGTTGACCCAGTCCTTTTTTAATTGCAAACACTCCTGCCATAAATGTTGTTGAAACCGCTCCTATCCCGGGCATTAATATGCCCAACTTGCCTTCCGATCGTTTAATGTTTTGTTTTGAATTCATGTATGTAACTTTTATAAATTAGTATAATCTCATATGTTGTTTTTATTTGAATATGTTTAGCTAAGGTTTAGGTTCACATATTTTTATAGCAATGATTTAATCTTTGAAAAGCGGTGTAATTTGTAAGGATGGCCATTACGAAAATTGGAATGGTAAAAATTGATATATTCTCAATTAGTGGAAATGGAAGCCATTCGACTACGATTTTAAAATCGCCCACATAAAATGAAACTATTCCATAAATTATTGCCGAAATACCTACTGTTAAAACGCGTTCAGGTCGCTGCATCAAACCAACTTTACATTCGATGCCAAGAGCTTCTGCTCTGGCCCTGACATAACTAACCATTATAGAACCAATCATGGCAATAAATGCAAAAAGAGAGCTTGTGAAATAATCGTGAGATACCAAATAATAACAAATTCCCAAAAACATGATCATTTCACTATATCTGTCAAGCACTGAATCATAAAGCGCCCCAAACTGCGATTCCTTGTTTGTCATTCTGGCGAGTTGACCGTCTAGCATATCAAAGACGCCCGCAAAAAGGGTTATTGCTCCAAACCAGGCGATATGCCGATAATCTCCACGGGCTCCATATTCAGCTCCCAGAATCAAAACTATTGACGATAATATGGTTATTACAATGCCGATCGAGGTAATACCATTTGGTGTAATTCCTGTTTTTTTTAGTAAAACTATTAATGGATTTAATGCGCGGTAAGCATTAAGTTTAATTTTAATCCAAAATTTATTTATTTGCATTTCTTTGTTTTTTTCAACTTGAACAAAAAACTTATCATTAGTTGTTCTTTCAGGAATCAAAATTAGGAGACCATAACATTATATTTTTTAAGAATAAACTGAAGTGCAGAATTTGATGCCTGAAATGATTTAATCGACGAGTTAATGATTTTAAAGACTATGAGGTAGAATAATAAATATCGAAATCATCACAACTTACACATTTATTTAATATGCTTAATCGCTGTATTGTAGATCAAACAATCTCTTTTATATATGAAAAGTTAGAGGAAGGAATATGAAAAAGCAATCATTCATCTTACTATAATATCAAATATTTAAGATAAGATGATTAACTGTCTAGCCAGCTTTTAAATTCTGTGGCTTTTAAACGACTGATGGTGATTGTTTGCTTCAAGGGATGCAAGAGAGTAACAATTAGTTTCCCCCCAAAATAATTTTCAAATTTTAATACTGATTCACTATTAAGAATTATGCTTCGGTTAGCTCTGAAAAATTTTTCAGGATCTATTTGTTCTACTATTTTTTCCATGGTTAGGTCTAAAACATGTTCCTTGCCATCAAATGTAACCGCAAAACTAACCCGGTTCTCCGTATAGAAATAGGCAATTTTTTCAACGTCTATTTTAAAATAGGAAGTAGCACCAGAAATTAGAAATCTTTTTTTATAACTTTTTTCTTTGGTTCTAATAGTGTCGATTAGCTCTTTATAATCAGGGAGAACACTTTTGTCAGAAAGCTTAATTAATTTTTCAAATTTCATGATTGCATTCTCAAGTTTTTCTTCCTTTATTGGTTTCAACAAATAATCAACACTATTAACCTTGAAAGCTTGAATAGCGTATTCATCATAAGCTGTAGTGAAAATAATCAGACTTTCAACTTCCACTTTTTCAAAAATGGAAAAACAAATCCCATCGGTTAATTGAATATCCATAAAAATTAAGTCGGGCATTGGATTAGTTTGCAACCATGAAATCGAACTTTTAACACTTTCAAGTATTGCCGTAATTTCCCAATCGGGTCTTGCTTTTTTTAACATTCCGTTTAATAAACGGGAATTATGCTGTTCGTCTTCAATGATTAGGATTTTCATTAGTTAATCGATTTACTTTTATAAGAATGGTACTTTAACCACAAATTTTTCATTCTCCGAGCTAATCTCAATATCGATATCGGTAATAATTTTATAACGGTTGATTAAATTTTTTAACCCGGTTTGTGTTGAATAAGATGCTTCTTTCAACTGTAAGCTGTTTTCAACGATGAGATAATCATCCTTGGTTTTGATTTCAATTGTTAAAGGGTTTTCCTTACTGGCAATATTATGTTTTAATGCGTTTTCGACTAAAAGCTGAAGTGTTAAAGGTGCAATTTCTTTGTCCAGCATCTCTTTTTCGATTGAGAATTTCACCTTTAGCCCATCACCAATCCGCTCTTTATGAAGCCCGATAAATGAATCAATAAACTTTCGTTCGTGCCTGAATTCCACCAACATTTTATCCTTGCTTTTTAGCACATAACGATAAACATCAGTGAAATTCTCTGTAAAATTAAGTGCCAAATCTTTATCGTATATAATCAAAGATTTTAGTACACTTAAGTTATTAAATAAAAAATGTGGATTTAATTGATCCTGCAAAGCACTATAGTCCATCCTCAACTTTTCCTGTTTCATCTCATCCATTTTCTGCTGTGCAGTGATCAATTTCTCCATAAAGTGAGCAACAATAAGCGATGTTGGAATAAGTGAAACAAATAACATTCCCAATGTAAACCCAAAATATATCACATATTTATTTACAGTAGGATCTAGAGGTTCTATAATCAATCTAAGTTTAAACAGAACAATCATTAGCATCAAACTGATGATAGTTTGCAGAACAAATCTTAACTTAAGTTTTTCAGGTATTGGAAGAAAACGTTCAAGTATTGAATCTATCAGGATATGGGACTCGCTCAACAGATTAAAACTAAGTATGGTTAAAATATAATCCTTAAAAATTGGCCCTCTAAGACTCTCAGATTCTCCCACATAAACAACCAATTTCAGAATCAAAATTGCAATAATACTATTTACGGTAAATCGAAGAGAAATAGATAAAGGAGTATAGAATTTATAACTCGTAATAAAATGATGATTATGTTTATGAATTGAAGAATGTATCACGTTCAGTTTTTTATTACAAATCTACTGATTAAAACTCTTATTTTTAATCAACCGGGTTTAAATTCCCAGTAACTCTTTGCCATGTTGTTTGTAGTAACTTATATTGAGCCAAAATGCTAATTAGTTGTGCATTTGAACTTTGCCAGCTCATTTGTGAATTTAGCAATTCAGTTGTTGTGTTTAACCCTGCTTCAAAACTTGCTTTGGTTTCGTCTAAGCTGACTTCAGCTTCTGTCAAGTTTTTCTTTGCAATAATTATCGCTTTAAGCGTTTCCTGAATTTGAATTCTGACCTGCTGTATTTCAAGGTTTAAAAGTTCATTGGTATTGTCTAATTCAACTTCGGCTTGTTTAATTCTCAGATTTGCCGCATCATTTTTAAATTTTGCCTGTCCCCAATTGGTGATTGGAATTGAAATTTGACCTGATAAATTTGGGTGAAAGCTTATATCTTCTAATAAATTATTAACGTAATAAGTTGAATAGCTTGCACTAACCCCAATCTGGGGTAAATAGTCTGATTGGATAATTTTTTTATCGTATTCGGAAATCTCCAATTGTTTATTTAAAATTTTAAGTTCGTTGCGGTTTGAAGCAGAAGCATCGCTTCCTGTTTTATTAAATATATCAGCATTTTCATCAAGGGTATTCACCACTTGAATATCTAAATTTAAGTCCTGACCAATTAAATGATTTAAATACATTTTTGATACCCTTAGCCCATTTTTGGCTTTAAGCAGATTTAATTCTGCTTCATTTTTCTGCACGCTTACTTTTAGCTTTTCACTTAAAGGAGTTAACCCAATATTAAACATATCATTCATCTTATCCTCTAATTCGGTAAGCATTTCAATTGATTTCTCAATTAATTTGGTATTGGCTGCAACTGAAACCAAATTCCAATAAGCCTTATCTGTTTGCTCAATAATTTCTGCATATTTAATGTTGTAATTGTACTTAAAAATGTCGATTCCGGCATCAGCCTGTTTATTCGAATATTTTATCTTGCCACCAACGTATACAGGTTGTGTAACTGAAACCTGACCCGTAATTAAATATAGGTTTTCTAATGCTAAATTGATGCCGGGTGACCATACATCGCTTGTACCGGAAAAATCACCATTTTGAGCAGCCTCTGCACTTACTGCAGTTTTTAAAAATCCACCGGGCATTGAGATGTTTTCCATATCGGGCATATACATCATACTTGATTTCACGCTTACACTTGGTAAATATGCAGTTCTGGCAGTTTTTTGATTTGAAATAGCCTCCTGTACCTGATAGTTTGCCTTTTTCAGTTCTTTATTATATTCTACGGCTTGCTGGCGGCAGTCTTCCAGGGTCAAAATCTTTTGACCTGAGATTGAACCAATTGCGATTATACAAAATGTTGCCGTAAAAATTTGTTTGATTAAATTATTCATACCAGCTATTTTCTTATTTCTTTCTTATTTTTAATTCGCTAACATCTACCTTGAAAAAGGTTACATACAAAACAGGAACAACCATTAAGGTCACCACAGATCCAATCAGCAGGCCAAACATAATTGTAATCGCCATTCCTTTAAACATCGAATCTGTTATTAATGGCATCATCCCCAGGATTGTGGTCAGTGAAGCCATCATAACCGGTCGCATTCTTGAAAGTGCTGAATCAATAGTCGCATTTAAAACTGTTTTTCCTGCTCTTAAACCTATATTTATTTCATCTAATAAAACAATTGAGTTTTTGATCATCATTCCAATTAAACCTAAGGCTCCGATAATGGCAACAAATCCGAAATTAGCAGCTGTTACATTAAATCCTAATGAAATACCTAACAGTGCAAATGGCACAACAATAAAAATTATTAAGGTTTGCTTCAAATTATTAAAAATCGCAATGATGATAATGAGCATTAAGCCAATAGCCAGCGGTAAATATTTAAAAAGTGCGTCGTTGGCCTCGTTCGATTTAGCATAAGTCCCATCCCATCGTATTGAGTATCCTTTAGGGAGTTTTATGTTATTAATCTGATCTTCAATTTCTACCTGAACCTGGGTGGCAGTATAACCGTCCATCACGTCTCCCTGAACTTTTAAAGCTCTTTTGCCATTATAGCGATGTACTGATTCGTCTTCCCATTTTAATTCAATTTTATTTACTATTTGATTGAGCGGTATACTTTGGGTACTTTGTTGCCCCCAAACAGGAATGGATAATAGACTTTCCATATTATCAGCAATTTCTGTTTCAGTTTTTAATATGATAGGAATCTGTTCAGTTCCTTCATGATATAAACCAATAGGCATCCCATTTGTGGCCACCAAAATTGAATTAGCCAAATCATTTCTGCTTAAACCTAATTTTTGAGCATCCTGAACCGAATAATTAGGGCTCAGTTTTTTAGTGGCATCTTTCCAGTTATCAGTCACGTTAATTATCATAGGTTCGTTTCTGAAAATCCCTTTTGCTTCTGCAGCTAATTGACGCAGAATAGATGGATCAGGACCCGAAAATTCAACTTCCACTTCAAAGTCCGAGAAACTTGCTCCAAAACGATGTATCCGACTTAAGGCATTTGGATAGTTTTTAGCTAAATAATCACGTAAATCAGGAATTATTTCTTCCACTCTTTCCGTTGTTTTTGTCTCTACGATCAGCTCACCATAGTTTTGCCCACCCTGGGGCATATATCGCAGTAAAGCATAACGTGCCGGTGGGCTTCCAATAGCTCCTGTTACTGATTGAATACCTTCGGTTTTTAAAATATGTTCCTGGATATTTTTTATGTCATTTTCTACTGCTTCGATATCAGATCCTTGTGGAAGATTGTATTCTATCACAAATTGATTATAATCGCTTCGAGGCATAAAATCAATGTTAACAAACTTAAATGCATAAAGCGAAATTATAAGTGTTGCAATACTCCCTAATAAAAATGGAACCTTATTGGCAAGCGCCCATCTCAATCTTTTACCAAAAAATTTATATATACCCTGATTATAAGTTTCCTGATGTTCTCCTTTTGGCCGTTCTTTACGGTAAAAATATTTAGCCATAAATGGAGTTTGTATCATTGCAAACACCCAACTTAATAATAAAGAGATGACGAGTACCGTGAATAAGGAGCTTAAAAATTCACCTGCAGCGTTTGGTGCCAAAGCTAAAGGCATAAAGGCCAAAATGGCTACAAGGGTTGCACCAAGCAAAGGAATCCCAGTTCGCTTTGCCGAACCTAAGAATGCATCTTTTCTGTTAATTCCCTTTTTCAAATCAACCAATATTCCATCTGCAACAACAATTGCGTTATCCACCAGCATTCCCATAGCCAGAATTATGGCTGCCAGGGAAATTCGATGTAAGGGCATACCAATTGCTAACATCACAATGAGGGTTCCTAAAATTGTAAAAATTAATCCACTGGAAATTAATAGCCCTGATCGATAACCCATTGAAAACAAAAGCACAAGTATCACTACTCCAACTGACATCATCAAATTCCACATAAAATTTGAAACTGCATCTTCAACTCTTTGTGGCTGAGAATAAATATTGTGAATATTGATTCCTGCTGGAAGTTTTTCTTTGATTTCCTCTAGACGTTGAACAAGTTCTTCGCCTAATTTAACAACGTTAATACCGCTCTCGTTTGATAGACCTAACGATAATGCTTTTTCACCATTAAAATAAAGTGCTTGTCGTTTAGGAAACATAACTGACCTTTGAACTGTTGCAATATCACCAAGCCTAAAATTCCCTCCTTTTGGAACCTGAATCAGCAGATCTTCTATTTCCTTCATTGAGTTTATTTTACTTCCAACGCCAACCCTGATTGATTCTTGCCCAAATATGATACTCCCGGGATTAACAATTTGGCTCTGATTCTGCATTGCCATTGCAATGTACATCGGATTGACATTTAAATTGGCAAGTTTTTCTGATGAAAAAGATACATCGATTGCTTCCTGTTGTGTCCCAAATATTTGAGATCGCCTGATGCCTTTTATGCTAAGCAGTTCTCTCTCAATAAATTCCGTATAATCACTTAATTCTTTATCTGAATAACCTTCGGCTGTAACAGCATATAACATCCCATAAACATCTGCAAAATCATCGTTAACAATGGGCTCATAAGCACCTTTTGGCAACTTAGTTTTGGTATCGTTTACTTTTCTTCTCAAATGATCCCATAACTGAGACAGAGCATGTGTTTTTACCTCTGAATTAATATTTATTGTAATCTTAGATAAACCTGGTTCAGAAACTGATGTAATATCCTTTATGTTCTCTAGTTTTTGAATTGCTTTTTCAAGCACATCAGTAACTTCAAGCTCTACTTCATGCGCTGTTGCTCCCGGATAAAAAGTTACGACTACCGCAGTTTTAATCGGAATTTCTGCATCTTCTAGTTTTCCGATGTTGAGATAGGCAAATATTCCACCGAAAAATACTGCGAAAAGTATAGTTGTAATAAGTGCCTTTTTATCCATTATTTTTTCAAACATTACAAAAGCCCTCCAATATTAGTAG
This sequence comes from Bacteroidales bacterium, assembly GCA_963674935.2. Classification (GTDB taxonomy): domain Bacteria; phylum Bacteroidota; class Bacteroidia; order Bacteroidales. The sequence continues at coordinate 1,019,258 of CAXXWZ010000002.1, forward strand.
GTGATTGCGGCTGAACGAACTGTACCGCTTGATTTTCGTATAAATCATGAACCCCTGCAATTACGATTATATCATTCGGGCTTAATCCTGATATTACTTCAACTTTTCCACCTGATGAGAAATTCTTTATACGCACATTTCTCTTATTTACGACTTTTGAAATGGAATCAAATACCCAAACCCGGGTCGTATTTTCCTCATAAAAAACAGCCGATGAAGGAATTTTAATTGTACCTGCCTCTGGGTCACATATCATGCTGATTTCGGCAGACATCCCAGGAGAAACATTCAACTTTGAATTGTTGTTGAAAGTAAATTTCATTTCGTACATTCCATCATCCTTAGCCTTTTCGCTAATGCTCAAGATAGATACCGGTAAGTTTGAAACATTTGCATTTTTAACCCCAAGTAAATTTTTGCTTGAATTTTTGATTTTACTCAATTGGCTTTCGGGGATTGAAATAATTACTTCTAATTGAGATAAATCAATTATTGAAACCACCACTTGCCCAGGATTGATAGTTTGAAAATTCTCAACAAATTTTTCATATATATATCCTGAAACCGGTGCAGTTAATTTTGAATCTTTCAATTTGTTTACGGCATTTTCATATGCTGTTTTTGCCAATAAATATCCGGATTCAATTTTTTCATAAGAGTTAGGAGGTATTTTTCCCTTCTCAAAAAGCTGCTTATATCTTTCAAATTCGCCTTGCATTTGATTAAATTGAACCTTTGTGGATTGAACATTTAATTCATAATCACGTTTGTCAATTTCTGCAATTAGTTTGCCTGTCTCTACAAAATCACCTGATTTAACATATAGCTTAGTCAAAACGCCCCCAACTCGAAAAGAAATGGAAGTCAAAGACTTTTCCTTAATTATACCATTAAAAACAAGTTTTTCAACAAACTGTTGATCAACTATTTTTTCTACCTTAACATATTTAACGGGCTTGGTTGATTTCACATCAGTCTGTGCTGAGCATCCGAATAAGATCAGTATACCTGATATCAAGACTGGATAAACTATTTTTTTCAATTTCATTTTATAAGATTTATCAAGTTTAATTTTTGACAAAAATAGAGCCCTGATAATTTGAAACTTTGAAAGAGTGTGTCAAATGACAATATAAATGTTTGAAGTGATTTATATTATGATTAAATGCGGTAATAGTATCTGGGTTGTTAGATGAAATCAATGCTGAGATTCAATAATCTTAACAATTAGAATCACTAATTTTTTTCTTTATCATACAATAATTGAATTATCATTTTAGTAATCTCCTGGTTAAAATTCATTATGTAATTTTCCTTCTATAAATTAATATTTTTTTATAAAATTTAATTTGAAAGAATATTTCCTTGGTTGGAATTAATGGAAGTGATATATAGGTATGTCAATATGAATAGCATTAGCTTTAAAATATTGCACAGCTCTAAACTTAATATTATTGCTTTAAATTATTAATCTTTTTGGAACAGTTGTATGTGGCCATGTTAAAGATTCTATTGGATGAACTCCATACCAGACCCTTTACGGATAAAATTTGTCGCAAATCAGTGGCAAGTACAACAGGTCGAGATTTCTTTGGGCAGTCCAATTGATTTAGCTAAGGCTCTAAGATGTTGATTCACAAAGCGGATAAAATTATTGATTCTAATTTCCTGTTCAAGTGGGTTCAGTGTGCCATTTATTATTTCAAAAATAAGGTTATCCGGATTAGTATATTTACTCCCATCCTTTTTGATAATTGCCATTGAATATCCATATAAATATGCAGGATAGGCCTTAAATTTGTATTCTTGGTGTTAATGGGCTGTGCCCTGTAAAATGTTAGTGAGTTATTTTTTATGCCTCATATCGCATCAGAGCATTATATTTAATGATCATTCCATTGCAAGTGTATGAGAAAAAGAAAAAGCCCTTTTCCTTTTACCTCCTTGCCTCTATTAAGATAGCTAATTGAGTTGATATAATTTGGTGTTAAAAAATCAATTATAATCATTTGCACATTTTCCCTATCGATTATTCTTGAGACTATTTATAACCTTTCTTAGGCTAATCTTTGTGAGGCATTTTATGAGTGTGATAGAACACAAACTTGCTAATAAGACAAAACTAATTAACTAATGTTTTGGAACTAAAAATGAGTCATAATATTTGCCGGAGCTCGATTGTTTTTAATCTCGTTGACCATAAACTCCATGGCTGGAGATATGTGTTCGAAAAACATTTTATAAGATTCGCATAAATAGTTTAAGCCTAGTTCTCCACTTGGAGTTTTTAGGAAGCGATGTTTGGGGCATGCACCATGGCAGGCAAATAAATAGTTACAGTCGAGGCAATATTGCGGAAGACTTTCAAATTTGTAATTGCTAAAATCAGACTGTTTTTTTGAATGAAGCATTTCGGCCAGTGAATGATTTTTAATATTTCCCAAGCGGTATTTATCATAAACAAAATGATCGCAACTAAATAAATCGCCATTGTGTTCCATCACAGCAGTCATTCCACAGGTTTTTTCAAAAACACATAAGCCTGGAGGTTCACCATACCAATTGGCTAAACTCACATCAAACAGTTGAACGTAATGCCGCCCCACATCCTTTTTTACCCATTCATCAAAAATAGAACACAAAAATTTGCCAAATTTTATGGGATTAACAGACCATTCGGTAAGTTCTGCCTCTTTATTGTATGACTGATCAACCAGCTTAAGTTTCTCTTCTGCTATCGCATTTCTTTCAACAATGGGTATGAATTGCATATAAGTGCTGCCAATGGCTTTCAAGAAATTATACACCTCCAAAGGGAATTCAGAGGTAAGATTATTAACCACTGTTAAGGTGTTGAATTCTACCCTGTATCTGTGCAGCAATTCTACACTTTTCATCACCCGATGAAAAGTTGGATGTCCTTGCTTTGTTCGTCTGTAGTAATCGTGAATTTTTTCGGGACCATCAACTGAAATGCCCACCAGAAAGTTATTGTCTTTAAAAAACTTGCACCAATTTTCATCAATAAAAGTACCATTGCTTTGAAAAACGTTATTGATCTTTTTATCTCCAGCATATTTTTTTTGAAAGACAAGCGCTTTCTTATAATAATCAATTCCCAATAATCCGGGCTCACCTCCTTGCCAAACAAAGTTTATCACATCAACATCCTGCTCTTGAATATATTTTCGCGTAAATTCCTCTAAAAGGCTTTCTTCCAATTTAAAATTGGAGGTGTTTGGATATAGATTTTTCTTTTCAAGATAATAACAATAAGTGCAATTTAAATTGCATACCGAACCTATCGGCTTTAACATAACCGTAAAAGTTCGAGCCCCTTTATACTTTTTGTTGGCTTCGTCAAAAGAAATGGTTTCTGATCTTAACGCCATGTTACGAATAATTTACTTAATTACTTTTTTGATAAAAATGAAAATTTACTTGAGGTAATGATAATAAAAAACCTCAAGTAAATTTCAAAAAGTAAATTTTTTAATTCAGTCTTTATTTAGTTTTTTGGAACTGCCGCTCTCCAGCCATTATTTAGTTTTTCAGAAAGCGATTTAACAAGTTCCTTATATTCAGCTTTGTTTGCCAAATTTTGATTTTCCTCTGGATCTGTATCATGATCATACAATTCACAATCGAGGAAATCTTCTTTCGTTTTAGTTTTCTTATTCCACTTATACCATTCTACATAACGATATTTGTCGGTGCGCATGGCGTAACCCATATTTTCTACTGTAATATTTTTGGTGCGTGCATATTGACCTGTTAAAAATTGACTAAAGGCAGCTGTTTTCCATTCTTTGTCAGGGTTTTCTAACAATGGCTTCACACTTGTTCCTTGCAAATGAGACGGAATAGGAAGATTGGTCATATCACATAAAGTTGGATAAATATCCACAAATTCTGTTAAAGCATCACTGTGTTCTCCTTTGGCAGCTACACTAGCTCCACTAATAATCATTGGTACATGAGTGTCAATTTCATAATTTGTTTGTTTAGCCCAACCATTATGTTCTCCAAGTTTCCAACCATGGTCGCCCCAAAGAATGATGATGGTATTCTCAGCCAAACCAAGTCTGTTTAGTTCATCAACGAGTCTTCCTATTTGTGCATCAGTATAGGATACACTGGCAAAATAACCATGTTTTAATTCTTTCTGTCTGGCCTCATCCCAAGGCTGTTCGGTTGGCAATGGTAAATCTTTACAATCCGAATATCCTCTTAACTCTGCATCTCCATAAACTGAATAATAAGGACTGTCTTTTGGTGGATATTGGTTATCGGCCAAAGGTATTTGATCTCTATCATACATGTCCCAATATTTTTTTGGGGCATTAAATGGAAGGTGAGGTCTGTAATATCCTACCGATAAAAAGAAAGGCTCTTGCTTATCTTTTAGCTCTCGTAAAACTTCAATGGCTCGGGTTGTTTGAGCTCCATCATAATAAAAATCATCATCAACATCTGCTATCTCAGTGGCGTTACTTTTAACATACCAATAACCCAATTGGTCTTTTGTTTTGCCATCTTTGATTTTTTGTTTAACAAGCTCGTCGTTCAATTTTATATTTTCATCATTTGCATAAACTGCATCCGGATCAAAAGGAAAACCAGGAAGGTTTTCTGGAGTTACAGACCAGGAAATAGTGTCGGGATCGTTGTTATGAAATGCTTTACCAAAACCAATTGTTGTATAACCGTTTTCTTTAAAATATTGGGGAAGTGTAACTACATCCGGAACATTATCTCTGAAATTTGTTTGTAAATCCCATACTTCTATTGAATCAGGACGAAGACCTGTTAGCAAACTTGCTCTGGAAGGGTTGCAAATTGCTTCCTGGCAATAAGTTCGATTAAAAACCACTCCTTGTTGTGCCAGTCGATCAATATTAGGTGTTTTAACATTCGGATCTCCATAACATCCAAATTCAGGCCGAAGATCATCAACAGGGATAAATAAAACATTGTATTTTATTTGAGCCTCTCCTTCGTTCTTTGATTCATTCTCTTTTATCGAACATGAATTCATGGCGATAAGAGATGAAATTGGGAGTAAAAGTAAACTTCTGTTGTATTTCATGATATATTGTTTAATAGTTAATGTGTCACTCTCAATAAATGCTTTAGGCTCTTGAATAGGAAAGGTTGAAATTGTTATCCACCTTAAAAAAACTATTCGCTAATTTTATTTTTTTTGGGATGCTAAGTAAATATTCATTGCACATCGCAAAAGGTAAAGATATAAAAAATTATATAAAAAATGTAAATAAGTATAAAAAAATATATAATTCTTCAAGAATCTCTTGAACGTATTTTCTAAATATTATTTTAAATCAGCTTATGTGTTTTTTGAATTTGTATTAAGAATTGTGAAATATGCCTTATCATTTTGATTCTAATGATATTAAAAGTTTTTTAAGTAGAATAGCAAGGGTGTCGTGTTCTGCGTGATCAAAAATTTTAACAGCTGATTTTGCCTCATCAAATCTTAATTCTATTGCTTCATCAATTTTTTTTATTCCTTTTTCTGTCAGCCCTACCAATTTTATTCGCCCATCTTTTTTATCTGGTGCCCGATAAATCAACTCAAGTTTTGCAAGTCTGTCAAATAAAGCGGTCATCGCTCCTGATGTTATTAAAACGGATTCCATTATTTGCTTTGGTGCTAATTCATAAGGTTTACCAGATCGTCTTATGGTGGCTAAAACATCTAAATCGGTATAATAGATAGCACTATCTTGTAAAACTTTACCTGCTCTTTTTTCAAGAATTTTGGACAGTTTTAGAATGCGGCCTACTATATGCATGGCTTCTGCATTCAGCTCTGGTCTCTCTTTTTTCCATTCAGATACAAGTATATCAATATTGTCCTTTGCTTCTTTCATCCTTAAATATTTATTACAAAAATACAAAATATATCTTTATGTAAAGATAAAATGCATATATTTGCAAATATATCTTTATGCAAAGATAAAATAATGATGTTTTTTAGAATACAATAAAAATAATTTATTTAATGAAATTGATTTTTATTCAAACAGGTGGAACCATTGACAAAGATTATCCACATACAACTAAGGGATGGGCTTTTGAGTTTGGTGAGCCTGCCACTCATCGAATTTTAGAAAAACTTAATCCTTCATTTGAGTATGAGGTGCTAACTTCATGTCAGAAGGACAGCCTTGAAATTACCATGGAAGATAGAATGAATTTGGCTGATTTAATCAAAAATCATGAAGAGAAAAAATTTATAATTACCCATGGAACAGATACAATGATCGAAACTGCAGCTTTTCTGAAAGAAAATATTAAAGATAAATTAATTATAATAACAGGTTCTATGCTTCCAGAAAGGTTTAGCAATTCTGAAGCAGCAATAAACTTAGGATGTGCTATTGCAACAGCTAACTTGATGGAAAAAGGTGTTTTTATTACAATGCATGGAATTGTAAAAAATAATACGGAAATAAAAAGAAATTTAGAAACAGGAAAATATTATTAATATGAGAATTATAAATAGCCCTAAATTCCCGAAAAGTAATGGGCATTACTCACAATGCATTGAACATAATGGAATTTTATACTTATCAGGGCAACTTCCTATCGATCAGGATACGAAATTTATTCCTGAAACAATAGAAGATCAAGCAGATTTAGCGCTCAAAAATGTAGAAAGCATATTAACCGAAGCAGGAAGTTCTAAAAACAAGGTGCTTCAAGTTCGTATTTATATTCCTCATATTGAGTTATGGGATAAAGTAAATGATCGTTACAGCCTGTTTTTTGAAGACCACAAGCCTGTAAGATGTATTATTCCTACCCGTGAACTACATTTCGGATGCCTTATTGAGATAGAAGTAACAGCCATATTAAATTCATAAAGCAATGCAAAAAGAAGACATTATTCAGTCTCATCGCAGAATAGAACCATATATTCATAATACACCAATTCTGACATCGCAATTCATTAATCAAAATGTAGGTGCAAATCTCTTTTTTAAATGTGAAAACTTCCAGAAAACGGGTGCTTTTAAAATGAGAGGGGCTGTCAATGCAATTATGCAATTAACAGATGCTCAGAGGAAGAATGGTGTAGTTGCCCACTCATCAGGAAATTTTTCACAAGCACTGTCTCTTGCAGCACAATTTTTAGGTGTTAAGGCATATATTGTAATGCCATCTAATGCTGCCCAAATAAAAAAAAATGCAGTTAAAGGTTATGGTGTAGATATAATTGAATGTGAACCAAACCTTAAAGCGAGAGAAGAAACAACGAAAAAAATACAAGAAAAAAAAGGGGCTACTTTTATACATCCTTCAAATAATATTGATGTTATATTAGGACAAGGGACTGCATGTTTAGAATTACTAGGTCAACATCCAGATTTAGAATTTATATTTACGCCAGTTGGAGGCGGTGGGCTAATAGCTGGTACAGCTTTGTCAACTCATTATTTAGGGAAAAATTGCAAAGTAATTGGAGGTGAGCCATATGAGGCTGATGATGCATATAGATCCTTGCAAAGCGGAATTATAGAGTCTAATCTTTCAACAAACACGATTGCCGACGGACTTAAGACTGAGCTTGGAGATATTAACTTTCCGATAATTCAAAAGTATGTTGACCGGATAATTCGTGTGACAGAAGAGGAAATAGTATTTGCTATGAGATTGATTTGGGAACGTATGAAACTCGTTATAGAACCTTCTAGTGCTGTTGCATTAGCTGCTTTGGTAAAGGAAAAACATTTATTTCAAAACAAAAAAGTTGGTATCATACTGTCCGGGGGTAATGTTGATTTACATGATTTACCTTTTTAAATATTTAAAAAGTTTTGTCGATGACCAAATCATTATTGCCAACCCACAGTGCATTCCCAAAAATTATAGTATTTACATTTTTACTTTCCTTGAGTTATGCGGTACTACGATACCATATTTTAGGACCAATTCCCTGGAAAGATTTTCCTTTTTTTATACTTAATAAAGCAGTAGCACTTAGTGCATTTGTTTTACTGAGTTTTAATTTCAGTTTTGGTCCAATTTGTAATTTAGGCCTAAAAATACCTGACAGTTGGATGAATGCACGCAGGGCTATGGGCATATCTGCAATTATTATGGTTCTAATCCATGTTCTGATGAGTTTTTTAATCTTTAATCAGGCTACTTATAGTAAATTTTTTGAGCAAAACGGAACGCTTACAATATTTGCAGGTTTAAGTATGCTTGGTGGAGTCTTATCATTTGTAGTTATTGGAGCTTATAGTTTTGGCTTTATCACACATTTAAAAGAGAATAAAGTATTCATTCAATTTCTTAAATCTCGAAAATTTTTGCTTTTTACAATCCTCCTGGGAATGATTCATTTATTTTTTATGGGTTTTAAAGGATGGTTAATTCCATCAGACTGGCATGGAGGATTACCACCAATAAGCTTAGTTGGATTCTTTTTTTTTATGAATAGTTTTATCGTCAATTTATTAGGTAGAGAATAAAGTATAGTTCATCCTTTACTTCGTAAAAAGTAGTAGAATATTAATATGTTGATCAAAAATTGGCTTGACACCTTGTAGAAAAAATTATATATTTACCACATAAAATATATAACATTATCTATGATAGTTTTTTTCTATAATAGCTCTAAATAAATACCAGAAATACTACTAATTATTCTTAAATATGCTCAATATGGATTTTGTTTTTTATTACAATAATTATTACAAATAGTATAAATAATAACCAAAGTATAAATTATTAATAGTAGTAAAATGAAATTTTATTTAACATCTCTGTTTACTCTTCTCATTATAACTTGTAATTCCCAAACCATTGATAGTTTGAAAAGTTACGATTTAAAGGAATTTGTTGTAACTGCAACCCGGAATAAAAAATTATTATCCAAAACGCCTGAAGTGATGCATGTTATTACTTCAAATGATATTGAGCAGTTAAATGTTAGCTCCACAGGTGAAATACTAGAATACCTAACAGGTGTGAGTATTGAATCAGGAACAGGAAGCGGATTTCCAAAAAGAAGCGTTGTCAGCCTGGATGGGTTTCCGGCAAACTATACCTTAATAATGGTTGATGGTATTAGATTACTTACTGAACATATACATACCGGACAAAATATTGATCTAATTCCACCTAAAAATATTGAAAGAATTGAAATTATTAAAGGAGCTGCATCTGCACAATATGGGAGTGATGCAATGGGTGGTATCGTAAACATTATTACAAAAAAAGCATCTGAAAAAACAGAATCAAGTATTTCTTTTTCCGGAGGTAGTTATGATACTTATAATACGGGATTATCTGTTCGTTCGACAGTAAATGAAAAAGTGAGTGTTTCAACACAATCTAATTACGAACAATCTGCCGGGGTTCCGATTTTGGCTCCTGCTCATCGTATTGGGAATATGGGATATTCCAAATTCAGTACCATTAACAATGTGAATTGGGAAATAAACCAAAAGGCTTCATTAAACTCCAATTTATTTTATGCTCAAAATAGCATGAAATTCAGTGGGGATAATGTATATGGAAGAATGCTTATGGTTTCAACAGATTACAAGCAAATAATCAATGCACATTTATATTCAACAGCTCGATTAAAATATTCTCACTGGGATGCTGAACAAAGTGGAGAAAATAATGGTGTGTTTAATCCTGAGGTTTATTTTAGTTGGGATAAATTTAAGGGTCATATCATAACTTTTGGCAGCGACTACAAATTCAACAAGTTTAGTAGAACATCAGTTCTTGAAAAAACCCAGGAGGCCATAGGAGCTTTTGTTCAGGATGAAATAGAGATGGATAAATTCTCATTTCTATTTGCTTTACGCTTTGATAAAGCACAAAACATTAAAGCAGTTGTATCGCCTAAAATGGCTGCCATGTACCAACTTGCTTATAATTTGCGTATTAGGGCATCTTTTAGCAGGGGATTTCATGCACCAACTATTCAGGAATTATATGAAGAAGGATATGGCCATGGTGGCAGGGCATACCGTTTTGGAAATCCTGATTTACAACCGGAATATAGTTTAACATCCACTTTTAGTATTGAATATGCACCTATTCGTAATGTTGAAATTTTAATGCACGGTTATTATAACACCATTAGTAATATGATTACCCCTGTTTACAGTGGTATTTGGGAAGAAAATCCTGATCCCGACTCGGTAATAGATAAATGGGTGCGAACCAATATTCATGAAGCTAAGATATATGGTATTGAAGCAACCATGAAGTATCAATTCAATAATCGATTTTTAGTGGAGTTTGGATATAATTATTCGTACAATGAAAATAGCACAACAGGAAAGCAATTACCTTATTACCCGGGAGAATCATTATATTCAAAAATAATTTATAATTATCATTTATCTTCTAAATTAGATGGAAATTGTTTTGTGAGTTTAAGGACTACAAATAATCGAAGTGCTTGGAATTGGAAGCCAGCGACAGGAGCAGATATTGACAATGCGGATGGGTTAATTACAGAATTAAACGACTACCAATTACTGAATGCTGGGATAAAAATGATATACAATAAAAAACTAAACCTATTTCTGAATGTCGGTAATATATTAGGACAGAATATCCAAAATTTAGATGATTCGTTTACTGAAATTGATGGAGAACCAACAATAAAAATTGGGTGCTTGATCAATTTCTAATATTTGATTATTGGTTTGCCTTAAGTTAAAGCATTAAAGTTGCCTTTTGGAAATAAATATCCAAAGGACAACTTTTTCCTTTTAATAAAAAATTAAAGAAGGAGAAAATCCAATTAATTTATGTCAATAAGCTAATCATATAATAAGTTATAAATAAATTGTTAAAAAGTATAAATAATTATATATTTACACTCTAAACAGACAATTATTTATAAAAAGCAATATTCATAACAGATAAACAAAACCTGCTATTTGCCTTAATGATTGAATTTAAATGATGTAAATAATAAAATATAAATCAGTTTATTATATGAAAAAGAAATTCCCACTTTGGTTAAAAATTATTTTTGGTATGATCCTCGGAATAACTTGGGGGCTTTTTGCTGTTAAAACAGGTTTTGAAGAGTTTACTTCCGATTGGATTAAACCTTGGGGTGTAATTTTTATAAACTTATTGAAGTTAATAGCTGTTCCAATTATTTTTATATCACTGGTCAAAGGGGTTACAAGTATCCAGGATATTTCTAAACTTACCCGAATAGGAATCAAAACCTTATCCTTGTTTGTAATAACTACCCTGATTTCTGTTACGATTGGTTTGGTTCTGGTTAATACTTTTAAACCTGGAGATACTTTTCCTCAAGAAAAACGATTGGAATTTCAACAAAAGCATGAGCAAAATGTAAAAGATAAAGAGCAAATGGCATTGGATGTCCAAAATCAATCTCCACTCCATATGATAGAAAATATGGTTCCTGACAATATTTTTAAAGCTGCAAGTGATAATACAAAAATGTTGCAGGTTATCTTTTTTGCAGTCTTGTTTGCTATATCAATGTTATCTCTTGATAGTAAAAAAGTTATATCAGTTAGAAATTTATTTGACGGCTTGAACGATATTATTTTAAAAATTGTGGATATCATTATGAGATTTGCACCTATAGGTGTGTTTGCCTTATTGGGAGCGTTGATAACAGATTTTTCAGGTGATGCGGGATTATTTTTAGCTTTAGGAAAGTATGCTCTTCTGGTTAGTTTGGGGCTTGTCGGGCTACTGTTCATCTTGTACCCACCTATGATATTATTGTTTACCAAAGTTAAACTTAAAAGGGTTTTTAAAGCTCTGCTGCCAACTCAAATGGTTGCTTTTTCAACAAGTTCGAGCAATGCCGCTTTGCCTGTAAATATTCGCCAGTGCACGAAAGAGCTTGGTGTTTCTGAAAGTGTTGCAAATTTTGTTTTGCCAATAGGGGCTACCGTAAATATGAATGGGGTAACTTTTTATCAAGCAATTGCTGCCGTTTTTATAGCTCAGGTATTTGGCTTGGAATTAACCTTGGTTCAGCAATTGACAATTGTGCTTACTGCAACACTTGCTGCTATTGGTACTCCGGGTGTACCTGGTGGTGGAATTATCATGATGGTCATAGTTCTAGATGCAGTTGGAATTCCCCCTGAAGGACTTGCCTTAATACTCGGTATTGATCGTCCATTGGATATGATACGTACAGCAGTCAATGTTTCTGGTGATGCTGTAGCAGCCATTGTAATTGCTCATAGCGAAAAAGAACTGGACTATTCCGATAATAAATAATAATTAAATCTAAGGATACACACACATAAGTACTTACAAATTATTAAAATAAATTCAATTCGCATGAAAAATTTAAAAAACCGCATTCATTTAAGTAAAAATTTACTTATTAATTCTCGAATGCTTATCTTGATTTCAGTATTCTTTCTAAGTTTTACTGATGGCCCAAATAATCTCGAACCTTCAGTAATTTCAAATACTGACTATTCAGAACAAACTGTTTACAAATTAAACTTAAGAGTTCACATAATGAAAGATATCACAGTTATTCATTCAAGTGGATTGAGAATGGATAGTTGGGTAACGCCTGAAGATGTTACTAAAATCATTATGCCGGAAGTTAATTCAATATGGAAACAGGCAGGTATTCAGTGGGTTATTGAATCAATTATTGAAGAAAATATTGTAAAAAGCGACTCTTCTGAAGAATCAATAGCATTTATTGCCAATACCAAAAGAGATGCAGAAGGTCACTCAGATTCTGATCGCTTGCCACACTTGTATTCGTTGATGCAAAAGCAGAATATGAGTAAACCTGAAGAGTTGGGTAAAAATTTATTTCATATTTATTTATTCCCATTTATTGGTAATACTTCACAGGGTAACGCAATGAGACCTTTTCATTGGAGCACGGTTGTAGGAATCTGGACAAATAAATTTAATAGAGGTGGTGTTCCGGAAAAAACTTTATTGACAGAAGATCACAGCGTACTTAAAAGAGGATCACTATCAAGAACCATTGCGCATGAAATTGGCCATGTGTTGAGTCTAAGACATAATATTTGTAAGACTGATTGTTTAATGGGTGGTAAATCTCAAGGTTATCTGCTATCGGATGAACAAATTGAAAGAGCTCGAGCAGCAGCTTTAAAACGGCTTTAAATTTCATTTTAGATATCTAAGTGCTTTTCCTATAAATTTATTTTCAAATGAAAACATACAGAAATAGTTATACACCTCCCTTACTTATATTGATTTCACTATTCTTATTTGGTTGCTCTGATGGACCTAGTGATTTTGTTCCTGGTGATAGTTCCAATGGAGCTGTCGATAATGCTGAAGTAGAACTAACGGTTATAGAACTAAACCTTAGGGTTCATATAATGACAGATATCACAATGCTTCATACTTCGGGTATAAGTATGAGTAGTTGGGTAAAACCTAGTGATGTTAACGAAACCATAATACCAGAAATGAATGCGATATGGGATCAAGCAAAAGTTAAATGGATTGTTGAATCAATTATTGAAGAGGAAGTTGTGAAAAGCAGTACGTATGAGCAGTCAATTATTTTCTTGATTCATACTAATAGAGATTCGGAGGGGCACTCAGATCCTGCGCGCCTATCACATTTGTATTCTTTAATGCAACCGCAAAATAGAAGTACCGCGGAAGAGTTGGGTAAAAATTTATTCCATATTTATTTATTTCCTTTTATTGGGAATACTTCTCAAGGTAATGCCATGAGTGGATTTGGGTATCACACTGTTGCCGGGACATGGTCAAACAAACATAATGGTGGAGGCGCTCCAGAAAAAACATTACTTATTGAAAATCATAACTATTTTGTAAGAGGATCACTTTCACGTACTATTTCTCATGAATTAGGACATGTGTTGCACCTACGTCATGACGAATGTCCGGGTGATTGTTTAATGTCTGGTGGATCTGATGGCTATTCATTAACAAAAGCACAAATTACGGAAGCACGAATGGAAGCATTAAATCGTAGTTTAAAATAAGTTATGGTGGATTCTTCGGCATTTAGTTAGGTAATAACTAATAATTTAAATGAAATTAATTACTTATAGTTTGAAAATAAAAACATTCACTAAAACGTAGCAATGAATTTACATTATAAAAGATAATTTTAAATTATTAGTATAATATATTATATGTAATTTGTAATGTCATATAAATAATTATATTTTTGTTTCACTTATGTATAAAGAAAGTGCAATTTTAATTACAAATGAGGGCTTTACGTCCATTTCAGGAAGATAAATTAAGAATACAAAACTATTTAAACATCAAAAAAATGTCGAACAATCAAAAATTATTGAATTTGAGTGGGCCTCATAAGAGACACTCAAGACTGCTGGATATATTTCTGGTAATTATTTTTTTAGGAACCTTTACAATAAATGATGCCTATGCACAAGAAGCAACGGTAATTTCTCACGGTCCAACATTAGGGCGTTTAAGTGCGCATGAAATTGGTGTCTGGGCTCGTACAGTGTCACCTGGAACTTTTTGGGTTCGTTATGGAACTGATGCTGAAAATTTTGAGCAATTATCAGATCCATGCACAACTACTATTGAACACGACAATACGGGATGGGTTCTCATTAAAGGCCTAAAGGCAAATACAAAGTATTATTATTCACTGACTGTTAAAGGTGGTACTGCGAGTATGAAACCTTATTCTGGATCTTTCCGCACGCTTCCTGATACTGAAGAGATGAAAGACCCTCAAGTAAATCCTAAAGGTTTGTTCAATTTTAGTTTTGAGTATGCTTGTGGAAATAGTCAAAGCAGCAATGGGTTTGGGCCACAACTTCCTACTTTCCGAACTATGATTGATAAAATCAGTGATAAAATCAATTTTGCCATCCTTAATGGTGATTGGTTATATGAAACAGAAAGAGACTATTCGCCGGAGAGTTGGTATAATCAAGTAAAAATCAAAGCAGAAGATGCCCCAGAAGTTGTAAAATTTGCACCTAAAATAGTTGGTGTATGGGAAAATTACAAATCATACATGGACAGAGGTCATAACTTAATGGCTTGGCATCGGGTTGTTCCTTCTTTTTATACCATAGATGATCATGAAATTTATGACAATACTTATGGCTCTGGAGACATTGGTCGAGTAAATCACAAAGTAGCATACCGCGATGTAGCAGTGCAGGCTTGGCACGATTATTTGGCATGGAGTAATCCTACCGAATTCACGCAAAACATCATTTTTGGTAAAGCAAAACTAAAAGCTAAAAGTGATATACTAACAGATAAAGACGCAGACTTCACAAAACTTGATCTAAGTCAAGCAGCTACACTTCAAGTATTTTGGGGAGGCCCTTACGACGGAATGAGAAACATCCCTAAAGATACCAAACCCGGTAATCCAAATTCGGGAGTTTATAAAATTGTCGAAGTAATAGATGCTCACAATATTCGTATTTTCCCTGAAGCAAAAAAGAATGGCAATCCGGTCTATTCAATTGGACGTCGTAACTATGGTAAAATGACTGTTAGCAATTCAGATATTTTTATTCTTGACATGCGGTCACATCAAGACATGCATGACACACGAGACCCATATAAAAAAGGACTTTCTATTTTGGGTGCAGAGCAAAAAGCCTGGTTAAAAGAAGAAATGAAAAAAAGTGATGCTGAATTCTTTTTCCTTGTATCATCAGTTAACTTTTCAGTGCCTCACGAAGGTGGTACAGGTGGAAGTACAGCTGATCAAATTGCATCTGGACAAATAGGCAGAGATGATGCATGGACTAGTTATGTTGAAGAACGTAAAGAAATGATTGAGTTTTGGGAATCATTAGATAAGCCAGTATTTGTTCTTACCGGTGACTTACACAATAGTTTTGCAGTAAAAGTAACCGATCGTGTTTGGGAATTTGCTTCAGGCCCCCACAATTCTCGAAATCATGCCATTGGTGCAGAGGGTAATCGTCCAGTAAATGGAGCTTACGATTCAAGAGGCAGAGAAGTTGATATTCGTTGGTCTACAGCAATTTTAGATGATGTACCTGGAGGATTAAGATACACTCCAAGTTATTGTGTTGTACAAGTAAATAATGTATTTAATAACCAAATTGAAGAAGGTAAAGATCGATGGGTGGCATTTCCAAGAGCGCAGGTAATTTTCCAATACTTTAATGGCCTAACCGGTGATTTACTGTACTCTGAAACCATTCATGCTATAAATAAATAATAATTAAATGATTTTATCTTTTTTGCTATTCCAATTTTAGTCAAACGATACTGTTAAAATCATTTTATAATATTTGAATTTTTGATACTCGAGAATGCTTTTACTACATTTTTATAAAAATGTAGTAAAAGCATTCTCTTTAAATATAAATAAGTAATCGGCAAATCAATAAAAATATAACTCTTCTATCCTTCCTAAATAAAATTGAGATATAAAACTATTTTTAGGCTTAGGATTACAGGAGAATATGGTTTTGGATGCCAATCGAAAATTTCCTGATTTTAACAATCAGATTATGTTTGTTTCCAATCTATTTCTGCTTCCTGACCATACTGTAAATATAGAATGAGTGAAAACATAAAAGCTTTTTATATAATAATTTCTATTTAGATTGATATTGTGTATAAAAAATTCTATTTTTACAAAAATATAATTAGAAATATTATCAGGAATGGAAATCAAAGTTAGCTTAATCTTAATATCTTCTCTTGAACTGAAATAATTTAGAATATAAACAAACACAAAAAACGTAAAAGGATGTTTAACTTATTAAAATTACTAAAATCAAGGTTTGCTCAACTTGAGCATTCAAGATGGCTGGGCATATTGCTAGCTATTTTCTTTGTAGGAACAATGTCATTAAATGACGCAAAGGCGCAAAATAGAGCACAAATTTCAAATGGACCGATGCTTGGTCGCCTGAGTGCTCATGAAATAGGTGTTTGGGCTCGGACAACACAATCTGGTACTTTTTGGGTGCGTTACGGAACTGACCCTAAAAATTTGGATCAATTATCAGATCCTTGTACAACAACTATCGAACACGACAATACAGGATGGGTTCTTATTAAAGACTTAAAAGCGAATACTAAATATTATTATGAACTAACGGTAAAAGGTGGTAGTCAGAATATGTATGCTAAGAGTGGTTCTTTCCGCACACTTGCTGATCCAAAGGAAATGGTTGAAGCAGATGTAAATCCAGAAGGCCTTTTTAACTTTAGTTTTGAGTTTGCTTGCGGCAACAGCCAAGGCACCAACGGACTTGGTACATCACTTCCAACTTATAAAACGATGTTGGATAAAATTAAGGACAAAATTGATTTTGCGATACTCAATGGCGATTGGATTTATGAAGATCAAAGAGATTATTCAAAAGAAGATTGGATGACGCAAGTTAGAATTAAAGAAGAACAGGTTCCTGAATTTATAAATGAGAACCCTAAAATTGTTGGTATTTGGGAAAATTACAAAATTTATCTTAATAGAGGCCAGGCTCTGGCCGAATGGCATCGCTATGTTCCTTCGTTCTATACGATTGATGATCATGAAATTTATGATGGTATTTATGGTGCAGGACAGGTAGGAAGAGTTGATATTAGAGTACTTTATCGAGATCCAGCAGTACAGGCATGGCACGATTATTTGGCATGGAGCAATCATAGCAATTTTACTCAAGCCGCCACTTTTGGAAATGCTAAACTTAAAGCTGGTAGTGATATACTAACTGATAATGAAACAGACTTTACAAAGATTGATCTCAGTCAGTCAACCACACTAGATATAAAATGGGGAGGAAAATACGATGGTATCCGTCACGCTCCAACTGGAGTTAAACCTGGTGATCCCAATGGTGGAGTATATAAAATTGTTGATGTAATAGATGCACATAATTTGCGTATTTATCCATCTGCAAAGAAAACGGGTAACTCTTTATATTCAATTGGCCGACGATCCTATGGTAAGATGACCGTAAGTAATTCAGATATATTTTTACTTGATATGCGATCTCATCAAGACATGTACGACATGGACGATCCGTACAAAAAAGGCATATCTATTTTGGGAAATGAACAAAAAGCATGGTTAAAAGAAGAAATGAAGAACAGTAATGCAGATTTCTTCTTTGTAGTTTCATCAGTAAACTTCTCAATTCCTCACGTAGGAGGTACCGGTGGAAACACAGCCGATGTAATCGTAGGTAACCCTGCGCAAAAAGGGAGAGATGATGCATGGACAATATTTGTTCAAGAAAGAAAGGAAATGATCGAATTCTGGGAATCTTTAGGAAAACCTGTATTTGTTCTTGCTGGTGATTTACACGACAGCTTTGCAGTTAAGGTAAGCGAAAATGTTTGGGAATTTGCTTCTGGACCGCACAATTCACGAAATCATACACTTGGTGCAGAAGGCAACAGACCTATAAACGGAAAGTATAACTCTGCGGGTCGTGAAGTCGATATTCATTGGTCAACATTTAATCTTAACGATGTGCCAAACGGACTGAGAGATCATCCAGTATATTGCGTGGTAAGGGTTAATAATGTTTTTAATAATCCTATTGAAGAAGGCAAAGATCGATGGGTAGCTTATCCAAAACCTCAAGTTATTTTTCAGTATTATGATGGCTTAACTGGTGATTTATGGTATGCTGAATCGATTCGTGCAACGGGTAAATAAAACTGAACAACATAAAGGCTATGTCCCTTGCAAAAAATTATTAGCATGATAATAATAATTTTGGTACGCGCCCAAGCCTCTCTATGGCTTGGGCGCGTTTTTCACAGTAGGAATTTTCAGTTTCTTCCTAATCATCAAATAAATTTAAGCGCTTTATTTAAAATCGTACTTGTTTTTTAAGAAATTACAAAATAAACGTATAAATAAATCTAGAAAAACTATTAATAAATAGATAGATACATTCATTGTGTTAATTAATATATAAAAAAATCTATAAAAGTTGACATGATGTATAAAAAAGTTTAACTTTACGGCATTCTTATTAGAATAATATTGACAAAATAGATTGCCTATGGAAAATTCAATGAGAGCTCGTGATCAAATTTACAAAGTTCTCAAGCCATTTAATTAAAACTTATTTAATCACACATAATCTTATCTAATCAAAATT
The DNA here is from genome assembly GCA_963674935.2 of Bacteroidales bacterium. GTDB lineage: Bacteria > Bacteroidota > Bacteroidia > Bacteroidales. The sequence goes on from CAXXWZ010000002.1 coordinate 1,038,409, forward strand.
TTATTTTATGAAACGAACATTGACATTATTTTTATTATTCTTCCTCGGAATGCAAATTTCATTTGCTCAAGGAAGAGTTGTAACAGGTGTAGTGACTAGTTCTGATGATGGTACTACCCTTCCAGGGGTAACCATATTGGTAGTAGGAACAAGCAACGGAGTTACAACCGACATGAATGGTGCTTATCAAATATCCATTCCCAGTGGTAGTACCACACTAGAATTTGGCTTTATTGGTTTTAAAAAACAACTTATAAGAGTTGGCCAAAATACAACAATTAACGTAGCCTTGGATCCTGATATAGTTGGACTAGAAGAAGTAGTAGTTATTGGTTACGGTACTTCTACAAAAGAAGCACTTACAGGTGCTGTTGAGGTAGTTGGCAGTGAAAAAATGGAAATGATACCTGTGGCTACTCTTGAAAATGCATTACAAGGTGGTGTATCTGGTTTAATGATGGCCAACGGAGATGGACAGCCAGGAGCAGCTGCCGAAATTCGTATTCGTGGTATTGGTTCTATCAATGCTTCAAGTTCACCATTGTATGTAATTGATGGTATTCCTGTACAATCGGGAGCTGTATCACCAACCAATTTTGGGAATGATGGCCAAAGTTCTAATATTATGTCAACCATTAACCCTAACGACATTGCAAGTATTTCTGTATTAAAAGATGCATCTGCAACTGCTATTTATGGTTCGCGTGGTGCCAATGGTGTAATCATTATTACAACTAAAGGTGGTAAATCGGGCAAAGCTAAAATTAACTTTAGTGCTCAAACTGGTTTCTCAAACAATGCTTATAACAATTTGCAAGAATCTTTAAATGCAGCTCAATACAAAGATTTATTTATCACAGGTTATACCAATGGAGGTGAAGATTATGCTACAGCAGAATCACGCTTTAATACTTGGTTTCCTGAGGCTGCAAAAGGTGTGGATACAGACTGGATTGATGAGATTTACAATACCGGTATAACACAACAATACAATCTTGATGTAAGCGGTGGAGCAAAAGGAATTTCATACTTTGCATCTATCGGATATTTTGATCAAGAAGGTGTAGTTATTGGTACCGATTTTGAACGTTTTACTTCTCGTTTAAATATTAAAGCTGATTTAACAGATAAGTTAAGCATAACAAATAACATAACCCTTGGTAGAACAACAGCCAATGGATCAATTGATGCTACATCATGGGCAAACCCCATGCACAATGGTTATATGATACCTGCTGTAATTCCTGTATATGATGAAAATGGCCTGTTTTATGCTGGTCATGCCGATGTTATAATGGACGGTGCCAACCCTGTTGGCGGTCAGTTAGAAGATGAAAGATGGCAAAAACAAACTCGTATTATGGATAATCTTACAGCAAGTTATAAAATTCGCCCAGATTTGATTTTTAAATCTGCATGGAGTTTTGACCTAATTGGTGTTCAAGAATATTCATTTAGTAATGCCAGATATGGTGGTGCCAGACTAGTTGGTGGTAGTGCATCAGAAGGCACACAAAATACTGTAAACTGGATTGGAACTCAAACCTTAGATTATAGTAAAATCTTCGGTGAAAAACATAGCTTTAATGCCCTCTTAGGTTACGAAGCTCAAAGATTGGACAGCCGAGAACTTTCTGCTTCAGCCGAAGGTTTTCCAAACCCAACTCTCCGAACATTAGCTAATGCAGCAAATCCTATGTCAGCAAATAGTTCAGGAACTTCTTATTCATTTGCTTCTATGTTCTCAAGATTTACTTATAACTACGATGCTAAATATTATTTAACTGCAAGTTTCCGTCGTGATGGTTCTTCTCGTTTTGGAGAGGAAGCCAGATGGGGTAACTTTTGGTCATTAGGTGGATCATGGCGTGTTACTCAGGAAGAATTTATGAGTGATATAAGCTGGTTAAACGACATGAAGCTTAGGGTTTCTTACGGTATAACTGGTAATGCCAGTATTGGTAATCATGCAGCCATGGCTTTATACGGATTCGGAAATGACTATGATTCAAATCCTGGTTCTTCTCCAAATAGTATTGGGAATCCTTATCTAACCTGGGAAAATCAGAGTACTTTAGATATTGGAATGGATATATTTGTTTTTGATAAAATTAGTGCCACCGTTAACTATTTTAACAGAAAAAATAGTGATTTATTATTAGATCGTCCATTATCATTGACAACTGGTTTTAATGGAAACCTTCAGAATGTTGGAGACATGTTAAATACTGGTATTGAATTGGAAATGAATGCACAAATTGTAAATACTGATGATTTTAAATGGGACTTAGGATTTAATGTTACTTTCTTAAAAAATGAAGTAACTCGACTAGATGAAGATATCATAGATGGATCTCAAAATCATTCTGAAGGGCATGATTATTACGAATTTTACATGTGGCATTATGCAGGTGTAAATTCTGCAACAGGAGCTGCAATGTGGTATGAAGATGAAACTTTGACTACTACAACTGAAAACATTAAAAATGCTGACAGGTTCTTTACCGGAAAATCAGGTACTCCTGGTTCATTTGGTGGAGTAAATACCAGTATCAGTTATAAAGGATTTAGTTTAAGTGCACAACTTGTATTCGTTTGGGATAAATGGGTTTTCAACAATCAGGCTAAAGGTATCGAAAGTGATGGTACACGTTCTCCAAGAAGTACGAACTTGTATACTTATGAAAACATGTGGAGAAACCCTGGCGATGAAACAACAGTTCCAATCTTTGTTTGGGGAAATAGTAGTAAAAGTAATACAAACTACTCAACACGTTTCTTATATGATGCAACTTATATTCGTGTAAGAGACCTTACGCTTTCTTATACCTTCAAAAGTAATATTACTGATAAGCTAAATATCTCTGCATTAAAAGTATTTGCAAAAGCTAATAACTTTCTTACATGGACCAGAGATGATGGTATGAATCCTTATCAATATGATCCGGAATCATCAACAAGTGGTGTTGTTAACGGTCTTGTGCCAAAAACTAAATCCATTACATTTGGTGTAAACGTTGGATTTTAATCAAAGGTTAGTCAAAAAAAATTAAAATATACAATTATGAAAAAAATTATAAATAAAATATCAGGAAAATCTCCACTGATCATTTTGCTTGTTATACTTTTTACGGTATCATGTTCAAAAGAATTTCTGGATGAACAACCTCAACAAGCAGTCTCCATGAGTCAGGCTTTAAATACCATTGGTGACTTTGAAGCTGCTGTCTTTGGTATTTATGACAGAATGCAAGGCTCCAGTTATTATGGTCGCTATATCATACTTACACCCGATGCATTAAGTGACGATTTAAAAGGAAATGCAACGGTTAACCGTCTTTCCGACTATCATTCATACATGGGATCAGCAACTGATCGTAGCAATGTTTCAGAAAATGTTTTTCAAGTTTGTTACAGGGTAATTGATCAAGCAAATCGAATTCTTAAAACAGAAAAGGATCTTAATCTGGACAATATCAAGGGTCAGGCATATGCTGCGCGAGCACTTGCACATTTTGATTTGGTTCGCTTTTACGGACAACATTATACTTTTACCGCTGATGCTTCTCATTTAGGAGTACCTATTATTACCAGCGTTGATCCGTTAAGGAAACCTGCCCGTAATACCGTTGCAGAAGTTTATGAGCAAGTAATTGCTGATTTCAATACTGCAATTGGATTGATTAATGATGATGCAAATTCTTACTATTTTTCAAAAAATGTAATAAAAGCATTACTTTCCAGAGTATATCTTAATAAAGAAGATTGGGCTAATGCAGCAGCAATGGCCAGCGATGTTATTAATAGTGGGGACTATGCTTTAGCATCTAATGCTAATTATGCTGATATTTTTACTGGAGAACATAACTCAGAAATGATTTTTGAGCTTAACAACACCTCTTTAGATAATATAGGATCAGCTACTGCTCTTTCTGGTGTTTATCAATCTTCCGGACAAAATGAATATTTACCAACATACGACTTATATGATTTGATGCCTGATGGTGATGTTAGAAAATCATTAATCATTGAAGATCCAAGTATTGGAGGTGGAGCTTTTGGTACAATCAGAGTTAATAAATATCCTGATCCATTGGGCTATGGAAACAATCCTATTATCCGACTATCAGAACTTTATTTAAACCGTGCCGAAGCTAATTATCATTTAGGTAATACAAATACTGCACAGGCAGATTTGAATATAATCCGCAAAAGAGGATTACCAACAGCAGCAAATGTAACTGTAACTGGTTCTGCTTTACTTGACGAAATTTTACTTGAAAGAAGAATTGAACTTTGTTTTGAAGGTCAACGACTTTATGATTTGACCAGAAACAAAAAAGGCGTTTTCAGGAATGATTGCACTGCCAGTACATGTTCTATTCCTTATCCAGATGATCGTTTTGTTATAGCTATTGGTCAATTTGAAATTGATGTGAATGAAAATATGGTTCAAAATCCTGGTTACTAGGTAGGTTTGGTTAGTGAATTTTGTTGGGCCCCGTCGAAAGACGGGACTCAAACAAAATTTTAATTGAGAAGAATAGGGATAAGATAAAAGGTTATAAAATAGAGATCTGGTACAAATAATATAACCTGTTAGCTTAGTATAAAAATGAGATATTGAAATAAATATCGAGGATAAAGATTTTAAATTGTCATTTACTTTCATGAATTTATATCAATTAAACAATAATTTTTTTTGTATAAAAAATTTAAAAAAAATCTTATAACTTTATAGAAATTATTCTCAGTATTTCACCTTTTTATATACACTAATCTATTATAATCCTAACAAAAAAAACCATGGAAGAAAATAATGTTGCAGAAAATTTAAGGCCATTTGTATCAATTGCGAAAATGATTGGCTCTAGTTTGGTAGAAATTGCGAAGTTATATTACACGACCTTTCAATCCCAACAAAATCAGTTGTATTTGTTGTGAATGGTCATGTTACCGGACGTAAAATTGGCCAACCATTTGATCATCTTCTTAGTATCGTTTTTTCTTCAAAAGATTTTAAAGATGATTTTTTAGCTAATTATCAAACAAAAGCTAAAGACGGAAGACTAATTAAATCTTCCACAGCTATTATTCGTGATGCAAAAAATTATATGATTGGAGCTTTGTGTATTAATTACGATATTTCAATGGCACAACCAATTCAAAATTTTATTCACGATTTTATTGCAACTAAATCAACAACAAAAAGAAAAACTACACCTTCTGAAAATAATCCAAAATCTACTGTCGATATTTCTGAAACTACAAATGATTTGATTCGAAGAATTATAAACAATGCTGATATTAAAAATTTGAAACGTAAAGGCAGAATTTCACTTATTAAGTTTTTGGATGAAAAGGGTGTTTTCTTAATAAAGGGATCAATTGACACAGTGGCCGAATTGATGCAAATATCGAAGGTTACAGTCTACAGCTATCTCGATGTTGTAAAAAAGGAGAAATCTTAATTTAAAAATTTAAAAACAATCATGACATCAAAAAAAATAACTTTTATTATAATACTAATATTTTGCGCTAGCGCATTTGGTTTTGCTCAAAACAAAACATTTCATACTGCTAAGGCACAGGCACCAAAAGCAGGAAGCATGTTTATTTTTCCTGAAAGAATATTATTAGAAGATGGTGGCCTTTTTAATGCCGAACGAGCAACAATGTTTGTTCCGCTTAATCGGTCGGATATAAATAGTGATGTAATTTCTTTGGATGTTTATAGATTCAAAGCATCTGAAAAAGCAAACCCAAATACTCCTCCAATATTTTATTTGCACGGAGGTCCAAGTTTTACAGGCCTTGAAAGTCAGCTTGCAGAACCAGGGTATTTTGAAAAGAGATGGAAGTTTATGTTAGATGTTGCCGATGTTGTTGTGATAAGTCAACGTGGAATTGGACCTTCGAAACCTACAACTTTAATCGAAAATACAGTTGCTCCATTAGCTCCGGATATTGCTTATAATAATGAAAAAGCAAAAAAAGAGTTGCAGACTGTGCTAACAAAAGAACGAAAAGTATGGGAAAATCTGGGAGTTGATCTTAACGGTTTTACTGTTTTGGAGGCAGCCGAAGATATTAATGATGTGCGCAAAGCTTTTGGTTATGATAAAATTACACTTTGGGGCGGAAGTTTTGGTTCGCATTGGGGTATGGTATTAATGCGTATGCACCCAGAGATTATTGAACGTGCTCTTTTACGAGGGATGGAAGGTGTTGATCATACTTATGATCATCCTGGGCATACCTGGAATGTATATAAAAGAGTGGCTGAAGAAGCTGAGAATTCAGAAGAATTAAAAGGTCTTATTCCTGAAGGTGGTCTTATTGCGGCAGCTGAAACTATAGTTAAAAGACTAACCGAAAACCCAATAGTTGTTAAGGTTAAAGATCCGGAAACCAATAAAATACAAGAAGTTTTATTTGATGGACATTCAGCTAAAAGCCTTTCTCGAGGATATTCGGGCGGGTTAAAAAATTGGCCAGCTGATATTATTACAATGTATAATGGTGACTTTACAGCACCTGCTGAAAAAGCTGTAAGGAAATACAATAATAGTGGACGCAGCTTTAGAACAGCAAGTTATTATATGTTAGACTGTGGATCAGGAATTTCTGAAGAAAGACTAGCAGCTTATAATGCAGATCCTGCCAATGAACTTATTGAAACAGGCTGGGGATATATTAATGGTTGCCCATGTTGGGACAGTGATAATGGAGATGATTTCAGAATAAATTTCGAAACAAATATTCCTACACTTATTGTTCAGGGAACATGGGATGGAAGTACACCATATGAAAATGCACTTGAGTTGAAGCCTTATTTCAAAAATTTAAAATTCGTTAAATTAATTCGTGGTCCTCATGGTGCTATTCGTGCAGCTTATGATTATTCAGAAGAATTTAAACAAGGGATATTAAAATTTGCAGAAAGTGGCAATAGCTCGGGTTTAGGTGACGAAATGGAACTCCCTAAATTAAAATTTGTTGTTCCAAATTTAAAATAACACATCTAATAATTCTTCCTGAGGAAATTACTCAGGAGGATTTTAATAACATATTTAATTAACTAAGATGAGAAAATATAATACAGAAGGACTATTTTCAACTAAATTATTACAGGAAATACGAAATCAATTTGTTTATGTTGATTGGGATCCATATACAGGAAAAAGAATATTTTTTGAAGCTGCTTCAGGTTCATGCCGACCTAAAAGGGTTGTTGAAGCGATGGGAATGGAGACTGCTCTTCCTGATCAACAAGGAAGACTAAACCAGGCAGCCGGACATTCTGATGAAGTTACTGCCAAAGGAATTGCCGATTTAATGACTTTTTTGGGAGCAAAATCAGGACAAATAATCCCTGGTTGGAGCAGTAGTCATGTAATTTATAGAATAACAGATGCGGTTTTAAACTCAGTTCCAGGAACAAATGTTGTAACCACAGGACTTGATCATGCTTCTGTTCGAAGTGCCATTACACAATTTGCAGAGAAATACAATAAAGAAGAACGTATTGCCGAACCAGATTTAGAAACAGGTTCAGTTCAAATTTCTAATATTTTAAGTAAAATTGATCAGGATACTTGCTTTCTTGTCGTTACTCATCTTTCAAATGTTACTGGTGAAGTATATGATGCAAAAAGAATTGTTGCAGAAGCTAGAAAAATTAAACCGGACTTATTTATTATGGTTGATGGAGTTCAATACACGCCATCAGGATTAGTAGATGTGGAAGATATTGGTGCTGATGCATACGTAATGGCTCCTTATAAGAATTTTGGTATTAAGGGTTGTGGTTACGCTCATGCTTCCGATCGGTTGGCAACTTTACCTCATTGGAAATACATTTTTAAGCCATCAAATAGTTGGGATTTAGGTGGAGTTGAACATCAATCATATGCGGCCTGGTCGGCAGTAGTTGACTATTTGTGTTGGTTAGGTGGTAAATTCAATGATTCTTCGGACCGAAGAGAATTGGTAATTACAGCGATGACAAAAATAAATAATCATGTGGTTGGCCTTCTCTCTCTCTTACTAAAAGGAACAGAAAATGCTCCTGGTTTAGATCAAATGGATCATGTGACCATTTATGGCATGGGCGATGATCTCACAAAACAATCATTACTCGTTGGTTTTAATATTGAAGGAATGGAATCTGAAAAGGTTTGTGAATTTTACAAAGAAAATCAATTAAGACTTCACGCTCCCGGTCATGATCCTTTCTTTGCAGCTATGTTAAAACAACTAGGCATTTCAAGTTTTGTAAGACTGTCAGGTTCACATTATAATACACCAGAGGAGATTGAAGCATTCTTAAAAGCTACTGCTTTACTACCTAATTAAGTTTATAATGTTTTATCATCACACTTTTAACTCTGTGATAAAAATTTTAAAAGAGTAACCAAAATGAAAAACTCCAAGGTTTCATATAGTAATACAATTAAGTTAATTTTAAAAATGAGTGTGGTTTTCACACTCATTTTTTTTCTGATGAATCAAGATGTGAATGCTCAGAAAATAGATTCTGAGATGTTTAAAAATCTTGAATGGTCGAGTATTGGGCATAAACGTGGAGGAAGATCTATTGCTGTAGCTGGAAGTTCTCTTCGGCCTTTTGAGTATTATTTTGGTGCTGTAGGTGGAGGATTATGGAAAACCATAGATGGCGGAACCAGTTGGAATCCAGTAACTGACGGTAAAATTAACAGTTCATCTGTTGGAGCAGTTGCTGTTGCAGAAAGCAACCCTGATATCGTTTATTTGGGAATGGGCGAAGCGCAGCTACGCCAGAATGTTTTACAAGGAGATGGTATTTACCGTTCTCTGGATGGTGGCAATACATGGAAACATCTTGGTTTAGAAAAAACCCAGGTGATTAGCAGAATTAGAATACATCCGAAAAATTCTGATCACGTCTATGTTGCTGCACTTGGTCATACATTTGGATCAAATGAAGAAAGAGGGATTTTTAGAACTAAGGATGGTGGAAAATCTTGGAAAAAAATACTTTTCAAAAATGATAAAACCGGAGCAGTTGATCTAACTCTTGATCCAAACAATCCTGATATAATTTATGCAACGCTTTGGGAAGTTTATAGAAAGCCATGGATACTTTGGAGCGGTGGAGAAGGTTCAGGTTTGTATAAATCAATTGATGGAGGTGATACTTGGAAAGAAATCACAAGAAATCAAGGATTGCCTGGAGGTATCTGGGGAAAAAGCACAGTATCAGTATCGGCCGCTGACTCAAAAAGAGTTTATGTAAATATTGAAGCAGAAAATGGAGGCTTGTACAGATCGGATGATGGAGGAGAAACATTTGCATTAATTAATAATCACAGAGATTTATGGCAACGTGCATTTTATTTTCTCAGAATTCAGGCTGATCCTGTAGATCGAGATGTTGTTTATATCTTAAGCTTTAAACTAATTAAGTCGGAAGATGCTGGGAAAACTTTTAAATATCTCCCGCAAAATCATGCTGATCATCAAGATATATGGATAGATCCGCTTAACCCTAAACGAATGATTTTGGGTCATGATGGCGGTGGGGTTGTATCTGTAAACGGTGGGCAAACCTGGTCGAATATGAGATATCCAACTGCTCAAATATACAGGCTAAGCGTAACCAACGATTTCCCTTATCATGTTGCCGGAGGGCAGCAAGATAACTCGACCGCAGTCGTTCCTTCTGATGGCGGTTTTCTCAGAAACATGAGATTAGAACCCGGAGAAATGATGTATCCGGCCGGTGGTGGTGAAAATGGCTATGTTGTTCAACATCCTACAAAATTGAATATTTTTTATTCGGGTGCTACCAACACTTTAAACAGATATGATAGAAATACCGGATTGACAACCGATATACAACCATATCCCAGAATTGTAATGGGTGAGGCCGCAGAAGTGATGCCTGAAAGATGGAATTGGAATTATCCAATTGTAGTTTCTGCAATTGAACCAGATGCACTTTATGTTGGATCGCAACATTTATGGAAAACAAAAGATGAAGGCCAGCATTGGGAGAAAATAAGCCCGGATTTAACGAGGGCTGATCTTAAAACCATGGGTAATTCGGGTGGTCCAATTGTTTACGATCAGGATGGACCCGAAATATATGCTACTATTTATTCAGTAGAGCCATCTCCTCATGATGCAAATACAATTTGGGTTGGATCTGATGATGGATTGATTCATATAACTCAGGATGGAGGAAAAACATGGTCGAATGTAACCCCTTCAGATTTGCCGGCAAACAGTAAAGTGAGTTCAATAGAATCATCTCCTCACAACCCGGCAATTGCTTATATAACTGCAAGAAGATATGAAATGGATGATAGAAGTCCATATATCTACAAAACAGAAGACTATGGTAAAAGCTGGGTAAAAATAATCAATGGAATAAAAGAAAACGATTTTGGGCATTCCATTTTTGAAGATCCAATAAAAGAGGGCCTTGTTTTTCTGGGAACAGAAGAAGGTGTTTATGTTTCGTTTAATGGTGGAAATATGTGGCAAAGTCTTTCAAATAATTTACCCATAACTCCGGTAATGGGCATAGCTGTTAAACAAAATGAATTGGTGATTGCTACGCATGGTCGTGCCTATTGGAAAATGGAAAATATTGAATTTCTAAGGCAACTTACTTTTGAAACATCAGACAGACAAAACCATTTATACAAACCTTCAGATGCATACAGAAGAGCCTATCCAGCTGTTGCAGATTTTTTTATTGCTGAAAATAATTCCAAAGTAACTCTTGAAATTCTCGATAAGAATAGTAATTCTGTAATCACTCTTATTGATGGAAAAGTATTGAAGAAAGGTATGCAGAGAAAAGAATGGAACCTAAGGTACGAGGGTGCAATCTCATTTCCAGGTATCGTTTTAGAAGGTGGAGATCCACGAAGAGGACCTTGGGCACCACCCGGGAATTATTCAGTTAAACTCAAAATCAATGACCAGGTTCAGGAGCAACCTTTCAATGTACTCAAAGACCCAAGATTGATAAATATAACGGATGCTGATTTAAAAGCTCAGTTTGATTTGGCTATGAAAATTCGAGACTGTGAAAGCAAAGCTAATTTGGGAGTAATTCAATACAAAAAAATAAAAGCCCAGATCGAAGATCGTTTAGTTGAATCAACAGATAAAAAGTTTAGCAATTCAGCAAATGTTTTCTTAAATGATTTAACTGAGATTACAAGAAATTTATATCAACTTAAGAATCAGAGTCCAAAAGATAAGATCGCATTTCCAATAAAACTGAATGATAGATTAACAGGACTAAGAAGGCATCTTGAAGATGGTGATGGTAGACCTCCTGAAGCTTATCATGAAATTTACGATCTGCTTTCAAACGAACTTAAAATGGAGTTATCTAAATTATCAGATCTTATTAATAAGGAATTGCCTAAGCTCAATAAAAAATTAGAGCGAATGGGTTTAAAAATAATAAATTTTTAATCTATGAATTTTCTATAAAATACTGGTTACTAATTTTTAGACTAAAATAGCTATTTGATTCTATTGTAAAAAAGTCCTGCTATTTGGCAGGACTTTTTTGTCTGCAATTAATTGTTTAATAATATTACATTTTAGAATATGAGTTTAAAACGAAGAGATTTTATAAAAATAGTTCCACTTGGGATGCTTATGCCCAAGCAACTTTTTTCTCAAAATTCCCCAATAAAACAAATGAATCCTGCAAAGATTTTTGATCGTATAGAAAGCCAAGCCAGTCTTAGTCAAAAGCAACTCGAAATTTTTTTTAAAAACGCAATAGTTATAGATGCGTTGGTTATCGCTCGTGATTGGGATGAAGATTCATACAAGATTGCAGACCAAACAGGCTATACCGGATTTGGAACATCTCTTTCATCAGGAAGCATGAAATCAGCTCTTGGAGATTTGAATTTTTGGAATGAACGAATTAAAGCAAATCCAGATAAGTGGATCAGAGCAGATAGCGCTGCTGATTTTGAAAAAGCTAAGCGTGAAGGAAAACTGGCTATTTTTCTGGGTTTCCAAGACGCAACCATGATTGGAAATTCGCTTGATAATTTGGAAACACTTTATAAAGCAGGAACTCGCTGGATTCAATTAACATACAACTCACGTAATTTACTCGGTGATGGTTGTACCGAGCGAACAAATGCAGGTTTATCTGAATTCGGAGTTGAAGTAGTGAAAAGAATGAATGAACTTAAGATCATGGTCGATTTATCACATTGTGGATATCAAACAACGATGGATGGAATACAGTTCAGTAATCCTGGGGCTTGTTTTACGCATACCATGTGTGAAACATTGTATCCAAATCATCCCCGTGCAAAAACTGATGAACAAATTAAAGCCATGTCTGACAAAGGTGGAGTAATGGGAATAAATGCATTAGGTTATATGGTTGGCCCTGATCCGGGCGGAGAAACAACCATCGAAACTTATGTAGATCATATTGATCATGCAGTAAATGTTGGTGGAATCGATCATGTCGGGCTGGCAACAGATAATTCAATTCAAGGCATGGAACCATGGGCAACCAAAGAGGAATGGTATGAGCCTCGACTTATTAGTTTCAAACCGTCTTATCAGGTTCGCTGGCCGGCTTGGATTCCTAAATTGGATACACCGGATCGTTTCAAAAATGTCACAAGAATTCTTGACCAGCGAGGTTACTCTACCGGACAAATTGAAAAAATCTTAGGATTGAACTGGATCAATTATTATCGAGAGGTTTTTGGATCCTAAGAATAATATTATTACGCTGACAAAAGGACTTATTAAGCGTATAGATATACATCTGTACTTAAAATTCTTTAATTGCTTACCAGTCTTCAACTTCTACAATCATTTCAATTTCAACAGCCTGTCCCCTTGGTAATGATGCCATTCCCACAGCTGCACGTGCATGTTTTCCTCTTTCTCCGAAAACTTCTACTATCAAATCGGAGAAACCATTGATAACTTTAGGTTGATCAACAAATGAAGGATCTGAATTTACCATTCCCAATACTTTTACAATTCGTTTCACTTTTTTTAAATCGCCAAGCATATTTTTAAGAACCGCGAGTTGGTTAATTGCAGTTAAACGAGCTCCTTCATATCCTTCTTCAATACTAACGTCAACACCAAGTTTGCCGGTTATTTCACTTCCATCAGCCCGCTTGGGTCCTTTCCCGGCTAAAAATATAAGATTACCGGTTCTAACTCCGTTCACGTAGTTAGCTACAGGTTGCGGTGGATCTGGTAGAACAATACCTAGCGCTTCAAGTTTTGCTTCTGGATCAAAAGAATTTATCGTGGCTTCACCCATTGATGTTGCTGAGTTTTTGCAGCCGGATAAAAAAATAAAGGTGAGAGAAATGAATAATAAGAATGCTTTTTTCATGCTAAAAAAATTGAAATAGAATTAATGGTTTAATATTAGATAAGTTTTAAAAATCGTTTTATTATGACGGTTTTTATATTGTTCCAAAAGATACAAAATCTATAGTTATAAATATTTGAAAATCCATATTTAAAGTGTAAAATTTAGCCTTTTTTACGTTAGGCTAACAAACCACTAGTTTTACAGGATTGCCTTTTTGTTTTTTTCTCGGTATATCCAAAAAGTGTTTAATTGAGTTGGTTTAATTTGGATTAAGTGAATGATTAGATCTTATAAAAGATACTTAAGGTTTTTAAATTTAGCGGTGAAAAAAATCCGGGTTTTTTGTAACAAAACCTCCCAATTGAAGTCTAATACATGATAGACGAAAAAATTTGACTCAAATAATTACAGATGAGAAACTATTTATTTCTAATTGTTTTTACCACAATAGGTTTCGGAGCTTTCGGACAAGAATTTGCAAAAAAAAATTATCATGCATCATCAATACAAAACCCTCCAATTATTGATGGACACTTAAACGATAAAGTTTGGTTGGAAGGAGAATGGATCAACGATTTTAGACAATTTGAACCTTATAATGATGCGGCAGCAACGCAACGTACCGAATTTAAAATATTGTTCGATATGAACAATCTTTATATTGGGATGAAAGCATTTGATACCAGTCCGGATAGTATTGTCAAAAGGCTAACAAGACGTGATAATATGGATGGCGATTTTATGGGAATTGCTTTTGACAGCTATCACGATTTGCGAACCGCTTTCATGTTTGCTGTGACTGCGGGGGGAGTAAAATTCGATCAAATATTAACTGAAGACGGTGATAATGAAGATGACTCATGGAATGCAAATTGGTTGGTAAAAGTCAGTTTTGTTGAAGATGGCTGGGTAGCCGAATTTAAAATACCATTTAGTCAATTACGATTTAAAAAAGAATCGAATGGTGTATGGGGCTTACAGGTTTTTCGTCAAACCTATCGTCATAATGAGCTGGATTTTTGGCAGCATATTCCTAAAGAGGCACCTGGTTTGGTTCATATGTTTGGTGAAATGAGTGGCTTAGAAAGCATTAAACCACGTAAAATATTTGACGTTACACCTTACGGGGTTGCAAAGCTTGAGAATTATAAAGCTGAGAAAAACAATCCTTTTCAAGATGGGAAAGATGCGCATGCAAATGGTGGAGTCGACGCAAAAATAGGAGTGACGAATAATTTAACCCTCGACTTAACCATTAACCCTGATTTTGGTCAGGTTGAAGCTGATCCTTCTGAAGTCAACCTGAGTGCCTATGAAACTTTTTTTTCCGAAAAAAGACCCTTTTTTATAGAAGGTGCAAATATTACAACTTTTGGTATTGGCATTGGTGACGGAGGCGTAGGTAATGATAACCTGTTTTATTCGCGACGTATCGGTCGAAGACCTGGCCTTTATCCTGATTTGGGTGATGATGAATATGCAAACGTTCCGGTGAATACACCAATACTGGGCGCTGCCAAACTTACCGGAAAAACGAGTAATGGATTATCGGTAGGTATTATCGAAAGTGTTACTGCCGAAGGGAAAGCTGAGATTGACCTGAATGGTTCCAGAAGATTCGAAACGGTCGAACCCTTAACCAACTATTTTCTGGGTCGAGTTCAAAAAGACATGAATGATGGAAACACAATTATTGGCGGAATGTTAACAAGTACCATCCGGAAGACGGATGTAATTACTGAAGATTATTTTCATAATTCGGCTTTTACCGGAGGCATTGATATTACCCAATATTTAAAAAATAAAACATGGATGTTCAACGTAAATGCTGCTTTTAGTCAGGTAAATGGAAGCACAGAAGCTATTGCTGCAACTCAGGAATCATCGGCCCGATATTATCAAAGACCGGATAATAATTATACCAATTACGATCTGGGTAAAACTTCACTGTTTGGTTCTGGAGGGCGTTTACAACTTCTCCGTCAAAAAGGACATTGGAACCATTTGGCTGTTGTGCTATGGAAGACCCCCGGTTTTGAATTGAATGATATGGGATATTTGCGTCAGGCTGATCAAATATTTGCAATGTACTGGGGACAATACCGGGTTTGGGAGCCAAAGGGGATCTATCGAAATTGGAATGTAAGTGCTGATTTATATAATGTTTGGGATTTTGGAGGAAATTCTTTGGGTCAGGGAATTGAATTAAATGGTAACATGAGTTTAAAGAATTTTTGGAATGTTTGGGGGCATCTGAACATGAATACAAACGGGATCTCGAATTCCATGCTTCGTGGTGGCCCACGAATGAATGTTCAGGGAAATGCTCAGATTCAGGGTAGCATTAATACGGACAGTAGAAAAAAGATATCAGCAAATATTTATTCCAGATATTCCGGAGGATTCGAAGAGTCATCAGATAATTTTTTCATAAGATTTGGATTAACGTATAAACCCACAAATAGCCTGACTGTTTCTGTCAACCCCGGATTCAGCAAGTCATTTAATGAACTACAGTATATTGGCAAAGAATCATTCGATAATCAGGATCGTTATATTTTTGCGAGCATAGATCAAAAAGTAATAAATGCTTCAATTCGTATTAGTTTAAATTTAACGCCCGATTTAACATTACAATACTGGGGTCAGCCATTTTTTGCAAAAGGAGAATATAAGGATTATAAAGTGATTGATGATCCGATGAATCAGAATTACAGCAACCGATTTAATCTTTATCAATCGGGTCAAATGAGCGAACTTATCGATGAGGCCTATGAAATTGACGAAAACTTAGATGGTGTCGCGGATTATGTAATCGATTATCCCGATTTCAATTTACAGGAATTTTTATCAAACCTGGTAATTCGATGGGAATACAGTCCTGGATCATCAGCTTATCTTGTATGGAATCAAACAAGATCAGCATCCAATATTAATACTACTTCAGAATTTGGTGATGATATCCATGATTTGTTTGTTGGTAAGCCTCATAATATTTTTCTGATAAAATTTAGCTACCGTATTGGGTTGTAGATAGTCAATTTATCTGTACTTCTCATTTTGAATAATTATTGAGGAATTGCAAATCCATGCTTTATAAATTAATTTGTATTTTTAAGCTTGAATTATGTCAAATCTCAAGCGTTATCGATTAACAATTTGGATTTTTATTGGGTTTTTTTTAGGAATTGCTGCCGGATTTATCATTGGTGACCCTATCGTACCTGTTGCCAATCCGCTCGCACAAATATTTTTACGGTTGCTAAGAATGGCCATCATGCCATTGGTTGTTACATCAATTGTTAGCGCCGTGATTCAGGTAGGGTCGGCGTATGGTTTGGGTAGAATGGGTTTACGAACCTTCGGTTATTACGTGATGACCAGCTTTTTAGCTATTTTCACAGGGCAGGTTTTAGTGAATGTTTTTAAACCTGGAGTTGGTGCCGAAATTGGTTTAGAAGCCAGCCCGGAAACGATTGCTGCTGTAGATCGCGGAATAGGGGATATCTTATTAAATATTATTCCTGAAAATCCATTTCATGCATTGGCTAATGGCGACGTTTTACCTGTTATCTTTTTTTCAATTTTATTCGGTTATTTCATTACTCGCTTAAAAACAACGCAACGAGATTTGTTGGGTAATGTTTTTAATGCCGCTTTTGAGGCCATATTAAAAATGACAACCTTTGTGATTTGGACCGCACCTCTGGGTGTTTTCGGAATCATAGCAAAAATCGTTGCAGAAACCGGTTTCGCTTCTTTTAAGTCTTTAGGGTTCTATTTTTTGATTGTGTTGGCCGGATTATCCATACATATGTTTTTTACCTTACCCATGTTATTAAAGACACTGGGCAGGGTTAATCCGCTCAAACATTATCGGGGGATGTTGCCGGCTATTTTAACGGGTTTCACCACTTGTTCAACAATTGTAACACTATCACTTACTATGAAAGCTGTTACGGAAACTTCAGGTGCTTCAAAGCGAGCGGCAGGATTTGTCCTCCCCATTGGAGCCACCATGAATATGGATGGAACTGCGCTTTACGAATGTGTGGCAACTATTTTTATTGCTCAGGTTTACGGCTTTGAGTTATCCTTCGCTGCTCAAATGACCGTTGCAGTAACTGCTGTTTTAGCATCAATTGGTGCTGCCAGCGTACCCATGAGTGGTATGGTTATGATGTCAATTATCTTAAGTGCAGTTGGGCTTCCATTAGAAGGCGTAGCAATAATTTTAGCAGTCGATCGCATTTTGGATATGTTCAGGACTACTGCCAATGTGTTTAGCGATAGCGTGGGAGCAGTTATTATCTCACGTTTTGAAGAACTGGCTTCAGCAAAAGCAAAATAATTGCCATGTTCTTCATGTTTTGTGTTCAAATTAACGAGTTATTTAACATTGATATTTAGATTGATTCCAACTTAATTACGGCTAGTCGTAAATATTAACCTATAAGGCTGGCATAACTTGTAACTTGTATAAAACTCTTGATAAATTTAAATTCAACTTTGGATTTTTTATAACTTTCACTTTTAAAATTAGCCTTAGTTTTAGATCAAGCACCACGCTTAAATTAATAACCATTTAAATCAAATTTATTATGAAACGCCTGATTTTTTCTTTATCTGTTTTGTTCTTTTTATTCTTGAATGTGAATACATTCTCGCAATCAAAAAAAGTTATTGATCGAATTATTGAAATAGGAACAACCGACAATCAAACCATGAACCACCTTGATGTTTTTTCTAACAGGTTTGGTGGACGCTTAATTGGATCTGATGCTTACGAAAATGCAGCCGAATGGGCAGCCAGTAAATTTAAAGAATGGGGTCTTGAAGTGGAAATGGATTACTCTGGTGAATTGCCTGTTGGATTTAACCGTGGTCCATGGTTTGGAAGAATGTTGAGTGATAATGGAATGCAATTGCATTTTGCCACTCCATCTTATACCGCCGGGACAAAAGGAGTTCAAAAAGGACATGTTGTTATCGAACCTAAAACTCAGCGGCAGTTTAATAACATGAAAGGTAAATTGAAGGGCGCATGGGTTTTAATTGGTGGTAAAAATGACGGTTGGCCCATTGATATTTCTGCAAAGGCTGATCATTTAAGAGACTCAATAAAAGGATTAAATGCAGAAATTGAAAAGAAAAATAATGAAGCCAGAAGCTATAATTGGTCGCATAGGGGTGAGGAACAAAAGGAAATGCTGCCATTACTAGAAGAACCTGCATTGTTTTATAGTGAAATGAAAGAGGCTGGAATATTAGGAATTATTCAGGCAGCATCGAACCCAATCAGAGCCCTTTACGATCGAAAAAATCTCCCGGAAATGACTTTTGAAAATTTGCCAACTATTCCGGATATTAAATTGGATGAGCATCAATATGAGATTATCGAACAAATGGCAAAAGAAAGACAACGTTTTGAACTTGAATTCGACATCCGAAATCACTTTAAAATGGGCCCGGTAAAATATCACAATGTAATTGGGATGATAAAAGGAACCAAATACCCTGATGAATATGTGATGATGGGTGGTCATTTAGATGCATTTGATGTTGCAACCGGAGGCGTTGATTGTGGCACCGGAATTACTGTTGCAATGGAAGCTGCACGATTAATCATGGAAGCAGGAGGAAAACCTAAACGAAGCATATTGTTTTGTTTGTGGGCAGGAGAAGAATTTGGTTTGTTAGGGTCAAAAAGCTGGGTTGAAAATAATGAAGATAAATGGGGTAAAATTTCTAATTACTTTAATCGTGATGGAGGTCCTACGGTTGCCAACAGTTTGAGAGTACCCGAAGCCATGTATAGCGATTTCGAGAAAGTTTGTGAACCTTTAAATGATATTAATCCTGATTTCCCATTCACTTTAAGTAAGAGTGAGCCAAGTAGAAAACCTACCAGGGCCGGTGGATCTGATCACGCCTATTTTGCCTTGAATGGAGTTCCTACAATTTCTTTTGGTACAGCAGATCCAAAGGGATATGATTTTAATTATGGAGAAATTTGGCATACAGAAAGAGATTTATACAATATGAGTATTCCTGAATACATGGATCATACTTCCGTTGTTTCGGCAGTTGTGGTTTTAGGACTTGCAAATCTTGATCACTTATTATCCAGAGAAGGTTATTATATTGAAAAATAAAAGAAGTTAAGATCTTCTATATCAAAAAACCATCATGTTTGTACAAAACATGATGGTTTTTTTATTGGTTTTCTTAGCTTATAATATAGAAATTGTCCTGTATTACTCCGAAATTATCTCCTTGTTGTTATAAATCTAATTGAAGAAGAATAGTTCAATTTTTACTTCAATAAAACAAAAAATTAAACAATTGGTGTTATTTGTTTTTTCCCTCGGAAAAGGAATTACAGCTTTTATTTGTGTTGATTTTTAATTCAGTAACTGTGTTAAATTATTAACAGTTAGGAGGGTACAAAAAAACTATATCTTTACACGCATAATCATGTTGTTTTACCTCACTAATAAATTTGATTATGATTAAGGTAAGAGCAAAATTAATTTGAATTGTATGATACAGAAAGTACTGGTAGCCAATCGAGGCGAAATCGCAGTTAGGGTGATAAGATCTTGCAGAGAGATGGGAATCAGAACAGTTGCGGTTTATTCAGATGCGGATAGAACTTCAATGCATGTGAGGTATGCCGATGAAGCTTACAATATTGGCCCGGCTCCATCAAACGAAAGTTATTTGGTGATGGATAAAATATTTGATGTGGCTAAAGAAGCGAAAGCAGATGCCATTCATCCGGGCTACGGATTTCTTTCTGAGAATGCAGAATTTTCAGCCAGATGCGAGCGAGAGGGGATTATCTTTATAGGCCCATCAGCTTATGCCATCAATACAATGGGAGATAAAATTACTGCTCGAAAAACAATGTTGGCTGCCAATGTGCCTGTAGTTCCTGGTACCACTGAACCTCTAACTAATATGGATTCAGCCAAAAAAACGATTGAAGAAATTGGGTTGCCAGTTATGGTGAAAGCTTCTGCAGGTGGCGGAGGTAAAGGAATGAGACTGGTAAAAGAGAAATCTGAAATTGAAAGCTCAATAAATGCAGCCAAATCGGAAGCCATGACTGCTTTTGGCAACGATGCGATTTATGTTGAAAAATATATTGAATCACCTCATCATATCGAATTTCAAATTTTAGCTGATCGGCATGGAAATGCCATTCACTTATTCGAAAGAGAATGTTCTGTACAACGTCGTCATCAAAAAGTTGTAGAAGAAACGCCTTCGCCAATGATGACTGAAAAGGTGAGAGCAGAAATGGGTGCACATGCTGTTGCAGCAGCCAAAGCTGTCAATTACCAAGGTGCGGGAACCATTGAATTTATTGTTGATGATGACTTGAATTATTATTTTCTGGAAATGAATACAAGGCTTCAGGTTGAGCACCCCATCACCGAAAGAGTGGTTGGCGTTGACCTGGTAAAAGAGCAAATCAATATTGCCAATGGGAAAATTTTGTCGTTTAAGCAGGAAGAGCTTCGTCAGGATGGCCACGCCATTGAATGCCGAATTTATGCTGAAGATCCGGATAATAATTTTATGCCAAGCCCTGGTGTAATTAAGCATATTTCAGAACCTCTTGGGTTGGGCGTTCGTCATGATGGTTATGTGTATGTGGGATACGAAATTCCGATGTATTATGACCCTTTGATTTCTAAACTCATTGTATGGGCTAAAACACGCGATGAAGCAATTGCCCGTTTGAGAAGAGCGTTGCATAATTATAAAATTACCGGAATTAAAACTTCAATTAGATTTTTGGAAAGAATATTGGATTGCCCTGATTTTGAATCAGGAAAGTATAATACCCATTTTATAGAGAAAAATTTTGATTTTTTAATGGCTAAAACACCAACTTGCGGGAATTGTGAAGAGGTGGCTATCATTGCTGCCTTCGTTGATTATATAGATAAAGTAAATGCAATTCAGCCGGATAAATCAAAAAATCAGTTAGGGAATAACTGGAAAGATTTTGGAAGGAAAAAAAACACACTACGTTTCTAAATGGATAAAAAGAATATATGTCTTACGAAATAAAAATAAACGACAGAACCGCAAAGGTAGAACTGTTAAATCGAACTGGGAATAAGGTGAAGATTTTACTCGATGATAAAAAGTATGATGTTGACGTAGTTATGGTTGAAAAAGGAGTTTATTCATTACTAATGGACGGTGTGTCCTATAATATTGAAATGATTGAAAATGGTTCGAGCAAAGAATATTTGGTTAATACCCTCAATGAATCATTTGATGTTGAGATCATTGATGCGGAAAGCAAATATTTAAAGAGTAGAAAAAAAGATGCCGGAACTGATTCAAACATAATTTCTACGCCCATGCCAGGGAAAGTGGTAAAGGTTTTAGTTAAAACTGGAGATTATGTAAAAGCTGGCGATACGCTCATTATTATTTCTGCAATGAAAATGGAGAGTGAGTATAAAGTTAAAAAAGACAGGTTAATTAAAGAAGTTTTAGTGAAGGAAGGTGATGTTGTTGATGGTCACCAATCATTAATTATCGTTGAATAAAAAAAATTTGAAATGGCAAATTTAGAAGATAAATTTAAACAGTTTGAGGAGGTTAATAAAAAGGCTGAACTAGGTGGTGGTGTTGAACGAACAAAACGACAGCATGATGCCGGCAGGCTTACAGCCAGAGAGCGGGTTAAGTTTTTACTTGATGTTGATACATTTGTCGAACTTGATAAATTTGTTGTTCACAGCGCTACCGATTTTGGGATAGATAAAAATAAAATATTGGGAGATGGTGTGGTTTCAGGATACGGTAAAATTGATGGGCGTTTAGTTTATGTTTTTGCTCAGGATTTTACTGTTTTCGGGGGAACATTAAGCCGTGCCAACGCCAATAAAGTTATTAAGGTTATGGACTTAGCAATGAAAATGGGTGCTCCAGTTATTGGCCTAAATGATTCAGGAGGAGCCAGAATTCAGGAAGGAGTGGAGAGCTTAGGAGGTTACGCTGATATCTTTTACCGAAATGTGATGTCATCAGGAGTAGTTCCGCAAATTTCAGCTATTCTTGGACCATGTGCAGGGGGAGCAGTTTATTCTCCTGCCATGACGGATTTTGTGATGATGGTTAAAGATTCAAGTTATATGTTTGTGACCGGGCCGGATGTCATAAAAACAGTTACACATGAGGAGGTTACCAAAGAAGAATTAGGGGGTGCAATGACACACAATGCAACAAGTGGTGTAGCTCATCTTATGGCCGATGATGACGAGCAAGCCATGATGATGATTCGTGAATTGTTTAGCTTTATTCCTTCAAATAACATGGAAGAAGCACCCATGAAACCATGTACAGATGATATTAAAAGAGCGGATGAAAAGCTTCAAACATTAATTCCTGCCGATCCGAATAAACCTTATGATATGCATGAATTAATCACAATAGTGGTTGATGATCATAATTTTTTTGAAATTCAACCACATTATGCGCAAAATATCATAGTTGGTTTTGCCCGCTTAGGTGGGAGGTCAGTTGGAATTGTCGCCAATCAACCGGCTTATTTAGCTGGGGTGTTAGATATTAATTCATCAATAAAAGGTGCAAGATTTATTCGCTTCTGTGATGCATTTAATATTCCGATTATAACCCTTGAAGATGTACCCGGATTTTTACCCGGAACTGCTCAGGAATTTGGTGGAATCATCAAACATGGGGCTAAACTTTTATATGCATTTGCGGAAGCTACTGTACCTAAAATTACTTTAATTACGCGAAAAGCCTACGGAGGAGCTTATGATGTGATGTCGAGTAAACACATTGGGGCAGATGTAAATTTTGCATATCCAACTGCAGAAATTGCAGTGATGGGAGCCGATGGTGCAGTGAATATTATTTTTAGAAATGCATTAACTGATGAGGAGAAAAAGAAAGCAGTAGATGATTATCGGGAAACTTTTGCAAGTCCTTATAAAGCTGCTGAATTAGGATATATTGATGAAATTATTTATCCAAAACAAACCCGATATAAGCTTATTGAGGCATTGGAAATGACAAGTAATAAAAGTAAGGCAAATCCATCAAAAAAACATGGGAATATTCCTTTGTAATTTATGAGATATTAAAATCGGCTTTTATTTCTGCTATTGTTTCCTGAAGTTCCAGATCCAGCTTTTTAACCAACGAGGGTAATAATTGTAAATTTATTTCTTCTTTGGCATAATTTTCAATTTGCCTAATCTCTGTTGTAAGCGTTTCAATGCTAAAATGATCGATACTGGTTTTTAGTTTATGCGCATTAAACTGAAGTGTTGGGTAATCTTTATCAATCAAGCTTTTTTTAATAATGCTTAACATTTTGGGTGTGTTTTCCAGGAAAATATCAACCATTTTATGTAGCATCATTTTATCTTCACCTACAAATGATTTGATCCGATCAACTTTATATTTTTTTTGTTGCATGAAAATATAAGCTTAAATTTCCTTGCTTTTTAGCATGCGATAAATGGTTGACTTTCCAATATCAAGTTTTTTGGCAACCTGAAGCACATTATTATTATACTTCTGCAAGTAAAATTTGATAATCTTTCTTTCATAGCCTTGCAGCGTATCCTCTTCAATCAGAAAATCACTAGTTCCGTGAGCTGAATTAAAAGTAATTTCAGATTCATGGATGGTATTATCATTTGAGAGTACTGCAGCTAGTTCAATTACCGCTTTCAGTTCACGAACATTACCCGGATAAGGATATTTCAATAACTTTTCCGAAGCATCAGCTGAGAGTATCGGTACTGGAACTTTGTTCTCTTTGGCAAATTCTTCAAGGAAAAATTTCGATAAAACAATAATGTCATCACCTCTATGACGAAGAGGTGGCATTTCAATTGGGAGGCCTAAAAGCCTGTAATACAGATCTTCTCTCACATTCCCTTTGTGAACCTCTTCAGATAAATCTTTATTGGTTGCCACAATCAAACGTACATCAACTTTTATAACCTGATTTCCCCCAACACGAGTAAACTCCCTTTCTTGCAATACACGAAGCAATTTTGTTTGCATATTAGCGTCCATCTCAGCAATTTCATCTAAAAACAAAGTCCCTTTATTTGCAATTTCAAATTTACCTAGCTTGCGACTATTGGCTCCGGTAAACGAGCCTTTCTCATGTCCGAACAATTCACTTTCAATTAGCTCTTTGGGTACAGCCGAAACATTGATGGCTGTAAATGGTTTTTTTGCCCGAGGAGAATTATAATGAATAGCGCGTGCAGCAAGTTCTTTACCTGTTCCGGTTTCACCAGTTAAGGAGATCGTAATATTTGATCTGGCAGCTTTTTCAATCAGGTCAAATATATCTTTAATTGCCTTGCTCTTGCCTTTAATGGCTTTATCTATTTTGTATTTTTTACCAATTTCTTCTTTAAGAACAGAGATTTCTTGTTTTAACCCAATGTTTTCTTTTATTTTTATGAGGGCATTCCAAAGGCGATCTTTTGTTTCATCATTTTTTTCAAAATAATCATAAGCACCTTCTTTTAATAAACTGACTGCAGTTGAAATTTCTTCCTGTCCTGATACGATGATAACAGGAACATCCGGAGCTATATCCTTTATCTTTTTCATTACCTCCAGACCGGTTGTATCGGGAAGGGTAAAATCTAAAGATATGACTGATGGTTTTTTATGTAAATTGGCTAAGAACTCTTTACCAGTGAGAAAGAGTTCAACCTCATAATCAGGATTTTTCGAAAGATGATGTTTTAACATCTCTCCATAGAACTCATCGTCTTCTACTATAAATATTCGAAATGGGTTCATCGTCATCTAGTTTTAATTGTAAATTGTTTCATAAGAGATTTATTCCCAAATGAAGAATTAGTACTTATACTTACAAATTAGGAAAAGGTTCCCAAATTGGGATGATATTTGTTTCTCCACATATTTAATGCCAAAAGAAAGCAAATGTCTACAACACAAAGAGCAGCTTTTCCATTATCTTTGCATTTAATTCAAAATTTGATCCATGATTTTATTTCGAGTTTTATTTAACCTTATAAAGTTATTTCTGATTCTGATATTATTGATATTGGGATTGTTATGGCTGCCCTATTTAGAAAGTAAATTTTATAATTTCCCTGAACCAAAACAATTTTCCGGACAGCAGATTTTCAATCCTTATTCTACAATGGATTCAAATTCATGGGTTAAGGCTAATTTTCAAATTCAATCCTATGCATGGAAAGGAATTACCAGTGGAAGAATGAATACAAATGAAAGAATTGATAGTATTTATCAGTTTCTGGATTATGATATAATTGCTACTTCTGATTACATGAAAATTAATCGCCACCGCGAAGAATTTCCTTCTTATGTACCTGTTTATGAACATGGGTACGGGATTTTTAAAAACCATCAAGTGTGTATCGGGGCATCAAAAGTTGATTGGTTCGATTTCTTTTTTTATCAAACAATAAGTCATAAACAACAGGTTTTAAATAAAATCCGTGAAAATAATGAATTGGTTTTTATTGCGCATCCTAAATTAAGAAAGGGTTACGCCCCGGATGATTTCAAGTACTTAACAAACTACGATGGGATTGAGGTTTTAAATAATTACAGGGTTTCATTAGAACACTGGGATGCTGCACTTTCTTCAGGCCATTATGTCACCATTTTAAGCGATGATGATGCACATGATATTTTCAACCCGGATGAGGTTGGTCATTATTGCACTTTCATTAACGTGCCAGAGTTGAATAAGGAAAATATTATTTCATCCTTAAAATCAGGGAATGCTTTTGGCGTAGAAATTTATAGGGAAAGAGGTGATTCATACCAAGTTAAAAAGGAGAAATTAAAGCAGATTGCTACCATAAAAGCTGTTAGTTTAATTGATGATCGTATTCAAATTGAAATTGATAAGATGGCATCTGAGATTAGGTTTGTTGGGCAGCATGGTGAGATTGCGGAAACGGCATTAAATGCTTTTTCAGGGACTTATCAAATGAAAGAAAGTGACAGTTATATTAGAATAGAGATCTTTTTCTCCAATGGAAATAAATTTTATTTGAATCCGTTTATACGTCATGATGGTGAAATGGAATTGCCAAAAATACAAGAAGTAAAATGGGTGAATACTTGGGTATTTAGGATTTTTGCTTTTCTAATTTTTGTTTCAATGGGATATTTAATTTTTCGAATAGCACGCAGTATTCGCTTTAAAACTCATGCATGAGCCTAAGTAATAAATACGAGAAGATCGTTGTAAGTATAATTTTATTATCGGCAGTTATTCGTGCTTTTATTGCCTATTCAATTGATCTTGGAAATGATGAAGTTTATTATTGGACCTATGCGTTATATCCGGCATTAAGCCATTTTGATCATCCACCCATGTTGGGATGGATTATCCAGATTTTCACACT
This sequence comes from Bacteroidales bacterium, assembly GCA_963674935.2. Taxonomy (GTDB): domain Bacteria; phylum Bacteroidota; class Bacteroidia; order Bacteroidales. The sequence continues at coordinate 1,065,238 of CAXXWZ010000002.1, forward strand.
CAACCTAACTTTCGATTCTGAATTATTTTTACGACTTGGACCTATTGCTTTAGGAATGGCAAGTACCTGGTTGGTTTATTTAATTGCAAAAACACTTAAAAATCCGAAAGCAGGTTTATTCGCAGTTTTACTGTTTACGAGTTCGATCTATTGTTTTATCATCGCAGGAACCTTTCTTTTGCCGGATGCTCCTCAAACATTTTTCTGGTTACTCAGCGTATATATGCTGCTCCACGTTGTTACAAAAAAGCATGAGCTTAAGCTTCAAAAAAAATATTTGATTTATGCTGGAATTGCAATTGGATTGGCCATACTTTCAAAATACACCTCGGTTTTTTTATGGGGAGGATTTGGGCTATACGTGATTTGCTGCGAACGAAAATGGATTAGGACAAAGACCTTGTATCTTTCCATTTTAATTTCAATTATTTTAAGCCTTCCTATAATTATATGGAATTTCCAGAATGATTTTATCAGCTTTATTTTTCATGGCGATCGGGTAACCACGAGCCAGGCAATGCTGAGGGTAGATTATTTCTTTTCGGAATTGATAGGCCAGGTTCTATATAATAATCCGATAGTTTTTGTACTGATCATCATTTCATTGATTGCTGTAATTCGTCGACAAATTAATATCCAAACAGAATATCAACATCTTTTACTTTTCTTGAGTCTTCCCCTTATCTTAACATTTTTAGGTGTTGCCTTATTCAGACAAACTCTACCACATTGGACAGGCCCTGCTTACATGACGTTACTAATTTTTCCTGCAGTTTATTTGGTTCAGAAATTTTCCGGTAAAAATTTCCCATGGCCTTTGATTGCCTCAGTATTGTTACTTGGAAGTTTGATCGCACTTGGAATTGGCCAAATAAATTATGGGATATTGCCTTTAGATCATTCAGTGGAAAAAGTCAAAAAAGGCAAATCAGATGTTAGTTTGGATATGTACGGCTGGGATCAGCTGAAAGATGAATTCGAGATTTTAATCAATAAGGATCAAACAATAGCAAAAAATGCGATTATAGTACAACGATGGTTTCCAGCAGCACATCTTGATTATTATGTTGCACAACCGCTGGGGATAAAGCTTTTCGCTCTTGGTGAATTGGAACGTATCCATAAATATGCATGGATAAACGAAAAAAGGGGTGGGTTGAAAATTGGAATGAGTGGCTATTATATCACCATGAGCAACGATTTTAATCATCCGGCCAATTTTTATAACGGTATTTTTAATAAAATTGAATTGGTAAAAGAAATCCCGATTATTAGAAATAAAAAAATAGTGAAGTACGCATTTGTCTATCGCCTTGAAGGTTTGCAGGCAGTTCCGGCCGCAATAATTAATTAAAAAATTCTTGTAATTATGAGATGAAAATATTTTTTGTTTAAATGAATAAAAATTCATTATATTTGCAGCGTGAGACCAAAAGATGATAAAAAAATAGTAGCTATTTATGCAGCAACCCTGCATTTGAATGAACAGTTGGGCTTCACAGGTATGACCATGGCTAAGATTGCAAAGGAAGCAGGAATTGCCACAGGTACCTTATATATTTATTTCAAGAATAAAGGTGAGCTCATAAACAGTTTGTATTTGCATTTAAAAAGGCAAAAAGCAAATGATGTAATGCAAAATTTGTCATTTGATCAGCCGTTCAAATCTTTGTTTAATGAACTTTTTGTGAAAATGATGGAGAACACCATCGCCGATTTTCGGGTGTCTGCATTTTTGGAGCAATACTTTCGTTCTCCGTACATAGACGAGGGAGTTAAGACAGAAGGCATGCAACCTTTTTTAGCATTTTTTGAACTTCTTGAACGAGCAAAAAAGGAGATGATTTTAAAAGATGTGGACACTTCATTTATTTTCGCATGTGTGAATGGTTTGATTAATGAATTCACAAAAACTATCAAAGAAAAACAAATTGAATGGAATAAAAAAAGTGCTGAAACGATGTTTCAAATGCTTTGGGATTCAATAAAAAATTAAAAAATTTAATATAAAAATGAATAATAATTCAGTTAAAATGAAAAAGAAAATTGTTTTAATTACTGGTGCCTCCAGCGGAATTGGAAAATCAACAGCCATTTTATTAAACAAGGAAGGATTCACAGTTTACGCTGCAGCAAGGCGCTTGGAAAGAATGAAAGACCTTGCAGAGAAAGGGATTAAAGTATTATCAATGGATATTACGGATGATCAATCTATGAAAGCAGGAGTTGATAAAATCATTTCGGAAGAAGGAAATATTGACGTGTTAGTAAACAATGCGGGTTATGGTTCTTATGGTGCTTTGGAAGATGTTGAAATTTATGAAGCTAAACGACAATTTGAAGTCAATATATTTGGTTTGGCAAGGTTGACACAATTGGTGCTGCCATTTATGCGAAAACAAAAATCAGGACGGATTATAAATATTTCATCGATTGGTGGAAAATTTGGCGAACCTTTAGGGGTTTGGTACCACGCTACTAAATATGCAGTTGAGGGTTTAAGCGATAGTTTGCGACCCGAATTAAAACCATTCGGAATAGAAACAATAATAATCCAGCCTGGAGCTATTAATACAGAATGGGGTGGTATTTCATTTGAGAGCATGGAGAAAGCATCCGGAAAAACGGCATACGCTCCTTTGGTAAAATTAAACGAACCCATGTATCGTCGAATGACAGAAAAACAGGAAGGTTCTGAGCCAATCATAATCGCAAAAGTTATCTTAAAAGCGATTCGGGCACGGCGGCCAAAAACCCGCTATGCCGCCGGAAAATTTGCTAAACTTCTTTTGTTAACCAGGAAATTATTGAGTGATAAATCTTTCGATTGGATGATGGATAAAGTAAGAAAATTAGGATAGCAGGAAATCGCAAAATATTAATGAAGAAACGAAAACGAATGATATTTTTTTTAATTATAACTTCAATTCTTATAGTTGGAGTGCTGATTTATATACTTAATCCTCAATTAGGAGGGAAGATTAGTAATGCTCACAAACTTAAGTTAAGCAGTTCTCCAAATTTTAATGGGGAGGTTTTTGAAAATCCAATTGAAACTAAAATGGCTGCCCCAAAGTGGGAGACCATGAAAGAGTTTCTTAAAAAAGGAGCTGATCGAAAACCAGCACATTCAATCAACACGGAAAAATTTGATTCCAAAAAGTTTGAATCCGAAAAAGAGCCTTCAGAGATTAAATTTAGTTGGTTTGGCCATTCATCAGTTTTGTTGAAGGTTGATGGAAGAAATTTGCTTATTGATCCGGTTTTTAGTAAAAGAGCATCCATGTTTTCATGGATGGGGCCAAAGCGGTTCGATTATAAAAATCAAATGTCGGTTGAGGATTTACCCGAAATCGATGCAGTTTTAATTTCACACGATCATTATGATCACCTGGATTATTACGTAATCAAGGAATTAAAAAGTAAAGTAAAAAGATTTTATGTTCCTTTAGGGGTGAGGGTTCATCTCGAAAAATGGGGCGTGCCAGCAAAAAATATCACTGATTTAGATTGGTGGAATGAGGTAGAACTTGGCAAGGATTTAAAAATTGTCCTCACACCTTCTCGTCATTTCACAGGTCGTGGATTAACAAATCGCATGACAACCCTTTGGGGTGGTTATGCCATACTTGGAAGTTCACAGAAAGTTTATTTTAGCGGAGATTCAGGATATTTCAATGGCTTTAAAGAAATAGGAGAAAAATTTGGACCATTCGATTTAGTTTTTATCGAATGTGGGCAGTACAACAAAGATTGGGAAGCCATTCATATGCTACCGGAACAATCGGTTCAGGCTGCTGCAGATGTAAACGCCAAATGGGTTGTTCCCATTCATTGGGGAAAATTTAAATTAAGTATTCATACATGGACTGAACCTATTGAGATGTTTTTGGTAGGAGCTAAACAGTATTCATTTAAAACAATAACTCCAAAGCCTAATGAGGTTGTTTCTTTGTCAAAAACTAAAGAAATAAATTATTGGTGGAGAGAATAATTAAAATTGAAAAAATTTCCAAAGAAATCCTTTAATCACCTTGAGCTAGTCGATAGGTGGCTGAGTGTTAAGAGGTTCTCGACTGGCTCGAACTGACAATATTTTAAGCTTAATGAAAGATAATCTGATTACCCTCCGAGGGTTTTAAGCCCTCGGAGCACTAAGGTATGCATAATGTATTCTCCCTTTTGGGGAGATGTTCGCATTTGAGCGAACAGAGGGGTCTTATCTCCCAATCATCCTCTTCGGATCAACCCATTTTGTGAATTGTTCATCAGTTACAAGTCCAAGTTTCATCGCAGCTTTACGTAAAGTAATTCCTTCTTCATGAGCCTTTTTAGCGATTTTAGCGGCATTTTCGTAACCTATATGTGGGTTTAAAGCTGTGACTAGCATCAGCGAATTTTCCAGGTTTTTTTCAATGTTAGAAATATTGGGCTCAATGCCAACTGCACAATTGTTGTTGAATGAAACACAAGCATCTCCAATTAATCTGGCAGACATTAGAAGATTAAAAATCATCATAGGTTTAAAAACATTCAGTTGAAAATGCCCATTCATTCCACCAACCGTAATTGCTGTGTCATTTCCAATAACCTGAGCGCAAACCATCGTCAAAGCTTCTGCCTGAGTTGGATTTACTTTTCCAGGCATAATGGATGAGCCTGGTTCATTAACAGGAAATATAATTTCACCAATTCCGCAACGCGGTCCGGATGCCAGTAATCGGGTGTTTTGGGCAATGTGCATCAAACTTACAGCTAAAGTTTTTAAGGCAGAAGAAGTTTCAACAATGGCATCGTGTGCCGAAAGTGATTCAAATTTATTTTCGGCCGTAACAAAAGGATAGCCTGTTAACTCAGCGATCTTTTTTGCAACCATTTCGGAATAACCTTCCGGTGTATTAATTCCAGTGCCAACGGCTGTTCCACCAAGCGCTAACTCACTTAAATGAGCTAAAGTGTTTTTTAATGCTTTTAATCCATGATCGAGTTGAGAAACATAGCCCGAAAATTCCTGACCCAAAGTTAAAGGAGTGGCATCCATTAAATGGGTACGGCCAATTTTTACAATTTTATTAAAAGCTTTCGCTTTTTCATTCAAAGTATTTCTGAGTTTAATAACACCAGGGATGGTTATTTCAACAATCATTTTGTATGCCGCAATGTGCATGGCCGTTGGGAAAGTATCGTTCGATGATTGCGATTTATTAACATCATCATTGGGATGGATAATAGTTTTTGCATCTCCAAGTTTCCCTCCATTCAGCACCTGGGCTCTGTTGGCGATTACTTCGTTAAGATTCATATTTGATTGGGTTCCCGATCCAGTTTGCCAAACAACCAATGGAAAATGGTCATCAAGTTTTCCTTCCAAAATTTCATCACAAACCTGAGCGATCAAAACGGCTTTTTCTTCAGCCAAAACTCCCAATTCAAAATTGGTTAAAGCCGCTGCTTTTTTAAGGTACGCAAAAGCATAAATAATTTCTTTGGGCATCAGTTGCTCACCAATCTTAAAATTCTCTTTTGATCTTTGAGTTTGTGCTCCCCAATATTTATCGGTCGGAACTTTTATAGTACCTAGCGTGTCTTTTTCTATCCTGAACATGATACTTCGTTTTACTTCATAACAAAAGTAAAGTAAAAATATTTGGGGAGACACAAAAAAGGGGAGTCATCCTAGGGTGACACCCCTAAACTATTGTAAAATAAAAGAGGTGATCAGATAAATTTATCCAACCACCTCTATGTTTTGTTTCTTTATGTTGTAAAAAAAAAGTATAAATAAAACTGGAATAAATACAGAAGATTAAATTGAGTAGTCAGTATTTAAAAAGACTTTGTTCTAACTACTATCTACTGAATTCTCACTTCTTCTTTCTACATACTATAAAAATCATTCCCTTTGTCATCCACTAAAATAAATGCTGGGAAATCTTTTACTTCAATTTTATAAATGGCTTCCATTCCAAGTTCAGGGTATTCTAATAATTCCACTTTGGTAATATTTTCCTGAGCCAAAAGAGCTGCCGGACCACCAATACTGCCCAAATAGAATCCTCCATGCTTTTTACAAGCATCCGTTACTTGCTGACTACGATTTCCTTTGGCAATCATGATCATGCTTCCGTTATGGCTTTGGAATAGATCAACATATGAATCCATTCGTCCGGCTGTTGTTGGACCGAAAGAGCCTGAAGGTTTTCCTTTAGGTGTTTTTGCAGGTCCGGCATAATAAATAGGATGATCTTTGATGTATTGAGGAAGTCCTTCACCGCTGTCAATTTTGGCTTTTAGCCTGGCATGAGCAATATCTCGGCCAACGATAATGGTTCCATTTAGCGATAATCGCGTACCAACATTATGTTTTGTTAGTTCGGCGAGCATTGTTTTCATCGGTTGATTAAGATCAATAGTTACAGCACCACCTTCTTCCGGATTACGCAATTCTTCAGGGATAAAACGTCCGGGATTGTCTTCCATTTTTTCAATCCAAATACCGTCTTTATTTATTTTGGCTTTGATATTTCTGTCGGCAGAACAGGAAACACCCATTCCTACCGGACAACTTGCACCATGACGTGGTAATCGAATAATTCTGATGTCTAAAGCAAAATATTTTCCACCAAATTGAGCGCCGATTCCTAAATCGTAAGCAGCTTGTAAAATTTTCTCTTCAAGGGCTATATCCCGAAATGCCTGTCCGCCTTCGTTTCCTTCTTTGGGTAAATTATCGTAATATTTTGCAGAGGCAAGTTTAACCGTTTTTAAATTGGTTTCGGCTGAGGTTCCCCCAATCACAAATGCAACATGGTAAGGAGGACAAGCGGCTGTTCCAAGTGATTTTAATTTCTCAATTAAAAAGCTTTCCAACTTTTCCGGATTTAATAATGCTTTTGTTTCCTGATAGAGGGTGGTTTTATTGGCAGAACCTCCTCCTTTTGCTACAAACAAAAATTTATATTCATCTCCACTGGTAGCTAAAATATCAATTTGAGCCGGCAAATTCGTTCCTGAATTAACTTCTTTGTACATATCCAAAGGAATGGTTTGAGAGTATCTCAGATTTTCCTCAGTATACGTTTTATATACTCCTTTTGAGAGTGCTTCTTCATCATTACTATTTGTCCATACCTGCTGACCTTTTTTAGCAACAATGGTAGCGGTACCTGTATCCTGACAAAACGGAAGTTCTCCTTTTGCCGAAACTTCTGCATTTCGAAGCATGGTTAGTCCTACATATTTGTCATTCTCACTTGCTTCAGCATCTGTTAAGATGGCTGCAACTTTTTTGATATGCTCGGGACGCAACATAAATGAAGTGTCACGTAATGCAGCATTGGCTAATTTTGTTAAACCTTCAGGCTCAATCTTAATGATGGGCTTTCCTTCAAATTCAGAAACAGATACATGATCTTTAGTGAGTAAATAATAATCTGTTTCATCTTTTCCTAATGGAAAAGGTTCCTGATACTTAAACGCGGGTGTTGGCATAATTAAATCTTTTTAACTGGATAATTGGGTTAGTGAAATATGTATTTACTATAATTCCATTTTCTGATTATCCGTTGGCTTAAATTTCATGATAAGTCCATCAAGATGCATCCCGATGTTTTGACTGGAGAGGCTGAATTTTTCAACATCTTCATCTGAAATAAAATTAAGCTTATTAGCAATAATAAGTAAGGTTTCAAGTTCCGTTAGTTTTTGATTAGCAGTGGATAATTTAATTCTTCTTTCACGAAAATCTTTGGTGGTCATTCCGTTTGAAATACAAATTGGAATTTCAATTGCGCGACTCTTTAATTGCTCGATTATGCATTTGGCTTCTTCTTCAGGAAAGATACTGGTAAGAACATAAACACTTTTTACTAATTCAAGACTGTCTTGCCAAATTGATAAATTGGTGTAGGAATGTTTATTTTTCATTGGTTTAAATTTTGTAATGTGTTAATCATTTGCCACTTATGCTTCAATTGAATTCCTTTGCGTTTTTTAATAAAACCCTGAGTGTTTCATCAGGTAAGTTTTATAAGGCAATTTAATTATAATTCGTCAATATTTTCCGGTGGTTGAGCTAAAATTGCTTTATAATCTTTTGAGACAATTGGACGTTGAATAAGTTTAGGATGCTCAATGAGCACATTAATCCATTCTTCATCCGTGAAGTTTTTACCTTTAAACTCTGCTTTATAAACGGCTTCCTGGGTTCTGATGATTTCTTGTGGTTTTACATTCATTTTCATTAAAATTTCTTTTAATGTTGATTTAGATAAAGGATTTTTTAAATAATCAATAATTTGAAATTCATATCCTTTTGATTTTAAATATGCTAAACCGGCTCTTGATTTGCTACAACGAGGATTGTGATAAATGGTGTACATGCGTTTTTTTTTATCAAAGTTAATTATTTCCGAATTCCATCAGGTATGCTTTTATAAAATCATTGATTTCTCCATCCATAACAGCTTGAACATTGGAAGTTTCATGACTTGTTCTTACATCTTTAACCATTTTATATGGATGCATTACGTAAGATCGAATTTGTGATCCCCATTCAATTTTTTTCTTAGTTCCTTCAATCTCCGACTGTGCATCTCTTTGTTTGCGCAGCTCTAATTCGTATAATTGAGATTTGAGCATGCGTATGGCTTTTTCTCTATTTTGTCCTTGAGATCGTGTTTCCTGACATTCGATTGCAATTCCGGTTGGTTCATGATGCAACCGAACGGCCGATTCAATTTTATTTACACCCTGACCTCCGGGTCCGCTAGAACGGAAAGTATCCCAGCTGATATCTGCCGGATTAATTTCAATGATTATATTATCATCAACAACGGGGTAGGCATAAACCGAAGCAAAAGAAGTATGGCGGCGATTGGCTGAATCAAAGGGAGATAAGCGCACCAATCGATGAACCCCATTTTCGCCTTTTAGATAACCAAAGGCAAAATCACCAACAAATTCAAGTGTTACGGATTTTATACCGGCGCCATCACCTTCCTGAAAATCGAGTTGTTTAACTTTAAAATGATTGCGTTCGCCCCAACGGATATACATCCTCATCAGCATTTCAGCCCAGTCTTGACTTTCTGTACCACCGGCTCCGGGATTGATATTCACGATTGCTCCCAGTTTATCCTCTTCGCCCGAGAGCATATTCTTGAACTCAAGGTCTTCGATTATTTTTAGGCAGCTTTCGTATTGTTGTTCAACATCTTTTTCACTGGCTTCACCTTCTCCATAAAATTCAAAAATGACACTTAAATCATCAATACTTTGGACCCCTTTTTCATAGGCTGAAGTCCACATTTTTTTGTCTTGAATTTTTTTTAGAATTTTTTCTGCCTTTTTGGGATCATTCCAAAAGTTAGCCGACTGGGTTAGCTTTTCTTCTTCAGCAATAAGTTCTTTCTTTCGGTCAATGTCAAAGAAACCTCCTTAAAGCATCCAATCTTTTCTTTAATTTTTTGATTTCATCAAGTGTAGCCATTAATTATATCTATAGGGTATGAATCACAAATTTACGAAAATTTATGCGATTAATTTAAATGTCTTTTAGCTGAATTCAGCATTAATAATATCCCAAACAAAACCTGAGTGAAATCCTTTATTAATGGCATAATTGGCTACTTTATATTTTTTTTTAAGGGGATTAGATTCTCTGACTTCATCAATTTTTTTATTGATTAATTCTTTTAATGTTTGATGGTATTCATCTTCATCAATTTCGGCTAAACCAATTTGGATGATGAGTTCAGGAATTTGTTTTTTCTTAAGTTCATAAATGATTTTATTCTTACCCCATTTTTTATGACGGAATTTACCGATGGAAAAAGATTTGGCAAAACGTTCTTCGTTCAGATAGTTATCTTCAATAAGTTGGATGATAATTTTATCAGCCACCTTTGGTTGGCTTTTCCATTCGTAAAGTTTGTTTTTTACCTCAAATATGGATCGTTCCTGATAGCTGCAATATTTCTGGCATCTCGACAAAAGATATTGATGGTGTTCAGTCATGCATATTGGTTTTAATGTGTTTGTAGAAATCCTGAAACTTAAGGTTAATTTGATCTCTAATTTCCCGATATTTCGACATCACCTGTTCCTCTGTTCCTCTGGCCATTGCCGGATCCTCAAATCCAATATGTAATCTGCTTTTAACCAACCCTAAAAATGCAGGACAAATTTTTCGTGCATCATCACATACTGTTACCACATAATCAAAGGAGGAGGTCAGAAAGCAATTTACTTTTTTGGGTTTCGACAGGCTGACATCAATTCCTATTTCAGCCATGACTTTAACTGTTCGAGGATTGATAATTTTTCCTGGTTCTGTGCCGGCAGAAATTACCTCAAGTTCAGGGTCAAACGACTTTAGAATGTACTCAGCCATTTGACTTCTACAAGTGTTTCCCGTACAAATAATTAAAATCTTTGATTTCATTTTATATTAGTTCTGAAGTAATTCACTAACAACTTTGGCTACGCCATCGCCTGCAGTACCTTTGTAAATGGTTAAGTTTTTTAAATGATGATCTCTTGAAGCATTTGGATCTATCAAATATTTAATGCTGTTTTGAGGGGCATCGTGTATTAATCCGGCTGCAGGATATACGCCCAAAGAAGTTCCAATCACCATTAAAATATCTGCCTGTTCAACCAATTTAGAAGCGATTAAAATATTTGGAACCGGTTCACCAAACCATACAATATGTGGTCGTAGTTGTGATCCTTTTTCACAATGGTCGCCCCATATTAATTCCCAATCATCCATTTGGTAAATTAAGGTTTGATCAATTGTACTTCTTGCTTTTTTTAACTCTCCATGCAAATGTAAAATTTTAGTTGATCCAGCACTTTCATGCAGGTCATCAACGTTTTGAGTGATGATTTGAACATCAAATTTATCTTCTAATTTCACTAAGGCATAATGTGCAATATTCGGTTCTACTTCAAAAAGTTGTTTTCTCCTTTGATTATAAAAGTCCAATACCATTTCTGGATTTTGGTTCCATGCAATGGGGCTAGCAACTTCTTCAATTCTATGTTTATTCCATAGTCCATCCTGATCTCTGAAAGTTTTAAGTCCGCTTTCAGCACTCATTCCTGCTCCGCTTAGTACAATTAATTTTTGCATGAACTAAAATTGACAACAAGCTATAAATTTACACAAAAAAAGCACCCTAATCAAGTAGGGTGCTTCTAAAATCATTACTGTTCGTGTCTTTTAGAACAATTTCATGTCATCTAAAGTTTTCATAACCTTTTTCAAGTCCTTGGCCGAATCTTGTAATAATTTGGTCTCATCATCGTTTAACTTCAATTCAAAAACTGTTTCAACTCCACCTTTTCCTAGTTTTACTGGCACGCCCATATAAATATCATTTAAGCCATATTCGCCTTGTAACCATGCACAGCAGGGGAATATTCGTTTTTGATCGTCAACAATTGCTTCAACCATTTGTGCCGCGGCCGCACCCGGTGCATACCATGCCGAGGTGCCCATTAAGTTCACCAATTCACCACCACCCAAGCGAGTTCTGTCTACAATTTTATTTATTTCATCTTTCCCAAGTAATTCTGTAATAGGAATACCGTTAACAGAAGTGTAACGAGGTAAGGGTACCATAGAGTCACCATGTCCACCCAAAGAAAGAGAATGAATATCTTTTGGAGATACATTTAACGCATCTGCAATAAAAGCGTGATATCTTCCGGTATCCAAAATTCCTGCCATACCGAAAACTTTATTTGAAGGTTTGTTTGCTGCTAAATAAGCAGCATAAGTCATAACATCTAAAGGATTTGATACAACAATAATGATGGCCTCGGGAGAATATTTAACAACTTTTTCGGTTACATCTTTAACGATACTCGCATTTGTCTTTATCAAATCGTCGCGCGACATGCCAGGTTTACGAGGAATTCCTGAAGTAATCACTACTACTCCTGATCCTTTTGTTTTTAGATAATCATTGGTTACGCCAGTTACCCTGGTATTAAAATTTTGGATTGAAGAAGTTTGCCAAATATCCAAAGCTTTACCTTCAGCAACACCTTCTTTTATATCAACTAATACTACTTCTCGAGCCAAATCTTTATGTGCAATTACGTTAGCACAGGTTGCTCCAACATTACCAGCCCCAACAACAGTAATTTTATTCATAGTTATATTTTTAGTTTAAATTAAGGAGATTCATTTTTTGACAAATATATAAATAACTGATTGTTAAAACAATAACAGAGCCAATTTATAAAAGTATATAAATAGTTTTTTTTAACTGTGGATATAGAGTCCTTTTTATCATTAAAATTGAATGAAATCCATCTTGAGTTCAATAAAAAAAGCTACCGTTATGGTAGCTTTTTAAATTGTTTTTTCCAAATAAATGGAGCTAAATAAAGAAGTTTAAAATTAACATTTTCCACCCTTTTCTCTAAGTTCGGCACATTGGGCATCAACAACGGCAATCATAACCATATTTACAATATCGTTAACACTGCTACCCATGTTTAATACATGAACAGATTTGTTCAATCCGTTAATGACTGGTCCAATAACTTCATAGTGTCCCATTTCCTGCATTAACTTGTAAGCTACGTTTCCTGCAGTCAAATATGGGAATATAAGTGCATTTGCAGGACCATCAGCTAGTTTAGAAAATGGAAAGTTTTCTTTGATCATCTCTGCATTTAATGCAACATTTGCCTGCATTTCCCCATCAACAACCAACTCTGGATGATCTTTATGCAATTTAGCGACAGCAATTCTTTGCTTTTTAGGTATTTCGCCATCATTTGATCCGAAGTTTGAATAGGATAAGAAGGCGACTCTGGGTTTAATTTAAATTGTTCAATCGCATAAGTTGTTTGTAATGTTATTTCTACAAGTGTATCTACATCGGGGTTTTTGTTAACAGTACAATCTGCAAAGAAAATAGGGCCTTCTTTTGCATTAATGATGTACATGCCCGAAACAATATTTGCATCTGGTTTTTTACCAATTATCTGAATTGCTGGTTTCAATGTGTCAGGATAATTCCTGGTTAATCCGGATATTAATGCATCAGCATAGCCAGTTTCAACGAGCATTGGGCCAAAATAATTACGATGTTGCATCATATCTTTGGCAGCCGTTAAAGTTACCCCTCTTCTCTGACGCTTGGTATAAAGGATGTCTGCAAATTCATGACGGCGTTTCTTCTCGATGTCAGATTTTGGGTCTATAATTTCAACATCTTTTAATTCAAGGTTATTGACTTCAATCAGTTCTTTAATTACCTCCACATTTCCTAATAAAATAGGATTTGCCAGTTTTTCGTTAAGAACGATTTCAGCAGCTTTTAATATTTTGTAATTTTCAGCCTCGGCAAAAACAACTCGTTTTGGATCTCTTTTCGATCTGGCTTTAATTTGGCGAACAATTGGATTGCTAACTCCAAGTCTTTTTCTTAATTCATCACGATAAACATCCCAATCGGTAACTGGTTTTAGTGCCACACCAGTATCCATAGCCGCTTTTGCAACAGCGGGTGCAACAAATTCAATCAGCCTTGGATCCATAGGTTTTGGAATGATATAATCTTTTCCGAATTTTAAATTGGTGGCATGATAGGCAATATTTACTTCTTCGGGTACAGGTTCCTGAGCCAATTTTGCAAGGGCATATGCTGCTGCCAATTTCATTTCATCATTAATGGTAGTAGCTCTTACATCCATAGCTCCTCTGAAAATAAAGGGAAAGCCAAGAACATTATTCACCTGATTGGGAAAATCCGATCTGCCAGTACCCATGATAAGATCTGCACGAACAGATACAGCTTCTTCGTACATGATTTCAGGTACAGGGTTTGCACAAGCAAAAACGATAGGATTTTTAGCCATTGATCTGAGCATATCTTTAGTAAATACACCTGCAACAGAAAGTCCCAAAAACATATCAGCATCAACTACAGCCTCGGCCAACGTATGTATATCTCTCTTTGTAACAAATTGTTGTTTCGTTTTGTTTAGGTCAGTGCGTGATGCGTGTAAAACACCTTTGGAATCCAGCATGATTACATTTTCTGGTTTTACTCCTAAAGCGATATAAAGCTTAGTACAAGATACTGCAGCGGCACCAGCACCATTAACTACAACTTTTATTTTGTCAATTTTTTTCTTATTAATTTTTAGTGCATTCAGAAGTCCGGCAGAAGTAATAATTGCAGTTCCGTGTTGATCATCATGCATGACCGGAATATTAAGTGCTTCTTTAATGCGATCTTCAATTTCGAAACATTCAGGAGCTTTAATATCTTCAAGGTTAATACCACCAAATGTTGGGGCAATATTAATGACGGTTTCAACAAACTTATCAATATCTTTGGTATCAACTTCAATATCAAAAACATCTATATCAGCAAATATTTTAAAGAGCAGACCTTTTCCTTCCATTACAGGTTTGCCGGCTTCTGGTCCAATATCTCCGAGGCCTAAAACAGCTGTTCCATTCGAAATTACTGCAACAAGATTTCCTTTGGCAGTATATTTATAAACATCTTCGGGGTTATCTTTGATCTTTAAACAAGGATCGGCAACCCCTGGTGTGTAAGCCAAAGATAAATCTCTTTGGGTTGAATAAGGTTTGGTTGGAATAACCTCTATTTTGCCAGGTCTTCCTTCAGAATGATAGATTAGGGCATCTTTTCTAAATAAATTATCCATTACTAAAAGTTTATTGTGAATATCTAAACAAATGAATTACAAAATTACGAATATCTAGCATTCAACATATCTTTAAACCTTATATATACTGATTAAAAATTATAATTTATTAATGATTATCAGGACGTCTAACCAATAGCATGTTTTAAAGCATTCATGTTTTGCTACTACAATTAAATTTGTATTTTTACCTGTTTGTTAAAGCAGATATTATCTTGAATTAAATAATCTAAAATCTTACTGAATGTATTCGTATATCGAAGGAAAAATTGCTGAAAAAACTCCAACTTATGTAGTGATTGATGTGAACGGAATTGGATATCAAATCCACATTTCATTGCATACATATTCGCAAATTGAAGGTCTGCAAAATTGCAAATTGCACACTCATTTTGTAGTGAGAGAAGATGCCCTGCTTTTGTATGGATTTCATTCAATTAATGAGAGAAAACTTTTTGTTCATTTAATCTCCGTTTCCGGTGTTGGTGCAAACATTGCTCGTCTTATTTTATCGTCTATGGGACCTGATGAGCTTTATACCAATATCATCAATAGTAATTTCCCCGCACTACAATCGGTAAAAGGGATAGGTGGAAAAACAGCACAAAGGATCATTATCGATTTAAAAGATAAGTTAGAGAAAGAAGATGGGATTGTTGAAAATGTTCCATTTTCACACAATACAAAAAAGGAAGAAGCGTTATCTGGTTTGGTGGTTCTTGGTTTTAACAGAAACCTTGCGTCTAAAGCTATTGATAAAGTTCTTGAAACAAAAGGAAGCGACCTAAGCGTTGAAGAATTGATTAAAAATGTATTGAAATCATTTTAGCGTTATCTATTTTGGATTAAAAAAATCATGATCGTTTTATCTATTTTAAAATTTGTAGAATGCTAGTTGTTTGTCGCTTATGTTTTAATCACAGCTTTTTGTGTCTCCTAACAATAAACATACGTGTTTCATTTTATGGTTTAAAAATCTTTTACAATCTTTGAGATCTTCGAAAAAACATATTTTTTTAATCGGATGGATTTTTCTATTCATTTTTACTTTGGTATCCCCCAAATTATATGCAAATCCTGATGAAAAAAAACTTGAAGAAAAAAGCTATAATCCATTCCAAACCCAAGATACTAATGCAGTTTATAAATTAAAATATCCGTTTCAAAGTGAATATTTCAATCCTTTCAATTATAAATTTACGAGCCCCTTATTTTTAAAAACACCATCGAATATTAAATCTCAGGTTGCCTATAATCCGGATGGTAACAAATATATTTTTTTTAGTAGGATGGGAAACCTGAACTATCGCTCACCATTCAATATGGGTTTTCAGGAGTATCAAAACTATTCATTGAAGAAGTCGGAAAGTGATTATTGGAAACAACGAATTCAAACTTCAAGCGGAGATAGTAGAGCTGGAATCTTGCCTGCTTTGCATGTTGGAAACGAAGTCTTTGATCAAATATTTGGAGGTGATTTAATCGATATCAGACCGCAGGGATCAGCTGAGTTAACTTTTGGTGTGCTTGCCAATAATCGAAAAGACGAAACGCTGGATGTACGAAGAAGGCGTACGACCAATTTTGATTTCAAAGAGAAAATTCAAATGAGTGTACTCGCCAATATTGGAGATAAAATTCAATTTAAAACCAATTATAATACTGAATCTACCTTCGATTTTGAAAATAAATTGGCATTAAAATATGAAGGTAAAGAAGATGAAATTGTTCAACTGATTGAAGCGGGTGATGTCAACTTGCCTCTCCCGACAACACTAATCACCGGAAGCCAAAGTTTGTTCGGAATAAAAACAAAATTGCAATTTGGGCGAGCAACCATCACCAGTGTTTTTTCTCAACAAAAAAGTCAAACCTCTTCAATTACAGTTCAGGGTGGCGCCCAAACAAATGAATTTAGTTTAACAGCAGTTGACTATGAAGAAAATCGGCATTTTTTCATCGGCCAATATTTTCGTGAGGATGTTATCGATAGTGAAGGCAAACCCAGTAATCGATATAACGAAGCATTAAAAAATCTACCAATTGTTGCCTCCAATGTTAATATTACACGTATGGAAGTTTGGGTAACTAATATTGGTCCAGCTGTAACAGATAATAGAAATATCGTGGCTTTGGCCGATTTAGGTGAGTATAATCCAAACAATAAAATGATTAATCCGGTTACCGGAGGTCGCTTGCCCTCGAATTATTCAAATGGATTGTTGGCAAGACTTGATACTGCTCAGCTTCGTGATATTAATACGGTTTCAAATTATCTGAAATACGACCCACTAAATCTGGGTTCGTCAGGATATTTTATTGCGGGTGAGGATTTTGAAAAAATTGAAAGTGCCCGAAAGTTAAGGCCAACCGAATATACTTTTAATAGTCGCCTGGGTTTTATCTCACTAAATACGACACTTAATTCTGATCAAACTTTAGCCGTTGCATATCAGTACACCGTAATCGGAGATAATAAAGTTTATCAGGTTGGTGAATTTACGGATCAGGGAATTAATGCGCCTCAAGTGCTGATGGTTAAAATGTTAAAAAGTACTTCCGTTAATACCCGAAATCAGATGTGGGATTTGATGATGAAAAATGTTTATTCGATCAGAGCTTATCAGGTAAACCCTGATGATTTCATTTTCAATATTTTTTATTCAGGAAATGAGAATGGAATCCCAACAGCCTATTTAACCGAAGGAAGCGAGCAAGTTAAAGGAGTTCCATTAATTCGGTTGATGAATATGGATAATTTGAATCCACAACTTAACCCACCACCTGATGGTATCTTTGATTTTATTGATGGGGCTGCTACAAATGGAGGAACGGTTGAATCGTCAAACGGACGAATCTTCTTCCCGGTACTTGAACCTTTTGGTAAGGATTTAAGAAAACAGTTTTTAGATCCGGAGCTTGCCAATAAATACGCCTTTGATTCGCTTTATACATTAACCAAAACTGGTGCTGAACAATATCCTGATAAGAATAAATTTATTTTGGAAGGAATTTATAAATCATCATCGAGTAATGAAATTTCTTTGAATGCACTAAATGTGCCCCAAGGCTCAGTGGTGGTTTCTGCAGGTGGAATTCCTTTAACAGAAAACATTGATTATACCGTTGATTATACCCTTGGAAGGGTAAGGATTATTAACGAAGGAATCCTGAATTCAGGAACGCCTATAAAAGTATCGCTTGAAAGTAATTCCATGTTCAATCTACAAACCAAGCGGATGATGGGAACCCATATCAATTATGCGCTGAAGGAAAATACAAATATTGGTGCAACCATTATCAATTTGAACGAAAGACCACTTACCCAAAAAACCAATTATGGAGATGATCCGATTTCGAATACGATTTGGGGAATTAATTTCAATTTTGAAGAAGAGTCTCGTTTGTTGACAAAATTGGTTGACAAATTGCCATTTTTTAGTACAAAAGAAAAATCGATAATTAATGTGGATGGTGAATTTGCTCACTTTATTCCCGGTCATTCTAAGGCAATCGGAAAAACGGGAACTTCTTATATCGACGATTTTGAAGGAAGTAAATCAACACTCGATTTAAAAAACTTTGGTGCATGGTTGCTGGCCAGTACTCCTCAAGGTCAGCTTGATGTTTTTCCGGAAGCAGCACCAAACGAAGGGATTAATTATGGAAAAAACAGGGCAAAATTTGCCTGGTATATTATCGATCCGTTGTTTTACGATCGAAATACCAATCTAAAGCCATCGAATATTGACAATAATGAATTGTCGAAAAATAGTGTGCGTCAAGTGTTGGAAACTGAAATATTCCCGAATAAAGATATTCCTAACGGTATTCCAACCAATATTCCGATTTTAAATATGGCTTTTTATCCGAAAGAAAAAGGGCCATATAATTTCGATGTTGAACCCATTGGTGGATTAACATCAGGTATTAATCAGGAAGGTGAGTTGAATAATCCTGAATCGAGGTGGGGTGGGGTGATGAGAAAGATTGAATCAACAGATTTTGAAGCCACTAATGTAGAATATATTGAATTTTGGCTGATGGATCCATTTACAGAAGATGCAAATAATAGTGGAAAACTTTATTTTAACCTTGGTGATGTTTCAGAGGATATTTTACGTGATTCACGAAAAAGTTTTGAAAACGGGCTCCCATCTACAGCGGAGGTTATTAATGTAGATACCACGATTTGGGGTCGTGTTCCAAGTTTACAGTCATTGATTGAATCATTCAGTAATCAGGCCGGAACAAGAGTTTTCCAGGATGTTGGATATGATGGTTTAAGTGATGCCGACGAACGTTCTTTCTTTAACAGTGCAAACGGTAGGCATGATTATCTGAATAAAATTCAAAATAATTTTGGTACAAATTCATTGGCTTATGTTAATTCATTAGAAGATCCTGCCTCAGATAATTATCATTATTTCAGAGGGAGTGATTTTGATGACAATAATAAGTATGCAAGTGTGCTCGAACGATATAAAAACTTTAATAATCCGGATGGGAATTCACCTTCGAACGATCAAAATCCTGAACCCTACCCAACTTCAGCTACTTCGCTTCCAAATATAGAAGATATTAATTACGATAATACATTAAGTGAGGCAGAACGCTATTTTCAATATGAAATCGAACTGGATAAATTAAAAATGAATATTGGTGAAAATTATATCACTGATATTTATGAAGCAACTTCACATCAGTTACCAAACGGAAATTTGAAAAACACCAAATGGTATCAATTTAAAATCCCAATTAGTCAACCAGATAAAGTTATTGGGAATATTCAAGATTTTAAATCAATTCGTTTTTTAAGGATGTTTATGAACGGATTTGAGCGGCCTGCAGTACTTCGATTTGCCACTCTTGAGCTTGTTCGTGGCGAATGGAGAAGATTTAACAATTCATTGCTCCCAGGAATGGAAGCAACACTGCCAATCGATTTACAGAGTGAAACTACTTTTGATGTTTCCGCGGTTAATATTGAAGAAAACGGGAAGCGCTATCCTGTGCCTTATGTTGTTCCTCCAGGGATTGAAAGGGAAATTAATATTGCTACAACGGATATTATCCGAAGAAATGAGCAATCGATGGTTTTGAAGGTTGATAATTTGGAAGATGGTGATGCAAGAGGGGTATATAAAACAACTGATTTCGACTTCAGGCAATATAAAAATCTTAAAATGTTTGTTCATGCTGAAAAAATGATTGAATCAGAAGAACTTCAAACAGGAGAATTAAGTGTTTTTATGCGTTTTGGTGCTGACTTTTCTGAAAACTATTATGAGTATGAAATCCCATTAAAATTTACACCATGGGGAACATCTGCTGCAGATCCTGACGCAATTTGGCCCGAAGATAACAGCTTCAGTATCGATTTAGAAAAATTAGTTGAGATCAAGCAACAGCGAAATATCGCCATGCGTGATCCAAATTCTAATCTTAGCAATTCAATTCCGTATGTGGTTTATGACGGAAACGCTAAGGTAACCATCATAGGTATGCCAAGTATCAGTGATGTTAAGGCCATTTTAGTTGGGTTAAGAAACCCCGAACAAGTTAACTCTGCAGCTGGTGATGATGGATTACCAAAAAGTGCAGAAGTTTGGGTGAATGAAATGAGACTTACCGATTTTAGTAATAAAGGAGGTTGGGCAGCTACAGCTCGAATTTCTGCTAACCTTGCAGATTTAGGTAGGGTAACATTTATGGGGAGTCATAATTCAGCCGGTTTTGGCAGCATTGAGCAGAGGGTTAATGAAACTTCCCAAGAGGCAATAACTGCTATTGATTTTAGTACAGATATGGAATTGGGTAAATTTTTCCCCGAAAAATCAGGAATCCGAATACCTTTCCATTTTGATTATTCTGAAGCAACGAGTACGCCTCAGTTCAACCCCCTCGACCCCGATGTGAAGCTTCAAGATGAGTTGGATTCCTTTGACACGCAGGAGCAACGTGATTCCTTAACTAAAATTACAGTCGATTACGTGCAAAGAAAGAATCTTAATTTCATGAACGTTCGTAAGGACAAAGTAAATGGAGAAAAGAGTAAAATTTATGACGTTGAAAATCTGAGTTTATCTTATGCGTATTCTGAAATTTATTCGCGAAATATTGATGTAGAATACGACATGAAAAAAGCTTACCGAGGTGGGTTTGGATATAATTATTCTAATAATCCGAAACCCATAAAACCATTTGCAAAATCCAAAATTTTTAGTAAATCAAAATACTTAAAGCTTATTCAGGATTTCAATTTTTATTTAGCCCCTAAATTAATTTCATTCAGAACAGATATGTTTCGTGAACACAATCAACGGGTGCTCAGAAATAAAAGCAGGGGAGATGTTCCGATGGAAACTTTTTACGTAAAAAAATGGGATTGGAACAGAAATTATAATGTTAAGTTTGATTTGTCTCAATCGTTAAGACTTGATTTTGCTGCAAATGCCACCGCTTACATCGATGAACCGGAGGGTAACCCTGAAAAGGGAGATGAAGAGTATAGTGCTTACAGATCGGAAGTTTTTAAAGAAATTGGAAGACTTGGAAGTATCAATAGATATAACCAAATTTTGCAGGCCAACTATACACTTCCTCTTCAAAAAATTCCAATAGTAGATTGGATCAGTTCTCAAATAGATTATCAAGGTAATTTTAACTGGGGAGCATCTCCTCGATCTATTCAGGAACAATTTGGAAATCAAATAGAAAATTCGGCACAAATCCAATTTACAGGTGATTTTAACTTTGTAAAATTTTACGAAAAAATACCATATTTTAAAGCACTGAACAAACCTCAAAGGCGGGTTCAAAGAAAAAATCAGCAGGTAGCTGGTCAAAACTTACAAAGGGAAGTAATGCAAGGAGAGGAAGAACCAAAGCCTAAAAATCGGGTAAATTATTTCAAATTAGTTGCAGATAATATTTTGAAAGTACTGATGAGTGTAAAAAGAGCATCTTTCAATTATTCAGAAATTAGGGGCACCTATATTCCTGGTTTTTATCCTGAACCAACCTCCTTCGGTAATTCATGGAAATACAATTCCAACACTGATTTTAGCAATGACCAACCAAGCAAGTTGGCACCTGGTATTGGCTTCGTTTTTGGCGACCAACGAGATATAAGAAATGACGCTGTAAGATATGGTTGGCTATCGGTTGATACCTTACTAAACCAACCCTATGCGACTAAAACTACCACTAATTTAACTATGCGTGCAACTGTTGAACCATTTCCGGGCTTTAAAGTTGAATTGAATGCAGATCGGGCTTATTCAATTAATCATTCCGAATATTTTAGGGCAGATGCTGATGGCGTTTTCCATTCATATTCACCAGTTGACAATGGAAGTTTTAGTATGTCAACTATTGCCTGGTCTTCAGCCTTTAATAAGGAATTGGCAGACAATTTATCAGAAAATTTTGAAAAATTTAAATCCAATCGTATAACGATTGCCTATCGATTGGCCGAAGAAAATCCCAATTATTCCGGACAGACTTTTGTTGCCGATTCCGTTAATGGAGATGAGGTAAGATATCCCCTAGGTTATGGCCCTGCTTCACAGGATGTTTTACTATATTCATTATTGGCTGCCTATACCGGAAAAGATCCGAAGAAAATGTCCATGTCAAAATTTCCCAGAATTCCACTTCCAAACTGGAGAATTACTTTTACCGGTCTTACGAAGATTGAAGCCTTACAAAAGATTTTCAGGAATATTACCATCATGCACGCTTATCGTGCTTCCTATAATGTAGGTAATTTTGTATCAAATATTGGACGACAAATGCTTTTTGGTTATCCATCTGAATTGAATGTTGATGGTGAGAATTACATTCCCGAATATGATATTTCTCAGGTTTCAATTAGCGAACAATTTTCTCCTCTTATTAGTATTGATTTGATTATGCAAAATAGCATGTCTACTAAAATTGAAATCAAAAAATCAAGAAACTTGGCATTTAGTTTTGCCAACAATCAGATGGTTGAAGTAAAGAGTGACGAAATAGTGGTAGGATTAGGCTATCGAATTAAGGATGTAGGTTTCTCTATGAGAGCTCCTGGTGGTGGACAGTCATCAAGAAGAATGAGCAGCGATTTGAACTTAAAAGCTGATTTTTCAATGAGGAGTAATAAAACAACTCTTAGAAGAATTGATGAAGGGATTAATCAAATTTCGGCAGGGCAGAAAATTATTTCAATTAATACGTCAGCCGATTATATGGTTAATCAAAAATTTAATATTCGTCTGTTTTTTGATAAAGTGATTAACAATCCATTTGTTAGTAATCAATATCCAAATTCGACAACCAATGGCGGTATTAGCTTAAGGTTCATTCTTAATTAATTATTCTAAATGTAATTTAGACAGTTTTTAAATTATTTCTGATATTCTTCTTTCTTAAAAAATTGTACTTTTGGCGCAACAATAATTTTAATAAGTAAGCAATGAATATACCAGAAAATTTAAAGTATACTAAAGATCATGAATGGATCTTGGTAGAAGGTGATGAAGCAACAATTGGGATTACTGATTTTGCACAAAAAGAGCTTGGAGATATCGTTTTTATTGAAGTAGAAACAGTAGATGAAACATTAGCGGCCGAGGAAGCTTTCGGTACGATAGAAGCAGTAAAAACTGTTTCCGATATGTTTATGCCAATAGGTGGTGAAGTGATTGCCTTTAATGAAAATATTGAGGCAACCCCGGAAATAGTTAACCAAGATCCATTTGGTGAAGGTTGGATTATTAAGATAAAAATTACGGATGCGGCTGAACTGGACTCATTACTTACAGCTGCGCAATATAAAGCGTTGATCGAAGCATAAGCATTTTTTCAGGCTTTACTAACCCAAAACCTATCCTGCACTCATTAAATGATGCTAAAAAACTACTGGCCTGTTTTGATTTGGTCAATGATAATTTTGATCATAACAGGAATTCCTGGAACAGTGATACCAAAGGTTGGAAATTTATGGGATTGGTTTGGGTTGGATAAATTAGCGCACTTTTTTTTATTTACCACATTTTTTTATCTTCTAATAAGAAGCTCATCAAAACAGCTGCAATTAAAGAAATTACCTGTTAAAATTATATTTTATCTCTTTTTAATTGGCATAATATTTGCAGGTTTAACAGAAGTATTGCAGGACAAATTGTTCATTAACAGAAATGGAAGCTTATATGATTTTATCGCTAATGTGATAGGGTGCATGGCTGGATTAGCCATCTATTTAGTGCCCACAAAAAAAAAGCAGATAAAATGAGAAACCAAAAGGTTTTTTTAATATTTTAGCGAACGATTTTAAATAATTATAGATCAAGTATAAAACGTCAATCATGGATGCAAAAAAGACCCCAAAAGCAGATCTCGAATCAAAAAGAATGCTATTTATTCAGTTTGGTTTAGTAATCGCGTTATCTCTCGTATTTGTAGCATTTGAGTATAAAAGTTATGAAAAGAGAGAATTAGATTTAGGTACTCGAGAAGCTGTTGAAATAATTGAAGAAATTATTCCGGTAACCGAGCAGAAGGTTAAACCACCTCCACCTCCACCTCCAAAACAAACAACAGTTATTAATATTGTTGAGGATGAAGTTGTGATTGAAGATGAGATTGAGATCGATGCAGAGGCATCTCAGGATACTGAGATTGAGGAATACGTTCCAATGGAAATGGAAGAAGAAGCAGAAATTAAAGAAGATCATATTTTTGCAGTAGTTGAGGCCATGCCTGAATTTCCAGGAGGTCAATCAGCAATGATGAAGTTTCTGTATGATAATATTAAATACCCAACAATGGCACGTGAAAGTGGAATTCAAGGGATGGTTTATGTTACCTTCGTTGTTGAAAGAGATGGATCAGTAACTGATATTAAAATCAATAGAGGAATTGGTGGCGGATGTGATGAAGAGGCTGTTAGGGTCGTAAAAAATATGCCAAAATGGATTCCTGGGAAACAAAGAAACAGACCAGTTAGGGTTCAATTTAACTTACCAGTTAGATTTACATTGCAGTAAAATCTGAACCTTACGGATAAATATAAATCCTCTCGCCATAAAGCGAGGGGATTTTTTTTATCCCTTTTTACTAAAATATTCTAAAATTATTTGTGCCTTAGATTTTCCAATAATTGCAATAACTTCATCAAGGTTTGCTGATTTTATATTTTTAACGGATTTAAATTTCCAGAGTAGCTTTTGGGCTGTTGAATAGCCTATCCCTTCAATTTCAGTTAAAACAGATTTAATGGTTCCTTTTTCTCTTTGCTTTCGATGATGGGTAATTCCAAATCGGTGGGCTTCATCACGAAGCTGTTGAATAATTTTAAGACTTTCTGATTTTTTATCGATATAAAGCGGAATAGAATCCCCTGGAAAATAAATTTCTTCAAGTTTTTTGGCGATCCCAATAATTGCAATTTTTCCTCTTAATTTGAGTTCATCAAGGCTTTTTAACGCAGCACTTAACTGCCCTTTTCCTCCATCAACAACAATGAGTTGAGGTAGTTCCTTTTTTTCATCCATCAAACGTTTGTATCGCCTCAAAATAATTTCTTGCATAGATGCAAAATCATCTGGTCCTTTAACTGTTTTTATGTTGTAATGACGATACTCTCTCTTATCAGGCTTGGCATTTTTAAATGAAACCATGGCGGCAACAGGATAATCACCTTGTAAATTTGAATTATCAAAACATTCAATTCTAACTGGTAGCTCCTTCAATCTTAAATCTTGCATGAGTTGATTGAGAATACGTTTTGAATGTCGCTCTGGATCAACCAATGATTTTTGTTTCAGTTTATCTAACTTGTAATACTTGGCATTTCTTTCTGATAACTCAAGAAGTTTCTTTTTGTCGCCACGTTGTGGGATGATAAATTTAACTCCAGGGATTTCAAGTTTAATATCATGAGATATTATCATTTCCTTCGCATTGCTGTCGAAACGCTGATGCAGTTCAGCTATTGCAATTGCTAAAAGTTCTGGAGCACTTTCGTTCAGTTTCTTTTTTATTTCCATTGAATGTCCTTGAACAATCGCACCATCAACCACTTTTAAGAAATTAGCAAATGCCGATTGTTCGTCGACAATTATTGAAAAAACATCAACATTATCAATTTTTGGATTTACGATGGTCGACTTACTTTTATATCGCTCAAGTAATTCAAGTTTTTCTTTAACAATCTGTGCTTTTTCAAAAGACTCCTCCTTAGCATAGGTTGCCATTAAGTTTCGCAACTGGCTTGCTACAGTTCCAATATTTCCTTTAATAATATTGGTAATTTCATTTATTTTTTGATTGTATTCTTCTTCTGTTTCTTTTCCTATGCATGGGCCAAGACAGTTTCCAATGTGATATTCCAGACATACTTTAAATTTCTTTTGACTGAGATTAGTTTCGGATAAATTATAATTGCAATTCCGAAGTGGATAAAGTTGCTTGGTTAAGTCCAGCAGGGTATTCATCATTCTAACTGAAGCGTATGGACCAAAATATGCTGATCCATCTTTAACCAATTGACGCGTTGGGAAAATGCGGGGAAATCTTTCATTCTTAATACAAATCCAAGGAAAGGTTTTATCATCCTTGAGTAATACATTATAACGAGGCTGATACTTTTTGATCAAATTATTTTCCAGAAGAAGCGCATCAAATTCAGTTTCAACAACAATGAATTTTATATCGGCTATTTTTTTAACCAAAATTCCAACTTTTCCACTTGCCGATTGATCTTTATTAAAATAAGATGTAACTCTTTTTTTTAAATGTTTTGCTTTTCCAACATAAATGATAATTCCTTCCTTATCGTAATATTGATAAACGCCCGGCTTTCCGGGTAGGGATTTAATAATCTTTTTTAAATGATCGATATATGGATTTGTAGACTTCAATTGAATAGTTTTACTAATCTCCTTTTTTCATGGCATCCCAGCCCTGGGCTTTCAGTTTAATAGAAGTACCGGATCTGCTAATTAAGTTTTCACCTTCATTAATCTCCGTCATATGGCCAATGATACTTATCCCTTCTAAGGACTTAATTTTATCATAATCAGTTTGACTGATGGTAAAAAGTAATTCATAATCTTCTCCTCCGCTTAAAGCTGCAATGGTAGGGTCCATTTTCAGTTCTTCTGCCATGTTAATGGTGGTTACATCAATAGGAATTTTATCTTCATAAATCTGGCATCCCAGTTTAGATTCTTTGCAAATATGCTTTATCTCAGAAGCTAATCCGTCAGAAATGTCGATCATAGAAGTTGGTTTTACACCATTTTCTTTTAGCATTTTAACCACTCCTATTCGCGCTTCAGGCTTAAGTTGCCTTTCGAGTATGTAATCATAACCTTCCAATTCTGGTTGCATATTGGGGTCGGCTTTATAAACTTCTTTCTCTCTTTCGAGCAATAATAAACCCATATAGGCAGCCCCTAAATCACCACTCACACAAATCAAATCATTTTGATTTGCCGTATTTCGATAAGTAATATCATCATCAGCAACTTCTCCAATTACAGTAATTGCGATGAATAAATTACTTGCACTCGAAGTTGTATCACCACCAATTAAATCAACTCCATATTTCTCGCATGCCAAATGAATTCCATTATATAAACTTTCAAGTGCTTCAACTGAAAAACGATTTGAAGCTGAAATGCCTACAGTTATTTGTTTTGGCAAACCATTCATAGCTGCAATATCTGAGAAATTTACAATTGCCGCTTTATAACCAAGATGCTTTAAGGGCGTATAAGTAAGATCGAAATGAACTCCTTCGGTAAGTAAATCTGTGGATACTAAAACTCGATTTTTACCAGGTCTTAGCACAGCCGCATCATCACCAACACCTTTTATAGTGCTCGCGTTTTTAATGATGATGTTTTTTGTTAGATGTTCAATTAATCCGAATTCACCAAGTTCCGATAATTCAGTTCGACTGGTCTCTTGCTCAATCATATTTTGTCTTTTTTAATGGCTCGTTAACTGTAGATTTTTATTAAAATTAACATTTTTAAAATGGGCAGCAAAATTATGAATTATATCGGGATCATTTTTTAATTTTCTGGCTTATTTTATTTATCTTTGCTGGCCTATTCTTATTTAAACTTAATACAAATAAGATTCAATATTGATTAGCGATGAGTAAAGAGAAAAACAATATATTGGATGAAGTTACACAGGGTGAATACAAGTATGGATTTGTAACTGATATTGAAACAGAAACTGCTCCTATTGGCTTAACCGAAGATACCATACGATTTATTTCTGCTAAGAAGAATGAGCCTGAATTTATGTTGGAGTCGAGGTTGAAAGCATACAGATATTGGTTAAAAATGAAGACTCCTGATTGGGCTCATTTGAATATTCCACCTATTGATTACAAGGAAATTATTTTTTATGCTGCTCCAAAAAGAAAAGCTGAATTAGAAAGTTTGGATCAGGTTGATCCGGAATTACTCGATACTTTTAATAAATTGGGGATTTCATTAGAGGAACAAAAACGACTATCCGGTGTAGCGGTTGATGCTGTTATTGATAGCGTTTCTGTGAAGACCACTTTTCAGGATACTTTATCAAAACATGGAATCATTTTTTGTTCATTTAGCGAGGCCGTTCAAAATCATCCTGAACTGGTTAAAAAATATATGGGTTCGGTGGTCCCTTATACCGACAACTATTTCGCAGCTTTGAACTCGGCAGTTTTTAGTGATGGCTCATTTTGCTTTATCCCTAAAGGCGTAAGGTGTCCGATTGAACTTTCAACCTATTTTAGAATAAATGCTGCTAATACAGGTCAGTTTGAACGCACTTTAATTATTGCCGAAGATAACTCCTACGTCAGTTATATGGAAGGTTGTACCGCACCTATGCGTGATGAAAACCAATTACATGCAGCTATCGTTGAAATTGTAGCCATGGAAAATGCAGAGGTTAAATATTCAACCGTTCAAAACTGGTATCCGGGGAATAAAGATGGAGTGGGTGGAATTTATAATTTCGTAACCAAACGAGGAATGTGTAAAGGTGCCAATTCAAAAATTGCCTGGACACAAGTTGAAACAGGTTCTGCCATAACTTGGAAGTATCCATCTTGTATTTTATTAGGCGATAATTCAACCGGAGAATTTTATTCGGTAGCAGTTACAAATAATTATCAGCAAGCTGATACCGGTAGTAAAATGATACATATTGGTAAGAATACTAAAAGTACAATTATCTCAAAGGGTATTTCTGCCGGATTTAGTAATAACAGCTATCGTGGGTTAGTTAAAGTTACTAAGCGAGCTGAAAATGCCAGAAACTTTTCACAATGTGATTCATTGTTATTAGGGGATAAATGTGGTGCGCACACTTTTCCTTACATCACAACCGATAATAAATCATCCATTGTTGAGCATGAAGCTACTACTTCAAAAATTTCGGAAGATCAATTATTTTATTGTAACCAACGAGGAATTGATACCGAAAATGCCATTGGTTTAATTGTGAACGGTTATGCGAAAGAAGTGCTGAATAAACTTCCAATGGAATTTGCCGTTGAGGCACAAAAATTACTACAAATTACACTTGAAGGAAGTGTAGGTTAATCATATAAAATACATTAAAAATGTTGTTGAATATTAAAGATTTACATGTTTCGATAAACGGAAAAGAAATAATTAGAGGATTAAATCTTGGAATCAATAATGGTGAAGTACATGCTATTATGGGTCCTAATGGAACCGGTAAGAGTACCTTAGCCGCAGCAATTACCGGTCGCGACGGGTATGAAGTTACCAAAGGAGAGATTATTTATCAGGGAAAGAATATTCTTGAAATGGAACCTGAAGTTCGAGCTAAAGAAGGAATCTTTTTAAGTTTTCAATATCCTGTTGAAATACCAGGTGTGAGCATGACGAACTTTATGCGAACAGCTTTGAATGAGCATAGAGAATATCAAGGTAAAGAGCCAATGCCAGCTAGTGATTTCCTCAAAATGATGGATGAAAAGAAAAAGATGGTTGAGATTCATTCTAAACTTACAAACCGTTCGGTAAATGAAGGCTTTTCTGGTGGAGAGAAAAAGAAAAATGAAATCTTTCAAATGGCGATGCTCGAGCCTATTTTATCAATTTTAGATGAAACAGATTCTGGACTAGATATCGATGCTCTAAGGATTGTTGCCAATGGCGTAAACATGCTGAAAAAACCTGAAAATGCATTCATGATCATCACTCACTATCAACGGTTACTCGACTATATTGAACCTGATTTCGTTCATGTATTATTTGATGGACGTATTGTAAAATCAGGAGGAAAAGGTCTTGCCTTGGAACTGGAAGAAAAAGGTTACGATTGGATTAAAGAAGAAGTGGAACGCTAATCATTTATAAGCGACAAAGAATGAATAAACGTGACGAGCAAATATTATTAGAGAAAAAGTTAGTTGATCTTTTTGAGGCAAATAAAGAAATTGCCTTTGTTAATGATTTGGAATCTGTATCAAAGAAAAGAGCTGATGCAATTAATCATTTTAAAAATAATGGTTTTCCTTTGGTTACTGAAGAATTGTGGAGAGGTACCGATTTATCAAAAGTTTTATCTGAAGACTACCATCAATTTTTGAAGCCACAGGATAAGGATGTTGATTTGAATAAAATCTTTGTCTGTGATGTTCATGATTTTGATACAGATATCCTTTCACTTTTAAACGGTTGGCTCGTAAACGGTGCTGAACGACTGAAGACATTACCGAATGGTGTGATTATGGGAAGCTTGTCGGAGGCAATGAAGCAGTATCCCGAAATCATCGAAAAATATTACAACACAAGTGAACGCATAGATAAACAATCTATTACTTCGCTAAATACGGCCATGGCGCAGGATGGTGCGTTTATTTTTATACCTGATGGTGTTCAGGTTGAAAAAGCCATTCAAATGATTAGCATCGTAAATCACGATCAGAATCTTTTGGTGCAAAATAGAAATATGGTGATATTGGGAAACAACAGCAGTTTAACCATGGTTCAATGCGATGATTCCACAAATAATTTGCCAAGTTTCAATAATTCAGTAACCGAAGTTTTTGTTGGAGAAAATGCCAGTTTCGATCATTATAAACTTCAAAACTTAAACAATAAATCAACCTTAATCAATTCTACTTTTTTCTCAATTGGAGCTAATTCAAACATATCAACCAGTGCTATTTCTTTAAATGGTGGACTTATTCGTAATAATGTTTATGCGGCTTTAAACGGATCGGGCGCTCATGCTGATGTGTTTGGAGTTTATTTGATGGATAAAAAACAGCATGTTGATAATTACGTTTTTATCGATCATAAAGTACCTGATTGTACAAGTAATGAGCTATTTAAAGGTATTTTGGATGATGAAGCTAAAGGTGTTTTTAACGGACATATTTTGGTTAGAAAAGACGCTCAACGAACCAATGCTTTCCAAAAAAACAAAAATATTCTACTCACCGATACGGCCTCAATTGATACCAAACCATTTCTTGAAATATATGCAGATGATGTAAAATGCAGTCATGGTGCAACTGTGGGTCAATTGGATGCAGAGGCCATGTTTTATCTTCGATCAAGAGGAATTAGTGAAGATAATGCACGCATGCTTTTATTATATGCATTTGCTGCAGAAGTGATTAATCAAATCTCAATCGAAGCTCTCCGAACTCGGATCGACGATATGGTTAAAAAACGTTTGCGAGGCGAGCTCTCTGTATGTGAAACTTGTGTTTTACACTGTGGTAGCCCCGAAAAGGAAATACATTTTGATATAGACTTGAGCAAAATTTAGTAAATTTACGGCACATGAATCCGTTTGATATCCAAAAAATCAGAGCCGACTTCCCTATTTTAAAAAGAGAAGTTTATGGGAAAAAGTTAGTGTATTTGGATAATGCCGCAACTACCCAGAAACCACAAGCTGTTATAGATGCATTGGTTGATTATTACACAAGAGATAACTCAAATATCCATCGTGGAGTTCACTTTTTGAGTCAGGTTGCAACTGTTGCCTACGAAGAAGCCAGGGAAAATGTGCAAGCCTATATCAATGCCAAAGAAAAGCATGAGGTTATTTTTACCAAAGGAACTACCGATTCTATAAATTTAATGGCTCATTCGTTTGGCGAAAAGTATATTAGTGAAGGTGATGAAATTATTATCTCTGCCCTTGAGCATCATTCAAACCTGGTACCATGGCAGGTTTTATGTAAACGAAAAAATGCCAAACTAAAAATTGTACCCGTTAACGATAAAGGAGAATTTATTTTTTCAGAATATGAAAAAATGATTTCATTAAAAACAAAACTTGTTTCAGTAACTCACATTTCAAATGCACTGGGTAGTATTAATCCAGTTAAAAAAATCATTCAAAAAGCACACGAAAATAATATTCCTGTTTTAATTGATGGAGCACAAGGAATGCCTCATTCTGTTGTAGATGTTCAGGTATTGGATTGTGATTTTTATGCTTTTTCAGGACATAAAATGTATGCCCCGATGGGTGTAGGTGTTTTGTATGGAAAAGAAAAGTATCTAGAAGAAATGATCCCTTACCAGATGGGAGGAGAGATGGTTGATCAGGTAACATACGAAGATACAACCTACAACGAACTTCCCTTTAAGTTTGAAGCAGGTACACCAAATGTGGAAGCAGTTATTGGCCTAAATGCAGCTTTAAATTATATTAAAAGTGTTGGTATCGAACAGATTGCCAAACATGAAAATGAATTGGTAGAATATGCGACCGGTGAATTAAAAAAGATTGAAGGAATTAGGTTGATTGGAGAAGCGGATCAAAAAGCAGGGGTGGTTTCGTTTTTAATTGGTGATATTCATCCATTTGATGCAGGAACAATCATCGACCATTTTGGAATTGCCATCCGAACAGGTCATCATTGTGCACAACCTATCATCGATCATTTTAAAATACCCGGAACCATAAGGGCTTCCTTTGCAATGTATAATGAAATTGAAGAAATAAACCTACTAATTAAAGCTATCAAACAAGTAAAAAAAATGTTTGATTAAATAACTAAAATTTTACAAAATGGAGCTAGAAAGCATTCGCAAAATTGAAGATGAAATAATTGCTGAATTTGCCCATTTCGAAGACTGGATGGACAAATACAATTTTATCATTGAGATGGGAAAGGATGTCCCATTAATTAATCCATCACTCAAAACTGATAATAATCTAATTTCTGGCTGTCAATCCAAAGTGTGGTTGTATGCCGAATTTAAAGATGGAAAAGTTCTTTTTAGTGCAGATAGCGAAGCCGTGATAACGAGAGGTTTGGCCAGCTTATTAATTCGAGTGATGAATAATCAGACCCCTGAAGACATCTTGAATTCGGATTTCTTTTTTGTAAAGAAGTTAGGATTGAAAGAACACCTGTCGCCGAACCGTTCGAATGGACTCGTATCAATGATTAAGCAAATGAAACTTTACGCTTTGGCTTATCAAACCAAAGCTTCACAATCAGAATCAAATTCTGAATAATATCACTACTCATGTCCTTTGGTAATAAAAATATTGAAATAGAAAATGCAATCATTGAAGCCTTAAAAACGGTCTTTGATCCGGAGGTACCTGTAAGTATTTATGAATTGGGCTTGATTTATGAAATTAAGATTGACGACCTCAATAACGCTAAAATAGTGATGACTTTAACAGCTCCTAATTGCCCGGTGGCTGAAAGTTTACCGATAGAAGTTAAGGAAACTGTGCAAAATATTGAGGGGGTTAATGTGGCGGAAGTTGAACTTACTTTTGAACCCCCTTGGGATCAGGACATGATAACAGAAGCCGCAAAGCTAGATTTGGGTCTTTTATAAATAATCTTAACAAGTTCGTATTATTCGTATTATTCCTGTAATTTTGTAATAGAACTTAAGGACTATGGTAGAATACACAGGTGAGATTTTGAGGCGGATAAATGATCCATCCGAACTTCGGAAATTGAGTGAGAAAGAACTACCATTGCTGTGTTCTGAAATCAGAGAATTTATTATTGATGCAACATCAACAAATCCAGGACATTTAGGTGCCAGTTTGGGTGTTGTTGACCTTACAGTTGCACTTCATTATGCATATAACACTCCCCACGATCGCTTAATCTGGGATGTTGGTCATCAGGCTTATGCCCATAAAATCCTTACAGGCAGAAAGGATCAATTCCATTTAAATAGAAAGCAAAACGGAATTAGTGGCTTTCCTAAAATGAGTGAAAGTGTATTTGATGCTTTTGGTGTTGGGCACTCTTCTACTTCCATTTCTGCAGCATTAGGAATGGCCATAGCTTCTAAATTAAAAAATGAAAATAGACAGCATATTGCTGTTATTGGCGATGGTTCGATGACTGGTGGAATGGCTATGGAGGCATTGAATAATGCTGGTGTTTCCGGATCTAACTTATTGGTGATTTTAAATGATAATGGAATTGCCATTGATAAAAATGTTGGTGCTCTCAAAGAATATTTAGTTGATATTTCAACCTCTAAAACCTATAATCGGCTTAAGAATTTTATTTGGAAATTACTCGGCAAAGTGACAATTAATGTTGGACCAAATCACCAGCACATCGCACAGCAAATTGATCGTGCAATTAAAGGTTCAATCTTAAAGAAAAGTAATTTATTTGAATCGTTTGGTTTTCGCTATTTCGGGCCGGTTGATGGGCATGATGTTGAACGGCTTGCCGGCTTGTTTGCCGATTTAAAAAACATTCCTGGTCCGAAATTATTGCATGTTATTACCAAAAAGGGCAAAGGTTTAAAATCTGCTGAAAAGGATCAAACCCTTTATCACGCACCCGGAACATTTAATAAAAAAACGGGCGAGATAACGCAAACTCAGTGTACTGAAAAATTAGCCCCCAAATATCAAACGGTTTTTGGAAGAACCATCATTGAACTTGCAGAAGCTAACAATAAAATTGTTGGCGTAACACCCGCAATGCCCACAGGTTGCTCTTTAAATTTAATGATGGAGAAAATGCCCGATAGGGTTTTCGATGTTGGAATTGCAGAACAACATGCTGTTACCTTTTCTGCCGGATTAGCAACTCAAGGCATGATTCCATTTTGTAATATTTACTCAACTTTTATGCAGCGTGCCTACGACCAACTCATACATGATGTGGCATTGCAAAAATTGCCTGTTATTTTATGCCTAGATAGAGGTGGATTGGTTGGTGAAGATGGAGCTACGCATCATGGAGCTTTTGATCTTTCTTATTTGCGATCGGTTCCAAATATGATTGTTTCAGCACCGATGAATGAAAAAGAATTACGCAATTTAATGTATACTGCTCAATTAAAAGATCATGGTGCTTTTTCAATTCGTTATCCGAGAGGTAGAGGCGTAATACCTGATTGGAAAACGCCATTTTGCGAAATTGAAATTGGAAAAGGAAGAATAATAACCGAAGGTGAAGATCTTGCAATTATTTCAATTGGCCATGTTGGAAATTCGGTAATTAAAGCTTGTGAAAAATTACAAAAAGAAAATATTAATATTGGTCATTTTGATATGCGATTCCTCAAACCAATTGATGAACAATTACTTCATCAGGTCTTAAAAAAGTATAAGAAAATTATTACTGTTGAAGATGGTACCATCATTGGTGGACTTGGTAGTGCGGTATTGGAATTTATGGCTGATAACAATTATCATCTTTCCATAAAACGGCTTGGAATTCCTGATCAGTTTATTGAACAGGGCAGCATCGAAGAGTTGAGTAAAGAATGTGGTTTTGATGCCGATGGGATTTATGAAGCCGTAAAAATAATGGCTTAACAACTATATTCTAATTTTGCCTTTCTCAACTTCTTTAATACTTACTTAAGAGTGTTTGCGAATATTTCCTGAACATCAATAATTTTAAATAGATGCAAGGAAGTAAGAATAATTACAAGAATAATTACCCAACGAACAAAATTAACTCCTTTTTTTACAGCTAATCTTGATGCAATTAATGCTCCAATGAATGTTCCAATAGTCAAGGTTAATCCGTAAGCCCAATTTATCTGATCGTTTATAATAAAAATGATCAAAGTGAACGGCGTATAGATGAGTACAATTAAAACCTTAATAGCATTGGTTTTAACTAAATCGTATCCAAGACCAACAATGGCAGCGATCAAAAAGTAGCCAATCCCTAGTTGGATAAAACCGCCATAAAAACCAATGCCCAGAAAAAGAAGCATTTGCCAAAAGTTAATTTTTTTCTCAGAAAGATCTTGGCGACCATGTAAAAGTTTTTGCGGATTTACAAGCATCATTACCATCATTAAAAGCATGATTCCACCTATGGCTTTTTCAAAAATATCTTCATTTATATCAACAGCAACCCAGGCACCAATTAAGGATCCAATTACGGCAGGTATTGCCAGAAGTAAAGCTTTTCTGGTTTCCAATACCTTTTGCTGTTTAAAACTTGCAACACCGGCTATATTCTGAAATAAAATTCCAATTCGATTGGTACCATTAGCAACATTAGCAGGCAAACCCAAAAGCATTAAAATTGATAAAGAAATTATAGATCCGCCACCTGCCAAAGTATTAATGAAGCCTACAAAAACTCCTGCAACTATTAGTAAAATTATTTCGAAGGTATTCATCATTATGCTTTTGTCAAATTATTTATAAACTGCTGCGAAGTTAAACTTCTTTCCTAAAAATCTAATAATTATGTAACGCATAATTATTTCGGTAGGAAATAATATTAATAAGGAGATACAATAAGCTGCAGGTAAAGTATCTATTGTGATTGTGTTCAAAAATAATAATTTGCTTATTTGAATCCAGGTATCTTTTTCAATTAAGTAGATTGAAATAAATAATCAAGAAATTAAGCCTTCAAGCGAATCAGGAATTTAATTCTCTAAACAGCCAAGAAATTGATTTGATTTTTCTAAATTTGATTTTTTTAAAAAAACCTAGATGAAGGATACCAAAATTAAAAAGGCTAATTTATTAGAAGCATTACTTCCTATAATTATTTTAATCGGACTATTATTTCTAAATATCAGCATTTGGGGTGATGACTCCTTGGGAGGCCCAAATCAACTCGCTTTAACATTTGCCACTGCTTTTGCCGCAATAATAGCCTTTCGATTGCGTGTTTCTTTTGATAGTGTACAGCATTTTATTGTGAAAAATATTGGGGATGCGATGCCTTCTATTCTTATTCTTTTATTGATTGGAGCCCTTTCAGGAACATGGATGCTCAGCGGTGTTGTGCCTACCCTTATTATTTATGGTTTGGACTTATTAAATCCAAATGTATTTCTGTTTGCAACAGTAGTTATTAGTGCTATTATTGCGGTTTCCACAGGTAGTTCGTGGTCAACCATAGCCACTATTGGTGTGGCCTTACTTGGCATTGGTGTAGCTTTGGGCTTTTCTCCAGGGATGGTTGCCGGAGCAATAATCTCAGGTGCCTATTTTGGTGATAAGATGTCTCCACTTTCAGATACAACTAATCTAGCACCAGCTATGGCAGGTACTGATTTATTTACGCATATTAGGTATATGACTTATACTACGGTTCCAACGCTAACAATAACACTAATTATCTTTCTTATAATTGGTTTTACGCATGATGTGAGCCCACAACCAGGTGGAATTGAGGCTATGAAAGCGGCGATTGAATCCAAATTTACAATTACACCTTGGTTATTACTTGTTCCTGTGATTTTGGTTACTGTAATTCTAAAGAAAGTACCCCCTTTAACCTCTCTCATTATTGGCTCATTAGCAGGATCTATTGCTGCCGTAATCTTTCAATACGACCTTATTATTGAAGTATTCAATATGGATTTTCCACAA
The DNA here is from genome assembly GCA_963674935.2 of Bacteroidales bacterium. GTDB lineage: Bacteria > Bacteroidota > Bacteroidia > Bacteroidales. The sequence continues at coordinate 1,102,795 of CAXXWZ010000002.1, forward strand.
GAGGTTGCGGCTCCATTTCTTCAAAAAGCCTATATTGTAATATCCAATGCTTGGTTTGGATCAAGTGATATAATTACAAATAATGAAGATGTAAACAGCCTTCTATCTACTGGAGGAATGGCTGGTATGCTTAACACCATTTGGCTTATTATCACGGCTATGGCATTTAGTGGAGTGATGGAATCTGCAGGATTATTATTGCGTATTTCTGAATCCATTATAAGATATGCTAAATCGACTGGCAGTTTAGTTTTATCGACTGTTGTAACCTCTATTTTTATGAATATTACGTCCTCGGAACAGTATATTTCAATAGTAGTACCCGGAAGAATGTACGCAAACATTTATAGAAAAAGAAAACTCAAACCAGAGCTCTTAAGTCGAACTTTAGAAGATGGTGGAACGGTAACTTCTGTGTTAGTGCCATGGAATACATGCGGTGCGGTAAATTCAACTATTTTGGGTGTGGGCACATTGGCCTATTTGCCTTATGCATTCTTCAATCTTATAAGCCCTATTATGACCATATTCTTTGCTTATGCAAATATCAAAATCAGACGTTTTACAGATAAGGAATATGACGAAGCTATGGCTAAGAAATAATCAGTAAAACTGAATTAGATGAAGAATTGGATTTTATAGATATATGCTTGTATTTTGCTAAAAATTAAATTGACTCATTGTCGAATTGGCTAATTAACTTACTGTCCTTCGTACTGCTCAATATCTTCACTAAAATAATCCAATTTGATTCCGACTTCTTTAAACATTTCTTCAGATTCGGTAGCTGAGTGGTAACGTTTTTCACAAACCACACGTTCAATTCCGCAATTGATGATGAGCATGGCACAGGTTCGGCAGGGCGTCATGCGGCAATAAAGGGTAGAGCCGTCTAACGCTATTCCAAGTTTTGCTGCCTGACAAATGGCGTTTTGTTCGGCATGTACCGTTCGAACACAGTGTTGAGTTACTGTGCCATCTTCATGATTCACTTTCTTGAAAAGATGACCAACTTCATCACAATGTGGCAATCCTTTTGGAGATCCAACATAACCGGTTACCAACATTTGTCGGTTTTTAACAATCACACAACCACTTCTACCTCTATCGCAAGTCGCGCGTTTTGAAACTGCATCTGCCATCCCGATAAAATATTCATCCCAGCTGGGTCGCTTATTTTTGTTTGTATCACTCATTTTTTTCAAATTATAAAATATGAATCATGATTTTTTCAATCTGATCGGTAAGCTCATCCAGGCTCCCATTATTTTGTAAAACATAATCGGCCAATTCAATACAACGTTTAAGATTTTGCTTATTTGGATCAATTGATTCAAATTCTCGTTGTTCATTTTGAATAAAAGTTTCTTTGCTTACATTGTCAGTTGATGATTTTCTAATTGTGATTCGTTCAAATCTAATATCAGGATCTGCATCCACAGCCAATAAATAAAAATTATTTTTTTTTCTTAAAGAGATGATTTCACCCTCGGTGCGAATGCTTTCAATAATGCAATTATTACCTTTTTCAATAGCTTGAATATACAATTGATCAACGACATAGGAAGGAGAATTTGCCGCCCTCAGTTCATTAGCTACACTGGTCATGCTATCCCTATTCACAACTAAATTTCGCTTTTTAATTTCCTCAATTAAAAATCCGCGAACCGAATAGTGGGTAAATCCTTTTTCTTGAACCAAGTAATCTACGATGGTTCCTTTTCCTGCTCCCAGAGTTCCGGTTATGCCTATAATAATCATCTGGTAAATTTAGTGAAAAGAAAGTTGAAGAAAGTAAATGAATTGGATTTATTTTATTTGATACAGTAGGGATAGTCAATCGATGGACTATCAATTGTTGATAAGTAGTCATACAATTGTCATACATAGTGATACATGGAAATACAATTGTAATGGTTTGATTCTACGAAAAACACTAGAAATTAAAATCTCAGCACATCAACACATCAATACTTTAACACAAATTTATTTCGCCATAAAATACATCGCTTCACCTTTATCTCCAGTTTTTAAATCAACCATTTCAATATGAAAAATATCATAGGGTTTTTCTGTTTTTTCTTTTGGTAAGTCAACATGAATCAGGAAACCAAACAAAATTCCATTTGCAAACTCTTCAACCTTTTGTTTCATATTTACATTTACAGGCGATCCATTTATTTTAACATTAACCTTAAGCTCGTTTGGTTCGGGACAAAGATCAATCTCATCCAGTTTTAGCTCTGGATTGGAAAATCCTCTGGATAAACTCATTGGTCTGCAGTAAATTGTATAGCCCGGAGTTGCACCCTGAATTCTGAACACATTTACTCCATAAACTTCTAGGCGGTGATATTTTATGTCAATCTTTAGGTCTTTTTGGGCGATAACATTCCAAGCCCAAAACTCTAATCTTTGCTCATCTTTTGGTAAAGTTGACCCTGCAATAGGATACTCTGACATTTTTAAAGCACCTAAAGCTAAATAAGTTCCCTTCTCTGCTAATAATTTATACTCTCCTTTTTTATCTGTATATGTTTCGTATGCAGTTCGGAAATTAGCATTAAATAATTCTATCAAACAGCTATCCATCAGATTGCCATCATAATCGGTAACTACACCCGAAATAGTAATGGAATCTTCTTGTGCACTTGTCTGTAAAAAAAGTGCAATAAAAAGAACTTGAAGAATTAAAATTTTTAATTTCATTTTTTGAATATTTAATTGTTTGTGTATAGGACTAGCGGAGTTGATAAATGTTACAGCTAAATGCAAAATTAAAAAGTGAAATTTTAAAATATCAAAAAAAGGCTACCTTAACACATTAACACTTTCACTTATAAAAAAGTATCGAAACATAATTAACCACTTCATCTGAAGGATGTACTTCGCCGGAATGCCCTCGTTTTAGCAAGGTAATTTTGGGATTGCTGGAAATCATTTTTGAATATTCAATCAAACTCATGATGGGGCCAAATCCACAAACTGAAATATTTTTTGAGGTTACTTGTTTTTCTACTCCAGGAGAATTAAGCGATAAGATTTCCTTTAACACAAAATCATCAAGCTCATGCCCAAGCTGAGGTGAGAGAAAATGTGAAAAATCAGAAGAGGCAATTACAAAAATGTTTTTCGAGCTTTTTTTACTTATCTCAGAAATTTTAGAGGCAATAATTTTGGCATTCTCAAAATTTTGAACTGACATGGTGATGGGAACAATTTTGAAATAATCCCCTAAAACGTATTTCAAAAACGGCAACATTACTTCTGCTGAGTGCTCATGTTGGTGAGCCATGGCTGATTTTGGGAAATCTAATTGTTGGATAAAATCAAGATCGAGATCAACATTCCCCAATGGGGTTTCCCAGGCATGGTTCTCGTCAGTGGCAATTGGAGGCCCAAATCCGGTATGATTGGGATTGATAATAAAAATGGTATCCGGTTTTTGTTTGAGGGTTTTTAAGATTTCAAAAACATGAATGGCCTGGTAACCCGAATACATAAAACCGGCATGAGGAATGATGGCGCCAATGAGTTGCTCATTGGCTAATTCATAATTTATTTTTTTTCGTTCAGATAAAAGAATGCTTACATAAAGTTTTTTAATATCCTTTTTATGAGATGGATAAAATCGACCTAAATGAGCAGCTTTTCTAATTTTCATCTAACAAAATATTTTAGTAAATGATGTCCGCATGAAGCACAATTTCCTGATTTGTCAAGCTTTTCAATCTTAGTGTTGTAGGCAGATCGCGATATTAAAAGCGCATTACAATTTGGACAAAAGGTATTTTGAGCTTCTAAAGTTTTAATATTTCCCAAATAAACATAATGAAGTTTACGTGCTGCAATTTCATAAAGCGATGCTAACTTTGACGCTTGGGTCGGCAGATTTTTAATTTTGAACATGGGGAAATACCTCGAAATGTGAAGCACAGTATCTTCCCCACATTCATCAACTATCCAATCCACCATTTCTTTAAATTTTGCTTCATCATCATTTAATCCTGTAATTACCAAATTAGTCAACTCAATATGTTTGCCTGCTTTTTTAATTTGTTTGATGGATTTCAAAACAGGAGCTAATGATGAAGAAGTAAGGGTTTTGTAAAAATTTTCGGTAAAGGCTTTTAAGTCAATGCTAAATGCATCAATGGTTTCGAGTAAAATTTCGAGTGGTTTAGGATTGATAAAGCCATTACTGACCAACACATTTTTTAAGCCATTTTGTTTCGCTAAGCGTGAGGTTTCGAGTAAAAATTCATACCAAATAATGGGCTCATTATAGGTGTATGCAATTCCGATGTTTTTAGAATGTTCTAATGCACGCTGCACCACTTCCTCTGAAGTATAACTTTTCAAAAAAGCATAATCATTTACAGTTGTTTGAGAAATTTCATAGTTCTGACAAAACTTACATTTTAAATTACATCCAACACTTCCAATCGACAAGATTTTTTGACCCGGATAAAAATGATAAAGTGGTTTTTTTTCGATAGGGTCTGGTGTGATGGCACTAATTTTTTCATAATTCTCCGAAAACAACTCGCCATCAATATTTTTACGAACCAAGCAAATTCCAGATTTGCCATCGTAAATCTGACAATGATGAGGGCAGAGATTACATTTTACTTTTTTTTGCCCAAGCTTTTCGAAAAAGGCTGCCTTTTTCATGAGTTAGATTTTAGATTCCAGATTCCAGATTCCGGATTCTGGATACTAGATGCTTCATATTTGCAATTTGATTCTGCTAACCCTTCAAATAATCTGTTGATTGTTTAATTATTCATTTTAAAATAATCATTAATCATTTGTCAATAATCACTTCTCAAACGCTTTCACTTTTTATGTCTTTAATCCAGTGCGTCATTTTTACGGGTTCAAAGTTTTGCATTTGATTCATTAAATCTTCAATATTGTCGCTTACTTTTAGATTATCGAAATGCTCCTGGCGCACAAATCCATCCGAAACGGTTCTTTCTAAAAACCTTAATAAATGATCGAAATACCCATCAATATTTAAAATACCAATAGGTTTATCCTGAACGCGTAACTGTGTCATCGTAATCATTTCAAATAACTCATCTAGGGTTCCCATTCCTCCGGGGAAGGCGATAAAAGCATCAGATATTTGAGCCAGTAAAACTTTCCGATCCTGCATGGTGTTAACTATATGAAGTTTGGTTAAATTGGTATGTCCAACTTCAATGTCAATTAAAAATTGTGGAATAACTCCCACAACCTTTCCCCCGTTTTTAAGCATGGTGTCAGCAAGTACGCTCATGATTCCAACATTCGATCCTCCATAGGTAAGCTCAATATCATTGGAACAAAAATATTGGGCCATTTTTTTAGCTTCGTCCTTAAAAATATCCTGATTCCCCATCGATGAACCACAAAATACACTTACACTTTTCATTTAGTAATTTTCTTATTTTTGTTTCTTAATCAAATTAACATCATTTTATTTATGTAAATTTAAACAAAAGCATGGATAAAATTATACTGAGGTTCCCTCTGGCCAAAATACAGATTTATTTCAGAGGAATTTAATAAAACAATCATGAAAGCATTATATCCGCTAAAATTTAATTCCATTTTTAAAGATAAAATCTGGGGTGGCCAAAGAATAAAATCGGTAATGGGAATGGATTATGGTGACATGACCAATTGTGGTGAAGCCTGGGTTTTATCGGGAGTTGAAAATGAACAAAGCATTGTTAGCAATGGATTTTTAGCCGAGAATGAACTCAATGAATTGGTTGAAATTTACATGGGCGATTTGGTGGGGGAGAAGAATTTTGAGGAGTTTGGAAATCAGTTTCCCATCCTCGTAAAAATAATAGATACCAATGATTGGCTTTCAATTCAGGTTCATCCTGATGATAAATTGGCCGAAAAAAGAGGATTGGTTAGGGGTAAAACAGAAATGTGGTATATGCTGGATGCTGAAAAAAATGCTGAAATTATTTTGGGTTTTAATCAGGAGATAAATAAGGATCAATACCAAAACCTGCTTGAAACTAAAAATCTGAGATCAGCTTTAAATGCTGAAAAAGTTAAAGCAGGAGATGTGTATTTTGTACCTGCCGGAAGGGTTCATGCCTTAGGTCCGGGGATGTTGCTGGCTGAAATTCAACAAACATCCAATACCACCTATCGCATTTACGATTGGGATCGGATTGATGTGGATGGTACCATGCGCGAACTTCACATTGAAGAAGCTCTGGATGCCATTGATTTTAAAGTTGAAAAGGATTATAAAACCAAGTATGAAGTTGAGAAAAACAAAACTTCAGAACTGGTAAAAACAAAATTTTTCACGACAAATCTTATCGATTTAGATGTGCCGCTTAAGAAGGATTATGTCGCCCTCGATTCCTTTGTTATTTATTTATGCGTGGAAGGAGCCTATGCTTTACTTTATGGAGATGAAAAAATAACTGCTCAAAAAGGAGAAGCTATTTTGATTCCGGCCACTATGAATGAAGTGCAAATTATTCCGGCACCCCATGCCAAGATTTTGGAAATTTTCATTGCCTAATGATTTAATAATGGAAGTTAATTTTAAACTGGTATATGAATAATACATCAAAGATGTGGAGACGAATCAATTTTGTCATTGATCTTTTGGTCGTTTCTTTGATTTGGTTCTTGTTGTTGAATTTAATTCGGCTTATATTCAATTCGGAACAGGAGATGAAATATGTGATTTCTGATTTATTAATTTCGGTAGAGCCTCTCTTTTTTATTACCTATTTCTTTTACTATCTAATTTCAGAGACAATTTATTCTAGAACTATTGGAAAAGTTTTTACCAATACTGTGGTGGTTGATTATAAAATGGGAAAACCTAAATTCCATAAAATATTGATAAGAACACTGGTTAGATTTATCCCGATTGATTTGTTTACTTTCTTCAAATCCAATCCACATGGTTGGCATGATTCTCTTAGTAAAACAATTGTGATAAATATTAAAGAGAGTTGAATCAATAGCTAGATATCTGGTCAAATTAACTCAATTTAATCCCCAAATACTTTTTTGAAATTCGGCGAGTAGGAATCCATGCTGCAAGAATTCCGATCAGGCTAACAGTAAAGAAAATATAAATAAAATCGGGCCATTGCATTACAACCGGGTAGGCATTAACAATGAAAGATCCGTTGGCATCACCCAAGCCAACCAAGCCAAATTGCATTTGTAACACGCAAATAATGGTTCCTAAAATTAAACCGCTAACAGCGCCAATCATCGAAATTAAACTTCCTTCCAGCATAAAAATTCTTCTGATTAAACGATTGTCAGCTCCCATGCTTTGCAAAACAGCAATGTCTTTTTTCTTGTCGAGGATGAGCATACTTAGTGAACCGATCACATTAAAAGTGGCTATTAAAAGAATAAAAGTGAGGATCATATAGATGGCCCATTTTTCCGATTTCATAATTTTATAAAGCAATTCTTGTTGCTCAAAGCGATTTTTTACTTTGAATGAATCTCCAAGCAAGGCTTTAATTTCTGATTGGACCTTATCTGAATTCGCCTTTTCACTTAATCCAATTTCAACATAACTAATCTCATCTTCATAATCCAAAATTTCTTTAACAAAGGTAAATGGAGCAAGAATATATTTTGAATCAAAACTTTGTTCGACCATAAAAACACCAGACACCAATATATTTCTTCGGTTAAAATCCTTCTCAGGATTAATGTTAAACCCGGAGGTTTTTTTGGGTGCCAGTATGCTAATGACTTGTTCCTGTAGTTTCATTCTGAAATCCAGATAGTAGGCAACTCCGGAACCAATCACAGCATGATTAAATCCATCTGGTTTGAGTTTATATTCTCCATCAATGATGCAGGAATCTAAACCCGACATGTTCGCATAATCTTCGCTAACTCCCTTGATCTGTCCAAAATGTTGTTTATCTCCATTTTGGATTAATACGTTTTCTTCTATCACCTCCATAAAAAAAGCCACCCCTTTAATTGCTTTGATTTTTTCGGAAGGAAAGTGAGAGCTTTGAATGGTTTTCCCTTCGGCAGGAGTGATAACCAAATCGGGATTAAAATTATTGAAAAGGGAAATTACCAGTCCTTCAAATCCATTAAAAACCGACAACACAATGATAAGTGCCATGGTACCAATGGTAATTCCGGCAACAGAAATCCCGGAAATAATGTTGATGATATTGTGAGATTTCTTTGAGACTAAATAACGCTTGGCTATATAAAACGAGAAATTCAAACAGTTTTAGTTTTTAAGTAAATTTTCTATGTTCTCGATATAATCGAGCGAATCATCAATATGAAATTGTAAATCAGGAACAACCCGCAATTGGTTTTTAATTCGACTGGCTAATTTATGTCTGGTATTTTTGGTGTTCTCTTTGATTCGCGCTAATATTTCTGCAGTATCCGCACCAGGTGCAAATATGCTCACGTAGGTTTTAGCGAATGCCAAATCAGGTGTTACCGAAACTTTGGTCACCGTAATCATCGCTCCCGAATAAAGATTTTTACTGTCGTATTGTAAAATCTGACTTAAGTCTTTCTGAAGCAATTTTGAAATTTTTTCCTGTCGTTTTGATTCCATAATGCAAAAGTACTACAATTCAGTAAAAATACACAAAGTACTGATTAATGTGAGTTGGCATTTTATTTATATTTGCACTCAAGCAGTTTATGAAGAATCTACTTAAAATATTAAAATACGTTATCCCCTATTGGGGAAATGCGGCGCTAAATGTTTTATTCAATATTTTATCGATATTGTTTTCACTGGCCTCGTTTGCTCTTTTTGTTCCTGTTTTGAATATCCTTTTTAAAACGGGTGAGGCTTCTGTTGAAGCGACAGCAGAATTAGCTCCAATCGAAAATATTGAAATTGCCAAATTTAGCCTTAATTCAATGTCTGCCTACGTTGATTCCGTTAAAGAATATTTTTATTTTAAGATGTATGAGTTAATCGCCAATGAGGGTGAGATGCAGGTACTGCTTTACATTTGTGTTTCAATAGTAGTTCTCTATTTTCTTCGGAATTTGTTTCGCTATTTAGCGGCATTTTTTCTGGCTCCCATTCGTAGTAATGTGGTAAGGGATTTAAGAAATGTAATGTATCGTAAAATTTTAATTCTTCCACTTTCTTATTATAGTGAGCAGAAAAAAGGAGATATTATTGCGCGTATGACTTCTGATGTTCAAGAGGTTGAAGTTTCAATCATGAGTTCGCTTGAAATGATGTTTCGCGATCCCATCAACATTACTGTTTATTTGATCGCTTTATTGGTGATCAATACGCCACTAACTTTATTCGTTCTTGTTTTGTTTCCAGTTAGTGGTTTTATTATCGGCCGAATTGGTAAAAGCCTGAAAAGATCATCAGTAAAAGGTCAGAAACGATTAGGTATTCTGTTATCAATAATTGAAGAAACCATTTCTGGGTTAAGAATAATAAAAGCATTTAATGCTATTAATTTAAGTGACAAAAGCTTTAAAGAATCAAACCAGTTTTATACCAAAACCATGATCCGTTTATACCGTAAACGCGATTTGGCTTCACCTATCAGCGAGTTTCTATCAACCATTGTGATGGTGGTAGTTTTATGGTTTGGTGGACGCTTGGTATTGAGTCCTGAAACAGATTTGGATGCTGCCTTATTTATGACTTACTTGATTATCTTCTCACAACTCATACCTCCTGCAAAATCAATGACAACAGCCATTTACAATATTCAAAAAGGGGGTGCATCAGTTGAAAGAATTCATGAGGTATTGGATGCTGAAGAGCTTATTGTAGATGCAGAAAATGCCATGGAATTAAAATCATTTAAGTCGGCCGTAGAATATAAAGAGGTTAATTTTTCATACGATAAAGCCAGGGTGCTTAAAAACATATCATTAAAGATTGAAAAAGGGCAAACCATTGCTTTGGTTGGACCTTCAGGAGGGGGGAAGTCAACATTCGTGGATTTACTGCCTCGATTTTATGACTGTACTACCGGGCAAATTTTGGTAGATGGAATTCCATTGAAAGATCTGAAAATTGATGATGTAAGGGGCTTGATGGGAATTGTTTCGCAAGAGACGATTTTATTCAACGATACGGTGATGGGGAACATTACCATGGGTACCGAAAATGTGAGTGAAGAAGATGTGATTGCTGCAGCTAAAGTGGCTAATGCGCATGAATTTATATCGAAAATGGAGAATGGATATCAAACAAATATCGGTGATCGTGGAATTAAACTTTCGGGTGGCCAGCGTCAGCGAATTAGTATTGCCAGAGCTGTATTGAAAAATCCACCTATCCTCATTTTAGATGAAGCAACTTCTGCGCTTGATACAGAATCCGAACGTTTGGTTCAGGATGCTTTGGTGAAATTAATGCAGAATCGAACTTCTATTGTTATTGCACATCGATTATCGACGATACAATTTGCCGACGAGATTGTTGTGATTAGCAAAGGTGAAATTGTTGAGCGGGGTAAACATGCTGAATTACTTGCTAAAAAGGGGGTTTATAAAAAACTACACGACCTGCAATCATTCGCCTAAAAAGTCAAAAATCATTCAATTGTTTATAAGTGCCGAAAACCAAATGTGTTGAGCATTGTTCAAAATATTTAATTTTGCTACATTAGATTTTAATTAAATGAATTCTTTAAAAGAAAAAATACAAAGTATAGCTTCTGATTATCTTAATGAATTAATTAAGATCAGGAGACATTTGCATGCCAACCCTGAGCTTTCAAATCAGGAATATAAAACAGCTGAATTTATTGCAACAAAACTTAAAGAATTCGGACTTGAGGTTCAAACAGGTATTTTTAATACAGGTTTAGTGGCTCTCATTAAAGGCAAAAATCCTGATAAAAAAGTAATTGCTTTACGTGCCGATATCGATGCACTGCCGATTCATGAAAAAAATGAAATTGAGTATAAATCCTTAAATGAAGGGGTGATGCATGCTTGTGGTCATGATGTGCATACTTCATCATTAATTGGAACTGCAAAGATTTTGAATGACCTAAAGGATGAGTTTGAAGGAACCGTTAAGTTGATTTTTCAACCTGCCGAAGAAAAAGCTCCAGGTGGAGCTAAGCCAATGATAGCAGCTGGTGTGCTGAAAAACCCAAGTCCGGAACTCATGTTTGGCCAACATGTTTACCCTGAGCTGGAAGCCGGAAAAATTGGGATGAGAGCCGGAAAATATATGGCTTCTACCGATGAAATAAACATCACCATAAAAGGAAAAGGAGGACATGGTGCAATACCTCATAACCTTATTGACCCCGTTGTAATTGCTTCTCAAATTGTTCTTTCATTACAACAAATTGTGAGTCGTAATGCCAATGTGAATATTCCTACGGTTCTATCTTTTGGCCGATTTATTGCTGATGGGACTTATAATGTGATTCCGAATGAGGTTGAGTTAAAAGGCACCTTTAGGACTTTTGATGAAGAATGGCGGGCGAATGCACTCCAAAAAATTGAACAAATGGCCAAGTCCATTGCAAAGGCATCAGGTGCTGATTGCGAGGTTTTTATCGAAAATGGTTATCCGTTTTTGGTAAATGATGATGAATTAGTTGGAAGAAGTTTTGCTTATGCTAAAGAATATTTAGGTGAAGAAAACGTTGTTGAACTGGATTTAAGAATGACCGGCGAAGACTTTGCATACTTTGCACAGGAAGTGCCAAGTTGTTTTTATCGTTTAGGAGTAAGGAACGATGAAAAAGGAATTAATTCGGGTTTACACACCCCTACTTTCAATGTTGATGAATCGAGCCTTGAAATTGGAATGGGAATGATGGCTTGGTTTGCATTGAGTGAGTTAAAACGCTGACTTAAACAAAACTAAAATTTAGAAAAAACTTAAAGATAATGAAGAGAATTATTTTAACAATGGTTGTTTTGATGGCATTAACAATTTCATTAAATGCACAGAACTATTACACAGGTATCGGTTTTAGAGGAGGTTTGTCAAATGGATTAACAATTAAACATTTTATAGCTTCTGATAAAGCGTTTGAAGGAATTATTGCTTCCAGATGGGGCGGTGTTTTAATTACAGCCTTAATCGAATTTGATAATGATTTTAGAGCTGAAGGTTTAACCTGGTATTATGGAGCTGGTGGGCATATTGGATTTTGGGATGCCCCTAAAAATGCTTCATGGTGGGTTGAGGGAGATGTGAGTTCGCCGATTGTTGGCGTTGATGGAGTCGTCGGAATTGAATACACTTTTTCTGATTTTCCCATCAGTATTTCTCTCGACTGGAAACCTGCAATTAACCTGATTGGCTTTACCGGAGCTTGGGCTGATTCAGGCGCATTATCAATTAGATATGTATTTTAAAACCAATAGATGAAAGTTAAAGGCGAAGAATATCGCACCATTTGGATGGAAGGAACAACGGTTTACATGATCGAGCAAAACCTCCTTCCTTTTGAATTTAAAATTCATGAATCGACAACTTATTTTGATACTTGCTTCGCGATTACGACCATGATAGTTCGGGGTGCAGGTGCATTAGGTGCTGCTGCTGGCTTTGCCATGGCACAGGCATTTATGCATGCCCCGGTTGAAGGATATTGGGATTTTGTGATGCAGGCCAAAGAAGAAATTGAAGCTACACGACCAACAGCAAATAATTTATTTTATGCCGTAAATAAAGTTTATAAAGCTGGGAAAAACTCGGCTGAAGATGCGGTTAAAGAAGCCCAGTTGATAGCCGATGAAGATGCTAGAGATTCTCGATTGATCGGTCAGTTTGGTGCCGAATTATTTGGTGATGAAGTGAGAATACTTACCCACTGCAATGCTGGTTGGCTGGCGTTTGTAAACTATGGTACGGCACTTTCACCCATATATATGGCGAATAAGGAAGGGAAAAAAGTTTTTGTTTACGTAGATGAAACCCGACCACGAAATCAAGGTGCAAGGCTTACAGCCTGGGAATTAAAAAATGAAAAAATTGAACATGTAATTATTCCCGATAATGCTGGGGCCTATTACATGAAACGTAAAATGATTGACTTCGTCATTGTTGGCGCCGACCGCATTGCACGTAACGGCGATGTGGCAAATAAAATTGGAACGCTTGAAAAAGCAATCGTAGCAAAAGAATACGGTATCCCGTTTTATGTGGCAGCTCCTACTTCAACTTTCGATCTTACTTGTTTACATGGTATGGAAATAAAACTTGAAACCCGTCATGAGGATGAAGTTTTATATCAAACAGGGCCTGATGCCAATGGAAACATGAGTAAGATTTTGGTGGCTTCTCCCGGGTCACCTGCCGAAAATCCGGCTTTTGATGTAACCCCTGCAAAATTTATCACTGGCTTTATCACCGAAAAAGGAATTATCAAACCTTATGTTCAATCCATTAAAAAGATTTGTAAGCCTGAATAAAATTTGATTTCTCACCTAAGTATAGAATGCTTCTAAATAATTAGTAATTTTGGACGATGATGCAACAACTCGATTCAAAATTTAGTATTAATGATTGGCTCCCGACAACCCTCGAAGAAGTTAAAAAGAGAGGTTGGGAACAGCTGGATGTGATTCTTTTTTCAGGTGATGCTTATGTTGATCATCCTTCTTTCGGACATGCGGTGATTGCACGTATCATCGAGCAGGCCGGGTTTAAAATTGCGATAGTTCCTCAACCAAACTGGCAGGATGATTTACGCGATTTTAAAAAATTGGGTATACCCAGATTGTTTTTTGGCGTTACTGCAGGATGCATGGATTCGATGGTAAATCATTATACGGCGAACAAGCGACTTCGTTCAAACGATGCATACACAGCCGGCGGTAAAGCAGGTTTCCGACCTGATTATACCACCATTGTTTATTCAACTATTTTAAAGAAATTATACCCTGAGGTACCCGTAGTGATTGGAGGAGTTGAAGCTTCATTGCGTCGGGTAACGCATTATGATTATTGGTCAGACCAACTCAAACCATCTATTCTGGAAGAAAGCAAAGCAGACTTGCTGGTTTATGGAATGGGCGAGCAGGCTTTAAAAGAAATACTGGAAAAACTTAATGAAGGTTATTCAATTCAAGATTTAAAAGATATTCACCAAACAGTTTATCTCTTAAATAAAAATGAAGAACTACCTGCTTCGGAGGCGGCAACGGTTGAAATTAATTCGCATGAAGAATGTCTTCGACAGAAGAAATCGTTTGCTGCTAATTTTAAAATAATTGAGCAGGAATCGAATAAAGTTCAGGCTCGAAGAATTATACAGAAAATTGGCAAACGAACCTTGGTTGTAAATGCCCCTCATCCGGTCATGACCGAAGATGAAATAGATGCATCTTTTGATTTGCCTTATACCCGCTTGCCCCATCCGAAATATAAAAAACGGGGCGCCATTCCTGCTTATGAAATGATTCGGCATTCGATCAATATGCACCGAGGATGTTTTGGCGGCTGTAGTTTTTGTACCATCTCGGCACATCAGGGAAAATTTGTCGCTAGCCGTTCCGAAAAATCTATTTTAAAAGAGGTGGAAGCGGTTACACAAATGCCTGACTTTAAAGGTTATATCAGTGATATGGGTGGCCCCTCCGCTAATATGTATAAGATGAAAGGTATCCATCAAGGGATTTGTGATAGTTGTGTGCGCTCCAGTTGTATTTTTCCAAAGGTCTGCTCAAATCTGGATACCAACCATCATCCCATGAGTGAAATTTACCGCAAGGCTGCAGAACATCCGAAAGTAAAAAAAGCATTTGTTGGTAGCGGAATTCGTTACGATATGTTGGTTGATAGGCCTTCGGAAGAAGCCAAGAAAAATGGCTATAACGAATATATCGATCAGGTGGTTAAAAACCATGTTTCCGGGCGGTTAAAAGTAGCCCCCGAACATACTTCTGAGCCTGTGTTAAAACAAATGCGGAAACCATCTTTTTCTCATTTCCATACTTTTAAAAAGAAATTTGATCAGGCCAATCAAAAGGCTGGATTAAAGCAACAATTAATCCCTTATTTTATTTCAAGTCACCCCGCAAGCACAGCTGTTGAAATGGCCGAACTAGCCGTTGATACAAAGGAGTTAGGTTTTCGTTTGGAGCAGGTCCAGGACTTTACCCCAACTCCAATGACTTTGGCCACGGTCATTTACTACTCGGGCATAGACCCCTATACCATGAAACCTGTTTACACTGCCCGTACTAAGAACGAGAAGTTAAACCAACAAAGATTTTTCTTTTGGTACAAACGTGAAAACTGGCACTGGATCAGAAATACCCTGGATAAAATGAATCGACCGGATTTATCCAATAAACTTTTATCAAATAAAAAATAGTAAATAGGGATGACACCCCTAGGATGTCACCCATATGATTTAAGATTGTAGGATTTGTTTGTTTTAAGCCTTCTTCTTTGTAATGAAATATGATGCAATGTAAATCAGAGATCCTATAAAAGGGAAAACAAAAACAATTACAACCCATAGTAGTTTAAGAAAGCCATTTTCATTTTTTAAAATGAAGAATAATGAAGAAATGACTAATGTTAGATAAAGGATTATTAGAAATAAAATTCCTAATGGACTTATAATTCCACCCATAGTTTTAAAATTTTTGTTAATAATTATAAATTGTAAATTTTGCTGCCACTCTAATTAAACTGATTTGTTATCAGCCATTCTCTAAAACTTTATCGAATCAATTTTAAATTTGATCATTTCTTTAATTTCTAATAGAATTCAACAATAACTATTCTTTTGATAAAATAATCTGAAAAGTCAGCTTTACTTTTTAGCAACTCATCAGCTAAAATATTTTTTGAAATATCTCCAACAGCCTCTTTCATCTGTATGTATTTAGTGAGAAAAGCATTAGGATTTTCAATCATCTTTAAACCTATCAAATACTTTCCGTATGGGTTAAATTTCCTTTCTTCATATTTCGCTTTAATAACTGAATCGGGATTTTGGTTTATGTCAAACCCAATTAGAAAACTCTCTTCAGTAAATTCATTTAAAAATCCTTCTTGCACGGAACTGTATTTAGCTTTTAAGGCTTCATCAACTACCCAGACAGAATCCGGCACTAAAAATATTTCTTCTCTTAAACCGCTGCTTTCAAAGAGCTTGTATAAGTCTTCATAAGTTGTATCTGCATTTTCCCATTTTATGCGGTCGTATTCACCTCTAGAAATAAGAATTAAAAAATCTATATAAGATTCTTCAATGGATTCATTTGAAAAGGTATGATCTAAAAATGACTCAAAATGTTTTACTTTTTTATTTAAGGTTGAAGCTTTTTCTTGACCCAGAAATGACTCAAATGTTTCGTATGATTCAAAAGAGTTATTATTTGTCTGACCAGAACAGGAGATCATCAAAATGGTTAGATAAATAAATTTTTTCATATTTACGGTAATTTCTATTTATTATCTGTCAATAACTTAATTGATATAAATATACGCTTCATTTTAGAGTTTTTTTATTCAAGATATTACTACATCGGGTTTAGACGAAACGATTTTTTTAGGAAATGAATTGATAACTCCACTCAATTTGAGCCTCTTGGTAAGATTTAGCCATAATAAATCTTTAATTGAGTAGTATGAAAAGACAATCTTTCCCATAAGCGCATTACTAAAACAATGTGTATTATAATTTAGGTACTGCCGCTCTTGTTGCAAGAATTTAGTTAATAAATATTTAAAGGTCCAGCATTAAATCGGGTAATTACGATATCAGGATCACCATTTTCATTATCAGCAGTTCCGGCTGCTAAAATACGACCATTGTTCTGTATGCATATGGTTGTTATCCAATCCGGTGAATCCGGAGTTTTACTTATGTCGAAGATACCAATTCCAGTAGGTTCTGCAAAGTCAGTGTCTAAATCTCCATTTGTCATATAACGTATAAGGCAAGAATTATAGTTCGAATTTGCCAATGCTGAACCGCCAGCCAATATTTTGCCATCTGATTGTACAGCTATAGAATAAACAATATTTGAACCAGGCATGTCAGTTACCACCAACCCATAATTTCCAAAACTGTTATCGGGGATACCATTTGCATTAAAACGAAATACTGCAAAATCATTTCCTGCAATACCATTAATATAGCATGATGCAACAATTTTATTATCAGGTGTTATGGCGATATCAGTTATTGGGGATACAAAAGATAGTCCATCAGAAATTGTTAGTCCATCAAAAAGTGATATTCCGTTTACGCCAAAATTTGTATCAAACGAACCATCCATATTTAATTGTATAAGTGCCACGCCATCATAATCTCTATAACTATTTGCATGGACAACAGAACAAAACAAGATTTTATTATTATGCATGACTATTCCTTTAGGGAGATCGTATGAATTGTTATTAATATCAACAACGATATGTCCTGCACTAAAGCTCCAATCTGTTGATCCATCTTGATTGTATCGATAAACAAAGGCATCCATATTATTATCACCGCCATATGAGATGTAACCTGCTACTACAATTTTACCATCATCTTGTACCATTACAGAAGTTCCAGTTTCTTGTTGTCCCAAATCTGTAATTTCAATACCATTGGTGCCAAAACTTTGATCGAAATTCCCATCGGTTGAGAAACGTGCTATGGCAATATTATATGTGTTTTCGCTAAAATCAGTACCAACAACTACAATTTTTCCATCCGATTGTAAGGCCATATCGCTAACTTCACTACTACCTGTCCCAAGTTGAAAAGTTAACTTGCCGTTGGTGCCAAATGAGGAGTCATAAGTGCCATCAGGTAATAAACGAATGATATGATTGAGATGCTCATTGCCCATGTAACCTGTATAACCAAGAATAATAATTTTGTCGTCATCTTGTACAAGAATTTTAAGAGCTGTATTATATGTTTGGTTAAAATCAGTAAAAACACTCCCAAAAAAAACATCGATGGTTCCAGCTTTTACCTGTAATTCAGCAGGGATTAATTCCTCTATTTCTTTAACGCATCCTTGGGTTAATATTATGATAAATAGCACAATAATAAATTCTTTGCAAATTTTCATGGCATTAGGTAATTAGGTTAGGTCTATAAATTTAACAATTTTTATGGAAATAACTTGCAGGAAACATAGATGTATTTTTTAGCGTCAAACTAAAGAGTTGATACTGTGCCCAGCCCTTTATTAATCATTAAATAATGGTGTTTTTATTCGAAATGCCCATGCTTACTAAAAGTCGCCACTTTAGTGTTCGTCTGAATAAAATAATTGAGTGTCGATTAGAAGTGCTGAATGTAAGAAAAGAAGTAATTTTTAATAACTTTGAGTTCATCAAAAAACGACAATGAAGATAGCGATTATTGGATTTGGCGCTGCTGCCATCGGGTTTATCGAAAAACTAAAAACACAGAATGTTGAAATTCATGTGTTTGAAAAAAGCAAAGACATTTATTCATCAAGTATTTCGGGGATTAGAGCAGACGGAAAATTATTTGTCTCTACGGAAATGGGTGGAGAGTTGGAAGTGGATACTTTGCTTCAAAAAGAGTTGGTCGATTTCTGGATTAGTAAAACCAATACGAATGGCGTAGAAACCGGGAAATCTTTTTCCGACCCCACGTATTACAAAGCATTTTACAGCAAAGGATTTTTGCCCATTCATTCTGATTTTTATCACTTAGGAACTGATCAACTCAAAGAGGTTTTATACAATATTTTTGAGGAATATAAAGCCGCAAAAAATATTCACTTTCATTTTAATTACGAGGTTAACACGTTAGAAATTCTTCCAGAAACGGTTATCATCAATAAAGAATTTGAGTTTGAAAAAATGGTGGTTGCGGTTGGTCGTTCAGGCCACAAACTTATCAAGCAAATTCTATCGACTAACCCTGAATTAATTGTGGATAATACCAAGGTTGATTTGGGCATTCGCTATGAAGTTCCCAACCATATTGTTGAGGAATTGAATAAAGAAATGTACGAGTTTAAGGTGAAGTTTAAAAGCCGTACCGGATATATGGTTCGTACCTTCTGTAATAATCCTTCCGGCTACGTGGTGACTGAAAAATACGAAGATTTTAAAACCGTAAACGGGCATTCAAAACTGAAAGAAAAAAGCAAGAATACCAATTTTGCGATTCTTACAACAGTTCAACTAACGGAGCCTTTTAACGATCCCATTGGTTATGGTTCGCATATTGCCCGATTAACAAATATTTTGGCGGGGGAGAAAGTTATCCTTCAAACCTACAGTCATTTTAAAAACTCAAAACGAACCAAGAATTTATATCGGGTACAGCCAACATTGCCTGCTGACAAATATATTTTAGGAGATATCAATTTGGCTTTTCCTCGCCGAATTATTGAAGCCATTATCGATTTTATCGAAAATCTGAATGAGGTTGTTCCGGGCATGTCTAATCCTGACAATCTCGTTTATGCACCTGAAATTAAATTTTATTCAAATACGCTAAACAATGAGCATTTCCCTCACTTAAAATTTATTGGAGATTGCTCGGGATATACCCGTTCCATTATTTATGCAACGGCACATGGTCATTTAATGGCCGATCAAATTCTAAATCAATAAGTCCAAATAATTAAAACCAAGAAAAATGAAACAAACAAACTTTAGTAAAATTAAGGTAGTTCCCATATTGTTAATCTTAATGGGATTGCTATTTTCAGTGCCATCTGTGGCACAACGGAAAAAAGGTAAAACGGATGAAACGAAAGCCGAAAATGAAATAAAATCGAGTGCGCTTTCGGGCTTAAAATTCAGAAATATTGGACCTGCATTCACTTCAGGCCGGATTGCTGATTTTGCTGTTAATCCAGCAAATAACAGTGAATATTATGTGGCTGTTGCCAGTGGTCATGTTTGGAAAACTGAAAATAATGGAACAACATTTGAGCCGGTTTTCGACGGACAAAAATCCTACTCAATTGGTGTTGTAACCATGGATCCGAATAACTCAAATGTGGTTTGGGTTGGAACAGGTGAGAATAATCACCAACGTGTTCTTGGTTATGGAGATGGTGTTTATAAATCTCTCGACGGGGGTAAAAGTTGGAAGAATATGGGCTTAAAAGATTCCAGACAAATTGGTGGAATTGTTGTTGACCCTAATAATTCTGATATTGTTTTTGTAGCTGCCGAAGGATCTGTTTGGGGTCCGGGTGGCGATCGTGGTTTGTATAAAACTACTGATGGTGGAGAGACCTGGAAAAAGGTTTTGGAAATTTCAGAACATACCGGTGTGAATAATATCATTATGGATCCTCGTGATTCAAGAGTATTGTATGCAACTTCTGAGCAACGTCGCCGACACGTTCATACCAAAATTGGTGGGGGACCTGAATCAGCCATTTATAAATCAACTGATGGTGGCGAAAATTGGCGAAAGTTAACTTCAGGGTTGCCTCGCGGAGATATTGGTGGAATGGGCATTGCTATTTCTCCTGTGAATCCTGATGTCATTTATGCAATTATTGAAGCAGCCGGAAATTCAGGTGGTTTTTTCCGATCAACCAACAGAGGTGAATCCTGGTCAAAAATGAGCAGTTATACTTCAAGTGGACAATATTATAACGAAATTGTTTGTGACCCGGTAGATGTTGACAAAGTTTATTCTACGGAAACCAGAACCAAGGTAACGGTTGATGCTGGAAAAACCTGGACAAGTCTTTCAAATAATGGCCGTCACGTTGATGATCACGCGATGTGGATTGATCCGCAGGACACCAAACATTTTATGATTGGTGGTGATGGTGGAGTATATGAAACCTATGATGATGGCTCAACCTGGATTTTTAAATCAAATCTTCCTGTTACCCAATTCTACAGAGTAGCAACAGATAACACTTTCCCTTTTTATTGGGTTTATGGAGGAACACAGGATAACAACAGTTTTGGTGGTCCAACACAAAATACCAGTCGCGAAGGAGTAACTCAGGATGAGTGGATCGTAACCCAAGGAGGTGATGGATTTTGGCAAGCTGTTGAACCAAGTAATCCCGACATCGTTTATTCTGCATGGCAATATGGAAATGTTGTTCGTTACGATAAAAAGAGTGGTGAGTCTATCAGTATTAAGCCTTCTCCAAAAGCAGGCGAAGAAACTTATAAATGGAATTGGGACGCACCTTATTTCATTAGCTCGCATTCAGAAACCCGTTTATACATGGCAGCCAATAAGGTTTTCAGAAGTGATGATCGTGGAAATACCTGGGAAGTAATTAGTGACGATATCACCTCAAAAACAGACCGAAATACCTGGCCTGTGATGGATCATTACTGGAGTATCGATGCCGTTGTTAAAGACGTATCTACTTCCTTGTTTGGAATGGGCGTTTCTCTTGCAGAATCAAAAGTTCAGGAAGATTTAATTTATGTTGGTACAGATGACGGAGTTATTTCCGTATCTGAACAGGATGGAAAGGATTGGTTCCAAATTAAGAAATTCCCTGGTGTTCCGGAATATACTTATGTAAGTGATATTATGCCTTCTAAATTTGATGCAAACGTCGTTTTTGCCACTTTCAATAACATGAAACGGGATGATTTCAAACCATATGTTTTAAAAAGTTCGGATAAAGGCAGGACTTGGGTTGCTATTGCCAATAACCTACCAGAAGATGAAGTTGTTCATAGCATTGAGCAAGATTTTGTAAATCCGAATTTGATTTTTGTAGGAACGGAATTTAGTTTTTATTTTACCATTAATGGTGGTGAGAGCTGGATTAAATTGGCGTCAGGTCTTCCTTCAATTCCTGTTAAGGATATTGCAATACAGGAAAGAGAAAATGATTTGGTTTTGGCAACATTTGGTCGCGGTTTTTATGTGCTGGATAATTTTACTCCACTAAGAGAATTAAATCCGGAATTATTAAAACAAAAAGCACATATCTTCCCTGTTAAAGATGCGTTGATGTATATTCAAACAAGTAATAAAAATGCAGACCAGGGATCAACAGTTTATGTTGCTTCAAATCCTACTTATGGTGCTACTTTTACGTATTATTTAAAGGATATTCCAGAAACCTTAAAACAGGTTAGAACAGATGCTGAGAAAAAATTATTTAAGGATAAAAAACCTATTCCTCAACCAACCATGGATGAGCTACGGGCTGAAGAAAGTGAAATTGCTCCTTATCTGGTTTTCACTATTAAGGACGAAAATGGGAATATTATTCGTACCATGAATCAACGCCCCAAAAAAGGTGTCAACAGAGTGAATTGGGATTTACGATATGCTTCAAATGGAGCAATCAGATTATCAGGAAATAAATTTGCGCCTGTTGCGGCCGGAGAAGGTAGATCAAGATGGCGAGGTGGAGGAGGAACTCCTGTAATGCCTGGAAATTATTCTGTATCGCTTGATATGGTAGCCAAAGGGAAAGTTACACCTTTAGTTAGCGATGTTAACTTTACAACTAAAAAATTGAATAATACAACCCTTCCTGGCGACCCAGCTGAATTGCTGGCATTCCAGAATGAGGTAACCAAGCTTTCTCAGTTATCAAACGGGACACAAGCCGTTACTGAAGAGTTGATGACAAGAGTTCAATACGTGATGCAAGCGGTGAACAACACCCCTGGCATACCTAATGAATTAATGGTAAAAGCTGCTAATCTTGAAAAAGAGTTGGACGACCTTTTATGGAAATTTAATGGTCAACAACCAAAAGCGAGCCGTGAAGAAAATTGGCCTGCACCACCTGCAATCAATGAATATTTGAATGTTGCTGCATATGGTACTTTTGGTTCAACTGCTGCACCAACTCAAACCATGAGAGCGCAAATGAAACTTGCTAAAGAAGCTTTGCAACCTGTTTACAACAGGGTGAAAACCATTATGGAAGTGGATATTGTAAATCTTGAAAAAGAGCTTGATAAATATGGAGCTCCTTTTACTCCTGGTCGATTACCTGCTTGGGGAAAATAAGATTTAAAATTTTAGAATTTTTGAAGAGATGGTTCAATTTGAGCCATCTCTTTTTTTTAGTAAGTATGAATTTTACAAGAAAGATTACCGAATAAAATTCAAAAAATTATCCCGATTTGCAAAGCAAATTGGGATCTCAACTTTGTACAGAAAACAAGAAAATCTTTAATGTAGAGCGAGGATAATTGAAAAAGGCTATTCTCGTCGTTAAATTCTTGTTAAAGAAGTTTAAATATTATTTATAATCATTATAAAGTTCGTAGCTTTGCGCACGAAATAAAAAGTTTTGAAGTTTTCGGTTGTCTAAATATTTTAAGTAAAATCTAGTATTGCATATTTTAATTTCACCCCCTTATTTCCTCCATTTACCGATCTCAAGTTCCTGGTTTTTGAGAATAGAAATATAATTGCAATTGGAAAAATATGGGATTAAAAAAAGATCGCATTTAATAAATTGAAATCATGATTGGAAGAAAATTTAAGATTATAGGTTCAGTCGTGCTACTCCTGGTTATTGCCGTAGCACTTATGAGTGTATTTAGTAGTATGAAAAAGGAACCGCCAAGAAATGAAAAGGAGGTAGCCAAAGTTTATGTAAAGGTAGAAAAGGTAGTTTACAGCGATATGTCTCCAATGTTTTCAGAAGGTGGGAGACTGGGTTCTCAGAACAAAGTGGATCTGATGTCGGAAGTACAAGGTAAAATTCTAGCTACCATTACCTCCTTAAAAAAAGGTGAACGGTTTAAAAAGGGAGATCTTTTAATTCGCATTTTTGATGAGGAAGCTAAAAGTAATTTAATGGCAAGTAAAAGTAGATTCTTAAATCTGCTAGCTGGTACTTTACCTGATTTAAATATTGATTATCCTGATAGCTACAATAAATGGCTTCAATTTTATGAAAGCATAGATATTACAGAAAACCTTCCGGAATTGGTAAAGTTTTCATCAAATAAGGAAAAAACATTTTTAGCAAGCCGGAGTATTCTTAACGATTATTATTTGATTAAGAGTGCAGAAATCAGATTGAGTAAGTATTCAATTTATGCGCCATTTAGTGGTTCGTTCATGGACGTTTATTATGAAGTGGGTTCTATCGCCAATCCGGGTAGTCGCATAGCCACCATTATACAAACTGATAAGTTAGAACTTGAAATTCCGGTTAGAGTTGAAAACATAGAATTCTTAAATATAGGTGATGAAGTAAATATTGAAGCGAACAAACACGAGCTTTTAGGTAAAATTGTTAGAATATCTGATTTTGTTTCTCCCGAAACCCAATCGGTAAGTGTTTTTATTTCTCTCTATCCAAACAATAAGGTTAAGCTTTTTGAAGGAATGTATTTGAATGCCAATTTCAATGGAAAACCTTTAACAAATGTGATGGAAATGCCTCGAAATGCTCTCGTTAATCGCAATCAGGTTTTTGTTGTTGAAGATGGTAAACTTGCCAAAAAGAAAATAAAAATCTTGAAATTAAATGAAACAACGCTTCTTTTTTCAGGTTTAGCGCAAAATACAGACTTGGTTGTTGAGCCGCTAATTAATCCAAGAGTTGGAATGAACGTTGAAACACTGAGATAGATGAAGAAATATATTACCATATTTGTAAAATATCCATTTTATGCCAATATAATTATTGCGGCCATTTTAATTGGTGGTTTAGTTAGTTTGATGAGCATGAAAAAATCCTTCTTTCCTGAGATGGAAACAAGGAGCATCTTTGTAAATGTTGCATATCCTGGTGCTTCTCCAACAGAAATGGAGGAAGGTATAACTGTTCGGGTTGAGGAAGCCATTCGAGGTTTGGCAGGAATCAAGGAAGTAAATTCAACTTCTTCCGAAAACTTTTCAAGTGTTGTAATTACAACAACCGGCGAATACGATATCGACGAAACATTAATGGAAGTAAAAAACGCTGTGGATGGAATTTCATCATTCCCTGTGAGTGCAGAGCGTCCCATTGTGTTCAAGCAAAGAGCCAGATCTATGGCCATGTTTTTAGGCCTTTCGGGCGATGTTAGTTTGATGGAACTCAAAAAATATGCCGATGAAATCGAACTAGATTTGCGCTCCTCCGATGTCATGTCGCAAGTCAGTGTTGGCGGTTATCCGGCACTTGAAATTTCTATTGAAACTTCAGAAGAGGATTTAAGAAGATACAATCTAACCATTGATGAAGTAATGAATGCTGTTTCTTTAAACAATCGGGATTTATCAGGTGGATTGATTAAGTCGGAAGTTGAAGAGATGTCAATCCGAATGAGATCAAGAAGTGTTGATCCCGAAAAAATTGGGAATATTGTTCTCCGTGCCAATCAGGATGGAAGTTATATCCGAATCAAGGATGTGGCAACTATCGATCAGAAATTTGCAGATGTTGCCAGTTCTTCATTGATGAATGGGAAGCCTTCAATCTCGTTTAATATCAATAAACTGATTGAAGAGGATTTGGTTGAAATATCTGATTATTGTAAAAATTATGTAAAAGAGTTTAACGAAAAACATATGGAAGTTCAAATGCACGTAACATTTGATTTTCGAAAAATGTTGGGTGCTAGGTTGGATTTATTGTATCGAAACGGCGGAATTGGTCTGGCACTGATTTTAATTACCCTTGGATTATTTTTGAGTTTTAGGCTCTCTCTATGGGTTGCATGGGGTATTCCGGCTTCCTTTTTATTGATGTTTATGGTTGCAGCTACTTATGGCATTACCATTAATATGATTTCTGTTTTTGGGATGATTTTGGTTGTTGGGATTTTAGTTGACGACGGAATTGTGATTGCCGAAAATATTTACTCACATTTCGAAAGAGGAAAGAGCCCTAGGCGAGCGGCCATCGATGGTACTATGGAAGTACTCCCTGCAGTTTTAACTTCAGTTTCTACAACCATCGTTGCATTTCTCCCTTTAATGATGATAAAAAATGAGCGGATGCAAATGATGTTTGAAATGGCTTTCATTGTTATCTTCAGTTTAGCATTTTCTTTGTTGGAAGCGTTTTTTGTTTTACCCGCCCATCTGGCTAGTGAGCATATTCTTCGGGCCAAAAAGAAACAGAATCTTGGAATGAAGTTGCGGAAAAAACTGGATCAGGCTGTTGAGTGGATGCGTGATAAATTGTACGGGAAGTTGTTAAAGTTTGCAATCTCAAATAAATGGCTCGTTTCGTTCTTACCTTTGGCCTTTATTTTAATCACCGTTGGTTTGTTTAATGGGGGCTTGATAAAAACAACCTTCTTTCCTTCAATTCCTTTCGATCAGTTCAATGTCAACTTGGCATTTAAACCCGGATCAGGAGAAAAACAAACACTTGAATATTTAACCCGCTTTGATAAAGCCATTTGGGAAGTTAATGATGATTTGAAAAGTGAATTTAATGATACGGTTGATTTTATCGATTTCACATTTGTATCAACTGGTGGTGCTTTTGACGGATTGGAAATGGGTTCGCATGCAGGATCAATTTTTGTGATCTTACGTGATTTGGAAAACGCAGGCGTAAACAGTTTTCAAATTGTAAACAGATTGCGTGATAAAATTGGGGCTGTACCTGAAGCCGAAAAATTTACAATTTCCGGTCGAAATACTTTTGGAACACCAGTGTCATTAAGCATTTTGGGTAAAAATTCTGATGACTTAAATGGTGCCAAAACCATACTGATGGAACGAATGAATAGCCTTACCTCATTAAATAATATCATGGAGAATAATGGGATAGGAATGCAGGAAGTTTTGCTTGATTTAAAACCGAAAGCTTATTTTTTAGGGTTGAGTCAGATGAGTTTAACAAATCAAGTTCGTCAGGCATTTTTTGGCGGACAGGCCCAACGCTTGCAACAAGGTAAAGATGAAGTAAGGGTTTGGGTGCGATATCCCAAAACCGATCGTCTGAATATTGGACAGCTTGAAAATATGAAAATCAAAACCCAAATGGGTGAATTTCCTTTGTCTGAACTTGCTGACTATAAAATTGAACGAGGCCCGGTTAGCATTAAAAGATATAATGGTTCCAAGGAAGTTCGAATTACAGCTGATTTGGTAAACCCTGATGAATCGGTACCACCTATCATGGATAAAATTAATACTGATTTTGTTCCTGAAATTTTAGCGGCTTATCCTGGTGTGAGATTTGAGTTACAAGGTCAATCGAAAGATGCTGCTGAGTCTGGAAAAGAACTGGCTATTTATTTTGGAATGGCATTTTTGATCATCTCTTTTATCTTAATGATTCACTTTAAATCATTCGGACAAGGATTGATTGTTTTGATGATGATTCCATTGGCATGGTTAGGCGGAGTTTGGGGACATGCTGTTGAAGGCATTCCTGTTTCTATGTTGAGTGCATGGGGATTGGTTGCCTTATCTGGTGTAATCATCAATGATGCGGTTGTGTTTTTGTCAAAGTACAACCTGTCCTTGCAAGAGGGTTTATCGGTAAAAGATGCAGTTTATAAAGCGGGTCTCTCGAGGTTTAGGCCAATCATATTAACTACTATTACGACTTCTGTAGGTTTGTATCCAATTATTTTTGAACCAAGTTTTCAGGCGCAATTTTTAAAACCAATGGCTGTTGCACTGGCTTATGGCGTATTCATAGGAACAACTTTTATACTTGTATTGTTTCCAATAATTATTCTTTTATTAAATGACTTAAATGTGGCTACAAAATGGCTTTGGACAGGAGTTCGACCAAAGCCGGAAGAGGTTGAAAAGGCAGTTATTTATGACAAAAGACAAATCGATTAAAAATATTAATACAAAAAAGATGCGTAAAATATCTATTTTACTAATACTAAGTTTGCTTGTCATTAGCCTATATTCTCAAAGTGAAATGAGCTTGAGTGATGCTATTGAAAGAGGTTTGGAGAATAACTATCAAATCAAAATTACTGACAAAAGTGTTGAACAAGCCAAACTCATGAATAATTGGGGAACCGTGGGTCGCTATCCTTCAATTAACTTAGGTGTAAACCTGAATAATAAATTTGATAATGCAGATAGCAGAGTAGTAGTGGGCGAAAGAGATAATTGGACTACCAATACTTTGTATCCAAATATCAATGCCAGATGGACTTTATTTAATGGTTACGGCATTAATATCTCGAAAGAAAAACTCAATTTACTTGAAATATTTTCTGAAGGAAATGCCGAATTAATTATTGAAAATACCATTCAATCAATCATCCTGGGCTACTTTAAAGTTCAACTTGAACTAGAGAAATTGAAAGTATTGACTACATTAAAATCACTGTCGAGCGATCGGTATAAGTATGTGATGCAAAAATATGATTTGGGAAGCTCAGTTACTTACGATGTTTTGCAAGCTAAAAATGCATATTTGAATGATTCTACAAATTACTTATTTCAGGAATTGAATGTTAAAAATGCCCATCTCAATTTAAACTTGTTGTTAGGTGAGGAGCCGAACAACAGATACAAATTAAGCGATGATTTATATCTGATTGATGAAACTTATGAATTGGGCGATTTAATGGATAAAATGCTTAGCGATAACAAAACCTTACAAAACCAGTACATCAATCAGGAAATTTTGAAAAAGGAAGTTGCTTTTAAAAAAAGTAGCTTGTTTCCAGTGGTTTCTTTAAGCACAGGATTTGATCATTTTAATTTCCGAACCAAATATTCCGATCAGGATGCCAGCTTTTCAAACTCCTACGATTTTTATGCAAATGTTTCTTTGAGCTTTAATTTGTTTAATGGAGGAAACACACGAAGAGCCATTCAAAATGCGCAAATTGATGAGCGAATTGGGGAACTTGGTCTGGCTGAGATGCAATTGAGATTAAAAAATGTTTTAGCAAATTTATTCGATTTATTTAGCATCAGAAAGCAATTGTACGATGTTTCAATCGCCAATTTGGAAAGTGCAGAATTAAACTTAAAATTATCGGAAGAAAAATTTAAAGCAGGGGTGATCAACTCCTTTAACTTTCGAGATGTGCAGTTGTTGTACCTAAATATTGCAACGCAAAAATTAGAAAGCATGTATAACCTGATCGATACACATACCGAATTGGTTAGGTTGACCGGAGGAATTCTTGCTGAATAAGATTTTCAAATCTGGGATGACTACCCTCTTTTTGAGGGACGCCATCCCAAAAGAAAGCACCTCAGAATTTCAGGATGGCGTCCTCCTTTGGAGGAAACCATCCTAAAGTAATAAAAAAAAGCAATGGCTTTCTTCTTTTTTAGAGATGTCTACCTGCTTTGATAATATCGCTAGTTAATTGGTAACAGCCTTTGTAAGAATCACAAATTCTGCTACTGATAACTGCTCTGCTCGCTTTGTTAGTAGCTCAGTGATTTCTTTGGTTGGTTCAAAAGTAAAAGACTTCAATGCATTCCTCAAAGTTTTGCGCCGCTGATTAAAGGCTGTTTTAACAACGGCCTTAAAATCACTGTCGTCGCAACCAAGTGTTTGTACCTCATTTCTTTTTAACCGGATTACTGCTGATTTTACTTTTGGTGGTGGGAAAAAGACCCCTTCTTTGACCGTAAATAAATATTCAATTTCGTAGTAAGCCTGAAGCAGCACACTTAAAATTCCATATTTTTTTGATCCGGGAGGAGAAGCCAATCTTTCAGCCACTTCTTTTTGGATCATCCCAACAACTTCATCTACCTGATTTTTATGTTCCAATGTTTTGAAGAAAATTTGAGAAGAAATATTGTATGGGAAGTTGCCAATAATTCTAAACTTTTCTTCTCCAAAAAGTGATTTAAAATCAAGTTTTAAAAAATCACCTAAGATCAGATTGTCAGAAATTTTCGGGAATGTTGCAGTCAGGTAATCCACCGATTCCTGATCGAATTCAACATATTTGGCATTAAGATTTTTATTTTTGATTAAGTATTGACTTAACACGCCTTTTCCGGGGCCAACCTCAATTACATTTTTAGTATCATCACTGAGGCTGCCAACAATTTTTTGAGCAATATGCAAGTCGGTTAAAAAATGCTGACCGAGTGATTTTTTAGGTCTTACCATTTTAACTGATTAAATCATAACCTGTGTAAGCACGCAATGCTTCCGGAATTTTAATTCCTTCAGGGGTTTGATTATTTTCGAGTAAAGCTGCAACAATTCGAGGTAATGCCAGGGCACTTCCATTTAAGGTATGCGCAAGTTGAGTTTTTCCGTCCTTGTCCTTAAACCTTAATTTTAGCCGATTTGCCTGAAAGCTTTCAAAATTAGAAACTGAACTGACCTCGAGCCACATTTTTTGTGCTGCCGAAAAAACTTCAAAATCGAAAGTTAAAGCAGAAGCATAACTCAGATCTCCTCCACAAAGCCTAACAATTCGGAAAGGCAGTTCTAGCTTTCGGAGTAAAGTTGCTATATAATCCTTCATTTCCTCCAAAGTTTCGTACGATTTTTCGGGTTGTTGTACCTGAACAATTTCAATTTTATCAAACTGATGTAAACGATTCAAGCCCCTTACATCTTTTCCATAAGATCCGGCTTCGCGACGAAAACAATTTGAATAAGCTACATTTTTAATGGGGAAATCTGTTTCTTTTAAAATCACATTACGGTAAATATTTGTGATTGGAACTTCAGCAGTAGGAATCAAATAAAAATTGTCTTCTCCGATGTAATACATCTGTCCTTCTTTGTCGGGTAATTGTCCTGTGCCAAAAGCGGAATCTTCATTTACGAACAAAGGGGGCTGGTATTCGAGGTAACCTGCATTAATAGCTTCATCTAAAAAAAAGTTAATCAGTGCGCGTTGCAACCTCGCACCTTGTCCTTTGTAAAAAGGGAATCCGGCTCCTGTAACTTTACTTCCTAAGTCAAAATCGATGATGTCAAAATCTTTGGCTAATTCCCAATGTGGTTTTGCTTTTACGTGGAGAACAGGAATTTCGCCTTCTTCATAAATTAATTCGTTGTCAGCATCTGTTTTCCCAATCGGGACAGAAGAATGCGGAATGTTTGGTAATTCAATTAATTTTTCTGTAAGCGTTTTTGAAGTCTGTGCTAAATCATCGGCCAAAGATTTTGAAGATTGCTTTAGTTCAACAGTTTTTGCCTTAAATTCATTGGCCTTTTCAAGATTGCCTGATTTGTATAATCCGCCAATTTCTTTCGCTAGTTTATTCGATTCGGCTAGTTGTTCGTCTAATATTTTTTGAATAGACTTACGTTCATCGTCCAGTTTAATAATTTGGTCAATAATTTCTGTGGCATTAAAATATTTAATGGCAAGCAGTCGAATTGCTTCTGCTTTGTTCTCTCTTAAAAAATTGATTTGCAGCATCAGGTATAAATTTTATACAAAAGTAAAGGAATATTGAAATAAAAAAACAAAAAAAATCCTCCCGTTTAAGCGAGAGGATTTCTAAAAAAATAAAATATTTTTTAGTTAGCAGCTTCGGTTACCTCTTCGAAAGGAACTACTGTAACATATGATTTATTGTTTCTTTTTTTGCGGAATTCAACGGTTCCGGTTTTAAGGGCATACAAGGTATGATCTTTTCCCATTCCTACGTTTTCACCAGGATTGTGAACAGTTCCTCTTTGACGAATGATGATATTACCAGCTTGAGCAAACTGACCACCATAAATTTTTACACCTAAACGTTTACTTTGTGATTCACGACCGTTATTCGAACTACCGGCACCTTTTTTATGAGCCATAATTGTATCTTTTTAAAATTTATTCTTTATCAGCTTTTTTTGTTGGAGCTTTTGCCTTTGCTACTGGAGCTTCCTTTTTTTCTTTAGGAGCGGCAGCTTTTTTAGGAGCAGCTTTCTTTACTGTTTCTTTTTTCTCAGCAACAGCTTTTGGGGCTGCCTTTGCTTTAGGTTCTGCTTTTTTTGTTGGAGCTTTAATAGCTTCAGCTTTTGGAGCTTCTTCTTTTACAACTTCTTCTTTAGGATTAGCTTTTACAGTCTCCTTTTTAGCAGTTGCTCCGGTTGCAGCAATTGATTCAATTTGAATTTTGCTTAAATACTGACGATGACCATTTTCTTTTTGGTAACCTTTTCTTCGCTTTTTGTGGAAGACTTTAATTTTATCAGCTTTTTCGTGAGAAAGTATTTTAGCAGAAACAAAAGCACCTTTCAAGAAAGGAGTGCCAACGCTTACTTTACCTTCATCATCTAACAATAGAACATCGTTAAAATTAACTTCTGAACCTTCTTCTCCTTCCAGACGATGAACAAAAATCGCTTGATCTTTTTCCACCTTAAACTGCTGTCCGGCTATATCAACAATTGCGTACATGTTATTTTTTTTAAAATTCCGTTATTTTTTGGAAGTGCAAAATTAGCAAAATTATTTTATGTGCAAAGCATTTAACGATAATTTTTTAAACGAATTCACATTTTAAACCCAAAGACTTTCAAGTGCTTGGCATTTACTAATAATACGCCGAGTAATATCATTAAAATCCAAAGGATATAAACTAATCCGAATTGTTCTCCATCAACAATGCCCCAAAAAAATGCCACAATTGGAATTAAATAGGTAACCGAAGATGCAAAAATTACGGTATTTATTTTGATCAAATAGTTAAAAAATATAAGTGCAATGGCTGTTCCAAAAATAGCTAGTGTAGCGATATAAGCCAATCCTGTCCAAAAATTTGGATCGGTTTTATATTGTTCAATAAAGGGAGTTGAGGTAAATAAATAAATGAGTGTTGGCAAACCAAAAATGATAAAAGAAAAAATGGTGATGGTAAAAGAATCAATTTCTTTTAAAAAACTTTTGATCAAGTTTCCGTTTAAAGCATACAAAATAGTTGCAATTATGATGTAAACGGCATAACTCATATTAAGCTGAAAACTAGCATTTCCGGAAACAGAAATGAGACCTATTGCACCTAGCAATCCAATAAATACACCAACTGTATTAAACCATTTAACTTTTACGCTAAAGAAAGACAATCCTACAATTAAAGTGAAAAGGGGTGTGAGTGAATTCAGAACCCCTGCCGTTGCACTATCGATACCATGCTGAGCCATGGGAAATAAAAATGCCGGTGCCATGCTACATACACCTACAAGAAATATGACTGGCCAATGCTTGCGTTTGATTTTTTTGAATCGCTTAAAAGCAAAGGGCATTAATACTAAAAAGGCGATTCCAACTCTTAGGCTACCAACCTGCATACTTGAAAATACTGCAATCCCTTTCTTTATTAAAATAAAGGAGCTCCCCCAAGTAATCATTAATGAAAGCAGGATAATCCAGGAAATGATTTCGTTTCTTGAAATTTTAATCATTCTAATTTTTGAAAGCACAAAGATAGAATTTTATATGTTTGCTTAAGGCACTATAATTTTTCTATCATCATCAAATTAATATCTTTGCACGGCTAAGTAAAAATTAATGATTACTGTAAATAATATCGGATTAAGTTTTTCAGGGAATATTTTGTTTGAGAATATCACCTTTTTAATCAATACCAACGATCGAATTGGTTTGGTTGGGAAGAATGGTGCGGGAAAAACTACCATTCTGAAAATTATTGCCGGCGAATTAGCAACTAACGCTGGTGAAATTGTTACGCCTTCGGATATGGCTTTTGGTTATTTGCCTCAGGAAATGAAGATTGTAAGTACCCGATCAATTTATGACGAAACGCTGACTGCATTTAAAGAGATTAGGCAAATAGAAAAAAATATTGAAAGCTTAACTCACCAAATTCAAAATCGTACAGATTATGAAAGTCAGGATTATTTAAAGTTAATTGACGAGTTAGCTAAAGAAAACGAAAAGTATCAAATTTATGGTGGTATTTCAGCACAAGCTGATGTAGAAAAGGTTTTAAAAGGCTTGGGGTTTAGTCAGAGTGATTTAATAAGACCCATCACAGAATTTAGCAATGGTTGGCAAATGCGGGTTGAGCTGGCAAAAATTTTGCTCAGAAAACCAGCCTGTTTACTGTTGGATGAGCCCACTAACCATCTGGATATTGAATCCATACAATGGCTCGAAGATTATTTAATCAATTATCCGGGTGCCTTGGTTTTGGTTTCGCACGACAGGGCATTTTTGGATAATGTGACTAAACGTACCATTGAAATTAATCAGGGAAAAATTTACGATTACAAAGCATCGTATTCGGATTATGTTCAGTTACGTGAGGAGCGTTTAGATCAACAAACCTCTGCTTATAATAATCAGCAGAAACAGATCAAACAAGTCGAAAGGTTCATCGAACGCTTCAGATATAAAAATACCAAATCGAAACAGGTCCAATCAAAAATAAAACACCTGGATAAAATGGACAAGATTGAAATTGAGGAAATTGATCAGTCTTCAATCCATTTTCGATTCCCTCCTGCTCCTCCTGCAGGTAAAATTGTTGTCGAAACCAAGCAATTATCCAAGTCATACGGAGATAAAAAAGTACTTAATAAGATTAACTTTCTGGCTTTAAGTGGCGAAAAAATTGCTTTCGTAGGGAAAAATGGAGAAGGTAAAACCACGCTTGCAAAAATTATTGCTGAAACCCTTGATTTTGAAGGAGAATTGAAACCAGGCTATAATGTTGCCATGGGTTATTATGCCCAGAACCAGTGGGAGATGTTAGATCCAAATCTTACGGTTTTTGAAACGGTTGATGAAGTTGCCATTGGGGATATCAGAACCAGGTTAAAAGGCTTGCTGGGCAGCTTTTTGTTTAGTGGAGAAGATATCGATAAAAAAGTTAAAGTTTTATCAGGAGGAGAGAAATCAAGATTGTCATTGGCAAAATTACTACTTTCTCCTGCAAATTTATTGATTTTGGATGAGCCAACCAATCACCTCGACATGCGTTCAAAAGACATTCTGAAAAGTGCCTTGTTGATGTATGAGGGCGCGCTCATAATTGTTTCGCACGACCGAGATTTTTTGCAGGGATTAACCACGCGTGTGATTGAATTCAAAAATCAAACAATTAAAGAATATATCGGCGATATCTATTATTTTTTAGAGAAGAAAAAAATAGAAAATCTTTCTGAGCTTAATGCTACATCAAAAAATGT
Source organism: Bacteroidales bacterium (assembly GCA_963674935.2). Classification (GTDB taxonomy): domain Bacteria; phylum Bacteroidota; class Bacteroidia; order Bacteroidales. The sequence goes on from CAXXWZ010000002.1 coordinate 1,137,724, forward strand.
GCAATCGAAAGATAAAACCCAATCGGACAACAAGCTAAAATACGAGCAGAAGAAAGAACTAGAAAGAAGCATCCGGAAAATAAATACCCAAATCGAAAAGCAGGAATCTAGTATTGAAAAAGTTGAAAGAGAAATCGAGATGCTTGATAAAAAACTGGCGTCTCCAGATCAATTTCAGGATGAAATTAATTCAGGGGAACTCTATAAAAATTATAATGCCTTAAAAAATAAACTCAATTCGGAAATGAAGAAATGGGAAGAGTTGCAGTACGAATTAGAAATTAGTCAATCGAATTTAGAGTCTTAGAATTTTACGTCATTCCAAACCTGTCTGCCGATAGGCAGGCTTGTTTCGGAATCTCAAAAAGCTAGATTAGATCCTGAAACAAGTTCAGGATGACGGATTTTGCCTAAAGTACAGTTAATAATCCCTTTTAATCAGTCTATCTGCAAGTATCTTTAATTCATTTTTACTTTCAGAATCAACTTCAATTTTATCAAGATAAATGAGGGCTTTATCGTAATAATTATAAATTTCCTCCTGCACATACTTGTCTACCTCTAATGCTGTATAAGCTCTTTTAATTTGTTGAATTTTGAGATTATCATCAGGATGATTCTGGATGAAATTATTGTTCAATAATTCTAATGATTCACCTTTAGCAAGTTCAAAGGCCTTGAGGTAGAGATAAGTTTTTTTATTGGTGATGATATCACCTCCGGTTTGTTTCCCGAATTTTTCTTCATCTCCAAAAACGTCCAATAAATCATCCTGAAGTTGAAAAGCCATGCCAAGATGTTGCCCAAAATCGTAAATATTGTCAATATTTTTTTGAGAGGTTTCGCCAATAATGGCACCGATTTTTAAGCTGGCACCCAAAAATACGGCTGTTTTTAGACGGATCATATTTAAATAATCAGCAATGGTCACATCTTTCATGTCCTCGTAGTTCATATCCAATTGCTGACCTTCACAAACTTCGATGGCAGTTTTATTAAAGACTTCTAATATATCAGCTAAAAATTTGGGATCTGTTTTGGTGATGTATTTATAGGCAAGCGCGAACATGGTATCGCCAGATAAAATAGCAATATTTGGATTCCATTTGCGATAAACCGTTTCTTTGCCACGACGGATGGGTGCATCATCCATGATATCGTCGTGCAATAAAGTGAAGTTGTGAAAGATCTCAATTCCCATTGATGGATTGATGATATTTTCATGTTTTCCTCCAAAAATATTGCAAGACAACATTGCCATTACGGGTCGGATTCGTTTACCACCTAAATGAAGTGTATAGGCAATCGGATCGTATAACTCATGTGGTTCGAACGAAAAATCTTGCTTATTTAAAAAAGCATTGAATTTATTGAGATGGTATTCAAACTTCTCCATTATCCGTCTTAATTATCCTTTTAATAAATTCATTAAATAATCTCCATAACCACTTTTAAGCAAGGGTTGTGCGAGTTTTTCAAGTTGCTTACCATCAATAAATTTACGTCGGTATGCAATTTCCTCAATACAACCTATTTTTAGTCCCTGGCGGCTTTCTATTACTTCAACATATTGTCCGGCTTGCAACAACGATTCAAAAGTACCTGTATCCAGCCATGCTGTTCCACGACTGATAATTCCAACTTTTAGCTTGCCTTGTTTCAGGTAATGTTTGTTCACATCAGTAATTTCATATTCGCCACGAGCACTTGGTTTTAGATTTTTAGCAATTTCAACTACCGAATTATCATAAAAGTATAAACCGGGAACCGCGTAATTTGATTTCGGATTTTTAGGTTTCTCTTCTATGGAAATGGCCTTTTTATTTTCATCAAACTCAACCACACCATATCTTTCCGGATCGTTCACATGATAAGCAAAAACAGTTCCGCCTTCGATGTTTTTGGCACTATCGATTAGCAAATTTTGCATTCCTGAGCCATAAAAAATATTATCACCTAATATTAACGAAACGTTATCATCTCCAATGAATTCTTCTCCCAGAACAAAAGCCTGAGCCAAACCATTCGGAACTTTTTGCTCGACATAGGAAAATTTGCAACCCAGCTGTGATCCATCGCCCAATAGTTTTTCAAAATTGGGTAAATCTTCAGGTGTCGAAATAATCAATATCTCATTAATATTCGCCATCATTAAAATTGAAAGTGGATAATAAATCATGGGTTTGTCGTAAATTGGCATAAGCTGTTTGCTTACTGCTAAAGTTAGCGGATGTAAACGTGTTCCTGATCCTCCTGCTAAAATAATTCCTTTCATTGTTCCAGATGTTAGATGTTAGACTTTAGATATTAAATAACATTTAAAGCCTTTATTATGTTAGTTTTTGATATTTATTTTGGTCTAATTTCTTTTTTCTAATATCTTTTGTCTTTCTTTAAGCTGAACCTCTGGTATCTAAATTCTCAATCTCCAGATAGTCAATTTCAATGTCTTCTTCTTCGTCAAATATAATAAGTAATGGTTCTTTAAATTTTTTCGTTGTAATAAACTTGTCTAAAGTTAATAAAAGTGATGGTAAAATAAATAAATTAGATAGTAGGGCAACTACTAAAGTGAATGAAATTAAATAACCAAGGGCTTCTGTGCCTCCAAAGTTGGATATGGTGAAAATGGCAAAACCGAAGAAAAGTACTACCGATGAATAAATCATACTGTAACCGGTTTCGCGCAAAGCAGCTATCACCGACTCTTTAATATTCCAATTGTTAAGCTTGAGCTGAAGTCGATATCTCGATAAAAAGTGGATGGCATTGTCTACCGAAATTCCCAATGCAATACTAAAAATTAGTATGGTTGAAGGTTTTATTGAGATCATGAAAAATCCCATCATTCCTGCCGTCATCAGCTGAGGAATTAGGTTAGGGATGAGTGAAATTCCAATCATTCGAGCCGATGTGAATAACAGAGCCATCAAAGCAGAAATAATGATAAGTGCCAACAACAAACTTGTCATCAGGTTTTTTACCAGATAATTGGTTCCTTTCAAAAATACAACACTGGTTCCGGTTACGGTAACTTTATATTTATCGGGTGGAAAAATTATATCAATTTCGGGAAGTAGGCTGTCCATTATTTTTTTGATTTCTTTGGTGCCAATATTTGCCATTTGAACACTAATTCGGGTTGTTTGTAAATCCTGATCGACAAAAGAATTCAAAATGGTTTTTTCTCCACCATCAACATCCGGAACATAGGAGAGAATAAAATTCTTTTCCTGGCTGTTTGGCAAGGAATACATCTTATCATTCCCTTTATAAAAAGCCTGCTTGGCAAATTTCACTACTTCAGCTATCGAAAGTGGTTTCGACAATTCAGGATAGGTTGCTAAAACCTCTTGTAATTGTTCAATTTTTTCAATGTTTGAGAGGCGCATCACTCCTTTTTTCTTCTTGGTGTCAATGGTGATTTCCAAAGGCATCACCCCTTTAAAATGTTCCTCAAAAAATATTAAATCTTTATAAAGCTGATCTTTTTTTGAAATATCATCGACGATGTTCCCGGTAGTTTTGAGTTTACTAATTCCAATAAAGCCAATTACTAAAATGATTCCGGCAATGGTGTAAATTACAGTTCGACGGTACAACACAATTCCAACTATCCGCTCAATAATTTTTCCCACATTACTTTTGTCCATGTGATTTGTATGGCGTTTTGAAGGAGGTGGCAAATAGCTGAAAAAGATTGGGATCAAAAACAAGGTGAGTACAAATGCAAATAAAATATTGACTGAGGCAACAATCCCAAATTCAACTAAAATTTTATTTCCAGTAACGATGAATGCTGCGAAACCCGCTGCAGTGGTTGCATTGGTAAGTAGATTGGCATTTCCAATGCGTTGTACCACCCTCGATAAAGCCTTTACTTTATTGCCATGGTTGAGGTATTCATTATGGTATTTGTTGAGCAGAAAAATACAATTCTCAACCACGATCACAATCAGTAGTGGTGGTAAAATACCCGTTAGCATGGTAATTTTATAACCCAATAATGAGATACTGCCCATTACCCAGACCACGTTGATAATGACAATAAGAATGGTAAAAAACACTACTTTAATGGATCGGAAGAAAATTAATAAGATAATTGAGGCAATGATTAAAGCTCCATAGATAAAGAGCTGTAGTTCATTTTCTACCATTTTTGAAGTAATGGTTCGAATATAAGGTAAACCAGAATATCTGATCGGAATATTGTGTTTTTTGCTGAAAATTTCAACAGTTTCCTTGATGTCGTAAATCAAACCTACCCGACTTTTGGTGTTTAACTTTTGCTTGTCAAGTGTGATCATCATCATGGTAACATTGGTTTCTTTATTAAAAAGCAAACCTTCGTAAAAGGGCAATGAATATATGATTTCTTTAATGCTGTCGAGTTCTTGCTGTGTAACAGGTCGATCGCTAATAAGTGGATCAAAATCAAATTTCTTCTTCTCGTCATTTCGGATTAATTGATAGAGTTTGGCAACTGAAACCACTTCCTCAACTCCATCAATTTCTTTAAGTTCGTAGGTTAAATTATACCAATCATTGAATTCATCAAGCTGAAACAATTTATCGTCCTGAACTCCAATAAAAAACACACTCCCATCCTGACCAAATGTCTGTTTAAAATTTTCATAATCAATGCTTGCCGAGTCTGTTGCCGGAAGCATTTTAACCATTTCGTAGGAAAGTTGAATCTTGGTTGCCTGATAACCCATAAAGATGGTAATCAATCCGATGATGATCAAATTGGCCAGTCGATATCTTAGAATAATTCTAACTAAATATTTCCACATGCTTTTTGCTTCTCAAAATAATAGATTTAAACGACTGGTATTTACCTGTTTACTATTTTAAATATTTCATTTCCAGGGTTGCCGAAATTAGCAAAATTATCTGGAATAGAAAAATTAAAGCCTTAAAGAATGGACAGAATTAATTTTTTTTAACAGCTTGATCAACATGCGATTTATATTTTTTTGTGAGGAATTTCCTTAAATCTGTCAATGACTTAATTCTTATCTTTGCAATAATTATATGATTATGAAGAAACTCCTTTTTGTAGATGAGACCCATAAAGTGCTGAAAGAAAGTTTTGAAAAACTGGGATTTCAATGCGATTTAAAACCGGATATTCTGAAAATGGATGCCCCTTTAGATGATTATTTGGGGATAATTGTGAGGAGTAAGAAAATTACCAGAACTGTTTTATTGCGTGCAAAAAACCTAAAGTTTGTAGGCAGGGTAGGTGCCGGCATGGAAAATATTGACCTTGATTTTGCGGAAAAAAGAGAGGTGAAATGTTTTAATGCTCCGGAAGGAAGCCGCGATGCGGTGGGAGAACATACCGTTTCATTATTATTGGCTGTAATGAATAAAATAGTTTCGGCCGATGCTGAAGTGAGAACAGGAATCTGGAATAGAAATGGAAATTGGGGAAGGGAAGTTAAAGGTAAAACCATTGGCATTATCGGTTATGGAAATATGGGTAGCAGTTTTGCTGAAAAAATAAGTGGTTTCGGGGCAACTGTGATAGCCTATGATAAATACAAGTTTGATTATTCCAGTGCTTTTGTAACAGAAACTGATTTAAAAACGGTGTTCGAGCAATCGGATATTTTGAGTTTGCATGTTCCGATTACTGAAGAAACACGTTTTATGGTCGACGATATTTTTTTACAACATTTCAGAAAGCCCATTTTTTTGCTAAATACCGCCCGTGGTGAAGTTTTAAAAACCACCGATTTGGTAAAGCATTTAAAAAGTGGGAAAGTGCTAGGCGCCGGATTGGATGTGCTGGAATACGAAAAACATGCCTTCGAAAAATTGGAAAACTTACCCGAGGATTTTAATTATTTAAGTCAGGCAAAAAACGTAGTGCTTAGTCCGCATGTTGCCGGCTGGACGGATGAATCGTACCGGAAATTAGCGGAGGTTTTGTTTGGGAAGATTAAGAATGCAATTGATTTAACACATCTTTAAAAAGGTGTTTTTCTCTTCCTGATTTCATGCAAGGATGGGGTTAAATAGGTGATGATTTGATGTTTGTATTTTATCTAATTGTTAAATACCGATTTACTCTTTTTTTATACGCTAAATAAACGGTTGCATGTTTAAATTCCAAATATTTTTCCTCTTCTAAAATGATGTAATGAAACACAGTGATTAAACAGATGTAAAGCACACTCAAGATAATAGAAGGGAAATAAAATAAGTATCCCAAAAATAAAATATCATAGGATAAAAAGTAGGGGTTCCTGCTTATCCGATAAATTCCCTGGGTGATCAATTCTGTTTTTTGTTCGTAATGAATGGCAATCCGCCAGGAATCTCGCATCGTAATAAAAGCAAAAATTCCTATCGAAAACCCAATTGAAACCAATATGAGCCCAATGATTTTAAATGTTGTAGATTCCGGGAAATTAATTTCTAAAATCCATTCAGGTTTTAGGAAAGTTAACCGAGACAGGATGATTAGATAGAATAGGGTTGAGGCTGAAAACGATAGGATTAATTTTTTAGATTTTCCACCCATGGGTTGTTTCGTCGACAAACGAGTTTTGATGTTTTTAATGGCAAACGCCGAAATAAAAAGGATTAAAATTAATACGAGGAATATTTGTTCAATCATGTATTGTGATTTAGCGTTTTAAAAATTATTGTTCAATCCCGTTTGCAAAGCTTAGCGTTTTTTCTTTTTTTCCTGCTAACGACCAATAGGTCCAAGGTCCATCTTTTAACCTGTTTTTAAATTGCCCTGTTGCTTTAATGTTCCCACTTTCATAAAATTCAAGATATTTGCCATCGATAATTTCAGGATCCAGGCTTGAATAATAAGCGATTCCCTGGCGGGTTCCATCCATGAAATAATCTTTCATGATATAAGCTGGAGTGGCTGTGTCTTTTTCAATGGTTCGATAGTATTTAGCTTTGCTTTTTTTTGAAGTTTGTTTCCAATATTTATCTAAATAAATTTTTCCATTATTTTCAGTGAGAAATTCATCATCATGTACCTCAATGTTTTTTCTGTTGTTGGTTGGATGTTGAATAAGTTCAGATAAATGATAAGAATGTTTGCCTTTTTGCAATTCTTCGAATAGATTGATTTTGGTAACCCTGGAGAAATTTGCATTTACGCTGATATGCAGATCTCCCGTATTTAAATCGACTACTGTTGAATAAATGGTTTTTGCAAAAATATTATTTTGAGCCGTTTTTTGGAGAATTTCAAAAGCTTGCAAGATCGATAAATCAGGCTGCTCCAATAAATTTTTTGCTTTCTTAAACCTGGAACTTCCAATGTTATACCAATGAAAATCAGTTTCATTTTCTATGCCTGAAATTCTGAAGTTTGTGCAAACCTGGAAATGATGTGTTTTTTGGGTAACCGTTAATTTATTGTTTTTATAGGTAAGGATCGCACTTGCACCGCTTTTATCTACCACCATTAGCTGGGCAATTTGAAAGCCTTTCCAATAATATTTCTTAAGCAGATGAATGACTTCATCAACACTGGCACAATCTTCTAAAATTTTATAAAGCACGTTTCCGCCGATATTAAATTGAGATTCGCGTTGATTGGTTTTTTCCTTTGGATAGGCTCTTAGACCATCCCAAAAAAGACCTTGATCATTTAACCCCGATTGCAACGATCCATCATATCCAAATAAAACATGGCCATACCTACCTTCTTTGGCCGGAATAACCCAAAGCTTCGAATCTTGTTTTTTAAAATCTTCATTAGCTCCAATCAAGGTTCTGCTGCCATTGGTACTCATAAAAACGGTGCAGGCTTGCAATTCATTACTGCTGTGACAGATTAGAATTAAGAGAATGATGACAATTAATTTTCTCATTTTTTCTGGATTGGAATTGTGGCGCACTATGATTGATCGCTTAATTTAGTTGTTCAACATTGTTACTGCAAACATAATCCCACCAAAAAAATCCTGAGGATAATTTACCTCCTCTAATTTTCGATTTTTTCAGAACAAGAGATGCTTCTTCCAGGGTATGTGAGGTTCTAAATTTTTTTATAAAATTGGCAAGGAACCCACGACGCAAATCGGTGATTAATATTTGCCCATTAGGTTTTGTTACCCTATCAATTTCATCTAGCATCGAAATGGGGTTTTCAACAATATGAAGTAGAAAGGTATTTATAACTACATCAAAGGTGTCATTTTCAAATTGTAAATTCTGTGCATCTCCCTTAAAAATGGTAATTTGCTCATCTAATTCCTCACGGTGTATGAGCTTTTTCCCAATGTTAAGCAAGGGTTCGCCCAGGTCAATTCCGGTGATTTTTGATTCAGGGAAGGTTTTAGCTATTTCAATGGGAACAGAAGCGAATCCACATCCGACATCTAAAATAGTTCCACTTGTAAACCCATTTTTTTTTAAAAGCCTGGCGAAGCGTTTTCCTACCTGTTTGATGTTTTTTTTATTCCGTTTATAATATCCATCTGCCCATTCCTGGTCGTCAAATATGCGGGGATGAAATAAATCAATTTGTTTCATTGTTTTACCTTGGGTTCAAATTAATATTTAATCCGTATTTTCTTTAAAACACCATAACTATGTTTTTTGCTGGATTAATCTAATTCTTAAGGGTTAAAGAATTTCAAGGAATAAAGATACAAGAAATTAACACATCTAGTTAAGATCAATATGAAAATTTTTGGGATATCATTAAAATATAATGACAAAGGGTCACACCTTAAGATGTCACCTTTTCAATAATATAATTCTAAAATTTGATTGTTACTTAGTGGTTGGGCCACCCATCGCCGTAAATACACTATCAATGGGTTCCCAGAGTTCGATTTTATTTCCTTCTAAATCCATGATGTGAACGAACTTTCCGTAATCGTACGTTTCAATTTCATCCACAACGGTTACACCATTTGCTTTCAGTTTTCTTACCAATCCTTCAATATTTTGCACCCGATAATTGATCATAGATTCTTTTCCTGAAGGATCAAAATATTCCGCCTACTCCAGTTGCTTTTGTGGTTGTGTCGCTCATAAGAGTAATTTTTGTTTCAGTTGAAAACGTTTTAGTTTTATCAGTGTTGATAGATTTACATCCTGCAATCAATAAAATAACGAGAAGTATTGGACTAATTTTTTTTAAGTTTTATTTTTAAAGATAAGTTCTTTTAAGATAATGGAATGACATCCTCGTGAGGACTGGTCTGATTCTTTATAGATACCTGTAGTAAGGAGGATATTGACTCAGCCCTACTGTGGATTATATCTTTACTTCCTGACATAACTTCTATCAATCCGTCAGGTACGGTGAAAAAGAGTTTGTAAACCTCAGTAGTTGCAGTTCGGGTAATCGAAACCACATTCATATTTTGTGTTTCTTTTGTTTTTATTATTTGAAGATCAAGGACAGATTTTATACTTTCCCACTCGCCGCTCTTAAAATTAAAAATTCCGATGTATTTTTTTATTCTTTCATTTTTAGCGTCAATTACAATCCCTGATTTACTAAATAGGATTATCAACGATATCAGGAAAAATAATATTCCTTTCCAGTCAAAAACAATCATTCTCCAAATGCCTAAACCAAATAACATCGTACCCAGAAAAATGAATTGCAGAGGAAGTTTACCAGTTTTGTAATTTAATGTCATAATTATCTTGTTAATGTAAATCCAGTCTGATCTTTTTCTAGAATAAATGTAAATCACTTTGAGCTTTTAAAATAAAAACCAGTTGCCAGGTAAGAATTTAAAGAATAAAGATATTAAAAAAGGACATATTACGATAGGCTAAATGTGATCTTTCTCAAAGATCGTAGAAATGAAAATAAGTTGTCAGTTCGAGTTTCTGCCGGAGGCGGATAAATGTCGAGAACTTAACAAGTCTATTTTGTAGTAGGTCCTCCCATCTCCGTAAATACACTATCAATGGGTTCCCAGAGTTCGATTTTATTTCCTTCTAAATCCATGATGTGAATGAACTTTCCGTAATCGTAAGTTTCAATTTCATCCACAATGGTTACGCCATTTGCTTTAAGTTTTCTTACCAATCCTTCAATATTTTGTACCCGATAATTGATCATAAATTCTTTTTCGGAAGGATCAAAATAATCGGTCTTTTCATTGAATGGGCTCCAACTTAAATAATTGATTTCATCGGGTCGGTTGGCATTTCTAAATTCAAACGGAGCGCCATATTCAGTAATGGCCAAGCCTAAATTTTCGCCATACCATTCTTTTACTTTCTCTGGATCTTTGGAGCGGAAAAATATGCCGCCAATTCCGGTCACTTTTGGGGTGGTATCGTTCATGATTGTTGTATTAGTTTCTGAAGTTTTTGTTTGTTCTGCCTTCGTTTCGTCATGATTTTTTACTGAGTTACAACTCAAAAGAAATAAAACCGCTGACAAAATAAATATTAGCTTTCTCATGTAATCATTAATTTAGATTTTTTGCATTATCTTCTTCATGATGCTTTTCAATGCTTTTTTCCACTTCTGTTTTTAGCTTATCAATATTTTTAATCGTGGATTTATTTTTTTTAATATCATCCTCTTCTTTCAAGTTCTTCCCTTTTTTACTTAGTATTTCTTGCTGCTTACTTAGCTCTTCAAGTTGATCTTTCTTTTTCTCAATCTTTTCTGATTTTATGGCTTCATCAAAAATAAGTTCTTCCGGCAATGGTTCATTTTTTGTGGTAGTTTTTTTTATAATTTCTTTCGGAATAAATTCCTTTTCATTCACAACTCTTTGGTTCATAAAAGTGGGGGATACGATTTCTATTTTTTTCTCGTGAAGCACATCGATCACCTTACCATTTAACAGAGAAATGGTGCTAAAATACTTACTGCTGTCTTCTAAAAACCCGTGTATTTTATATTCCACCGAATAGTCTCCCAGCTTAGTAATATAAACGTAAGGGTCGGTTAAACCGGTCAAAATAGCGGCTTCTTTTAAGGATTCCTCAATCTTTAATCTGGACACCTCATAACCTAATGAAACGGATGTGGAAATAACGGTATCTGTTTTACGCGTTAATTTAACAGGGGTAGTGGCGATGTATAAATTAGGGATGGTAATAAAATTGCTGTCTTCCAGTTGAACCTCCGTATGAAACATGCTTTTCTTTGTAACCCTTCCTTGCAGGTCTCCTATTTTTATCAAATCACCATTTCTAAACCGTTTCATCGAATTGTTCATAATTCCTGCAATGAGATTGCCTAAAACAGTGGTTGAACTTAGTGCAATCCCTGCACTGATAATAATAGCAAGGAAACTAATAATTTGACCTTTTAACGCGTTTTCGATTGGAATGGTCAGGATGAAAGCCAGCAATCCAACAAAGATGAAAAATACCGATATGGTGTTTCTTAATATATTACGGTGTGTATTAATGGATTTTATTTTGTTAAACACCCATGAGTTAAAAAATAAAATAAGTACTAAAACCAGCACTATTCCGGTTGGTGCGACCAATGATTTTAAAATATTAAAGAACTGTTCCATTTCTTTAAGGCTTAAAAAAGATGAGATTACAATAGTAATTGATTACCTTAAATATACAACCATTTTAAACTTACCAATAAAAATTGGATGTGATTATTTCCCAGCTGATGGCCGGTCGCTTTTTTGAATGAGACAGTGAGTCTTCATGTTCAGGGAATTTATTGCTTTTGACATTTCACCAAAATACACTTTAAAGGTGGCTCGTTTAACATATGTTTAATCGGCTCGTCAATTTCATGGAAATCAAGAATTCCATGTTTTTTAAACGCTTTCTTAACCGATACGGAATCGTAAAAATACACCTTCAGATCTTTCATGAGTTCAAATCGCTTATAACTTATTTGCTTTCCGGTTCCAAACATACTGGCTTGATCCGAAACCACACTAAAAAACATATACCCACCCGGGGTTAACTGATTATAGCAATCTTGAATCAATTTTTTTCGTTCATACCTATTCAATAAATGGATTAGTGCATAGCAGAATATTCCGTCATATTTTTTTTGATCAAAGGGCATATCAGTTACTGTGCCATGATGAATTTTTAAGTCGAGCCCATTTTTAGTTTTTGCCATTTCAATGGCAGATTTAGAAATTTCAATTCCACTCACTTTTATTCCATGATCCAGAAATATTTTTGCATTTCGACCATAGCCAATACCCGGAATTAATATGTTTTTAATTTTCTGCTGTAGAAAAAAATCTTTAACTAAAATTGCAGAATCTGAAGGTTCAAAACCCCAATTAGTTTGTTCTTCCAAATAATTATTTTCCCAGAACTCTTCCATTAATTTTAAATTACTATTTATTTCCCGCACAAATCTAAGTTATCTTCCAAAAAGAATTTAAGCTCTCCAATTGGAATATCCTCATTTGGGTTTGTTCTAAAAATTATCATACTGGTGCAGTCAATGGTTTCCTAAGAATATTATTTCTCCTTTGCTCTATTCCATCCAATGATGTTTTTCAAATAGTTTCATTGCGTTAAGTATCAATGGCCTGAATTCATCGAGAGGGCGATTAAACAAGCCGATGAATAATATTTCTTTTTCAGGAATGCTGATGTAAAAAGCCCTGAACCCGCCCTGAGAGCCAGTATGGTAAATTATGTTTACACCGAAATTGGTTTTTTGTGCTGAAAATAAAGAGGCTTCGCCCATAAACCAACTATACCCAATAAATGGATTGAGGGTGTCTGCCCAGGTTTCAGGTCGAAAAACGGTTCTGGATTTTTGAATTAATTCTTTACTTAAAAAAATATTTTCCTGAAGGGCTTTTTCATATTTGGCGAGATCTAAAACGGTACTCCAAACGCCGCCGTTTCCGGCTGCAGCAAAGGTCGGAACTTCACCATAATCCTTTTCTATATATTTTTCTCCATCAAATTCATAGGCATGCGCTACCCCGCTTTCGGGATAAGAACCGTTTGTTATTTTACTGTTTGTCATCCCAGAGGGTTTAAAAATATGATCATCAATAAATGTTTGCCATGGCTGTTTGGTAACCGATTCGATGATTAAGGCCAAACCATTATAGGCTGGATTTGAGTATTGAAATTGCGCTCCCGGCTCAAAGTTTAATTGATCGGCTCTTTTTAAAGGCTCAAAATTTTCAGCATCTTTAGCGGTCAAATAAAAATCAAAGTGATCTGAAACAGCTCTTAAGTCGGGTAGGCCCGAAGTGTGCGATAAAAGGTGTTTTAACTTAATTTTTTCGACAAGTTTTTGATGGCTGAAATCAGGAAAGTATTTTAAAATAGGATCGTCAACCGACAATAGATTTCTTTCGTCAAGAATCAGGATTCCGTTTGAAACAAAGGTTTTAGAAATAGAGCCAGTATTAAAAATGGTATTCTCTGTAATTGCTTCATTGGTTTCCAAATCAGCGATTCCATAGCTTTTTAAAAAAACTGTTTTGTTGGCTTTTTTTACCAGCAAACAGCCTCCGGGTTCGTTTTCAGAAAACGTTGTTTTGAATAATTCACCCAACTCAGCCTCCAGGGTATTGGCAGGTTTTTGGGTAGTGCAGGATGCGATTAGCAATATGCTTATAAAAAATAAGACGTGTTTTTTGTGCGTTGGTTTTAACTTTTTCATCAATGGAATTTTTTATTATGGATTAAGCCAATTTGGGTTAATGGTAAATTATATGAATAATGTCAGATGCTGTGGTGCGTTATTTTATTTTTTTAATGATCGTCGTTTTAAAATCATATTCGTTAATATCGTATTTTTTGAGGTAAAACTGATTATTATCAAGGTATTGCTCAATAAATGGTAAATCAGGGGCATAGTGAAAACGCCCACCAATTTTTAATGAATTCAATATATTCATATAAGTTTTCCCATATTCAATATAGTTTCCGTCTTCTCTCAAGTTATGGTGATTAAAATGATTGGAAAACCCTAGGTTGCTTACTATTGTTCCCCATTTATCTTTTCCATAATCGTATTCCAACCAATCTGCTGTTATCAAATTTGAGCTTGTAAACTTAAATCTGTCAATTCCAAAAATTTCAATGCCTTGTTTTTTAAGATCATTTACTAAATATCCTTTGTTTCCGCAGCCAATATCCAAAACTGGCTGCATTAAATGTTTAATATCAATCTGTAAAATATTAATTTGTAACTTTTGAGAATATTCAGAACAAGCAACAGGATATACTTCTTTACCACTGTTTTTATAGATCTTTTCAGCAAAAGGATTACTTTCTTTAATCCACACTTTTAGTTTTTCATAATGATTTTTTGAAATCTCTTCAAGTGAATCTGTTTTAGTTTGAAATTTTTCAAATAAATCAGAGTATATTTTTCTAAGGCTATTTTTTGCTTTCAAATCAAACGAATAGTATTGATTTATGCTACAGAACTCTTCTATTGCTTTATCAGTAGCATAATCAATTAAGGATTCTTTTGACTCAGGAGTTAACCTGTCAATATTTGAAATTGCATTAACCGTTTCTTCAGCAAATTGAAAAAAATCCAGATCATCAAGAAAAATATTTTTGCCTTGATTAAACGCTATTTGGGTATCAATATTTTCTATAAATCTGTTCATTTGTATTGGTCTATTTGTATGTTGCATAACGGTTTTGCTATGTTTACGTGGCGCGTTTTGCGGCAAGCTTTCCTGTTCCCCGTGGGATAGGAAACAACATGCCTGCCTGCCGCAGGCAGGAAAACCGAAATGTTTATTTACTCTCGCCTTTGGCGAGACCATGCACTATGAGCCTTTGTAGTGTGCTGGTTCATTCTAATTTTTCAATTTTTATATCTGTCAAAAATTTAATTTCTTTTTTTTAGACCCTCTTCAAAATTTTTTTTACGTTCTTCAGGTGTACGAGCGTGATCAGTAAATGTTATGTTCGTTATTTGAAAACCAGGCTGTTCCGTAACCTTATCGTTTTCAATAGTTCGCCATTCTGTTTCGGAATAGTCAACTCCCTTATATTGCCACTTATATGTAGTTTCATAGACGTCTCTACCTCCCAGTTTAGTGTTCTTGAATGATGGAATATAAAAGAATCTAAAGGTTACTTTTCTGTTGAGAGTAATATCCTTTATTAAAACATTAATGTTATTTACTGTTTCTCCTGAAGTATCTCCTTGAATCTCTATTATTGATGATTCTGCATCAGTAGAGGAATTCAAGTCATTCCAATTAGTAACAACTCCTTTTAATGGATAATCGAAAGCAATTGATTTTGGCTGGATATTTTTTGCTTCTATTGTGATATCTAGATAAAAAGTATTTTCTTGACTGTTTACATGGTTTGTTTTTATTTGAATAGTAGGTTTGTATTTCTGAGCTTCTTCATTAATCGTATTTATATCAACTATCTTTTCAATCTTTCGTTTTAAATCATCGCTTTCCTTTTTAGAATCTTTAGAATTTCCTAAATAGATTAAGTACGATCCGATAACTGTACCTATAGCAATAATTAATATGCCATAAATATGCAATGCGCTCATCTTAAAGTTTTTTAAATTCATATTAATTGAATAAGAATAAAATCTAATATTTTGCAGCCTCCCCATTAGGTAAACTGTTTAAAATAAATTCGCGCAAATCGTCGTTGGCAGCTTTTAAATCTTCGTGGCGCAAATACATCATGTGCCCGCTGCGGTAGCCTTTAAAACTCATCCGGCTTTTTAATTTTCCGCTGGGGTCAATTTGCCACATGGTATATTTTGAATTAAAATAAGTGCAGGCTCCGTCGTAATATCCGGTTTGAAACATGATATTTAAATAAGGATTTTCGGCCATGGCCTGTCGCAAATTATCGCGGGTATTGTTGTTTTCATTATTCCACGGACGTACCGAACCAAACATGTTATACTTGATGTCGGTTTTAAAACTCAGGTGTTCGCGCATATAAAAATTAATGGCGGGGGTAAAGGTGTGCAGCCACGATTTGATTTCGGCGTTAAAATCGGGTTGGATTCCGGCATCGGTTTTATCCAATCCCAAATATCTGGAATCTAAACGGCCAATGGTATTTCCACTTTCATCTCTCAATAATTCTTTCCAAAAAAAGGAGGTCGGTAAATCCAAATTATGTTGCAGAACAACCTTTTTAGAAAGTCCTGAATAATAGGCGGTTTTTTCGGCCACGGTTTGTTTTTCTGTTTCGCTTATAAATCCGCCTTTGGCAATGGCAGGCATTAATTGATTAATGGCAAAATCTTCTACCTCGGGTAAAATTTCTAATAAATCTTTTTGTTGCAGGGCTTCCGGAAGCATTTTATGATGCCAGGCGGTAGCTGCAAAATAGGGTAAATTTAGGGCTGAAGAAATAGCAGGATCAGATTGAAAGGCTTTGTAATCGGCCGGTGACACCAGAATCACACCGTTTAAATACATCCACTGTTGATCTTGTAATTCGAGCGCCAGGCCCGAAACACGGGTGCCTCCATAACTTTCGCCAATGATGAACTTGGGTGAAAGCCAACGATTATGTCGGTTTACAAAAGTGTTGAGCCATTCGGCCAAATATTTGATATCGGCATTAATTCCAAAAAATTTAGTGCGGTCAAGCCCCTCTCCATCCGCAGGAATCATGCGAGAATACCCGGTATTGATCGGGTTTACATAAACGATATCCGTAACATCAAAAACAGAATACTCATTTTCATGCACGCCGTAAGGTTGTAACGGATAACCTTCGGGGTCGATGTTTAAAGCCATGGGGCTTGTATAAGCCATATGCATCCATGCTGAAGCAGAACCTGGGCCGCCGTTGTAAGAAACCAGTAAAGGTCGCTTAGCCAAATCCGTATTCCCTGATTTTTTATAATAGGTAAATTGAAGGGTGGCAACTGCTTTGCCATTTTCGTCCCAAACAGGTTGCATTCCGGTAGTGGCCGTGTATGAAATTTTGTTTCCGTTAATGGTGACCGTGTGGTTGGTCACAATGGTTGTGTCTACAGGGATGGTTCTGTTTTGAGCATACAGCAAATTGATGCTTAACAAAATGGCAAACAGGCTAAGCGTAAAAGTTTTCATGATAGTCGTTTTTAAGGCTAAGTTAAAAATTATTAACAGATAATTACGGAAGTTAACGTTTTTGGAAACTGAGGTGTAATTTCAGAAATATAGGTCATATAAATTTTAGATAATGTTTAACTTGCGAAGTATAAAATGCATTTATAATGAAGGATAATGTTTTTGAAAAAGTTTTTTCATCAATAAGAAAATACACTGCAAATGCGGCAGAACGAAATGTTGCTCCTACTAAAGAAGCCGTAAAAAATTTATCAGTATTTGATGAGCCCTTACCAGAAAAGCCAAGTGCTGCCGAAGCAGTAATTGAAATGCTGGATGACTATGGTTCGCCTGCTACGGTTTGCTCTACCGGAGGGCGTTTTTTTGGATTTGTGATAGGCTCTGCATATCCTTCAGCCATGGCAGCAAATATGCTGGCAACAGCCTGGGATCAAAATTCAGGAATAAGAGCAAGTTCCCCTATCGGGATAAAACTGGATGAAATAGCCCTTGATTGGCTTAAGCAGATTTTAAACTTGCCTTTACAAAGCGGGGGTGCTTTGGTAACCGGTTCAACAGTTGCAAGCTTTACATCTCTTGCAGCAGCGCGATCGTCAATACTAGGGCGTAAAGGTTGGGATGTTGAGAAACTGGGTTTATTTAATGCCCCGGAATTCAAGGTTTATGTTGGAAAAGAGGCACACATTACCATTCATAAAGCGCTTTCAATGTTAGGGCTTGGTAGTGATCGGGTGGAACGATTAGCCGTTGATGCGCAAGGAAGAATACGCGTGGATCTGCTCCCCGAAATAAATGAGCCTGCCATTATTTGTACCCAAATTGGAAATGTTAATACAGGTGCCTTTGATGATGTAAATGCCATCTGCGATTGGGCTGCAAACAGTGAATCGTGGGTGCATGTTGACGGGGCCTTTGGGTTATGGGCCAACGCTTCGCCAGATTATAAACACCTAACCTTTGGCGTTGAAAAAGCCGATTCATGGGCTAGCGATTTGCATAAGTGGCTTAATGTTCCTTACGATAGTGGGGTTGCCATAGTTAAGGATGGCCAAACGCTGAAAAAGGCGATGTCTATTTCTGCAGCATATTTGCAAGAAGGCGAAAATCGGGAGCCTCATCATTATACGCCGGAAGCTTCAAGAAGAGGCAGAGGGATTGAGGTTTGGGCTGCGTTAAAAAATCAGGGTCGTGATGGCGTTGCGGAATTGGTAAATCGGTGTTGCAAACATGCCAAATCTTTTGCTGAACAATTGAGTGCAAATGGATTTGAGATTTTAAATGAAGTGGTGTTAAACCAGGTGATGGTTAAATTTGGAACTCCTGAACAAACCAATGAAATTATTCAACGGGTTCAGGATGATGGAACGTGTTGGTGCGGAGGTACCTTGTGGCAAGGGCACTCGGCGATGCGAATCAGTGTTTCATCCTATGTGACAACTGATAAAGATGTGAAATTGAGTGTGGATGCCATTACTCGGATTGCAAGGGAAGTACTTAATTCTTAGATTATCTGGTGAAACTATTTCTCAGTTTAAATGTCTTCTTTCCGTAATTTCTCAATTATTGAAGAACTCACCCAATAAATATCAGTACCTCCCGTTTGTGGTTTACTGTAATCTTTTAATATTTGCTTATAAGTTTGTTTCCCTTTAGGCTTATTTGAAGTATTTATATAAGATGAAGTAAAGAAAAAATACTTTCCATCTGGCGAAACGATTGGACAAAATTCACGACCATCCAAATTTATATTTTCCTTCATTCGTTTGGGAATACTCCATCTTCCATTCTCATTAAATGTGATGTACAATCCAGAACCACTTGCTCTTCCTGAAGAAGCGAAAATCATATAATCTTCGTCGGCAGAGATAAAAATATCTCCTTCTCTCTGAGGACTGTTTACGGTATCATTTAATCTTTCCGCAGACTCAAAATGATCACCTTTGCTATTTGCAAAATAAATGTCGTTATTTCTGGGATTGTCTCTCGAAGAGGCAAAATATAGTTTGCCATTTCTGGTTAATGTAGGATAGGTTTCATTTGTTGGGGAATTAATTTCTGAACCCAGCCTTTCGGGTTCCGACCAGCCGTTTTCAGTTTTATGTACCCTCCAAATATCCCAATCCAATTTTGGGGTTTTTGAAGCATCTATAGGCCTTCTGGATATAAAATAAAGCCATTCGCCATCATAAGTTATAAATGGGTCAGCATCTCCATAATCACTTGAAAAAGGGGCTACTTCAGGTTCTGACCATTGAATCCCATTGTATGTTAATTCCAGGATCACCAATTGGCCGCTTTTTAGTCGGGTTGAATAATAAAATGCTTTATAATCAGGCGAGAAGCATGCGTTTATTTCTGACATTCCTGTTGAAATAATATGAGGGGCAAATAATTCCGGCGTAAGACCAGGCTCCTTTTGCCCTAAATATTTTCCGCTTAATACGGGAAAATTATTTTTTTCATTTTCTGATTGTTTCGTATTACATCCAAATGTTATAATTAGTACTATTGATAATAATAGTAGCGTCAACTGTTTATTCATTATTATTTAATTAGGTTTTTATAAAAATAAGCAATTTTTATTCCAAGCATAAAAGTTCAAAACATCAGTTTAAAAATGCAGCATGTGTTATTTCAACTCCTGTTTAATTCCATCCACGATTATTTTTTTTAATAACCAATCAATCAATTCTTTATTATCAACAATGGTCCAGGTATGTGGAGAAGAACCTTTATTATAATCCTTTCTCTTGTTGTGAGTTGTTATTAATTCAACTTGATTATTTCCAGCCTTTCGCAGATAGTTATAAAAGCCAGCAAGGTCAATGCTATTTATGGTATTATAATCTTTCGCCCTATTCTCAACCCACCACTTTATATCAGGTTCATGATACATTCTGATCGGAATATTTTTAAATAGTTCAATTTTACTTCTATTTTCATCTGTATAAACGAAGGGTGAATAATTAATATAAGCTTCCATGGCTTCCTTGGGTGATCCACCTAAATGTTTTTTAAGATAATGCAATACCCAGCGTGCTTCACCGACTGCATTGGGGTGGAAATTGTTTTTTATGGCTTGCTGCTGTTCATGCCACATCCGAACCATGTCTAGTGGAGCATCACAAATGGCGATGGCATCAGCTTGGAAGCCAAATTGAGATTTATTCAAGGATGCGTATTCACTATATCTTAAAGCCATTGTTCCTCCCAACGACATTCCAATGAGGAACTTAGGTTTGTTGGACAGCTTGTGTTTTTCTAAGGCCTTCCCAACAAGCCCATCAATGGTTTTGATGTCTTTATCTGTAAAAAGGAATTCTATCACCTTACCTGTACTTACAAAAAGGACCGCCATGTTTTTTGCAATAGCCGGTTCAATAATTGCAAACTCATCGATTCTTCTTGTTGTATCTAAGGCCGATCCACTTAACATGATAATAGTTGCAATCGGATTTGAGTTTGGGAAATGCAGAGTATATCCTTGTTTCGAAAATGGAATCACAGTATTACTGGTTTCATCCAGTATTTGATTTCCTGTTAGTTGGATGTAATCTTCAACAACTTTATGGTTATATGCTTTCTTCGGTTTCGGAATAGGATGGAACATTTTACCAACGATTTTCCAACCGTCTTCAAATTTCATTAAGGATAAAAAATCAATATAATTAAGTTCAGTGCCTTCATAGAACTCAATTTTAGCGACGGCCACCTTTCCTGCAATGTCAACGGATAAAAATTTCACGCTTGTAAATTCATTTTGAAATGAATATTTATAGCCTCTTTCTTTTCCTTTTTTTGCAGTTTCAATCCAATTATCAATTGGCAGTTTCCAGATTGTATTATCTGCTCGTGCCCCTATTAAGTTAAAATCAGGATGAAACCCTTTTCTAATGGCGGCTTCATCTGCATTATTGCATAAGCCGTCAACATAGGCATCCTGGATCACATCTTTTATGAGTTCTTCATCTTGATTATCTTGGGCAAGTAGCGTATTGAACAATAGTGAAATAGATAAGAATAATAAGACTATTTTTTTCATGATTTTTCGTATTTACTTTTAATGCTCTGAATCCAATGTTTGGGATTAATATTGAATTGGCACTGGCTTGAATTGAATGTTTTGAATTAGATCATTTCTATTTATGGTTAAGCTTACCTTTGATAATTCCTTAAAAAATTCCTTCTGAGACTCATAGGGGATTTGCTGAATATCTATACCATTAACAGCTATTATCCGATCATCTATTTTCAAACCTGCCTTTTCTGCATTGCTTCCTCTATAAAAACCGGTAACTATCCATGCATTCATCGTCTGATTTCTGTCAACATATGAAAAACCTAATTTGGAAAATTCAAAGACATCTTCAAATTTTGAATTTGGTTTTAAGTATATATCATTATTTGTAAAATCAATAAAAACATTGAACCTCTCATAGATCTTATTTCCCAGTAATCCGAAATGTTGATTTGATGCCATTGCTCCACTTTTATCTGAGCTAAAGTCCATCACTACATCCTTAAAAATAAAACCTCCAACACTTATTGAAGCGGCCCTAAAACTATAACTGGAAGATTCGCCACCGACACCCCCATATTTAGTGTAATAAGGAGTTTTATGTTCGATGTTATCAACCAGGTTATATTTACTAGCGGTTGAACTTGTTAACGAAACAGCTCCTCCTGAACCGAAATCTAGCTGATAGTTGCCGTCAATAATTATGCTGTCATTAATTCTTGTCTTTAGCGGAATAAAAAGGCGATTACCTTCTTTGATAAGTTTAATCTTTGAATAGTCAGACACATCAACTGAATCGATGCTTTGAAAACGACGCATGTATTCATGTTCATAATTTATTTCCAAGACCGAATTATAGAAATATTCCATCCCTAGTATTCCATCGGCAAAATCACCTAAAATTGGTTTTAATTTTAGTATCGGAACAATTTTAGTTTGGTATAAATTATTACCAAATTTAAAGCTGACGGTATCACTAATGACTTCAACACTTTGGGGAGTACTACCGGCACCCGGTAATTTTGCAGAAAAAAAGTTTGTATAGGGGTAATCATTTCCTGAAAAATAAGTGCTGTCATAATAAAAATTAGATGCACCGGTGTCAAAAACAAAATTTCCATGATGGCCATCTGCCAATCCTTTAACATATAAATGTGAATGATAAACAATTGGGAATGCATCTTCCGGAATCTGCTCTTTTTGTTCATAATTGGAGCAGCTAACCATTACAAGCAGGATGACAAGAGATGTTAACCGTAGTGTTTTTTTCATGAGTTTTTGTTTTTAATTCTGTGAATTTTCTGTTCCAATTTAAAAATAATATTTAAATGTTTTAATTAATTGCAACTTGCTTTATTCAAGCCAATGATTTTGTTTTAATATTTTTAATGATCTCTGTTGAAACCCAAAAAATATCCTGCCCTGGGGTATGGCGCATGAAAAACAAATATTTTCCATCCGGCGAAACAACCGGAAAGCGTTCCATTTTATCGGTGTTTATTTGATCTCCCATATTTATTGGAGTTCCCCATGTATTATTATCTGTTTTAAAACAAATGTAAATGTCAAGACTTCCGTAACCAACCTCTCGATTCAAACCTGAAAATACAAGGTAATCTTCATCAGGTGAAACATAAAACGCCCACACCGGTCTATAATCTGGGTGAATAATTACGGTATCCGGTTCTGAAAATTTACCATCTTCATATTTAAACTTTAAAGGTTTTTCATTTTGATTGTAGTAATAATTACCCATGTGGTAAGCAAAGCCATTTTTGTGAAACGATGGTGTCCAATCACCATCCGCAGTATTTAAGGGTTCACCTGCATTTATGGGTTTACTCCAGCCATTATTTGTTCGCTCAACGTACCATACATCTTTTTCTCCCAGTCCGTCAGGAATTCCGGTTGAATAAAAATAAAGACGGTTTCCGTCAGGACTAAAACCTGGACCACCATTCAAGCAATCTAAATGATCTTTAATAAATTCTGCAACGGCCGGTTTTGACCATAATCCATCATTGAATTTTGAAAAATAAATTTGTTCCGAATTTTTCATTGACGTATCAGTAGGTGGATATTTTGATGACCAGGCCGACCAATAAATTTCATCACCCTCAGGTGAAATTGCCATTTGGCAATGTTCAGCCCAGCTGGTATCAGAAACGATACCGGGAGCAAAAACTTCTGGGATTAAACCAGGAGCTGTGAGTCCAAAATAGGCATCTTTGGTTTCAATAAATTTAGGTTTAGTTTGTGTACAGCTTGCAAGAATTATTCCTGTGACGATTAAATAAATAATGCTTTTCATTAGAAACAATTTTCAGTTTTTAATTTTCTTCTTTTAACAAAAATTCTAAAGAGGTATCAAGGTAATATCTCCAATTTTTAGGGAAATTATGACCTTCTTCAGGAAATACAACAAAACGATTTTCGATTCCGTATTGGTCGAACCAGTAAGCCAGTTTTTTTTGGACTTGAATAGCCCAATCATTTTCACCACATAACAAGGCTACTTTTAGGCCTCGTTCTGCAGATTTGATAAACAGTGTGCTATCCCAAACTCTTGGATTTACTGCGAAAGAAAGAAGGAGCCCTTTGGCTGGAATTTCGTTGTTAAGGCCAAGCTCTAAAGAACGATACCCTCCGGCAGAAGGACCGGCCAGTATTACTTTTGTAGTATCAACGGCGTAATTAGAAGTGATTTGCCGATAAATGTTTTTAATATTGTTTTGCCAGGTTTCAGGATCATATGCCCTTGAGCCTGATCCGTAAAATAGTGAACCATGGGTATAGGCTACAATAAACTCTTTTTGTAATTTTTCTGAAAGGTAATTGTATTGTAAACTGGGAATATCCCCAATTCCGCCATGCATAATGAGCATTAATGGGTAGTTTAAATTCTGATCGTAATTTTCCGGAAGTTGAATCATAAATTCAGTCAATCCAATTTTATTTGCAGCTTCCTTAAGCTCCTCATTTTTTATTCTAAATGACTCATATTCTTTAAGCTTCTTTAATTCTTTGAGGTAAGGTGGGTATTCTCTATCCGCCGTTCCCAGATAGTAGAACAGTCCTTCATCCTGCCCTTTTTTCAGAATTTCAAAGCATTTATCAAATTGTTTTAAACTGGCATAATGAAAAGATAATCGCCAAAATATTAGATTATACCTGAATGCGGCTTCATCATATTTTTCCAAACCATCTAAAGCAAGCTCAATCGATGTATGATCATTCGACTGGATTTGATCAAGGGTGTTTATAAGTTCGATGAAATCTTTGTCCAAAACCTTATGGTTGAGTTTGCTTATTTCCTGTGCAAATAATGCTTGAAAGTTAAGTAGTATAACTGCAACAAGTATGATTGATTTTATTTTCTTCATAAGTATAATTATTTGTTATTCGAATTAAATTCTTCTTTCATTTTATCAATAAATGCTGTGCTTACCCACATCACATCTTCATTTCCACGCTCAAACCAGCGCGAAAAGAATAAATATTTTCCATCGGGAGAGAGGGTAGGGAAACGCTCTCCTCGAATTGTATTAAATGGTGTGCCTAAATTTTTAGGCTCAGACCATGAGCCATCAGATTTTCGGAAAGAGATGTAAAGATCTTGTTGACCCTGGCGATTTGAACTGAAGATAAGATAGCTTTCATCAGGATCTATAAATGGCGTCCAATTGAGAACATTTTCGCCCATGTTGATGCTTGAAGGGAGTAGCTCTGGCTCTGCATAAACTTCGTCTATCAGTTCTGATCTATAAATCGCAAATCCATTTCGGGTTCCAAGACCTTCAGCATGACCAAAAAAGTAAACAGTGCCATCACTAGTAAAGGAAAGCGAATAGGCATATTTTAGGTCAGGAAAACGAGGAATGAGATCAAGCATAATGGGTTTGCCCCAACCCTTAGAATTTTTTTCAACAAAATGTACACCTTCCATTCCTGTATCTGAAGATGGAATAAAATAAAGACGTTTCCCATCTAATGAGAAAACCATTTGCGAATAGTAAGGAGAGACTTCAAGTTTGGTCCACTGGCCATTGATACGGCGCATTGTCATTCCGAAGATCTGAGTTTCTTTTCCTTGTTGTCTGTAATTTGATTGCCAGAAAACTTCGTTCCCATCTGGCGAAAAAGTCGGGCTTCCATGCTCAATGGTGCTATCAACCGAAATTATTCCAGGGGCAAAAACTACAGGTACATCTCCCGGAGGAGTTTGACCCAAATAGTCACCTTTTAAATTGGTGAATTTGAGGGTTACAGTTTCCGGTAATGCTTCCATTTTAACCTTCGTAATAATATCAGCGTTTACCCAATAAACATTTGGTATCCCTCCTTCTTCATTGTATCTGCTAAAAAATAAATATTTACCATCCGGAGTAATACTTGGGCAGGTTTCATTAAAATCAGAATTTATTTCACTTCCAAGATTAATAGGATTTGTCCATGTTCCGTCTTCCTTCTTAAAACAAACATGAATATCCTTGTCTTTTGTTTTGTCATTTTCTTTTTTGGCGTCTAAAACTAAAAAGTCTTGAGAGGGAGCCATAAAGGCATGGCTTCCATATTCAATTCCGGTATCAAAAATTTCTGGGAATTCACCATCTTTTTGGGGAGCGTAATACAATTTCCCCTTTGAAACATTTTTGTAATACAAATTCCCATTCTTTGCTTCGTTTGAGTAAAAAACAATATCCTCATTTATAGGAGATTCAAGTTGTGTCGGATTAATCCACCAATCTCCCGAACGGCTTGCACTCCAAATTTTAACATCACTTGAATCATAGGCTGTGAAGTAGATTTTATCACCTGTAGGATTCACGAATGCTTCCATTTCAGCTCTTTTTTCGCCACTGGTTAAGTTTGCTTTTTTGGGGATCGTCCAATTATTGCCATTAAGCTTTGAGAAATACACAGCTGCACTCTGGCCTTTTTTATGAGCTGTAAAATAAATTTCTTTTAAATCTGGAGTAAAAGACACCCCATACTCATACCTACCACTTGCCGAAACAATACCCGCAGCAAATATAATTGGTGTATCTCCTGGAGGCATTTGGCCTAAATATTTCCCATTCAGTATCGATAAATTATTTTCTGTCGTTGGCATTTTCCACGATTCTAATTCTTTATTGAAAAGAATGGCATCAGGGTAATTTTCTTTAACAATTACTGCATTAAAACTTGGGGTGGTAAAATGATAATGTATCGGCATAATATATTTAGCCCCAATTCCTTTGGTTACAAACTGTTTTGAAGTTGAATCGCTTGTAAGATAGAAATGTTGAATAAATGAAAGATCAATTTTTCGTTCTGGTAACTTCATCGATCGAAACTCTTCAAAGGTGAATTGATCAAAATCAACATCACCAGTATGAAAAAAAGTAATTTCGTTAACCGAAATTAGAAAACCATTATTTATTATTCTTGAATCTGGGCCGTGAGGAAGCAGAAAGGTTTCAATGCTAATTCCTTGAATCTCCTTCTTATCAGATTTTTCTTTAGAAGGATTGAAGCCAATTCTTCGCTTCTGAAAATGATCAATTGTATCACTCGCGTTCAGCGCATCAACCGTTTGTTTCGTAGAAGCAAAAATGGCATTCGGATTGTTTTTCATATGTTGTTGCACCATGTCTGCACTAATATGATCTCCATGGGCATGCGTAACCAATACTAAATCCACATCATCAAAGGGTGCTTGAGCAAGAGTTAGCTTTTCTTGAATCTCTTCAGGTAAAATGTAATCTCCCGCAAAACCTTTGAATAGCGCGTCAATTAGGATTTTCTTATCTCCAATTTCTATCAAGAAACCTGCATTGCCAACATAAGTTATTTTAGCATCATTATCAGTCAAATCATTTTTCGGAATTACAGAATTTGAGGGAACAGATGATTGTGTGATAATGGTTAAAATTAGGAGTAAGAATCCTGCCATAGTTTTCAATATATTCGGACTGTATTTAAAATTCTTAGTTTTTTGTATTTGTATCTTCATCTTAAATATTCTAATTTTTTATAGCGTTCTTTGCATTTTCAAGATTTTGCTTGTATAATTCTAAGTCTTCGTCTTTGTTTTTTATTCCAAGCTCAACAGCCTTTTCATAGTTTTTTATCGCTAGATTAAACTCTTCGCAAGCCAAATACGCTTCTCCAAGACAATCGTAAGCATTGGCAGATTGAGGGTTTTTTAGAATGTTTCTTTGGAATGCTTCTATTGCCTCTGGATATTTTTGTTGTCGAAGTATCATATACCCAATAGAAGTCATTTCAGCTTCGGAAGGGCTAATTTCGTAACCATAAATTTCGGATTGTTTTTTACAAAATTCATCAATATATGACAAGCCACTTGATCGTACCTTTTGGAAGTCGAGTTTCCAATCATTATAAATAAAACGTAAGGCATTATACATGGCGACGGTTCCTTGACTCCCATGATCTTCATTTTGTATATGATCAAACTTCCATCTTAAATCCTTGGGATTCTTTTTTGTTAGCACTTTGTAAAAAGATTGTGCCCCTTCGATATTATGAGCTGTTTCTTTTGAACCTGTACTAAAATAATAATGCTTGTGTTTGAAGTTCATCTCTCCTAAATTTGCTTCAGCTGTTTTGCTAAATAAATTTGAATCCCACCACAGACTTGGACTTATGCCAATGTATGCATTGAACATGTGATTATGAGAGAGGAAAGCATGGGTTACCAACATGCCTGAAGCGGAATGACCTTTGATAATTCGGTATGGAACCGTTCTGTATTCTTTTTCAATAAATGGAAAAAGTTCGGTTTCAATAAATTTTAGAAATTGATTAGCTCCACCAGAAGCTCGGTTTGGATCGCGATCATAAGGTGTGGGGGTCATATCCCTAAATCGGTCTGTGTTGGCGATGGCCACAATAATCATTTTAGGGCATAAGGCGCTTTCCGATAAACTACTTACCAATCCAGATGTAAAATGGATGTTGCTTTCTGAGCCATCCAATACATACATAATAGGAAAAGCGCTATTTGATTGCTTGTAGCCAGAAGGTGTTGAAACAAAGATTGTTCTTTCTTCATTAAGCACTTTCGATTGTATCTTTAGCTTTTTTGCAATAATAATATCATCTGTATTCTGAGAATAAGTATTTGATGATAAAAATAAAATGAGCGTGAGGAATTTAAATGTTTTCATTTTTTAATCTATAATTAGCAAAACTGTATTCAAAGTGAATGCCAAAATGTGTTTATAATTCATAATCAGTGATATAAGTGTTGAGTCAATTGGTTTTTTGATCAAATTGTTAAATTTCTTTACACATTCTGTCTAAAATTGAACAGTTTGCATCTATATGTGTTTAAACCAGCAAGTAATCAATGAAAATCAATATAATGAAAGCCTTAATTTAAACCCGGATTATCATTAATAAGCTCGCCTTCATAAACGGTACTATAACTAGTCCAATTTGGATTGTCACCGAGTGTCCCACCAATCACATATATTTTATTGTCGATTGAGGTGCAGCCAAAAAATACATTCTTAGCGGGTAGGGAAGTTGTTTCTACCCACTGTTCTGAAATGGGTTTATAAATAAAGACTTTGTCTGAACATTCATCCTTCCCATTGTTTTTTGTGAATCCGCCTAAAACAATAAATTGTTTGTTAAAGACAATTGCAGCTGGTTTAAATAATAGTTGAGGTATATCCCTTTTTTGCGTCCATTTATTTGTGTTGACATTGTATTTCTCAACTCTCCAAACATCGCCCCAAATATCTTCTTTAGTGCCGGCACCACCTATAACATAGATAAGGGAGTCGATGGTTACCACCGCAGGATTTTGAACTAAGTATGGAATGGCTGCTTTTTCTGACCAGCTATTTGTTATAACATCGTATGCTTCATGATTTTGTGTGATATTTTGCCACGAAGTAAGTCCGCCAACAATGTAAATTTCATTATCATAAACGCCACAATCGATGTGTTGCCGAGCCGTAGGCATGGGTTCTAGTAATTTCCAGGTATTGGTTTTAGGATTATATTCACGATTTGAATTCTGAAATCTATCGCCACCGATTGCATAAATCTTCCCATTAACAGCTGCTAAAGCCAAGTTGGTTGCAGGATTTGGGATGTCAGTCAGTTTTTTCCATTGATTAGTGCGGGGATTAAATTTGTAAAAAAATGAGGTCACTGATTTGTCATTTCGACCGGCTACAAAATAGATTTCATTGTTTAGGCTAACTGCTTCGCCAGAATAATAACCTTGAGGTAGCGAGGCTACTTTTTTCCAGCTTATGCTTTGTGCAAAGGATGAAAATATGAATGCACAAAATGCAACAATCAAAATTGTTTTCTTCATAAGTGATTAATTAGGTTAAATTTTAGCACAAAAAAAGTACCTTTTGATGAGTTGGCAATAGGTAAAATGATGAATGGTTATTTTAAATGATGAATGGTAAAATTTTGTGAGATATTTTGGCTGAATCATTATTAAGGTCTAATTCCTTTCAAATCAGCCTATTTATAATCTAAATACACATAACAAGCGTTTTATCACCATTTATAGTTTTATAAATGTTTTATGATCAAGTTTCGATGATATTTAATTTTATATAAAGTGTAATATACTTATCTAGTTATTCCTTCCTCAATTAGCCAATATGTATAATACAAAACTTTATCAATTCCATTAATTATGTCTAAATATGTTGGAACCATTTTAAAATCCGGAATAACACCTCTATTATCATCATATCCTGCTGGGCGAACGGAGTATTCAGTTGAATTCTGAATAGTAATTTTTGTGTTGGGTAATTCAAATAACATAATACAGGCATACATTGTAGGATTATCTGAAGTTTCTTGTCCAACTATTGTTCCCAAGTTATTGTCTTTTATTAAACCGGATAAAAGCGTTCCTGAAGAAAAAGTCTCGTTACTGGTAAGAAGATATAAATTCCCATTAAATCTAAATTCATTCTCTTTGGGTATTGTTTCTTTTCCGGGAAATGTAGTTATTGTACCTGCTGGCTTTTCAAGAAAACAATTAATTAGTTCCATAAAATGCGATGAATTCCCCTCAGCTTTTCGTGCTTGCTCGATCGCATTTATAAATACCGGATGAGTTGTGTAACATTCTTTTGTTGCTTCGCTTGTCTTTACTTCAGATTGACCACTGCTTTTATAGGGTTTTTCTGTTAGGTAATCTACTAAAGTTCCAACTATATTTCCGTTACCACCATGATTAGCCCTAACATCTATAATTAGATTATTCACACCGGTTTGTTTTATGTCCTTAAAAGCACTTCTTAAAAGACTATCATACTCATCAAACTGAAATTCAAAAGTGTTGATTTCCATTACCGCTAAGTTTCTGTCTTTTTCAATGTGAAAATCAAAATCTTTTTTAATACGGGATGTGTTATCTCTTGTAATAAATTCTTTCTTTACTCCTTTGATCGTTGTTGTGCTGATGCTGTCACTGTTTGGTAAAATGTAGCTAATTGTGAATTGATTACTAAACCCATATTCCAACCATAATAATTTCGACCAATTATATTCAAGCGTTTTAGCAATATATCCGTTAGGACGAATAACCAGATAGGGTGTAAAATCCTCAATCATCTTCGTTACGGGAATTTTATTAATTGCAATTAACTCAGTTCCTTTTGTTAACAGATTATTGCTAGAATAATTTTGGTCGATATATGTATGGTTAGAAAAATAGGATATTGTGAATGGAAAACTTAAGCCTCCTTCATTCTTAAATTTGCCAAAACCTGCATCACCAAAAACCAATGTGTGTCCTTGTTTTATTAGTGCAATTGTTTTGTATAATATTTTATAATATTCAGATATTGAAATTGGATTCCTTAACGATTCTCTATATTCATCGGTTTTTTTTATAAACTCTTTCTTTGTGATATAAGCATATAAATTAGGATGGGTTTCTTCAAGCGTATTTAGTAAATAGTTATAGTCTTCTATGAGCGCGGAGGGTGCTATTAATTCATCTTTTTGTTGTTCTTGTTCTGATTCAAAATAAATCTCATAGCTATGACTAACAGCTTCCTCAGAGTAATAATCTTCCGGAAATGAAGCTGATTTTTTCCAAACGATTGTTTCGGCAATAGCGCTACTAATATATATACTAAATATTATAAAGAAAAATGCGTGTTTCATGTCCAATTTTTGAGGTTATTAATGCACAAAATAAGTATTTTACATTCAACTTACAATAAGTAAAATGATGAATGGTTTTTTTAAATGATAAACTGTAAGATGTCTGTGAAACTTGCGATGAATTATCTAAATATTCAATTCCATCCTAATTAGCTTGTTGGTTAATTCAGTGATAAGCTCTTCGGTTTCTCCAAAATCTCGTGAATTGGTAGAAATTATAAAGGCTCTATCCAATTTTGGGATAACTAAAACGTTCGTGTACCAGATTCCATTACTGCCAGCGTGTGTAATAATAATTCCTTTAGCCCAGTCAGGCGCTGCAACCCCCCAACCTCCTGCATAAAAGTGGCTGCCAACCGGCTCAATCAATTTATCCAAATATTTGCGATCCAGAATGGGATTCTTTTCAGTCATTTGCAGCGCCAGAAATTTTGTCCAATCTTCTATATTGCAATGAATTCTACCTGCAGGACCCAATGCTTCGGCATTATCACTTTGGTCAGGCTCCCAGTTTTTCCAAAACTTGATTCTAGATTTTTTATGCCCCCAAGGTTGATCAATTTTATTGGGGGTATTAGGGGCTCCAAATCCTGCAGAGCTCATTTCAAGGGGATTAAATATTCTTTTTTGCATTAATTGTTCCCAGCTTAAGTCTGTTACTCGTTCGGCCATGCACGCCGCAACCATGTAGCCGAAATTTGAATAGTGGAATTCACCCTGTTGAGATGACGATGGACTTGACATGTTTTCAATGATTAAGGCTATTCTCCTTTCCTTAATTTCTTTATTTTTAAACGCACTCCAATCTGAGGGGTTTTTAAATAATCCTGCACGGTGTGTAAGTAAGTTCCATAAAGTAATTTTATGATAATCGGTATGGATTTTTTGTTTTAGCTCAGGAATGGCATCGATTAGTTTTGTATCCCAACTTATTTTTCCTTCAGCAACTAAAGTGGCAATCATTGTACTGGTCATTGCTTTGCCACAAGAACCAAGATGGATCAAATCATTAGTAGTAAACGCAATATCAGATCCAGCTTTACGCTCTCCTGCAGAAGCTATCGCAATTACACCTTCACTTGATGTAATTGCGGCAATTATCCCGGGAGCTTTGCCTTCATTTATAACTTCAGTAAGGATGTGCTGAATGGAATCAGATTTATTTGAATCCAGGCTTGTTTGCGAATATTTAGTTTGATTTTCGACTAAAATATTTGTTGTTTCTGCCGTTAAATAACTTATCAAGAATACAAGAAAAAGTATGCTCAATAAACCAATTTTCATTCTTTTCATGTGTCTATTTTTTTTTGAATTAAGATCACATGGAACTTTCCACGATCAAATAATCATTTCCTTTTGTGATTTATTAATTATTTAATCGTGGACGTTTCATATTTATTCGACTACTTTTTTACAAACAACTGAGTCTCCTCCATCCGGGTGCATAGTTATACTTTCTATTTCTCCAGCTTCATTTATATTAAATGTAAATTCATACACAGATCGGTTGATATAAAAATCAATTTGAGTTCTTGGAAATAAGGATAAATCACTTTGTTCGGGTACTTGTAATATTAATTGACTATCTTTCTTAATAACAGTAAATACAAAACCTGGGCTCATCTCATATCTGCCTACATAGGTTTCCAGAATGGACTCCTCAACTGTAACATTTTTGTATAATTCCGCTTTGGTTGGTTTGGGTTTTACATTGAGTAATAATCGGCCTAGCATGGTATAAGATGGAGGCTCAGTGGCATCTTTTGTTACCGGAAAACCTGTAATTCCAGATTCTGATTTCTGACCTGCCTCTGCTACAAAGCTAAGGTTCCCTTTTGCATCAGGATACAAGTTAAAAAGATGGCTTATTCCAAAATAGGTTGAGTAGAGGAGCTTGCTGTTTTTAAGGTCGATTACCGAAACAAAGGACTTTTTCAGACCAAGAAATGAGTTATTAAAGCTGGTTTCACAGACTGGATAATCTGAATACAAGGCGTTTTCAGAAAGTGGGAAATCGGCAGAATTTGTTAATCCACCAATCACAATCGTATCTTTATTAAGAAAATGAGCTGATGTCAGACGTTCGTAATCACT
This sequence comes from Bacteroidales bacterium, assembly GCA_963674935.2. GTDB lineage: Bacteria > Bacteroidota > Bacteroidia > Bacteroidales. Next base: position 1,171,003 of record CAXXWZ010000002.1, read on the forward strand.
ACCACCAAATAGGCTGGCGTATTCTAATTCCATGGTTTCTGCATTAAAAACAGAAACAAAGCCATCCAGATTACCTTTCCCTTTTGTACTTATTGCATTCTCTGTTACCGGAAAACCTTCGCCCGTTGTGCTGCCACAAACGATTAATCTGTTTGGTTTTGTCCATTTGATATATGTACTCGGAAATCCATCAGTTGCGAAATAGCTGAAGTATGAAATTTTGTGATCAGCATTGTCAATTCTTGCAATATAATGATCCATTAACATTCCTGATTTAGGCATCATTATTTCTTTTCGAAAAGCATTGGCTGTCACTGGTAAGTCTGCAGTATATGTACCGCCTGTCAAATAGATATTATCTTTGTCATCAATAGTAACTCTGCCAATCCCTTCCCGTTGGCTGTTTCCAAAGAAGGTTGAAAATAAAAGCTTCTTCCCGTCAGGACTAAATTTAGAAATGAAGGCATGTAAATTATCATTATTGTCAATGACACCTTTTGTTAATGGAAAGTTATGAGAGGAGGTCGTTCCTGCAATGATAATATTTCCTTTGGAATCAAGCTTAATACCACCTGTTCCAACAGTTTCTTGAACTTCACCTCCAATAAATGTAGAAAAAATAATTTCAGTTCCTGTTGGGTTTAGCTTAGTAACGAACACATCGCCGCCCCATGATCTTGCACCGTTAAAACTACTGTCATAGCATCCCTCAGTGACAGGGAAATCTGGTGATTCTGTTCCTCCTGCGATATAAACATAACCTTTCTCATCAACTGTTATTCCGGAGTGATGCTCTCTTTCCGTTCCCCCAATTAAGGTGGCAAAAACGATTTCACCTTCGGGTGAATATTTTACTACAAACACATCTGCTGATCCTTTGAGTTCCGTTTGATAAGCTCCTTCGGTAGCTGGAAAATTCTTGTCTCTGGTATTTCCTGAGATGTAAGTAAAACCTTCGCTATCGGTATAAATATCGAATCCTGAAGCGTATTTATCGGTATGTGAAAGATAGGTTGAAAAGCCAAGCGTAAATACCGTGGTATCTGTCATTTGCTTTGTCTGTGATTTTAAAATTCCTTGGCAAAATAGTATTGCCAGTATCATGGTAATAATTTGTTTTTTCATCTTTGAATTAATTGGTTAATTAATTGCAAACTAAATACCTTTTAATAAGGAATAAGGAAGTAAAATGATGAATGGTAAAATAAAATGATAAAGGGTAATTGTTTAACCCTGATAGGCTATTTTTAGCGCTTTAAAACAGTTACGGCTAACTTCGAAGGGATCCTCAATATTTCTCAAGAATACCTGATTCCGTGTTTTTAAAGAGGTGTCTATTTTAAGAATAGCTTTTAGGTTAACGATAGTAGAGCGATGGATACGAATAAAAAAAGTCTCGGGTAATTCGGTTTCCCATTGCTTTAAGGTTTTTAGAATGATATAACTGGTTCCGTCCAGTGTTATAATTTTAGAATGGTTTCCAACAGAGGTAATGGCACAAATGGTTTTTATTTCAACAAATCGGGCCGTGCAATTGTTCTGTTTTAAGAAAATGGAATCATCGTAATCAAATTTTTTCTCACTCGACTTATTGTCGTAAGGCTCTTCAAAAATTCGGGTTAAAGCCAATTTTAATCGTTTGGGATCAACAGGTTTTAACAGGTAATCGCTGGCATTAACATCAAAAGCTTTGATGGCATATTCATCGTAAGCCGTAACAAAAATGATTTTAAAATCAATACATACTTTTTTTAATAAATCGAATCCGTTTTCGCCCGTTAGTTGAATGTCGAGAAACACCAATTCCGGTTTTTTTGATTGAATTAAAGCCACCGCATCTTTTAAGTTGTCTGCTTCTCCAACAATCGCAATTTCCGGATGATTCTTGAGCAAAAAAAGAAGTTCTTTCCTGGCCGGACGTTCATCATCAATAATTATGGCATTAATTTTCTCCATACTTTATTCCGAAATTGTTTTTTTATAATCATAAATAATAATTTGTGAAATAACCCAACCATCTTTTTCAAATAATTTAAATGAGTAGTTCTCCGGGAAATAAAGCGAAAGTCGTTTTTTGGTGTTTTCAATCCCGGTTTTAGTGCCTTCACTGTCCTTCTCACATTCAATGAGGTGACCACTGTTATGAACACTTATTTCCAACTGAGAATTAGCCTTTGCTATAATTTTAATGTTTAAAGGAGTGGTGCTTGATTGCAAACCGAATTTTATCGCATTTTCAACCAGAGGGAGAATGATAAAAAAAGGAATCTTCATTTGATAAAGTTTTTCATCAATATCATACTCAATATTCAACTTTTCCTCAAATCTGATTTTCTGAATTTCCAAATAATTCTTGATGGCGTTAATTTCATTTCCAAAAGTGTCGGTAGTACCATTTTGCGATAAGGAATAACGAAAGAAATTTGATAATTCAGTGATCATATTCCGGGCTACTGTTTTATCTTCCTCAACCATCGATCGGATGGTATTTAAGGCATTGAATAAAAAATGCGGGTTGATTTGGTAACGCAGCATTTGCAATTGGGCTTCATTGGCCAGATTTGTAGCCTGTTTGGTAAGTTCTTTTTGTTTTCTAAGATTGAACCAATGGTTGATTAAATAATACATACCGGCAAAAGCGATTACCAAATAGATATAACTAAATGCTTTAATGAAAAACATGGAATTGAAAAACAAACTTTCTGAGAGTAATAACCTGCTCAAATTTTGTAAAACTGTAAACCACAAAAAAGCAGAAATGTAACAACTTGGTAAAAGGAGTATTGAAAAAACTTTTTTTGAGAAGGTGTTCCTTTTAAATTGAATGTTGAAGAAGAGATATAATAAACTAATACTTAGATAAGCTGCAACAGATGATGCAAAATAAGAAATCAGAAGGAATCTTATTTCTCGCTCTTCCATCGGGTTAATGACCCAAACAAAAATGCCAATAAAAAAATAAATGAAGATTCCTCCGAATTTAGCTAATTCGAGCAGATGGTTTCTTTTTAGTTCTTTTATTATCATACATTAAATAGGGTTTTAATTTTATTGAGTATCGGCTACTCAAAATAATTACAGCTGAAAACAAACCAATAGTTAAGGTTTTTATAAATTGCTATTCTAGTGCTAAGTTAAAAGAATTAATTCAAAAATAAAGATAAGCCGATTCGCTTATCTAACATACCATGTTTAAGGTAACAAATTGGGATGAAGTTTTGATATTTCTGATAGGGTGGAAAATTAAATGGGTCGGATTTCCATTTTTATATTTTGTTGGAGATATCCTCACTGTCATCCCGGCCGCTGTGCCGAGAGCTGTTTAAATGGTTTAGATTTTCGCTTAGTTCTTTGTTACCTACTGGCATTCCTTCTTTTCAATCATTTTATGTTTCAAATTTGCTGCAATTTTCATATCTTCCTGTAAGTCTTTTGGGTATGCTTACAATTGGGTTATCATAAATTAATTCTCAATGTTTAGGTCTATAGGTTCCATCAATTGTCTACCTACGCTGTAAGGGATATGACCATCATATTGCAATCGTCCAATTATCATAGCAGGGTGTGTATTAAATTTTTTAGCATAATCAATAATATCCTGTTCGGTAATAGTTTCATTCTTCAATACTTCATTTTCTTGTTCATGGGTAAATGTATGCTTAATGGCAAATTGGTGGGCTTCTTCTTCTTTTATAGGGTCTGCAGCCTCAAAATCAACATTCTCAAGAGAAATATATTTTTTACCGTGTAATAATATGTGTCCGAGTTCGTGAAAAAAAGTAAACCAAAAACTATCATTCTTTTTATAGCGTGCAGTAAGTTGAATTAATGGTTTGTTGTTTAACCAACGGGTTGAACCACTTAATGGCACCTTAGGTAATTTGGGTATGAATAGCAGAACAATTCCTGCTTCAAGGCACAAGTTTTGAAGTTGCTCGAAAAAATCAACAGGTTGCTCAACCATTAATTTTCTCATATGCGAAATATTACTTTTTAGTTTCTTAGCATCATAATCGGGGGCATCAATTTGTTTAGCTTGCAATTCACCTTGTCGTAGCCATGCAGATATGGCATGTGGCTCATGCGTTTGTTTAAGAGAAGTATATGCCGCCACTTTTAAATCAGTTTCTACATAAAGACCTTCCCAAGCACTATGTGAAGCAACACCAAAATAGTTAAGCATATTTATTGTTTTATCTTCAATTTTTCGGGTAGGTGGCACCCAATTGTATTTTGCCATTTGTGGATAAGGAAATTTCTTTGCCCATTCAATAGCTTCATCAATGGCTTCTTTCTGCTTTTTACGTGCGATGTATTCGTTATACCTTGCTTGTTTGTTAATCCAGAACTTTGCAGGAATTTGCGTAACGTTTTCAAATAGAATAGCCATTTCAGGTGTTAATGACCTTTGCTCTTTTAGCACAGCAATAATGGTTTGTTCAGGTTTTCCTGTTCTAAGAGCAAACTCTTTTATGCTCATTCCCATTTCCTCCAACTTCTCATTTAAGGTGGTAGCAGGATGGAAAACTACGTCGGGTTTATATTGATTTGCAAGCATAATAAATTTGTTTTAATGGTAGTCAATGATCTCAATTATATCAACTACTTTCATTTCAGATAAAATAGGTGTTCCATGCTCATTGCAAGGAATCGGTTTAACAGCCGGTTCAAAAACAAGTCTATAAGGCTGGTCTAAGTCACAAGTCCATTGACCATTTCTGTTGGCTGTCAAAGGGTGAAAGTTGCCTGGTAAGGTTTCTAATTCGGCAAAACTGTCAATGTCTTTCATATCGCCCAATCTTTGATGATACTTTGTTGCTCTATCATTGCCCAGTTTTCTTTGTGCAAGGGTAAAATTATTACCGTACTTTTCTAACTTTCTATTTGCAAATGTAATATCCATTTATATTCTATACAAATATAATTCACACTTTCTGTTAATTAAAATAAATTGTTCTAAATAAAATCTCTTTATTTTCTTGAAAAAACTACATTATTCAGTTTCATTTACTTTGCTTGTGGGTAACGGTTGGTACAGGTTGTCGGGGCGGATTTCGGAGCGCGTTTCTGTCCGGCAGGACGGAACGATGTTGCGAGAATCCAGCGAACGACACACCACTGCACCCGCAATGCAATATGTACCGTGTTAGAGCTCGTTTTTTATTCTTTCAATAATTTTTCAATCTTTTCTTCCACAGCATCAGGTCTTAAATGAGAACCTTTTTCTACAATAATTCCCTTTTTATCAATTAGAAAATAATGAGGAATACCATTAACCTCGAAAACTTTTCTAATTTCAGTGCTTTGTTCCTTTGTTAAAAAATAATGTTGACCAGTTAGTTGCATTTCTGCAAGGGATGCCTTCCATAGTTTTTCCTCAGAATCAATACACAGATACACGAAGGCAACATCTTTCCCATTCATTTTTTTCATTAATTCTTTTGAATTTGGCATTTCTGATCTGCAAGATCCACACCATGTTGCCCAACAATCAAGATATATAACCTTCCCCTTGTTCGATTGTATAATACTATCCATAATCTCCTTTGCTGATGAATTAGCAATTTTTTTCAACATTGCGTCTGATGCTATCTGAGGATTTTCTAACCGTTCTTTTGTTTGATTGTACATTTCTAGTAAAGGTTCTATCAAAAAGGGTTCTTTAATATTTGATTCAATTACATCTCGATATTTTTCAAAAAGTTTAATGTCAGAGTTATAAAAATTCTGGCTTATTAACTCAGTTAACACCATTTGTTTAAGAAGAGAGTCTGGTGTATGTTTACTAATACCAAATACTATTAATGAATCCATAACATTTTTTGGTGCAGCAATGTATCCGTTGTTTAATTTATACTTCTGAATTTCTGGTTCTTCCAACAAATTATTTTGAACATAGTTATAATGAAAACGGTTAATAAAATTCGTCAAAGCATAACCACTGATAAACATTGATTCTGATATTGGCAACCGCTTTTTTAGATTGTCATAGTAGGAGATAGGAACAGACCATTCTTTGTTGGTGAGGTTATTTGCTCTTTGATGTTTTAATGGATAAAGGGCTAACGCATCATAGTAGCCTTCATCAAGATATGTTTTTGCCCAAATCTTAGTTTCCTTGTTTGGATTAACATCAGTTACAAATTGATTGTACAATTTATCCCTAATATTTTGCATGGAATCTAAGTAGCTTATGTACTCATCTATATCGAATTCTTTTACAGCTTTTGCTTTTGCATCCCGATCGTAATACATTGGGTTTGAAAAATACATCAATTGAAACTTTGCAGCATCTTGATTTTGTGATACTGCATCTCCACTAAATTTTATTGATTTTAATATCTCAGGTCGTTGTTGCGGGTTTCCATCAAATTCAACATAAATACTATCACCAGGATGTGTTAGAACTAAAAAATTTGTTTTGTAACTAATCCAGACATCAGTAGGAGTGTAACTTTCGAAAGAAGCAGTAAAATAACCAAGACTGTCTATATCTTCATGAATTTGCAATGAACCTAATCCTAATCGATTTACACCTAAATGTATATTTGGGTTTTCAGGATTGAAGTTTAATACCTTGCCAGAAATTATTACTTGTTTAGGAAATTCATAATTATTACTTGTCGTACAAGAAATTGCTGTTAAGATTATTAAAAGAAAATGGAGTGTTTTTTTCATGCTTTTACTGATTAGTTTTTAGTTTTTTCAAAATGAGCTATAACTTGTTTATATGTTCACCTAAGGCAACTTTATCCACCCATATAGGCTTGTATCGCGCAGCTTTTTTTTACCATAATAATTCAATTCCATCCATCGGATGTTTTAATTTTTTCGGGGAGCAACTCAAAGATATACAATATATGAATGCGATATATATGTAGCCGGGCTTAAAACAAATCAGTATGTGATAAGGATCAGGTACGGAGTAAACAGTTTTTTGATCAGGAAGTATAGTTCATATGATCTATATCAAAAATAAATATGATCTATAAGAAAAATAATAATAATCTATATTAAAATAAAATATAACCTATATTAAAAAATAAATATTAAATTAGTAACATAATCAAAGCTTAGCATCTGAATATTAATATAAGCTTTAAAAATAATCAGTATGACGGTATTATATAAGGTTACGCCTATTAAGAGCCATTTCGACCCCGAACATAAAATGCGCTATCTGGCCCGTCCACATGGCCGCGAAATGATTAGCACCGATAAAATATGTGAAATGATTGCAGAACGATCAAGCCTGAGCAAGGCCGATATTACTGCTACATTATATGCTCTAGAGGAGCTAATCCCCCAACTATTGCTCGATAATTACACGGTAAGTTTAAAACCATTGGGTATTTTTTCGTTATCGTTTAAAAGTAAGGTTGAGGATGATCCGGCCAAAGTAGACCATAGAAGCGTTACAGAGGTGCGCATGCAGTACCGCCCCGATGCCAAGCTTAAAACGATCGTTAATAGGGCCGTGATCAGGAAAAGGAAGTAAGCAAGAAATTTCAATAAGCTGTAATCCAGAACTAACCATTCATAACAACGTATGACCATTGAATGTCAATCGAATTACGACTGATTGTGTGCTCATTCGTCGGTTCGAGAACTTCTTGTCATTGCCCATCTCGACGAGCTCAATGTGACCAGGTTGTAGATTACTTATATCGCCATCGTATTACAATCGGATGTCTTCTGAATTACAAAACTTACTCCTTACCACTCCAGGATTTTTCTAAAATCAAAATCTTCAGGGTTTTTTAAATATTTTTTCGCAGCTTCATAATCAGCAGGCTCAAGGTATTGTAGTCCATGATTAAAAACCAAATCGGCTTTTTGAGAATTCATGTTCACCAATCGGGGTTTGATTTTCCCGTTTTCATCCTCAACATCTTTGAGGTAAAGAGGTGAGATATCACCTTTGGGGTCAGAAGTTACCATGCAAGCCGTTAGCCCTTTTTCATATAAATGCTTGACGCCCATCCCCAGTAAATTGCAATACATCAGGTCGAAGGCTATGGGTTTTACACAGCGGATTTCATACCCCAGTTCAACAGGACGGCTTTTTACTTTAATATTTAATTCCTTTAATTTTCGAGCAAGCAACATGTTAAAAATATGTGCTTTACTCACATTTCCTAGTTCCGGATGACCGTGATCGTCGTAAGTAAAATTAATATCCGATGATTCTATTTCTTCATCGGTCATAAAATGAAAAACGCCTTCGCTAACGATGGCTACTCCATAATCGATGCCTAATATTTTACGTTTAACGATGGATGAAATAACGAGGTTAATAATTTTATTGAATGTAACCTTGGTTTTATTAAACATCTCCGGAATCACAATCATTGGATAGTGGCAGGCACCTCCAATACCAAATGCCAAATGTCCCGCTTCGCGTCCCATGGCCGAAACCAAAAACCAATTGCCGCTGGTACGGGCATCTTCATAAACTGTTGAAGCAATTTTTACTCCTTCTTCTTTAGCCGACTGGTACCCAAAAGTCGGACTTCCTTCCGGTAAAGGAAGATCATTGTCAATGGTTTTCGGAACATGAATGTTCTGTAAATCGACACCATGGGTTTTCATGTATTTTGAAATGCGATTGGCCGTTGAGGCGGTATCGTCTCCTCCGATGGTAACCAGGAGTTTTACGTTGTTTTTTACAAAAAAATCAGTATTAAATTCTTCATCCTTTGGTTTGTGTCGGCTCATCTGTAATGCCGAGCCTCCGGTTTTTAATATATCATCGGCAAATTTAAACCCAATCTCAACTGTAAGTGGATTAGATGTGAACAAGCTTTGATAACCCTTATTGAGCCCAATGACGCGGTACCCATCTTTCAAAAATACTTTCGAAACAGAACTAATTACTGAGTTTATTCCCGGTGCAGGTCCTCCTCCACACAAAATTGCAATGGCTTTTGTCATTTATTTAGATTTTAGATGTTAGACTTTAGACGTTAGATCCAAAACTTCTTTCGTGAGTTGTTCTTTTTTCTTTACGCTAGCGTCTTTTATCTTTTGTCTTTGATCTTTAAAGAAGCAAATATAAGTAAATTGAAATTATAAGACAGATGAATCCTAAATGCTTTTGAGGACATTTATTTTTGTAATTTCGCAGCTGATTCCTAAAATCGACAGGCATTTTGAATTTAGAGCAGTTATTAGAAAAGTATAAAGAAAGCCCCCATTTTCAACAGTTAAATGAATATCTGAAAACTGAAAATGCACGCATTTGCTTGAAGGGTTTGGTTGGGTCTTCGCTTCCTTTATTTGCGGCCAATTGTTTGAACGAATCCGGAAGCATTCACATTTTTATTTTGCCTGATAAAGAATCGGCTGCTTACTTTGCCAATGATTTGGAAGGAATATTCGAAGAAAAATTTTCAACTTTTACCAAAAAACAAATTCTGTTTTTCCCCACTTCGTACAAGCATCCTTACGAAATTGAAGCAACGGATAATACCAACTTACAGCTCAGAACAGAGGTGCTTGAAAGAACGGGAAACACCAACCGAAAGACTGCGGTTGTTACTTATCCCGAGGCATTGGCGGAAAAAGTGGTGAGTAAAAAATACCTCACAAAAAACACCCTCAAATTAAAATTAAACGAGCTGGTATCCATCGATTTTACCATCGATATTTTAATGGAATACGGTTTTGAACGCTCAGATTTCGTGGTGGAACCCGGCCAATTTTCGGTACGTGGTGGTATTATTGATGTGTTTTCATATGCCGATGACTTTCCATATCGGATTGAATTTTCAGGTGAAGAAGTTGAATCTATCCGAACCTTCGATCCGGTGGATCAGCTCTCGAAAGACAAATTAAGTAGAATTACAATTGTGCCTAATGTGCAGGATCGATTGATTACTGAATCGCGTGAATCTTTTTTAGACTATCTCCCCAAAAGTTCAATTTTATGGATTGAAAATATTGAATTTTCAATGGATAGGATTGATCAGGAATATCAAAATGCGAACGAAAGTTTTGAGAAGCTGGAAGGAGTGGTAAACCGATTAAAACCGGAAGAATTATTTATTCAAAAAGAAGGTTTCGAACATTCGCTCAACCGGTTTTCAGTCGTCGAATTTAAAGGAAATCCTAAAAATGCCGATTACCTGATCCAGTTTAATACCAGGCCTCAACCTTCCTTCAATAAAAATTTTGAGTTGCTCATTTCTGATTTGAAAGAAAATAGCCACAAAGGATTTCAAAATATTATTTTATCAGATAACCCAAAACAAATTGAGCGTTTGTACGCCATTTTTGAAGATTTGCAATTTGAGATTGAGGATAAAGTTAATATTCAGACCATTGTACTTGCTTTGCATGAAGGATTTGTAGATGAGGATTTAAAAATAGCCTGTTATACCGATCATCAACTTTTCGACAGATATCATCGTTTCCATTTAAAAAGTGGCTTTAAAAATAAAGAGGCTTTCACCTTAAAAGAGCTTTATGATTTAAACCCCGGAGATTATGTTACACATATTGATCATGGGATTGGTCGCTTTGAAGGGCTGGAGAAAATTGAAAATAATGGCATTGAACAAGAAGCCATTCGTTTGAGTTATAAAAATAATGATCTGCTCTATATCAGCATTCATTCGCTCCATCGCATTACAAAATATATTGGAAAGGAGGGAACAGCTCCTACTTTAAATAAGTTGGGGACAAACGCCTGGAATACTTTAAAAAGCAAAACCAAGCAAAAGGTAAAAGATATTGCCAAGGATTTAATTAAACTCTATGCCGAACGGAAATCTGCTCAAGGATTTCAATTCACGCCCGACACCTACCTTCAACATGAGTTGGAAGCCTCATTTATTTACGAGGATACTCCAGATCAAAATAAAGCCACCATGGATGTCAAAAATGATTTGGAGCAATCTTATCCCATGGATCGATTGGTTTGTGGGGATGTTGGTTTTGGAAAAACCGAGATCGCTATTCGGGCAGCTTTTAAGGTGGTAACCGATAGCAAACAAGTAGCAATTTTAGTTCCAACAACCATACTTGCGCTTCAACATTATAAAACTTTTAGTGCACGTTTAAAGGATTTTCCGTGTAGGGTTGAGTACATCAATCGTTTTAAATCGGCGAAACAACAACGAGAAATTTTAGCTGATCTGAAAAACGGGAAAGTAGATATTTTAATAGGAACACACCGTTTAGCGAGCAAGGATATTGAGTTTAAGGATTTGGGATTGCTCATTATTGATGAGGAACAAAAATTTGGAGTCTCTGCAAAAGAAAAATTAAGGCAGTTAAAAATTAATGTTGATACTTTAACGCTAACGGCTACGCCAATTCCTCGAACGCTTCAGTTCTCATTGATGGGCGCGCGAGATCTTTCTATTATCAATACGCCTCCTCCGAACCGCCATCCGGTTCAAACTGAAATTAGGTTGTTTTCTGAGGAGGTGATCAGAGAGGGGATTTTGTATGAAATTTCGAGAGGTGGACAAGTGTTTTTTGTTCACAATCGGGTACAGAATATTGAGGATGTAAAAGCCATGATTTTAAGATTTTGCCCGGGGGTAAGTATCGGCGTGGCGCATGGTCAAATGGAGGGAAAAACCCTCGAAAGAAGAATGCTTGAATTCATTAATGGCGATTATGATATTTTATTGGCAACAACCATAATTGAGTCAGGTCTTGACATCCCAAATGTGAATACCATTTTTATTAATGAAGCTCAGAATTATGGATTAAGTGATTTGCATCAATTAAGAGGTAGGGTAGGTCGAAGTAATAAAAAAGCATTTTGTTATTTGCTGTCTCCACCACTTTCGGTTTTAACTGATGAGGCTCGGAAAAGGCTAAAAGCCATTGAAGATTTTGCGGATTTGGGAAGTGGGTTCAATATTGCCATGCGGGATTTAGATATACGTGGAACAGGAAATATGTTGGGAGCAGAACAAAGCGGATTTATTTCTGAGATAGGTTTTGAGATGTACAATCAAATATTGGATGAAGCCATCCTTGAGTTAAAAGAGAATGAGTTTAAAGATGTATTCAAAACTGATAATGAAGAAAAGGAATTTGTAAAGGATTGCCAGATTGAAACAGATATGGAAGTCATGATTCCGGATAGATATATCAGTAATATTACCGAACGACTTAGTTTGTATAAAGAACTGGATAATGCAAAGGATGAAGAAGCGTTAAATAATTTTCGTGAAAAATTAATTGACCGTTTCGGCCCTCTGCCTAAACAAACACAGGAATTAATCAATACCGTTCAATTAAGATGGTTCGCTAAAAAGATTGGTTTTGAGCGCTTGCTTTTAAAGAATAAAAGAATGCTTGGATATTTCATCGGAAATGAAGAATCTCCTTTTTATCAGTCCAAAATTTTTAGTAAGGTGTTAAAATTTATTCAAGAGAATTCTGCAAGCTGCAAAATGAGAGAGAAAAATGGTAAACTCACCTTAAGTTTCGAAAATGTTTATAATGTAAATGCCGCATTGATGGCGTTGCAAAACATGACAAAGGTAATTGAGGATCAATAGATAAGAAATGTAGTTTTGATATTTAATCAACGTTAATTATTTGTAAAATATTTTTTTCTTATAAAACATTGACGTAATTTCGCTTTCTAAATTTTATAACCGTGGCAGATAGCTTAGTAATTATTCCAACTTACAACGAAAAAGAAAATATTGAACGTATCATCCGTAAAGTTTTTTCGTTAGAAACAGCGTTTCACATCCTCATTATTGAAGATAATTCACCCGACGGTACAGCAGATATTGTTAAAGGCCTGATGAAGGAATTTCCCGGACAACTTCATATCGAAGAACGAAAAGGAAAACTTGGATTAGGTACGGCCTATATTCATGGCTTTAAATGGAGTTTAAAACATGATTATGCGTATACTTTCGAAATGGACGCGGATTTTTCCCACAATCCGGAAGACTTGATTCGTTTGCGACATGCTTGTGCCAATGAAGGTGGAGATGTGGCTATCGGATCACGTTATGTGACTGGGGTAAATGTGGTGAATTGGCCCATGGGACGTGTGTTGATGTCGTACTACGCCTCAGCTTATGTTCGGTTTATTACCCGCATGAAAATTAGAGATACCACTGCCGGATTTAAGTGTTATAAAAAAGAAGTTTTGAAAACCATCGACTTGGATAAAATAAAATTTTTGGGTTATGCATTTCAAATTGAAATGAAATATGTTAGCTGGAAACTTGGGTTCAATGTGGTAGAGGTACCAATTATTTTTACCGACCGCATTGAAGGGACTTCCAAAATGAATTCAAGTATTTTCAAAGAGGCCATTTTCGGAGTTATTGATTTGCGTTTGCGCGGAATGTTTAATCGAATTAAAAGAGTTAGCTAAAACATCCTATATTTTGTATATTGCTAAGGTATAGGGAATTTTCTATACCTTTTTTCATGCATAATTTGGTTTAAAAGTTTTTATTTAACCAATGATGAGCAAATTGGAATAGAAGAAAAAACCTCATATTTAGTCTTAATACTTGTGTCTTGAATCTAATTTCTCATAAAATGAAATATCAAATCATAAATGCTCAAATTATTAATGAAGGAAGGTCTTTTCCTGGTAGTGTTTTAATTGACGAAGGAATTATTTCGAGAGTTATTGAAGATGAATTTTGTCAAATCGACCGTTTTGACGGCTATAAAATAATTGATGCAGGCGGCAATTATTTAATCCCTGGAGTCATCGATGATCAGGTGCATTTTCGTGATCCTGGCATGCCCGATAAAGCCGACATTTATACTGAGAGTAGAGCTGCTGTGGCAGGAGGGGTGACTTCGTTCATGGATATGCCCAACACAATTCCGAACACGTTAACCCAAAAGCTTTTAGAAGAAAAATATGTAAACGCTGCAAAAAAATCGTTCGCAAACTATTCATTTTACATGGGCGCTTCCAATACCAATTTAGATGAGATTTTAAAAACAGATCCTAAAAAAGTTTGTGGCGTAAAAGTATTTATGGGTGCATCAACCGGAAATATGCTTGTTGATGATATTGAAGCTTTAAATGGGATTTTTGAAAAATCAAACTTATTAGTTGCTGTGCATTGTGAGGTTGAAGGAATAATTCAGAAAAACCTAACAGCACATATTGGGCAGTATGGAGAAAATATACCCATCAAAAATCATCCCCAAATCAGAAGTGCTAAAGCTTGTTATGAATCTTCCGCTTTTGCGGTAGAATTAGCGAAAAAATACAATACACGACTTCATATTCTGCATTTATCGACCGCTGCCGAAATGGAGTTGTTTGAAAATAAAATACCAATTGAGGATAAAAAAATTACCTCCGAAGTTTGTGTTCATCATCTTTATTTTAATGATTCAGATTATGATGAATTGGGAACATTGATTAAATGGAATCCGGCTATTAAAACAAAAAACGATCAGGATGCTTTACTAAAAGCTTTACTCGATGATCGGCTGGATGTTGTGGCTACAGATCATGCACCTCACACCTTAGCTGAAAAAAACAATACATACTTAAATGCACCTTCCGGAGGTCCTTTGGTTCAGCATTCGTTAAACATGATGCTTGAGTTTGTTCATGATAAAAAAATGGATATTCAAAAGGTAGTTGAAAAAATGTGCCATGCACCGGCTAAATGTTTTCGGGTGGAAAAAAGAGGATTTATACGCGAAGACTTTTTTGCTGATTTAGCTATAGTTAATATGAATAGTCCCTGGACTGTTAATAAGAAAAGTTTATTTTATAAATGCGGATGGTCCCCCCTCGAAGGCAAAAAGTTCAAATCAAAAATCACCCATACTTTTGTGAATGGGAATCTGGTTTTTGAAAATGGAAAATTTAACGAGCGAGTAAAAGGGAAACGTTTAAGCTTTAACCCTTAACATGAGATTTAGTAAAATTATTACGACTCTGGCAATTGCAATTATACTTCATGCTTGCAGTGGCACCTTTGAAGGAAAGGTTGAAAAAGTATATCCCGACGGGACTCCAAAACTGATTAGTTATTACGCTAAAGACAACCCAAATGTGTTGATTCGCCAAAAAAGTTTCTATCCCAATAAGCAAATTCGAATCGACGGATTTTTTAAAGCGGGTGAAAAAGATGGTAAATGGGTTTATTATTATGAAAATGGGGAATTGTGGAGTAAAGGATTTTTTAAAAATGGGAAAATGAATGGGAAGTATGAGACCTTTCATCCCAATGGAAAATTAGCTGTTAAAGGCTCTTTTAAAGAAGGTGTTCGGATTGGAAAATGGTATTATTATAATGAAGATGGCAGCCTCGAAAAGGAAGTTAATTACGATAAATAATAATTTAAGCTATTTCCCATCTGTAAGCACAACATAAACAAGCAAATGATCGCTATATCCTCCATAATACCTATTTCCTGATGCAGTTCGATTAGGCCTTCCAACTCCATTATTATCAAAAAACAGCACCCAATTTGGTTTATGAATTTGAATATCTCTTGATTGTAATTTAACTATAGCACTTTCTTTTAACAAACTTCCGGAAACAATGATTTGGTCAAACATATCCCAGGAACGATAATAAAGCGTTCCTTCTCCACTTTTAAATTTTGATAGGGAAATATTGTATAAATTTTTTGATTCAATGTTTTCTGAAACAGGTTTAGCATTTAATGAAATCGTCAAACTCTCATCGGTTGGATTGTCATTTAAATCACCCATGATGATGATTCTTGCATCGGGGTCAATTGCTAAAATAGAATCGGATTTGGCTTTTAATAAGGTACCTAAAAATTTCCGGTTTGGGGCGGTAACATCTGCTCCACCATAACGAGAGGTCCAATGATTAACAAAAACATGAATGGTTTCATCACCCAATATTTTTCCTTTACTGTAAAGAATATCGCGGGTTGTATAATCTGGGTCAGTAGGAAAAGTTATTTTAAACCATTCGTTATGCTCGGGCTGGTAAAGTTCGGATCGATAAATAAAAGCAACGTCTATTCCTCTGCGATCGGGGCTGTTTTTATGTATAATCTCGTAGCCAAAATTTTTTAATTCCGACATTGAAATTAATTCTTCCAAAACTTCCCGGTTTTCAATCTCTGCTAAGCCAATAAGTGCTGGAGGATTTAAGGTGTCGATAGAGAGTAGAACATCCGACATATTTTTTAATTTTTTAAGATATTTTTCTGTATTCCATTTTTGCAATCCATTAGGTAAAAACTCTTCGTCATTTATGCTTAGATCATTAATGGTATCAAAAAGATTTTCAACATTATAAAATGCCAGTTTCACTGCATCCGACTGTTTCGCTTCTTTATTGTCACAAGCATTTAAAATAAAAATAGCAACCGTTAAAATGAGTGAATATTTTTTCATATTAATTTCTTTACAGATTTATAAGTCAATGTCTTTGAGTTTTTCGATGTCGCGGCGATCTCTTTTAGTCGGCCTTCCTAAACCATGATCACGCCTTTCGTAATTTAATTCTCGCATCATTTTTAGTTTATCGTATTCCTCGGCAGAGGTAAGGTCTTCCATGGCTTCGGCAGCTAAGGTGGCAGAAACACGATTTTTCAAAATCTGTTTTACTTTAACCGATTTTATTATTGGATTTTGCTGAACTGTAATAATATCACCAATCTTTACTTCTTTTGAGGGTTTAATGTTTTTGCCATCGACTTTTACCTTTCCACTTTTACAGGCTTCCGTAGAAATGCTCCGACTTTTAAAAAGCCGCACAGTCCAAAGCCATTTGTCAATTCTGGTCGATTCCAATTTTTATTTCTGTCTAAAATAAATTTGCACAGGCACTCCTTCAAAATCAAAATGCTCTCTGAGTTTATTTTCCAAAAATCTTCGGTAAGCCTCTTTAACTTCCAAGGGGAAATTACAGAAGAATGCGAATGCCGGAAAATTAGTAGGTAACTGAGTGATATATTTAAATTTTATATATTTTCCTCTAGATCCTGTTGGCGGAGGTGTAGCCTCTATGATTGGTAAAAGTAGGTCGTTAAGTTTTGAAGTTGTTACTCTGGTTTGTTTATTTTTATAAACCTGATGGGCGATTTCGAGTGCTTTAAAAATTCTTTGTTTTGTAAGCACAGAAGTAAAAACGATTGGAACATCATTGAAAGGTGCAATTTTTTCTCTGATTTTTTTCTCAAATTCAATGTGCGTATTTGATCCTTTGTCAACCAAATCCCATTTGTTTACAACAATCACCACACCTTTTCGGTTTTTCTCTGCCAAGTGAAAAATACTTAAATCCTGACCTTCAATTCCTTCTTTAGCATCCAGCATTAAAATACAAACGTCACTTTTTTCAATGGCTCTAATGGAACGCATCACAGAATAAAATTCAATGTTTTCGGTCACCTTGGCTTTTTTCCTAAGCCCGGCTGTGTCAACCAACATAAAATCAAACCCAAAACTATTATAACGTGTATTTACCGTATCTCTAGTTGTTCCGGCAATAGGTGTAACAATATTTCTTTCAACACCCATCAATGCATTAATGAATGAAGATTTACCAACATTCGGCCTCCCGATTACGGAATACCAGGGAATGTCATGATTCTCATCATTAGTTTCTTCCTTATCAGGGAAAGCTTTAACAAGATCGTCTAAAAGATCTCCTGTTCCACTTCCGTTAATTGAAGAAATACAATAAATCTCTCCTAAACCCAGTTTATAAAACTCGTGCGAAAGATGAGCACGATCGTGATTGTCAACTTTGTTAGCTACTAAAAATACTTTTTTGTGTGATTTTCTCAATAATTCAGCTACCTCTTCATCCATTGAGGTAACGCCTGCCATTACATCAACAATTAGCGCTATTACATCAGCTTCACCAATGGCTAAATCAACTTGCTTGCGAATCTCTTCTTCAAAAATATCCTCCGATCCGATAACGTAACCACCGGTATCAATAACCGCAAAATCAATTCCGTTCCAGTTTGATTTTCCGTAATGGCGATCACGGGTAACTCCACTCGATTCCTCAACAATGGCATCTCTTGATTCAGTCAGGCGGTTGAATAAAGTTGATTTGCCAACATTAGGTCTTCCTACTATTGCCAGAATATTGCTCATGATAAAATTTTTATTTATTGATAGCCAAAACGCTTTAATTGAAGATCTTTATCTCTCCAATCTTTATTAACCTTTACGGTAAGTTCCAGAAAAACTTTCTTCCCTACGAAATCCTCAATGTCTTTTCTAGCTTCAGTACCTACTTTTTTCAAGGCCGAACCCCCATGTCCGATAATAATTGCTTTTTGCGAATCACGGGCTACAAAGATAAGCGCAAATATCTTAATTAGCTTATCTGTTTCTTTAAATGATTCGACAACAATCTCGACGCTGTATGGAATTTCCTTTTTGTAAAACAAAAGTATTTTTTCGCGAATGATTTCTGAAACAAAAAATCGTTGTGATTTATCTGTTAATTCGTCTTTTGGGAAATAAGGCGGATTCTCAGGTAACTTTTCAAGAAGCGTATTGAAAACGTTTTCCAGATTGAATTTATTCAATGCTGAAATGGGGATAATTTCCGCTGTAGGAAGTCTATCCTGCCATTCAGATAATTGTTTTACTACTTCTTCCTGAGTACTTAAATCAATTTTGTTGATGAGAAGAATAATTGGTAAACCTGAATTTTTGATTTTATCCAGAATCGCCGGATGATTAAATTTATCGTTCACTTCAATCACCAGAAGAAAAATATCTGCATCCATTAAAGCAGAATCGATAAACTTCATCATGTACTCATGTAATTTGTAATGAGGATCAACGATGCCAGGCGTGTCAGAATAAACAATTTGAAAATCATCACCATTCACAATTCCCATCAAACGATGACGGGTTGTTTGGGCCTTAGAGGTAATGATGGCTAACTTTTCACCAACCAATGCATTAAGCAGGGTTGACTTCCCCACATTGGGATTTCCAATGATGTTTACGAAGCCGGATTTATGTGCCTTTTTATTCAAAATAATTTTATATTATTTGGATTGCAAAGAAACAAAATATATCTTTGCACTCCTATTTTAGCAATATACAAAACAAAAAAATATATTGCGGGGTGGAGCAGTGGTAGCTCGTTGGGCTCATAACCCAAAGGTCGTAAGTTCGAATCTTGCCCCCGCTACTAAGAAAAACCAACACAAAAGTGTTGGTTTTTTGTTTTTATCCCCTCTGAATTCCAAAAGTAAATTGAGACTTTGCATAAAATAGGGCATTTCTATTTTCCGTATTTCTCTCGTCTTCATCTTCGCTTCATCTTCATTTTCTTTTTTACAGTCAATAAATCCTTTAATTAAGAAATCGCTGATTATGAAAACTTCAAGAATTTTATTATTGCTTTTTTTATTTGTATTTAACTCATGTTCAAAGGAAATTGCAGAAATACAGGAAGAAGAGCTAACTACTATTGACTTTGTGCAACAAATGGCTCCTACAAGTAGTACTTATAACCTTGAACAGGCAATGAGCGACAATGGACAATTGATGACCATTGCCTTTAATGGGCTCGCCTTTATGACTGGAAATGACGGTGCCGATACCTTTTTCCCTCCAGGAAAGGTGGCTGATTACTTTGGTTTTCAATATATGAGGGATATTGATGTAGCAGGTTATGGGCATAATACCCAATTTTTAAGCCGAGCAGCGAATAATGTAATAGATATTCTAAATACAGAGCAATTAGCTAAGCTTGTATCTCTTGCTAAAGAGCAGGCTCCTATCTACGTAAAATTTGCGTATAATCGTTTTCCTTTGATGGATGCATTCAGACGTAATCTGACTGGTGATACGCCAGAGGGTTCAATTGGCTTGAGTCGAGAAAGAATAACTGCCTACACTGCTAATCTTTATGAAATTGATGCTGATTTAAGTTATAATAGAGCTGTAATGATGGGAGAACTAGCACAAAGTTTAACTACTGAGCAAAAAGAATATTTTGCTAATATGACTTTTAATGACTTTAATACCTGGCCTGATATTGCTGAAGATCATGAATTAAAAAGAAGTATGACAAATACAGAGTTTGTTGCTGTTATGACTTATGCAAGTGAATTCTTTTCATGGTATAAAGGAGGATTGAATGCGGATATTTATTTTTGTCCTGAAAGACATGGCACATACTTCGGTGGTTTTTTCTTAAAAGATTATCCTGCTATGAATAATCCTGATTATTTTATCCCACTCAATCAAACAGGCGAAGATGGAAAAGCTTTTCTGAATACACTTACGAGCGAACAAGAAGCATTAATGAACTTAATTATTCCTGAGCAAAAGGCGTTACTAGAAGAACTAGCACAGGTAAGAGAAGATATATGCTTAGAAATGAGAAAAGCACTTAATGGAGATGCCATTGATAGAGCGCTTGTTTACCATCTGATTGAACGATATGGGGAATTGGATGGAAGTATGTCAGGATTGTATGCGATACAATTTGGTGCCATTTATAAAACCCTTACTGACGCTCAGAAAGAAACTTTGCAAGCAATTAGAAATTTAGATGTTGTGCCTGATGGAGCTTATCGTTATGCTTCGCCAACTGCGATGCCCATAGTTCCTAATACGGATTATCTTTTTGGGATAGGTGATATTCCTGCCGATGCCGGAAGTTATGCTGCACCTGCTGATTTTTATAACTAATCATATTAATTCCCATGGATTCGAAGCATTTCCAGTATCTTGTGATGTTGATATTGCTATTTCTACTTGTGATTAGCATTTCAAATTGCACTAAGGAAATTGAAAAGGTTAAGGTTGTTGAACATGACGATGATATTCCAGCAAGCAGAAACTATAATAAGTTTGGACAGATTATTTTGGGCTGTCCTACCGATAATTCCATTAAAATTAGTCTCCTTTTTGATAAATCGAATTCGTGTATCATTGACTATTCAAAGGATTCAATTTCTTTTGATGAATCAACATCTGAAGTCAATATTACTGCTGGAGTACCAACTAATATTACACTGCAAAATTTGGAACAAGGAACACGATATTATTACCGACTCAGGTATAAAGAAGGTGTTAATTCTGAGATATTAACTTCTTCAGTTTATAGTTTTACAACACAAAGAATATCGGGTTCAACTTTTTCTTTTGGGGTTCAAGGCGACTCGCATCCCGAACGTGCCGGGGTTATGTTTAATTCAGAACTCTATAAAATTAATATGAAAAATGTAAGTGATAAAGGAGTGGATCTGTATTTTACATTGGGCGATGATTTTAGTGTTGAACGATTAATTCAGTTTAATAATGTATCACAGTCAACAGTTGATGAAGTGTATTCATCACATAGAAATTACCTAGGTATTCCTGGCTCAAACTCCTTCATATTTTTAGTCAATGGGAATCACGAGCAAGCGGCATTAATTAATTTAGATGGAGGTCAGAATAATCCTGCGGTATGCGCAGGAATTGCTAGAAAAAAATTCTACCCAATTCCTTTACCTGATCATTTTTATACAGGCGACAATGATGAGGTAGCCAATATTGGACAACTCGGAGATTATTATTCATTTACCTGGGGCGATGCCTTATTTGTAGTCATTGATTTCTATTGGCATACATCTGCTGTTGTTGACCATATCTACGGCTCTGATGTAAAACGAAATCTTTGGGATAATACATTAGGAATCGTTCAGTATAATTGGTTCAAGTCCACACTCGAAAATAGTGCAGCTAAATATAAATTTGTATTTACCCATCATGTTCTTGGAACAGGCAGGGGAGGAGTGGAAATGGCAAACTTTTATGAATGGGGGGGGTATAGCAAAAATGGGAAGTGGGATTTTGACGAATACAGACCTGGCTGGGATAAACCAATTCATCATCTTATGGCAGACAATGGTGTGACAATATTTTTTCAGGGACACGATCATCTTTATAATAAACAAGAACTGGATGGAGTTATCTACCAATCTGTACCCAATCCTGCAGATAATACCTATACCGCTTTTAATGCTGATGAATATACAAGTGGTATAATTTTTCCGAATTCAGGTTTTTTGAATGTAACTGTTTCACCTGAAAATGTACAGGTTGATTATATAAATGCTTATTTGCCTGTTGATGAGGCAGGTGCAAATAAAAATGGGAAGCTTAAGTATTCCTACTCAATATTCAATTAAACACCGATATAACTCATGAATAAATACCTTCGTTTTATATGCTTAATTGTTTTATTTTCATATTGCAGTAAAGACATTGATGAAAATGTAAGTTCGGAAGAAATAATAGATGAGATAATTGTTTCACCGGAAAATCCCCTTTTTAGGACCTTGGTACCCAATAAGATTTTTGATATCATTGCTATAAAACCAACCCCCAATTCTATTACCTTATCTGTATTATCCTATAAAACCTGCGATGCAAAAATCGAGTATGCACTAAACGGCAGTTCGGATTATACTCAAATTAACCTATCACTTCAAGGAAATTCTCCAAAGGAAATAGTGTTATCTGGACTGATGCCTTCAGAAACTTATGATTATTATTATAGTTATAAGGTTTCCTCATCAAATATTTATATTAAATCACAGGAATATTCATTCAAAACAGCAAAAATATCTGGATCATTCACAATGGCAATAATTGCTGATTCTCACTTGGATATGCATTCCGACACAGCAGTCTATAAGAAGACACTATCAAATATTTTAGAATCCGACGCTGATTTTATGATTGAGCTTGGCGATACATTTATGAATGATAAATATGGAAGTGACTTTTCAATGTCTCTTTATAATTATTTGGCACAACGATATTTTTTAGGAAGTGTTTGTCATTCAGTTCCATTATATTTTGTCCAAGGGAATCATGATGGAGAATCTGGATATTATAATGACGGGACAAGCGAAAGCTGGGCAGCATGGTCAAATATTATGCGAAAGAAATATTTTCCAATGCCAGAGCCAGACATTTTTTATTCGGGTAACTCTGTAAATGATCCTTACATTGGTTTACTACAAAATTATTATGCTTGGCAATGGTCCAATGTTCAGTTTATTGTGCTGGATCCATTTTGGTACTCGTCTTTAAAGAGTAAAAAAGAACCTTGGGAAAGAACACTTGGACTGGAACAATACAATTGGTTGAGAAATGTACTTGAAAGAAGTATTGCGAAATATAAATTTGTATTTATTCATAATCTGGTTGGTGGATTAGATAATGAAGGACAAGGGAGAGGCGGTGCGGAAGCAGCTAGTTTATATGAATGGGGGGGAGAAAATTTAGATGGTCAAAATGAATTTTCTTCAAATCGACCTGGTTGGGAAATGCCTATTCATGACTTACTTGTAAAATATGGAGTTGATATTGTTTTTCATGGACACGATCACTTTTATGCCCATCAAGAACTGGATGGAATTATATATCAGGAGGTCCCTCAGCCAAGTGCACCCGAAAATTCGAGACCTAATCAGGCATCCACATACGGTTATCACCAAGGTACAATACTTGGGGGCACAGGATTTTTGAAATTAAGTGTTAATTCAAATTCAGCAAAAATTGAGTATTTGGGAACAAGTGTTTCAAATTCAAGTGAAAATAAGAAGCTTCTTCATGAGTATGTTGTCTACTAACAGAGATATTTTATCCCAGAATACTTTCTAGTACAATTTAAATACTAGTGGAGGTATTCTGCAACCCTAATAATTCTTACCATGTCTCTGAGTAATTCAAGGTTAGATATTTCAACCCTCTTGTCTACAAAGAAAACCGACATTTATGTCGGTTTTTTAGTTTAAAAGCGCAGCAAATTTATTTGTATGCGCTTTTGAGTTTTAAACAATACCATTCGGGATTGGTTTTCTTGTTAAGCCCTCACTTCAGATCAATGAAATTAATCAGGCCCCGCTACTAAGAAAGCCCAAACAGAGATTAGTTTTTTTGAGCCTTTTAGTTCGTATAAAAAACACCAGCCCACTTATTTTAAGTGGGCTGGTGATCGTCTGTTATAACACAAAATGTAAGCGGATATTCTTCGATAAAATTGATTGGTAATGGTATTTATATGCTTGATTTCTTTAAAAATCTGTGCGCAAATATTTGCAAAATCAAATTTTTATTAAAACTCAGTGATATCATTATGAGTCTCAAAAATTATTTAAGCTTTAGTTTGTATCCGTCTTTTTCACAAATGGGACATATGGAATTCTTTACCATAGATATGTACCCACATCGATCGCACTTAAAGTATTTATGATACTTTGGAGCTTTGGTTGCCGTGTTTAATTTTAATCCAAATTTCATTGTGGTAAGTATTAAATTATTTCTTTCGTATCTCTTATGCAATAGCTGTGCCAAATGGTATAAAGTACATATTATCAGTAATATACAGGTAAATTAAAACAGGTGGGGTTTTAAAAATAAATTTTAATATTGAAAATAAAACATAAAAAGCTTCTGTAAGTACTTATTTTACTGAAGATAGAAGATTATTGTCAAATTCCGATAAGGGAGAGCTTTTACGTTTTCGGATAATTTTACAAATAGTTGTTTTGATGAATACGTTTTAGGTTGAAAGCATTGATATAATGCCAACCTAACGCAATGCTGTGAACCTTGATCGAAACTCGGTCTCGACGGGCAATATATTTTAATAAATGGTAAGGATACGAAACAAAAGTTAAAAAGATAAAACTGATAAAAATATTAAACTGTTTGTAGTTTCGACGGATCAGCAAGAGTCGATTTCTGGATTTCCAATAAGCTTGAAGTGGACTGTTTTTACCCACAGAAATGCTCTCTTTATGAAATACCAATGAGTCTGGGATATAATGGATTTCGAAACCATGTTTACGAATACGCTCCTGCCAATCAAGTTCTTCGTAATACAGAAAGAAAAATTCTGCCATCAGGCCAACCTTTTCACAAACAATGCGAGAGGTCATCATGGCTGCTCCCGATGCAAATGGGCTAATATTTTGCTCATCAAACTGGCCTTCATCTTTTTGATTATGTCCAATAAAATGACTGGTTGCCGTATACTTGGTCATGGGTGTTGCACCTGCAAATTGGATAATGTTTGGGGAGTGATAAAATCGAACTTTTGAACCAACCATTCCTATTTTAGAATTAGCTTCCATGGCTTCAACTAAAGGTTCTAGAAACCCAGTTTCAACTTCTGTATCATTATTAAGGAGCATGAAATAATCGCCTTTGGCTTTTCTGATTCCCAAGTTATTTCCTCCGGCAAACCCAAGGTTATCTTCACTTCGCAAGAAAATAAATTTCGGATATTTTTGTGCTAATTGTTCACAGGGGTTTTCCCGTGAAGCATTATCAACAATAATAACTTCAAAATTCGGGTAAGAAATTTTGCTTACCGAATCAAGAAATTCAATAGTAACTTGCAATTGATTGAAATTGACGGCAATAATTGAAACCAACGGATAATCAGTCATTCTTAGGAGTATTTAGGTTAGAACAAATATAAAAATATAAATGTATTTGAACGGTTTTTATAATTCTGGATTATACTTTTATGCTTATTTTTGAAAGAAAATTTAGATGGATATTTTTAACAAAAGCTACCATATTCAATCTGACGAAACTCAGGATAGAATCAATCAGATAACTAATATTGAGGTTTCTAAAAAAGAGAGAATTGAAATTTATCGACAGGTGTTGGCGATGATTGATTTAACCACTCTAGATGGTTCAGATAACAATCAAAAAATAATTTCACTCTGTGAACAAGCTAAATGCATGCAAACGGCTGCAGTATGCGTTTATCCTCCTTTCGTAAAATTAGCTAAGGATGAATTGAAAGGAACTCAGATTGAAATTGCTTCAGTAGCCGGTGCTTTTCCAAGTGGACAGTCGCCTATTGAGGTTAAACTTGCTGAAATAAATTACGCCATTGAACAAGGTGCCGACGAAATTGATATGGTAATTTCAAGAGGGAAATTGTTAGAAGGCGATTTTCAAACTGTTTTCGATGAGATTAGGGCGATTAGCACTATCTGTCAGCATGTTCATTTAAAGGTGATTCTGGAAACCGGAGAATTAAATTCATATGACAATATTAGAAGAGCAAGTGATATTGCGATCTCAGCTGGTGCAAATTTTATTAAAACTTCTACTGGTAAAATTCAACCTGCCGCTACACCTGAAGCATTTATTGTGATGTTAGATGCGATAAAAGATGAATTTGATAAAACCGGGAAAAAGATCGGGATCAAACCCGCTGGAGGAATTTCTGAACCTGAACAAGCCATTCCATACTATCTTTTAGTAAAAGAAATTTTGGGAGAAGATTGGTTAAATCCAAAATTATTTAGATTTGGAGCCAGTCGTTTAGCGACTAAAATTTGGGATCAAATTAAAAGTAATTAAAGTAATAAGGCATCCTTACATCTTCTTTATTTTCACCTCAATTTCAGGATGGGCTTTTAATAACTCAACTAGTTCTTGTGGATCAGTACCTCTGTAATGATAAGGATATAAAACTTTAGGTTTAAACAATAGTGCTGCGTCTGCAGCCATTATTGGAGTCATGGTGTAAGGAACATTCATTGGCAAAAATGCAATATCAATTTTTTTAAGATAAGCCATTTCCGGAATATTTTCTGTATCCCCAGCCACATAAACCCTTTTATTTCCAAATTCAATTACATACCCATTTCCATCACCTTTAGCATGATATGGTTGACCAGTATTTCGCAAATGCTTGATATTATATGCCGGCACCGCTTCAATTAAAATACCATCCATTTTTATTGCCTGTCCATTGGCAATTACTTCCCCTTTTTTTAATTTATTGAATGAAGTATTATTGCTTAAAAATTTCGTGTTGCTTGTAGAAATATAAGCGAGGGTTTTGGTATCGAGATGATCACCATGATCATGTGTAATTAATACTAAATCGGCCTTTGGGTAACCTTCAAAACTATAGCCACTGCTACTTGATGGGTCAATATAAATTACCTTATTTTGGAAATTAAAAATTAATGAAGCATGTCCAACAAAGGTAATGGTTAAATCTCCTTGATTAGTGGTTATTACTTCTTTTTGCAGGTTATCTTGAGCCATTGAAGAAAAGCCAATTATGAATAGAGACACAATTAGCGTGGTCACTTTTTTCATGATGTATTGATTTTGAATTTATCAAATATACAAAAATAAAAGTGTTTGTTTTTTCAAAAAAGTAAACTTCAAATACTTATCCCGACAAAATTTATATTTTAGATGCTTTTATTCGTGTTGTGATATTCGTATTTTTGGATGTGCCATTTATTAAGTTGGTGTTCTTTTAAAATATTATTTTTTTAACAATGAAGAAATTAAAGGATTTGAGATTATGGGGATTAATATTGGTTTTGGGATTTCTGTCTTGCAACCCTGATGATGATATCATTGTTGATCCGGTTGACGATAGAGATAAATTTTTCGGTACATGGTCAGTGAATGAAAGTTGTTTTAAGTCGAACTATACCGTAACAATTTCTGCTGATCCGAACAATTCAGCACAAGTTTTACTTGCAAATTTTGGGAATCCGGGTCCAAGCTATCAAGCAGTAGTTGGATTAGTTGCAGGGAGTAAGATTTTTGTTACAAATCAGGTGATTGGTGATGGGTGGACAATTAATGGAACTGGTAATTTGCAAGGCACTCAAATAATTAATTGGACTTATACGCTCGTTATCGGAGGGAATTCGTTGAGTTGCACTTCTGAATATGTGCGTTAACAAAAATTTTAATTTGCTTCTTTCATTAATTCAATGCGTGCAGCAACACTATCATAGATTAATTTAAAGGTGGGCAGGTCTGTTTGATAAAACTTCAAACTTTCATCAAATTGTAGTTTTGTAATTTGATTTTTCTCAAAAATATGGTTGTAATATTCAGAAGGAAGTGGGTTAAAGGTCTCACTCTTAATCATTGAGCTATTATTTTGGAAGTATGTTTCTGACAGTTGGACATCTAATAAAACATCTATCATCTTTTCTTGTGAAAGAATCAATTCTTCTTTTTGATGCGAACTACAGGCAAGGAGTAATAATAAGGGGATAAATAAAATGCTATTCTTCATGTTAATTTAATTGCCGATTTCTGACATAAATTTAATTCTCATCATGCGTATTTCTTCTTCTGTATACTCATCTTCGCCCAATTCTTTTAACGCATCTTCAATTGAATCGGAGGAGGCATCTTCCTTAAAATATTCAAATATTTCTTCCTGATGATATTCATCAACAATTTCTTCAATATAATAATTGATGTCAATTTTTGTTCCTGACGCAACAATGTGCTCAATTTCAGTAAGCAATTCAGGAACGGTTAAGTTTTTTGCCTGGGCAATATCTTCGAGTGGTAATTTACGATCAATATTATGAATGATGTAAACCTTTAATCCGGATTTATTAACCACAGATTTAACAACCATATCATTGGGGCGCATGATGTCGTTTTCTTCAACATAAGCTTTAATAAAATCTAAAAATGGCTGACCATATTTTTGAGCTTTCCCAAAACCAACTCCAGTAATTTGCTGCAATTCGTCCATGGTTACAGGGTATTGAATGGCCATGTCTTCTAAAGAAGGGTCTTGAAAAATAACAAATGGAGGAAGTTTGTCTTTTTTAGAAATGTGTTTTCGAAGATCTTTAAGTAATGAAAATAAAGCTTTATCGGCAGTACTTATTTTATGTGAGCTACTTGAGGTAATAAATTCATCATCTTCCGGATTATCATAGTCATGATCCATGGTGAGCATGATTGATGAAGGCTTATCCAAAAAATTTATTCCGTCTGCACCAACTTTTAAAAGTCCATAATTTTCGATGTCTTTTAAAAGTAAACGAGCAATTAAAGTTTGCCTGATAACTGCATTCCAAAATTTTTCACTTTTTGCTTCACCTTTTCCAAACATTTCTAATTTGTTATGCTTGGATTGCTTTACAGTAGCCGTGTTTTTACCAACCAAGATGTTAATGATATGATTGGCTTTGAAAAGTTGCTTAACTGCCAATACTGTTTCAAGTACCAACTGTACATATTCTTTGCCTTCGAAACTTGTTTTGGGATGTAAGCAATTATCGCAGTTGTTACAGTTTGGTTGATCGTAGATTTCACCAAAATAGTGTAATAATTGTTTTCTCCTGCAAACAGAAGATTCAGCGTAGGCAACTGTTTCAAATAGTAATTGTTTTGCAATTTCTTGTTCGGCAACAGGTTTTCCTTTTACAAATTTTTCAAGCTTTTGAATGTCGTCATAACTGTAGAAAGTAATGCAATTTCCTTCGCCGTCGTCGCGTCCGCCTCTACCCGTTTCCTGATAATAACCTTCCAAACTTTTTGGGATATCGTGATGAATTACAAAACGAACATCGGGTTTGTCAATTCCCATTCCAAAGGCAATGGTGGCAACAATAACATCAGATTCTTCCATCAAAAAGCTATCCTGATTTTGTCTCCGGGTCGCAGAATCCAAACCAGCATGATAAGGAAGGGCTTTAATACCATTTACCTGAAGTGTTTCTGCAACCTCCTCAACCATCTTTCTGCTCAAACAATAGATTATCCCTGACTTTCCAGGGTGTTTTTTGACGTATCTAATAATTTCTCTATTAACATTTTTATCTTTTGGCCTTACTTCGTAGTACAAGTTTGGTCTGTTAAATGAAGATTTAAAAATATTAGCTGACATCATTCCAAGATTTTTTTGAATGTCCTGTTGCACTTTAGGAGTGGCTGTTGCAGTCAGTGCTATTACAGGAACGTCTTTTCCTATTTCTTGAATGATCGGTCTTAACCTTCTATACTCGGGCCTGAAATCGTGTCCCCATTCTGAAATACAATGAGCTTCATCAATTGCATAAAAAGAAATGGTGATTGATTTTAAGAATTCTATATTTTCAGCTTTAGTGAGTGATTCGGGAGCAACGTACAATAACTTTGTTTTTTGGCTTGTGAGATCAGCCTTAACAGATGCTATTTCAGCTTTTGAAAGTGATGAATTGAGAAAGTGTGCTATTCCTTCCTCTGACCCATAATTACGTAATGCATCAACCTGATTTTTCATTAATGCGATTAGAGGAGATACAATGATGGCAGTTCCTTCACTTGTTAATGCAGGTAGTTGGTAACACATCGATTTTCCCCCACCTGTAGGCATGATGACAAAGGTATCATGACCTGATAATACACTTTTAATGATTTCTTTTTGATTACCCTTGAAATTGGTAAAACCAAAAAACTTTTTTAAGAAATCATACAATATTTTATCATCAATGCTCGTCATGATCTTTTAGCATTCTAAGTTTACATTATATTTGTAACTTTATTGTTAGTATATGTTGGTCAAATTTTATCAATTGGCAATGTGTCTATTACAAATATAACATAAAAATAAATTTTTTGTGTAATAATATATAAAATAAGCAGAATTGAAGACAAATAAGGAAATTGAGCAAATTGCAATTGAAACCATCGAAATTGAATCTCGGGCGATTAATAATTTGAAAGGATTTATAAATGAGGATTTTATTCACTGTGTAAATTCAATCCATAATTCGAAGGGGAGGGTTATCCTTACAGGGATTGGGAAAAGTGCTCATATAGCGTCGAAAATAGTTTCAACCATGAATTCAACAGGTACGCCTGCCATATTTATGCATGCCGCTGATGCCATTCATGGAGACCTTGGCATTATTCGTGAGCAAGATATTGTTATCTGTATATCAAAAAGTGGAGAAACTCCTGAAATAAAGGTTCTAATTCCACTTTTGAAAAATACCGGTAATTTGTTAATTGCCATGGTAGGCAATAAGGAATCATATTTGGCAAAACAAGCAGATTTAATTCTAAATACTTACGTAGAAAAAGAAGCATGTCCGAATAATTTGGCACCTACAGCAAGCACAACTGCACAACTTGCAATGGGTGATGCACTTTCTGTTTGTTTGTTGGAGTGCAAAGAATTTACCGCCAAAGATTTTGCGAAGTATCACCCGGGAGGTTCATTAGGCAAACAACTTTATCTTCGGGTGGCTGATCTTTACATCAATAATGAAAAGCCTCAGGTTTTACCTGATACTACAATTGAGGAAGTGATTCTTGAAATATCTTCAAAAAGATTGGGAACAACTGCTGTAGTTGAAAATGATAAACTTATAGGGATTATTACAGATGGTGATTTAAGAAGAATGTTACAAAAAACAAGTAATATAAATGGGATAAGAGCGAATGAAATCATGTCACTAAACCCACGACAAATATCGGAAGATATGTTGGCTGTAGATGCCCTGGATCTAATGCGTAAGAACAATATTACCCAATTGATAGTAACAGAAAATCAGATTTATAAAGGAATTATCCATTTACATGATATCCTTAAAGAAGGTATCTTGTAATATTTTAACATTATTTAAGTCTTCTCCTATAATAGTAGATTAATTGAAGTGTAACTTTGAATAAGTCATAAGTGTCTTAATAAAGGACTCAATTTTCCATAATGATCATAAAACGAAAAGTACAACGCATTTTTCTTGCCATATTAATGGCATTGTTTAGTCTAAGCTCTGCAAATGCACAGTTAACGAAATTGATGGGGGTAGTTATTGATGAAACAACTAAGGAACCAATCCCTTTTGCGAATGTTTTTTTTGCAGGAACTTCAATGGGAACCATCTCTGATTTCAATGGTGAATTTTCTCTTGAAATCATGAATGCAGGCGATTCACTTACCGCATCATCCATTGGGTACAATCCACAAACATTGATAATCCAAAAAAATCAATTTCAAATAATTAATTTTGAATTATCGCCCAATAGTTATTCTTTATCCGAAGTTGTTATAGTTGCAGGTGAAAATCCAGCAGATATTCTGTTAAGAAAAGTGATTGCTGCGAAAGCCCAAAATGATCATAAAAACTTTGATTTTTATGAATATGAGGTATATAATAAAATTGAATTTGATGCCAATAATCTGACCGAAAAATTCAAAAACAAAAAAATCCTAAAACCTTTCAGTTTTATATTTAATCACATTGATACCTCAACGGTGAACGGAAAAGCCTTTCTTCCAATTTTTCTAACCGAAACCTTATCCCAGGTGTATTATAGAGAATCGCCACGTGCTAAAAAAGAAGTAATTAAAGCTTCAAAAGTTTCCGGATTTGAGAACGAAAGTTTCTCGGAGGTTATGGGAAATATTTATCAGGATGCAAATATTTATGAAAACCATATTACGTTATTCGAGAAAAATTTTGTTAGCCCAGTTGCAAATTTCGGATTAACTTATTATAAATATTATTTGGTTGATAGTTCATTCATCGATAATCAGTGGTGCTATCAATTGATGTTCAAACCCCGACGCAAACAGGAACTAACCTTCACCGGAAATATCTGGATTCATGACACCACTTTTGCCGTTAAAAAAGTAGATATGCGAATTGTTGATGATGCCAATATTAACTTTATAAATGCATTAGATATCAGGCAGGAATATCAGCTTAAAGAAGGCAAATATTGGATGCTAACCAAAGATTACATGATTGCTGATTTTAATGTGATTGAAAATTCAAAACGTACATTGGGATTTTATGGGCATCGTTCTACTTCTTATGATAAGTTTGTTTTTAATCGAGAAGCCAAGAAGGAAATTTATGGCTACCCTGCAAATATAATGCTTAATGATAGTGCGATTTTGTTTACTGATCAACATTGGAATAAGTTCAGGCATGATACCCTTACGGTGAAAGAGAAGGCCATATATTCAATGATTGACTCCGTAAAAAATGTTCCAATTTTCAGAACCTATGTTGATGTAATTTATGTATTAACAAGTGGGTATTATATTGATGGGATGTTCGAAATGGGTCCACTTTATAAAATGCTTAGTTTTAATCAAAGAGAAGGAGCACGATTTAGATTTGGAGGAAGAACAAGTAATAAGTTTAGTACTAAATGGATGTTGGATGGCTATTTTGCTTACGGGCAAACGGATGAAAAATTTAAGTATGGAGGAGGTTTTTTGAAAATTAATTCAAAAAATCCAAGGAGAGCTTACGGTGCTAATTTTAAGTATGATACTGAACAACTTGGACAAAGTGTAAATGCTTATAGCGAAGATAATTTTTTTAACTCTTTTATGAGTAAAAGTGCAATTAATAAATTGTCGATGGTGCGCCAATATCAGGCGTTTTATCAGCATGAATGGTTTGGTGGGTTTTCAAATTCCTTGACCTTTACACAACGTGAGGTATTCCCTATAAGTGGGGAGAATTTTTCACTTCATGATGGAGATACTCACTTTAATGTCCCATCCATTCGAACAAGTGAAATTAGCTTTCATTTGCGATTTGCTTATAATGAGAAATTCCTGATGGGCGAATTTGAACGCGTAAGCTTAGGCACAAACTACCCAATTTTTGAAGCAGCTTATAGTTATGGCATCCCTAATTTGATAAATAGTGATTATACTTATCACAGAGCACAATTGAATTTAAAGCAATGGTTCAACATCGGTTCTTTGGGCTGGTCCAAGTATGTATTGGAAGCCGGACAGATTTGGGGTAAATTACCATATCCATTATTAAAAATTCAGGAAGGAAATGAAACCTTTATGTATGATGAACTTTCCTACAATTTGATGAATTATTATGAGTTTGTGAGTGATAAATATGTCAGCATAAATTATATTCATCATTTCGATGGATTGTTTTTTAATCATATCCCATTATTAAGAAAGTTAAAATGGAGAGAAGTTGCATTTGTGAAAGGAGTTATGGGAACATTAAGCGAGGAGAATAAAACATATTCAACATTTCCGGCTGTAACACATACTTTGGAGAAACCTTATTGGGAAGCAGGGATGGGAATCGAAAATATATTTAAGGTTTTAAGGGTGGATGCCATCTGGCGTTTATCGCATCTTAATAACGAAAATATTCATAAGTTTGGAATATTCTTCTCCTTCCAGTTTGTCTTTTAAAATATATCCTTATTTTTGACCTAATTATGATTCTATACACTGAAAATATTGTAAAAAAGTATCGAAAACGATCTGTCGTTAATGACGTTTCGGTTAAAGTTGAACAAGGTGAAATTGTTGGGTTGCTTGGGCCAAACGGAGCAGGTAAGACAACTACCTTTTATATGATGGTAGGTTTAATTAAGCCTTTTTCGGGGAAAGTTTTTTTAGAAGACAAGGAGATAACCACTGAACCCATGTATCGTCGATCTCAACTTGGAATCGGTTACCTGGCTCAGGAAGCTTCTGTTTTCAGACATTTGAGTGTAGAAGATAATTTAAAAGCAGTTCTAGAGTTTTCACATTTCAATAAAGAAGAGCAAAAAGAACGTTTGGAATTATTGCTTGATGAATTTGGATTGGATCACATCCGACGAAGTATGGGAATTACTTTATCTGGTGGAGAACGAAGAAGAACTGAAATTGCCCGAGCTTTAGCTGCCGACCCGAAATTTGTATTATTGGATGAGCCTTTTGCAGGCGTTGATCCCATTGCGGTTGAAGACATCCAAATGATTGTGGCAAAATTGAAGGATAAAAATATTGGGGTGTTGATTACAGATCATAATGTTCATGAAACACTAACCATTACTGATCGATCTTACTTATTATTTGAAGGATCAATTCTCAAAGCGGGTACTTCTGAAGAATTAGCGCAGGATGAGCATGTGCGAAAAGTTTATTTGGGAGAGAATTTTGAGCTAAGACGTTAAGCTCACAACCAAACAATAAATTATTTTTTAAAGATTAAGGAAATCAAAACATAGCTCACCAAGATTAGTGGGATTGCACTTATTTGTAACCAAATAATTAGAAGAACTGAAATCAAAATCAAAAGAAACCTACTTTGATTATTTTTCCAACTGAAGTTTTTAAACTTGAGCGATAAAAGCGGAATTTCAGCTACCAGCAACATAGAAATCAGTAAGGTTATTCCTAATAAAAAATAGCTATTTTGGCTCAGCTCAACCATCCAGAAAACTGGGTTTAAAAAACCTTGACTGATTAAACCAATTGACCCGAACATGAGTGCACTTGCTGGTGTTGGCAAACCAATAAATTGTTCTACTTGTCGAGTATCAATATTGAATTTGGCAAGTCGCCATGCAGATAAAAGCGGTATTAAGAAGGCGAAAAATGGAATTAAATTATGACCACTTAAAGTGAGTTCTGGGAGTGGCTGACTTGTTTTCATTAAAAAAAACATGATAAAGCCTGGTGCCAATCCGAACGAAACTAAATCGGCCAGAGAGTCTAATTGCTTACCCATCTCGCTGGTTACTTTTAAAAGTCGGGCAGCTGCACCATCCATAAAATCAAAAATTGCAGCTATTCCAATAAAATAAACTGCCCATTCAATCGATCCCTGATAAAGTGAAATAATCGATAAAATACCAGAAAGCAGATTAAATAATGTAATAAAATTGGGAATGTTTTTTTTCATTCGAAATTAAATTTTAATCAACAGGTTGGATGGAATTCATGAGATAGATTTTCGTTCAGGTTTCTATTTCACAAATCTACATATTTCATCCGAAGGGGTTTAGCCAACTTCACTAATTTTCATCATCTTTTCAAAATTGAGAATTTCGATATTTTTCCCACTCACACTAATCAATCCATCATCTTTAAAATCCTTCATAATTCGAATTACACTTTCAGTCGACATACTAGTCAATTCTCCTAAATCATTTCGTGATAAGGGTAAATTGAATTCATTTGATTTAAAAATTCTTTGTGAAAGGCATAAAAGAATATCGGCCATTCTGCCGTGAAGTTGTTTTTGAATTAAACAGAAAAATCGACCATAAGCTTGAGCCGTATTCTCATTTAATATATTGATGATTTTTGTTGCGAAATTGGCATTCTGTCGCAGTAACTGCTTAAAGATATTTACATCAATAAGATTAACCTTTGAGTCAATGTAAGTTGAAACTGAGTATAAGAATGTATTGTTTCCCTCATAAACGGAAGGCAATCCAACTAAATGACTTGCAGGAGTGATGGTAAGGATTAAATTCTTAGGTTTCCCCTCTAAATAAACCTTAACTAAACCTTCTTCCAAAAACATAATATGTGAGGCAAATGATCCTTGTTTACAAATTGTTTCGCCTTTTTTGTATTCAACTGTTAGCCGGTTTTTGTCAACTAAAAGTTTTTCTTCATCTGTTAATTGATCAAAACAGGAAGACTCCTGTATGAAGTTAGCACAGGTGTTTATGTAGTTATTTGTATTCATATATGCATATATGTTGAGTGCAAAAATACAAAACAAAAGGGATTTTTTTATGACCTAGATCAATTTTTCCATGATTCATTCCACTTTTTTTTAAATCTGATATCATAGTCTGCATTGTTTGTGGTGTTTATCTATAATATAGATTTGTGAAATTATTAACAAAGATACATACTTAATTAATGCAAACTATAAAACTAAACACAAACCAAACGAATAGAATTATGAAAAGATTAATGAATTATGCAATTATTTTGGCTCTGGTTCCAACTTTGTTATTTACGAGTTGCAAGAAAGATCCACCACCAATAGTAGAAACAGATCATTATGCCGTAATGACAAGTTATATGGCTGCCAACGGACTTGACTTATCAGATATGATAGCTTCTGGTTGGGTTATAGCAGCATCAGCTGTTGTTGATGCAGATAATGGTTTTACAGTACCCGGTTATCATGTTTTTGATATCAGAGGCGCTGCTGATTATGAAGCCGGACATATTCCTGGTGCAATAAATGTCACTTTAGGAAATATCGTAAGCTCTGCTAGCTCTTATACAGATAAACCAATATTGGTTGTATGTTATACCGGACAAACTGCAGGACATGCTGTTGTTGCGCTTCGTCTTTCTGGTTATGCTAATGCCACCGTACTTAAATGGGGTATGGCAGGTTGGAATCCAGCATTTGAAGGTCCATGGGCTGCAAATTCAGGACATGACAATGGAAATATTGCTGTTGGAAGTTCAAACTGGGTAACTAGTGCATCTCCATCTGTTGGTTCATTTGATACGCCAACCTGGACTGCAAGTGCTGAAGATGGTGCTAGTATTTTAGCTGAAAGAGTTGCTGCTATGATTAGCGGTAGTTTTAAAGGTATTGGAGCTCAGGTAGCACTAGATGATCATGCAAACTATCAGATATTTAATTATTGGCCAGAAGCTGATTATACAAGTATCGGCCATATCAACGGTGCTTTCCAATATCAAACAATGACTATAGCTTCAGGTGGTTTAAGTGCTGTGAATCCAGACGCCGCTTCAGCAGTTTATTGCTATACCGGTCAAACTTCTTCAATGATTACTGCATGGTTAAATGTACTTGGTTACAACGCAACCAGCATCAAATTTGGGGTGAATGCCCTAAATTATGATGGCTTATACAACGCCAATAAAACTACTTATCATGGTGCCGAAAATTATGGTTACCAAACTGGTGAGGGACAAACCATTGTTAATAGTTATTCCACGCTTAAAGAATATATGGTTGCAAACAATTTAGATCTTCCTGATGTATTAAACGGCTGGACTATACCCGCATCTACTTTGGCAACTGCATTAACAAGCAATTACGTATTTGACATCAGAAGTGCTGATAGCTACAATGCCGGTCATATCGAAGGAGCAATCAATGTAGCCTTAGAAGATGTAGTTTCTACAGCTGCCAGCTATAGTGATAAACCTATTATTGTGGCTTGTTATACTGGTCAAACTGCAGCTCATGCAGCAATGGCTTTGCGACTCTCAGGATATCCTGATGCTAAGGTGTTGTTGTGGGGAATGTCTGGATGGAATTCAACTTTGTCAGGTTCGTGGAATAGCAATATAGGTAGTACAGGTGTTGGTCATGCAAATTGGGTTAAAACTGCAACTCCTGCAACATCTACTTATGCTGCTCCAAGTTTCACAACTACAGCTACTGATGGTGCCGGAATCTTAGCTGAAAGAGTGGCTTTAATGTTAGAAGGCGGCCTAGTTGGTGTAACAACCAAATCTATTTTAGCCGACCCATCAGTTTATCAAAATCAAATATTCAATTATTGGGGAGAAACAGATTATTTAGGATATGGTCACTTTTCTGGTGCATTCCAATATAATACAATCAGTTTAGCTGACGACAAAGTTGCAGCAATTGATCCTTCAAATCCATCAATAATTTATTGTTATACAGGACAAACTTCTTCTATGATTACTGCATGGTTGAACGTTTTAGGATATGATGCATTAAGCGGAAAATTTGGAGCAGGAGGTGTAATTTATGATGCCATGTCCGGGCATAAATTTATTACTCCAACTACTGATTTACCTCTTGTTACTAACTAATGAAATAAACCGGAGGAGGAGCAATCCTCCTCTTTAAAAAATAAAAGTTATGATGAAAAGATTATTTATTTGTATCGCTTTTTTATTTGCCGCGAATGCATTTGTAAATGCACAAGGTTGTATGGAAGCAAGCTCTGATGAAGGTGTTCAGGTGATTGGATATATTCAGCCGCAATTAGGATTTAACTTTTTTGGTGACGATGCTGCCGGAAACAATTTAAATACAAACAGTTTTTATTTTAACCGTGCCCGTTTAGGTGTTGTTGGCAATATCCCTTACGATGTAAGTTATTATGTGATGGTTGATTTTAGTTCATTCAAAGGTGGTCCTTATTTATTGGACGCTTTTATTACTTATAAAGGCTTAGGCAATTGGGCTAAAATTTCTATGGGACAATTCAAAAGCCCTTTCGGATTAGAATTAGGAACTCCATGTCAGGCTTTGTATACTATTAACCGATCAATGGTTGTTGATGAATTGGCCAGCCCATTCAGAGATATCGGAGTTATGGTTTCTGGTGGAACTGATACCTTATCAGTTTTTGGATTAAAAAACAAAAATGTGTTTTCATATAGTTTGGCGTTATTAAATGGAGCGGGTCAAAATGTAATGGATCCTGATCGTTATAAAGATTTCGTTGGAAGATTGGTTTTTTCTCCAACTGAATTTCTGAGTTTAGGTACAAGTTACCGAACCGGTCAATTAATTAATCCCGATCCTTCAATTAATGTAGCTGACAAACGCACTCGTTTTGGTGCAGATCTTTCTTTTAAATACAAAGATTTTATTCTTCAAGGGGAATATATTTCTGGTAAAGATGAAGGATCTAAACTAGTAGGTGGAGGTTGTGGCGAAGAACCAACTCCGATTGCCGGATCTTTTAATTCTAGCGGTTATATGGTTCAAGCGTTATATATGACACCATGGCAATTACAACCGGTTCTTAAATACGAATCTTACGATCCTGATACAGATGTTGATTTTAACAGCATGAGTACAATAACCTTTGGTTTCAATTATTTTATTAACGAATGGACTCGAATCCAATTGAATTATATGTACAATGTTGAGGAAAGCTCTGATGTTGATTGGGCAAATTATCACGAAATTGATAATGACGCACTTATCCTGCAACTTCAGGTTATATTTTAACAAAAAAACATTTTGTTAGCTAATAACCATTTAAATTTTATATAATATGAAAAAATTAATTTTATCCTTAATGATAACCCTATTTATTGGGTTAAATGCTTTAACTGCGCAGGTCACGATCTCAGCCAAGGATTTTTCTGCCTTGCAAAAATCAAATAAAGACCTTGTGGTTGTTGATGCTACGAAGGCTTCAGATTATGCCAAAATGCATATTATGAAGGCGATCAATATTCCTTATGCTGAGTTAAATAAAACTGGTGATATTGATGGATTAATAAAAGATCCAAAAGATATTGCTGCTTATTTAGGTGAAAAGGGAATTAGTAACGACAGTGAAATAGTTGTTTATGACGAAGGATCCAACAAATATGCAAGTCGCGTTTATTGGGTGCTAAAATATGTTGGTGCTACCAATGTTAAAATGTTACATAAGGACATGGATGAGTGGAAAGGTGCACGTTTACGCTTAACTAAATCACCTACTCCTGTTAAAGCTGTTACATTTACAGCAAAGGTAAACCCTGCTATTTTTGCGGCTATGTCTGAAGTAAAATCAGGATTAAATAAATCGAATGTGGTTTTAGTTGATTGTCGTGCTGCAAATGAATTTGATGGTTCTATTGAAACCAGCAAAGGTCATTTACCTGGTGCAGTTAGCATGGAATTTAAAGAAGTATTGAAAGCTAACGGTGCTTTTAAGTCTAAAGCGGAGTTACAAGAATTGGCAAATAAATTTGGTTTAACTGCCGACAAAACAATCATTTTGTATTGTGCAACTTCAGTTCGAGCTGCTGTATCTTATGTGGCCTTTAAAGAGATTTTAGGTTTAAATAACGTTAAAGTTTATGATGGTGCTTACAATGAATGGGTTGCATCAAACAAAGTAGACTAAAATAACTAATACAAGCAAAAAAAGTCCCTCAATTGAGGGACTTTTTTTTTGTTTCTTAATCACTTAATTTTGCAGCCACGAAATCTATGACGAAAACACCTACCTCATTATTAATTGATAATTTTAATTATCTGCTTCCTTCTAATCGGATTGCGAAATTTCCATTGGAAAAAAGAGATCAGTCCAAATTATTGATCTATAAAGATGAGGTTTTGTCAAAAGAAAACTTCAAAAATCTTCCTCAGTTTTTGCCTAAAAATAGCATGCTCTTTTTTAATGAAACAAAGGTCATTCAAGCCCGATTACAGCTTTTCAAAGAAAGCGGAGCAAAAATTGAAATATTTTGTTTGGAGCCAGTTCAACCAGTCACAGAAATCCAACTGGCATTTCAACAAAGAAGCCCTGTGGTTTGGAAATGCTTTATCGGGAATTCAAAGAGATGGAAAGAGGGAAGCATTAAGAAACAAATTCAAATCGAAAATCAGGAACTTGAATTTGCAGCCAGGAGAGTAGGGAAGGCAGGAGAAGCACATCTTGTTGAATTTAGTTGGGTTCCTAAAAATTACACTTTTTCCCAACTGTTGGAATCGGCAGGTTTGGTGCCTTTGCCGCCTTACTTAAATCGTGAAGCAGAAAAAGAAGATAAAGATCGATATCAAACCATTTATGCCCAACATGATGGTTCGGTTGCTGCGCCTACGGCGGGTTTGCATTTTACCGATGAGGTATTTAAAAAGCTTTCTGAGAAAAATATTAGTACCGATAAAGTAATACTGCATGTTGGTGCCGGAACTTTTAAACCTGTTTCCGCTGCAAGTATAGGCGATCATGAAATGCACACCGAAAAAATTATTATCCAAAAATCAACCATAAAAAATTTGATGGAAAAAGAAGATGAGAAAATCATCATGGTTGGCACTACTACCATCCGTACTTTAGAAAGCTTGTATTGGTTCGGCGTTAAATTGTTGATTGATCAATCTTTTGATTTTAAGATTAATCAATGGGATCCTTATCAGGATAAGTACCAAATTAAAAAGCCCCTAAAGCAAATTTTAGAGCGCATACTTGAATTTATGAGTCAAAATAATTTGGATGAGTTGCATGGAGAAACCCAATTAATGATTGCTCCCGGTTATGATTTTAAAATTGCTGATATCCTCATTACTAATTTTCATCAACCCAAAAGTACTTTGCTATTACTTGTTTCAGCTTTTATCGGAAGTGATTGGAAATCGGCGTATCAGTTTGCACTTGATAACGAATTTCGGTTTTTAAGCTATGGTGATTCATGTTTGTTTTTTAGAAAAAAATAAGGTGATTTCCATTTTCTCCTAAAAATTATTTTAGGAACTGATATTCTTTTTACTTTTGGTTCTTCATGAAAATTACCAATACATATCCCCGAGTCTAAGTTCTTGAATTAACATTCCGTTAATTTTCCAGAACTTTAATTTACTGTGGTTTATCGCCACATCATTATCTATTTATTTTATTAATCAATCAAAAAATTCCAGGAGGAAAAACTATGAAAACAAATGTACAGCCATTAATGGGCATTGTTAAAATTGAGCTTGTAGCAAGCTTGAAAAATGATCAAATTATGAAAAGAAAAATATTAGATGAATTAGAAAAAGAAAAACGAAAATGGATTTACACTATATAAAATCAAATTATAATTATTTTAAAAGATTGAAAATTGTAGAAGTTTGGACTAGCATAAAAGAAGCTATTGCCGGCACTGATCAGGATTTTACCAAAGGTAGTTTGCCACGGGCAATATTTCTGCTCTCTGTTCCGATGGTGCTCGAAATGGTTATGGAATCGGTGTTTGCGGTGGCAGATATCTTTTTTGTATCTAAGCTGGGAGCCGATGCCGTTGCTACAGTTGGAATTACCGAAGCGGTAATGACGCTGGTTTATGCGATCAGCATAGGATTGGCAATGGCCACCACTGCAATGGTTGCGCGAAGAACTGGTGAACATAAACCTGAAGAAGCATCAAATACTGCATTTCAAGCAATTATTACCGGAATTTTTATATCCCTTTTAATAGCGGTTCCAGGTTATATTTTTGCGGAGGAGATCCTCCGTATAATGGGGTCATCCGATCACATGATTAATGATTTGGCAGGTTATACCCGCATCATGTTGGTTGGGAATGTAGTAATTATGTTGCTTTTTATTATAAATGCGGTGTTCCGAAGTGCGGGTGACGCAGCCATTTCAATGCGGGTTTTATGGTTCGCAAATATTTTAAATGTCATTCTCGATCCTTGTCTTATTTTTGGATATGGCCCATTCCCTGAAATGGGAATTGCAGGTGCAGCCGTGGCTACAAATATTGGGAGAGGCATGGCTGTTGCTTACCAATTTTATATTCTGTTCAGAGGAAAAAGAAGAATTAAATTAAAGCTGGAAAACTTACGCATCAATTTTGCACTCATTTGGCAATTGATTAAGCTTTCGATGGGAGGAATCGGGCAAA
The DNA here is from genome assembly GCA_963674935.2 of Bacteroidales bacterium. Lineage (GTDB taxonomy): Bacteria > Bacteroidota > Bacteroidia > Bacteroidales. The sequence continues at coordinate 1,213,842 of CAXXWZ010000002.1, forward strand.
ATATTATTGCAACTTCAAGTTGGATTGGATTGGTTCGCATCGTTTCAATTTATGGAAGTGAAGTTGTTGCTGCCTACACCATTGCCATTAGAGTAGTGGTTTTTGCACTTCTACCTTCGTGGGGAATTAGCAATGCCGCTGCTACCTTGGTAGGTCAAAATTTGGGGGCTAAACAACCCGAAAGAGCTGAAGGATCTGTTTGGTTAACCGGACGAATAAATATGCTTTTTATGGGAGTTGTCAGCATCTTCTTTATTGCAACTCCCGAAGTATTTATTCGACTTTTTATTTCAGACACCAGCGTTGTTGAAGTGGGAAGTACTTGTCTTAGAATTATGAGTTATGGATTAATTTCCTATGCATTAGGGATGGTTTTAATTAATTCGTTCAATGGGGCAGGGGATACTCGTACACCTACTTTAATTAATCTTGTTGCTTTCTGGATTGTTGAAATTCCACTGGCTTATTTTTTAGCAATTAGTTTAAATTTAAAAGAAAATGGTGTATTTATGTCAATTGTTATTGCTGAAACATTTCTCACTTTACTGGCTTTCTATTTCTTTAGAAAAGGAAATTGGAAATTAATGCAGGTTTAATTCGAAAGGGGTGTTAATTGTTTTGTTAACACCCCTAATATCTATTATTAAAGATTGGCTTGATTATTGCTTTTATTCAGTAACTTTATAAATGTTTAACATCCAAAAATTAGCTAAATGAAAAAGAAGATATTATTCGTGATTTTGTTTTCTGTTTTTATTTTGCAGGGAGCAATTGCAAAAGATGGGGCAAAAAATAAAAAAGTTGTACTAACCGGTTTCGTTAAAGATAAGGACAATCAACCCATTAAAAATGCTGTCATCGTTACCCCGAACTCTGAATACACAAAAAAAACTAATGGTAAAGGGCATTACAAAATTAAGATAGATCCATCCACAAAAAATATTATGGTTCTTACTTCTTTAAATGGTTATGTTGAGAAGGAATATCAGGGTGAAGCAAAACTTGATTTTATCTGCCCCAATCCCTCTGATCTTAATTATTCTGAGGAACAACAAATGATTAGAAATAAAGATTTAATTGCAAAAGGCTATAACGAGGATATTGTTTATGAAAATTCGAGCAATGCAATAATTTTTAATGGCAGAAATGTAAATCCTTATAAATATTCCAGTTTCGATGAATTGTTGGATAAAGAAATGAGCCCCAATATTTATGTTGTTAGTCGTTTTGGCTTATATATTGTTGATGGTGAGTATCATCAGGGGATTTGGAATTTAAAATCTCTTAAACCAACAAACATACAGTCAATTGAAATTGAGGATATTGGTTTGGTGATGCCTTTTTATGGATGGCAGGGGATGTATGGTGTTTGTAAAGTAAAAACGAAGAATGCCATTGCTGAGAATAAAGCTAAGTAGAAAAGCGGAATTAGTTTTGCTACTTATTTAAATAATTTCATTCAGGCTGAAATAATTATCTCCCTCACACTTTGTCTGAAAATTGAAATTAGTAGCAGGTATACCAGTTTGAAAAATTTGTCATTTGCCTTATGAAATCAGTTTTGTAATTGTTTAAAATTCAACTACTAAAAATTAAAAGAATGAAAAAGGTAATTTTATTTCTGATTTTGTCAGTTTTTGTACTTCAAGGATCATTCGCTCAAAAAGTAAAAAAGTCTAAAAAAGTTGTTCTTGCCGGATTTGTAAAAGATGTTTATGGCCAACCAATTAGTAAAGCCACTATTGTTATACCACATTCAAAGAAAACAAAGCTGACCAATAGAAAAGGCTTTTATAAAATAAAGATTGACCCATCTGTAAATAAAGTTTTAGCTATAACTAATAACGCTTTTAAAGAAATGGTTTATCATGGAGAACCTAGTCTTAGCTTTGTTTTATCCATTTCCAAAGATGATAGCTTTAATGAAATTGAACTTGATATGTTAGAGGAAAATCTTTCTGATGGGGAATACCAAGTAGATATTAAGCTAGAAGATTCAAATGATTATTTATTGTTACAAGGGAGAAAAGTGTACTCACAAAAATATCATAGTTTAAGTGAGCTATTTAGGCAAGAAATGAAACAAGAGGGTTATGGCCCAAGTTCTTATGGGCTATTTATTGTTGATAATATTGAGTATAGTGGCTACGATTTGGTTCGCTACATCAATCCAACAGATATTAAATCAATAAAAGTTTTAGAGTTGGGTCCTGCTTGGCATATTTATGGTAGGCGAGGTACAAGAGGGGTATGTATTATCAAGACCAAAAGTGCCCTGGCTAATAATATAAAGGATTAGATAATAAAGTTGCTTACTAGATTGTTGATTAAACAAACTCAAATTATTCTGATTTAATTTACCCATCTGTTTTTATTAGAAAACTGCTACTTTTGCAACGTGAATTTAAGTAATGTTACCGGAATTATTTTAGCAGGTGGGAAAAGCCGAAGAATGGGTACTGAAAAAGGCTTACTCAAACTTGGCGATAAACACATGGTTGAGTTTGCGATTGAAGTTTTAAGGAAAGTTTGCGATCAGATTTTAATTATTGAAAATTCAAATGCGTATCATTTTTTGGGTTATCCAGTCTTTCCTGATATTTTCCCAAATAGTGGACCCATGGGTGGTATTTACACAGGTCTGGTCAACTCTAAAAACAATTTAAATTTAGTTTTGTCCTGTGATATGCCCTTCATAAAGCCGGAATTATTAGCAGATTTAATCAAAAATTCAGAAACCAAAGATATTGTTGTTCCGTGGCATGGTGGCCATAAGTTTGAGCCTATGTGTGCACTGTATCATAAAAATGCGAAAGCTGTTTTTTTAAAATTCATGCAAGAAAATAATTTTAAGATTCCTGATACTTTTGAGCAATTGAAAACCCATCCTTTCTTGATCAATAAAAGCCTTCCGTATTTTTCCTCAGAGTTGTTTTTTAATGTGAATTCAAAAGAAGAGTTTGCTGTTTTACAAAAGAGGATTGGATAAAATGAGGAAGAAACTTCCCAATATGTTGATCGTTGCCGGTACAGGCAGAAATGTTGGCAAGACCAGTTTTGTCTGTTATGTGATTGAACGAATATCAAAAACACAGGATATTATTTCCGTTAAAATATCGCCTCATTTCCATGAAATTTCTCCAACCGAAAAATTAATCTCGAAATCTGAGAATTATGAAATTGTTGAAGAATTAGATAAAGATGGTGCTAAAGATAGCTCAAGGATGTTGAATGCCGGAGCATCAAGGGTGTTTTATGTCCAAACCCAAAATGATGAGGCTATAGTTGAGGTAATTGAAGCACTTAACAGTTTTTGGTTATCGGATATGCCAATCATTTGTGAATCGGGTGGATTGAGACATTTTATTGATCCGGGATTATTTTTTGTTTGTAAATCAAAAGCTCAACCTGAAATGAAGCCCCATTTAAAAGCACTTGAGTCAAAAGTAGATCAATTTGTCCTATTTCAGGGAAACGAATTTGATTTTGAGATGGGAAAACTCAAGTTTACGAATAAAAAATGGTTGATAGAAAAGAGTCATTAAAATAGTCGTCATGCTGAACTTGTTTCAGCATCTCATGCTTTTTAGATTCCGAAACAAGTTCGGAATGACGCGGAGTTTAATTCCAATATGGAAGTATACACTGTTTGCTCACTATGCTTAAATAATCATCAAAATTAGTTAGACTATTTTGCATTACTTCAGATTCACTTTTATGACAAGTTAGGCATGCTCCAACTGTTAAAATATTTTTTTGTTCTTCCAGGCTAAAAGGTCTCATTCCAAGCCTTGTCGCACGAGATTCTTTGGTGTCTTCCAAAAATCCTATCCAGGCATCTTCGGGTAATCCGTCATATTTGTTGGCTGCAAATCGAGCTTTAAATTGCCATTTCCCTGCATTTCCTTCAATTATATATTTTAATTCTCCGCGACCGTATCCGATAGCAAGTGGATCATTATGGCAGGATTCGCAGCTTCTACCTTTAGCCATTGTTGTATGACCTGAAGCAGGAGCAAACAAACGATGAAATATTTCTTTCTCTGTATTTCCATCGTAACTTTTTTTATCGATGCTTAATACCATGCCGGGGATAAAAGTTTGAATTTCTTTTGAATTGGTATTTTCAACTATTCCCAAAGTTGGTGGATCTGCATAATATTCTCCTGCATACTCAATCCAGGCTCCTTTAATCATTTTATTGTCGAGTAAGTCGTAAGTGGGCGTTTCTTTTTCATAATTATTATGGCAGCCTATGCATTGAGGTGCCCAGGCCGTATGACAACTTCCACAGCTTAATGCATCGTGTGCATCTCCTCTGGTGCAGCTTGTTGCAGGGCTTTTCAAAGCTAAAAGTTGATTCTTGTTTTTGCTGATTAAAAAGGCTTGACCAGATTCATTAACATATGAATTAGTGATAGGGTTTCCGCTTTTTGCGATTTCCAATAAGTTTTCAGATTTAAATAAATAGTTTCTGGTTTCAATAATTTTTGATGATTCAGCATCGATATCTACTAACTCAATACTTCTTGCTTTTCCCGAAAAATGGCAGTCTTCGCATTGAATCTGCATTTGATCTTCTTTGTGTTCATGCAAAGTTCCATCACCCATGGTTTCGTAAGAGGTGTGGCAGTCTATACATTCCATTCCCCTTTGGTGATGAATATCACCAGCCACTTTTTCAAAAACTCTTTGATCGGCCAGTAATTCATAATTTGCCCAATCGCTAATTTCAGTTGCTTCGAGCTTAGTTTCGTGTAAACCTTTAAAATTAGTTGCAATTCGACCTGAACGACTATGACAACCAAAACAATGATGATCGGTGATATTTAAAGACAAGGAGGGATGAAATTTATATTTGATCGAATCGGGCTTTAAATCCTTAATTGAATTTAGTTCAGAAAAAGCTTCATCTGAGTAATTTAAATGACATGCATTGCATCCTCCACCGAAGGTTGTTTGGCTAATTGGACCAGTTTCTATTTTCGGATTACCAATGTGGCAGGCCGCACATAAATCTCGCAAATGGTTATCAGCAGCCGACTGTTTTAATTCTTGAACATGGTAAAGCCCTGTAGGACTTTCAATTTCATTGAAAACAAATTTATCCACACTTATCACCCCACTCATAGTATTTAAAATGCTTTTATGAATTCGGTTAGTAATATCGGGATGACAGTCAGTTGTCCCACAACTACGGTTTGCATCGGCTAAATTTCCTGGAATTAAAATCATGCCGCGGTGTGCCTGATTTTTATTTATGGCAAATGGATTCCCTTGATGGCATGAAACGCAACCAATGGCTTTTGGGTCATGTGCCGGACTAAATCCTTCCATTGCATCATGACACACCAAGCAACTCTCACGTTTTCCCATTACTTCAGGGATGAGCAAAGCTTCTTCCAGAATTTTATCACTCTTAATTGCTTCTGCATAAAAAGGCGTTTCTGCTTCCCAAAATTCCCATCGCCATTTCCAGTTTTCTCCCCTGAAAAAATACCCGATAAGTGTTAAAACAAGATAAACTCCGAAGAGAAATAAAATTGATCGCTGTATCAATTTGGCGCTACTTCGTTTTGCATACGGAAATAAGTATATTAAAATGAGAACTGCCAGAAGAATTAAAAGAGAATAGGCCGGTCTGTTAAACCAGTGAAGAATTTCCTGATATCCTACAAAATACCAAGGGCCTTTTACAATGGCACTTAAATTATCATGCAAGGGTGCTTGAAAGAAATAGGAAAATATCAGGGCGAATAAAAGGGCAATAAAAAGTGTTGGTAATTTTGCCCAAATGGTTCTTGAATGTTCAAAAGTGATTAATGCAATAAATATAGTTGCAGTTGCAATGTGGTGAACATAGATGAGTTGAAAGTTTCCCTCAATTCCAAGAAAGGTATGTGTGATTAGTGAACCAATAAATGGAATAGAATTTATCAAACTTTCAATAATTCGTCGTGCCTGAATACTGTCAGCATCTGCTTTTAAAATAAAGCCAGAAATCATTACATAAATGATAAATAATATTGAAATTACAACCCTAATCCACACGCCCCGTTTAAGTCTAAAATCTTTTTCGATATATAAATAATCCCAAATATGAAGCACCGAAAAGATTAGAAAGAATTGAGCACTCCAATAATGCATATTTCTAAAAAAACTTGCGATCGGATTTGAAATCATAAGTAAACTGATCGAATCGTAGGCAGCGTTTACATCATAAGGTATTGCTATGATTACACCGGTTATGGCGCAAATAATCAGGTTGGCAATACTGATGGCACCAAAGGTGTCGAAAAATAATACGGCTTTTATTTTAGATCCTGTTTTACGCATGATCAACTTAACTTAACAACAACTTCATTGGTCGTTTTGTCAATGGCATATTCCAATTTCTTTAATGGTTTTATTGAGGGGCCTTTTGTTGGATTTCCAGTTTTATCGTATCTCGATCCGTGACATGGGCATACAATTTCACCATTTTCAATTTTGTTTATCTCACAACCCAGATGTGTGCATCGAGAAGAGAAAATAGTCATCTCATTTTCATTCCTTGAAATAATTATTGAGCCTATAATATTTAGTCCTGAACTTGGATTTGGAACCCTTAACTCTCTGCCTCCTGAGTGAAATTTACCTTGATCCTTAATCATCTTGTTCAATAAAAAAGCAAAAGGCACAAGTAGCGTGTAACTTAAGATTTTAAAAAATTTATGTCGACTAATTTTATTTTGCATCTCCATCTAAAACTTCATGCAAAAATAGTTAAACTCTGGATGTGAATAAGCTGGGGCTGTTTATTTAGATTCTGTCTTAGCCTTTTCGACTAATATTTAGAAGGCGTTTTGGGTCTAATATTTCAAATTCTTTTCCTCTAATACCAACGATTTTATCCTGATCAAAATCTTTGATTACTCTAGAAAGACTTTCAATGGACATAGAGGCGAGCTCAGCTAAATCTTTTCTCGAAAAAGTGATGTTAAATTTATTGTTTTTATAGATAGAATTAGATAAGCATAAAACTACATCTGCAAATCTACCATGCATATTTTTTTGTGATATTGAAGAAAACCTATCATACGATTGTATAGTCGATTCATTAATAATTTTAATTACTTCAGATGAGAATTTTGCGTTCTCCGTAGTAAAATTTCGAAACACTTCAATGTTTAATAAACATACTGTTGAATCTTCATAAGTAACAGCTGAATAATGGAAGATCGGATCACCGAATAATGAAGGTAACCCAATCAGGTTTCCGGATGGAACAATGGCAATAATTAAATTTTTATCTTTTCCTTCAATGTAAAGTTTAATTAATCCTTTTTTTAGAAACAAGATATGAGATGCAAAGGAGCCTTGCTTGCATACCATTTCACCTTTTTTATAATTTATCTCGAGCCGATTCTCATCAATTATCTCCAGTTCAGGAAGACTGAGTTGCTTAAAACAAGATGACTTATTTGTACAAACACTACAACTTTTAGTTTTAATTGGGATAGCCATATATTCATTTAAAATTTCTACTGCTAATACAAATGTAATTTATTTAGAATTATTCTTAGGGTTAGATCAAATAAAACTTGATGTAATACGGTTTTTTTCATGATTTAGCCAACTCATAATAAACTATGTCGTATATTGATGAATCATATATTTGCAAAAGAAATAATATACATATATTTATATACATTACTATGAAGACCAGAAGAGATTTTATTAAGATATCAGCTCTGGGTACAGCAGGCGTTGCGGTTGCTGGAAGCGCATTTTCTTTTACTAAAGGGAACGCACTTTTTGGGCAGGATGCATCTCGGTCAGTCGATGATACCGAATTGAAACGAACGCCAACCTATTGCGAAGTGTGTTTCTGGAAATGTGCAGGATGGACTTATACCAATTCAGCCGATGAAATTGTAAAAATTTTAGGAAATGATAAGGATCCTCACTGCAATGGTAGACTTTGCCCCAGAGGAACTGGCGGTATTGGAATGTACCACGATAAAGATCGACTAAAAACACCTCTGATTAGAGTTAGTAAGGAAGATGGAAAATCAACCTTTAGAGAAGCAAGCTGGGATGAGGCCATAGATTTGGTTGCAGCCAACATGAAAAAAGTTGCTGAAAAACACGGCCCAGAAAGCGTGGCGCTTTTTAATCATGGATCATCTGGTCATCACATGGGACATTTGCTAAAAGCTTTTGGTTCAACCAATATTGTAGCCCCTTCATATGCACAATGTCGTGGACCTAGAGAGGTTGGCTTTACTGCCACCTTTGGATCCGGAGTTGGGTCGCCTGAACCAACAGATATTCGAGATACCAAATGCATGGTGTTGATTGGATCGCACATTGGCGAAAACATGCATAACGGACAAGTTCAGGAAATGGCTGAAGCTATTGATAAAGGTGCTGCTATTATTACGGTTGACCCACGGTTCTCAACGGCTGCAAGTAAATCAAAATTTTGGTTACCTATTAAGCCTGCAACTGATATGGCTCTGCTTTTAGCATGGATACATGTCATAATTAATGACGAATTATACGATAAAAAATACGTAGAACAATACACTTACGGTTTTGATCTCCTAAAAAAACATGTTAAAAACATGACCCCCGAATGGGCTTATGGAATTACCACAATTAAACCTGATGTAATTCGTAAAACTGCTCGTGAAATGGGAAATGCATCTCCGGCAGTTATTATTCATCCCGGAAGGCATGCTACCTGGTATGGAGACGATACACAACGCTCACGTGCTATTGCTATTCTTAATGCATTATTAGGATCATGGGGAAGACGTGGAGGTTTTTATTTCAAAGAAACACTGCATGTTCCATATTATCCTACTCCTGCTTTTCCAAAACCAAAATGGTCGTGGAAAGAGGCTTTAAATGGAAAATATCCGTTGGCTGGATTATCTGTGTCAAATTCATTAATTGATGCTTCTATTCCTTCAGAGGATAATAAATATCAGATTCATGCCTGGATCGTTTCAGGTACGAATTTGCCTTTAACAATGCCCGACAAACCTACCTTGAAAAAGGCCATGGATGCGCTTGATTTTATGGTAGTGGTTGATACCATGCCGATGGAAATTACAGGTTATGCAGATGTTGTATTGCCAGAGTGTACTTACTTAGAGAGATTTGATGATTTAAGGGTTGCACCTCACCGAGAGCCAAATGTGGCGGTCAGAATGCCAGCTGTTAAACCAAAGTATGATTCAAAGCCAAGTTGGTGGATGGCAAAAAAAATAGCTGACAAATTAGGACTTGGACATTATTTTCCTTGGGAAAATTATGAAGAGGTAATTGAATGGCAATTGCAGGAGCTAGGAACTTCTTTGGAGGAAATGAAAACTACAGGTATTAAAATGTTTGATCGAGAGTCTGGCGCCTTGTATTTGAGAGAAGGAGAGGAGATGGAATTTCCTACTAACACTGGTAAAATTGAACTTTATTCAACAGATTTGGCACAAAACGGATTTGATCCCATGCCAAAATATACAGCTCATCCAGAACCAGCAAGTGGTTTTTATAGATTGATTTATGGTCGTGCGCCAATGCACACTTTTAGTCGTACCGCCAACAATCCAAATTTGGTTGATTTAATGGAAGAAAACAAAGTATGGATTAATCCGAAAGTAGCTAAGTTATGGGGTTTGGAGAAAGATCAAGAAGTTTGGTTGAAAAACCAAGACGGTCAGGTTTCATCTTTCCCGATAAAAGTGAGAGTAACTGAAAGAATCAGATGGGACTCGGTATATATGGTTCACGGATTTGGACATAGTAATAAAAATTTGACGAAAACATTTGGTCGTGGTGCCAGTGATTCGGAATTGATAACAAATGTTATGATTGACCCGATAATGGGTGGGACTGGAATGAGGGGCAATTTTGTCACTTTCATCACAGAAGATCCCGGAAAGGAGACTAACTAATGAGATATGCGATGGCGATTGACACCAAAAAATGTGTCGGGTGCAGCGATTGTGTTGTGGCTTGCCAAACCGAAAATAATGTGCCCCACGGCTATTGTCGTGATTGGGTAGTTGAGGCGATGGATGGAACTTACCCAAGTTTGGAATTAGAAATCCGATCTGAGCGTTGTAATCATTGCGATAATTCACCATGTGTAAGATGTTGCCCAACAGGAGCAAGTCATTACGAAGCTGGTGGGATTGTAACTGTCACTGCAAATGAATGCATAGGTTGTGGAGCATGCATTGAATCCTGCCCTTACGATGCACGTTATTCGCACCCTGATGGATATGTTGATAAATGTACATTTTGCCTTCACCGCGTTGAAAAAGGAGAGAAGCCTGCCTGTGTTTCTGTGTGTCCAACCAACTGCATGTATTTTGGTGATTTAGATGATGCTGAAAGCGATGTTTCTGTTGCAATTAAAAACAGGAAGTATAAAACTCTGGCGCCTGAAGCCGGAACAAAACCACAAATATTTTATCTGATTTAAAATTGTAAACTTATGAAAGAAGAAATTTTTGTTAGCGGCAGAAATATTCCCAATATAGACCCTTACCTTCACATTTGGCACTGGCAAATTCCAGTTTATTTGTTCTTAGGTGGTTTAGCAGCAGGCATATTATTTTTTGCTTCTTTATACACTATTCTTGGGAAGGAAAAAGAAATGCCAACAACCATTAAATGGGCTACTTTTTTGGTGCCTGCAGCTTTGGTGCTTGGTTTATTCGCCCTGTTCCTTGATTTAAAACACCAATGGTATTTTTGGCGATTATATTTGACCGTTCGATTCGAATCGCCAATGTCGTGGGGAGCCTGGATTTTAATGATCATTACACCTTTATCAATGATGTGGGTTTCAAGTTATATTAAAGAATTATTTCCGAAGTGGGATTGGAAATACGAAATCTTAAATAAGTGGGAAAAATTAATCATCCAGTATCGAAAACCATTGGCATGGGTCATCCTTATTTCTGCAGTGATCTTGGGAATTTATACCGGAATTTTATTGTCAGCATTTAATGCTCGCCCATTGTGGAATACAGCAATTTTAGGACCCTTATTTTTAGTTTCTGGTTTATCCACCGGTGCAGCCACCATTATGTGGATGTCGAAAAGTCATTTCGAACGAACTTTAATGAGTAAAATTGACCTGATATTAATAGGGATAGAATTATTTTTTATCGTTCACATGTTTATGGGATTTTTAGCAAGTACAGCAGTTCAGATTAATGCAGCAGAATTATTCCTCGGAGGTGAATTTACAGTTCAGTTTTGGGTTTACGTTGTGATTTTAGGACTTGTAGCACCTGCTGTATTGGAAATTTTGGAGCTAAGAGGTTATAAAATTCCGGTTGCAATTCCGGCATCACTAATTCTATTTGGTGGATTAATGTTTCGTTTCATTATGGTTGAAGCCGGTCAAATTACAAGGTATCTTTATTAATTTAAACTGCTAACAGTAAAAATATATTTTAATGACAAATCAAAAAGATAGAAGCAAAAAATATTTCAACCCTTATTTTGGTGGTGTGATGCTAGGATTAATTCTACTCCTTACATTTTATATTACAGGCAGGGGATTGGGTGCAAGTGGAGCTGTCAAAAGTACAGTAGTAACCGCAGTTCATACCATAACTCCGGAATTTGCGGAAAATTCGCACTATTTGGGTAAATTTATTAGTGAAGATGAACACCCGATGTATAATTGGCTGGTTTTTGAAGCAATTGGGATATTACTAGGCGCCTTCTTGTCAGGAGCTTTAGCAGGCAGATTAAAATTACAAGTGGAGCATGGACCAAAAATAACTTCAAAACGCAGATTAATTTTTGCTGCTTTTGGTGGCTTGTTATTTGGAATTGGATCACAGCTTGGCAGAGGGTGTACCAGTGGTGCAGCATTAAGTGGAATGGCTAGTTTAGCCACTTCGGGGTTTGTTTCAATGATTACCATTTTTGGAACCGCCTATTTGTTTGCTTACTTTTTTAGAAAAAATTGGATTTAATATTATCAATTTAAATTATTCATTCAACAATAATCAATTTAAAATATGGGACCATTAATTCCTCAAGGTATAATCGGTGGCGAATGGAATCTGGTAATTGCAGTATTAATAGGACTTGCATTTGGATTCGTTCTGGAATCATCGGGATTTTCGTCAACACGCAAATTAGCCGGCGTATTCTATGGCTATGATTTCGTTGTGCTAAAAGTTTTTTTTACAGCCGCAATAACAGCCATGTTGGGCTTGTTGTATTTTAATTATTTAGGTTGGGTTGATCTCAGTCTCATTTATGTAAATCCATTGTTCATTGATTCGGCTATTATTGGCGGTGTAATCATGGGTGTCGGATTTATTGCAGGTGGCTATTGTCCAGGAACAAGTTTTACAGGTGTGGCTATTGGTAAAATTGATGCCATGGTATTTACCGGTGGAATGTTCATTGGAATTTTAATTTTTGCAGAGGCTTTTCCTTTGTTGGAAGGAATTTATGGTAAAGGAAATCTTGGATCAATTCAAATTACTGAAACCCTTGGAATTTCGGCTCCGTTATTTGTGTTTATTGTAATCATGGTTGCCATCCCAATGTTCTATTTTGCAACAAAAATTGAAAAGAAAATTAACGCTAAAAAAGGGATATAATGAATATTAAGTATAGTTTATTAATAGCAATGGTTATCATTCTGGGTTCGATCTTATTGATATTACCCGAGAAGCAACAAACCAGTAAAATAAGCCCTGATTCTTTACTTAATGAATTGAAAGAACATACTCATTTCATGAGTACCGATGAAATTGCACAACGCTTGATTAATCGGGATCCTTCAATTTTATTAATTGATGTTCGTATGGCTGATTATTATTTCGAATATTCACTGCCGGGCGCTGAAAATATTCCATTGGAAGATATTCTTCATCCTGATTGGAAGGAAATACTTGATCAGTCTGATCGGGATGTAGTATTTTATTCTAATGCTGATGTTTATGCTGAACAAGCATGGATGCTTGCCCGAAGATTGGGATATAAAAATTTATTTGTGATGAAGGGCGGACTCAATAGTTGGTTTGAAACTATTATTCAGCCAACAGCACCAAAAGAAACTGCTTCATCATCAGAAATTGACCTTTATCAATTTAGAAAAGGAGCAAGTATTTATTTTTGTGGCGGACAAACAATTACTTCTGATGATGCAGTTCAGGATGTTGTGGTTGTAAGTCGGAAGAAGAAAAAATCAGTTGTTGAAGGTGGTTGTTAGATAAAAAATATTTAAAAATGAAAGATACAAATCAACGAACAAATAGGTTATCCATTGCAGTATTCTTTTTTGTGCTAATTATTGTAATTGGATTTGTGACCTTAAGTAAACCCGAATTTGAATATCAGATTACAACTGAACAAACGCTAGAGCAGGTCTTATCATTTGAAGATGAAATGAGCCCAGAAGAAGCTGAAGAAATAATTTGGGATGAGATTGGCGGCTATGTTTTTATCGATTTGCGCAACCCGCATGAATATGCAAAGGGCCATATTGAAAATGCAATTAACATTCCTTCGGTAAGTATTTTGAGTGATGAAAACACGGAATTTTTTGAAGGCCTGCAAAAGGATTCAATAACAGCTGTTTTATACGACTATGGTCAAACGGAAGCCAATGGCCCCTGGATGCTGTTAAAGCAATTAGGATATAATGTTAAGATTCTTCTGGGTGGATATGGCTATCATTCAGGTGAAACCTACGATATTTTTAGTGAATCAGATATTCCACAATATTTAGTTGAGGAGCCAAAATTGAATTTTGCTGAGATAATGGAAACTCTCTCTGCCGGAGGAAATGCAATTGTAAATGAAGTACAGGCAGAGGTTGTTATTCCTTCACGTAAAAAGAAAAAATCAGTGGTGGAGGGTGGTTGTTAAAAGATTTGTATTTGATATATTACCATAATTTGTAGATTGAGAAGAGCACCTTCAAAAGGCAACTTTTAGCAATTAGCTAATGGTAATTGGGAATACAAATGCCAATAGCAAAAAGCTAATAGCATAATTTATACTCGTCAAAATATCAATAAAATTAATTCGGTTATTTTAAGAAGATCAGATTTCAATCTTTTTATCCAAGCTTACACACGCTTTCTAATCGTTCAGGATTAACTAATTTAATCCTTTTACCATCAATCTGGATAATGCCATCTTTTCTGAATTCGGATAAAATCCGGATTACGTTTTCAGTAGTCATTTCAATTAATTCAGCAATTTCTCGACGAGAAATGGGCAATTCAAATTCATCATTCTGATAAATATGAGTTGAAAAAAATATTAAAATATAAGCTATCCTTCCTCTCAAATGTTTTCGGTTAATTTCAAATCTTTTTTCAATAATATCATCATACATTCTACTCATTTTTTGCATAATCTCAATGGCAAAAATACCATTACCTTGTATGATCTTTTTTAATGCATCCATATCAACCGAGCAAACTATTGAATCCTCAAGTGCCGAAATAGAATATTTATAAGTTGAAAACGAAAAAATACTTAAAAGTGAAATAAAATCGCGGGGTTTTGCAATACTAATAATTTGATCTTTATTATCTAAAGATGGAGTATAAAGCTTAACAAGTCCTTGCTTCAAATATAAAAAAGAACGAATATCTTCACCCTCTCTGCTTATGATTTCTCCTTTTTTGAACATGATTTCCTTCTTGTTCTTGTTCAATAAATCAAGCTCTTCCCTGTTTAGGTTCCCAAACAGCAAGTCTTTATAAGCACATGTTTTACAGTGGCTTGAAGGTATAAGCTCTGGCATAAATTCTTTGTTTTAAAACAACATATCTACAAACATAAATACCATGATATATATCATATCTAGAAACTTGTATAGGTTATGGGCTGTTGTTAATTTTGTCACAAATAAATATGGCATTCAAATAAATACTTAAATACAAACATACAAATATTATAAAATATAATATCAGATGAAGAAATTATTAATATTAGGAGCGGGAACAGGCGGAACGATTATGGCAAATAAAATGCGTAAGGTTCTTGAAAGAGATGAGTGGGATATTACCCTTGTTGATCAATTTAAGACGCATTATTATCAGCCGGGATTTTTGTTTATTCCTTTTGGAATCTATAAGAAAAGTGACGTTGTAAAACCAAAAAGTGATTTCTTTCCTGTGGGAACCAATGTGATTTATAGTAAAATTGATAAGATCCAATCTGATAAGAATTCGGTTTTATTAGAAGATGGTGTAGTGTTAAATTATGATTACCTAATTATTGCCACTGGCACTCGAACTGCCCCTGAAGAGACACCGGGTTTAAAAGGAGATTTATGGTATAAAGACATATTCGATTTTTATACGGTTGAAGGAGCAGTTGCTTTAGCAGATTATTTCAAAACCTGGAAAGGTGGGAAATTAGTTGTAAATATTGCTGAGCTTCCTTATAAATGCCCTGTTGCACCTCTTGAGTTTGTGTTTTTTGCTGATGCATTTTTTACAGAAAGAGGAATGCGTGACAAAGTAGAAATTACCTATGTAACTCCATTGCCAGGTGCGTTTACGAAGCCAAGAGCAACCAAAATGTTAGGTCAGTTATTGATCGATAGAAATATAAAAATTATTCCTGATTTTAATATCTCTGAGGTTGATAATGATAACAAAAAAATTATTGACTATGCAGGTAACGAGGTTGATTTTGATTGTCTCGTGTCTGTTCCAACAAATATGGGCGACGAAATGATTGAGAGAAGTGGATTGGGAGATGATTTAAATTTTGTACCTACAGATAAATTCACACTGCAATCTCAGGCTGCTGAAAACATATTTGTAATTGGGGATGCTGCAAATGTTCCTACTTCAAAAGCAGGATCAGTTGTTCACTTTGAGGCTGACATTTTAGAAGAAAATCTGTTGTGTGCCATTGAGGGGCGACCCTTCACTGCAAAATTTGATGGTCATGCAAACTGTTATATCGAAACCGGTTACGGAAAAGGAACTTTAATTGATTTTAATTATGATACGGAACCATTAGCCGGATCATTCCCTTTCCCCGGCATTGGCCCTTTCGGCTTGCTGAAGGTTTCTCGCATGAACCATTATGGCAAATTAATTTTCAGATGGATTTACTGGCATATCCTTTTAAAAGGGAAAGAAATGCCGATCGATTCGGAAATGCAAATGGCCGGAAAAAAATTATAAATCAAGTCATTTTTAAAGACGAAATAAAAAATAAAGAAAATGACAGACATAGAAATTCAATCGAAATTTGATGACATAAACAGGAAACTGGATATGGTTTTGGAGGAGGTTATCAGTCAAAAACAATCTCGTCAAACCGTCGAAGACCTGGTTACCGATGTTTCGCTTATTGGCTCGGACATGTTCAAAGCCGCAGTTGTTGAACTCGACAATGCCGGAATTGAAGTGGATGGAGAAGCGGTGAAACAACTTGTATTTAAATTTATCAGAAATATAGATACTTTTAATGAGCTTTTTGGAATGCTTGAAAGTACCAATGACCTTATTAAAGATGTTACTCCGATTATACATCAGGTTGGCCTCGATGGTATTAATGCGATGAACCAGCTTGAGGAAAAAGGATATTTTGAATTTATTAAAGAATTCGGGAAAATGATGGATAATGTGGTTACCCATTTTGGTGCAGAAGATGTTCAGAAACTTTCAGAAAACATTGTTCCAATGCTTGAGCTGGTGAAAAGCCTAACGCAACCCGAAATGCTAAAAGCATTTACCAATGGAGTGAATATTTATAAAAGTTTAGACACCGAGAACATTCCTGAATATTCTCTTTGGAAAATAATGAAGGAAATTAATACACCAGAAATGAAAAAAGGAATGGGATTCATGATCACATTCTTGAAAAATATAGCAAAAGAAAATTAATAACATTTTAAAAACATAAAATTATGGCAACAAAAACAATAGCAGGAGTATCTGTAGACATATCAGGTGAAGGTTATATGAATGATCCATCACAATGGACCAAGGAAATTGCAACCGAAATTGCAATAGAAGAAGGTGTTGAATTAACCGACAAACATTTTGAGTTAATTGATTTTATCAGAACAAAAGTACTCAATGGTGATGCGCTTACAATTAGAGGTATTGGAAAATCAGGTATCGTTGATATCAAAGGGTTTTACCAATTATTTCCGGGAGCACCATTAAAAAAAGCAACTAAAATTTCTGGAGTGCCTAAACCAGCCAGCTGTATCTAATAATAAAACTAAAGAACTAAAATCATGGAAAACAAAAATGAAACTCCATTAAAAAAAGTTTGCCTTATCTGCGCTAAAGGAAGTATAGAAGATGTTTATGCAACTTTAGTAATGGGTAATGGAGCAGTAATGGAAGGTATTGAAACAAAAATGTTCTTTACCTTTTTCGGGCTTGATGCCATTACCAAAAAACAAATGGGAAAACTAAAAACTGCAACCGTTGGAAATCCGGCGATGAGAATGCCAGGCGGATTACCTTTCCCTTCAATTTTAGGAATGATTCCGGGTGTTGAGGCAGGTGTATCAGCAATGATGAAAAAGCAAATGGATGATTTGGATATGCCTCCGGTTGATGAATTTTTGGACATGATAACTGCAGGTGGCGGTGAAGTTTATGCTTGTAAATTAGCCATTGATATGTTCAAACTTAAAAAAGAAGATTTGAATGAAAACGTAAAAGATATCATTACAATTGGTGATTTTTACGGAATGTGTGGTGGTGAAAACACACAAATTATTTTCACCTAAATTTTGATTAATCATAGGTTAATAGGTTGGTTTTAATTCGAAGCCTTCCGAAAGTTTAAACTTTTGGAAGGCTTTTTTATCTTCGCACCCATCGATACATCCCGCTTTCAGCGGGACACTCAAGGTGCGGAGGAGGGGCATTGAGTGATCTCGCCTTTGGCGAGATCACTCAGCGTTCCTAATTAGTCATCCCTCTTTTTAGTGGTTAAAGCGTCACAGTGTTGTGGTTTGAAATACAATTTTTTTTAGCATCTTTGTATAAGCATTTTGAATTATTGAAAAAAGCCAATGACCGAAGTTAACTCAAATAAAAAAAAGAAAAAAAGCCCTGAAAAGGAAATGACCTTTTGGGAGCATTTGGAAGAACTTCGCTGGCATATTGTTCGCTCATTTATCGCCGTTATCATTTTGGCAATTGTGGCTTTTTTAAACCGGAAAATAATCTTTGATGTCATCATTCTTGCACCAAAAGATTCTGATTTTATTACCAATCGCATCCTTTGTCAAATTGCCGATTATCTTTCAATTTCGGGATTATGCATCGGCGATCTTTCTATTAAAATTATCAACATTAACATGTCGGGTCAGTTTATGACTCACATGTATATTTCGATGGTAGCTGGTGTTATTGTAGCATTTCCGTATATCATTTATGAAATTTGGAGTTTTATTAATCCTGCTTTAAAAAGTAAGGAAAGAAAATATTCGGGTGGCGCTGTGATTGCCAGTTCAGCTTTATTTATTTTAGGGGTTTTATTTAGCTATTTTTTAATAGTGCCCTTAACCGTTAATTTCCTAGGCACTTATCAGGTAAGTGAATTTGTTGAGAACAACATGTCATTAAGTTCCTATATCAGTACGGTGGTTTCGGTTACATTTTCGGTGGGATTGGTTTTTGAACTGCCCATTTTTGTTTATTTCCTTACAAAAGTTGGAGTCATTACTCCGGCATTTTTGAAGCGTAATCGAAAATATATGCTGGTTATTTTACTCTCAATTTCAGCAATTATCACACCTCCGGATGTATTCAGTCAGATATTAGTTGTAATTCCACTTTTAGGACTATACGAGATAAGCATTGGCATTTCAAACCGTATTTACAAAAAGCGGGTTATTGAGATGGAAAGTGACTAGTATCTCGAATAAAATCAAAAACCAGTTTTGCAAATTCTTTAGGTGCTTCTGCATGAAGCCAGTGTGAGGTATTTTCAATGGTTACGATTTCAGATTGAGGAAAATTATATTTGATGGTTGGGAAATCTTCAGGGAGAATATAATCCGATAACCCACCTTTAATAAATAAAGCAGGTTTGTTAAAACGATCAATGGTGTCTACACCATCAAAGAGCTCATCTAAATTATCGCAAATGGCCTCAAAATTAATTCGCCAGGCAAGTTTGTCTTTTTCTTTCCAGTATAAATTTTTAAGAATGAATTGGCGAATTCGAAAATCCGGAATTCGCTCCATAAGCAACATATCTACTTCTTTTCTGGACTTAACCATGTCGAACTTTATACGGCGCATTCCATCAATTATTTTAGCGTGATGGCCGCGATTAGAATAAGCTCTTAAACTAATGTCAACAACAATAACTTTCTTTAATAACTCAGGGTTTTCCAGTGCAAAGCGTGAGGTGACTTTTCCGCCCATTGAGTGACCAATCAGAATTGGTTGTTCAATCTCATGATCTTCAATAAATTCGTAAAGATCGTCGGTTAAAGCAAGATAATTAAAAGTATCGCTATGTGGCGATTGCCCATGATTTCGCTGGTCAGGAATGAAAACCTTGTAGCCTTGATCAGCAAGTTTTTTACCGAAGGTTACCCAATTATCTGAAATGCCGAATAGGCCATGCAGAATTATTACTGGCGAGCCTTCTCCGAATGTTCGAGAAAATAATTTCATGTACCAATTAAAATTTTAAAGCCTTACGATAAAGTTGTATGGTATTCTCAAGTCCCAAATATAAGGCATCGCTGATCAGGGCATGTCCAATGGAAACTTCTAATAATCCAGGCACATTCTCCGCAAAGTAACGAAGATTGTGCAAATCTAAATCGTGGCCAGCATTAATTCCTAATCCGCATTCAACGGCAACTTTTGCAGCTTTGATAAAAGGGGCAACTGCTTTTTCCTTGTTAATATGATAATTATCTGCATAACTTTCGGTATACAATTCTATTCTGTCGGCTCCGGTTTTTACTGCATTTCGAATCATTTTTTCGTCTGTTTCAATAAAAATAGAAGTTCTGATTCCGTGTCTTTTAAACTCAGTGATTACTTCCTTAAGGAAAGATTCATTTTTTATGGTATCCCATCCGGCATTTGAAGTAATAGCATCAGGAGAATCTGGAACCAGTGTTACCTGATGAGGCTTAACTTCCAAAACCAAATCAATAAACTTGGCAACAGGGTTTCCTTCAATATTAAATTCAACTCCAATTTTGGGCTTAATATCGCGTGCATCCTGATATCTGATATGCCGTTCATCAGGCCGTGGATGTACCGTGATTCCTTGAGCACCAAAGCTTTCGCAATCGATTGCTGCTTTTAAAACATTGGGATAGTCGCCACCGCGCGCATTTCTAATGGTGGCAATCTTATTAATATTTACGCTAAGTTTAGTCATGTTATTTTGAATTTAGGTAAAATTAGTAATAATTCTGATCTTGTATCTGTTTTTGGTTAGATGCTGGATGATAGATTCTAGATATTGGATTTTGGGATCTCAAGATTTATTTTAACATAATTTTACTTTTATTCAATTATCGTAACTTTGAGTTTTATTAATATTCTAAAAAGTGAGAGTTGTTATTCAAAGAGTTTCAGGTGCATCCGTCAGTATTAATCAAAAAGTAAAAGCCGAAATTAAACACGGCATGCTTGTTTTACTTGGAATTGAAAACGCAGATACCGATGAAGATATTGAATTCTTGTGTCGGAAAATTACGCAATTACGAATTTTTGATGATGAAAAAGGGGTGATGAATTTAAGTGTGAAAGATGTGAATGGAGAAGCAATAGTTGTTAGTCAGTTTACATTACATGCCAGCACAAAAAAAGGGAATCGCCCTTCATATATTTATGCAGCAAAACCGGATGTGGCTATCCCGCTCTATGAAAAATTTGTACATCTATTTCAGCTGGAGTTGGGTAAAGAAGTTAAAACCGGTGAGTTCGGGGCTGAGATGGATGTAGCTTTGGTTAATGATGGTCCTGTAACCATCATTATTGATTCAAAAAATAAAGAATAAACTAATTTGAAAATTAAGCAAATGTTTGTTTTTCCATGGTTAGATAAGTACAGTGTGGGTGTTCAAAAGATTGACGAGCAACACAAAAAACTGGTGGAGTTATTGAATGAACTTGCCTCAGCTATGGCTGAAGGGAAAGGCAAAACAGTATTGGAGTCTGTTCTCAAAAAACTAATTGATTATACGATTTTTCACTTTAATGATGAAGAAAAATATTTTGATAAGATTGATTATCCGGAGGCGGCAGAACATAGAGTAGAACATGTTAAATTGATTGAAAAGGTTAACCAATTTAAAGCTGATTTTGATGAAGGTAAAATTGGATTGACCATTGAATTAATGAGATTTTTAAAGAATTGGCTGATCAATCATATTGCCGGAACTGATAAAGAATTGGGAATTTTATTAAACGACGCAGAAATATATTAGAAATGAGTTTAAAAGACATATTATTAATTGGTGATCCTCTTTTATATGAAATATCAGGAGAGGTGGATAAAGATGAGTTAGATTCACTTAAGCCTAGCATTGAAAAATTGCATCAAGCCTTGATGGCATATCAAGCTAAATACAAAGCCGGAAGAGCCATTGCAGCGCCACAAGTTGGTGTTTTGAAAAGAGTTATTTATATGAATATCGACAAGCCTGTTGTTTTCATTAATCCGGTTTTATCAGATTTTAGTGAAGAAAAAATAGTGCTTTGGGATGATTGTTTCTCGTTCCCTAACCTATTTGTTAAAGTAGAAAGATCGAAAAATGTAAAGTTGACTTTTCGAGATATGAATTGGAAGGAGCATACCTGGTTTCTTGAAGATGACTTATCAGAATTGATTCAGCATGAGTATGATCATTTAGATGGAATTTTAGCTACTCAAAGAGCGATAGACCACAAATCATTTAAAATGAAAGCGTGTTAACTGAGTTTTGCCATAAATTCTGCCTGATCAATAATAAAGCGCGTATGAGTTCCGAATCCAATCTGACCTTGGTCATCTTCAGCGCTAAGTTCAAAAACTATTTTCTTTCGATCAACTTCAACAACTCTGGCCGTGCATTTAACTACTTTTCCAATGCGGGTGGCTTTTGTATGTTTAATACTAATTGATGTGCCAACTGTGGTATTACTTTCAGGTAGTAAATGATTGACACATTCGAGTGCTGTTTTTTCCATTAATGCAATCATGGCAGGAGTGGCAAAAACTTCAACCAAACCCGATCCATAATGAGTAGCAGAATCTTCAGGTAAAATTGTTTTTTCGATAATGAATGATAATCCTGTTCTAATTTGAGGGAACATCTTATTGATATTGGAAATTAATGGTTTGTTTTAAATCAGGATGCAGGCTTTTAGCAACAGGGCAAGTTAATGCGGAATTCTCAATAATTTTTTTCTGCTTTGGTGAAAAGTTATTTGCAGGAAATAAAAAATCAATTTTAACCTCAGCAATTCTTCTTGGATCAGAAGCCATGATTTTGGTAATCTCCATTTTTGTCCCATCAATATTAAAACCATGGTTGTTGGCAGCAATTCCAACAATGGTAATCATACAACTTGCCAATGCGGTTGCAACTAAATCGGTTGGAGAAAAAGCCTCCCCCTTTCCCTGATTATCAACAGGAGCATCCATTGTTATTTTGTTTCCCGATCGTACATGTAATGCTACTGATCTTAAATTCCCGAGGTATTCACTTTTTGCAGTAATCATAAATTAAAATTTTTCAAAGATAACAATTAAGGTAATCGACAAAAAAATGACAAAAAAAAAGCCTCAAAATATTGAGGCTTTAAAGATAGGTTTAGATTTTTATTTCTTTTCCTTTTTTGCAGTTTTTGCAGTTTTTGGAGCTTTAGTATCACAAGCTTTTGTAGCATCGCAACATGATTTTTTTGCGGTTGTACTACAATCTTTTGCTGCAGCTTTTTTAGTAGTAGCTTCTGTAGTAGCTTTCTTAACCTCTTTTTTCTGAGGGTCTTGTGCGTTAACTGAAATAGTTCCAACTGCGATAAATGCAACTACTGCTAAGCTTAAAATGATTTTTTTCATAAATTTATTTATTTGAGTTTGTATCTAAAATATATTCAAACAAATTTAGTTTCATTAAATTCTTTTTCTGTTAACTGGCTGTTAAAAACTGTTAACGATTTGTTAATTTAAAATTTACCATTCAACGAAGGTTGTATATTTGTTGCGTACATTTACAAAGCAACTTAAACAAAATGACAGACTTAAGTTGGTGAAGAATTGGTTAAGATTAAATTCATCTTTCATAAATAAAAATCACGAGTGAGGAAGGAATTATTTAGGTTTATCATAATCATCGCATCCTTTTCAATGATTGGGATTATTATAACCCAATTGTATTGGGTAAAAAAAGCAGTCGTTTTTAAGGAAGAGCAGTTTGATGAAGGGGTTCGTATTGGATTGAAAACAGTAGTAAGTCAATTACTGAATGACCATACAGATTCAACTTTGGTGAGAATGCAGGAAAATCCTAATTGCTTCGTGATGAAAAAAAAGTTGACGGATATCATTAATAAAAATACGCTTTATGAATTGATGAATAAGGAGCTTGAATGCATGTTAATTCAAAACAGGTATGAGTATGGTGTTTATGATAAAAAAACCGGTGAATTTTTGATGGGTTCTTATATGCAATATCAGGAAGAGATTATGGCTTCACAGCACAATGTATCGTTAAGTTGTTTATGTGATTCCGATCAATATTATCTGGGTGTTTATTTTCCGAATCAAACGAGCCGAATTCTTTTAAATATGATCGGTTGGCTTTTATTATCAGCCATTTTTACCATCATCGTTATTTTTAGTTTTTGGTATACGGTTATAAGTATGTTCAGGCAAAAGCGATTATCAGAAATGAAAACTGATTTTGTGAATAACATGACTCACGAATTTAAGACCCCAATTTCAACAATTTCGTTGGCGAGTGAAATGTTGTTAAGGCCCAATGTGTATGAGTCGGCCGATAAAACACAGAAATATGCCCATATTATTTTTGATGAAAATTCCCGATTAGAAAATCAGGTGGAGAGGGTATTGCAAATTTCAATACTCGATAAAGGTGACATGAAGATTAGACCTAAAGAAATTGACATCCACGATATTATTCAGAAAGTTGTAGATCATTCTATGTTAGGACTTAAAAAAAGAAATGGGAAAATTAAAGTTGAACTTAAGGCAGAAAATTCGATGGTAATGGCCGATCGGGTGCATATTGTGAATATGATTTCGAATTTGCTCGATAATGCTAAAAAATACACTAATCGCAATCCTGAAATAAAAATAGCAACCAAAAATTATAAGGAGGGAATTTGTATTTCCATTCAGGACAACGGCATCGGAATTAGTACTGATAATCAAAAGCAAATTTTCAAAAAACTATATCGTGTGCCAACAGGTAATATCCACAATGTAAAAGGCTTTGGCCTTGGTTTATACTATGTTCAAACCATGATTGAAGCACATGGTGGATACATAAAAATTAATTCAGAACCGGGTAAAGGTAGCGATTTTCAGCTTTTTCTACCTTTCGTTCCGGTAATTCAGGAGGATAGTTATGAAAGATAAGAATAAAATATTGTTGGTTGAAGATGACCCGAATCTGAGTATGGTTTTACAAGACTATCTAGAGATGCTTGATTATGAAACCAAGCTCTGTCGAGATGGCGAAGAGGGTCTGAAAGCATTTAAACGTCACCGCTTCGATTTATGTGTTTTAGATGTAATGATGCCTAAAAAAGATGGGTTTAGTTTAGCTGAAGATATCAGGGCTATTAATCAAAATATTCCAATAATTTTTCTTACTGCAAAATCTTTGAAAGAAGATCGTATTAAAGGTTTTCAGGTTGGTTGTGACGATTATATCACAAAGCCGTTTAGTACTGAGGAGTTAAGTTTGAGAATAAAGGCGATCCTAAAAAGATGTCAAATTATTCAAGCTGAGGATAATGGAATAGCGTCTGTTTTTAAGATCGGAATCTTTACATTCGATTCGAAAAACATGATGCTTACTGCCCCCGATTTAGAACAAAGTTTAACCCGAAAAGAAGCAGGTTTGTTAAAACTTTTATGCCAACATAAAAATAAATTACTCTCGAGAGAGTATGCCCTAAAAATGATTTGGGGAGAAAATGATTATTTTATTGGTAGAAGCATGGATGTTTTTATTGCCAAGCTTCGGAAATACCTAAAAGCTGATCCAAAAATCTCTATCACCAATGTGCATGGTACAGGATTTAAACTTGAAATTGTTGAAGAATAAGCTTTCATTTAAAACCCAAATCCAACATTTTTTATCTAGTATCCAGTATCCAGTATCTAGTAACGTCTTACCTTCAAGCTGGTCACAGCTGCGTCAATTTCAATATAGATCTTATTTTTAGCGGTATCAAAATTATCGGTTTGGTATAACCCTTTATTTAATCGGGTAAACCCATTGAAGTTTTTAGATGACAATACAGTATGAGTTGTGAGCTCACATCCTGATTCTTCAGGAATGGCAATTGAGATGGAAGATGCCCCTGATGCGATATTCACATCAACTCTTTCCTGACGATCACCCAACTTCAGGTAAGTAGATGATGCCCCTCCTTCCAAATCAATATCCCGTGTTTTGTATTTACTTAAATCCATGTCGATTTTTGCAGCTCCACTCCCCAATTTAATATTCCAAACTGGGTCTTTGTGCAGCTGAATATCAACATCATTTCTTAATCTTCTCATCCTGATATTAGAATTTTTTAAACTTAGATCAAGATATTGATGATTTCCTTTTTTATTGGTTGAAAATATATAAGGCCCAATATTTCCATCCTGTCGAAATTCAAACAATTTATCGGTATTACCACGAATAAGAAATTCACCTGCAACGGCTTCAATCTCTAAGGTTGCTTCCTCAATATCGGATGAGTATTGTTCGTAATATTGATGATCTGTGCTTCTGTAATCACTTTCATAATCATAATTATCGCTGAAATCCCAATCATAACGATAAGAACGCCCTTGAGTAAATGAGGTGTTTGTGAACAGCATTAAAATGGTAACGGCAAGTACCACAAAGGTGAGAATCAACTTTATTCCGTTTTTTATTGGGAGTAAAGTTACCCCAAGTAAAATAAGAAGCATGGGCCATAATCTAAAAATGCTCCACCAATTGAAATTTAAAAAATCCAGATTATTTAAAATAAATAAAACTCCGAGTGCTACTAAAATGCCACCCCAGAATAAGTTGCTATTTTTCATTTTTTTAAATTTATGAGTTAAAATATGATTTTAAACCGAATTAATCGGTTCATGGAACCATCTGTCTTATTTCAAAGTTTGAACTATCGTAAAGAAGAATTTATCTTTTTGTCTTATCGTATCCCGATTTAATCATTACGATACCTGCCACAAGTAAAATGATGGGCCACAAGTCTCCAAAATCGACACGAGGTAGAAAATGATCTGCTAAAAATATAAACCCTAATGTGATTAAAATTAACCCTGCTATTAAACTGCCATCATTTTTGGGATGCTTCCATTGTTTATTGGGGTCGAAATTATCATTTTTACCCTGTTCCATATTTTCTTTTTCCATATTACTGAAATTGAGGGGTTGGTTATAAGAAGTTGTTACTCCAGATGGAAGGGCAATCCATAAAATCAGGTAAATTAAAATACCACCACCTCCAAAAAGTGCCACCACAATAAATAGTATTCGGATAATTGTAGGGTCTGTATTCATGTGGTCAGCAATACCTGCTGCAACACCCCCAATAACTTGTTGGTTGCTGCTGCGGTAAAAGCCGCTTCTTTGATTTTCCATAGTTTTTAAATTTATGATAATAAACAAATATACAAAATGATTATCCAGTTGAACAATGATCATTCTATATATTAAGACGCAAGAAAATAGTAAAAATTACAGTTGCGTTAAATATTACGCTGTTTTTTTGGGGGGAGGTAACAGTTTTTGCGTTTTCCAAATAATCGATAACGATTACGGGCTATTAAGTCATAAAATTTGTCTAAGTATTTTTTGGGAATAATTCTAAAAATTTCAACCACACGAAATAGGCCCCCTAAGCTTTTTGTAATTGTAAAAATGGCCTCTGATTTTATAAAAAAATGCTCATTTTGGTACACAACGATGCTATCCGAATTTAAAATATAAGCAGGCGCTTTTTGTAGAAATAATTCAGTTTCTTCTAAACTTAAACCGTAATATTTAAGCTTTTTCTGATGGTCAAAAGCATTTAAAATACGGATGGTATTGCTACATAAATAACAATAATCATCGAAGTAAATAAATGTGTATTTTCTCATTAATACTCTGGTTAGTAATTTATTATAAAAATCATGAGTGTTTATTTACAATAAAATTTAAATTAACTCAAATAAATAATATCTATTTTAAAATTGAATAAGTTTTATTAAATTTATGGTATAAGTCGTAAATTACAAAGGCTTTATTATTCACAACAAGTTATAAAATTATTATTGAAATGAATTTTGGAAAAATAAATATTGAAAATGGGAAATTAACCGTGCCAAATCATCCAACCATCCCATTTATTGAAGGTGACGGGACGGGTCCGGATATATGGGCAGCTTCGGTACGTGTGTTTGACGCTGCCATTGAGAAGGCATACGGAGGAGATCGGAAAATTAATTGGCTGGAAGTATATGCCGGAGAAAATTCATTTAATCGTACCGGTGAGTGGTTGCCACAAGAAACCCTCGACGCATTCAATAAATATTTAGTAGGAATTAAAGGCCCTTTAACTACGCCGATTGGAGGAGGAATCACTTCATTAAATGTGGCTTTACGACAAAAACTTGACCTTTATGTTTGTCTTCGACCTGTTAAATATATCACAGGTGTGCCTTCGCCGGTTAAAAAGCCTGAAGAGGTTGATATGGTGATATTTAGGGAGAATACTGAAGATATTTACGCCGGAATTGAGTGGCCCTCTGGTAGTGATGAGGTTAAAAAAGTAATTCGCTTTTTGCAGGATGAAATGGGGGTTAAAAATATACGATTTCCAGAAACGAGTGGGATTGGTGTAAAACCTGCCTCAAAAGAAGGAAGTTATCGCTTGATTAAAGGTGCTATCGAATATGCGCTAAAGGAAAATCGAAAATCAGTTACCCTGGTACATAAAGGCAATATCATGAAGTTTACCGAAGGTGCTTTTAAAGCCTGGGGATTTGAAGTTGCCGTTTCGGAATATCGGGATAAAGTAGTAACTGAAAGAGAAAGCTGGATTATTTCAAATAAGGATAAAAACCCAGAATTGAGCATTGAGGAAAATGCAATCATGATTGATCCTGGTTATCATATGATGGTTGATGCCCAAAAGAAAGAAAGGCAAGAAGAAGTTAAAGCAGCATTAAAAATTATGCCTACCCATGGAAACGGGCAGTGGAAGCAGAAACTGCTTATTCGAGACTCGATTGCAGACATCACCTTGCAACAAGTATTAACAAGGCCTAAAGAATTTGAAGTAATTGCTACCATGAATTTAAATGGTGATTATTTGTCCGATGCGCTTGCCGCACAGGTTGGAGGAATTGGCATTGCACCTGGGGCAAATATTAATTACAACACAGGTCATGCTATTTTTGAAGCCACTCATGGAACTGCACCTAAGTACGCTGGTCTAGATAAAGTTAATCCCGGGTCGGTAATCCTTTCAGGAAGTATGATGCTCAAATACATGGGTTGGGATGAAGCCCATGATTTAATTTGGGATGCATTGGTGAAAACCATTGCTCAAAAAAGAGTAACTTACGACTATCATCGAATGATGGATAATGCTGAGCTTTTAAAATGCTCGGAATTTGGAGATGCCATTATCGAAAATATGTAAAAGAATTATTTAAGAACATTACTAAATTAACAAAGAATAAATGACGAGTTTAAAAGAAAAATTATACAAAAAAATTCAGGAACATCGCCCTCGAATTGATCGACTGAACGAAGAATTTGGAGATGTGGTTGTTGACAAAGTAACGATATCGCAAATTTTGGGCGGAATGAGGGGATTGAAGAGCCTTGTTACTGATATTTCATATCTGGATCCAAACGAAGGAATCAGGTTTAGAGGGTATAAATTACATGAGGTTATGGAGAAACTTCCTAAACCAAAAGGTGCCGAAATGCCTTATGTTGAAGGATTATTTTACCTACTGTTAACTGGTGATATTCCTACAGAAGCTGAAGTTTCGGAGGTGGTTGATGAATTTGCGAAACGCAGAATTTTACCTCGGTATATTTATGAACTAATCGATGCCTTCCCATGTTGTAGTCATCCCATGACTATTTTTTCAACCGCAATTTTATCAATGCATCGCGAATCATTTTTTACCAAAAAATATGTTGCCGGAATCCCAAAGGCAGATTATTGGGATCCGATGTATGAAGATTCATTAAATTTATTGGCTAAGCTACCCGAAATTGCAACTTATATTTATGCTAAATTATACAGAGATGGAAACAGAATTCAGTCAAATCCGCATCTGGATTTGGGTGGTAATTTTGCTTTCATGATGGGCAAAGACAAACCTTACGATGATGTCATCAGGATGCATTTTATCATTCATAGTGATCATGAGGCAGGTAACGTTAGTGCACATACCGGACATTTAGTTGCGAGTTCTTTGTCCGATATTTATCTTTCAATTTCGGCGATGGTTAATGGTTTGGCCGGTCCACTTCATGGTTTAGCGAGCCAGGGTGTGCTACAATGGCTTCAAGATTTGAAAGAGAAAATGGGTGGTGAAATCCCTACCGAACCGGAGATGAAGCAATTTGTTTGGGAAACTTTAAATTCGGGGCAGGTGATACCAGGATTCGGACACGCCGTATTAAGAAAAACTGATCCAAGGTATTTATTGCAACGTGAATTTAGCTTGAAGCATCTTAAAGATGATACTTTGTTTAAGTATGTTGATATGCTGTATAAAGTCACACCTCCAATTCTTCAAGAACATGGAAAAGCAAAAAACCCATGGCCTAATGTGGATGCACAATCAGGAATTATCCAATGGCATTATGGTTTAACAGAATATGATTTTTATACTGTTTTATTTGGCATTGGCAGAGCCATAGGTATTTGTGCAAATATTATTTGGGATCGTGCTTTAGGTTATCCTCTTGAGCGGCCAAAATCATTAACCACTGACATGCTTGAAGAAATTGCAGGTATCACGGTACCGATAGAACGAGATTAGCTAATTGATGATAAGCAAATAAATTAATCAGCTTTGATCAAGCAAATAGAATTTACATTACTGGCCTTCGGGAGAGGTTATCACCTGATAACCAGTATTGTTATGGAGTTTTTAAAAGAACTACCTGAACTGGGAATATTGCATTTATTTATTAAGCATACTTCTGCCGGGCTTACCATAAATGAAAATGCGGATTCAGCTGTTCGGGTCGATTTTGAAACAATCCTGAACAAATTAATTCCTGAAGATTCGAAAGATTATTTACACACTACGGAAGGAAGTGACGACATGCCGGCTCATGTTAAGGCTTCCTTGGTAGGAAATGCTATTAGTATTCCAATAAGTGACCATCACTTAAATATGGGAATTTGGCAAGGTATTTACTTGTGTGAATTTAGAAATCACGGGGGTGCAAGAAAAATTATTGCCACCATTTATTCGTAATCAAAATTTGAATTCATTTTTGGAAGCTCAACGGTAAACTTAGCCCCTTTGTTCTCTTTATTCTCGCACCAAACTTTACCTTTCATGGCACTTACATATTTTTTAACAATAGCTAAGCCAAGCCCATCTTTTGTGTCGTTATTTGGATTGTCATTTTGCCGCTGATAAATTTCAAAAACAGCATTGGGGTCATCGCTATCTATCCCTTTTCCTTCATCAATAATTTCGAGGCAAACTTTGTCTTCAACTGCAAATAAATTGA
This sequence comes from Bacteroidales bacterium, assembly GCA_963674935.2. GTDB lineage: Bacteria > Bacteroidota > Bacteroidia > Bacteroidales. The sequence continues at coordinate 1,244,797 of CAXXWZ010000002.1, forward strand.
TGTCGATGCTTGAAGAAATCGGGGCGAATTTGAAAGCATTAGAGAGTAAATTATCGACGATCTGATGCATGTAAACTTCATTCACCTTTGAACGACAGTTGCAAAGGTTCAAATTCAGTTGAAGTTTTTTACGTTTAATTACCACATTAAAATTAAATAATACTTCTCTGATTAATTTAGAAATTTCAATGGGTTCGGTTTTTAAGCTAAAGGTTTTTGACTCAATGCGATTGATGTTTAACACCTCATTAATCATTTTATTGATGCGGTTTAACGAATTCTCAATGATTGAAACGCATTCGACCTGCGAATTTTTTATTTGATCGTTGTCTTTTAATAAATCAATGGAACACAAACTACTGGTTAAAGGATTTTTAATGCCGTGAACCACCACACTTAACAAATGATTTTTTTCTTCGTTAAGATTTAGAAGGTCATAATTTTGCGCTTCAAGTAATTCTTTTTGTTTAGAGATGCTTTGGTGTTGAAGCTCAATTTCGTCCTTTTGCTTCTGAATTTTTAAGTAGCTTTTTGAAAGTTTCTCCTCAAGCACATTCATGCTTCGCATTCGATTAACAAGCACTTTTAAAACGCCATTAATGACCTCTTTCTTTTCAAAAAGAATTTTGAAAAAATCATCATGAGATAGTTTAAGTAAATCGCTTGGTATATCTGCTGTTACTGATGCGGATCTTGTTTCTTCATCAATCAACGAATATTCACCAAAAACACTGCCGGGGCCAAGTTTGGTTAATACATGATTGCCATCATGTACGCGAACAGTTCCCTTAACGATGATGTACATTTCATTGCCAATATCGCCTTTCCTGATAATTACTTTTTCTTTGCGTGCCTGTTTTTCAACTAAGGCATTGGCAATTTCAAAAAGCACATCAGTGCCTGTTTCTGAGAAAATGTGGGTATTCTTGAGGATTTTAATGCGATCCTCAATTATTTGTTCCTTTTTCGAGTTAGTCATTGGGTGCAAAATTGACAGATAAAAGTAAGGAGCTTCTGTTAGTCTTGCAAATATAAATCAAAGAAAAAAAATTAATAATTAATAATACTCAGATGATTTTGCATAGGCTATGATATCGGGGAAGAACAGTCTAAATTCTTCTTCAAATGCGGGGTAATGCTTTTTCAGATCATCGATTGATTCTTCCATTCTTGAATTATGATTGGTTCTGCGCGACATGCCTTTAAAAACACGATTCAGGTCCTTTAAGTTGCCATAGTTCGCCAGCCAATTTTGAGTAATCATGAATGGGAGCAATCGCTTTGAGCGTGGTGGTAAAAGTTTAAAATTATGGATGAGTAATTGATAAGCTTCAGCTACAAATTCATTTAAGGCATTGGCGTGATATTCATCCCAGTACTTAGCTAAAAAGTGATCGTAATAAATATCTACAATCACCCCCGAATACCTTTTATATTTTGGATAAAGGCGTTTGCTGCTGGCTTTAAAAACTGGATGTGTGTCTGTAAACTTGTCAATTTGCCGATGAAACAAAATGCCTTTTTGAATTCCTTCGGAATAAGTCTCGAACACCTTTCCTTTCACAGCATCGGCAATAAAATTACCAAGGATGATTTCTTCTTTTTCAGGGGCTAAATAAAGATGGGCTAAGAAATTCATAAGCGTAAAAATAGTTATAATTAGGGTAGGTTAGAATGATTTTATACTACAAAAAGTTGGGATTTGTTTTGAGAAAAAAAGGTAATTTTGTACCAAGAAAAAATATTAAATAATATTTTAGCCTTAAACCAAAAAAATATGCAAAAGTTGTTACTGTTGGGTGATGAAGCAATTGCACAAGGTGCTATTGATGCAGGAATGTCTGGAATATATGCCTATCCTGGTACTCCTTCAACTGAAATTACCGAATTTGTTCAAAAATCAAAAGAAGCAAAAGAAAAAGGTATCCGATCAAATTGGTCGGCAAACGAAAAAACTGCAATGGAATCCGCCCTGGGAATGTCCTTTGCCGGAAAAAGAGCCATGGTTTGCATGAAACATGTTGGATTAAATGTGGCAGCAGATGCCTTTGTTAACTCAGCCATTACCGGTGCGAACGGAGGCTTAATAATTGTGTCAGCCGATGATCCTTCTATGCATTCATCGCAAAACGAACAAGATTCAAGATTTTATGGTGATTTTGCATTTATGCCGATTTTGGAACCTTCAAATCAGCAGGAAGCCTATGACATGATTAAATACGGATTTGAATTATCTGAGAAAATGTCAATTCCCGTGCTTTTAAGAATAACAACACGTTTGGCTCATTCTCGGGCAGGTGTAATTCGAACAGCAGCTCTTGAACAAAACCAAATAAAGTTTCCAACCAATCCAAAACAATTTATCCTGCTACCATCTATAGCCAGAAAGCAATATAAAGAATTGTTAGGAAAACAAGTTGATTTGAAAGCCGAAGCTACCAATTCGGGTTTTAACATATATATTGATGGGAATGACAAAAGCCTTGGAATTATTTGTTGCGGGCTTGGGTACAATTACTTAATGGAAAATTATGCCGGTGGCCATATTCCACATCCTGTGTTGAAAATTGGCCAGTATCCTATCCCTGAGGAAATGGTTGAAAAATTATACAATAGTTGTGATGAATTGTTGATTGTTGAAGATGGTTATCCTCTCATTGAACAAAAGTTGAAAGGATTTTTAAATTTAGGTAAAAAAATTAGAGGAAGACTTGATGGTAGCCTTCCACGTGATGGTGAGCTAAATCCTAATAATGTAGCTTTAAGCCTTGGAAAAGAAGATACCAGAGGTGAAAATATTCCGGATTTTGTTGCCGGCCGTCCACCTTCACTTTGTAAGGGTTGCGGACATAATGATGCATTTCTGGCTGTGAATGAAGCTTTAAAACCTTATCCCTTAGGAAAGGTGTTTTCAGATATTGGCTGTTATACGCTGAGCGCACTTGAGCCACTCAAGTCAATTGACTCCTGTGTAGATATGGGTGCCTCAATCACCATGGCTATTGGCGCAGCAGATGCCGGATTAAGGCCGGCAGTCGCAGCCATTGGAGACTCAACCTTCACACATTCGGGGATGACCGGTTTGCTTGATGCGGTAAACAATAATTCGCACATCACAGTGTTGATTCTTGATAATTCAACCACCGGAATGACTGGTGGTCAAACTTCATCGGCCCTTGGAAAAATTGAATCTATTTGCATGGCTTTAGGGGTGGAGGAAGAACATATTCGAGTGATCAAGCCACTTCCAAAACAGCATGAAGAAAATGTTCGGGTCATTGCCGAGGAATTGAAATATGAGGGAGTCTCTGTTGTAATTCCCCGTCGGGAATGTATTCAAACCTTGAATAAGAGAATGAGATTGAAACATAAAGCAAAACAAATTGAATTATAATCAGAACGCACTATGAAAAAAGACATCATACTTGCAGGTGTTGGAGGGCAAGGTATACTTTCCATCGCAGCAACAATAGGAACTGCAGCCATCGATATTGATCTTCAGCTAAAACAAGCTGAAGTTCATGGAATGAGCCAAAGGGGAGGAGATGTGCAATCGCATCTCAGACTATCGTCAGAAAATATTGCCTCTGATTTAATTCCGGAAGGAAAAGCAGATTTGATCATTTCTATTGAGCCGATGGAATCTTTGAGATATCTTCCGCTTTTATCAAAAGAAGGCTGGATTATTGCCAATACAAAGCCGTTTATTAATATTCCAAACTATCCTGATTTAGATTTGATTTTGGATAAAATCAAATCAATTCCCAATCACATCATTATTGATGCGGATGCGATAGCAACAAAAATTGGATCAGCTCGCTCCGCAAATATTGTGATTTTGGGGGCAAGTGCTCCATTTTTGGACATTGAAATTAGCACCCTCGAAAAAGCAATCAGAACTATTTTTGCCAGTAAAGGTGAAGATGTTGTACAGGTTAATTTGGAAGCTTTCAGAGCCGGACTAAACTTTTCATTAAGTAATAAATAGTCCTCGTTTTTTTATAGATCAAAAATCGTATTTTAGCTTTTTAATGTTAAACATGATAGCTATGCGTTTTTATATTGTTCTAATTAGTGTGTTACTTTCAGGTTCAGTCTTTGGCAAAAATTTATCAGTAAATATTGAGCTTCAGGTTTCGTCAGAAATAAAAGCAATAAATGAATTGGTAGATCGTTGGCATAAGGCAGCTGCAGAGACTGATTTTGAAGCCTTTTTCGGTTGCATGGATGAAGATGCTTATTATATTGGCACAGATGAAACGGAGAAATGGAATACAAAAGAATTTAAGGCATTTTGTAAACCTTATTTCGATCAAGGCTCAGCCTGGGATTTTAAACCATTTGATCGTGGGGTCTATTTAAACGAGGCAAAAGATTTAGCATGGTTTGATGAAAAGTTAAAGACCTGGATGGGAGTATGCAGATCATCCGGAGTAATAATTAAGGTTGGGGATTCATGGAAAATTAAGCATTATCATTTATCAATTACGGTGCCTAATGATGTCACCCGTGATTTTATCCAACTGGTTGAAAAATATAAAGCCGAACAGCCTAAATAGCTATTTAATGAAGAGAAGAATAATTGAAATTTTAATACTAATCCTATCTGGTTTAACGATTATCCTCATCAACGAATTTTATGTGAATTCAAAAAAGTCAACACAGATTTTGCCTGAAATTCCGGAATACGTGCCAACAATAAAATATGGGATCATCATTGACTCCTTAGAGATTGTCAAAAGTAAAATTAAAAGAAATGAGTTTTTGGCTGATATCTTAATGTCGCATAATATTGATTATGCAAAAATTGATTTGGCTGTTAAACGTGCCAAGCCAATTTTTGATGTTCGTCACATCCGCTCCGGCCATAATTATTCAATCCTCAGAACGAATGACTCCTTACAAAAAGTTCAGTATTTTATTTATGAAAACTCACCAACCTCTTACATTGTTTTCGATTTTAGAGATTCGGTGCATGTACATGCCGGGAATAAAGAAGTTCAGATTAGGATGAATGAAATTGACGGAGAAATCACCTCTTCACTATGGAATGCCATAGTTGATCAGGATGGCGATCCAAATTTGGCAAATGAGCTTTCTGAAATTTTCGCCTGGACGATTGATTTCTTCGGGATTCAAAAAGGTGATGCATTTAAAGTTATTTATGAGGAATTATTGGTTGAAGATAAAAAGATTGGCCTAGGAAAAGTACAAGCGGCCTTGTTTACCCATTCTAAAAAGGATTATTACGCTTTTTATTTTATACAAGATAGTGTAGGTGATTATTTTGATGAGCAGGGTGGTAGTTTGAGAAGGGCATTTTTAAAAGCACCACTTCGCTTTAAACGAATTAGTTCGCGATATTCAAATAGTCGCTTGCATCCGGTGTTGAAAATAAGACGACCTCATCGGGGAATTGATTATGCAGCAGCCGTTGGCACGCCGGTGCACACTGTCGGAGATGGAACTGTGGTTGAAATGAATAGGACCCGAGAAGGTGGAAATACGATAAAAATAAAGCATAACGGAACTTATTCTACACGTTATTTACATCTTTCGAAATATGCGAAAGGGATGAAGGTTGGGAAAACTGTCAGGCAAGGTGATTTAATTGCGTATGTTGGAAGAACCGGTTTAGTGAGCGGGCCACATCTTGATTTTCGATTTTACAGGAATGGAAAAGCAATAGATCCGCTTAAAGTTGAATCGCCGCCTGTTAATCCGGTCGATTCAATTTATTTTGATCGCTTTGAGCAACTGGTTAATAATTACAGGGAATTATTATTGAAACAGGGTGATCAATCAACGTTCAAATATCCAACTATTAATTGATGCTTAAGATTCATTATTTATAATCGCCAAATCGTGATAAATTATAAGAAAACAGCCATTATTAAGTAATATTTTTTTTATTTTTACACATGTAGGCATATTAGATTGTTGAAACCCTAAATTATATTGTTGTTATGAAAAAAAGTATTGAAAAGTTAGTTGTTCCTTTTATGATAGGCATCTCATTAATTCTTATTGGAGGCTCTGCTTTTGGGCAGGTTATGTTTGAGCACAGAACGTATAGTGATTTTCTAATTAATCAGGAAAAAAGTTTGTTAGAACGTTCAATCCTGGAGGTGAGTAAAATAGAAGGTTCTCCATACTTAAATGAAAAATTTGTGCGGGGTAATGTTACTACCCTCGACAGTATTCAATACCGTAACGTTCCGTTGCGCTATAATATTTATAATGATGAGATTGAATTTTTGGTAGATGAAGAAAAATATCTTGCAATCTCAGAACCAGCATCGATGGCACAAATTAGTATTAAGGATGCAGTTTTTATTTATTTAAAAAAAGATCTAAAATATGGGTACTATCAGTTGCTTGAAGATGGTAAAATAAAACTATTACTGCGTTATAATGTTAGATTCAGGCAGGCTAATTATTCAAATGGGATTAACCAGGCCAGGCCACCTAAATTTAACAGGGGGGTTAATACCCATTATATTCAGCTTGGATATAATGAGCCTCAATTATTAAGAAAGAAAAAAGACATTGATCGTATTTTTGGAAAAGAAAGTAGTGCTATTAAAGCCCTAATCAAAAAAGAACATATAGATATACACAATGAAAATGATTTGCATGAGTTTGTAAAATTACTAAATACAGCTAACTAATTCCATCATATCATATTCTACATTTAAATCGGTAGATCATTATTCTTCGCTATTCATTTTATATGATACCAATTGCTTTTATGGGGTTCAATCAACAATGATTATTTGATCAATACAAGTTTGATTACCTCAAAGTATTTCAATGGGAAATGTCTCACTTTATTTTAGAAAGAATATCACCGAATCTTCATTAAGTTAATGCTACCTCTTTAATAAAAGTTAACTTAATAATGAATTGTGGCTTCGTTATTGGGATGATGAGCTTTAAGAGTTTACCTTATTAGCAGCTATTGAAATATAAAAAGAAATGGTCAAGACAATTTGTCTTGACCATTTCTTTTTTAAGTATATAAGCTTATAATTCTAGTTTACACCAGTACGTTTATCCCAGAATAATTGTTTTCCCCAATAATAGTCAACAATTCCAGCTGCTGCTGTTCCAATGTTGGCACCATTCAAGGTAAATTCTTCGTTTGGATAAGGTTCACGGAAAGGTTGTCTGTTATGACCAGGGAATACTGAACCAATAGCTGCAGGCATTACAGGGAAATCTGTTCTGCGGTTTTCAGCCCATAATTCTTGTCCCTGCTTAAATAAAGCTATCCATTTTTGTAGATAAACTTTTTCCAAGTTGCTATAAACAGTTAGATTATCCCAAGCAACTTCTGGTTTAGCCATATATGCTGCTAGATCAGCTGTCTTTCCAGTTTCATCAAAACTAGCTGCAACGCCAGCTTCATAAGCCGCTTTTGCATTAGATGCGTTTCCGGCCATCAAATAAGCTTCTGCTTTGATAAATTCTTGTTCAGAATAACGCAAGAAATATGAATATCCAGCATAATCGTTTCGATATTTTACTCCAATCCTGGAAATATCATTAACGTTAAACGCACCGTTTGGTGCACCTTCAGGAGCTCCATTATAAATACCGGAAGTATTCTTCTCTGCAAATACAGGAAGTCTTGGATCAGCTAAATTTAGCATCATGTCAATAAAGGTTTTTGCCACACCGTGATCATCACGACCATCATTGTCACTTGCCCATGGCTCTTTATAAGGAGAAACTCCGGGCCATTTCAATTTAGCTTCATCATCATTGCTTGTAAAAAGTGGATATGTTGCTGCATTTCCTAAAACTTTGTTTAATTCGGCTGAGTTTTGTGTTCTGATTGCTAAACGTAAGTGAAGCGCATTGCAAAACATCTGCCAACCATCAGCATCTTCACCATATAAGAAATCACCTGCACCTAACACATTAGCCGCAGAGGCTGGTGAATTGAATAAAGTATTGGCATATTCAAGTTTAGTTAACAAGTCAGCATAAATTGATTCAGCAGCATCATAAGCAGGTGTTAAGTTAGCTTCTGTTTCAGCAGTAAGTGCCTCAGAGTAAGGAATGTCACCCCATTTGTCAACAGCTTGTTGCCAGTTATAAACTGATAGTGTAATTGCTGCAGCTTCGGCATACTTATTCTCAGTTGCTTGAGCTTTTCCTATCACTTTTAATAAATCTTGCTGAATTCTATAATAATTTGTAAAATCAGCTTCGAGAATGCCTGGACGGAAATTGTATCTGGCCTCATCTATATAAGCAATTTTTGTGACATGGCCTGCATAACTTAAACTACTATTCATTTGATTCCATGAATCGTAGAAAGAGAGTCCTGTTGTGGCAATGGCATTAGCTAATAAATTTGTCATTGGACCATCAGTAGGGTTATTGGGATCAGTGTTCATCTCCTCCCAATCCTTGGTGCAAGATGAGATAAAAATCAACGCCGTTAGCACCAATGTTATGTTAAAATATTTTCTTTTCATAATTTGAATTTTAAATGTTAGTGGTCAAAAATTAAAAAGTTGCGACAATTTTAAACCCGATTGTACGTGAAGTTGGTAATTGGTTTGATTCCTGACCAATACCAGATGTACCTACTCCAAATCCTGTTTCAGGATCAATTACACAAGTATTTGATTTATGCACCCATAATAAGGCTACGTTTCGTGCGTAGGCAGAAAGATTTAGTTTCTGAATACCTGGAAGTTTATTTACAAATTTTACAGGTAAATCATAGCCTAATGATATTTCACGTAACTTAATAAAGGAACCGTCAATAACACTGAATTCATGTAATTTGTACATGTTAGCGTAAAAATCATTTGCAGAAAGCCTGATATCATTAACACTTCCATCAGCTTTTACAAAATTCTCATCAGTCATAACATTTTGACCAGCTATAACACCATCTTCACGAATAGTTCCTTGTGCTGTTTCTTCAAGTACTCCAGAGAGAACACCAAACATTTTTGTTACTGAGAATATGTCTCCACCTTTACGGCCATCAACCAATGCATATAAGTTTATGCCTTTATAACTAAACATGTTTGCTACACCCCAGTTAAAATCTGCAGAAATATTTCCTATTACCTGATCTGTTCCGGTTCTTTCTGGGAATCCATCAGCATCAACAAGAATAGCGCCATTATCATCCCTTAAGAATTTTGCTCCTACCATTTCTCCGTAGGTTCCACCAGGAATCGCTTGAACAGTCATTGACCATGAACTACTCAGTTGGTATTTTTCTATGCCTTCGTAAAGTGATACTACTGTATTGTCATTTTTTGCATATTTAACCTGCATTGTCCAATTAAATCCATCACCTTTTGATTTGATGATATCACCATATAAAGCTAACTCAATACCTTTGTTTTGAAGTTCACCTGCATTAATCCATTTTGAACTAAAACCGGTTGCATTTGAAACATCAATGGCCATAATTTGGTCAGAAGTATTTTCTTTGTAATAAGTAAGATCAACACCTAAACGGTTTTGGAAGAATTTAAGTTCTAAACCAGCTTCAATAGCTTTTTTCTTTTCCGGTCTCAAATCTGCATTAGCCAGAGATCTCATAAATCCATAACGAGTTACTCCATCCCAAGCACTGCTTTGAGCACTGTAATAACCTGCTAATGTATAAGGGTCAGCATCTCCACCAACTACAGCATAACTAGCACGAACTTTTCCAAATGAAAGAATATTAGGATCAATTTTTACTAAATCAGTAAAGATTAAACCAAGAGTTCCTGAATAATATGAATAACTATTATTTGCTGTTGGAAGTGTAGAACTCCAGTCATTACGGAAAGTGGCACCAAGGAATAAGAAATCTTTGTAAGACGCATCTGCCTGAGCGTATAAACTATTGGTTTCTTTATTTCTCAAATACATATCAGCAGTAGGATTTCCACTTACGTTACTCACGTCAAAAAAGTTAGGAACTGTAAGTTCTGAAGCACTAATTGATTGATAATTGTAATACTCACTACGATAGTTAGCTCCAACAAGACCAGTAATTCTGATGTCTTTTGTAAGTTCTTTATCGATGTTTACAGTTAAATCCGCATTTTTAGAAAGGTCGATTCTTGTTGTTTGAGAGAAATTACCACCATTCTTTTTATTTTGGTTAGATTGGTTGTAAATCACTGATTTTCTGAAGTCTGTTGAATAATCTGTTCCGACTCTTAACGCAACATTCATCCAATCCAATACATCATATCTGAAATTTACGCTACCGAACAATCTGTCTTTATCACGTGAATTTGTGTTTTTATAAACAGTCCAATAAGGATTGTTATGATAGTAATATGACCAGGTATAAGGTTTTCCGAATGCATCAAGTTCGTCCCAATGTTCTCTTAGTGGATTAATATCGACTTGACGACCAAACCAGCTTCCCAACGATTGTAGGATATTACCGGCACTATAACCTTGAGCTGGAAGGTTATCGCTCTTAGTTTTAATATAAGTTGCAGAAGCATCTACACTAAATTTACTAGTCACCTTCATTGAAGTATTTACAGCAAAAGTGTTTTTCTTTTGATCTGTATTAGGAATGATACCAGTTACATCATTATTAGTATAAGAAAATCTTGAAACTGCTTTATCTGATCCGGTAGTAATGGTCAAATTATGAGATTGATTGAAACCTGTTTCAAAGAAATCTCTAACATTATCTGGATGAGAAATCCAAGGAGTTGGAGTGTAAACAGGATTACCATTTGCATCTAAAGTATAAGGAGAGTCAAATTGGTTGAATTTTAACCCGATATCAAGTCGAGGGCCCCAACTTTCGTCCCAACCATCATTTACTCCACCCCAATTTCCGTCATAATAATTGAATGATTCGTTTTCAGCATATTCCTGATAAGAACCATAAACACCAGGGTTGTTCAATTGAAACTGATTGTAGGTATACTCATCACCACCAGTAGCTTGACCATATTTATTTTGATAGTCAGGTAAAATTGCTAATCGGTCAATACCAATATCGTAAGTATATTGTACCCCAATACCTTTTTTAGTAATAGCACCTTTTTTGGTTGTGATAATAATAACTCCATTTAAAGCACGACTACCATAAATTGCGGCTGCAGCTGCACCTTTTAATACGGTCATTGACTCAACGTTATTAGGGTCAATGTCCATTGCTCCGTTACCATAATCGGCAGAACCTGAACCAACACCTGTTGATGAGTTGTTCATGGGAATACCATCAACAACAAATAAAGGTTGGTTATCAGTTCTCATTGAACTGTTACCACGGATATTAATACGAGCAGAAGCACCAACGGCTCCTGAAGCTGTAACAATTTGTACACCGGCCATTTTTCCAGATAATGCGGAAACAACGTTAGTTGGTCGTGTGTGCATTAAATCGTCACCGCTTACTTCATCAATTGAATATCCAAGGGTTTTCTTTTCTCGAGAAATACCAAGCGCTGTCACAACAACTTCGTCTATTAGCACAACATCAGGGTCGAGAACAACATTCAATACATTAGATGATCCAACCTGCACATCTTTTGTAAGCATACCTACAAATTGAAATCGAATGGTTTTGTGATCACCTGTTAAATTAAGGCTGAACTGTCCTTCCAGGTTCGTAGTAGTACCTATGGTTGTACCAGGCACCATGACTGTTACACCAGGAATTGGCAAACCATCTTCAGAACTGGTAACAGTACCAGTTACTACTTTTGTTTGCGCATTAGCTATTCCTATGCTCATTAAGAAAAATAAGCACGTTAGCCAAATTGTAAATTTTCTCATAATTAAAAAATTTGGTTAATAAAAAATTTGGTTCATATTTAATGTACTTCGTGTTAAGTTCTTGTCTCAGATTTAATCCCTTAACACCTAGTATATTTCGTGCTGCAAATTATGAAATAACCAAGTAAATAACAAAGAAATAACAAAAAAAGTAAGCATTAGTAACGATGATTAATCAATACATATAATTAAAAATTAAGTAAAAGCATTGTAATTGATTGATTGAAAGTAATAAGCGTATAAAGAATAAGAATCTATTGGTTTCAGTTTATGATTAATAATTAATTAAAAGTTTATTAAACATTTTAGTTAGTGATTTATATTCAGAAAATAGCATATGTTAATTAAAAATAGGGGCAAGGATCTTAATGACTAGTTATATTATCTGTAATAGATAGAAAGTGTGTTGATAAACAGAAGTTTGGCTCTGATATTGCAGGAACTGATATGCCGGAAATTGAATTTAATTATGAATAAGCTAAATATTGAAATAGGATAAGTGTAAATATTTCTAAATATTCTTGCTTCAGCAATTGTTCCAATTTTAGGAATTGGAGATAAAATATGCATTAGATTTTTTAACCTTTATCTCGAGTCCCAATGTTTTTTTCAGTGATTAAAGCCATTAAAATAATTACCACGTGCAAATTTAATACCAACCTAATCGGCCTCTGCTTAGTGATTTCTTAAATCTTTTAAAAGGGTCAATGCACTGGCATTGAAAATTTATATAAATTAGTAGTGATTTTAATTTAACCTGTAACCATCACCTCATCGATACAGACCGTATACAAATTTATTATTATGAAACAGAAACTTTTATTTTTGACACTATTAATTTTAGCCGCTTCCGTATGTTTTTCACAAACATTTTCTACGGTAGGAGTTCCGACCGGTTCTAAAGTTGAGTCAACTTCCGTGATAGATGGCGTAGTTACCCATAGTTATTCTAACACTGGTAAAATTCCAATCAATGGAACTCCTTTTTTAAGCGATTATTTTGATCATGGAATATTAGAATTGCATGATGGACAAAAATCGGGATCTGAATTAATGCGTTATAATATTGCCAAAGATTTATTTGAAATAGTGAGAGGAAATGATACACTCATTTTAAATCGTCCATATGCTGTAAAATATATTTATCTTGACAATAAGGTGTTTGTTTTTGACCCAAAACTAAGAGAAAATGTTGATCGAAAATTTAATGGTTATTTTCAGCTCTGTGTGGACGGAAAGCTTTCCTTGTTTATGAAACGCCTTAAGAAACTATCATTCGACAATTTTGTCTCAAATTATCAAGGCGGAAGCGGAACCAAGGAATATTATTATATAGATAATGTAAGCTTTATTGGAAAAATCTCTGACGGAGAACCCTTTTTGATGAAATCGTCAAAAAAGTTTATTAAGAATTTAACAACACATAAAGCAGAGGTTAAAGCTTACATAAAGGATGAAAAGATAAAATTTAATAAGGAAGAAGATTTGGTTAGATTAGTTAATTATTACAATAGTTTATAATATTATTTGACTAATAATCTTCATGTTAAATTCATTTTGATTAATTTCATGAGGTTGTTTATCTAAATCGGATTGTAAATAACATGTTTTTTTGAGTTGTATATAGAATAAGGCATAATCTAAATCAATGTTTTATGAAACCTATACCTGCATTCCTAATCATTCTTTGTCTGTTTATTGTTAATGTTAGTTCTGCTCAAGAAAAAAAACATTCAAAAAAAACAGTACTCAAAGTTCTCGTGATTGACACTGAAAGAAATCCCATTCAAAACGCTTCTGTTTTTGTTGATGGAAAAAATTACAAGGTTTTAAGTGACGTTGATGGGAGATTAGAGCTAAAATTTAAATCAAAAGTAAAAAGAATTACAGTTTATACTACACTGCAAGGTGCAACTGATATAACTTATCAAGGACAAGAGGAAATAACTTTCGTTTTGCCTTCATCCAGTGATTTATTAGCGGATTCATTAAGTAAACCAATGATGAAGGAAACTGATGATATGAATGCATATTATATCAAAGCTCATGCCCAAAACCTAAAAAAGCATTTCGGTAAAGTTGATCAAAACTCTGTAAAAAATAATGATTCTTACAGGACAATCTATGAGATGATACAAGGAACGGTTGCTGGTGTAAATGTGCGTGGAAACTCCATTACCATTAGAGGAGTTGCATCATTTACCTTAAGTACTGAGCCTCTTTTTATTGTGAACAGTATACCCGTTAGTACTATCGATCATATTTCTCCAAATAATGTAAAATCGATTCAGGTTTTGAAAGGTTCTGATGCTGCTATTTATGGAGTGCGTGGCGCAAATGGCGTAATCGTTATAGATCTCAAAACTTTTGAGAAAAAATAGATGGGAATGTTGTTCGCACTATTTAAAAAGTAATGAACGAAAACAAACTACCTAATTAAATAGCCTTCCAATATAAAGCCCATAAAACTGGAATCTTGTATATTGTGATACTCACTCAAAAAAGTGATAAAACGCATTATTTTTTTACTATTCTTTGTCTAACGAAAAGCATGGCTATTATTGAGATTATAACTATGTTGCGCATTTTAAACAATTAAAAAGCCTGATAAAATATGTTAGCTTTTCCTTGGAGATTTTTAGTAGCATAAAAAAGAGGCTGCTAATCCAGCAGCCTCTTTTCTTGTTAAGAATTCAACTTAATATGTTAAGTTCTTCGTTTATACTAACTAGTTTTTAGTCATAACTGCTAAACACTGATAAGCATCAGCGTAACCAGCATCCCAATGGAAGATATAAGGAATTGTAATGATTTGATTACATCCATCCCATTTAAGTGTTCTACTTGCGTCAGGACCCATGTAGTAATCCCATACATTGTCAGTTTCACAAAGGTGTTGGTTAACAGTTGTCATTAAGCCATTTGGCAAAACTTCAAATACAACCCTATCACCACCAGTAACAGTCTCGCCCCAAGCACCTACATATAATGATTGACAAAGGCCAGAAACAGCAATATGAGTATCATCAACCAGGAATACTTCAAAAGATGCACCCTCCATAGTCAATTGACCATAACCAGAGAAATCAGTACCGGTATAAGTACCTACCATTTCTGCGGCAGTCCAAGGACAAAACTCAATCCGTTTAACATTATAAGTTAATTTGGTTGCATTAGGATTTGGATTATTATGCGCACCTGCATCCATATTTAAGATAAATGTTAAGGTTTGTCCAACAGGCATATTTGCAGCAACAGTTGAAAAATCAACCGATCCAGAGGTTTGTCCCGCAGGAATTGTAATGCTAGTAGCAGATAGGGTATACATATCCGCTGCTAATGTACTAGCAGGATCTAAAGTTATGTTTACGGTAATGTCCTGAGATTGGGGCATTCCCATTATAACAACAGCAATAGAGCTTTGCACCTCAACCAATTCGCCTGATACAGTAACCCCTGTTTCAGCTGTTTTGGCAGCATTGATGAATTGTAGATAGTAATCAGCAACATTTGCATCAGCTGGTCGACTATTATCCTGGAAATAAGGTATTTTTTCGCAGGACACAAAAAGAATTCCCGCTACAATAAAAATACTCAATAATTTAAATATATTTTTCATGATTTTTTTGTTTTAATAATTAATCATTTTATTGATCCCACCACAGTTTATCACTAATTTGAACAGATGGTACATTTTCCCCATTGTAGGTGATTTCATCTTGTGCATAAGGAAATCGTGTAGGTATAGCAGGAAGAAGAGCATCAGGATGTAATGCAATAACAGGAAGTCCTGTCCTTCTATAATCTGCAAATGCTTGGTTGGTTCCAACTGTAGCAATATACTTTTGTTCCATAATGAGTTCAAGTGTAACAGTAAGCCCATTAATATTGGCATCTAACCATGCAGTATTTGCAGAACCGGTAACTTTGAGTACAGATGCAGCAACTGCTTCTTGAAAAGCACTTTGTGCAGCTGCAGCTCCACTAGTCATAAATAAAGCTTCGGCCTCAATAAACTTAAGTTCAGCATAAGACATGATTACTGTTGAAGCGTCAATTGCAGCCAAATATGGACCTGGCCATGAGGCAGCAGTAGTTTCACTACCAATAGGACTTCCTGAATATCCACCATCTTCATCTTTAGCACAATAGAAAGGAATACGAGGATCATCTGTAAGTTTCATCAGGTCAATTAAAGTAGCACCCATACGGATATCCGTACGCTCACTCATAAATTGATAAATTGGATTTTTAGTGGATGCATCCCAAGGAACTTGATAGTCATCAGCATTTGAAGTAAATCCATTAGCTACTGCGGCAAGTGCATTAGTATAGGCAGAAGCACCATTTTTTGCACTTAATTGAAGTGCATGGCGAGCCTTAATTGAATAAGCTGCTTTTATCCACTTAGCTGCACTTCCTCCATAAATTACATCACCACCAATATTAACCAGATTAGTTGCAGAACTTAAATTGGCAATTGCTGCATCAAGTGTTGTATTAATAGTACCATAAAGCGTTTCTTGTGTATCGAAAGCGGGCTTGAATATACTTTCAACACCCCTAAACCCTTCACTATAAGGCATATCTCCCCAAACATCTGTTGCGATGCCTAAAGTAGTTGCCATAATTACTTGACCAACACCAGCATTGTGAGGAGATTCTTTTCCTTCAGTGTTTTCAGCTTTGTCAATTAACACAACAGAATTCATAAACATCTCTGTATACATTGAATTCCAGAGGTTATTAACATCTGTTGGTAAAAGTTGATATTGAGCTTGTGTAAGAGATTGACGACCTGTGCCATCAAATTGCTGCATCCACATGTTAGTAACTCTAACAATATCATTACCAGTCATGTTGTAGCCTAATGATTGTTCGATGGCAGGTAACATTAAGTTCATTGGAACATCTGCCGGAGAATCAGGATCGGTATTTATATCGGTGTCTATCCACTTATCGCAAGAAGAAAGAACCAAGACAAACATAAATGTCAATCCTAACACTTTAAATATATTATAAATGTATTTTTTCATAATGATTTAAATTTTAAAGTTAATTAAAAGGTTACTTTTAAACCGAACATATAGGTTTTAGCACCCGGGTTATTAAAGTAATCCATACCTTGTCCATTTCTAGCACCCTGAAGGTTAGTTTCAGGATCGACACCTGTGTAAGGAGTAAAGAGTAATAAATTCTTACCGGAAAAATACACCTGAGCATTTTTAACGATTGTAGTTTTAATAGGTAAGTTATAACTCATAGTTATATCTCTTAGCCTCAACCAGCTACCATCTTCCATGGCTGCAATAGTTGGACCACCACCGAAGTTACTACCATGACCTGTAAACCAGGCTTGGTCTAAAACAACAGGAGTTACGTTAGTTACACCAGTTCCTACAGGATTGCCATTAGCGTCTGCATGTCCATAAACACCATCAAGTACAACGATGTTTTCGGCAGGAGTTAAATTAAAATCAATTGTTCCTTCAGGAGTATAATAAACTTCGCGATATTCTGTTGCTGCAGAAGTACCATAACTGTTCATAGCAAATCGAGTACCGTTGTACATTGATCCTCCCATCTTAATATCCCACATGAACGATAAAGTAATCTCTTTATAAGTCATAGTGTTTGTAATATTTGCAGTCCAGTCAGGAAGTGTATTTCCAACGTTTACCATTGAGCGTGTATCGGTCCAAGGATAACCATCACGGTAATTATCGGTTGGGTCATCGTTAATTAATACCCTACCTTGCTCATCTCTCATCCAGTCATTACCAAAGATACTTCCGTATTGTTCACCAGCCTGGATTCTCACATCAGGTACTGTAAATCCACCAATTACAATATTATCAACGCCTTCAGCTAATGTAACTACAGTATTAGTGAATTTAGTAAAGTTAGCGAAGATGTCCCATTTGAAATTTTTAGATTGAATAGGTGTCGCGTCTAAACTAAGTTCAACACCCTTTGATTCCATAGTTGCAGCATTCAAGAATACGGATGTAAATCCTGAAGTGGGTGCAATTGGAACACTTAATAAAAGGTCAGAGTTTTTATTACTGAAATAAGTAGCGTCTATACCAATTCTATTTTCTAATAATCTAACATCAAGGCCAATTTCCCATGAATCCATGGTTTCGTGTTTCAGGTCAGGGTTTCCTAATCCTGAACCTAGGGCAAAACCTGCATTTCCCATATAAGGGAATCCAACACCATTTGTCCAGCCATCGCCGGTACCAGCAGAGTAGAAGTAATTTGAGGTATTGTAAGCAGAGGCAATATTTGCCGTGCGAGCTGCAGAAGCTCTTAACTTACCAAAAGAGAGTACTGAATTACCTTTAAGAGACTCAAGTTCTGTAAAAACAAAACCTAAACTTACTGAGGGGTAGAAAGCAGATTGATTTACCTCTGGCATAGTTGTAGACCAATCGTTACGTCCGGTTACACCTAAATAAAGCATATCCTTATAAGACACATGCAAATCGCCAAAAACAGCCATGGTACGGTAATTACCTATACCTGTTGAAACTGTATTTGTTGCAGAGTTTGATAATTGATAGAATTCTGGAATTTCTAATCCATCTGCATCTCCATATATAAATTTACTAAAGGAAGAATACATATTGTTTCCAAGGGTAAATTTAACATTCAAATCTTCACCAAAATCTTTTTGGAAGTTTAATAAAAGATCTGAATTAAAAATAGCAGCATAATTCATGTATTCGTCCATATAACCAGACATATAGGCTCTTGAATTAATTGCAAATCGATTCGTATATCTTCTTGTATACCAGTCAACACCTGCATTGTAAGACAAGCTTAGGAAATCGTTGAAACGAATGTTCAGGTTTCCACTTCCTGTAAAACGATTAACTTGTTCTTTGTAGGTAATATTATTTGATACCCAGTATGGGTTATCAAAACCACCTCCAAATAAGAAGTTACGTTGTGTTCCATCTGGAAATTCGTATCCTGCGCTATTATCAAAAGATGGAGGAGTTCTTAATAAACCCAACATAATACCAGAAGTATTAGATCCTTTTTGAACTTGATCAGTTACAGAATTAGTATAAGCGAAATCTGTTCCAAGAGTAACTTTATCACTTATTTTAGTTGTGGCATTTAAACGTAAGGTAGTTCTTCCTAAATGGTTACCTGGAATAATACCGTCCTGCTCCAAATTAGATATAGAGAAGTAATAACTTCCCAGATCATTCCCATTACTTACACTTAAACGATTGTTAGTTGAAATTCCGGTTTGAAAAAACTCATACGGATCGTAAGCCTGCGCTGGCACTCCGCTTCCTGTTCCTTTAGGAACCAAACTTCCGAACGGATCCCATTTATAATTAGGATCTCCATCATACTCCATGTCAGCAATTGCTGGACCCCATGATCTAATGTTTCCATCATATACGCCATTATTACCTTGAGCATATAAGTTTTGACGGGCAGGTAATTGAGAAACCTGATCAAAACCAACAGAGGTATGGAATTCAATTTTTCTTGTTTCCAGTTTCTTGCCTGATTTTGTAGTAATAATCAAAGCACCGTTGGCAGCTCGAACACCGTATAGTGCCGTTGCAGCACCACCTTTAAGAACGGTTATGGATTCAATGTCCTCAGGGTTTAAGTCAATAGAACGGCTTGAAGTGGTAACACCACCAACACCGGTAGAACCTCCACCTGACATAATTGGCATACCGTTAACAACAAACAAAGGTTGGTTATTACCAGTAATTGATGCTGAGCCACGGATCGTAATAAAAGTAGAAGCCCCTGCATCACCAGCTGAACTAATAACTGAAACTCCGGAAGTTCGGCCAGCTAAACTGTTTACAACGTCAGCATTTGGTTTGCTGGAAATTTGATCGGCATTTACCGATTGAACGTTATAGCCCAATTCTTTTTTCTCTCTGGAGATACCAATTGCTGTAACAACTACCTCGTCCATGAGTATAATGTCGGGATCAAGAACAACATTCAATACATTAGATGATCCAATCTGCACGTCTTTTGTAAGCATTCCTACAAATTGAAATCGAATAGTTGTGTAGTTGCCTGTTACGTTAAGACTATACATTCCTTCTAGGTTCGTAGTAGTACCTATGGTTGTACCAGGCACCATGACTGTTACACCAGGAATTGGCAAACCATCTTCAGAACTGGTAACAGTACCAGTTACTACTTTTGTTTGCGCATTAGCTATTCCTATGCTCATTAAGAAAAATAAGCACGTTAGCCAAATTGTAAATTTTCTCATAATTAAAAAATTTGGTTAGTAAAAAAGTTGGTTAATAAAAATGTTGGTTCATAATTAATTTGCTTTAGGTTAAGATTTTGCAGTAATTGAAAGTCTTGCACCTAATATAATTTATAGTGCAAAATATGAAATTACCCAGTAAATAACAAAAAAATAACAAAATAATTACGTATTAGTAACTATATGTAACTAGTATATATGATTAAATATATAGGATGAGTTTTGTAATTGGTTGATTGAAAGTAGTAAGAGTATAGAAAGTTATGATTTGATGATTTCTGTTTATGATTAATTATTAATTAAAAGTTTATTAAATATTTTAGTTAATTATTAATATCTAAAAGGTAGGATATGATAGCTAAAAACAGGGACAAAGATTTTTAATGGCTAGTTATATTGTCTATAATAGCTGGTAAATATAATGATAAACAAGAAGTTGACTATTATATTTATGAAACTGATATCCCAGAAGATAAATTTAATTAGGAAAAAGCTAAATATGGAAAAAGTATAGATAATTAGCCCTATTTTCTTAAAACGACGTAAATATGTTATTCCAACGACTGAAAGTGCATAAAAAAAAGCACCAGTCACACTAAAAAAAATGACGTCATTAGTTCCAATATCATCTGGAAAATAGTTCGCCAAAGCGGCTGTTATAAATTGATTAAAAATAATTCCTGATAAGAAAATCGCAAAAAAGACGATATAATAAGTTAATGCAACGATACTTACTATTCTTAAAAGGAAAGGCTTTTTAATTTGTACTGGATTTTCCATGGTGCTTTATATCTAATGCATAAACTTCAGATGTCGGAAATAGAATAAAATAAAAACAACTGTAATTAAAACTCCCACAATTGGGAATTGTTCTGTTTTTACAAATAGTGAAGGTAATATGAGTAGGAGTATTTGAGCAATAGCATAAACATGAAATCCAATTTTTTTAAGTTTCCACATTCTTAATGCACCAGAAAAAGAAATACTATAAATAAAAAAGCTAATGATAAAGAAACTTTTTGTGAAAGAGAAAATTATTTCTGCTCCGGGTAAATTAAGCCCACCGCTCTCATAGGTTTCAAAAAGCATGTCAAAACTTAGATAGATTACCAGATTTGAAAATGCAGCCAAACCACTTCCAATAAAAGTTAATACGCATAAGATACTTAAAGATTCAGGTCTTTTAATATTTTGATTGTTTGATAATTCATTCATCGTATTCATGGGTCAAATTTACAGTTTTATCGCTTGCAAACAAAAAGTCCGGCTATGATCAGCCGGACTTATCCTTTAGGTAGTATTTTAATTAGTCGAGTTTACCAACCACCTTTTCAACTTCTTCAAGAATTTCGCATGATTTAACTAATTTTTTCATGGCATTATGATCATCAAATAAAGGTCGATCTATATCTAGAAATTCAACATGTTTTCGAATGATTTCTTTCGCTTTTGTAACCCCATGTCCAAATTTGTATTCTCTGAAATCGAGCGCCTGAGCTGCAGCCATAAACTCAATGCCCAGAATTCCGTAGGCATTATCCAAAATTTGATTGTTTTTCAAGGCAGTGTTCATTCCCATTGAAACAAAATCTTCCTGATCGGCAGCAGCAGGAATCGATTGAACGAATGCCGGAGCTGATAAAATTCGTTGTTCAACAATTTGCATATCAGCCGTGTACTGGCTTAACATCAACCCTGAAAACATCCCTGCTCCTTTGGTCAAAAATGCAGGCAAACCAACACTCAGCGCAGGATTGTTCAGTCGGTTCATTCTTCTCTCAGACATTACAGAAACCATGGTAATACATGCACCAGCCATATCAACAGGAACAGCAACCGGGGTTCCCTGGAAATTTGCTCCTGAAATTTGCAAGTTTTCATCCGGAAAGAAAATCGGATTATCACCAACGCCGTTTAATTCTATCTCTACTTGCGAACGTGCATAAGCCAATGCATCGTGGGCAGCACCAATTACTTGCGGCGTTGAACGCATGGAGTAGGCATCCTGAACTTTGCATTTTACTTTTCCTTCTTTTAAATCGCCGCCATTTACCAGCTTATTAATGGCATTTGCACTTCTGATCGCTCCCTTAAAACCGCGCACTTCATGTAATTGAGATGAATAAGGTTTCATGTTTGCCTTCAGCGCTTCAAGCGACATGGCCGCTGCAATTTCTGCTTGTTTTAACCATCGCTCTGCATCATAAAGAAATAATGCACTCATGGCTGTCAAAACATTTGAACCATTTATGGTTGCTAAGCCGTCGCGTGCCTGTAAGCCAGGGATAGCTATTCCGGCCTTTTCTAATGCCACTTTTCCTTGTAAAAGTTCACCTTGGTAATAAGCTTTTCCTTCGCCCATCATGAGTAAGGCAATTTGCGACATCGGAGCTAAATCACCGGAAGCTCCAACAGAACCTTTTTCACATACATAGGGTGTAACTCCTTTATTAAGCATGTCAACTAAAGTTTGCGTAATTTCAATTCTTACCCCTGAATTTCCATGGGCATGAACATTAATTCGGCCAAGCATTGCACCTCGCACATGCTCCAAAGGCATGGGCTCACCGATACCTGCAGCGTGATTGTAAATCAAATATTTTTGGAAATCTTTTACCTGATTATCATTTAAAACAACTTCCGAAAATTCACCAATTCCTGTATTAACGCCATACATAATTTCTCCTGCAACAATTTTTTCTTCAAGCATTGCGCGGCATTTATTAATTCGCTGGATGGCATCAGGATGTAATTCAACTTTTTTAGAATGGCGTGCAACAGCAACTACATCCTCAATTTTTAATCCCGATCCTTTAATAATGTAAGTCATAATATTTTAGTTTAAGGTTAATTATTTATGATAAATATTTTAGGGTTCATATTAAACATCATCTCTTAATGCATCCGGAATATTTAAGGCAATGTTTTGTAAAAAGTTTACCGTTGAATTCATTGCCACATTCATGATTTGATCATTTTCGATAAAGCTTACTTGTTTCCTGTATTCTTGAATGAACTCTTCAATATATGGCGATGATTTTTTAGGCTTTCTAAATTCAAGTGCTTGAGCGGCATTAAATAATTCAATGGCTAAAATGCGTTCAAGATTCTGAACTACACGATATCCTTTAGTTGCAGCATTGGCTCCCATACTCACGTGATCTTCCTGCCCCTGAGATGACTCGATGGTATCGACAGAAGCTGGTGTACAAAGTTGTTTGTTCTGGCTTACGATAGATGCGGCAGTATATTGAGGAATCATAAAGCCTGAATTGAGCCCTGGCTTAGCAACCAAAAATGCAGGTAATTCTCTTTTACCCGAAAGTAACTGATATGTACGGCGTTCCGAAATGCTTCCTAATTCTGCTGCTGCAATAGCCAAATTATCGAGGGCAAGCGCCAAAGGTTGACCGTGGAAATTTCCACCTGAAATAATTAAATCTTCATCCGGGAAAATGGTCGGATTATCCGTAACCGCATTTATTTCGCATGAGAAAACATAAGCAACATAATTGATGGAATCTTTTGAAGCTCCATGAACCTGAGGAATGCATCTAAAAGAATAGGGATCTTGAACATGTTTTTTTGGTTGATTAATTATTTCACTCCCTTCAAGTATCATCCGAATGCGCTCTGCCGTTTTAATTTGTCCTTTGTGATGACGGATTTGGTGAACCACATCATTGAAAGGCTCTATCCGACCGTCAAAGGCTTCAAGTGAAACGGCGCTAATTATATCGGATAATTGCGAAAGTCTGAAGGTTTTTAATAAACTAATTACGCCATAAGCACTCATAAACTGTGTTCCATTCAATAAAGCCAATCCTTCTTTTGAACGTAATGAAATTGGTTCCAATCCTAATTCTTTATAAACTGATGCGGTATCTCTTTTTTCTCCTTTATAGGTTACCTCCCCTAAACCTAAAAGTGGTAAAGAAAGGTGAGCCAGAGGTGCTAAATCTCCGGATGCGCCGAGCGAACCCAATTGAAATACCACAGGGATAATATCATGATTAAAAAACTCAATCAATCTTTCAACCGTACATAATTGAATTCCTGAGTGACCGTAAGAAAGAGATTGAATTTTTAGTAAAATCATCAGTTTTACAATCTCTTGAGGAACCTCATCTCCGATTCCGCAGGCATGTGATTTCACCAAATTGCTTTGTAAAGTTCCTAATTCTTCTCTTGAAATTCGATGGTCGCAGAGGGATCCAAAACCGGTATTGATGCCGTAAATTGGATCATCTTTAGCAGCCATTTTATCGTCGAGGTATTGGCGGCATTTTAAAATTCTTCTTTTCGATTCATCAGAAAGTGCAATCTTGTAATTTTCTTTAAGAATATTATATATGATTTTGAAAGTCAGTTTTTCAGGACTTATGTAATGTGTTTTCATTTTTCGTCTATTGAAAATTCAGTAAATAATAGTAAACTAGTTATAAACCGGAAATTTAATTGTTAGGAAAATTGGTTAAGAAAGTGGATAATCGAAATAATTAATGATGATCCTAAATTTCCGATTGATGCGAATATTAATCACATTCATTGTCGGACTAGCAGAGTGCCGTGCGATTCACTTTTATTTTGAACTTTAAGGTCCAATTCATGGTGTTTCGATTAGCTGATAAAAGTATAAATTATTTATATTCAATGCTAAAGAAAATTTATTTTATTTTGCAGAAAACATTTTATCCATGAGTCAAACATTAATTGAAATTCAAGATTTGATAAAAAGCAATGATGCTGTTCTGATTTATTTCTCAACAAGCCATTGTGCGCCATGTGTTACATTAAGACCTAAAGTTGGGGAATTGCTTAAGAATAAATTTCCTAAAATGAAGATGGAGTTTATTGATGCTGAGTCAGCACCTCAAGTTACTGGTAATTTTAATGTATTTTCAAGCCCAACTATTCTAGTCTTTTTTGATGGAAAAGAAACCAAAAGATACAGTAAGTATATCTCAATTTCAGAATTAGAAAAAAGCATACAGCGCTATTATGATATGATTTTTGAAAATTGATGAGTAAAATTATTGCTAATAAAATTAGACAGGTTTTCAAGGAGTTTTATCAACTTGGCTTAACAACTTCTTCAGGCGGGAATATTTCATGCCGTGATGAAGAATTGATTTGTATCTCTCCGTCGCAAATTGATAAAGGATTTTTAAAGACTGATGACTTTGCCTATTTGACGCTTGATGAGAAACAAGTTGGGAAAAACAAACCTTCAATGGAATACCCATTTCATTTGTCTCTCTATAAAAAGTTTCCGGAAACAAATACGATTATTCACATTCATCCTCCTGTTCTTGTTGCCCTAAGTTTGTTAAACAAAAATCATCCTGATTTAAAAAACTTGAGTGAAAAATATAAGATTGGTTATGCAGATTATGCAATCTCAGGGAGTGATTTATTGGGAATTAAAATTTGTGAGGCTTTTAAGGAAAAGGTTGATTTTGTTTTAATGCAAAATCACGGAGTGATTGCCATCGGTAAAAACATTGATGAATTAAAGAAAAAAATGATCGATTTAAATGAAGAAGTGATTAAATATTTTAGATTAGAAATTTTTTTAAATAATTTTTCTTTTAATCAAAAATTTGAACTGAAACAAGAACAATCCTCATCATTTTATAAGAAAAGAGCTGAACATTTTTTGAATTTAAAAAGTGAAGCAAAATTTGTGAAGGGGAATGGAACAAAATCATTTTATTCTGCATTTCAACTTCAAGTTTTAAAATTGCTTAAGCCATCTGATTTCTCAACTCATATTATTCCTGAAAGTTTTTTGATTTTAAAAAATCCTCTTTTTATTGATGAGTTTTTCGATAAAAACCATACCCCAAAATATCTTAATCTGTTAGATGAACAGGTTGAAGTTTTATTGTTAAAGGATGGATGGGCTTTCGTTTCCGGAAAAAGTATTTATAATTTATATGATAAAATGGAGGTGCTCAATTTTACGGTTAAAGTGATATTAATAGCTCAAAAAATTGGAAATTACAATCTGCTTGACGAGAGTCAGATTCAGGAATTAAAAGAGAAATTCTAAATTCAGAAATAATAATCAAAATCTACTAAAAAATCTGCTCAGCTTCTGAGTAAGTTGATCATAAATGGGTCGTGTAAAATCAATAAAAAGATCTTGTTGATTCGGTAGTGGAAGCACACTTCTTTTGGTCAAACGCAATTGCTTATTATCTAATGCTTCTTCATCACCAACAAATATGGCGTATTGATTCACCCATGTAAAAGTGCCCGGAATAATTTCATCAAACAAGAGTTTGTCAGTAGCAGGTTCAAAAATTCTTGACCTCAACGATCCTCCTGAAACGACCTGATCTGATAACAATTTTATTTTTGCCTTATAAGTTCTATATTGAATTTTTGTAGAATCTCGTGAATCAATTTTCACTCTTTTCTCTGCGTTTTCTTCTTTTTCGCTATGGGTTAAATTTCCAACGGAAAAATCAAAAAATTCCAAATTAATAATATAATCCGGAATTAGATTCTCCTTTTCAGCCTGAAATGGAGTGAAGAAATTTACAAAACCATATTGATTAAACTGGTTATTAAGGAATTCGAAAACTTGATCATAAAAAAATTCAGAGGATAATTGATATCGGGATACTGAAACAGGGATGGTTTCCAATACCACTTTTACGGTGGCTATTTCTTTGGAAATCTCCATCAAATTGCGAGTATCTTTATAACCTGTAACAAAATTATCGGCTATTTTGAAATGCTCATAGGCCATTCGGGCCGACTCACGGGTGTTTAAATCTAACTCTTTCGTTCCTGCATTATAACGATCGTTGGCAGCCTTTGTGTAAATGGAATTTAATTCCGACGTAAAGCTTTTTGGATTAGCAATGATATTTCTTGCCGCAGGCGTTTTCCTGATTTCACTTGACAAATGGTTTGCCTGCTCCATAATATTAATTGCACTTTCCCATTTAAACTGGGCATTGATATTTTGAATCTGATCTAGTTCTTCGTTTATCCAATTAAGTGTTGTTGGGTATCCTTCTTTGAGGACTTTGGTTGCATTTTTATTATTTGGAGCTGATTTAAGTCGTTCAACAGCTTTTGTTAAGGCTGAGAAATAATCGCCTTTTTGTAGTGCTTTTTTTCCTGTTGAACAGGAGATGAGCGTGAGTATAATAAATAAGAAGAAAATCGGAGCTTTTTTCATTAAATGAGATTTATGATTACGGCATGCAGTTAAAAGTGTAAAATGATAGAAGTTTGAATGTGGTAAAAGTAAAAAATCAAATGAATATTATCACAGAAATTCAATTCAAAACGCAAAATTATTAATGTGGATTTATCAGGAAAGTTTAGCAATAAGTTCTTTGATGCTTAATTTTGTTTGATCACCTGTATCCATGTCTTTAAGCGTGATCAGATTTTCTTCCATCTCACTTTCACCAACAAGCGCAACAAATTTGATATTTTTATTATTCGCGTAACTCATCTGCTTTTTCATGCGACCGGAATCAGGGAAAAGTTCTGCATTAATACCGGCCTTGCGAAGTTTTGTAACGGCTTGAAGGCAATAAGCAGCTTCTTTTAAACCGAAGTTCACAAACATAATTTGAGTCCCGATTTGAGCACCTTCAGGAAAAAGATTTTTTTCATTCATCACATCAAAAATGCGGTCGGCACCAAACGAAATTCCCACACCCGAAACATTGGGCAATCCGAAAATCCCGGTCAGATCATCATACCTTCCGCCACCACAAATACTTCCCATTTTTGCATCTCTGGCTTTTACTTCAAAAATAGCACCGGTATAATAATTCAAACCTCGAGCGAGCGTTAAATCAAGGGTCCAATGCGTTTTTAAATCAAGTTCCTTAAGATGCTTCATGATGGTCATGGTTTCTTCTAAACCACGCATCCCAATTTCTGAGTCTTTTAATGTTTCCAGAAGTACGGGAAATTTCTCCTTTAAAATTCCTTCAAGCAAAATAATGGGTTGTAATTTTTCAATAGCCTCTGCAGAAATTCCCTTAGCCTGGAGTTCTTCATTTACTTTTTCTAAACCAATTTTATCCAGTTTGTCGATGGCAACTGTAATGTCAACAATTTTTTCTGGTTCACCAATAACTTCAGCGATGCCTGCTAAAATTTTGCGATTATTAATTTTTACCTCAGTATCAATTCCTAATCGACGAAAAACTTCATCAATTATTAAAACCAATTCCACTTCGTTCAACAAAGAGTCGCTACCAATAACATCAACATCGCACTGAAAAAATTCACGATATCTTCCTTTTTGAGGGCGATCAGCTCGCCAAACAGGTTGAATTTGGTAACGCTTAAAAGGGAATGTAATTTCATTTTGATGTTGTACAACGTATCGCGCAAATGGTACGGTTAGGTCATACTTCAATCCTTTTTCTGAGATGAACGTAGCAAATTTATTGGAATTATCAGTAGCCTTTTGCTCATCCGATAGTTTGTTAACGAAATCACCTGAATTTAAAACCTTAAAAAGAAGTCGATCACCTTCTTCACCATACTTACCCATCAAGGTTGACAAGTTTTCCATGGCAGGAGTCTCGATGGGTTGGTAACCGTATAATTTGAATACTTGGCGGATGGTATCGAAAATATAATTTCTTTTGATCATCACCTCTGGTGAAAAATCGCGGGTTCCTTTAGGTATTGAAGGTTTTTGAGCCATGAATTCTGTTTTAATCTTTAATACAAAAGTAGGGGAAAATATTCTTTTACAAAAGCTTCAGTTTTGAAAGTAGGGATTTATTGTAATTCATACAATTTAAGTCTCCTTCGGCTGGTGCCCATTCTGCAAAGTTTTTGTCGTCAGAAGCATTCCAGGGGCCATCTTTTAATTCGTAAACCAAACTATCTTTCTCTAATGTAAGCAATGTGTGCCAAGTTTTTGCGTGAATCTCCACTCCATAATTTCCAATGCTTGAGTCAAGAATGAGGTGATCAATAATTTCCCCTTTCTCAGAAAATTCAATTACCAAAACTCTTCCTTTTAAAATGATGAAGGTTTCCAATTTGTCGGGATTTTCATGCTTGTGAGGCTGCACATAAGTTTCAGGATTCGTAGCATGAATCATTCGGTGAATTCGCTCACTTGCATCTTGATGAAAATTATAGTTTTTCCTTTTTCTTTCGGATTTTGAAGCTTCCGAAGCAAGAGTATCTGTTAATTGATTGGTAATATGAATCATACTTTTCGATTTTGTTTAATTAAAATAGTAGAAGTTTCAAAATTACAATTTTATTGCAAGTCCTGTTTTGATGATCGGAATATTAGTAGCTCTTAAATAAAAGATTCAGATGTGCTTCTTATCTTTGCTCATACAAAAGATAATTTTATCATTAATATTTTGAAAATGTTAACAGGAGCAAATTTTATTGGGAATACCAAAAGTAAGTTATCTGAAAACGGGTTTCATGCCATTAACGCAAAAACAGGTGAGAATTTAAAAGATATATTTTATCCAGCTGTTCATGAGGAAATTGAGCAAGCAGTCGAGATGGCAAGTAAATCATTTTTTGAATTTCAACAAATTTCACAAAAAGACAGGGCTAATTTCTTAAATGCGATCGCAGATGAAATTGTGAATTTGGGAGATGACTTATTGCAGCGTGCATCTATTGAATCTGCATTGCCAATTACTCGTTTTAAAAGTGAACGTGAGAGAACAGTAAATCAGCTTCGCATGTTTGCTGATTTATTAAAAGACGGGAGCTGGGTTAATGCTTCGATTGACACGGCGCTCCCGAATCGTGAACCAATTCCAAAACCCGATTTGAGAAAAATTTATACGGCAGTTGGGCCTGTTGTTGTTTTTGGAGCAAGTAATTTTCCTTTGGCTTATTCAACTGCCGGAGGAGATACCGCATCCGCATTGGCAGCCGGTTGCCCTGTAATTGTTAAATCACATCCTGCACATCCAGGCACTGGAGAAATGGTGGCAGGTGCAATTCTGCTGGCTGCTCAAAATACAAACATGCCGGAAGGCGTTTTTTCTAATTTAAATGATTCGGGTTATGCTGTTGGAACTGCATTAGTAACGCACCCAAAGATTAAAGCGGTTGGATTCACCGGTTCGCAAAGTGGAGGCAGGGCTTTGATGGATATGGCTGCTAAGAGACCAGAGCCAATTCCGGTTTATGCTGAAATGGGAAGTATTAACCCAATTTTATTATTGAATGATGCATTAAAAAACCGGAATAAAGAAATTGCAAAATCCTATGCTGTTTCATTGACAGCAGGGGTTGGTCAGTTTTGTACCAACCCTGGTTTAATGATTGGAATTCAAGGCGAATATCTGGATAAATTTATTAAATCTCTGGTAGGGAATATCCAAGAGGTTTTACCGGCAAAAATGCTTACATCAGGAATTGCATTGGCTTATTCGAATGGATTGGAGAAAGTTCTAGCTCAAAAAAATGTGACCCTGGAAGGAACTTCAAATAATGATGGAAATGATTTGCCTGGTCGACCTTTGGTTGCATCAGTAAGAGGTGAATCTTTCATCACAAATCCCAAATTGTCAGAAGAAATTTTCGGGCCATTTTCGCTTATTGTAAAATGTGTGGATCAATCTGAACTGGATGATGTTGTGGAGCAGCTGGGAGGTCAACTCACAGCATCGGTTATTGGAGAAGAAAAAGAAGTTCTTGATTATGAACCCATCATTCGTAAGTTGGCTAATAAAGTTGGTAGACTGATTTTTAATGGCGTTCCAACAGGTGTTGAGGTTTGTCCATCAATGAACCATGGAGGGATGTATCCGGCTACTTCCGATGCTAAGTTTACTGCTGTTGGCATTGATGCCATTTATCGTTTTGTTCGACCAATTAGCTATCAAAACTGGCCTAATCATTTTTTGCCCGATGAATTGAAAAATGAGAATCCGCTGCAAATCTCTCGCAGAGTGAATGGGAAACAGACTAAAGCTGAAATTTAATTAACTATTTGGCAGTTTTTCTTTGGATTGAAAATGTTTGAATAGTCTATATATCAAATCTTTTTTTGAATTATCCTTATAGTCGGGGTGAAAGATAAGTTGAGGAATTTGCATCATAACGATAGACCCAAAAAGCATGAAGGTTAGTCTATCAGTATCTAAAAAATAATTAAGAAATAAAGTGACTAAAAGAAGAATTAAAAGAATGGTTAACATGATTTTTGAAAATTTTCTTTTCTTCTCGTTTTTGTGGATTAGCTTTTCTAGCAAATCATCAGGTATATTTCCACCTTCTTTAATAATTTTTTTGTCTTTAAAAGGCATTGATCCTAATTCTTCAATCAGGATGTTTTTTAATTCTAAGTCTTCCATTTTAAACTTTTAGCTTTCTATAATGAATGCGTTTAGGTTCGGTATTGCCTAACCTTTTCTTTTTATTCTCTTCATAATCCGTATATCCACCTTCGAAAAAGTAAACTTGCGAATCGCCTTCAAAAGCTAAAATATGGGTTGCAACGCGATCCAGAAACCATCTGTCGTGCGAAATAATTACCGCACAACCGGCAAAATTCTCTAATCCTTCTTCAAGTGCTCGTAGGGTATTCACGTCAATGTCATTTGATGGTTCATCGAGTAACAAAACGTTTGCTTCTTGTTTTAGCGTTAATGCCAAATGCAATCTATTACGTTCTCCACCAGAAAGCACCCCTGCCTTTTTCCCCTGATCAGCGCCACTAAAATTAAATCGAGCAACGTAAGCCCTTGAGTTCATTGAGCGATCACCAAGTTTGATGATTTCATTTTCTTCTGAAATTACCTGCCAAACCGTTTTTTCAGGATCAATATCAGCATGAGCTTGATCTACATATCCTAACTTTACTGTTTCTCCTACTTTAAAATTACCTGAATCGGGTGTTTCTTGCCCCATTATCATGCGGAACAGAGTTGTTTTTCCTGCTCCGTTTGGGCCAATAATTCCTACAATTCCGGCAGGAGGGAGACTAAAATTTAAGTTTTCAAAAAGTAATTTATCTCCAAATGCTTTGGTAATACCCTGAACTTCTATCACCGAATTTCCAAGTCGTGGGCCATTAGGGATGTAAAGCTCCAGCTTTTCTTCTTTTTGCCCAACGTCCTGACTCAGCATTTTTTCGTAAGATGCCAAACGGGCTTTGGATTTGGCATGTCGCGCTTTTGGAGCCATTCGCACCCATTCCAATTCCCGCTCAAGGGTCTTGCGTCGTTTACTTTCCGTTTTTTCTTCCATGGCCAATCGCTTGCTTTTTTGATCGAGCCAGGAAGAATAATTTCCTTTCCATGGAATGCCTTCCCCGCGGTCGAGTTCTAAAATCCAACCTGCAACATTATCTAAAAAATACCGATCGTGGGTGACTGCGATTACGGTTCCGGCATAATTTTTTAAATGATTTTCGAGCCATTCAACAGATTCGGCATCGAGGTGGTTGGTAGGCTCATCAAGTAATAAAACCTCAGGTTCCGAAAGCAATAATCGACATAGAGCTACCCGGCGGCGTTCACCTCCCGAAAGATTTTTAACAGGCGTATCTCCGGTGGGGCAGCGTAAAGCATCCATGGCTCTCTCCAATTTAGAATCTAATTCCCAAGCATCTTTTTGCTCAATCAGCTCGGTAACCTTGCCTTGCTCATCAATCAACTTTGTCATTTCATCATCGCTCATTGGTTCGGCAAAGCGCGCATTGATTTCTTCATATTTATTTAAAAGATCAACAATTTCCTGGGTTCCTTCCTGAACTATTTCTTTGACTGTTTTTGAGTCGTCGAGTTGAGGTTCCTGCTCAAGATATCCAACATTATAACCGGGCGAGAAAACCACCTCTCCTTGTATGGATTTATCAATTCCGGCGATAATTTTTAACAAACTGGATTTACCTGAACCGTTCAGTCCGATAATCCCAATCTTGGCTCCGTAAAAAAAAGAGAGGTATATGTTTTTAAGTACAGTTTTAGAAGGTGGATAGGTTTTACTCACCCCTACCATCGAAAAGATTATTTTTTTATCGTCGCTCATTGCTTAGTTCTGTTTAAAAAATTTGATAGTAAGATAATAAATCTTGAATGATTGTTTTACTGTTGTGTTTTTCTAAAATAGTTTTCCTGGCATTTATTCCTATGCTTTTCCTTAATTTTGAATCCATAAGGCATTTTTTAATTTGCTCAATAAATTCATCTTTATTTTCGGCAATTAATATATCTTCGCCATTTTTATATTCAATTCCTTCAGCACCAATCGATGTTGTAATTATGGTTCTTCCCAACGCCATTCCCTCAATTATTTTTATCCGAATTCCACTGCCGGAAAGTAAAGGTACAACCATGATTGAATGCGAAGCAATAAATTTTTTGGCATTTTCAACTTCTCCAAGCAACTCAATCTGATCTGATGCAAATTTGCTTAGCCATTTTGGAATTTCTTTACTTGCAATATAAAATTTTAATTCAGGAAAAACCTTTAGAATCTGAGGCCAAATCTTATCCAAAAACCATTTTAATCCTTCAGCATTTGGCATCCAGTTCATGGCACCAATAAAAAATATTGAAGGTTTTGATTCTTCATTTTTGTTTACTTGATAATCATCAGGATTAACTCCGAAAGTTGCCGTGGTAATTTGTTTGGTAGTGAAATTTGAATAATATTTTCGGTCAACATCGGAAATACAAATAATTCCATCATATTTCTCCAAATGGTCAATTTCATAATTTTTAAGTTGAACAGAGAGATGATCGAGATAAAGTTTCTTAATAGGATTTTTGGTGTTTTCAGACAATCGTTTCCAGATGAGGTGTTCAATATTGTGTGCCCTGAGGAAAACTTTTGCTGAAGAATATTTTTCAATCGTTTTTAGGTAAGGCGTTAAAAAAACGGTTTCGAGTTGAATAATGTCAAATTCC
Organism: Bacteroidales bacterium; assembly: GCA_963674935.2. Lineage (GTDB taxonomy): Bacteria > Bacteroidota > Bacteroidia > Bacteroidales. Next base: position 1,278,739 of record CAXXWZ010000002.1, read on the forward strand.
TCATCCTCTAATATTTGTTTTAATTTTTCATCAAATTGCTTAGAAATAAATCGATGAACGTGGTATGATTTTCGAAGAAAAAAGCAGTAAATAGCTGGAATTAAGCGAGGTTTAAGATCAAGGTGAACAGTTTCTAATTTTGTTTTGTGTTTATAATCTTCAGGGATCTCAGATGGTTGAAAGGGGTTTTTATAGGAACTTATAGCTAAAACTTTCACCTGATGTCCTGAATTGATTATCCCTTCAATCATCATGTTCATGGCCATAGATCCCCCTTCTTTTGGCGGATAAGGTAATTTATTGCATAAAAACAGAAACTTCATATTTCCAGCTGATTTTTTAACCTGCCTTATTGATTATATTAAGAATGAACCTAAAAAATTTGCGATAATTATCTGCATCAAGAACAGGTGCATCATTGGTTGCTTTATAGGTGAGGAAAATTCCTATTGGAAGTAAAAGTAAGGACGCTAACCACATTCCAATTTCTGGTGCCAGAATTCCTGCAATCACATATTTTTTACCTGTAATGGAGGCAATATGGAAGATGATGAAAAAGATTACCGAAATGACAACAGGAAAGCCAAGGCCTCCTTTTCTAATGATAGCCCCCATTGGTGCGCCAATAAAAAACAAAATTAAGCATGCAAATGATAAAGTAAACTTTTCATGAATGGTGATTATGAATTTCCTAATAACTTCTTGTGCTCTTTCCTCTTCTTCCATTGTGAATTTGAGGGTATTGGAAATGCTTTGTGTATTGGTTGATGCTTTTTGAAGTAGATTTATTCTATTAGCTGCATTCAATTCAGTTAAAAGATCTCCCACTATAGCTGTATCTTTTTGCGTAAAATCAATTGAATCAATCTTGGTATAAATGGGCAAATTATTTTGAAATGAACTTTTAAATTTTTCCACTTTGTCGTTTTCGATCTGGTTAAGAGAATCAACAGACTGATTAAGTTGTTTGATATTAAGCATCATATAATGCTTCTTAAACAAGGTCTCGTCTGTATGATTCATCGCAAAATTCCCAAGATCAAACTTCATGTATTTTTCAGTAAAAGTAGAACGTTCGAAAGGTCTGTTTTTACGATGACCAGATTCGTCAACTTTTTCTGCGTAATCATGCCCATTATAAAGAGTGAAAATCATATACCTGCCATCGGGTGTTGCTTCCATTTTCCCAGACTTAGCAATGGTCACATTTATGTTCCCCAGTCCATCTGTGTGATCGTGAATCATTACATCTTTAATGTGAATATCGTCACTTTCTTTTTCAGCAATGCGGATGGTATATCCGTCGAGCTCATTATAAAAAATTCCTTCTTTGATATTGAATGCCAATTTTTTTTCTCGAATATCGTAATAAAGCGACTGAAATTTTAGATTGGCAATGGGTAACACATTATTCGAAAAATAGAAAGCCAACATGCTAATTAAAATGGATACAATCACTAAGGGACGCATGGCTTTTTGTAATGAAATACCCGCGGCTTTCATCGATACCAACTCATAATGTTCACCTAAATTTCCAAAGGTCATTAATGAAGAAAGCAAAATAGCAAGTGGCAGAGCCAATGGAACAAAAGTGGCAGAAGCATAAAATAATAATTCGGCAATTAAATACCACTCTAATCCTTTGCCAACCAAGTCGTCAATATATTTCCACAAAAACTGCATTACCAAAACAAATAATGCAATAAAAAAGGTCATGACCAAGGGACCTAGATAAGATTTTAAAATGAGGATATATATTTTTTTCACTGTGGTCGGCTTATTTCAGGCAAATATAATTAGAATAAACATGAAAATTACGGATTACCCTTGTAGTATTTAGCATTTTAAAAATTATTTAATCATATTGGGATCTAAAACATATAATTATTAAGGATAATAAAATTAAAAAATTAATCTGATCAAATTAAGTACTCAATCTTACGCAAACAAGTCTATTAAGGGGTTAACTTTTAAATTACAATGATAATCAAGTTCATATTCTTTAATTAGATTTGTTTATTACTTTGAGAATCGATCTGAAAAATTTACGATAATTATCGGCATCAAGCAACGGCGCATCGTTAGTTGCTTTGTAAGTGAGGAAAATACCAATAGGTAATAAAATTGCAGAGGCAATCCACATCCCAATTTCAGGTATTAAAACACCTGCAATTACATATTTTTTTCCTGTGATTGAAGCAATATGGAAAATAATAAAAAAGATAACCGAGATCACAACAGGGAATCCAAGGCCACCTTTTCGAATAATTGCTCCCATGGGTGCACCAATAAAAAAAAGGACTAAACAAGCAAATGATAAGGTGAACTTTTCATGAATTGTAATGATGTAATGTATAATAAGTTCTTTGTTGTATTCTCTGTCGGATATTGCAGAATTGATTGTTCGAAGAAGATTTTGCGTATTAGTCATAGCTTTATTTAGGAATTCGGTTTTTACACTTTGTTGCAATTTTAGGAGCGAATCCTGAATCGCCAAAAAATCTTTTTTTGTAAAAAAACTTGAGGAATCTATTTTTTCATAGCTTGGATAGTTTGAACGAAAAGAGTTAATAAAATCTGCCTCTTTATTTTTTTGAACAAGAGTTATAGAATCAACTGAATGCCAAAGCTGTTTTATATTTAGCATGACATAATGTTTTTTAAGTAAATTTTCATCTGAATGATTCATGGCAAAATTTCCAAGATCAAACTTCATGAATTTTTCAGTGAATGTTGACCGCTCAAAAGGTCGGTTTTTACGATGACCCGCCTCGTCAATTTTTTCTACATAATCATGGCCGTCGTAGAGGGTGAATATTACATGCCTACCATCAGGAGTTGATTCCATTTTTCCTGACTTAGCAATGGTAACATTAATGTTCCCAAGTCCTTCAGTATGGTCGCTGATCATCACATCTTTGATATGAATACCATCACTATTTTTCTCGCCAATTCGGATGGTGTAACCATCTAAATCATTGTAAAAAATTCCTTCATTAATATTAAATGCAAGCTTTTTTTCTCGAATGTCACTATACAACGAATGAAATTTTAAGTTGGCAATTGGTAAAATATTATTCGAGAAATAAAAAGCGAACATGCTTATTATAATGGATACAATTACTAAGGGGCGCATGGCTTTTTGTAATGAAATACCCGCGGCTTTCATCGACACCAATTCATAATATTCGCCAAAGCTGCCAAAAGTCATTAAAGAGGATAATAAAATGGAAAGTGGAAGTGCCAATGGAACAAAAGTGGCGGAAGCATAAAATAATAGTTCAGCAATTAAATACCACTCTAATCCCTTACCAACTAGATCGTCAATATATCTCCATAAAAATTGCATTACCAAAACGAATAATGAAATAAAAAAGGTCATGATTAATGGCCCCAGATAAGATTTTATAATGAGAAGATGTATTTTTTTCACTTTGATCGGCTTATTTCAATCTATTAGAACTCGAATGAACATGAGAATTACGGAATACATTTGAAGTATTTAGCATTTCCAAATTTATTTAATAATTTTACATTTGTATAATCATCTACCCGAGATTCATGATAAAGTGTTGTTTTTTATGAAAATTTAAGATTATCAAGGGAAGACAAAATCCATACATCGTAATTATTGATTAAAATAAAACCAAATACATGAAGCTGATAGAAGTTACTACTAAATCACATGCCAAACAGTTCATTCAGGTTGCACACATCATTTACAAAGATGATCCATATTGGGTATGTCCCTTGGATAATATGATAAATGGCGTTTTTGACCCGAATAAAAATGTTTTTTATTCGCATGGTGATGCCATTAGATGGTTGTTGGTTGATGATAATAACAATTTGATTGGAAGAGTAGCTGCTTTTGTTAATGAAAAGAAGGCCTATAAGTTTGATCAGCCTACCGGCGGCATGGGTTTTTTTGAATGTATCGATGATGAAAAAGCTGCATTTATGCTGTTTGATAAATGTGTTGAATGGCTAAAAAATAAAGGAATGGAAGCCGTTGATGGCCCAATTAATTTCGGCGAAAATGATAATTTTTGGGGCTTATTGGTTGAAGGCGCCATGTCTCCGAGTTTTGGAATGAACTATCATCCAACATATTATCGAAAATTTTTTGAAGACTATGGCTTCGAATCTTATTTTGAGCAAGTTACCAATCACCTGGACATGACCGTTCCATTTCCTGAACGTTTTTGGAAAATTGCAGATTGGGTTCGTCAAAAACCGGCTTACGATTTCAGGCATTTTGAGCTAAAAAAGGTTGATAAATACCTAAGTGATTTAAAGGAAATTTATGATAACGCATGGCAATATCATGAAAATTTTACACCCATCAGCAAAGATGATTTGTGGAAATCTTTTAAGGATGCAAAAGCCTTAATCGATGAAGAATTTATCTGGTTCGTCTATAACGAAGATCGGCCAATTGCATTCTTGGTGATGTTCCCTGATGCCAATCAGATTTTAAAAAGGATGAAAGGGAAAATGCATCTGATAAATAAATTACGCTTTTTATGGCTGATCAAAAGAAAGGCAATTACACGAACGAGAATTACCATTATGGGTGTTGTTCCTGAATTTCAAAAAGCCGGAGTTGAATCAGGCATTTTTTGGCACATGGATAAGGTGATGAAAAAGAAACCACATTATACCGAAGTGGAACTATCTTGGGTTGGAGATTTTAATCCCAAAATGGCTGCTATTCATGAAGCGGTTGGCGGTAAATTTGCAAAACGACATATCACCTATCGAAAACTATTTAGTAATGAAAAACTAACAAAACGATCTACCGTTATTCCTTTAGGGAAAAAGAAAAAGGCATAACTTAATAAAGTCTGAAATCATAAAAATAGAAGATGTATTCTTGTATTCATTATTGATTTTCAATAGCTTGCACTAATATCAATTACTTGAACGACTAAAGATAAACACATGAGAAAATATATAATTCTATTATCGGCATTTATTCTGTTATTAAATTTCAGTTTAATTGCTCAAAATAAATCGGAATCAGAAATAAATATTTCTGAACTAAATGAACATATCAAATATCTTGCTTCTGACGAATTGGTGGGCAGATTATCAGGATCTCCCGGTGGATTATTGGCTGCAAAATATATTCGAGATCAATTCAAGGTATTTTCAACTTTACTAGCGGAGAATGGCTTTCAGTATTTTGATGTTGTTACAGATGTGAAATTGGGACCAAATAACAGTCTTTCATTTAACAATTTTGAGGCAGAACTGGATATTGATTTTGCCCCATATTCCTTCAGTAAAAACACAACTGTAAATGCAGAGGTTGTTTTTGCCGGTTATGGATTAGAGATCAACACGGATGAGTTGAAATGGAACGATTATGAGAATTTAGACGTGGCCGGGAAATGGGTGATGATATTAAGAGGTGATCCTGAAAACGATAAAGAAGACAGTAAATTTTTGCTTTTTGCTGATGACAGAGACAAAGTTTTAACCGCCAGAGATAAAGGTGCAGTGGGCGTTTTATTTGTTTCAGGAACTAAATTTGATGCAGAAGATAAACTTGTAACCCTCTATTTTGATAAAACTTCTTCGGATGCCGGATTACCTGTTTTAAATATTAAAAGGGCAGTTGCTAACCAGGTATTATCATCTAAACAAAAATCGGTTGAAACTATTGAATCAAAGATTGATAGTTTGCTTAAACCGGAAAGTTTTCAAACGGAGGTTACTGTTTTAGCTACAACCGAAATTATTCAACAAAAGGTGAAAACACAGAATGTTGTTTCAGTAATTGAAGGCAGTGACCCAATCTTAAAAAATGAATATATTGTTTTAGGAGCCCATTACGATCATTTGGGTATGGGTGGCCAGGGTTCCGGATCACGAGAACCTGATGTAATTGCCCCTCATAACGGCGCTGACGATAATGCTTCAGGTGTGGCTGGTATTATTGAAATTGGTGAAAAGCTTGCATCAATTCAGGATCAGTTAAAAAGAAGCGTTGTCCTAATTGCTTTTGATGCAGAAGAAATGGGATTACTCGGGTCAACTTATTTTACCAAACACAGCTTGGTCGATCTCAAATCAATTAAGGCGATGTTCAATTTTGATATGATAGGGAGGCTAGATTCTGAATCAATGAAAATGATTATTAATGGAACAGGTACTTCAGCGGAAGCTGAGAGCATCCTCAACAAACACAAAGAAAAATTTAATTTAAAATTGGCTTATTCGCCTGAAGGTTACGGACCTTCCGATCATGCTGCCTTTTACGGTGAAAACATTCCGGTATTCTTTTTTACAACTGGTGCTCATAGTGATTATCACACTCCGGCAGATGATACAGAATTGATAAATTTTGAGGGAGAAAAATTGGTTGCAGATTTTGCCTTCGACGTGATAGCTGATGTGGTAAATCGTGAGGAACAACTTAGTTTTCAAATTGCTGGGCCTAAAAAACAAGCACGTTATGGTCGTGCCCTAAAAGTTACATTTGGTATCATGCCCGATTTTACTTCTACCGAAGAAAACGGATTAGGTGTTGGAGCTGTTACACCCGACCGACCTGCTGCCAAAGCAGGAATGTTAAAAAATGATCGGATCGTTGCCATTGATGGAAAAGCCGTTAAAAATATTTACGATTATATGAACCGGCTAAAGAAACTTGAAGCAGGTCAAATTATATCGGTTGATGTAATTAGAGATGAAAAGCAGATTGTTTTATTGGTACAACTCTAGTATTCAGAAATGTCAGATTTTTTGTCCAAAGCGTTTGTCTTAAAATTCTTAAAATTCGGAATTGTTGGGTTTTCTGGATTAATTGTAGATTTCGGATTTACTTATTTATTTAAAGAAATTTTTAAGGTACAGAAATTTCTGGCCAATGCCATTGGATTTTTAATTGCAGCATCAAGTAATTATTTCTTAAACAGGATCTGGACTTTTCAAAGTACAAATCCCGAAATAGCTGTTGAATACACAGAATTCATTTTAATTTCTGTAGTTGGTCTGGGAATAAATACCTTTATTTTATGGTTTATTTTGAAAAAATTTAAAATCAATTTTTATCTGGCAAAAGTATTTGCCATAGCAGTTGTTACCATTTGGAACTTTTTGGCAAATGCATTAATCACTTTTTCATAATCAATTATTATTGTGTTGCAGTTTTGTAAAGCTATAACTTAGGTAGATGAACCAAACTGACCATCCAATATGAAAGAATCTTTGTTTAAGACCAAAATAAGCATCTAAAAAATTCGGTACAAAAACCAAAAACCCAAGTGTCATAAACAAAATGCTTAAAACTGCTATTTGCTTAATCTTTGCAGGTTTAACTTTACCATTCCACAGAAAAATTGTTAATATTGGTGAGAGCAATACGAGAATGGAAGGCATACCTAAAATCCCATGTAATTGGAGTGGGTATGGAAATATTGCCGGACCTGCAATTGTGGCATAAAACAAAATAATCAGAATTGGAATTGTGTTCAATCCAAGTTTTTTTGCACGCTTGTATAGTCCAATAACAAAAGGAATCGTTAGGATTCCGCAGAGTGTTAAGCCGATGGTAAACAGCGTTTGGGTTTTTGTTCCCAGTTCACCTAGCTCACTCACCATTCTAGTGAGGTGATTGTAATCACCAAGGATAATGCTCGTGATAATTGTTGTGGTACAGAAAATAATTGGGATCATCATTCCGATGTAAAGCAAATGTTTTGTTTTCATTTTTAGATATTTTGAATTACTGAAGTTTTTCAAGGAATTGTTCAGCAAATATTTCGAAATATTCTTTTCGAATCCAAATACAATGACACGACATATTTATGACATTTGCACGTCATAGATATTGAAAAGTGATACTAAATAATATCTATTATCTAAAATCTAATATCTAACGTCTGCTTTAGTAAGTTTTTGTCATGGTTGTTGGCGTAACCAAAATGAAGTTTGCCAGGTTTTTATTTTCGGCTGCTAAAGATTTTAAATTTTCTTGCTCGGCTGCTGCAATACTTACAATTTTTAATTCAGGATTTGCCTGCTGCAAATACCAAATAATTCCTTCAAAATTATTGGAGTGATAGGAGCCGTTATAGTGGATAAAAGTTTGACCTTTGCTCCAGTTTTCAAGAATGAAATGTGCCATGGTCGCATCTTTTATCGCCTGTGCTCTGGCTATATTATCGGTAACATGTGGCATGTCCTTCATCATCTCAATCATGTCTTTATAGCCTTTTAACTCAGGATCATATTTTATAGGCAGTGGTGCGATAAATGTTTTTTCAATAGTTGTGAGTGTATCAAGTCCCTCAAAGCCTTTTTTATTAACCAATGCAGCAAATGGTCGGGGTATGTTTGAAGCAACAAATTTCAAATTATTAGACCTGGCAAATTCAACCAAGGGTTTATAATCCGTTTTGTAATTCTTCCATAACTCTGCCTCCTGTTCAAAAGTTTCAGCATCAATTTCTTCTCTTAAAAATTCATCTAAAACATCTTGATCATTTGCTTCAATCATTTCTGCGCCAAGTACCAAATTTGAGTTTTTACTTTTATACAAATCTTGTGTTAATTCTAATTGTAACCAATGGCAAATAGGGTTATTATGATATTCGCCAAAAAAAACAATATCTGCCTGCTGTGCTTCTTTCAGGAGCTTTTTATATTTAACTTCTTTGCCTTGTTGATTAAATAATTTATAAGCCGGCTTGTCAGTTTTCATTGAAAAAAGAATAAATACAAGGGGTAATAAGAGTAAGATTTTTTTGTTCATTTTAGTTCTTTTTGTTTTCTGATTTTTTCACAAATGTCGGGATTAATGGGAGCAGCTTTTCCGTTTTTATCAATTTTTACAAAAAGCATTTTAGTAGAACAAACCACCGATTCGTCATGTTCTTCGAAATCAAATCTTCGGGCTTCCATCGTTAGTGAAATTGAAGTTCTTCCAATTTTATTTACTTCTCCATAAATTCGAATATGTTGGTTCACCTTTACCGGTTTTTTAAAAACCACTTCATCCATTTTTAGGGTAATCATATTGGGCGAGCAACATGTTGATGCTGCCATGGCACCAGCTGCTTCATCTATCCATTGAAGCATCATCCCACCAAACAAATTATCGTTGATGCCGATATCGCTGGTTTTGCAAATTTTAGTTGAAATGAGTTGCATGGTTTATTTTGATTTGACAGTTTTTGATAAAACTACATAAAATTTTTAGGATAATGTTCCTTTTCTTTGCTCACAAATCTGGAATCACAAAAGTGATAATTTATAAAGAGTCACATCAAGCTGATCGAGATGCGAATATGCCAAGATGTTCTCGACATTTATCCGACTTTGGCGGAAGCTCGAACTGACATCCATTTTGATATTTTGAATTTGATTTAGGAGAACGAAAGTTCGCCCTTCGATATGCTCGGGCAAGTTCAGCGCAAGCATTCTGCTAGGCGGGAAACTCTGGGTGCATTACCAAATGGGCATTGAGTGCGAAGCGTATCGAAATGCCAATTGTTTTTAGTTGACAAAAGAACAATTAAACTATTAGATTGTTCATTTTCTTTGTTTGCTCAAAGAAAACGAACCAAAAGACCCGCCTGGACCGGACGGGCAGGAAGCGCACTTTTTCATAGGTATTTTTGTGATTCACACAAAACCAGATTTATTTTTCTGAATTTTTCATACTTCAAAATATCGATGCGAAAAATAAATCTTATACTTCTGAAAAAGAAATTACCTCATTAGCAAATAATTAAACTTGCCTGCGACAGGCAGGTTGACCAATTAATTTTCTATCTTTAGTACTTGAAATTCTTTTTGCCTAGATAGCTGTTGTTGATAAAAATTTCAAACTCCCCAAATATTGAATTAATTCGATTTTGATTAATCGAGGAAATATAAAGAATAGTAAAAAGTAAGCAATACAAATCGACTTGTCCGCATATGGAGGATAGGGGTGGATAAAGTTCAGTTTATGCACCATATATATTTGTTATGCAAAATTTGGATTTAGAACTCAAAAAAATTATTAAGTTCGCAATATATCAGAACTATTTATTTATCTTTGTCGTACAAATTGTTTAAAATAAAATGATTTGAATATCACAAATAAGCACATATTAGCAAAACTGATTCATAAAAACAGAGGGAATATAAAGTTGTTAAAAGCAGTCAATCAACTTGTTGTAGAAATCGAAAATAGCAATTGGAAAACACCTCGTGATTTAACAAATGATAGATCTGATGCCGATTGTGTTTATGGTGGAGAATTCTATTTTTTCGATATCAATATTCATCGCACTTTGATACTGATTGAGTTTGAAGAAAATGGAGAAGCTACTATTATTTGGGCCGGTAGCCACGATGATTACGAATTGATTTTCAAGAATAACCGGACTGTGATAAAAAAATGGTTGAAAAATAATAATTGGATAAAAAAGTAAAAACCATGAAAGATATAATGGATATAAAAGAAGTTGGAAAAATTGACCGCTTGGAGAATGAAATTGACTTACAGAAAGCATCATTGCTTGAACGTAAGTTGCGGTTAATGACCGATGAAAATCCTGATTTAAAACCCATTAGAAAGAAACTTCGTGATTTAATAAAAGAGTACGAAGCAAGAGAATGGGCTGACTTTGAAAATATATCTGATTCAAAAATTGAAGAATCGGACAAAGCTGAGATTATTATCAACTATGAACAAAAATTCATAAATAAGCGGAAGGAAAGTATCCGCAAAAAATTGAAAGAATTCGATATGACACAGCAAGATTTGGGGGTTCTTTTGGAACATCCAAAATCTTATATGAGCGAATTAATAAATGGGGTTTCACAGTTCACAATGAAAGATTTAATTATTGTTCATCGAATTTTAGGGATTAGTTTGAAAGTATTGATCCCAACATATTTACAATCAGAAACAAGGGAAAGAGTTCGTGAATCAATCAGGAAATTGAACAAGCCGAAATTAGGATTAAAAAAAGCTGAATTGGCATAAAACAAAAAGCACATTGTCAAAGCTCCAAGAGCCAACGCGCAAAAAAACAAAATAAATAATATCCTTCTGAAAAAGAAAATTGCCTTATTAGCAAATTATTAAACTTGCCTGCCGCAGGCAGGTTGACAAATAAATTTTCTATCTTTAAACTTTGAAATTTTTCCTGCCTGGATAGCTGTTGTTGATAAAAATTTCAAACTCCCCAAATATTGAATTAATTCGATTTTGATTAATCGTGGAAATATAAAGAATAACAAAAAGCAACTGATACAAACCGACTTGTCTGCCTTTGGAGGATAGGGGTGGATAAAGTTCAGTTTATGCACTATATAATAGTTAGCTGTCATGCTGTAAACAGAGTTACTGAACTAAGGTGTCATGAAAAATAAAAATTATCAAGAATCTAATAACCAGACTTTAAAATGTATGAAGAATATAGCCGTCAGGCATTACCGTCAAAAAAATATAGGGAATTGTTAGGGGCTGCTATTTGCGTTTTTAATTCTAACAACCAATTTGTTATTGAAAATATTTTGCGAACCGATAAATCAAATTACAATTGGTATGAATTAATTGATAAAACTTCAGGAGAATTATCAAAACCAATAAAGGAAACAATAACCAAAAATTCAGACACAAAAATTGCAACTTTATTTTCTGAATTAATTTCTAAAAGAAACAGGATTGTTCATAGTTTTCAAATTACTAAGAATAATGAACAGATTTTAAGCACAAAAAATGTAAAACATGAACAATACAATATTACAGAAGAATATTTATTTGAGTTCATTCAAGGTAATGAGAAATTGTCCAGTATGTTGCACGACTTTAGAGGTTACTAAAATTCAAATCATATGAAATAAACAACTAAAATGCACGAATAGCTAGCAAAAGCAAAATTTCATGGCGTTAGTGTGGTCGGGATTTTAACATTCAACTAAACGCACCATTTTCTGTCCTCACGGACAGAAAAGTGGGAACGTAACAACGCCACGTAACCATAGCAAAACCATTGTGCTTAATGCTGAGAAATCCCTGCTAAAGTTGAATCAGCATTTTAAAATCAGAATCAAAAAGAGTACATTTAGATAGATTTAAAAGTTAATGTGGTCGAATTTGACCACTTTGGAATGTTTTGATTATGAGCAAAATAAGAACAATTGATATAAAAGATGCCATTATTTCAATAACAAAGATTGAGGAAGAAGATTATATATGCTTGACTGATATGGCTAAAGCCAAGGATGGTGATAATAGAGCAGCAGATGTAATAAAAAACTGGATTAGAACTCGGACAACGATTGAGTTTCTTGGAACTTGGGAAACTATGTATAACCCGAATTTTAAAGTTGCCGAATTTGACCACTTCAAAATGGAGGCAGGATTACCAACTTTTGTATTAAGTCCGAAACAATGGGCTGAAAAAACTGGAGCAATTGGGATAGCTTCAAAATCAGGCAGATATGGAGGGACTTATGCACATCGAGATATAGCATTTGAATTCGGAGCAGCGATTAGTCCGACTTTCAAACTGTATTTGATTAAAGAATATCAGCGATATAAAGAGATTGAAAGCAATCAATATAATCTTGAATGGAATGTAAAACGAATCCTAAGTAAAGCAAATTATCATGTTCAAACAGATGCCGTTCAAAAACATATTCTTCCTGAGAAAAACTACACTAAAAACAAGGAATGGTTGCTATATGCAGAGGAAGCGGATTTATTAAATGTTGCATTATTTAACTGTACGGCAAAAGATTGGAGAGAATTAAATTCCGTACAAGCGAAAAAGGATTTAAATATAAGAGACTTTGCAAGTATTAATGAATTAGCCGTTCTTTCAAATATTGAGAGCCTTAATGCAGATTTGATTAGAAAAGGAATTAGCAAAACTGATAGATTCATTCAATTACGTGAAATGGCAGTTTATCAATTGGAAATTTTAGATAATAAGAATGCTCTGAAAGCCATGAAAAAACTTGCAGACGATATTTATATTGAACATCAAAAGAAACTTGACAGATAACGCACTAAAACACAACAATGTATGAGAAGAATAGCCAAAATAGTAGTAAATTAAATGGTTAAAGCCCGCTTCAATTTTATTGTTACTTGACAGAGAAGTATCATGCCGTCGGCTACTATTCTTAATATTAACAGTTACCTTCAATTTTAAAATGACACATAAATTTGATTTTTTTCACGGTACATCAGACATATTTTTAGATTCAATTAGAAAATATGGTCTTGGGAAAATTAACCCCAATATTGACTATAAAAATCTTGATGTATTAATCTACTTAAATAATTTGGCAAAAAAATACCTACAGCATAATGAAGAGTACAAAAAACATAAAGACACAAGTAATGCAATAGCGAATCAGACAGAGCTTAAAATTATTGATAGTTTGGGAAAAGAGTATTTGCATAATTACAGGCATGATTGTATTTATGTAGCAATAAGTCGAGCTAGGGCAGCAATTTATGCCAGTTCAAATAAATATGGGAGTGAAATATTAGAACGAATTATATTTTTATTTAATCTACTAAAACGTGAAAATATTGAATTTCAAATCCCAGATAGTATCAATTTATTCAATTTTGAAAAATATCTTAGCTATGAACCAAAACCAATAATCGTTAAAATTAACAGATTCGAAGATGAGAAACTTGAAAGAGAGGATGGTCTGCCAGCCAAGGAATCTCTCAATTTCTTGAGATACATGATACCGAAAATGTCACAAAAGGAAAAATTTGAATTTTTGCAATTCTGCAATTTTAGATTATTAGAACCTGTAGACACGAAAAGATTGACATTTTATGAGCTTGACTATGATGGATCTATTGAAAATAATAACTTTGAATTTACCTTGAGTGAAATATAAAAATAAAACTGAATGTAACAAAGAACTAAGCTAAAATCCAAACAACTTTTTCCTTATTTCTTTAACTCTTCCGCATGAAACATAAAAGGAAGAATATCGTCAACATTTGAAATTTTTCTGATTTTACCCGTTTCACCTTTCATGATAATTTTAATGGGAGCTTTTTGTTTGGTTTGATATTCAGCCATTACCTGCCTGCAGGTTCCACATGGTGCAACAGGCGTGTTTACTTCAAAATCTCCGGCTTTGGCAGTAACTGCTACTTCCAATATTTTTTGATCGGGATATTGTGCCGATGCATAAAAAATGGCAACTCTTTCGGCACATAGTCCGGAAGGATAGGCTACATTTTCCTGGTTGCTCCCTTTCACAATTTGTCCATTTTCGAGTCGAACAGCCGCTCCAACATAATATTTTGAGTAAGGTGCATAGGCACTTGAGATTGCGTCCTCTGCAGCCTGCAAGAGTTCTTGCTCATCAGGATTCAGTTCCTCAATCTGGTCAAATTCAGTATAGTTAATACTGAGATTTATTTTTTGCATAATAAATAAAATTACGAAAGCTAAGATACGAATTTAGGTATTTGTAACCTAAAGGACTTATTCATCCGATTGACCTAATAAAAAAAGCGTGTTAAAGAAAGCGAAAAAGGTAACACCACTTTGAGTTTCGAGCGTGTCCTCAGTTATCATGGAGATAAGAATAATCAATAAAAATGAGAGATATTGAAAATTGAAAATTTTCTTAGTTCGAATCGCAGGAAAAATGAGTGCAAATAAAAACCAGCTAAAGCCAAATACACCTATATTTAATAGCACATGCAAGTACTGATTATGTGATTCTACTCTCTTTTCAGCAGATAGCGTCGAAGACATGGAATTGTATTGTTGCTCGAAGGCTTGAGGAATATTTCCGGTACCAACACCAAGCCATATATTTTCTTTGATAATCCCGACTGAAGCCTTCCAATGCTCAAATCGTTTGGTTAATGAATTTGCCCCGGGATCAGAGGTTTTTATATAAACCTGATAGCCAAATAATATTTTCGAGATCCGAGAACTGATGCCTGAATGATAGATATAATTTGCATTAGCAATGCCGTTTTCAATAAAGGCAATTTCCTCATCCGAGAGTTTTTCAACACCTTCTTTATCTTTTCTAAGATTCTTAGATGTCAGAAAACGAATGAGTGTTGAACGTAAAGCTTGACCTTTTTTATCCGTTGAATTGTATTCGATTGAACTCCTTTTATTCCAGGAATTTTTGAGCTCTTCCTCACATAAAAACAAACCGATAAATTTGCCATCCTCAATTAAATAATTGAGGGTGTCGTGAATATATAAATTTCCTGATTCAGTAGTTTTTTCCAATTCGCTCAGCACAATTTTAGGTGTGGAATAAAAGCTTTTTACTTCCTTGTTAATAAAATGCCAGCTCATGAAAGTTGCTGATATAATCAGAATGCTAAAGCTGATTTTAAAAATAATTGATCGTGAAGTGAAAATCTCTTTCACTATAAAAACGAAACTGAGAATCCCCAAAATTAAAATTCCAATTCCTGATTCCAACTTAAAGAGAATAAAGATGAGCCATAAAATGAGTGAGACGAATAATGTTTTTATCGTTCTGTTATAATTTTTGTTAGTAAAAATGAGGTTTGCGAGAATGACAATGGCAAAGCAGATATTTAATCCAAAACGAACGGAGGAAATAAAAATTGAAATTTCACGGATATCCGTGAAATTTTTAGCAAATAATTCAAAGGCACTGAAAATGGTTCCTATGAAAACGGCAGCCACAAAAGTCAATAAATGAATATGAAACTGTTTTTTATTCAGTGCAGGAAGTCCGGCTAAAATTAATGGCAAAATGAGGAGTGGTAATTTCCCGCGCAGGTCTGCTAAAACATAATTGAAGTTGCCGCCCCTGATCAGTCCTGTTAAGTAAATTAGAAATAACGAACTTAAAAATAAAGCTGTTTTGTTTTTCCAAAATTTGTTGATTTTTAGTGAGAGGTTAGAAAGAAATGATTTCCAAAGCTCCATTAAAGCATTTGTCTTTTTTCTGACAACTGTGGTGCGTTTAAGACCATAAATTAGCCAGATAAAAACCAATAAAAACTGAAATAGTCCGGTGGTGTATTTCGATAGGGGCAGGCTCATCCCCAATAAAATCAAGCAAGCAAAGTAAAATGTTTCGGTTGTGATTTTCTTTTTAATGAGCATTAATTAAATAAATTATTTTTTTACAAGTAACTTGTCTTGTTTTGGTTGAAGTAATGTTTGATATTCTGAAGGGCTTCCTAAAATTTCAATTGCTTTATCTAGTTCGTTGTCTTTTTCTAAAGACGATAAAATTTCTCCGGCAGCATAATAATATCGCGAAACAATTTCCATTTTTAAAACACGTTTAATCTCATCCTGATATTTTATGTAATCAGCATTTTTATCATTTTTAATGGCCGCTTCAAGTGCATTAAATTCATCTTGAATAGCATCAAATGACTCATTTTTCTCGGCTTGCTTTTTCAATAAATCAAGGGCTCTTTCATGCTGAGTTGTGTAAGTGTAATCGACCTGTTTTAAATAGGCCAGAAAGTCATTATAAATTTCATCAGAAATGCTAAATTTTTCTGCTGATTGTATGGTTTTATGTTCACTCCTGAATTTATTGGCATAATCAAAAATCAAAAAACGCCCGTACAAATTTGAGGTAATCTGACTGAAAGTTTCGGGTTCCAATTTAATATCTGGCTCAATTCCACCACCATCATAAACTTTGCGTCCCGATTTGGTTTTAAATTCAGAAATAAGTGAATCAGGAATATGGGTAAACTGACCGTTTTCATCTTTTAAAGAATAGTCGATGGCTTGAATACACCTTCCACTAGGGATATAATATTTAGCAATTGTAATCTTTGCTCGTGTGTTATAGCTCAATGGTAGCACATTTTGAACCAGTCCTTTGCCGTATGACCTTTGTCCGATAATGATGGCACGATCTAAATCTTGTAAGGCTCCTGCAACAATTTCGGCCGACGATGCTGAGCCGTTGTTAATCATCACTGCAAGTGGAATATTTATATCAACAGGCGTATACCTTGTTTTATGAACCATATTGAGTTGTTCAATTTTACCTTTTGTACTTACTACCTCCTGATCTTGTTCAACAAATAAGTTAACGATATCAATCGCCTCGCTCATTAATCCGCCTCCATTACCTCTTAAATCAAGGATAAGGCCTTTGAGGTCTGTTTTGCTTTTTAGTTTGGCTATGGCATTCTTAACTTCATTTGATGCATTGTTAGAGAAACCAACTAGTTTTATATAGCCAATATTTTTATTAACTAATCCGGCATACGGAACGTTTTCAATTTTGATAATCTCCCGATTAATCATGATGTCGATTAAATCCTCTTCTCCGTATCTTTTTACCGTAAGTTTAACGGTGGAGTTAGCAGGCCCTTTAATCATATCACTCACGTCAGTCGAAAGCTTGTTTGAAATACCAATTCCATCAATTTTCAATACATGGTCGCCAACCATTAAACCAGCAACCTGGGCAGGAAAACCTTCATATACTTCTGATGCAATGGTTTTTCCATCTTGTTGGTGAATTAAAACTCCAATTCCGCCGTAAGAACCGGTTGTAATAATTTCAAATGCTTCAATGTCAGCTTCCGGAATAAAAACGGTATAAGGATCTAATTCCCTGAGCATAGCATCGACCCCAACTTTCATGAGTTTTCCCGGATCAATTTCATCCACATAGTTGATGTTGAGTTCTTTAATAATGTTTGAAATGATGTCTAAGCTCTTGGCTATTTCAAAATTATTTTGATTTTGTGCATTTAATAAATTCGTATTTGATACAATTATAAATGCTATAAAAAGTAAAAATTGTTTGATGTAAATTTTCATATTCTTCAATCTAAAAGTAATTATGGTACCGGATCATGCCCATGTCCTCCCCAAGGATTGCATGATAAAAATCGCTTCAAAGTTAACCAACCTCCTTTAAACGGGCCATGTTTTTTTAAGGCCTCAATTCCGTATGCAGAACAGCTGGGCGTGTATCTGCACGACGGTGCTAAGTAAGGAGAAATGGCTCCCTGATAAAACTTAATCAACAAAATAAAAATATTAGCTAATAGTTTTTTCATGTGCCTTTATTAAACGATCAAGTGTTAATATTATTTTTTCGTCCAATTCTTTATAACTCAGAATTTTGTTGCCAGTGTAAATTAAGGCGAAATTAATCTCAGTTTCGTTTTTTAAAAGATGTTCATACAAAGTAGTTTTATGCTTTCTGTAAACTTCTCTGATTAAACGCTTTGCTTTATTCCTATGGACGGCTTTTTTGAAATTACGTTTAGGAACACTAATCACAATGCGAGCAGGACTTCCGGTGTTTTCTATTGCCGTGAGCCAAATGATTTTAAACGGAAAAACATGCAACGTTTGCCCATTCAAGAATAAATCATCAATGGACTTCTTTCCGCATAGTCGTTCATTCTTCCTAAAAGTTTGCATTTATTACAATATCAAAAAAGATAAGAATAGTAAAGGTTCTAAATTACAAATTTAAAGCAAAAGCCTTACTTTTTCTTTTTATTCTCTTTCAGAATATATTCTTCAACGGCCATGGTCATTGAAGGAGAGGTTTTTGTTGGAGCAGCCAAATTAAGATTTAAACCGGCATCAGTAACAGCAGTTGAGGTAGTCGGGCCAAAAGCTGCAATTAGTGCACCGTTTTGTTTGTAATTTGGGAAATTTTTAAAAAGTGAAGCAACACCTGATGGGCTAAAAAAGATAAGCATATCATAGGAATTGATTTCAACTTTTGAAAGATTACTTGCAACTGTTTTGTAAATTACTGCCTTCGTGTAATTTATTTCGTTGGAATCAAGCAAATCAGACATACTAACTTTATGAATGTCTGAACAAGGGAGTATAAATTTCTCGTCCCTATGTTTTTTGATGATATCAATTAGATCCTCAAAATTCTGTTTTCCGTGAAATATCTTTCGCTTTCTATACTGAACGTATTTCTGAAGATAAAAAGCAGTTGACTCTGAAATACAGAAATACTTCATTGAGTCAGGTACTTCAGTTCTGAGATCCTTGGCAATCCTAAAGAAGTGATCAACAGCACTCCGGCTAGTAAAAATTACTGCAGAATGGTCTAAAATATTAACCCTGTCCTTACGGAATTCCTTAGCAGCAATACCTTCAATTTTAATAAATTTATGAAAGTCAATGTTAAGTTTATACTTTTTTGCTAGATCTCCGTACGGTGATTTCTCAAGATCAAGTGGCTTGGGTTGAGAAACAAGAATATTCTTAATTTTCAATTTTCCAGCGTTTTAGGTTCAAAAAAATGAATTAATACCAACTATTATATGTAATTATTCATAACCATCTTACTAACGATTACAATAGGTATGAATTCCAGCGTGCAAAGATATAAAAATAAATGCAAAATTGAAAAAATTGATTTAGTCAAACCGACTTGCAATTCACGAAATAAACGTAAAACAATACCAATAATATAGATAGTAATTGATAATTGAAGAAAAATAAAAAGTTGAGTGTAAATGAATAAGGTAATAAAGGGAAGAATAATTACGCCTAGTATCTGGTTGAAAATAATAATATTTAGTAATAGTTCAAAAGATGTTTTTTGAGTTTGAAATAAAATGGCGGTTAATTGAATGAACGCTAATTTATAAATAAAAAAGCCGATTAAGAGAAAGATTAAAACTAAATACAAATTGACCTCGCTCAAAATGCCAAGGTTAGTTTGAGAATAAGTTTCAATAATAGCGTAAAATAATAACGGAATTGAGATCAAATAAATTAAGGATAGGAGGTGCATAAATTGTTTCCGAAAAAGATTTCCTTCTCTGATTAATTGCTGACTTTGTTTTGAGCCAATTGTTGCCCGAAATATTTGGAGTAGATTTTTTCGATGTAAAAAATTCAGAATGGCCAGCAAAATGAAAGCGCCGAAAACCAAAAAAGTGATCCATCCTGGAACCATAGAATGGGTATTGTTTTCAGGTAAATCTTTTATAATATCTTTTTCAGTAATGAATCGATTTGGAATGTTTGCTTTAATCGGAACGGTAGCAAAACTATCTGATTTAATAATTGAGGTGTCAATTTGTTGCACCCGTGAAGAGTCATTAATTACAGCTGAAGGTGGTGTCGTTTTTAGTATTATATCTTGCTTTGCCAACTGCTGATAAATTAGATTATTTATAAATATGCGATCCTTCAAAATTAATCAATAATTTGCTATAACAATGTATGTGATATCCTTATATTTGTTTTGGTTAAGAATTTTAACTTTTAGCCACATACTTTTTCTAACCTTAATAATCTAGCTTATGTTCAATTTAATTCTTTTTGGGCCTCCTGGATCAGGCAAGGGGACTCAGTCCATCAAATTAGCCGAAAAATACAATTTAAAACATATTTCAACCGGAGATATTCTTCGTAATGAAGTTAAGCAACAAACGGTGCTTGGAATGAAAGCAAAAGCAATTATGAATACAGGAGAGTTGGTTCCTGATGAATTGCTTATTGAAATTTTACATTCGGTGATTGATAATAATAAGAAGGTTAAAGGATTTATTTTTGACGGTTTTCCTCGAACAATTGTGCAAGCTGAGGCGCTTGACCAGTTAATGATGGAAGTGAAATCTAAAATATGTCAGGTTGTTTCACTTGAGGTGGAAGATGATGAGGTTTTAACTCGATTATTAAAACGGGCTGAAATTGAAGGTAGAAAAGATGATAATGAAGAAACCATTAGCACAAGATTAAATGTGTATAAAACCCAAACAGCTCCTTTGCTCGATTATTACAACAAACAAAACAAACTATATAAAGTAAAGGGAGAAGGTTCTGTTGACGAAATTTTTAGGGTAATTTGCCTGAAAATAAAAGCGTAATTTAATTCAAAATTATAGATAAAGATAGTCTCCAATTTTTGACATGACTTCTGATGCCTTACCTTTTATGAAAATATCGGTTATGGTATGTGTAAAGTGTGATTCCTGAATATTTATTTCAATAATCACAGCCCCATTTTCTTTGGCCTTTACTGGGATATCTGCTGCCGGAAGCACTTCTGCATTAGTTCCTATGATTATTAAAACATCCGCTTTCAAGCTTTCTTCTTTTGATCTTTTTAACGCAAATGGTGGTATTTTTTCATTAAAGAATACGATGTCTGGTTTTAGAATTCCCTTACAAACATAACAGGTAGGAGGTAGGAAATTCAAATCAACAAAGTTTAATTCGTATTCGGAAGAACACTCCTGGCAAGATAAGGTACGGCTTGTTCCATGAAGTTCATACACATATTTTGAACCAGCCTTTTGATGAAGATTGTCAATATTTTGAGTGATTATGGTCTCTAAAAAGCCTCTTTTCTCCATTTTGGATAACACAATATGAGCTGCATTTGGTTTGGCTTCGTCAAACATGTCATAAAATACACTTTTGATTTTTTGCCAGGATTGAAGTGGCTTTTTTTGAAAATATTCAATTTCAACAAAAATTGGATCGTGCTTATGCCACAATCCATTTTTTCCTCTGAAAGGCGGAATGCCACTCTCAACAGAAATACCTGCACCCGTAAAAGCAACAGCATATTTTGCTTTCCGGATAATTTCAGCTGCTTCTTCTATTTTTGGTTGGTCAAGCATAAGTTCACCTGTGCTTTGAATCGCAAGGATTAAGAAAGTTGATATTAGCGTTCAATTTAAACTAAATCTTTTGAAACATCTACAGTTGAGTCGGCATTAAATTTAATTTTAAATTTCATTTTTCTGAATACAGAAATCATGGGTTGATTGTCCTTGGTGGTTTGAGCTAAAAACTGTTTTAAACCCCAATTTTTTGCGATGTCCAAACAATATTCTGTTAAGATTACGCCCAACTCTTTTCGCTGCCAATTATCAGTGATAAGTATAGCATACTCTGCAGTTTCATGATCAGGGTCGGCAATTAACCTACCCACGGCGATTAATTTTCGCTCACCTTCATGCATGATTTCGGCCACAATTGCAATTTCTCGGGCATAGTCGATATAACAAAATTGAGTGGCAATTTCGTGAGAGTCGTAATGAAAATTATATCTAAATCTTGAATAAATTGCTTCCTTCGAACAGCTGGATAAAAGATCCAGCCACATGGGTTCGTCCTCCGGTTTAATAGGTCTCAAAATGACATGAGTGCCATCATTCAGCCTTTTTGAGTTCACATATTTTTCTGGATAAGGATGTAATACCAAATGTGAATATTTAGGGATAGGGTTTTCAATAATTGATTTATCGATGGTTACCCCTGCATCCAATGCAATAACTTCATTTTCAGAAACCAACAATGGGTTAATATCTAGTTTTTCGATTTCAGGATAATCGGCTGCTATATATGAAAGCCTGATCATGGTTTCAATTAACTTGTCGATATTTTTTGGGTTTGAACCTTTATAACCTTTCAGCAATGGGTAAATTTTTAGGTTCTCCAAATGTAAACGAGCTAGTCTTTCATTTAGTGGAGGAAAACCAAGAGAAAAGTCCTGATATAATTCAGAGCCAACACCACCCATGCCAACTTGTATGACTGTTCCAAAAACGGGATCTTTTTTAATTCCCAATACCATTTCAATTCCACCTTTTGAGTTTTCCATTGCTTGAAGAGTAATTCCTTCAATTTTAGCGTTAGGATGCTGATCGGTAATATTTCGCATGATGCTGCGGTAAGAAATTTTCACATCCTTTTCACTACCAATATTTAGAATTACTCCTCCAGCTTTTGCTTTATGAACGATATCAGAGGATAAAATTTTCATCACTATCGGATATCCCATTTTATTAGCTGCTGTGATCGCGTCTCTTTCGCTCAAAACAATTGTTGGGCTGGCTGTTTTAATACCATATGTTTCCAGAAAATTTTTCGAATCACTTTCGGTTAAAATACTTCCTTTTGTAAGCATCTGCTGATTGAATTCTTCACGTAGCTTATGTCTATCGTATGTGAAGTGAACAGGAATATCTTTAGGCGTTTCAAACAAAGCATTTAAATTTCTGGAATATCGAACCAAAGTCATGAAAGCTTCGATGGCATGTTCAGGAGTTTGAAAGGTTGAGATCCCTCCTTTATTAAAGATTTCAATTCCCTCTCTAATGCTTTTTCCGCCCATCCAAGCGGCCATAATTGGTTTTGAGTATTCTTTTGCAATCTGAACTATTTGCCTGGCTGTTTCTGTCGGCTCAGTCATGGCCTGTGGTGTCAAAATGACAAGTACAGCATCAACATTTTCATCTTCAAGAACTATTTTTGTAGCTTCAGAATATCTGGTTGCATTTGAGTCGCCTATAACATCAACGGGGTTTCCGTGTGTCCAAAATGCAGGCAAGATTGCATTGAGTTTTTCGATGGTTTCATTAGCTAATTGTGCTAATTCGCCTCTCATGCTAATTAAGTTATCTGTAGCCATAACACCGGGGCCACCTGCATTGGTGACAATGGCAAGGTTTGACCCTTTAGGAATGTGTTTTCTTCCAATTAAATCAGTAAAATTAAAGATGTTACCAATATTATAAACCCTAGCCATTCCAGCTCTTCGGAAAACTGCATCATAAACGGCATCTTCAGCAGCTTGGGCGCCTGTATGAGAAAATGCAGCTTGAGCTGATTCGGCAAATCGACCCGCTTTATAAACAATAATAGGTTTTTTACGTGCAAAAGCACGGGCTGCTGTCATAAATTTTCGGACATTCTTGATGGACTCAACATAAAGTAAAATTGTTTTGGTGTTTGCGTCCTGACCAAAATAATCAATTAGTTCACCAAAGCTTAAGTCCATGGCATTGCCAATAGAAACAAAATACGAAAATCCAATATTTTCCTCGTTTGCCCAGTCGAGCAATGCAGCCCCTAATGCACCAGATTGTGAAATCATGGCCACATGGCCTTTTTTAGGTACATTTCGGGCAAAACTCAAATTCATATCCAGATAAGGTGCAACTATTCCCATGCAGTTTGGGCCTATAATGCGCATTTCTGGATATTTTTGTGCTATTCTTTTAACTTCTTCCTGAAGTAATTTTCCTTTTTCACCAATTTCCTCGAAACCTGCAGTCATGATAATAATCCCATTGATTCCGGCTTCTCCACATTCTTCAACCAATTGAGGAACTAATTTCGATCCTGTAGTTATCACTGCAAGGTCGGGGACTTTTGGCAAACTTTTTACATTGGGATAGCATGGAATTCCCATAACCGCTTCATATTTTGGGTTTACCGGATAAACCACGCCTCTGAACCCACCTCTAACCAGGTTGCTTAAAGTAGTCCCTCCAACGCTCATGGGGTCGGACGGAATACCTACAATAGCAATTCTTTTGGGTCTGAATATGTTATATAATTTTCGGATGCTCATAATTTGAATGTTTTATCGATTGTTGTTAATCGTTTCACAAAAGTACAAAACTAAAGTTTAATTAAATCTTGGTAAAATGCTTAATTTATCATTTTTTCTTAAAAAAGATTCTTTCTAATTTGCGTTGCTAGAATAATGCAAAAAGCCCTGACCAAAGTCAGGGCTTTTTGCATTAAATTCCATTCATTTTAATGAAGAACCTGAATTATAATTTTAAGCTTTTTTTGGTGTTTTGACAAGAATAGTAAGTACTGTTCCTACAAGAACTGCAATACCAGTAATTGTAAATGCCATAGCAAAGTTGCCCATGTCACCCATCATTCCGCCTAAGATAGGGCCTGCGATTCCACCTACACCATAAGCTAAGAATACGAATGGATAGTTTTGTCCAACATTTTTCGCGCCAAACGTATCTGCAGTCATGGTTGGGAATAAAGCAAAGTTACCACCGAAGTTAAATCCAATAAGGGTAGCTCCTAAATAAAGTAAGATTTCGTTACCTGCCATATATGTAAAAAGGATTACCGTAATACCTTGAATGGCTGTCATGAAAATAATTGATTTTTTACGACCAAGTTTGTCACTAATCAAACCCCAAATAATTCTACCTAGTCCATTTGAAATGCTAAAGAATAATGCGATAGCGGAACCTGCAATGGCACTAGCTTCAAGTGTAGAGTAACCAGCAGCTTGTAAAGCTTCCATCGGATAAAGTTTCATTAGTCCGATAGACATTAGACCTGCACCAGCACTGAAAACAAAGGTGAAAAATATTAAGTAAAACTGAACTTTTCCGAACATTTCTTTGTTTGAAAATTCTGGTTTTTCAGAAGCACCAGGAGTTGCAGCTTGTTTAGCTTCATAGCCTTTAGGTGACCATCCGGCTGGTGGAAATTTCATCCATAGACCTCCCAGAATTACCATAGCAGCAAATGCGATACCGTAAGCAGTAAATGTACTTGACAAGCCAATGTTATCAATAAGGTGGCCCCATGATCCGGCAAGTTTAACCCACAAGGTAGCACCAAATCCAAATCCTGCAACAGCAAGACCTGTAATCATGCCTTTTTTGTCTGGAAACCATCTCATACCAACAGCGATAGGCACAACGTATGCTAAACCGATTCCTGCACCGCCAACTAAGCCTAGTAGAATAAGTAAAGACCAAAAATCTGTACCTCCAATTATTCCGGCTAAAATATATCCAAGTCCTAAAATTGAACCGCCAAGAATTGTAAGTTTTTGAGGACCCCAAGAAGGGAGTCTTTTTCCTGCTAAAACCATAAACACTGCAAATGAAGCTAATCCAATTGCAAATACCCATTGAGTATCTGCTTTCGACCAACCTTCAACAGTTAAAGATGGCGTAAATACTGACCATGCGTAAATTGCACCGAGCGCAAGTTGGATGAGTATCGCTCCCAGAATTACAAAATTCCGATTCATTACTTTTTTTTCCATTTTATAGATTTTTTATTGTTAGTTAATTAGGTTAATGTTTTATAATAAATAAGTAGTAAGTAGTCAGTATTTAGTAGATGCTTTGTTTTCTTTTGTTTTTTGCATATAAACTTCAAGCATTTTACTTACTTCATTAGCTAATGCCAAAGTATTTTCAGCCTAAATATAAACTAGGTCTTTACTTAGAATAAGAAAATATTTTACTTCCTCTAAAGAGGATTGTGCAATATTGTAGAATCGAATTTTGTCATTGATTCCTGTTCTTTTAAAACCTTCTGCAATATTTGCTGGTACTGATGCAGCTACTCTTCTTATCTGTGAAGTTAAACCGAAAAGTTCCTCTTTAGGAAATAGATTTGATTCTTTGTAAATAGTAAGCACCAACTGATGGGCTTTTTGCCAAACCAGAATATCTTGAAATGATTTTGATGGATTCATACTACTACTAACTACTAACTACTGACTACTAACTACTGACGACTGTCTTCTTATTCAACTAAAAAAGGCACCTCAGAAGATTTTCCGAAGTGCCTTAGTTTATTTAAAAGTGAAAATCATTATCGTTTAACTTCAACTTTTGCTCCATCAATAATGTCTTCAACAACACCTGGATCGAGTAGGGTAGAAGTATCTCCTAAGTTCGAGGCATCACCTTCACCAATTTTTCGTAAAATTCTACGCATAATTTTTCCTGAACGGGTTTTTGGTAAGCCTGATACCAATTGTATCATATCTGGCTTAGCGATAGGGCCGATAAATTTAGTTACCACATCTCTGATTTCTTTTTCAATGGTTGATTTTTCAGCATCCGTTAACTCTTCACAAGTTACGTAAGCATAAATTCCGGAACCTTTAATCTCGTGCGGATATCCAACTACAGCTGATTCATTTACTTTTGGGTGCTGATTAATGGCATCTTCAACCTCTGCTGTACCAATACGGTGACCAGAAACGTTGATTACGTCATCAACACGACCCATAATTCTGTAGTATCCTTCTTCATCACGTTTTGCTCCGTCACCAGTAAAGTATAATCCTTTATAAGTTGAGAAATAAACTTGCTTACATCTTTCGTGATCTCCATAAGTAGAGCGAATCATACCCGGCCATGGGAATTTGATACATAAGTTACCTTCAACGCTGTTGCCATGTAATTCATTACCTTCATTATCAACCAAGATAGGTTGAACACCTGGCAATGGTAAAGTTGCAAAGCTTGGTTTGGTTGGAGTAATTCCTGCAAGAGGCGTAATCATAATTCCACCTGTTTCAGTTTGCCACCAGGTATCAACAATTGGGCATTTACCACCACCAACTACATCATGATACCAACGCCATGCTTCTTCGTTAATTGGTTCACCAACTGTTCCTAATACTTTTAAAGAACTCAAATCATATTTAGTTACATATTCGTCGCCTTGCGCCACCAATGCACGAATTGCAGTTGGGGCTGTATAGAATTGTGTGATTTTGTATTTTTCAACTACTTCCCAGAAACGTCCAGCATCAGGCCAGGTTGGAACACCTTCGAACATAACGCTGGTTGCTCCTGTTAATAATGGCCCGTAAACGATATAAGAGTGACCGGTTACCCAACCAATATCAGCTGTACACCACCAAATATCTCCATCACTATATTGGAATACATTTTTGAAAGTATATTCGGCCCAGGCCATATAACCAGCTGTTGTATGCTGAACACCTTTTGGTTTTCCGGTTGATCCGGAAGTATAAAGGATGAAAAGCGTATCTTCAGAATCCATCACTTCAGCTTTGCACTCAAGTTCAGCGCCTTTAATTGCATCATGCCACCAAACATCACGACCGGCTTTCATAGTAACTTCGTCATCAGTACGATTAAACACAATTACTTTTTCAACGGTTGGGCAAGTTTCTAGTGCATCATCAACAATGGCTTTTAGAGGAATGGTTTTGGTTCCACGATATCCACCATCAGAAGTAACCACAATATTTGAAGTACCATCAATAATACGATCAGCAAGTGCATTTGCTGAGAAACCCGCAAATACGATGGAGTGAATTGCACCAATCCTTGCACAGGCTAACATTGCAATTGCAAGTTCTGGGATCATAGGTAGGTATAAAGTGATACGATCACCTCTTTTAGCTCCTTGTGCTTTTAATGCATTTGCAAATTGGTTAACTTTTTCATAAAGCTCCATATATGTTAAAGTAACTGTCTTATCTTTTGGATCGTTAGGTTCCCAAATGATTGCTGCCTGATCTTTTCTGGTAAATAAATTTCTTTCGAAAATATTTTCAGTAATATTTAATTTACCTCCAAGAAACCATTTTACATCAGGTCCAATAAAATCCCATTCCAGAACCTTGTCCCATTTTTTGTGCCAATAGTAATCTTCTGCAATTTTTGCCCAAAATCCTTCTGGGTTTGCTACACTTTCCTTGTATGCCTGTAAATACTCACTTAAGGATGTAATTTTGTTTGTCATAATAAAGAATTATTTAATTAAGTTGTGATTATATTTTTAATAGATTGGGTTTTCGTTAATTACAGTTGTTAAAAAATTAACAATATGGTTAAAAAAAATTAAATATTTATTTAACTTCTTATTCTTTTTTTCTTATAAAGACCCAAATATAAGACAATTTTTTTTATTCTTTAGGTATATTCACTCTAAATAAAAGCATCGATTTTAAAGAATAATTCTAAAAGTTGAGGATGCCATCGCAAAAAATTTTAATGCCCTAAAAGTCAGCGTTAAGTGTACCTGAGCTGCTTTCTTGAACACTTATTTAGAGTCATTTTATTTTAAAATAATTGCATAAATAAATACATAGAAAGTAGATTTTAATCAGCTATTTATACGTAATTTTGCAGCTTGAAAAAAATGAAAAACAAGTGGGCGTAAATGAAAGTATTTTAGAAGAATTTAATTCATTTGTTAGAAGTTAAACAACAGCATAAATTTAAAAATAAGAGAATGAAAGTTTTAGTACTGAATTGTGGGAGTTCGTCGATTAAATATCAATTATTTAATATTGAGAAAGAGGAATTGTTAGCCAAAGGAATTATTGAAAAAATCGGATTAAAAAACTCAATCGTCAAAAACGAACGGTTTGATGGGAAGAAAATAAAACTTGAAGTAGATATTGAGAATCACAAGATAGGGATTGAAAAAGTATTAAACATTTTAACCAGTTCGGAAGATGGTTGTTTGACAAATTTGAATGAAATTACTGCTATTGGGCATCGTGTGGTTCATGGTGGCGAAGAGTTTAATTCAAGTGTACTGATTACACAAGAAGTAATTAGTAAAATGGAAGAGTGTATTGATTTAGCACCGTTACATAATCCGCCAAATTTGGTGGGAATTGCTGCCATGAAAGCCTTGTTACCCGATGTCCCTCAAGTAGGTGTTTTCGATACAGCTTTTCATCAAAGCATGCCAGCAAAGGCCTTTACTTATGCAGTACCTTATGAGCTTTATGAAAAATATGGCATACGTCGTTATGGTTTTCATGGAACAAGTCACCGTTATGTATCAAAAAGAGCCTGTGAGTTTTTAGGAAAAGATTATAAGGCACAAAAGATCATTACTTGTCATTTAGGAAATGGAGCTTCTATAGCAGCTGTTAAAAATGGGGAATCTGTTGATACCTCAATGGGCTTAACTCCAATTGAAGGATTGATGATGGGAACTCGCGTTGGAGATCTTGATCTCGGAGCACTATTTTACATCATGGATAAAGAGAATTTAGGAATTGCAGAAGCCAGTGATCTTGTAAATAAGAAAAGTGGTGTGCTCGGTATTTCTGGTGTTTCATCAGATATGAGAGAAGTTGAAGAAGCACAAGCTGCAGGTAATGAAAGAGCGGCATTGGCACTTGATATGTACCACTATCGAGTTAAAAAATATATTGGATCATACGCTGCTGCAATGGGCGGAGTTGATATCATTGTTTTTACAGGAGGTATTGGCGAAAATGGCCCAGAAACCAGAGAAAAGATTTGCAAGGATTTTGAATTTCTTGGTCTTGAGTTTGATGCTGAATTAAATGCGGGAAAAAGAGGTAAGGAAATTGAAATATCTACAAAAAATTCAAAAGTGAAAGCAGTCGTTATACCAACTGATGAAGAATTGGTAATCGCACAGGACACTTATAAAATTGTTTCATCCCTATAAAAAAATGAGGCTCTTGGCATCCAAGAGCCTCATTTTTAATTTATTAAATTAATTTACATTTCTGCAATCATCTCATCAGTTAATTCCATGTTATGGAAAACATTTTGAACGTCATCATCCTCTTCAAAAATATCAATGACCTTCATTATTTTTTGAGCATTTTCTAAATCCAGGGTAATTGTTTCATGAGGAATTCGCTGGAGTTCAGCACTTTCCGGTTCAATATTTAATTCTTCTAACTTTTTCATCATGGCACCAAAATCTTCCATGGCTGTAGTAACTGTAAAAAAGCCATCTTCAAAAACGATATCTTCGGCTCCTCCATCAATCATTTCCATCTCAAATTCATCTTGATCTAATTCTCCCTTTGGGATAGTAAAAATCCCTTGACGATTAAACAAAAAACTTAAAGAACCATTGGTGCCAAGGTTTCCGCTGAATTTGTTAAAAATGGCTCTGATATTACTTACCGTTCGTTGTAAATTATCTGTAGTGCATTCGATGAAGACTGCAATCCCATGAGCCAGATATCCTTCGTAGGTTGTTTCTGAAAAACTGGCTGCATTTTTGTCCGAGCCTTTGTTGATTGCTCGCTGCATCGTGTCTTTGGGCATACTTGCACCCTTTGCATTAGCGATTGCTAATCTAAGCCTAGGGTTACTGTCAATATCATCGCCACCTTCCTTAACGGCAACAGTAATATCTTTTATGATTTTAGAAAATACTTTTGAACGCTTTGCATCCAGAGCACCTTTCTTGCGCTTAATTGTTGACCATTTACTGTGACCTGACATAATCGAGTATTTAGGGTTTTAAATAAAAATTTGGGTGGTAAAAATACGAAAATTCTTTGTTTCAAATACCTGATAAATTTGCGAAAATGTATAATTAAAAGAGGAGCTTTTTTGTAGTGAATAAAAAAAGCTTCCCTTTAACAGGAAGCTTTTCAATGATCATTTATTAAACTTTACCACTTTAACAGAGTTATACCAATTGAAAATGGGTAAAGTTCAGGACCCTGTCCTTCTTTAAATAAGGTTGTGAGTGAATAAGTGGCGTATAGATTTACCCAGCCCCATCCGATGGTAAACATTGCGTCGGCCTTAAATGGATTCAAGTGAAATGCGCCGAATTCTTTTACTCTTTTTTTATTAGGAGAAGTTCTCATATAAGCCGGATCTCCTGTCACCGGATCGAGTAATAAATATTCTTTGTTTTTCTCTTCAAACTTAATTTTGGTATGCGATCCAATTCTTAAACCGAAAACCATTCCCGCCGAGATATGAAAGCTGTTTCGATTGCTATAACTGTTGGTTTGATATTCCAGCAAAAAGGGAATATTTATGTAGGTCACTGCAAGTTTACTTTTACTCACATAAACTCCTTCGTTATAATATCCTTCAATTTGAGGTTGATCGGCAAGTAAACTAACGTTTTTCTCAAAATGATAACTTCTGATCTCAAACCCTAAACCTGTTGCCATGCCAAAGCGATTATCTTTTGTAAAGCGAATATTTTGTTCAAAAAGATTAATATCGAATCGAATAGATTTAGCCAAATTTAAATCGAGGTAATCATAACTTTGTGGAAAATCCAAATCATGCTCGGGAGTTAAGTATCCGTTTATCCCGATAAGTAAACCAGCCCAATTTGCGTTAAAACGATCTCTGTACATCCTTCTGTAACGGGCATTTCCATATTCATCAACAACAAACGAATGACGACCAATCCGAACATGCGTAGAATCGCGATAGTCACTGTAACGAACATCTAAATTTCCAAGATTAAGTCTGGCGTTATCACGGTCATCAATATCTAATGTATATTCTTTGTAAACCCTACCGGTATTTTTTCTGTTTACTTTGTGTGGTTTATTCCCATATTCAACCCGACTATTTTCATTTGAGGTGATGTCAAGTCTGTTTTCAGTATTCACATATGCTTTTGCTGTTGAGTTGGTTTCAATGGTTGTATTTTCAGCTAAAAGTTTATCGGCAATTAATTTTGAAGCCCCATTTAATTCAGCAATATGATTTTTAACATCTCCTTTTAAAATGATTTCAGACGCGCCATGCGATTCGGTAACCAGATCATCAACTTTAATTTCAAGATCTAGCATGGAAGTCCCGTAAGTTTTTAAGGATAATTCAAACTGTTCAATAATGCCTTTAGATTTTAAGCTTGAATTTCCATTAAGTGTAATCTCCCTTATTCTGGGTGAGCTTATGTAGACATTCAATACCTTAACCCTTGGGCTTGAATTTGCGCTTAACATCAAAGTTCCATTTACAACTTTGGTTCTGACTGAATTTTGAAAATGCTTGCTGGTTTCTACTGTAACTTCTGATTCAACTCCTTGCTCAAGAATAATGTTGAAGTAATTATCAGCCTCTATTTTGTTAAAAGAATCGGTTATTCTGTTTTCTTTTACAACATCTTCATTCATTAACTGCTGTGCCGTGGTTGGTAGTATCAACCCAGCAATCATCAAAAATGTTAATGAGATCATTACTATATTTCGCGTTTTCATTTTGAGGTAAATTAAATTATTAATCGTTTTCAGTACGACGGACTAAAGTTTGTTTTTGTTACAATTGGTTTTTAAAGACTTGGTTTATCCGGAAGATCTGTTACTTCTGGTGCGCTCACATTTCCATTCACCAAAATATATTTATTTTTTTCACCTTCCTTATTAAGCTTTCGCTCGATATTTACATTTGAGCCGGTTATTTCATTAAAACTTTCGATACCAATACTAGCCAGTGTCCAAAAATTAATGCGTGCCTTTTTATTTTCGTCTCCTATTCTTTCTTCACGAGATTTTCGGCTTTTTTGTTTCCCGAACGATTTAGCCCAAAGTGCCTTTTCTAATTTTTCACTTGCATTGGGATTCGTTTCTCCATAAGAAGCCAATAAAAGTTCTTCTTTTATCATCAACTCTTTCGCAATAATTTCATATTCATTTTTGAATGCAAGTTCTTCAATATCGACAACCGTATAGGATAATGAAGCGATAAAAGACTTGAGTGGTACTTTTATAGGCGACATTGCAAGCAAAGGATCAGTTGGGATTATTTCTTCAGTGTGGGTGATGGAAATTTGATATTCGCGGCTAGCCGGTGTTGGATAGTCATAACTCAATCTAAATCCAGAAGCTTCAATTCGTTTCATTTCAGAAGGCACCTCAGGTTTTTGTTCTGGTGGTGAAAAGGTTGAAGTTTGTTGTAAAATATTGAAAATACCAAAGAGTACAATAATACTTGCTGCAATTCCAATTGGTTTATACCAAGTTTTGAAAAGTAAAAATGGATATTTTTTTAAACTCTTTTTATTAGCGAAAATGATAGATTTGTCTGAGCTTATACGAGAAATCTTAAATAAATCGTATTCTGACTGAAGTTGAGGATTTGCTTCAATAAATGATTTTAAACTTTTCTGGTCAACCGAATTTAGATCACCTTCAAAAGAGGCAATGAAATATTCGTTGTAATTTTCGCTGTTAATTTTATCTATAGGTGAAACAACTGCCTTTTTTAAAACTTCTTTATCAGAATAATTAAAAGTTTCGTGCAGATTAATACTAATTGTTTCAAAACTATCAAGTTCCTCTTTCAAATCAGGATTGTCTTCAAGAAATTGATTTAACTCCATAACCAATGAAGCATCCAACCGACCATCAAGATGATCGATGAAATATGTTTCGTAGTTATTTCTGTTAATCTTCATTTTAAATTAAATTACAACATCCAGGCTTACCAGATATTTTTTTAAAAACAATCGTGCCCTATAAATATAAACCTTTACCTGAGCTTCGGTTAACTGAGTTATTTCTCCAATTTCTTTATAAGAGTATCCCTCATAATCTCTTAATAAAACCACCGACCTCTGAATTTCAGGAAGCTTTTCAACAGCTTCATTAATTATTTCTTTATGATCCGTAAATGTATTCATTTCCGAATGTTGATCGATAGAAGATTCTTCCATTGAAACAGTACGCTTATCCTTACGGATGGTATCGATAAAACAATGGTATGCGATGGTAAACAAATACGATTTCGCTTTTGCATTATTAATATCCGACACACGATCCCATAAGCGCACAAACGACTCCTGCACAATATCTTTAGCCTTATCACTATCCTTAATATTCTTAAGAATGAAGCGATAAACGCCATCCGAATATTTGTCGACACAAGTATTGTACTCAGAAACTGTCATTCAATTGGTTTTACTCTCTTAAGAGTTTAGACGGAGAATACCCATCTTTTGTTACAGGCTATAAAATTAATCTAATTTTAGAACTGCAAGGAAGGCTTGCTGAGGAACCTCTACATTACCTACCTGGCGCATTCGTTTTTTCCCTTTTTTCTGTTTTTCAAGGAGTTTACGCTTACGGGTAATATCACCACCGTAACATTTTGCAGTAACATCTTTTCTTACGGCTTTAACCGTTTCACGAGAAATTATTTTAACACCAATGGCTGCCTGAATGGCAATATCAAATTGTTGCCTTGGAATCAATTCTTTCAATTTGCTGCACATTCGTTTACCAAAACTGTAAGCATTATCTCGATGAATTAAAGTTGATAATGCGTCCACAGATTCGCTATTTAAAAGAATGTCAAGTTTAACCAAATTGGCAGGTTTATAACTTGATTGATAATAATCGAAAGAGGCATAACCCTTAGAAATACTTTTTAATTTATCGTAAAAATCAAAAACAATTTCTCCAAGCGGCATATCAAAAGTTACTTCTACACGATCACTTGTAAGATAAACCTGGTTTTTTAAAGTTCCTCTTTTTTCAATGCATAATTTCATTACTTGCCCCACATAAGTAGATTTTGAAATGATAGAGGCTGTAATATAAGGTTCTTCAATATGATCGATATATTTTTGATCCGGTAAACCTGACGGATTATGAACTTCAATGGTTCCTTGTTTATGTGTAACAACTTTATAAGAAACGTTAGGAACGGTAGTAATTACATTCATGTCGAATTCCCGATCCAATCGTTCCTGGATAATTTCCATGTGCAGCAATCCTAGAAATCCGCATCTAAATCCAAATCCCAAAGCAACAGACGATTCAGGTTCGTAAGTTAAAGAGGCATCATTCAATTGGAGTTTTTCCATGGCTGCTCTTAGCTCTTCATATTCGTCGGCATCAACCGGATAAATTCCGGCAAATACCATGGGTTTCACATCTTCAAATCCTTCAATCGCCTTTGCACAAGGCCTGTCAACATGGGTAATAGTATCCCCAACTTTTACTTCTTTAGAAGCTTTTATTCCGGAAATAATATATCCAACATCGCCGGCATAAAGTACATTTTTGGGTTCTCTTTCAAGTACCAATGCACCAATTTCATCAGCATGATATTCCTTTTCTGTATTTACAAATTTAACGTAATCACCCTTTTTTAAGGTACCGTTTCTAATTTTAAAATAAGCAATAATCCCTCTGAAATTATTAAAAACTGAGTCAAAAATAAGTGCTTCCAACGGAGCATCAGGATCTCCTTTTGGCGCTGGCACATCCGAAACTATTCTCTCTAAAACCTTATCAATTCCAAAACCGGTTTTTCCACTTGCTTCAATTATGCTTTCTCTTGAGCATCCAATAAGATCAACAATCTGATCCTTTACTTCCTCAGGCATGGCATTATCTAAATCCATTTTATTCAGTACCGGAATGATTTCCAAATCATTTTCGATGGCTAAATACAGATTAGAAATGGTTTGGGCTTGAATCCCTTGAGTTGCATCAACAATAAGCAATGCCCCTTCGCAAGCGGCGATAGATCTCGATACTTCATATGAAAAATCAACATGACCCGGAGTATCAATCAAATTGAGATTATATTCACCTTCTGGTGTTTTATGACGCATTTTAATGGCATGACTTTTAATGGTAATGCCTCTTTCTCGCTCCAATTCCATATCGTCCAGAACCTGTGCTTGCGAATCTCGTTCAGAAATAGTTTCGGTAAATTGTAGTAAACGATCGGCAATGGTGCTTTTGCCATGATCAATATGAGCTATGATACAGAAGTTTCTGGTATTTTTCATCAATTGCAAAAATAAGACTAAAATTAATATTCTCAATCAGAATTATTGTAACTTTAAACCACATTCTGAAAATAGTTCACCCATCTTTGTTAATATCAATAAAAGCTTTCAGGATTTACGTATGATAAATTTGAAAATATAGGAGATTATGTATGAATAAAATAAGAGTTGGATTAATGGGATTCGGTGAAATACCCAGGCATATTTATAGATTATGCCTGAACCGAAATGATATTGAAATCGTTGCCATTGCTGATCTTGGGCGACCAGAAATATTACATTATTTACTGGTTGCTGAAACCAAAGGCGGTATTGATATAAAACTTGATGGTAATTTCCTTGTTTCAAAAAATGGAAAAGCAAGATTGGTTATGGGTGGAGAACCGGGAGATATTCCTTGGGATGTTTTTAA
Organism: Bacteroidales bacterium; assembly: GCA_963674935.2. Classification (GTDB taxonomy): domain Bacteria; phylum Bacteroidota; class Bacteroidia; order Bacteroidales. The sequence goes on from CAXXWZ010000002.1 coordinate 1,315,186, forward strand.
TGTAGATGTTGTGGTTGATGGAACAGGGAAGTACAAATCACGCGAGTTTATGGAGAAGCATTATTTGGCGGGTGCCAAAAGAGTTATTCTTTCAAATTTACCAATCAACGAAATTGATCGCGTTGTAATTATGGGTGTAAATGATCATACCATCAAAAAAAGTGATAAGTTGATTTCATCAGGATCTGCAACTACAAATGCTTCTGCTATTTTATTAAAAATATTTAATGATGCATTTGGTGTCGATTATGCCATGCTCACTACCGTTCATTCATATACTTCCGATCAGCCGCTGCGCGATAAAGCCGGAACCGACTTCAGACGCAGTCGATCCGCTGCTGAAAATATCATTCCTAATGAAACACCTTCTCCGGAGTGGATACAAAAAATTATGCCTGAACTTAAGGGAAAAGTTGAGGGATCAGCTTTAAATGTCCCTGTTCCTAACGGTTCACTTCTGGATTTAACACTTGTTTTTAAAAATAATGATGTAAGTCTTGAAATGATTAATGAAGCCGTTCAGAAATATGCTGATAAACTACCTGAAATAGTTGAAATGATGGATGATCCTATCGTTAGTTCGGATGTAATTGGCAATACACATTCAGTAGTGTTTGATAAAAATGCAAGTATTAAATCGTCGGGTAGAATGGTTAAAACGCTAACCTGGTATCATACCGCAAAGGCCATGGCTGCTCGAATTATTGATCTGATTTCTGCTTACGAAAATTTAAATAAAGAAGGAGGTGCTTTATGAGGGTTGCAATTAATGGATTTGGAAGAATTGGGAGATCAGTATTTAGGATAATAAATGCCCGTAAAGATATTGATGTGGTTGCGATTAATGACCTTTATGATAATGAGGTACTTGCTTATCTGCTTAAATACGATACGGTAATGATGGGCTTCGGACATGATATTAAATTGGAAGGCGATTATTTAATTACGCCTAACGAAAAAGTAAAAATGTTAAGTATAAAAGATCCCAATCAATTACCATGGAAGGAGTTGAAAGTGGATGTCGTGATTGAAGCCACAGGTATTTTTCGTACACGCGAAAAGCTGATTCCGCATTTAAATGCCGGAGCAAAACGAGTTATATTAACTGTTCCGGCTAAAGATGAAATTGATTATACCATTGTAATTGGTGTAAATGACGAAGGGTTATTGCCAGAACATCGGATTATTTCAAATGCTAGTTGTACAACCAACTGCCTGGCTCCTATGGCCAAAGTAATGCACGATGCTTTTGGAATTAAGGAAGGTATCATGACAACCACGCATGCTTATACTAACGATCAACGATTGGCTGATGTGCCTCATGTTGATTGGAGAAGAGGAAGAGCCGCCGCTGAGAATGTCATTCCAACAACAACAGGCGCTGCTAAAGCTGTAGGTAAAGTTATTCCGGAATTAAAAGGTCGACTGGATGGAATGGCCTGTAGAGTTCCTGTTCCTGATGGATCTGTAGTTGATTTTGTTTTTGAAGTTGAAAAAGATGTTACCGTAGAGGAAGTTAATGCTGCTGTTTTGCGGGCTTCAAAGTCAAAAGAAATGAAAAATGTTTTGCTTTATGCAGAAGAAAAATATGTTTCTTCTGACATTGTTGGAAATCCATATTCAAGTATTTATGATCCCGAATATACCCACGTTTTGGGTAAGCGCATTGTTAAAACCCTTAACTGGTACGACAATGAATGGGGTTATTCAAATCGTGTTGTAGATTTGATTGGAAGATTAATGGAATTTGAAAAATGATTTTCCAGAATCTAATTTCTTTGTATTTAGGCATATAACACATTATTCCTTTTAGTAAAAAGATGTGTCAAAACGCTGAATAATAGCTGTTAAAGATTTATTCTTAACGAATCATATCTAATTATCCCAATTTGTTTAATTTTGTTTAACATAATCTTAAACCGAAGTATATGTATATCCCCGATGAGGTATCGGAAAATAAGGAGATTGTACGGCGCTACAGAAATCTGTTAAGGGTATGGTATACACGTAAAACACCCGCTGATAAGAAATTGGTTCGTAAGGCATTTAATTTTGCCGTTGAAGCCCATAAAAACGATAGGCGAAAATCAGGAGAACCTTATGTTTATCATCCACTCGATGTTGCGCGAATAGCAGCTGAGGATATTGGTTTAGGTACAACTTCGATTGTTTGTGCACTCATTCACGATGTGGTTGAAGATACAGATTATACCCTGAAGGATATTCAAAGATTATTTGGGCCTAAAGTTGCAAATATTGTTGATGGATTAACAAAGATTGAAGAAATTTTTGATTATCAAACTTCCTCTATTCAGGCAGAAAATTTTAAAAAAATGCTTCTGACCTTGTCTGACGATGTTAGGGTAATCTTAATTAAACTTGCAGATCGGCTTCATAATATGCGGACCCTTGATGCCATGCCCAAGGAAAAGCAACTAAAAATAGCTTCCGAAACTCATTATTTATACGCCCCACTTGCTCATCGACTGGGATTGTATACGATTAAAAGTGAATTGGAAGACTTATCTTTAAAATATATTGAACCTCGGATTTATAATTCCATCTCCAAAAAACTAAAAGAAGGTAGTGCCGAAAAAAATAAGTTTATACGAAAGTTTATTAGCCCGCTGAAAAAAGCCTTGAATGAACAAAATATTGACTATCAGATATTTGCAATAGATAAGTCAATAAGTTCAATTTGGGAGAAGATGAAGGTAAATGAAATTCCGTTCGAAGAAGTATATGATGCATTCGCGGTTAAAATAATAATAGATCCTCCAATCGATCGCGAAAAAATAGATTGCTGGAAAGTTTATTCCATTGTAACAGATCACTATCGACCAAAAATGGGTCAACTTCGTGATCGAATATCTACACCAAAGGCAAATGGTTACGAAGCACTGCATACCACAATTATGAGCCAAACAGGCAGATGGGTTGAATTACAAATTCAAACCATACGCATGTATGAAATTGGTATGAAAGGATATGCTGCCCATTGGAAGTACAAGTCGTCGGATGATAAAAATAATGGTTTGGAAAATTGGCTGAAAAGAATTCGAGAACTACTACAAAGTAGTGAGGAAAATGCTTTAGATTTTTTGAGTGACTTTAAAATGAACTTATTCTCTGATGAAGTTTCCGTTTTTACACCTAAAGGAGAATTAAGAAATTTGCCCTTTGGCTCAACCGTTTTAGATTTTGCTTATAGTATTCACACCCAAATTGGAAATACAAGTATAGGTGCAAAAGTAAATCACAAACTCGTGCCTGTGAATTATCGTTTAAAGAGCGGAGATCAGATCGAGATGATCACTTCAAAAAAGCAAAAGCCTAAGATTTCACGTTTACGACTGGTTGTTACTGCTCGCGCAAAGTCAAGAATCAAGCAGGCTGTTAGAGATGAACGAAAAACATTTAAAGAAAAGGGATCTAGTATTTTACAAGATTATTTTGAGCAAATTAATATTGAATTTACGCCTCATAATATTAGTTTATTGCAAACAAAAACAGGACATTCTGGTCCGATTGATTTATTTTATTTTATTGCCAAAGGTAAGATTACGCTGAAGGATGTTAAAAATGCATTTATGAGCAGTGATAAAGGAGGATGGATAAAATATATCAGCCTTCCTTTTCTGCGTTCGAAAAATGTAAAACCTGAAACCTTATCTGAAAAAATAAGAGAAAGTATCAGATCGGAGCCTGAAGCCATGATTTTAGGTGGATCAGTTAGTGATTTGAATTATAGCATCCTCTCTTGTTGTAATCCAATTCCGGGTGATGATGTAATTGGTTTGATTTCGGAAGATGATTCAATCACAATACATCAAATTAATTGCCCAAAGGCAATACAAGATATGTCCAAATTTGGAAATCGCATTGTAAAGGCCAAATGGAATAAGAAAGAATCAATTGCTTTTCTGGCGGGGCTTAAAATTAGAAGTATTGATAGTATTGGGCTTATAAATCACATTACTGGAATTATCTCAAAAGAATACAAACTAAATATTCGCTCATTTAGCCTTGAAACCTCCGAAGGAATTACTGATGCCCTTATCACTGTTTATGTGAATGACTTGCAAAATCTGCACGATTTAATTGATGAATTAAAGAAGATTAAAGAGATCAAAATGATCAGTAGAGTTAATCGTCTAACTAAAACAAAATAACCTTCCTAAGTATCATAAAATAAGATATTTGAGAAATATTATTAATTATTCTTATTTATACCAAATAGATATAAATAAATTTCCGTATTTTTATGCCTTGATTAATTGGTACGTTTATGAAAGATAATGAAAAGGATACTTTTGAGACTGTAAAACAAATATTTACAGAGTATTTGGAAAAACGAGGTCATCGTAAAACCCCTGAAAGATATACTATTCTCAAAGAGATTTATGCCACCGACGGACACTTCGATATCGAAACCTTATATATTCAAATGAAGAATAATAAGTATCGTGTAAGTCGTGCAACATTATACAATACTATTGAATTATTGCTCGATTGTAATCTGGTTACAAAGCATCAATTTGGAAATAACTGTGCACAATTTGAACGTTCGTTTAAATTTAAGCAGCATGATCATTTTATAAGTATTGATAATGGTAAGGTCTTGGAATTTTGTGATCCTCGATTGCAAGAAATTCAGCAATCGGTTGAGAAACTATTGAATGTAAAAATATCTCATCATTCGCTCACTTTCTACGGATCCTGTCTCGACGATAAGAAAAATTAAACTGGAAAATTTCGATTTTCCAATCCGTGCCATTGTTTATAAAAAATCATAAAAAATATTTTATAATGGGCTTTATGTTTGTAAAATTGCAATCATAAAGTCTTTTTATTCTTATGCCTAAATTAACAAAAACTAGATAAGCTCAAATAGAAAAAATTGAAGTTTAATAAAGAATAAGACCATTAAAAAACAAATATTTATTCAGATGAAAGTTGATGTATTGCTCGGACTCCAGTGGGGAGATGAAGGTAAAGGTAAAATAGTTGATGTATTAACCCCGAAATATGATATTGTTGCTCGATTTCAGGGTGGCCCTAATGCCGGACATACCATTGAATTTGATGGGAATAAATTTATCTTACATACGATTCCTTCAGGGATTTTTAACCCAAAAACTACCAATATTATTGGAAATGGTGTAATTATTGACCCTTGTATTTTTGAAAAGGAATTAATTAATTTGGCCAAGCATCAAATTGAAACCAAACATCATCTTTATATTTCAAAAAAAGCGCATCTCATACTTCCAACACACCGATTATTAGATGCTGCATATGAGAAATCAAAAGGGGATTTAAAAATTGGGTCTACCTTAAAAGGAATCGGACCAACTTATACTGATAAGGTTGCAAGAAATGGTCTTAGAGTTGGGAATATTTTAGAACCCAATTTTAAAGCAAAATATGAAAAATTGAAGCAAAAGCATCTGGAAATATTAAAATTTTACAAATTTGATTACTCAAATCATCAACTGGATGGAATTGTATTCGATGAGTATGAAGAAAAATGGTTTGCTTCAATAGAAATAATCAAAAAATATAACTTAATTGATAGCGAATATTTTATCAATAATGCCTTAAAAGAAGGAAAATCTGTTTTAGCAGAAGGTGCACAAGGTTCGTTGTTAGATGTCGATTTTGGATCTTATCCTTTTGTTACCTCTTCGAATACAATTACTGCGGGAGTATGCTCAGGATTGGGGATTTCTCCAAAAAGTGTTGGAAAAGTTTTTGGAATATTTAAAGCTTATTGCACCCGTGTTGGTAGCGGACCTTTCCCTACCGAACTTGAAGATGAAGATGGTCAAAAATTGCGAGAAGTAGGTAAGGAATTTGGTTCAACAACCGGCCGTCCAAGAAGATGCGGTTGGCTCGATATTCCAGCACTAAAATATTCAATTATGCTTAACGGTGTGGATGAATTATTGATGATGAAGGCAGATGTTTTGAGCCCTTTTGAAAATATCAAAGTTTGTACATCTTATGTTGTAGATGGAGAAGAAACTCAGGAAATCCCATTCAATATGTCAACAACGATATTTAAACCAAAATATGAAGCAATAAAAGGGTGGAACGAAGATGTGACGGAACTTGCAGAAATCGGGAATGCTCCAGGCTTGCTCATTGATTATGTAAAGTATATAGAAAATTTAGTTGAAACCCCTGTTAGTGTGATTTCAGTTGGGCCTGATCGAACTCAAACCTTATTCCGAAAATAATTTGAAATTCTTTAGGTAGAGACGATTATTTTAATCGTCTCTTAACTTCAATTTGTTCGTATCCTTCAATGATGTCACCAACTTCAATATCATTGAAATTATGAATATTTAACCCACATTCATAACCCGATTGAACTTCTTTCACATCATCTTTAAATCGTTTCAGTGAACCAAGTCCACCTGTGTAAATCACGATTCCATCACGAATTACACGAACTTGTGTGTTTCGATTTACTTTACCATCTAACACCATACATCCGGCAACTGTTCCAACTTTAGTTACACTAAATGTGTCTCGGACTTCGATATTACAAACAATTTTTTCTTCAATATCAGGAGATAACATTCCTTCAATAGCTGATTTAAGTTCGTCGATAGCTTGGTAAATAATCGAGTAAAGTCGAATGTCAATTTGTTCAGCTTCGGCAATTTTTCTTGCACTCATCGAAGGACGAACCTGGAATCCGATAATTACGGCATCCGAAGCGGAAGCTAGTAATACATCTGACTCGGTAATTGCACCAACTGATTTATGAATGATATTAACTTGAACCTCTTCGGTTCCTAATTTGATTAATGAGTCAGACAATGCTTCAACAGATCCATCAACGTCACCTTTAACAATTACGTTTAATTCTTTGAAATCACCTATGGCAATTCGTCGGCCAATTTCATCAAGTGTGATATGTTTTTGTGTTCGGATGCCTTGCTCACGTTGTAATTGCGTTCGTTTATTGGCAATTGCTTTAGCTTCTTTCTCATCTTTCATCACATTGAAACCATCACCTGCTTGAGGAGCACCATTCAGTCCGAGTAATAATACTGGGGCAGAAGGGCCAGCTTCTTTAACCAATATGTTTCTTTCGTTATACATGGCTTTTACTTTTCCGGATGTACCACCCGCAAGAATATAATCTCCAATTCTGATGGTTCCATTCTGAACCAACAATTTAGCTACATAACCACGGCCTTTATCAAGAGATGATTCGATTACTGTTCCAACAGCTCCTTTGTTAGGATTGCCTTTAAGTTCGAGTAATTCAGATTCTAGTAACACTTTTTCAAGAAGTTGATCGATATTGGTTCCTTTTTTAGCAGAAATTTCCTGGCATTGATATTTTCCACCCCAATCTTCTACTAAAATATTCATTTGAGAAAGTTCGTCTTTAATCTTATCAGGATTAGAGGTTGGTTTATCAATTTTGTTTATCGCAAATACGATAGGCACACCAGCTGCTAACGCGTGGTTAATTGCTTCTTTTGTTTGAGGCATCACGCTATCGTCAGCTGCGATTATTACAATGGCAACATCAGTTACCTTTGCACCACGGGCACGCATTGCAGTAAATGCTTCGTGACCAGGTGTATCAAGGAAAGTAATATTTTTACCATTTTCAAGTGTTACCTCATAGGCTCCAATATGCTGGGTAATTCCACCAGCTTCACCGGCTATAACATTCGCTTTTCTGATATAATCTAGTAATAGTGTTTTACCATGATCGACGTGACCCATTACCGTAACGATTGGGGATCTGTCTACCAAACTTTCCGGATCATCAATTTCTTCAGCTTCATGAATGGCTTCCTGAACATCAACACTCACGAATTCAACTTCGAACCCAAATTCTTCCGCCACCAATGACAAAGTTTCTGCATCCAGTCGTTGGTTAATTGAAAGAAAAATTCCGAGTGACATACAGGTAGCTATAATTTCATTAACCTGCACGTCCATCATTGTGGCCAACTCATTTGCAGTTACAAATTCAGTTACTTTAATGATGCGCTTGTCATCCTCTTCTCTTTGGAGTTGATTCTGGAGGTTCTGACTAACTGTATCACGCTTTTGCCTTCTGTGTTTAGAGGCTTTCGATTTTCCTGGAGAACTTAAACGAGCAAGGGTTTCTTTGATTTGCTTTTCAATTTCCTCTGGTGTAGGCTCATGTTTAACAGGAGGTTTGTAACCTTTTCCTTTTTGTTGAGTTTTGGCGGGTCGTTGGAAATTACTTGTTCCTTTATTCTTGTCAGTTGTTTGCCCGGGTTGAGCTTGCTTTTTAATTCTTTTTCTCTTCTTTTTGGGCTCAATTTTAGCTTGCTTTGAAGAGGCAACCGGTTTCTTAACTTCAGGTAATACAATTTTATCTAGTATTTTAGGACCTGTTAATTTTTCAAATTCCGTCGGGATAAAATTGCTTTTAGGTTTAGCTTCTTCAACAACAGGTTCAACTTTTTTATCATCTGCAGCTTTGACTTCAGGTTGTTTTTCAACCTTAGTTGTTTCTGCAACTTTCTCAACTTTTTCTTCTTTCTTCTCCTCTTTCTTTACTTCTTCGCTTGCTTTCTTAGTTCCTGCTTTGGCCTTTTCTCTGGCAAGTATTTTTTCTTCAGCTTCTTTGGCTTTTTCTTCCTTGGTTTTTCTTCTTGGTTTTGTTCTTGAATTTATCGAATCAAGATCAATTTTACCAAGAACTTTGATTTCATTATCCCCTGCTTCAGGTTTCTCTTCTTCAGCTTTTGGTGCTTCATCAATTTTATTTTCAGCAATCTTTTCGGGTTTTACTTCAGCCTTTTCTTCATTTTTTACCTCAGTTTTTGTTTCAATAACAGGTTCAGGAACTTCTTTAGCAACTGGTATTTCAATCTTTTTTTCCTCTTTTGGTACTTCTTCTGCTTTTTTTGCAGGGATTTCTTTCTTTACCGGTTCCGGAATTATGACTTCTTCAACAGGTGCATTAGGAGTATTAATGATAAGGTCTTCTTCATCGTCCTCTTCTTCTTTTGCAATTGTATGTTTTTTATCGTCAATAGAGATGGTTTCATGTTGGCTGAACTCTAATCCAATTTTTTTAGATTCCTCTTTTACATTCTTCTCAGCTTGGAATTCTTGAACAAGAATTTCATAAACTTCAGCCGAAATCTTGGTATTAGGCTTGGCTTCAACTTCATGGCCTTTCTGTGATAGGAAGTCAACGATGGTTGAAATTCCAACGTTGAATTCTCTTGCCGCTTTACTTAATCTTGTTGTCTTAATATTCTCTTCCATACTCCTTGCTAATTGATAATTCTCTGATATTGAATGTTGAAAAAGTATCTAAATTTAATATTTTTATTCAAATTCAGCTTTTAATATGCGAACCACTTCATTAATGGTCTCACTTTCTAAATCTGTTCTGGTTACAAGATCTTCAATTGTTATGTCTAAAACACTTTTTGCAGTATCGCAACCAATGCTCTTCAATTCATCGATAATCCACTGATCGATTTCATCAGAAAATTCTTGAATATCAACATCTTCATTATCTGTATCCGTGTCTCTGTAAACGTCAATTTCGTAACCTGTTAGTTTTCCGGCTAATTTAATATTGAAGCCCCCTTTTCCAATAGCTAAAGATACCTGATCGGGTTTCATATAAACCTCAGCACGTTTTGTAGCTTCATCAATTTTGATGGAGCTTAATTTAGCAGGACTCAATGCTCGGGTGATGTACAAACTTGGGTTAGTTGTAAAGTTAATTACATCAATATTTTCATTTTTAAGTTCACGAACTATGCCATGAATACGAGAGCCTTTCATTCCAACACATGCTCCAACAGGGTCAATTCTATCATCGTAAGATTCAACCGCAATCTTAGCTCTTTCACCAGGTACCCTAACAATATTTTTAATGGTAATTAATCCATCATAAACTTCAGGCACTTCAGCTTCGAAAAGGCGCTCAAGAAAAATAGGAGAAGTTCTTGACAGGATGATAACAGGACTATTATTTTTCATCTCAACTTTTGAAACAACTGCACGAATATTATCTCCTTTTCGATAATAGTCGGATGGAATTTGCTCAGATTTTGGGAGAAGCAATTCAATATAATCATCATCTAAGATTAAAACCTCTTTCTTCCAAACCTGATAAACTTCACCGGTTACAATTTCTCCAATTTTGTCTTTGTAAATTCTGAAAACATTGTCTTTTTCGTATTCCTGAATTTTCGAAATCAGGTTTTGACGAATGGTTAGAATTTCACGACGCCCGAAATCTACAAGTTTCATTTCTTCCGAGACTTCCTCTCCAACCTCGAAATCAGGCTCAATCTTAATCGCCTCAGAAAGTGCAATTTGGGTGTTATCATCTTCAACTTCATTGTCTTCAACAATTTCGCGGTTTCTCCAAATTTCCAAATCGCCTTTGTCAATATTTACGATAATGTCAAAATTCTCATCGGTGCCAAATCGTTTGGCTAGCATATGTCTAAAAATATCTTCAATGATCCGCATCATGGTTTCACGATCGATATTTTTAAATTCTTTAAACTCCGAAAAAGTTTCAACTAAATTAATGTGTTCCATTGCTTTAATTTATTGCTTTACTTCTTGTTAAATGAAATGATTGCTTTCGTTTCTTTTATTTCGCTAAACAATATTTCAATATTCAATTCCTTAGTTTTTTTCTTTTTATTTGCTGCTATACAAAGCTGAATTTTATCCTCAAGAATACCTTTAAGAATTCCTTTATACTTTTCCCCTTCAACAGTTAATACTGATATTTCCTTATTTGTATATTTTTTATATTGACGCTTCAACTTAAGCGGATGATCGAGTCCTGACGATGATACATTAAGCTCAAAGTCTTCAACTTCACGATCTAAACTCGACTCAATGAATCGGCTAACTTCAATACAATCATCAATACTTATAACTGAATCGCTATCTAGTATAACAGCTATTTTATTTCCGGCGTTCACTTTTACGTCTACCAAAAACTTATCTGTTCCTTTGAGTTCAGTTTCAGCCAGTTTGCTTATTAATTGTTTGTCAATCATTTTGTATAAAAAGAGGGGACGTTAGCCCCCTCAAAATCTTTTCTTTGTTTGTAATTCCGCGGCAAAGATACAAAATATTTTGGAGAATTCAATGGATGATTTTTAGATCATTCCAAACCAAGCTTTTATATCTGAAAAAACAAAGCCCACAATACGTTGAGGGCTTTGAGGTTGTTGTCCGACCAGGGCTCGAACCTGGACTCTTCTGAACCAAAATCAGACGTGTTGCCAGTTACACCATCGGACAAACTATATTTTGATTGATTGAGGCTGCAAAATTAGAAAATATTTTATTATTACAAATGTTTTTTTTAAAAATTTGAAGCCTTGATGTTATTCAGGGGATTATATATTTATTGACCTAACAGACTAAAAAGTTAATTATTGTTAATGAATGAATTAAAGTTTGCAACAAAATTCCTATTTTCGCTTAAATAAAAACAATCAATATCTAATCCTTTCGAAATGATAAGCTACCGTAAAATCAACAACTTAGCTGGATGGGCAATTTTTGCAATTGCAACCATTGTTTATATGTTAACCATTGAACCAACGGCAAGTTGGTGGGATTGTGGAGAATATATTGCAACCGCATTTAAGTTACAAGTTGGGCACCCTCCCGGGGCTCCTTTATTTCAAATATTAGGACGATTCTTTAGCCTCTTTGCTTTTGGTGATGTAACCAAGGTTGCTTTAATGGTTAATATTATGTCAGCCTTGAGTAGTAGTTTCACCATCCTATTCTTGTTTTGGAGTATAAGCATGTTGGCTAAAAAAATAGCTTTACAAAAAGGTGAAATGAGTGATGGTAAAATGTTTATGATTGTTGGTAGTGCTGCTGTAGGAGCCTTAGCTTATACTTTTAGTGATTCGTTTTGGTTTTCAGCTGTAGAGGGCGAGGTTTATGCGATGTCATCATTTTTTACAGCGTTGGTAATTTGGGCTATTTTGAAGTGGGAAGAAAATGCTGATAAGGCTACAAGCGTTAGGTGGTTGATTTTAATTGCCTACTTAATGGGTTTATCTGTCGGAGTTCACCTTTTAAATTTACTTGCAATTCCGGCTATTGCATTCGTTTTTTATTATCGGAAATATAAATCTACAACCAAAGGATTTATAATTACTGGCGTTGTTTCATTATTGATTTTGGCAATTGTAATGTATGTAATTATCCCTGGTATTGTTAGCTTATCTTCATCATTTGAGTTGTTCTTTGTTAACTCCATTGGTTTACCTTTCAATTCAGGAACGCTTATTTACTTTATCATATTAGTCTCAGCTTTGGTATTCGGAATTAGATATACCATTCGTAAAAAGAAATTGGTTTTAAATACCATCTTACTCGGATTTGTATTTTTCTTAATAGGTTATTCTTCATTTTTTATGTTAGTTGTTAGAGCCAATGCAAATACGCCCATTAATGAAAATAGCCCCAAAGATGCCATTAGCTTATTGTCATATTTAAATAGAGAACAGTATGGAAGCTGGCCAATATTCTCAGGAGCTTATTATAATGCGCCTGCCATCGAATATAAGAATACAAATGATGTTTATATTAAGGATAATAAAACAGGGAAGTATGTAGTAGCAAAAACAAATTTTGAAACGGTTTATGATTCAAGATTTACTACAATTCTTCCCAGGATGTGGAGTAATCGTGAAGAAAGTCATATCCAAAAATATAAAGAGTATATTAAGGGAGAGCCGATTAAAGTAAATGATAAAGTTATCATTAAACCCACATTTGGAGATAACCTCAATTACTTTTTTTCTTATCAGGTCGGGCACATGTATCTCAGGTATTTTATGTGGAACTTTGTGGGTCGTCAAAATGATATTGAAAGCCAGGGAAGCTTAACAGAAGGTAATTGGATTAGTGGAATTCCTTTTTTAGATAATAGGAGGCTTGGTGATCAAAGCCTTTTACCGGATGCTTATAAAAATGATGCCACAAATAAATTTTATTTCTTGCCGCTAATTCTTGGTTTAATTGGGCTTTTCTTTCATGTAAAAAGAAGTAGAAAAGATGCCTGGGTTGTGACTTTAATATTTGTATTAACCGGACTGGCTATTGTAGTTTACCTAAATCAGTATCCTCACCAACCTCGCGAGCGTGATTATGCTTATGCAGGATCATTTTATGCCTTTGCCATATGGATAGGTTTAGGGGTGATGGCCATCGCTGAAAAAACAGCTTATTTAATAAAAAATTCAAAAGTTAATGCATTTGCTGTAACCGCTGTTTGCATATTATTAGTGCCAGTTTTAATGGCAAGTGAAGGATGGAACGATCATGATCGTTCCGGGAAATATGCGGCGCGAGATTTTGCAATGAACTATCTGGATCATTGTGACCCTAATGCAGTAATTTATACGATTGGTGATAATGACACATTCCCGCTTTGGTATGTTCAGGAAGTGGAAGGTTTTAGAACTGATGTTAGAGTGGTTAATTATATGCTATCTAGTGGCGACTGGTATGTTCATCAAATGGCTCGTAAAATTTATGATGCTGATCTATTGCCCATGACTATTAATCATGATCAGTATCAGTTGGGTTCAAACGAACAAGTTCCGTATATCGATAGAAAAATACCTAGATATACAGAATTAAAGGAAGTTATCGATTTTATCGCAAGTGAAAATATTGCAACAAAAGCAAGCTATCAAGGGGGCAGAACGCTTAATTTTTTCCCTACGAAAAAAGTTAAACTAACGGTTGATTCAGCAGCGTGTGTTGAGAATGGAATAGTACCTAGAGAACTTGCTCATCTAATTGTAAAAGAGGTAGAGTGGGAAATTAGTACCAATTATATTGGTAAAAATGATTTGGCATTTCTCGATTTTATGGCGAATAATAATTGGGAACGCCCTGTTTATTTTTCTAACCCTGCGGTTGTTAAAGATGTCTTTAATGCAACCGAGTATATGTTTCAAGATGGAGTTGTATTTAAATTTATGCCTATAAAAGCAGAAAACTCAGACAAAGCTGCCATTGGAATGCTAGTGGACAATACTTATGATAAACTATTAACCAAATCGAAGTGGGGCAATTTGAATAAACACGGAGTTACTGTTGATAGAGAAAGTATGAGGAATGCAATGATTGCCAGGAATGGTTTTGTAAGACTTACTCGAGAATTGGTTACTCAAAACAAATTAGATTCAGCTGCAAATGTGATCGATAATTACTTTAATGAATTTCCTATGGATAAATTTCCAACAGATATTTATGTTACACAGTTTGTCGAAGTATATTACAAAGCAGAAAGATTTGATAGAGCCGTTATTCTTTCACGAGATTTAGCAAAGAGATTTTTACAGGAATTTGATTATTACACCTCTTTTTCAAATGGGATGACTGTGTTTAAGGATCAAATTGGCCAAACCCTCGCCATTATAAGAATGATAGGCCAATGGGCAAAGGAACATAATCAGGTTGATTTTGCAGAGGAAATAGAATCATTATATCAACAAAAAATTAACAGCCTCTAAAAACTAAGCCCCTTTTAAGAGGGGCTTTTTTTATGTTTTTTTTCTGTTAATTAAATAAATAGTTACTATACCAAGAATAACAAACGGGATACTTAAAAGCTGACCCATATTTAAAGCCATGGTTTCTTCAAACCCAACTTGTGGCATCTTTAAAAATTCAATTAAAAATCGCATTCCAAAAACCAAAATCATAAAGTAGCCAAATAATTGACCATTTTGAAATTTACCCAATCGTTTTTTATAATAGCTATATAAAAATATAAAAATGGCAAGGTATGACAATGCTTCATACAATTGAGTGGGATGGCGTGGGTCTATGCCAAGCGAAGGATCATAATATTTAACAAAATAAAATCCCCAAGGTAGGCTAGTAATCTCACCAAAAATTTCTGAATTCATTAAATTTCCTAATCGAATAAAAACTCCGGCGAAAGCAGTGAAAATTGCAATACGATCAAAATACCATAACACGGGAATTTTTGTTTTTCGGGCAAAAAGATAAATTCCTAGAACGATCGCAATTCCGGCACCATGGCTAGCCAAACCCCCTTGCCATATATATATAATTTCGATCGGATTTTTTAAATAAATTTCAGGTTCGTAAAATAAACAATGTCCAAGTCGGGCACCTATTATGGTCGAGATAATCATGGTTGTGGTCATCCCATCTAAAATTTTTATGTCCACTTTTTCTTGTTTGAAAAGTTTGATTAGCCAGATATAACTAATTAAAAAAGCTCCGGAAAATAACGCACCATACCATCTTACTGATAAGGGGCCTAAATTAAAAAGAACAGGATCAACATCCCATGTAATGTATTGTAAAACCATATTTATTTATTTGTAACAAATGTAATTATAAATTAAGATTTGAGTCATGTTGAGTTAAAAAGTTTAATTTAAAAATGTTTAACTTTGAGTGTAAATAACTTAAAATGAATCTTCAGTATAAAATTGGGATTAACTTAATTCCCGGAATAAGTGATTTGAATGGTAAAAAATTGATTGCCTATTGTGGTGGAGCCGAGGCTGTTTTTAAGGAAAAAAAATCAAATTTGCTAAAAATTCCTGGAATGGGTGAGGTCACTGCCAGCAAAATTCTTAATTCTGGTGTTTTAAAAAGAGCCGAACAAGAGCTTAAATTCATTGATAAAAACAAAATCAAAACATATTATTTCCTTGATGATAATTACCCTGAACGATTGAAACACTGCATTGATGGTCCAATCATGTTGTATTATAAAGGCAATGCCGATTTGAATGCAACAAAAATTATATCTGTGGTCGGAACCAGAAAAGCCTCATTTTATGGGAAGAATATGTGTAAATCAATAATTGAAGGTTTTAAAGACTTGGATGTTTTGGTGATTAGCGGTTTAGCCTACGGTATTGACACCTATGCACATAAAGAAGCAATGAATAATGGGCTAAAAACTATAGGCGTGCTTGCGCATGGCCTGGATCGGATTTATCCTTCATCAAACCGATCCTTAGCTGAAAAAATGATTAAGCAAGGTGGATTACTTACCGATTTTATTAGCCTTACCAATCCCGATCGTGAAAACTTTCCTAAACGAAATAGAATCGTGGCAGGTATGGCAGATGCAGTGCTTGTTGTAGAATCAGCTAGAAAAGGAGGAGCATTAATTACTGCTGATATTGCAAACTCATATAATAGAGATGTGTTTGCTATTCCTGGAAGAACCAACGATTTATATTCACACGGGTGTAATTACTTAATTAAAACCAATCGTGCGGTGCTGGTGAATAATGCCGATGATATCAGGTATTTTATGGGATGGGATATGAAGAAAACTGACAAGATAATTCAAAAGAAGCTGTTCGTAAATTTATCGGGTACAGATAAAAAAATTGTTGATATCATTGAAGAGCATAAAAAAATTGGGATCGATCGGATCTGTTTACTTGCTCAAATGCCAAGTAGTAAAGTAGCTTCGGCTTTATTAAATCTCGAGTTTAATGGCGTTGTAGCATGTTTGCCAGGGAAAATATTTAAACTCATCTGAAAATATAATTAGCCGATTAAGTGCTTATTTACAATTGAAATCATCCAAACCAGGTTAAATTAACTTCATGTTGAAATTTGTTAGTAGATTTACAATTGAATATTGTAACCGAATTTTAGCCCATAAAATTTAGTTTAAAATTAAAATTTGATTATTTGGACGGAATAGTTATTAAATCGACAGGAAGCTGGTATAGCGTGCGGATTGAATCAGGCGATATTTTTGAGTGTAAAATAAAGGGCCAATTCAGAATTAAGGGTTTAAAAACAACCAATCCAATTGCCATTGGTGATAAGGTTCGTTTTCAACTTCAAGATAAGGAAGAGGTTGGTGTAATTGAACATATTTATGATCGATTAAATTATATTATCCGAAAAGCCACAAACTTATCAAAGCTTTCGCACATTATTGCCTCAAATCTGGATCAGGCTATCATTGTCATCACGCTGGCAAATCCCAGAACTTCAACAGGTTTTATTGATCGTTTTTTGGTTACCGCTGAAGCTTATCATATCCCAGCTCGTATTATTTTTAATAAAATTGATTTATATGATGAGAAGTTATGGGAAGCTCATCTGCGAATGAAAAAAATTTATGAAAGTATTGGTTACCCTTGTATTGAAATATCAGTTAAAGAAGATATAAATATTGATCAGGTGAAGGAATTGCTTAAAGGAAAAGTGAATTTATTTACAGGGCATTCGGGGGTTGGTAAATCAGCTTTAATCAATAAAATAGAATCAAAATTAAATATTAAAACCGGTCATATTTCAAGCCATCATAAAAAGGGAAAACATACCACCACCTTTGCCGAGATGCATGCACTTTCAGAAGGAGGATATATTGTTGATACGCCCGGAATTAAAGAGTTTGGTTTGATTGATTTTGAAATTGAAGAAGTTTCTGAACGATTTCCTGAGATGAGAAAGTATATGCACAATTGTAAATTTAATAATTGCACCCATACGCATGAGCCTGGTTGTGCCGTTATCAAGGCAGTGGAAAACAAAAAAATCAGTATGTCGAGGTATAAAAATTATCTAAATATATTGGATGATGATTATTTTAGGACAAAACAATACTAAAACAAAAAACATATGTTAGCCAAACATTTGATCTCAGATTTAATTACCCCTTTAAGAACTTCGAATACAGGTGCTGATGCACTTAGTAGGATGGATGATTATAGATTGTCGCATTTACCTATCGTAAATAATGAAGAATTTTTAGGTCTTTTATCTGATGAGGACATCTATGCGATGGATAATTATGATGAGGCGCTTGGTGGATATAATCTTTCACTAACCTCAGCTCATGTCACTCAGGATCAGCATATATTTGATGTTATCAAACAGTTTTCAGAATTGAAATTGAGTCTTGTTCCTGTTCTCGATCACAAAAATAAATACCTGGGGAGTATTACCATTAGCAAATTGGTCGAGAATTTTTCAAAAATAGCAGCCATTGAAAATCCTGGTGGAGTTATCGTTTTAGAAGTCAGCCAGAATGACTATATGCTAAGTGAAATTTCACAGATTATCGAATCGAATGATGCAAAAGTATTGAGCTTATGTGTCGTTTCAGATCCTAATTCAACTAAACTTGAAATTACTATTAAAATTAATAAAATAGATATCCAGGCAGTTTTACAAACCTTTAGCCGCTACAATTATATTGTCAAAGCATCTTTTACAAAGTCTGATGATGTTGAAGATTTAAAGGAGCGATATGATTCGCTCATGAATTATTTGAATATTTAAGAAATCGCAATTTCCTCCTGCGAAAATGTATTTTAACACTCAACAAATCATTGTGATATCACTTTTGGTTCTGTATCCATCGTAATTATTAATATATGTTAAAATATAAGAAGCTTAAACTATTAATTTCGTATCCTTGTAAATAATTAATTTTACAGATTTAGAAATGAAAATTGCCCTTTTTGGAATGTCGCCCAACCAAGCTTCAATGCCTTATATTCAGCAACTAATAAGAAAGCTGGAAGAGGTTAAATGTAGCATTTTGGTTTATGAGCCATATTTTAAAATGCTTGAATCCAGTGTTACTTTTAACTCACCTTATCAGTTATTCAACACGCACGAGGAATTGGTTGGGAATGCAGATTATTTGCTCTCGGTTGGCGGTGACGGAACATTTTTAGATACTGTGAAATTGGTTAAAGATTCGGGAGTTCCTGTTTTAGGAATTAATTTAGGAAGGCTGGGATTTCTTTCAAGCATTTCTAAAAATGAAATTTCTTCCGCAATTAATGCTTTGGTAAATAAGGATTTTAAGCTCGTTCCACGAATTCTGATAAAGCTGAATACTAAAGAAGGTTTATTTGGAAATATAAATTATGGACTTAATGAGGTTTCGATCAGAAGAAGCGATTCTTCATCTTTGATGGTGCTTCATGTTTATATTGATGGTGAAATGCTAAATTCTTATTGGGCAGATGGATTAATTATTGCAACACCTACTGGTTCAACAGCATACTCATTAAGTTGCGGAGGCCCAATCATTACTCCGGGCTCAAAAAATTTCGTTATCACACCCATTGCTACACACAATTTAACGGTTCGACCTTTCGTTATACCCGACGATAGCAAAATCAGGATAGAACTTGAAGGGCGCGATAAACAGTTTCTTGTAAGTTTAGATTCTCGAACCGAATTAGTTAACAAACCGGTTGTGTTGAATATAGAAAAGGAAACTTTTAACATCAATTTAATACAGATGTCGAATAAAAACTTCTTCTCTACAATCAGAGATAAGTTAAAATGGGGTCTGGACAATAGAAATTAATACGCTTGGATAGCCTGATTTTCAAAAAAAAATGTAATTTTGCAGGCTCAAATTTTATGAAAAAAACAGCGGTTTTAGTAACAGTAATTTTGTTAATTCAAACGGGAATTTATTCTCAAACTATGGAAGTTGGATTATTTGGTGGTACTTCTTATTATAATGGGGATCTAAACCCAGGATTACCTTTTCAGAAATTACAACCAGTTGGAGGAGTTCTTGCTCGTTATAATTTTGATACAAGATGGTCAGCAAGAATAAGTGGCATTGTGGGTAAGATTGCTAGTGCAGACAGAGTAACTACACCCAAAATCGATACTGCTGTTTTTAATCGAGGTATATCAGAGTTAGCTTTGGTCGGAGAATTCAATTTTTACCCCTATGTGAATGGAAGTTCGAGAAACTATTTATCGCCTTATATTTTTGGAGGTATAGGATACTTTCATAGTACAAATGATATAAATGGACTCTCAATTCCTTTTGGATTAGGGATTAAGTATAGTGCAAGTCAAAAGATTGGATTTGCTTTTGAGTGGGGAATGCGTAAAACTTTTACTGATAATATGGATAAGAATGCTAATAATTTGCCTGCTAGTAAAATAAACCCAAAAACCATGGACTGGTTCAACTTTGTTGGAATTTCAATCACCGTTGAATTTGACATTTTTGACCGATCAACATGTGTTGATTTTACAAATGGATATCGAAAATAAGAAATAAAATAATGAGTTTAAAAGACCGAATCGACCTTAGTAATTTACCGCAACACATTGCCATCATCATGGATGGGAATGGTCGTTGGGCTAAAAAGCATGGTAAACAAAGGACATTTGGTCATCAAAACGGTGTGCATGCGGTGCGGGAGGCTGCCGAATCGGCTGCTGAATTAGGCGTTCGGTATTTAACTTTATACGCTTTTTCAACCGAAAATTGGAACCGTCCAAAATATGAAATTGATGCACTCATGCAATTGCTGGTTAATACCATCGATAAAGAAACACCAACCCTGAATAGAAACAACATCCGCTTAAATGCAATTGGCGATATCAAAAGCTTACCTGAAAGAAGTCAAAAGCAATTATTAAAAACAATGAAGGAAACTGCTTCGAACGACAGAATGACGATGACTTTGGCACTTAGCTACAGTTCACGATGGGAGATTGTTGAAGCAGTAAAATTAATTTCCTCAAAAGTAAAAAATAACGAATTAGAAATAGATGACATCAATCAGCAATTGATCTCGTCATGCTTAAATACATCATCAATGCCTGATCCTGAAATATTGATCAGAACGAGTGGAGAACTCCGAATTAGTAATTTTCTATTATGGCAAATTGCTTATTCCGAATTAATTTTTACTCCAAAATTATGGCCCGATTTTAATAAAGAAGATTTATACGACGCCATTATAGACTACCAAAATCGCGAACGGAGATTTGGAAAGACAAGTGAACAATTATTAAAGCATACGGAAGAATGATAAAGAAGGAAGCAATATATAAGCCCCTATTGAAGTTCGTCATAATAATGATGATGTTGAATTTTGCTATTATTTCCAGAGCGCAGGTTTCTGGCGATCTGACTAATTTTAAGATTGATTATAATAATCCGAAATTTTACGAAATTGAACAACTAACATTTTCAGGAATTGGCTATCTTGAAAATAATGTTCTTATCATGCTTTCCGGTCTTAAAGTCGGCGATCGAATACAAATTCCCGGCGAAGATCTTGCCGTTGCAATCAAAAAATTATGGAAGCAGGGTTTGGCTGAAGATATTAAGGTTCAAATTCTTAAAATTAATGGAGATAAAATATCAATAAATTTCGCTTTAACTGAAAAACCCAGATTGTCGGATTTTAAATTTGCTGGTATTAAAAAAGGAGAAACAGAAACGATTAAAGGCAAGATAAATCTAACGAGAGGTTCGGTAGTTACCGATTACTTATTGTCCAGAGTTAAAAATGTAATTATTAAACATTATCTTGAAAAAGGATTTTTAAATACCACCGTCGATTTCAAAAAAACGCAAGATACGACGCTTCAGAATTCAATTATTCTGGATATTCTTGTTAATAAAGACAAGAAAGTCAGGATTTACAATATTAATATTCTGGGGAATGAAAAGCTTTCTGATAAAAAGGTTAAAAAGGCGTTAAAGGAGACCAAAGAAAAAGGTAATTTCAATCCACTCGGTAATATTGAGGATTTATTACTCGATGTAATTACAACAGCCATTCGATTTGATTTTTCCGGAATGGTTGATAGTATGAGCAGTTATTCTGATGAAAATCTTAAACTTCATATCTTCAAGTCCTCAAAATATATTAAGGAAAACTATACTGAAGACAAAATTTTATTGATCGATAAGTATAATTCACTAGGTTATCGGGATGCGAAAATTATTAGAGACTCAATTTATAGCACTGAAGATAACAATATCAATATTGATATAGAAGTTAATGAAGGCCCACAGTATTATTTCCGAAATATAACATGGAGTGGAAATACCATCTATGAGTCTGGATTGTTAAGTGCCATACTCAATATACGAAAGGGTGATGTTTATAATAAAGAATTACTCGACAAGAACCTGTCGTACAATCCTAACGGGCGCGATGTTAGTGCTTTGTATATGGATTTTGGTTATTTATTTTTTCAGGCCATACCTGTTGAAGTGCAAATTGATAACGACTCTATTGATATTGAAATAAGAATTAGAGAAGGAAAACAAGCACGTATTAAAAATGTGAGATTAACAGGAAACACTCGAACTAACGACCATGTTGCCATGCGTGAAATTCGTACCAGACCAGGCCAATTATTTAATAGAGAACTGTTAATCCGTACCCAAAGAGAACTTGCACAGCTTAGGTATTTTGACGCTGAAACCATCACACCTGATGTACAGCCAAACCAAAGTGATAATACGGTTGATATTAATTATATTGTTGAGGAAACATCTTCCGACCAATTTGAATTATCAGGAGGATGGGGCTATGGACGTATTATTGGAACCTTCGGTTTAAGCTTCAATAATTTCTCTCTCAGAAATGTATTTAAGAAAGGAGCATGGCGACCTGTACCCTCAGGTGATGGACAAAAACTTGCGTTAAAATTCCAAACTTATGGAAGTGGGTACTTTAATTATAGCGCATCCTTTACTGAGCCTTGGTTTGGTGGAAAAAGGCCAAACTCATTAAGTGTTTCTTATTACCATTCAATGTATTCGAATGGATTAAAGAAAGGAGAAGATGGTAGAACTGCATTTGTAACTGATGGTTTTACTGTTGGAATGGGAAAGCGATTAGCTTGGCCTGATGACTTCTTTACATTGATGCAATCTGTAAATATGCAAATGTATAAATTAGAGAATTATGGAAGTATGTTTCAAGTAGGTTCAGGCACAGGGAACTATAATAATTTTCATTATAGTATAGCTCTAGGCAGAAATTCGGTAACAGCTCCAATTTATCCCCGTGGAGGATCTGATATGTCGATTAGCTTAGAATTAACACCACCTTATTCATTATTGAATAATAAAGATTATTCGACACTTGATGAGGATGCAAAACATAAGTGGATTGAATATTATAAATGGAAGTTTAACTCGAGCTGGTATATTGAAATCTTTGATAAATTGGTATTAAGTACGAGGGTTAAATTCGGATTCCTCGAAACATACAATAAATCTGAAGTTGACGTAACACCTTTCGGAAGGTTTTATTTAGGTGGTGATGGACTTTCAAATCAATATAACCTTGACGGACGAGAAATCATTGCTATGCGAGGATATACCAACGAGTCTGTTACGCCTCAATATTATATAGATAAAGATATTGGGGGTACCATATATTCAAAATACACTTTGGAATTACGCTATCCACTTTCACTAAACCCCAGTGCTACAATTTATGCCTTAGGGTTTATCGAAGCCGGAAATGCATGGGAAAATTTTAAAACTTTTGATCCTTTTGATGTTAAACGATCGGCAGGTTTAGGAATTAGATTTTTTATGCCTATGTTCGGATTACTTGGGCTCGATTGGGGTTATGGATTTGATAAAATTCCAGGGATGCCCGATGCAAGTGGTTCACAATTCCATTTCTCAATTAATCAATCTATCGATTAGATTTGGCAGGCTTTTTGCTCTAACCATTTAACTAATCATAAATTTTATCACATAAATTAATAGGAGAAAATATAATGAAAAAAATAATTTTAACCACCAGTTTTTTTTTCCTGATGATCATGGGTGCAGTTGCTCAGCGATATGCCTATGTTGATACGGAATACATTCTTGCAAATATCCCTGAATATAATGATGCTCAAAGTTATTTAGATGATTTATCGGTAACATGGCAATCAGAAATTGAAGCTAAATTTGCTGAAGTATCACGTTTGTACGAGAATTTCCAAAATGAAGCAGTATTGCTTCCACAGGAACTAAAAAAGAAACGTGAAGACGAAATTGTTTATAAAGAACGTCAAATCAATGATCTGCAACGCAAAAAATTTGGACCTGATGGAGAACTAGATCAGAAACGTAAAGAAATGGTTCAGCCAATTCAAGAGAAAATTTTTAATGCCATTGAGAAAATGGCCATCGAAAAAAACTATGCTTTTGTTTTTGACAAAGCAGCAGGATTATCAATCCTTTATTCTGATCCAAAACTTGACATTAGTGATGATGTTTTAGATGAGGTAGGTACAATAATTCAAACGGTTAGGCGTGAAGATAGAAAAAGATAAGTCTTTTTGTACAGTCATAAAACAATTTAAGATTTATTAATAAATTAAATTTAAGATTTTTCAATTATTTGTATAAATTTGCCACTTAATCTGGTTATGAACTTTAATTTAAAAAAATGAAAAAAATAGTAGTTATTATCAGTTTGGTATTATTGGCGGGGGTATCTGGCTTATTTGCACAAACCAATGCAAAATTTGGATACATTAATTCAGCGGAATTAATGCAAGCAATGCCAGGTAAAGACACTGTAGAAGCAAGACTAACTGAATATAAAGCCTCTCTTGATCAAACCATGCAGGTAATGTATCAGGAATATCAAGGCAAACTTCAGGGTTATCAAAATAATATGGCTACTATGTCGCAGATAATCAAACAAACCAAAGAAAGAGAACTTCAGGATTTAGAACAAAGAATCCAACAATTTCAACAATCTGCGGAATCTGATTTTCAACAAAAACAGGCTGAGCTTTTCACACCTGTAACTAATCGCGCGAAAGAAGCAATTAATGCAGTAGCAAAAGAAGGTGGATTTACTTATATCTTTGATTTAAGTGTTGGTGCCGTAATTTATTTTGAAAAGGGTGAAAATATTTTACCTTTAGTAAAAACCAAGCTTGGCATTAAATAAATTATAAAGAAATAATAAAAAGGCCGAATCATTTGATTCGGCCTTTTATTTTATACAGGTGAAATTTTATTTTAATCTTTATACCAACTGGCATAAAGAGAATAACTTTTAGCAATGCGTTCAATTTCGCCTTCAACTAATTTTTTGTCAATCTCTTTTAGCTTTTTGGCAGGCACACCACCGTAAACAGTTCCTGAAGCAACGATGGTGTTTTTTGAAACAATAGCTCCGGCTGCAATAATTGAATTGCTTTCAATCACAGCATCATCCATAATGATGGCACCCATTCCAATCAAAACATTGTCATTTATTTTACAACCATGCACAATGGCACCATGTGCGATCGACACGTTATTTCCAATATTCACTGGAGATTTTTGGTAGGTACAATGAATAATTGCACCATCCTGAATATTCACATTATCTCCAATTCTGATATAATGAACATCTCCTCTTACAACCGCATTAAACCAAATACTACAGTTATTTCCAATAATAACATCTCCAACAATGGTTGCATTTTCTGCCAGAAAGCAATCTTTGCCAAGTTTAGGAGAAACCCCTTTTACTTCTTTTATTAATGCCATTTTTTAAAGCTTAGATTATTTTTTCCTGGTTTTTGGATAATCGATTGAGTAATGAAGTCCACGACTTTCTTTCCTGTTTATTGCCATTTTAATAATGAGGTATGAAACATTGATCAGGTTTCTTAATTCGCAAATTTGCGTTGTTAGAATTGATTTGTTGTATAGATCTTCAGTTTCCTCATAAATAATTTCCAGTCGTTTTAATGCCCTATCCAATCTCAAGTTTGAACGCACAATCCCAACATAGTTAGTCATGATGGATTGTAATTCTTTAAAGGTTTGGGTAATTAAAACCATTTCTTCGTTCATCACAGTTCCCGACGAATCCCAATCAGGGATTTCATCACAAAAATCAATAGTTTTAAAAGTTTTAATCGCATCAATACTTGCTCGATGTGAGAAAACAGCTGCTTCCAATAATGAATTTGAGGCTAGTCTGTTTGCACCATGGAGGCCCGTTGAGGCACACTCACCGGAAGCATAAAGGTTTGCAATTGAACTTCTGGCATATTCATCAACCTTAATTCCACCGCATGAATAATGTGCTGCTGGCACAACCGGAATTTTCTCCTTTGTAATATCAATTCCAAGACTTAAACACTTGGCATAGATCATTGGAAATTCTTCAATTAAACTGTTTTTATTTAGATGGGTACAATCAAGGTAAACAAAGTCATCCCCGCTTAATTTCATTTCATTATCGATTGCTCGAGCTACAATATCACGTGGGGATAATGATCCCCTTTCGTCATATTTATTCATGAACTTTTCACCCTTTTGGGTTTTTAATAAACCACCAAACCCACGTAAAGCCTCACTTATAAGAAATGAAGGTGTTTCTCCGGGATTGTATAATGAAGTTGGGTGAAACTGAATGAATTCCATATTCTCAATAACTCCCTTGGCTCGATAAACCATGGCTACACCATCTCCGGTTGCTAATTTTGGGTTGGTAGTTGTACTGTAAGTATTACCGGAACCACCTGTGGCAAGTAAAGTGACTCTCGATAAAATGGTTTGAATTTTCTTGGTCTTAGGATTTAAAACATAGGCGCCAAAACATTTAACATTTTTTGATTTCTTGTTCAGTTCAATGTTTAAATGGTGTTGCGTAATTAAATCGATGGTGAAATAATTTTCTAATAATGTGATGGATGGATGGCTCTTAATTTGTTGTAAAAGTGCACGTTGAATTTCCTGTCCCGTGCTATCTTTATGGTGAAGCACGCGGTACTCCGAATGACCACCTTCTCTGGCCAGATCATATTTCCCCGAATCTTTTTGATCAAATTGGGTTCCCCATTTAATTAATTCTTTTATTCTTTTGGTCGATTCCGTAATGGTTATTCTAACAATTTCCGGATTACTTAATTCATCACCGGCAACCATAGTATCACGGATATGCTTTTCATAAGTATCTGGCGAATACATCACTGCGGCTATTCCACCTTGAGCATAACGCGTTGCAGTTTCTTCTGCTTTTTCTTTGGTAATCAGGCACACGGTACCATGATCGGCTACCTTAAGGGCAAAACTCATCCCGGCAATTCCAGATCCAATTACCAGAAAATCATACTTTTTTCTCATTACAAATGCACTTAAATATTTTAATGACTCTAAACTCCCAGCAGTGTTTTTATAGGATCTTGTCCGGCAAATAACAATCTTGTTGGATCTTCAAGAAGTTCTTTAACTTTTACCAGAAAACTTACCGAATCTTTTCCATCGATAATGCGGTGGTCATATGAGAGTGCTACATACATGATGGGTTGAATTTCAACTTTACCATCAATGGCAACAGGTCGTTCAACAATATTATGCATTCCTAAAATAGCACTTTGTGGAGGATTGATGATAGGAGTGGAAAGCATCGATCCAAATACACCTCCATTAGTGATGGTAAATGTCCCTCCGGTCATATCATCCAACGTAATCTTATTATCTCTGGCTTTGGTTGCAAGCTCTTTAATTTTGAGTTCGATTTCTGCCAAATTCATTCCTTCTGTATTTCGAAGTACCGGAACTACTAAGCCTTTAGGAGCACTTACGGCAATTCCAATATCAGCATATTTAAATTGTACAATTTCCTCACCTTCAATTTGTGCGTTAATTTGAGGAAAAAGTATCAATGCTTCGGCTACGGCTTTTGTGAAAAATGACATGAACCCTAAACCAATCCCATGCTTTTCCTTGAATGCCTCTTTGTATTGCTTTCGGATTTCCATTATAGGAGCCATATTTACCTCGTTGAAGGTGGTAAGCATGGCTGTTTCATTTTTTACTGCAACAAGTCGTTTAGCTAATTTTAAACGAAGTGTGGACATCTTTTTATTCTCGGTTTCCCTACTTATTGGACGACTCTCAGCTGATACAATCTGTTGACCCTTATGCTCCAAATAAAACTCAACATCCTTTTTTGAAAGTCGTTGGTTTTTGAAAAAATTAATCAACTCTTTTTCATCAATTTGATGCTCGTTTAAAAGCTTTTGGGCAAGTGGAGAAACATGTCCAAAACTTTGTTCTGGATCTTCCTTTTTTATTTCTTTAGCAGCTTCATCTTTACTTGCTACAGGTTTAGTTTCCTGAGAAATTTCTTTTGTTTCTGATTTCTGAACTGGTTCTTTAACTTTTGATTCTTCATACCCGGCAGCTTTATTGTCGGGGGCTTTCGCAGCGCTGTCAATGGTAGCAATTACCGAACCTACATCAATTGTTTCACCTGCTTCAACCATTATTTTGATTGCACCAGCATCTTCGGCTGCAATACTTAAAGTTGCCTTATCTGAATCAATCTCTGCAATTTCCTGATCTTTTTCAACAAATTCTCCATCTTCTACCAGCCAATTTGCCAATTGAACTTCAGATATAGATTCGCCCGGACTGGGAACTTTTATTTCTTTTTTCATTCTATTTAAAGCTTTTTAGTGCCAGAATATGAATTACTATTGATCTTTTTAGGATCAAGATTAAGCTCTTTTTCAAAGGTACGCCATTTATTTCCAATACAAACCATTTCACACTCTTTCAATAAATTCGGGCAATCACATTCTTCAAATGTTTTATCAATAATTTTTTGTTGCCTGATGGCATGAAATTTTGATGAACCGGTTGCCGGAGAACCGCTCGCCGGACGGGCAATTATTTTTAATGGAACCTCCTTGAAGTTATGGTGCAAAAATGTCCATGCTCCCATATTAACAGGCTCTTCCTGAACCCATAACCAATTTTTGCTGTTTTTGTATTTCTTAATAATTGAATTAAGTTGTTTAACAGGAATTGGATAAATTTGCTCCAATCGAACAAGGGCTGTATTTGTATTATTTAGCTTTTGTTTTTCTTCAAGCAAATCATAATAAATTTTCCCACTACAAAATACCACTTTAGTAATATGTTTTATTTCAGCAGTTTCATCATCAATTACTTCTTTAAACCCATTAGCAGTAAATTCGTTAATGTCAGAGATGCATTTTGGGTGACGCAGCAAACTTTTAGGGGTAAAAATGATTAGTGGTTTTCTGAAATCACGCTTAAACTGTCGGCGCAATACGTGAAAGAAATTGGCCGGAGTAGTGCAGTTTACAATTTGCATATTGTTCTCGGCACATAAAATTAAAAATCTTTCCAAGCGAGCACTGGAATGTTCAGGCCCTTGTCCTTCATATCCATGTGGAAGGAATATTACCAAATCATTCATGACATTCCACTTATCTTCAGCACTACTTAAAAATTGATCGATGATAATTTGTGCACCATTATTAAAATCGCCAAATTGGGCTTCCCAAATTGTTAAGCTGTTCGGGGTGGTCAGAGAATAACCATATTCAAAACCCATAACCCCATACTCAGACAGCAATGAATTGAAGATTTCGATGGAGGCTTTTTTATTTTTAAGATGATTTAAGGGTAAGTATTCTTCCTCAGAATCTTCAACTCGTAATACCGCATGTCGATGACTAAAGGTACCACGGGCAACATCCTGTCCGCTTAACCTGATTGGAATTCCTTCAATGAGCAGACTACCATAAGCTAATAACTCTCCCATTGCCCAATCAAGCTGACCATCATCAAGCATTTTTTTACGATTTTGCTGGAGTTTAACGGTCTTCCTGAAAAGCTTTATTTTTTCAGGAATTGAAGTAATTTCATTACCAATCTGCAATAATAATTTCTTACTTATTCCTGTTTCGGGTGAGGAATCGAAATCATTATTGGTAGCTTTTCTAATATTCTTCCAGGTTTCTTCAAGGAAGAATGAAATATGTGATTTCTCAATCTTTTTTGAATCCTCAAAACTCTTCTCAAGTGAATCGGAAAACAGGTTTTCAATTTCAGCACATTTTTCTTCAGTTATCTCTCCGGCTGCAAGTAACTTGTCTTTATAAATCTCTTGTGGATTTGGATGTTTCTCGATCAGTTTATACAATAATGGTTGTGTAAATCGGGGCTCATCGCCTTCATTATGCCCATATTTACGATAACAAAGCAAATCGATAAAAACATCTTTTTGGAACTGGGCTCGGTACTCCATTGCAAGTTTCACAGCATAAACCACTGCTTCAACATCATCACCATTTACATGAAAAACCGGTGATTGAGTCGTTTTAGCTATGTCGGTGCAATATGTGCTTGTTCGCGCATCAAGATAATTTGTTGTAAATCCAATTTGATTATTAATTACTAGATGAATGGTGCCACCGGTTTTGTATCCGGATAAACCGGCCATTTGAATGACTTCGTAAACAATCCCCTGACCAGCAATGGAAGCATCTCCATGAATTAGAATCGGAATGATTTTACTGGAATCACCTTTATAATCATGATCAATTTTAGCCCTTACTATTCCTTCAACAACGGGGTTAACCGCTTCAAGATGTGAAGGGTTCGGGCTTAGGGTCAATTGTACATCTTTGCCACTGGCAGTTTTTTGCCTTGAGGTATATCCCAAATGATATTTAACATCGCCTAACAAGGTTTCATCGTCGTACTCTTTACCTTCAAATTCACTAAAAATATCTCGAATTGGTTTACGCAAAATATTTGCTAAAATATTTAGTCTTCCACGGTGAGCCAGTCCAATAACAAACTCTTTATTTCCGGATTCTGCTCCTTGCTCTATAATTGCGTCCATTGCAGGAATTAATGATTCAGCTCCTTCTAAAGAAAATCTTTTTTGTCCGGGATATCTTTTATGAATAAATTTTTCGAAACCAACAGCCTGAGTTAATTTACCCAAAATATGGATCTTCTCATCAAGTGCGAGCGTTTGTGAATTCTTGCTCGCTTCCATTTTATCACGTAGCCATTGAAAAGTTTCATCATTACGAATATAAGTATACTCTGTCCCAATTGACTGACAATAAGTAATGTTGAGATGATCAATAATTTGTTGAAGGGTTGCACGACCAATGCCAATTTCAGTTCCAGCCTGAAAGCTGCGGCTGAGATCGGATTTTGTAAGACCAAAATTTTCTATGTCAAGTGTTGGACTGTAAGTTCTTCGTGCTCTAACAGGATTTGTTTTAGTAAATAAATGACCTCTTTGACGATAGGCTGTTATTAAGTTTATGACTTTAAACTCGTCGGGATAAACCCGGGTGTCAGTTTCATTATCTGCATAGTTTGTTCTTGAAAATTCAAAGCCTTCAAAAAACATTCTCCAGCTTTCATCAACAGAACCAGGATTTTCTTTAAACTTCTGGTAGAGATCTTCAATTACATCTGGGTCAATATTGTTTAAATAGGAAAATTTATCCATCTGCGTATGCTTATTTACATGCAAAAGTAATAATAATTAATCAGCTTGTTTACTATGACTTACAGTTAATAGTTTCACAAATAGGCAAAAAAAAAGTCCAACCCGAAGGATGAACTTTTAGCAATTCTTTAAGAAAGCTTTTATTTTATTCAGGTGAAATTGCTTCAACCGGGCAAACGTCTGCGCATGAACCACAGTCAGTGCAAATATCTGGGTCAATTACGTAGATGTCACCTTCAGAAATTGCATCAACAGGACATTCATCAATACAAGTACCGCATGCAGTACAATCGTCACTTATTTTATAAGCCATGATCTTTAATTTTTTGTTAATAATTGATAGAAAATTATGATGCAAATATAATGAGAATCTATTAATCAAACAGTGATTATTAATTTATATGCATTCTAAATTACACTTATTTAGGATGTTAGAGGCTCGTGACTTGCTGATTCATAATCACTTCAAAGTTTTTCTGTCCTTATTTATAATTGGTTCAAAATAGAAAATGTTTGGTAAGCATGCTTTTTCTGCACTTAAGAGGATTGATATACAGCGATTTACGTGTGTATAATTTTATTGTGAAAAAAATAACACTATTCTGTAAAAAAGTAGACTTTTAGTTGGATGTAACAGAAATAAATGCTTTAACTTTGCCATGTTTTTAAACATCAAAGGATGGATAGTACGAAAAAAAACCCAATCGTAGAATTGGACAATGTAGTATTAAGATTTGCGGGCGACTCTGGTGATGGGATGCAACTTACGGGAGCATTATTTTCAGATTCAGCTGCTTTTGCCGGTAACGATTTTGCTACTTTTCCAGATTACCCAGCTGAAATTCGCGCGCCTCAAGGCACCGTTGCTGGAGTATCAGGCTTTCAAATTCATTTTGGACATACCAATATCCATACATCAGGTGATCTTGCCGATGTATTGGTAGCAATGAATCCGGCTTCATTAAAAGCAACGCTGAAATGGGCAAAACCACAAGCCACAATTATTGTCGACCAAGATACTTTTATCGAAAAGGGAATCTTAAAAGCTGGTTATGAAAGTAACCCGCTTGAAGACGATACCCTGGATGGCTATAATGTAATTGAAGCTCCGGTTTCGCTCTTAACTAAAAAAGCTGTAGAGGAACTCGATCTGGATAATAAAGTTGCCTTGAAAAGTAAAAATATGTTTGCTTTAGGGATTGTACTTTATTTATTTAATAGGGAGTTGGATAAAACCAATGAATTTTTTGAAAAGAAGTTCAAGAAAAATCCAGTTATCGTTGAAGCGAATAAAAGAGTGTTACGAGCAGGATATAATTTTGCTGAAAATATTGAAGCAATAAGCCAGACTTATAATGTTCAACCTGCTCCGCTGGAAAAAGGTATATACAGAAATATTACCGGAAACATAGCAACAGCTTGGGGTTTCTTAGCAGCTGCTGAGAAGTCAGGATTGCAGTTGTTTTTAGGATCTTATCCTATAACACCGGCTACTGAAATACTACAGGAATTGACTAAGCATAAAGAATTGGGGGCCAAAGCATTTCAGGCTGAAGATGAAATTGCAGGTATTTGCTCCTCTATTGGAGCTAGTTATACAGGTTGCTTAGCACTTACAACTACATCAGGACCTGGCCTATCATTAAAAAGTGAAGCCATTGGCTTAGCAGTGATGACTGAACTGCCTATAGTTATTGTAGATGTGCAAAGAGGTGGCCCTTCAACTGGTCTCCCAACTAAATCGGAACAATCTGATTTATATCAGGCATTATTTGGACGAAATGGAGAAGCGCCTGTTATAATCATTGCTGCACTTACTTCTGAAGATTGTTTTTATGCGGCTTTTGAGGCCTCTAAGCTTGCTGTTGAGCACATGACACCTGTTATTCTTCTTACAGATGGTTCACTGGCGAATGGATCGGAAGTCTTCCGTATTCCTAAAATGGCTCAGATGCCAGTCATAAATCCTCCGTTAGCAAAAGCAAATGATACTGAATACAAACCCTATAAAAGGAATGAAGCTAAATTAAGTCGTGAATGGGCAGTTCCCGGAACTGAAGGATTGCGTCATCGTATTGGTGGATTGGAAAAAGAAAATGGTTCGGGTAATGTTTCGCATGATCCGATGAATCATCAGATCATGACAGAAATTAGGGAAGAAAAAGTACAACGTGTAGCCAATTATATTCCTGAACAAAAATTAGTAGGCAATGATGAAGCAGATGTATTGGTTGTAAGTTGGGGTGGAACCTATGGTGTTATGCTAACTGCAGTTGAAAAGATGCAGTTGGAAGGTCATAAGATTAGCTTGGCTCATTTCAAATACATCAACCCGCTTCCAAAAAACACCGAGGAGATTTTTAAAAAATTCAAAAAAATAATTGTTTGTGAATTGAACAATGGTCAATTTGTGAATTATTTAAGAATGAAATTTCCAGGACATAATTTCATGCAGTATAATAAAGTACAGGGATTGCCTTTTATGGTCTCTGAACTTGAAGAAAAATTTGTTTCCATCTTAAATGACCAAAAATCATGACGGAAGAAAAAAATATAGATATTCAAAATATACCTCAATTATCGAAAGAGGATTTTGTAAGTGATCAAATGGTTAAATGGTGCCCAGGTTGTGGTGACCATGCTATCTTGAAGTCGATGGAAAAAGTATTCCCACAAATGGGTGTGAGGAAAGAAGACTTTGTTGTTGTTTCCGGAATTGGTTGCTCATCGCGTTTTCCATATTACATGAATACCTATGGAATTCATGGAATCCATGGGCGAGCCGCTGCCATTGCTTCTGGTGTTAAAATTGCTAATCCTAAGTTATCTGTGTGGATGATAACAGGAGATGGCGACAGTATGGCCATTGGTGGAAACCATTTTATACATGTGGTTCGACGTAATATTGACCTTAATATTCTTTTGTTTAATAACAAAATTTATGGCTTAACCAAAGGTCAGTATTCACCAACAACACCTAAAGGAAGTATTACGAAAACTTCACCACAGGGGTCATTTGAAGAGCCATTTAATCCTGGCGAATTAATTATTGGAGCGCAAGGTAAATTCTTTGCCCGAGTGGTTGATACTAATCCAAAGATGATGACTGAAATTCTGGTTGAGTCAGCAAAACATAAAGGAACATCAGTGGTTGAAATTCTTCAAAATTGTGTGATTTTCAACAATAAAGTTCATGAATTAATTACGGGTAGAGAAACCAAAGATGATAATCAATTGCACCTTGAAGCAGGTAAACCAATGATTTACGGCAAAGATAGAAATAAGGGTATTGTGTTGAAAGGAACCCGATTGGAAGCTGTTGTTATTGGTGAGAATGGAATTACGGAGGATGATCTTTTGGTTCATAATCCATCAAACCCTGATCCAGGAATTCATGTAATGTTATCTAAAATGCAAGTACCTGAGTTCCCTGTTGCGATGGGAATAATTAGAGCAGTAAGTGCAGATACTTATGAGAACTTAATGACAGAATCGATCGATCATGCTAAAAAGAATGCTCCAATTAAATGTGTTGACGACTTGTTGATGAGTGGTAGCACTTGGGAAATATAAGCAAAAACTTAAAATTAAAAAAGCCTTTATCAAATTGATAAGGGCTTTTTTTGTGGTTGCAAATAAATTATTTGAAGTAAAACCAATAAATAAATTGAAGATTAATATGGCATACTAAAATTGGTTATGGATCTTTAATATTATTAATTTAAAGGTATCCTAATCATTTTTATAGATTTGTAATATATTCACTAAATTCCAAAATAATGAAACGGCTATTCTCTTTATTTTTCTTATTGTGGTTATTAATAGGCTGCAAGCAAAAACAACAAATTGCCGATACTATATTTATAAAAGGTGCAACTTTAATTAATTTACAAAATGAGGAAGGTCAGTATTATGATATTCCAAATGGTTTTATTCATTTTAAAGCAAATGAAATTATTGCTCTGGGTTCATTTGATGATAATACCATTATACCAGCCAGTGCTCGAATTATTGATGCCTCAGGAAAATTCATTCTTCCGGGTCTGATTGATGGATTTGCTACCTTAAACAATCAGTCGCAAGCCAATGCATATCTGGCAAAAGGAGTCACAACAATTGTTGGAGTTGACGGTGGTCGACGTGGTTGGTTTTATCCTAACGCAAAACCAAGCCCTGATTTTTATCGTTTGGAGTCGGTGGGTGATGAAAATAAGTCGGATAGCGCACATATTGAGGACTTGAGAGATTTACATAAGGAGGGATATAAAATCGCATTGTTTAAATATCAACTCCGACCAAATCAGGTCAGGCTATTACACGAAGAGGCTAAAAAACTAGGTATGGGAACCATAGGTGAACTGGGTCATACATCTTATGCCGAAGGTATAGATATTGGACTTGATGCTTTTGTACATACCACTAGGTACTCAAAGGATGTAGCACCTAAAATAATGAGAGAGGCTGTTGCTGATGAACCTTTTAGTGATGATTTAAACAGTTCTAAGTGGAAATATTACAAATATTTGGCGTCATTGGATACTTCCAATGCAGAATTGCATAAGCATGCACAAAAATTGACTTCAGGGCGAACTTTTCTAATTCCGACCTTTAGTTTACTATATGCTGATTTACCCGAACATAAAAATCCATGGAATGATCTTGTCGCAAAAGTTTTAAATCCTGCTGATATTAATAATCCGGTTGATGAAAATACCGGCAAGCATTTATACAGTACTGAAGTTCAAGATAATTATACAGCTATGGCAGTTCAACAACTCAAAATTGAACAGGTGTATTACACTAAAGGATGTAAATATTTGGCTGGTAGCGCTACAGATGTGTGGGGAACTATGCCCGGTATTTCATTGCATTCAGAGCTTGAAATATTACATCGTATAGGTTTGAATAATCGGGAGCTTATTGCAACAACAACAAGTAATTTTTGGAAAGCTTATGGATGGAAAACAGGGAAGTTGCAAAAAGATTTTGAAGCTGATCTTTTGGTTTTAGACAAAAACCCTTTAGGAAATTTAGAAGACTTAAACAGCATTTCACTTTTATTTAATAATGGAGAAGAAGTGGATTTGGGAAAATTAATGGAATTACCTTATGATAAAAGTTTATCAGATGGTCAAATCATATCCCGAAAAGATTTCGATCCTTACGCTAATCCCAGCATTAAAACATTGATTTTTGAATTGGGAACAAACAATATAAAATCTGAATATTCATACCTTGAAAAAATTAAAATAGAAGAAGTTTACTACATGAGCGATGGACTCAGGGTTAAAGCCTTTATTGCTTATCCCAAAGGTTCAGAAAAATTGCCTGCCATTATTTATAACCATGGAGGAAATCGGGAATTCAGTAAAATTTCACCTACAAGGGTTGTTGATATTCTTGCACGAATGGCAAGTTGGGGTTATGTAACCATTGGCAGTCAATACAGAGGAATTGATGGGGGAGACGGTCAGGAAGAATTTGGTGGGGAAGATGTAAATGATGTTTTAAATCTCATTCCACTTTTAGAAAATATGCCTCAGGCGGATGCTGATAAAATTGGTATGTTTGGGAAGAGCAGAGGTGGCATGATGACTTATTTGAGTATGATGAAAACAGATAAGATCAAGTCGGCTGTTGTAATTGGTGGGGTGGCTGATTTAGAAATGATGAATAGGAATAGGCCGGATGTGATGGAGAAAATG
Organism: Bacteroidales bacterium; assembly: GCA_963674935.2. Classification (GTDB taxonomy): domain Bacteria; phylum Bacteroidota; class Bacteroidia; order Bacteroidales. The sequence goes on from CAXXWZ010000002.1 coordinate 1,351,991, forward strand.
GTATTCATGCAATTGATGACCAATTATTGGATGAATAAAGATGAGCTATTAAGAGATCGTTCTGCCATTAAACGCGTGAAAGAAATTAGCAAAACCTGTCCAATACTGCTTATTCATGGGACTGCCGATTGGCGTGTTTCGCCCATGCAATCAATAAATTTAGCTACTGCCATGCAGCATGAGAAAATTCCGTATCGGCTGGTAATGATGGAAGGTGCCGATCATGGATTGACCGAATTTAAAGAAGAAAGCAATTACATGATAAAGGAATGGTTTGATCGTTTTTTAATACAGAAAGAAGAATTACCTAAACTTGAAACACACGGTAATTGAGCTTGTGAAAAAAATGTATTTTCTATTAAAAACTAGTTTTGGCCACTTTATTAATTTCGTTTGTTAATTTTGTTCAATGTTAAAGGCATTTCAAGTATTTAGACAAAAAAAATACTTCTCTCCTTCACCCTTTTTTAAAGATGGATTGTCCTTAATTAAGAATGCTATTATTAAAACTCATAAATAAGTTTTAGCGTTGGCTTCGTAAATAATAGTTAATTTAAGTTTGGTAAATGCAAAAAGTCGTTATGAAGATAACGACTTTTATGCTTTAATAAACTCTGTTTCTAAAAGTTTATTAAATGGTCGTTAGGGTAGTTATTAGTAAAAGAATGTCTAAGGAAATAATTATTAGATCAATAAGCAATTTTATCCAAATTTATTTTATGGGTTAAGCAATAATCATAGATGCATTTTTATATATTTGCTTGTGAGCAAATTTCAACCTGAATCTGAAACTGTTTTTTTTAAATTAGGAAGTGAAGAGAATTTTAAAGAAATTTTTAATGAATTTTTTTCTTCACTTTACTATTATGCATTAAGAATTATTTCTGACCAACAAGTTGCAGAAGACATAGTTCAGGAAATATTTATGGATTTATGGAAGAAAAAAGATGAAGTTTATATTAACAAGATCGCAAATTATTTATACACTTCAGTGCGTTTCAAATGCATGAATCACATCCGTCACGAAAAAGTAAAGAATACTTTTTCAGAAAAAACTTTAAGGGAAAATGAGACACAGGTAGATGAATCAATTATAATGATTGAAGAAGAAATGGTGAAGGAGATCAATAAGTTAATTGACACTATGCCAGATCAACGAAAAAAAGTATTTAAGTTATACCTCGATGGATTTTCACAGGATGAAATTGCAAAAGAACTAAGTATAAGTGTAAATACTGTAAAGACTCATAAATTGAAAGCCCGACAATTTTTGCGCACACAATTAAAAAACACTCATTATCTTTTATTTCTCCTCTGTTTTGAACCTTTTCTTTAACGAAAGTAAAATAATTTATCTTTCGTTCACCCTAATTTGCAACTGAACACTTTATACTATATGATTATTAAAAATGATTTTAATGATTCATAAAACCTCATATTTCGCGATAAATGAGAAAAATTGAAGAAAATTTGGAAATCAGCAATCTTCTATTGCTGTATTTAAAGGGAGAATTGTTAGGGGATCAAATAAAGCAAGTGGATAAGCTGCTCAAAAGTGATGTTGCTATCCAATCTTTATTTAATAATCTGCAGAAAAAAGAATATTTAGAGGCACAACTAAAACGTCACAAAAGCCTTGATCTTAGCGAGAAATGGCTTATTCATAAAGATAAAATTAGAAAAGAAAAAATAAGAAAGCAGTTATATTTCTTCTCTCGTTTAGCTGCCGTTATTCTTATCCCTGTTATTATTGCAACAGTTTTACTTGTCAATAATAAGGATCGTTATAATGACACAAAATCAGAATTTGTAGCCAAAGTTATTCCGGAGAGTTCCAATGCTAAACTTATAGATGAGAGTGGAGATATTTTTGAATTGACAAAAGAAGAGGAACTACAAATACTTGATAGCTCAATAAGTATTAAGGTACAAGGTAATACACTAACTTATGCCGATTTAAACGATTCGAAGAAATTACAATATAGGGAAGTAATGCATACTTTGGTCGTGCCAAAGGGGGGTGAGTTTTTCTTGAGTTTATCTGATGGATCAAAAATATGGGTTAATTCGCAAACAACAATCAAATATCCCAAAGAGTTTATTGGTGAAAACAGGATGATTGAATTGATTGAAGGTGAGGCATATTTTGAAATTGCCAAAGATCCAAAACACCCATTCATTGTCAATACCCAAAAAGGTATGGTTAAGGTTTTAGGAACATCCTTTAATATCCGCGCGTACAATGATGAGGAAAAAAACATCACCACATTAATTGAGGGAAGTGTTTCATTAAGCCAAAATTATGTTCAAGAATCAGAGGTTGAATTAAGACCTGGGCAACATGGGGTCATTATTGATGTGAACCGAAAAATTCAGGTCGAAGACATAGATACATATCCAATAGTTGCATGGAAGGATGGCTACTACATTTTTAACTCAAATAGTCTTGAGAGCATATTTAATCAATTATCGCGTTGGTATGATTTTAAAGTAGAATTTGAAAATAATCAGGTCAGGGATATGGAATTTAGGGGAAATGTGAATAGAAAGGAAGGTATAACAGAAATACTAGACTTATTGGAAAAAACTCAAACAGTAAGCTTTGAATATAGTGGGAAAATAATTAGGGTAAAAAGCATTTAAAATAAAAAGGGATTGTTTGAACCCAACCCCTTTTAAGTAAGTTAACCCGGGCTTGAACACCGGATAAATAATAACTAACATTCAAATTTATGAAAAAATTTTTACATGTGAGCTGCCGTGATTCGCGGATTAGGCGGAAACTTTTAATTTTTATGAAACTATCATTAATTCTATCCATGTTTTTTTGGGTCATCAGTGCTCAGGCAAATGGACAAAGAGAAGGCACGTTAAGTATTAAATTAGAGAATGTTTCAATCGAAAACGTGTTGCGGGAAATTGAAAAGAGTAGCAATTACCGTTTTGTTTATCAGGTGGATGATGTCAGGGATTTAAAAAAAGTAAGTGTCGACATTTCTGATGCCAATATCAACTCAGTTCTCGCCGAGACCCTTAAAAACAGTCAATTAGGATTTGAGATTGAAAATGATTATGTCATAATCAGAAAATCCAATACACCAAAGGTGGTCAAAAGATCCCAAGTTGCTGAAGTAAACCTAATTGAAATTCTAGGAAAGGTGACAGATACGAAAGGGTTTCCTTTGCCAGGGGCTACTATACTGGAAGTAGGAACCTTCAATGGGGTCACCACAGATACTGATGGTAATTTTAAGATAAAAGTGGCTGGTGTGAACTCTATTTTGAAAATCAGCTTTATTGGATTTTCTGATCAATCTATCAAAGTGGAGAATCAGACCAATTTTAACATCGTATTGGAAGAATCTTCGAATAATTTGAATGAGGTTGTCGTAACAGGTTATCAGACTATTGCAAAGGAAAAAGTTACAGGAGCTGTCACTGTTATTCAACAAACTGACCTTGAAAAAAGGAATGTAGTAAACATCATGGATAATATTGAGGGAAGAATACCGGGTCTTGTCAATTACAAAGGGGTTACTACTATTCGCGGAGTAAGTACCATGATGGCCAGCCAATCTGCGCTTGTTGTGGTAGATGGATTACCTATTGAAGGCCCCGTTGAGAGCATTAATCCCTACGATGTTGAAAGCATTACAGTACTTAAAGATGCTGCTGCCACTGCCATTTATGGTATTCGGGCTTCCAACGGTGTGATTGTTGTGACAACCAAAAAAGCCAGAGAAAAACGATTGGTTGTGGATGTCTCAAGCAATTTAACTTTTTATCAAAAACCAGACTATAAATATCAAAACTTTATGACTCCTGCTCAACAGGTGAATGTAGAGAATGATTATTATAAATACTGGTTTGATGGAGCAGGTGGAACAGTTGCCGATCCGATTCAAACATTCGAATCTACTGTTGCGGCTGGTAATACTGTAACTCCCATCCAGAATGATTATTACCAGTTGGCAACTGGTAACATTACTCAATCTGAATTAGACTCAAGACTTTCAGCTTATAGGAAAAATGATTTTGCAAAGCAATTTAGAGATAATGCTTTACGAAACAGAACACTGAAACAATACAACCTATCAGTAAGAGCCAATGGCGAAAAAGTACAATCGAACCTTGTGCTAAATTATAAGACAGACAATTCAGGGATTATCAATGCTTACGACAAGGAGTTCAACTTATCTTACAGGGGAAAATATGATGTGAATAAATGGTTGGATGTGAGCTATGGTGTGAATATCGTTTCGGGAAAAGAACGATCGCATAATAGTGCTTTTGCAACAAATCCCTTTAATGTGTCTCCTTATATGAATCTGTTAGATAATGCTGGCAATAGGGCTTACTATACCACCTCGGATTTTAATATGTACAATAATATCACAGAAACAACACCAAATCTTCGATCACTTGAGTTCAATCATTTAGACGAACTGGAGAGAGATTATACAAACACCAGCCGACAAAATATCAGATATTATGTGAACATGAACTTTAAGATCATTCCAGGACTAACTTTCAACCCACAGTTTCAGTATGAGGATAACCGGATCGATCTTTCGACATACTCTGAATCAAACAGTTATACCATGAGGTATATAAATGATATCTATACAGAGCGTACTGGAGATGGTACTGCAGAATCACCATATATTTATACGAATTTATTGCCTTCTAACGGAGGTAGATATGCAAATTCGCAAATGAGAGGCAGCTATTACACGGCTCGTGCACAGGTAAACTATAATAAACAGATTGAAAAACATATGGTTTCAGTTGTTGCCGGAACGGAATTCCGCGAAACAAAAATATCGGGCACAAGTGGGACATTATTCGGATATGACGATCAATTACAGTCACATGCAACCAATACAATGAATTTTGGTACGATGGCAGCCATAAATTCAACGTTTCTAAAGCTAAATTATGACCCATCATTTTCGTTTTATAATAACTATATCTCCGGAGATATTGGACTAACACCCGAACAGAAACATCGTTATGGTTCTGCTTATGGAAATGTTACATATACCTATAATGAGAAATACAACGTCTTTGGGTCATTACGTAAAGACTACGCTGATCTATTTGGAGCTGATCCAAAGTACAGAGGGCGCCCTCTGTGGTCGTTTGGATTGGCATGGAATGTTTCCAAAGAAGACTTTATGTCTAACGTTAAACAGGTTAATCTGCTAAAACTCAGGACCACTTACGGAGTTACCGGAAATATTGATGCGAGTGCAACAAGTGTATTAACTGCCAATTCAACATATACCAATACTTATACTTCATTGCCTTGGGCAATAGTTGAAAGTCCTCCTAATTCTCAGTTACGTTGGGAAAAAACAGCTACTACAAATATTGGTGTTGATTTTGTTCTATTCGACTATCGTTTAAGGGGTACCTTTGATTGGTACAAACGAAAAGGAACAGATCTTTTTGCCCAGAAACGCCTCGACCCAGCAAAAGGTTTTACGAGCATGATTATCAACAATGCTTCTATTATGAACAAGGGGGTCGAGCTTAGCTTAAATTATGAATGGATCAGGCAAACTGAAACGAATGATTTCAGTTGGTCATCCATGTTGGTTGTAAGTAAAAATGATAACAAGGTAACATCTGTTGATGAAATAGCTACCACTCCACAAATGCTTGCCGGAACCGGTGCTTTTAAAGTAGGTTACCCTGTAAGGTCATTGTTCTCATACCAATATGCAGGCCTTGATGAACAAGGTAATCCCCAATGGTATAAAGCAGATGGCACTCTTACTAATGCGGCTTTTAACAACAGTGATTTAGATGCAATTGTTTATTCAGGTGGGTTAGATCCCAAGGTGAATCTTTCATTTTCGAATGAATTTAATTATAAGGGTTTTAGCCTAAGTGTTTTTATGGTATACTATGGTGGCCATTACTTGCGAGCAAGGCCAAGTCCAAATGCATATAATGGCCCAGCATATCGCGCAATGCCATCTTATATAATGAATAGTTGGACTCCTGAGAATACCAATACTGATATCCCGGGTTTTGGACAATATTATCCAACAACAACTGCTCCTGGTTCGCAATTGACCTATGGTGACTTTTTGGTGAGGCATGGTGACTTTATTAAAATACGTAACATCGTGTTTGGTTACGATATCCCTGGGCAAATTGCAAAGAAACTTAAAGTTTCTGATATTAAACTGCGCTTTCAGATCAATAACCCCAAAGCGTTATGGGTGAACAACGATGTAAATATTGACCCTGAAACAGAAGGTGCACCGGTTCTTACATCCTACATTTTTGGTATAAACATTAATTTCTAAAACAATGAAAAATAAAATATATATCTTTTTAATGGTAATCGCAGCATTGACTTTCGCGTCTTGCGAAAAGTACACAACCATTACACCGAAAGGAAAAAATATATTGAATCGTGTATCGGATTTTGACTATTTGATGAATTTTAATTATGTGGGTAATAATTTCAAATTTGATGAGCCCGCAGCATTGGTTAACGATATTTACCCGAGACTGGTTAATGTTCCCAATGCTATTAGCTCACCTAATAAGGACTTAAATTATACATTAATCACTTATGATGAAACCATTGATAGGGTAAATCTTACAACGTCTGATATAAAATATGAGAATTTGTATTCTATAATTTCGACTGTTGCAAATATCGTTATTGAAAATATAGATCAAGCCAATGGAGATCGTAGTAAAGCAAATCAACTTAAAGCAGAGGCATACGTTTTAAGAGCTTACTTTCATTACCTTTTGGTCAATTTATACGCAAAAGCATATGATCCTGCTACAGCCGAAACGGATGGCGGTATCCCTTATGTAAATAAGATTGATTATGAGACCGATTATGCTAAAAATACGGTGCAGGAAGTATATGATAATATGCTGTCCGATCTTGATGCAGCGCTCAATCTTAATTCTCTTCCAGATAAGCCCCAAAACTCTATGCGCGTTGGGAGTGGGTTTGCTTACGCCGTAAAAGCAAGGGTTTTGTTGTCAATGCGGAATTACACAGGTGCGCTTGAAGCAGCCAATAAAGGTTTAAGTATTAATAATATACTTGAAGATCACCGGCCTTTCCTTTCTGTTGAAGATGGGGGATCAGGTATGAGTGTATCACGTGACATGCTTACCTCCCCTGATAATCTGTTCTTTGCTTCTATAAATTCAGCAGGACCATTCGGGTATGGGGCTAGTATCGAAATGATCAATTATTATGAGCCCGGAAATATTCTTAAATATTATTCAAATAAATGGGTGAACCTTTCATCTTATACGGGGGTTCCTGGAAATTTATTATGGTGGACTGGAGATTATCAGGCAAATTTGCTGGGCTTAACTACTTCGGATCTTTATCTTATAAAAGCCGAATGTCTTGCCCGTAACAATAATAATAGTGCAGCAATGGATGAGATTAATTATATTAGGGAAAGACGTATCAGGCCTGCTGATTACGAACCACTCAGTGGTGCTAGCGAAGCTGTGGTGATGGAACATCTGATGAGAACGGCTCGTGTCGAAAACTTATTTACCTATAAAAATTTTATCGATATTAAAAGATGGAATGCTGAAGGAACTTATGCCCAAACAATAACCAGAACTATTGATGGAATTACTTACACCTTAAATCCGGATTCAGATTTGTGGATATTTCCATTCCCACAAAGCGCCACAAATTATAATCCTTTACTGACACAAAACTATTAATTTCTAGAAATGATAGGATATCCACTTGAGATATCCTGTCATTTCATTTTAAATTATTCTAATCTTAACAAGTAAAAAATGAAGAAAATATTTTTAATCATAATAGTTCTTGTTTCCCACTTTATTAGTGGAAATGCCCAAAATAATATAGAAAAAGATCATTTTATTCTTAATGGGAAAATTGATGGGGAATTAACGGATTCGCTGGTCTTCTACTATGAAAATATTCATGGCATGCATGTTTTGAATTCTAAAGTATTAAATAAAAACGGATACTTTACATTTGAAGGACAGATTATTGGATCACAACCTCAAATGGTGATGATAATGCTCAAAGAAAAAGGAGATAAGGCTATTATGGGATCAAATCCGAACCGGATCAATTTTTTGCTAGAAGCAGATCAAATGACTTTTACTGCAACAGTTGGAGCTTTTGATAAAGCCGTAATAAAAGGGTCGAAATCACAGACCGAAATGGATGAACTTAAACGGCTTAAAGAAAAAATCAGGAAGGAATCAGGAGTGAGAAATAAGGAAAAAGAATCAGAAATTGACTTCGCTTTTTTTGAAGAACATCCGGATTCGTACGTTACAGCACTTCATTTGCTTTCATACTTGAGCAAATTATCTCCCGAAAGATTAAATTATTATTATGCACGTTTAAGCAAAAAAGTTAAGCAAAGTAGTTTCGGGAAAAGACTAGATATTGGAATTAAAAAGCTTCAGGCTGGAGTACCTGGAGGTACAGCTGCTGATTTTAGTGCAACGGATTTACATGGAAACTCAATAAGCTTGTCTGATTTCGAAGGCAAATATATCCTCCTCGATTTTTGGGCTACCTGGTGCATCCCTTGTCGAAAGAGCGCCCCACACTTACTCGAAACATATAATAAGTATCATGGCAATGGCCTGGAAATAATTTGTATCGGAGATAATGATCGGCAACCAGATCAATGGATAGCAGCTATCAAAAAAGATGGTACCGGTGCAATGCATCATGTGTTGCGTGGCGCAGACATAAATAAGGAATTAAAAGGGGAATTCAATGATAAAGATATTAGCGGAAAATATGGAATTAAAGGGCTTCCTACAAAAATACTTATTGATCCCAACGGAAAAATAATTGGGCGTTATGGTAGCGATGGTGAAGATGATAATAACCTGGATGAAATATTAGCAAAGATTTTTAAATAGTTAATAACTTCATTTAGGTTAAAAAAGATTTAAAAATGGATATCCGGCCACGGTTTTACAAAGTCAATTTTCTAGAAGGGGCCATATATAAAAGAGCGAAAAATATCCTGAGCACTACTAATATAATTTTGATTTAACCTATAAAATTTATAATGAAACGAGCATGATTCGTTAATCAGAAATAAGGATGAAAATTCATCATGCGAGTTCCATCCGGCCTTAATTAAAAAATTATTTACGGATGAAAAAAATAATTGCCTATTTAATAGCAATCACAATGATGACTTCATGTACACAAACTCCTTCTTACAAAATTACAGGAGATATTGCAAATGTTGACGGAATCATTTACTTAATTCATGCGCTTGATGGAAAACAAGTAATTGCAGATTCGACAAAATTAGTGGATGGAAAATTTACCTTTACTGGTTCGGTAAATGGTCCCCAAAGATATCGCTTAACTTTTCAAAATGATAAGCGTGCCAATATCCAATTCCTAATTGAAAACTCGGATATTCATATTACTGCTGATGTAAAAGACAGTGAATCAACGGTAATTACAGGTTCTGCATCACAAAATGTCATGAAAATTTATGAGGATGCGATGAAACCTTTCATCAAAAAAGCAGGAATCCTGAACCAGGCATATATGGAGGCAGTAAAAAACCAGGATTCAGCAAAAAAAGAAAAATTACTCGCTGAATTTAGTGAACTGAGAAATGCCGTTGTCGAGACTTCGTTAAGTTTCATTAAAGACAATAATAAATCATATTCTGCTGCTGTGGTGGCTTCAAAACAAGTTGGTGATGATGCTGATCAAATTGATGATTTGGTTGCACTCCTGGATGTTTCCTTAATGAATAATGATTTGGTTATGGGAATGAAGAAAAAAGCCGAAACATTAAGAAGTGTTATGGTAGGAAAAAAAGCTCCTGATTTCGTACTTTTTAATCCTGAAGGGAAAGCAGTAAAACTTTCGACTTTACTTGGAAAAGGGGTTTTGTTGGTAGATTTTTGGGCAAGCTGGTGCGGACCTTGCAGGAAAGAAAACCCAAATGTTGTGGCAGCTTACAATAAATACCATGAGAAAGGATTTGATGTGATTGGTGTTTCATTGGACAGAGATAAGGCAGATGAATGGAAGAAAGCCATTTTGGCGGATCATTTAACCTGGGCTCAAGTCATTGATTTTACGGATGGAAAAACCGAAGTTTCTGAAAATTACGCGGTATCAAGTATCCCAACTAATTTTTTGTTGGATAAAGAAGGAAAAATTATTGCAAAGAATTTACGAGGCGAAGCATTGACAAAAAAACTGAGCCTATTGTTAAATTAAAAACTTAAAAATAAATTTTCTCTGAAAATGGTTCATTATTCACCCCCGGAGCTTAAAATTAATCGTTTCGAGGGTTTTTCTGAAACCAAACTTATTTGCTCCATTCTTTCAATTATTTTTAGAAAAAATTAGAAGAAAGGAAAGTTTGCTAAAATCACCTTATTGTGTAGTTTAGGTGTCTTAATAACATCTATTTGTTAATTTTGCATAATGCTCGACATATTTAAAACCTTCATTCTAAAAAATAAACTTTTTACAACAGCGGATAAAATTTTGCTGACAGTAAGTGGTGGAATGGATTCAGTAGTAATGTGCGAACTTTATCAGCAAGCCGGATTTGAGTTTGGAATAGCTCATTGCAATTTCAGATTAAGGGGAGAGGAATCGGATGGTGATGCCAGATTTGTAAAAAACTTAGCAAAGAGATACAAAGTTCCTTTTTATTCAATTGAATTTGAAACCAATAAAATTGCCAAAGAATTGGGAATTTCAACACAAATGGCTGCCCGTGATTTGCGTTATGAGTGGTTTGAGGAAATTCGCTCGGAAAAAGGATACCATAAAATTGCAACGGCCCATCATCGTGATGATCAAATCGAAACTTTGTTCATTAATTTGATTAGAGGAACCGGTCTTTCGGGCTTACACGGCATTAAAGCAATACAAGGCAATTTGATTCGGCCTTTACTATTTGCAACCAGAAAAGAGATTGAAGGATTTTTGAAGAAGCACCAATTAAAATACAGAGAAGATTCTTCCAATGCATCAGTTAAATATTTACGAAATAAAATTCGACACCAATTGGTGCCGGTACTTGAAGAAATTGATCCGGCTTACCTGAAAATATTTGAAGCCAATATCAAACGATTTAGCGAAACAGAAGAAATTTATGCACAGCAGATTGAGCAAGTCAGAAACAACATTGTAACAAAAAATAAAAATGAATTTTTAATCTCGATTGAGGAATTAAAAAAGCTAAAACCAATTTCAACTTATTTATTTGAGATTATTCGTGAGTTTGGTTTCAGTTATAGCATGTGTGAGGATATCATTAATAGTTTGGATAACGAATCGGGTAAGCTATTTTATTCAGAAACTCATCGATTGGTGAAAGATCGGGCACTTTTAATAATTCGTAAGATTGAATTAAAATCTGAAAAAATAATTTATCATATCGAAGAAAACATTGGCCCGATTGAAAAACCTATAAAATTAAAACTGGATAAGTTTATTAAAAATGAGGACTTCAGTTTTTCAAAAGAAGATCATTTTGCATGCATAGATTATGAAAAGCTTAAATTCCCGCTGATGATCAGAAAATGGGAAGAAGGAGATTCATTCTATCCACTCGGAAGTAAATTTCGAAAAAAATTAAGTGATTTTTTTATCGATCGAAAATTTTCCTTATTCGAAAAAGAAGATATGTGGTTGTTGTGTTCCGGCAAAGATATTGTTTGGATTATTGGACATCAGATTGATAACCGATATAAAGTTACCGCAAATACAAAAGTGGTATTTCAATTTAAATCTATAGGGAATTAATCCAGCATCAATAAAATAGAACAAAGAAACTCAGCCCACTTAAATATCGCATGTCAAATATAAAGCGAGCCAAGTTTCAGAAACGGAATTGTAAAATTATCTGGTCTCTTGATCGATTAATTTAACCAAGTTCTTCGCATCAACTTCACGGTAACCTTGCTTTTGGAAAATAATTTTTCCTTCTTTGCTTATGACAACATTTCTTGGAATATAATATGAGAAATATTTACTGTAAATTTTGCGTTCGGGATCAGGACCTAATGGAAACGTAAATCCTTTTTTCTCGTTGAACTTTTTTATTTCATCCATGCTATGTTCTCGCCCAAGTGCAATCATCGTGAAATTATCGCGAGATTTATACTCATTCCAAATTTCTTTTTCAATTAGCGGCAATTCTTTCATACACGGTGCACACCAGGTGGCAAAGAAAACTACCAAAACTGTTTTCCCTCTTAACTCCGATAGCTTATAGGTTTTACCCTCAATGGTTGTAAATGAAAAATCGGGTGCATCCTGTCCTACTTTTGTAATATCGAAGGATTCAAAATCTGGTTGTTTCTTTTCTTGATCTAATTCTTTCTTTTCTTGCGAAAAAGCGTTGATGGATATTCCAGCAATAAGCATTAAAATGAATAAGTTTTTTAACATTTGTCTAAATCTTAGTAAGTGAAACAATTTATAATTAATCAATTTTAATTTCTCTTAGTCTATAAATAAACAGTCTTAGGCCAAAAGTGTACTAGTTAGTTATGATTTTATTTTTTCGGATGTGTTTTTGAGTTTTACATCTTATCTAATTTTCTATATTTGTTTTTCTAAAACTTTATGATGGAACCCAATATCCTTTTAAAAATGAGTAAAGGAAACAAAGCTGCTTTTAAGCAGGTTTTTGATACTTATTATAAAAGTATTTGCCTTTTCATTAAAAAATATATCAATGATGCCGATCAATCTGAAGATATATGCCAGGATATTTTTATAAAAATCTGGGAAAAAAAATTGCATTTCAAAAATTCACTCGCGCTCAAGGCCTACTTATACCAGGCCGCAAAAAATAAAGCGATAAATGCCTTAGAACATGAATCAGTAAAAAAGGGATATCAGGAAAAAGTCAAATCTGATAATAAATCGGATGGCTTTTTTTATCAAAATTTTATTGAACAAGAAACCAATCGTTTAATTTTAGAAACCATAAACAAGCTTCCACCTCGGGCGAAGGAAATTCTACAACTAAACCTTGAGGGTTACAAAAATCAGGAGATAGCTGACCAACTGGGTATTTCAGTAAATACAGTTAAAAATCATAAGGCTACTGCTTATCAATTTTTAAAGGAGAATTTGAAAGAATTGATCCTCTTGTTTATTATTATCCTGATCAATCAAAACTAAAAATTTAAGTATTGAAGAAAAATTAAAATTGAACTAGTCCACTTTTGGCCTAAGACTGTTTTATATATATCAATAAGAATATGAAAGAAGATTATAGATTACAAATTCCTGAGATTATCATCAAAGAAATCAATCAGGAGGCGACTAATGAGGAGATACAAACTCTTCAGAATTGGCTATCAGAATCTGATAGTAATAGATCAGTTTATGAAAAAATTAAACAAAAAGACGCTCTTAAATCAATAATCAGCGATCATAATAATATCGATGCAAACTCGGCCTGGGAAAAGGTTAATGAAAATATTAGAAGAAATCGTAAACCTTTAAAATTTGTCATTTTAAGCGTGATTAGATACGCTGCAGTTATTTTAATACCATTATTAATTGCTACCTATCTCATCTATCAAAATTTTGATTCAAACGATTCAGCAATTTCCTTTCAAGAGTTAGAAAAGCAAATTACAGATTTGAAAGAATCATCGCTGGTGATGGCCGATGGAAATATTGTTAGCCTTTCAACTGAGTCGGTTGATTCACTTCGGGAGATTGATGGAACTCAAATTACTAAAGAAGAAAAGGAAATTTATTATAGTAATACAGCTGCGAAAAACGACCAGGATATTAAGTACAATACACTTATAACACCTAAAAGTAAGGTGTTTAATGTGGTGATGGCAGATGGTACAAAAATTTGGCTTAATGCGTCTTCAGCAATTAAGTATCCTACTCAATTTTCATCAAAAGAAAGAAAGGTTTATTTAACTGGTGAGGCTTATTTTGACGTAACAAAAGATGCAGAAAGACCATTTATTGTTTCAACTGTAGCTATGGATATAGAAGTTTTAGGTACGTCTTTTAATGTAATGGCATATCCCGACGAGGATTTGGTTGAAGCAACTTTAGTAACGGGAGAAATTAAGGTTAAAACAGCAAAGCAAAGCCTGACTATAAAACCAGGGAAGCAGGTACAACTGGATAAAAAATATGAATCGATGAAGGAGATTAGGGTGAATACAGAATTATTTACTTCGTGGACAGAGGGTAAATATATTTACGATTACCAAAGTCTTGAAACCGTGATGAGAAAGCTATCGAGATGGTATAATGTAAACGTTTTTTACATTGATGATGAGGTGACTAATTTACACTTCTCAGGTACATTATATAATTATCATGATATAAAGCAAACGTTGCACATCATTGAATTAGCTACTAATGTAAAATTTGAAATTATTGAAAATGCAGTTTTGGTTAGTATAAAATGAGCTTAAAAAAGGCGGAGGATGCTGCAACATCCTCCGTAAGCTTAACTAAACATTCTTAAAATCATAGATCTGAACCCAAAGTTAAACTAAAGAAAACAAAGTTATGAAAAAATTACTTGCTAATCCCTCACCTCATGTGAGGAGAAATTTCTTTTTAATTATGAAACTGAAAATATTTATTATCCTGCTTGCATTTCAGATTTCTGCTTCAGCCTTCTCTCAAGAAGCGAGGCTAAATCTAAGCATGAAAAATGTAAGCATTGAAGATGTTTTAAAAGAAATTCAAAAACAATGTGATTATGAGTTTTTCTATGCTCACAAAGAAATTAATCCGGAGATAAAAATAAATCTAGATCTTGAGAACGCTTTAATAACTGAAGTACTTGACGAATGTCTTGCTAATTTAAATTTAGAATATGAAATAGTAGATAACGTTATAGTTATTAAACCATCATCGAAAAGTAAAAACCTAAAATTAGAAACACCACTTGCTGATATAAAAATAGTTGGTAAAGTTACAAGCAATGAGGACATGGGTGGTATTCCTGGTGTAACCATTCTAATTAAAGGAACTTCAAGAGGTATTACAACCGATCTTGATGGTAATTATACCCTAGATGTTCCTGATGCGAATGCAGTTTTGGTTTTCTCATATATTGGATTTGAGAAACAAGAAGTAACGGTTGGTGCCCAAACATCAATTAATATTGTTTTAGTACCTAGTATAAATGTGCTTGAGGAATTTATTGTGACTGCAATTGGAACAACAGTAAAAGTTGACCAATCTGCAACAACAAGCTCTGTTGTAAAATCGGCTGATATGGAAAAATCTGGCGAAGCAGGTGTTATTAATGCACTTTCAGGGAAAGCATCCGGTGTTCAAGTTCGCAGGTCTAATGGCGATCCGGGAGCAGGTTCTTCCATACAGATTAGGGGAGCTAACACCATTTATGGTGACAGTCAGCCTTTAATTATTATTGATGGTACACCAGTTAGCAATGACAATATTGCTTACGGTGCTGAGCTTAGTCAACAATCCCGTCTCGACGATATCAACTCAAGTGATATTGAATCAGTTCAGGTATTAAAAGGTGCCTCTGCTGCTGCCATTTGGGGTTCAAGAGCTGCTAATGGTGTAATAGTTATTACTACCAAAACTGGGAACCTGGAACAAAAACCTAAGGTGCAGTATTCTTTTACCAAATCGTACGACATGATCAGTGTTAAAATGCCTTTGCAAAATACTTATGGACAAGGAAGAGGCGGAGTATGGTCAGCAGGTTATGGAGAGTCTTGGGGTGATAAAATTGCCGATCGTTCAGGCGCAGCTGATGATGTTAATACAAATGGAGCATATTTTTTGGGTGGGATTACAGGAACTGAATATTACCCTGTAATTAATAAAAACTCAACTGGTGCATATACAGATAGTAACTATGATCAAGTATTTCAAACGGGAGGTTTTAACCAGCACAATATTTCTGTAAGTGGTGGTGGGAAAAGCACCTCTTATTATTTTGGACTTGAAAGAATGGATCAGGACGGTATCATTAAAAACTACACCTACGAGAGAGATAATATCAGGTTTAACACTAAAACCCACCTTTATGATTGGCTAAAACTGAATAATAAAATTAGTTATTCCTACATAAAGTCAAACAGAATTCAACAAGCGGGTGATAATACAAACGGTGCTGTATTAGGACTGTATCGTAACGCACCTGATTTTGATATCACTGATTATAAAGGTCAATATATTGATGCTGGTGGCAATGTTTACGATCGTCAACGATCTTATCGTAGACATCTTGGAGAAAATGTAAACCCTACTTATAACAATCCGTTGTGGTCAATCTACGAGCAAAAAATGCCTGATAAAGTTGACCATTTTACCCTTTCTCCTGAATTAATGATATATCCTGCCAGTTGGATTAAATTCATCGTACGAGCCGGGCTCGACTATTACAAGGATAATCGAATAGAGTTCTTTCCTATAGGATCTGCAAGTGGAAGAGTAACGCTAACGGGCGGATGGAGCAACAGGATATTACAAGTAAAGAAGTTAATCTTGATGCGATTGCAATTATCGATCACAATTTCAATGATGATATAAGTTTAAACGCAACTTTTGGCGCTAATTACAACGATAGGTATCGAACCATAGACGTAACCACTATTTCGCCCTTTGCGGTAAATTCACATCTTCAATCTACCGCTTTAGGTGGTGGTGCCCCTGAAAATTCAACATGGGATAAAATGATAAATAATATCCGCTCAAATAGAGGATATGGTGTTCTATCATTTAGCTTGTACGATCAGTTATTTATTACCACTTCTGGTACTTTTGAAGCAGCCTCTTCAATCAAAGGAACCTTTTTCTATCCTTCTGCTGATGTGGCTTGGCAATTTGCCGATTTACTTAAATTAGATTTTTTAAGCTTTGGTAAATTTAGAGCCTCATGGGGTAAAGTTGGTATTCAACCCGCACCTTATAAATTCCAAACCCTTGCTACAACAGGATTAACAGAATTTGGCGGAGCCTATTTGTTTGATGACGAAAGAGGTAGTGAAGATTTAGCACCTGAAATTAAAACAGAATGGGAACTCGGAACCAACTTGCGTTTTTTAAAGGACAGAATATCATTAGATTTCACCTATTACCAAAACCAAACTACTGGAATTCTTTTTGCAGTTAAAACCAACCCAAGTTCAGGATATACTTTTAACTACAAAAATGCTGCAACAATGTCAAATAGAGGATTTGAAATTGATTTAAATGGTTTGGCTATTGATAAAAAAGACTTAAAAGTTTCATTCTCTGCAAACTTTAACCACAATAAAAACAACGTTGACGATATAGCAGGTGCAGAAACTGTGGATACAGGAGGTACTTCAAAAATTGTTAAGGGATACCCTGTGAGTTCATTCTATCTACCAGGAACACTACAAGACGATGATGGTGAAATGATATTAGACGAAAACGGATTCCCTCAACTGGATCCAAATAACAGAGTACTTGGTGATCCAAACCCTGACTGGAGAGGTGGTTTAGGTTTTGAAGTGAATTATAAAAAGTTCGATTTAAGTGTTTTGTTTGAACGTTCCCAAGGTGGAGAATACATCAACAGAACAAATATTGTACTCTACGGTTTTGGTACACATGAAGACGTTTCGCACGAAATAACGCTCAGCGAAGACCTAGTAAATCATAAAGGGAATATTATTTCAGCAGGAACAACTGTTCGTGGAAATATTGAAGACTTTGGAGCTGGTAATGTATTATTAGATGAGACCTGGTATCGTGAGTCGATTGGTGGAGGTTTAGGTTTTAGTAAAGCAAATGATTTATTCATGGATGATGCCACCTGGACTAAACTCCGTAATGTTACCCTTGGGTATACTTTTAATAAGGTAAAATTATCATCAAAATTTGCTTTTCAATCGATGAGGATTTCTGTTACGGGTAGAGACTTAATACTGTGGACAAAAGTTAAGGACGTTGACCCTGAAACAAATAATTATGGAGTAAGTGTAGTTTCTGGAATGAACTATTTTAATAATCCGGGTACACGATCTGTATTGTTTAACCTACAATTGAACTTTTAATTATAAAATTTGAGATATGAAAACAAAATACTTAAAATATATACTGGTTCTGGCATTTGTGGCTTCACTATATAGTTGTCAGAAAATGGTGGATGATATTAATGATAATCCAAATCAACTCACGGTAAATGCTATTGATGCAGGCCTTTTTCTGAAAGGTGCTGAAATAGAAAATATGCTAATCCAATTAGGTCAGTTGGGTCGAACAGCTAACTTTTATTCTGGTCAACTGATAGGTTATGAGCAAGTTGAGCAGGAAAGATACAATTACATTTTTACTGACCGAACCTTTGATTGGCCTGGTTATCAAAGCGTGCTTACCCCTCTGAGGGAAATTCGAGAGAGAAAATTTGATAACCCTCTTTACGAAGGTATTGCTAAAATTATAGAAGCACACCTTGTTGGGACTTATGCGTCTTTATTTGGAGATATTCCTTACTCTGAAGCTTTGACATCTGTTGAAAATCCTGTCTTTGACAATCAATTAGATGTATTTGCTTCATTACAAACGCTTCTTTCTGATGCCATTGCCGATCTTGAAATTGTTAGTTCTTCTGATGTCGTTTCGGGCGATTACATTTTTAATGGAAACAAAACCAAATGGTTGCAATCAGCTTATACACTTAAAGCCAGGTATTATATGATTACCAAAGAATATGGCGAAGCGTATACGGCTGCATTAAATGGTATATCATCCGTTTCAAATAGCATGATGTTTGTACCATACAATGGTGTGTCTGACGCTAATTCGAAAAATACAATTTATGAGCGATTACAAGAAGGTGGAGTTCGTATAGGCGTAACTCCTGATGCTACTCATCCGAGTTATTTACTTGAGCTTCTTGATTTGCGTTCGAATTCAAAAACAAATGAACAAGCCAGGAGGCAATATTACTTTATTGATCATCTGAATGCTGAAGGAAATACAGGTATTGCAGGCCAACTTGAATCACAGGCACTTATAACCTATCAAGAGAATTTGTTAATTCTGGCAGAAACTGGAGCAAGAACTCAGAGTATTGGCGTTGGCTTAGATCATCTAAATACATTAAGAAGTCTATTAAGTACTGGTGCACTGTTTAATTCTAGTGTAATCGGATTGAGTATGCAATATGATTCATATGTTGTAGCAGACTTTGAAGCAGGAGGAATGGAAAATGCAAACGGAAGCCTTACTGCGACAAGGGCATTATTGAGAGAAATCATAGAAGAAAGATATTTAAGCGGTTTTCTAACTTTCATGCCGTTTGACGACGACAGAAGGCTACGAAAAGATGACTCGGATTTACAAGTTCCGTTTGGATTGAATATCCCTACTCAAACAGTAAATGTGGAGCGTTTTATTTACCCAAATGACGAAACAGAATCAAATACTTCTGCTCCTGTTGATCCAGGAGCTTATACGCCAACTGGTGTAAACCTTTAATTTTATTTATTGATTCGGTTATTTATTAATTGATTGGTTTGTATGAATGAATGGGAGTGCTCCTATGAGCACTCCCATTCTTAAATGTATTTCAATATTAAAGGCTTCTCGTTACTTAAATAGAGCTATAGACCTTTGGAGTTTAATGAGAGCAATAAGTACGAATTTCTAATTGATAACCTGTTTTTTGTAATTTTAATTGTAAATTGAATAATTGATTATAAATATTTATTTAGATGAAAAAAATAACCTTCTTCACACTGATTAGTTTTCTTTTACTTATTAACAATCAGTCAAAAGCATGCACATCCTTTATCATTTCTGGTAAATACACAGCCGATGGAAAATCTATACTTTATAAAAATAGAGATACTGGAGAAATGAAGAACTCTCTCGTGATGTTTAATGACGGGAAATATAAATACATGGGCGTAGTTAACGGAACCGAAAAAAGCTGGAATAAAGCTGTTTGGGGTGGCTATAATGAAGCAGGATTTGCTATCATAAATACTGCCGCTTACAATAACAATTTAGGAGACACAACTGGTGCTTCAAACCAAGATGGAATAGTAATGAAAATGGCACTGATGGTTTGTGGGTCACTTGAAGATTTTGAAATATTTCTGGATACCTTACGCAAGCCAAGGGGTGTTAATTCAAACTATGGTGTAATAGATGCCAAAGGAGGAGCTGCCTATTATGAAACAGGGAACTTCAAATATGTAAAAGTAGATGCCAATGATCCTATTGCTGCACCAAATGGAATCATTATCCGAACAAATCACTCAATGAGTGCTGACCTCAGCAAAGGATTTGGATTTAACCGATTTAATAATGCTACACGAATTGTAAACGAGGCAGCAAAAGAAAAAAACCTTTCGCCAGAATTTTTAATGAATGCAGTTTCCAGAAGTCTTTATCATCCAAGAGTAGATCGGGATTTATCAGTAGATATTCCAAAAAATAAGAATAAAGCCAAGTATGAATTTTTTGTGGATTATATTCCAAGAATTTCAACAAGTTCAACAATGATGGTGGTTTCAGCAAGAGATGAAACTCATGTTGAAGAAACAATGATGTGGACCATCCTCGGATTTCCATTGACTTCTGTTGCCATTCCAACCTGGTTATCAGCAGGCGAATTGCCAAAATCCGTAGCTATGAATGATGAATATAAATCGCCAATTTGTTCTGCAGCCTTGAAGTTTAAAGATGAATGCTTTCCCATAAAAATCGATCATGGTGAAAACTACATCAATTTTGCCGTGGTAATGAATGAGGAAGGTGATGGTTATATGCAATTACTTCAGCCCATTGAAAAGGAAATTTTTAAGAAAGGTAATTTATTAATTCAAGAAATGGAGAGTGGCGCTAAAACCAAGAAGGATATCCTTTCTTATTATCAGTGGCTTGACAAATTTTTGTCAAAATCTTATAAGGAAAATTTTAATTATAACCTTTTCGAAGATTAATATTCAGTAATTACAATTTAATTAGTGCTTTTGTTTATAAGGATTATAATCTTAATTTTAAAGTAAAATATTAATTCTGATTCACCCTTTTTCTAAATTTGATTGTCTTACTTAATGTGAGTTATTATTAAAATACATAACGATCGAATTAGGTCATATCTTGTCAGTTTCAAGATTGAAAAATTGGTAGATTAAAATAAACTTTTAATGAGATTACACCCTTTAAATCAAATAATTAGTGCTTGTTAAAAGTGGTATATTATGTTCTACTTTGAGGGTGTTAAAAATTAGTTAATAACCTATTTTAATATCTAAAAACCTATATGTTTTTATTAAATTTGCACGAACAATAAGTACCTAATATTAAATAAATCTGATGAAACAGGCATGTTCGTTTAACATAAAACTGGATAAAAATATTGCATGTGAGTTCCATCTAACCAATTAAATAAAATAATTCCTGATGAAAAAAACACTATTTATTTCAATTTTAATCAGCCTCATATCTATGAGCGTATTTGCACAAATTATTGAACCTGTGCACTGGAGCTTTACGAGTAAAGATTTAGGAAATAATGAATATGAGCTAATTTTTAAAGCTGAAATTGACGAGCCCTGGCATATGTATTCTCAAAAAATTGAGATGCAACCACCGGCGACATTATTCATGTTTGAAGAAAACGAAAACTATGAGCGGATAGGAATTGTTGAAGAGTCTGCATCAATTGAAGTTTTCGATCCAAATTTTGATATGATGATTCGATATTTCTCTCATGAGGGAATTATGACTCAAAAAGTTAAGGTTAAAGCAAATACAATGGTAACCATTAAGGGAACCATTGAATATATGAGCTGTGATGATACCAAGTGTTTGCCTCCAACCGAAATTGATTTTGAGTTTAAGAATTTAGGTAATGGATCAGTAGCAGAGAAAGCTCAAACTAAAGAGGTAGCAACTTCTGAAGATCAAACTAAAACTGAAAATTCGGAAACAGAATCATCTGATAAATCATTATGGGTTTTCTTTTTTATTGCATTTGGTGCTGGCTTATTAGGCTTACTTACTCCTTGTGTTTATCCAATGATTCCAATGACCGTTTCATTCTTTATGAATAGTAGTGGAGGAAGTAAGGTAAAAAGTAGAACCAATGCCATTGTTTTTGGATTGTCAATTATATTAATTTATACTTTAATTGGAGTTTTGGTAACTGTATTATTCGGAGCTGATTCAATTAAAAATGTAAGTAGTCACTGGATTACAAATACGATATTCTTCTTGCTTTTCACTTTTTTTGCAGCTTCATTTTTTGGAATGTTCGAACTTATTTTACCTTCGTCAATTACTAATAAATCGGATCAGCAAGTTGATAAAGGAGGCTTGATTGGAGCATTCTTTATGGCGCTAACCTTAGTACTGGTTTCGTTTTCTTGTACTGCACCATTCGTTGGAGGTATCCTTGTGGAGGCGGCCACGGGAAGCCTTATACAACCTATTGTTGGGATGTTCGGATTTTCATTAGCCTTTGCATTATTATTTACATTTTTAGCATTTTTCCCAAGCTTGTTGGGCAAATTGCCTCAATCAGGAGGATGGTTAAATTCAGTGAAAGTAGTTTTAGGATTTATCATTCTTGCTTTAGGAACCAAATTCTTATTGGTGCCAAATCAAGCACTGGGTTGGGATATTAGTCGTGAATTCTTTATTGCCCTGTGGATTGTTTTATTTACCTTGTTGGGTTTCTATCTGTTAGGGAAAATAAAATTCTCACACGATAGTTCAGTAGATTACATAAGTGTACCTAGACTGGCATTGGTGATAGCTACTTTTACATTTGTCGTTTACTTGATTCCTGGATTAATTGGTGCTCCACTAAAAGCAATCTCTGGATTTTTACCAACGGAGTCTTCATTTGATTTGGTTGAATTGATTGGGGAAAGACAACCTGCTGTTTTAAGCACAAATTCAAAATCTGAAATTTGTGAAGAACCAAAATACAGTGATATTTTGCATTTACCACATGGCTTGCAAGGTTACTTCGATTACGAGCAGGGAATGGCTTGTGCTAAAAAATTGAATAAACCTGTCATGCTCGATTTTAAAGGACACGCTTGCACCAATTGTAAGGTGATGGAAAAGAATGTATGGTCCGATCCGGAGGTGCTGAGGCGTTTAAGTGAGGATTATGTGATTATTGCACTTTATGTTGATGAGAGAACTGAAATGGAAGAAGCTGATTGGGTTACTTCAAAAGTTGATGGAAAAGTAAAAAAAACCATTGGCAAGAAAAATGCTGATTTTCAGATTGAGAAATATCGTGTAAATGCACAACCTTATTATGTATTGATCGATCACGAAGGAAATAGTTTAACGGATGCTAAAGCCTTTGATTTAAGTGTGGAAAGCTTTGTTAAATTTCTTGATGCAGGGAAAGCAGAGTTTGAGAAAAGATAAATTTTTAGACTAAAATCATAAAAAAACCGAGAGTATTAACTCTCGGTTTTTTTATGTGTACTTAGTATTTTTTTACCCGATACTCTAAAAAGTTAAAAGTTGGTACCTTTCCACCAGATTGAATGATGGACTGAGTGTCAACGATGTATTTCTTAACATCAGCTTTTCCAGGCTTAAGAGAAAAATTGCGTTTAGGAAAGTTTACAGATGTTTGTTTTTTGGCATTTTGAAAAACGGGATCATAGTAAATTGATTTAATTTCTCGACTTCCGTTTACTGTCTTAATTTTATAATAGGCAAAAGTACTCCCATTTTTAGGAACAAATTCATAATAAAAATATACTTGGTTTTCGGTAAACCAGTGTTTGTAATTGTTTTGAGACTTTCCTTTAATGGAAATTAGAGAAAAGGCCATAAGCATAGTTAAAATAAATACATTCTTTAATTTCATAGGCTGGTTTTTAAGTTAATATTAGGTTGAATAATCAAATATAAAATTAAAAAAAATGACCGGTCTGCCCCGATCATTTTTAATTTTTTTTATCGAGCTATTTTTTTCTTTTTAGATGCAATTATGATTACATCATTTTTAGTTTTGTATTCGTTTGATGTCAGCAATTCTTTCATCGTTTGAGTTATAAATTTTGAATGTGTTTTTCATATTTTTTATAAACATCTATGTGGTAGGGTAAATCGGAATTTAATAGTCATAATGTAATATGGAGTTTATCCATCAATTCTGTCAAGTTTACCATTATTTATTAGCCTTTTTATAAAAGAACAAAAACCCAATGAGATTTACGAAAAATGGGATCATTATTTTAGCTATCATAATCTTTAGTTTTGATTGTGCAGCACTCTCTGCAAATTTTAACAACACGGAAGAACCACTTGAGGTTTTATTTATTGGGAGCTCTTATTTTAATTACTGGGGCACACCAGCAATATTCCAAGAAATGGCTGAAAGTGCAGGAAAAAATATTAATGTTGCTTCTATGGTTCCAAGTGGTGCTTTACTTATCAACCATGCAAATAGCAGCTTTACTCTAGCTAAAATTAATGAACGAAACTGGGATTATGTTATTTTGCAAGGAGTAGGCAAATACACTGCCTATCCAGAACTTGGTAAAGACGTAAAATATGCTTTGGAAAAGCTTAAAGAACAAATATTAGCAAACTGTGAATCTACCAAGGTAGTTTTTTGTATGCCCTGGGCTTATGAAGATGGAATGACATGGGCAGGGTGGCTTGATACTTATTTAGATATGCAAACCAAAATATATGAAAATACATTAAGTTTCTCAAATGATGTTGGCTTTATGGTTGCTCCTGTAGGATGGGCCTGGGAAAGAGTTCTTAGGGAAAAAAACTATCCCCTGCACTATTTACATGAGGATGACTGGAATCATCCATCACTAAAGGGGTCATATCTAATGGCTTGTGTAATATTTTCAGCGGTATTCCAGGAAAGCTCTACTGGATTAAATTATTATGGAACTGTTCAGGAGGATGAAGCCAAATACTTTCAAAATGTAGCATCAAGTATTGTAATGAATAATCTTGAATTATGGAATATAGTTACTATGACAGGCGCAGAATCATTGATGTCGACAGATCTAAAAAAGGTTGATCTTCATCAAAATTACCCTAACCCTTTTAAAACAAATACGATCATTAATTATACCTTGAAAAAACCGGGACTCGTTACGCTTAAAGTTTTTGATATATTTGGTCGTGAAGTAGATGTTTTAGTTAATGAATTTCAGATGGCTTCTTCCTATTCCGCAGATTTTAACCCGGTCAGCTTATCAAATGGACTTTATTATTATTCTTTACAATTGAATAATGAATTTAAGGTAACCAAACCCTTGATATTGTCGCGTTAACGAACAGTTTTTTTATAATATTATCTTTCTTTTTAAATTGTTTATAACTGAAGAACTCACCCAATAAATATCCGGTTTATCATTCAAATCGTTATATCGACTAAAAAAAATGAATTTACCATCAGGTGAAATAGAAGGACAAGTTTCACTCACGTCTGTATTTATTTGTTCTCCAAGGTTTATAGGTGCTGTCCAGCTTCCTTTATTCGTCTTAAAAACAATGTAAATATCATGTTCACCGAAACCATCAGGACGTCTCGAATTAAACAAAATATAGCTTTCATCGGCTGCAATAGTTGGATGGAATTGGAATCCTTCTATACCCACATCACTAGTCTTTGAATATTTTCCATCAACTAATTCTGAACGATAGATCTTAGCAACTGCCAAATTATTGTAATACATTGTACTTGTATTGGTAAATGTAGCCCAGAACACGAAGGTCTTATTCACCGGAGAATTTAAAAGTTCGGCTTTCGACCAGCCTGATTTTTCTTTAACGGAACGCCATATTCTGTTGGTGTCAGTTGTATCACCAGAAGTAAAATAAAGTTGTTCTCCGTCTGAAGTATAGAATGCTTCCATTTCAAATTCATTATCGCCTCTGAGATTAGCAAGTTTTGGACTTGACCAACTCCCATCGTTTTTCTTTTTAATAAACATTAAGCCTCCATCCGGATCCCCTGCAGTAAAAAATATTTCATCGTAAGAAGGTGATATAGCTAATCCAAATTCAGCTCTATCTTCGATAGTTATAATTCCTTTCCCAAATATTGTTGGAATCGTATCGGGAGAATTTTTGAAAATGCCAGAATTGTAGTTTTGGGCTTTTACTGAAAGTGTCAATACAAAGATGACAAGTAATGTGCTAATTGATTTTTTCATTTTCCTTTACTATTTTTTCTTGTTATAAATTTGTCTAACCAAAAAAATAGTTATTAATCTTCCTTTAATAGAAACTCAATAGAAGTTTCAAGATGATGTTGGAAATTAGCAGGAAATCCATGCCCTATTTCTGGAAATACAACAAATCGATTCTTTATCATGTATTTATCAAGCCAGTATGCTAATTCCTTTTGTTGTTGAATACCGAAGTCATTTTCACCACAAAGTTGAACCACCTTTAAACCTTTTTCCTTAAAATCTAGATAATATTTGTTTTCTAGATTTTCTGGAATTAACTGTCCTGGAATACCAGGAAAGCTAAGAAGTAAGCCTCTTAAAGGAATTTTACTCTCTCTTGCAATATAAATAGAAAAAGTTCCTCCTGCGGATGGACCTGCAAGAATTATTTTTGTTGTATCAACAGAGCAGTTTGAAATGATTTGATTAATTCCGGTAGTTATATGCCCAAACCAAAGATTTCCCGAAAAACCTCTTTGATAAGATCCTACCATATCGTCTCCTTGAAAATATGCTACAATGAAATCATTCTTTAACTTGGGGGAATTGTATAAATATTGTAAATCAGGAATACAACCACCTCCACCTTGTATAATAAACAATAATGGATATTTTCTATTTTCATTATAATCTTCAGGAAGCTGAATCATATATTCGGCCTTAGCAGTTGATTCTTTCTCTTTTTTTAAGGTTTCATTTTGCTCAACGAAAAATTGGAATCCATCAAATTTCTTTAATTCTTCGAGATACGATGGAGAATTACGTTCAATACTTAACCTAAAAAAGAAACCTTCACTTTGTGCTTTTTTAAGAATTTCAAAGCATTTGTCATATTCGTTCAATGCTGCATAATGAAAGGATAGTTTCCAGAACATCAAGAAACGGGTATCCAAATCATTAAATTTTTCAAAGTCACTATCATCAAGACTAATTATTTGCTTGCTTCCTGAATTTTTACTCTCTTTAATAGAATTTACAAGCTCCACATAGTCTTTATCCAAAGACTTAAAGGGTATTTCAACTACACCTTGTCCAATTGAAAACTGGCATAACAAAACAGCAATAACAAAAAGTATTGTTCTCATAATCTAATTTTTAATTAAAAATATAGCAAGCCTGGATAAAAAAACTGGGGGGCTTTTTATTTATTTCTTTTCCTTATACTTCTTCTTGGTAGTAACAATAACAGCGCCATTTGGTGCATTATACTCCTTTACAGCTTTTTCACCCTTAACTACACTAATCGAGTGAATTTCATCTGGATTTAATTCTTTCAACATGTGCTGATCGCTTGTTTTTCCATCAATAATGAAGACTGGATTTTTTGACGAATCATTGCCATCAGTGTTGAGGTCGCGAATAGAAAGTTTTACCGCATTCTTCTTTTTATGGGCTTTTTCAATATTAATTTCTTCAGATTTTTTTGTATGAATCAAAAATACTTTATCAACACCATAGGCACTCATTGCTTCTTCCCCTTTAAATATTTCGATTGATTCGATTTTATTAACATCAATAATTTTAAGGATTTCATTGTCATATTTTTTACCATCAATATAAATGGTGGCATCCTTTGTGTCCTTTATACTCACAACAATTCCATTATCTTTTTTAACTATTTTAACAGGTTTGTTTTGCTCTTGCGCTTGATTGCTTGATGTGATTAGACAAAGAATAAATATTATTAAAATTAATTTTTTCATGGTTTTTATTTTTCTGTGTAAATAATTATTGTTTCATCTTCGTAAATAATGATGTTGTTTAATTCAGCTTTTTGACTTGCCGAAATCATCAGTTGCACTTCTTCTAAAACGGCTACTTTTTCTTCGTAACTCATCTCTCTCGGTTTTAACGGATCTGTAATCCATAAAACCGAAATAATTATAGCTGCTGAGGCTGCCACGGATAATGCGCGCAAAATAAATCTAGATTTTTGCTTCTCTTCATTTTGTATGGCCGTCCAAATTTGATTTTCAATATTTTTAGGCTTTTGTTTCTTTCGATGTTTCAGAAACTTAAACCAAAGATGTTCCTCATCTTTTGCTAAATGCTCAGTTAGCATGGCTTCTTGTTCAGAAGAAGTCAGGCCTTGCTCGTATAATTCGAGCAATTTTTTAATTTCTTCTTGGTTCATAACTGTAAATTTTTTCTAATTCAATTCGAACATGTTTCCTGGCACGGGATAATAAAACCCTGATATGTTCAATTTTAAATGCTGTAACAGCCACAATTTCTTCAAATTCTAGTCCGTCAATGTCGCGCATCAAAATAACCTGCTTTTGGTTTTCGGGTAAAGTATTTATGATTTGCTCAACTATTTTAGATAATTCTTTAAAATCATACAACCCTTGATCTGCGTAAACATCAGCTATTAATTCCTGATAAGCCTGATTGGCTTTGGCTATATTTCTTTTCCTAATTTGATCGAGGCAATAATTTCGAGCGGTTAGAAAAACAAAGCCTGCTATATTGGGGTGTTTGGCTAACTGTTGCCTGTGATTCCATAGTTTAATCATGATTTCCTGAACAGCATCGTGGGCTTCCTCCTCATCCTGAAGCATCCTGGCTGCCATCGGAAAAACCCGAACTGATAATGGAAGGACCTTATGTTTAAACGCTTTGCTGTTCATTTATTCTAATAACGAAGAAGAGGGGGTAAATATAACAGTTAAATAGATTATTTTGGAAAATGTTTTATAGAAGGCTCTGGTATAGTCGTTTTGAAATAAAATTTAAAAATTAATACGATAAACAAAAACATCTAAACCATGGCACCTAATTAGTTTTTCGTTATGCATCCCTAGCTTTTTTGCAACATTTTGCGAGGCCGAATTTTGGATATCAATTACGGAGATAAGTGTCTTACTGATTTTATTATTAAAAGCGTAATCACGAAATTTAATAGCTGCTTCAGTGGCATAACCCTTTCCCCAATATTTAGGTAAAATATGATAGCCGATTTCCAACTCTTTTACACCTTTAATTTTTTGGGTGAGTAAACCACATTGACCTATAAATTCATTTGTTTCCTTACTAATTAATGCATGGTGGCCATACAGGTTTGTTTGATAACGTTCAATTTGCCTGTTAATCCAAGCTTTAGATTGTTCATTTTTATCCATGTTTAAATCTATTCCTAAATAGCGAAGTGATGGATTATTCTCGAAAAATGTTTCCCAAATTGGAATATCTGAAATCTCAAGTGCTCTGATTGTGAGGCGATCTGTTTCTTCTCCGTCTAAATACATAGGTTCGTAAATTTGAAATAAAGTTAAAAATCTAAGGCTTAAAAATAGCTGTTTCAGTTAAATATTTGTGGGTCACTCATCTACAAAAAAGAAGATTAATTGTACCTTTGAGTAATAGCAATCTTGCTATATTCATACATTATTAAGCATTAAAAATTAAAATAAGATGGAAGCGAAATTTATTGAAGGTGCTCCAGCAGCAATCGGCCCTTATTGCCATGCAATGAAAGTAGGAAATATAGTTTTTTGTTCAGGTCAAACTCCGGTTAATCCTGAAACCATGAAAATTGTTGGAACAAACATTGAAGAGCAAACAGAACAGGTTTTTAATAACATAACCATTGTTTTGGAAGGCATGGGATTAAGCCTTAAAAATGTGGTTAAATCATTGGTGTTTCTTAAAGATATGAATGATTTTCAAGGGATGAATAAGGTATACGAAAAACGATTTGACGGACATAAGCCTGCACGATCTGCCATTGCGGTTAAGCAAAACCCGCTAGATGCCATGGTTGAGATTGAGTGTATTGCTGAAATCAGCTAATTAGAATCTCACAAAATCGATTCTTGGTCAATCAAATGATTCTGAACCCGTAATGTGATGGATTAGGATAAATTTGTAATAATATAGTATACAAATCTGTTAAGTTATTGATTCCAAAACCCATATAATTGCAATAATATTACTGTGAATTTAATTTAATAATAAACAAATCATAAGCCATGAATAAAAAGAATATCTCCTTCATCGTATTCTTCACCTTTATAGTACTGTTAAGTTGGGGACAAAAAAAGGATTTAACACTTGAAAAACTTTATTCAAAAAGTGAGTTTTCAACAAAAGGTTTCGGTCCGGCTCGTTGGTTAGCCGACGGATCTGGATATACCACACTCGAGGCTTCAGAAATTGGGGGTAGGGATATCATCAAATATAATCCTGAAACTTCAAGCCGAATCGTGTTGGTTAAAGCTACTTCCTTTATTCCGGTTAATGAAAAAGAACCACTTGAGATTCGTGATTACAGCTGGTCGGATGATGGAGAAAAACTTTTGATTTTTACAAATACCCGCAGGATTTGGCGTTACCATACGCGGGGCGATTTCTGGGTGCTTAGTTTAAAATCTGGGAAATTGCAGCAGCTCGGAAAATCTTTAAAGGCAACCACTTTACAGTTTGCTAAGTTTTCACCCGATTGTAAAAAGGTAGCTTATGTGAGCGAACAGAATATTTACATGGAAGACTTATCCTCAGAAATAATCACCCTGCTGACAAAAGATGGAGGTGCGAATATCGTAAATGGTACTTTTGATTGGGTATATGAAGAGGAGCTAAATTTGCGAGATGGATTCAGGTGGAGCCCTGATTCCAAAAAAATTGCTTATTGGCAAATGGATACCAAGGGAATAGGAACTTTTTATATGATCAATAATATTGATTCAGTTTATCCAAAATTAATCCCACTTCCTTATCCCAAAGCTGGCACTACTAATTCTGCCTCAAAAATTGGAGTGCTGGATATTGAAACCCTTAAAACAAATTGGATGAATATTCCGGGTGATCCACGAAATCATTATTTGGCACGCATGGATTGGGCGCATTCTTCCGATGAAATTATTATTCAACAACTTAATAGAAAACAAAATACCAATTTGGTTTTTTTGGGAAATGCGTATGACGGTTCAGCAAAAATAATTTATACTGAAAAAGTTGATACTTGGCTTGATGTTTACGACGATTTAACCTGGCTTGATGATGGAAAATATTTTACCTGGAGAAGTGATCATACGGGATGGTTGCATTTATACAAGGTTTCCAGAGATGGAAAAGAAGTTAAGCCTATAACGCATGGTGAATTCGAAATTATCAATTTGCTCACCATTGATAAAAAAGGTGGATGGATTTATTATATTGCAGCACCTAATACACCTACCGAGCGTTATTTATTCAGGAGCAAGCTTAACGGTAAAGGAAAACCACAACGCCTTTCTCCGCTTGATAGCAAAGGACATCATGCTTATAATATTTCGTCGGATGGTAAGTTCGCCATTCATACTTTTTCAAATGCGTATACACCACCTCAGATTGATGTAGTTAGTTTACCGGATCACAAAACTTTAAATGTGTTGGAGGATAATTCAGCATTAAAATCCAGGCTTGCCGAATACAATATTCCTCAAAAAGAGTTTTTTAAAGTTCAGGTTTCGGATGAGTTGGTATTTGATGGTTGGATGATAAAACCATTGGATTTTGATGCCTCTAAAAAATATCCGGTATTGTTTCAGGTCTATGGAGAACCTGCGGGAAGTACTGTTCAAAATAGTTTTGGTCGGGATTTATATCATGAATTTATTGCTCAGCAAGGTTATATTGTGATGAGCATCGACAATCGTGGAACGAATGTACCACGAGGCAGAGATTGGAGAAAAAGCATCTATAAAAAAATTGGTATCATTGCTACGGATGATCAGGCCGCAGCCGCCCGCAAAATCATGGAATGGGATTTTGTCGATCCGGACCGGATTGCGATTTGGGGATGGAGTGGAGGAGGTTCCATGACCCTCAACTGTATGTTTAAATATCCTGAAATATATAAAACCGGAATAGCAGTGGCTTTTGTGAGTCATCAAAAGCTTTACAATACCATTTATCAGGAAAGATACATGGATACGCCTGCAAACAATCCAGAAGGATTTGCACAAGGCAGCCCAATTACCTTTGCTAAGAATTTAAAAGGAAATCTGCTTTTAATTCATGGTTCGGGTGATGATAATTGTCATTATCAGAGTTGCGAAATGTTAGTTGATGAGCTCATTAAGCATAATAAGTATTTTTCGATGCTTGAATACCCTATGCGTTCGCATGGTATTTATGAACGCGAAAATACTTCGCTTCATTTGCGGATGTCAATGACTCATTATTTAATGGAGAATCTTCCTGCCGGAGGCAGATAAATGGAAATTAAAACCGTTTTTTAAATTCGGCAGGAGTCAGCCCGGTTTGTGCTTTGAATTGACGATGGAAATTAGAACTGTTATTATAACCGCATGAAAGGTAAGTTTCAGTAACATTATAATTTCCAGTGGTCAGTAATTTGCAGGCCTCATTAATTCGTACTTCAACGAGTAAACCCGAAAAGGTTTTATTTGTTCTGTTTTTAAAGAACCGGCAAAATGCGTTTGGAGTCATGTTTATTAAGGAAGCCACATCCGCTAATTTAATCGGGTTCATATAGTTTTCAAGTAGATAATGATAAACTTTATTTAATTTGATATTGCCATTCAGTTTATAAACATCAGTCATTGTTTCGGAAAGTAATTTGATGTTTTTTATCTCAGAGAGCTGATTTAAAATTTCAATAAATGAAAGAATCCTGCCAACTCCTTTTTTCGGAGCCAGCTCTTTCATCAATAAGGCAATATATTGGGCAGATTTATTAGAAATTTTTATGCCTAGATTAAATGCATTCATTAACTCTTTAAGCCTTTTTAATTCAGGAATGAGTTCAAAAACTTGGATGAATAGTTTTTCATTAAAAAAAATTGAAATAGCTTTTGCATGAAGTTGTGGGTTATTTGCATAATAACGTTTATCATTTCTTAAGGCATGCGGAAAATTTCTTCCAAAAGCCAGAATTTCACCTTTATAAAAAGTGTCGATGCTATTATTCGCAATAATGGTTCCTTCACCCTCTAAGATGAGCGTGATTTGACAGTCCTCATGAAAGTGTAAAGGGTCGAAAAAATGGGGTAAATCCAATATTTCGACCCGCACACTATCTTCATCTAACCTTGGAACTTTAAAATAGAGTGGCTCCATTTATAATTCACTATTTTTGAAAATCTACAAATAAATTATTTCTGTTCAATTATTTCTGTTAATTTGAAACTGGCCACATAAAAATCCTGATCAACATTTACTAAACGAATGGGGACATCCAGATTCATCTTTTGCCATCTCAGTGTTGGCGTTAGCCAATGCATTTCATCGTTAACATAAACTTTAACTTTCATGTTAAATCCTTTAACACAATTGGTCCAACGGTATCGCATTTCGCCATTGATTAGCGCATATTCAAAAGTTGGGATTCGGGTATCTCTCAAATATTGATCAAAAAATAATTGTAAATCTATCCCCGATTTGTCACTGATATAATTTTCAATTTGTTCGGATTTCACGGTTTGGTGATAGAATTCAGTTCCTAAACCTCTTAGTATTTGTCGCCATTTTCCATCATCATCAATCAATTGCCTTAAGGTATGCAACATATTGGCTCCCTTCGAATACATGTCGTGTGACCCCTCGTAATTAACACCGTAAACACCAACAATCGGCCGATCATTGTCCAGATTCAATCTGGTACCACGACAATATGCCGCACTGGCTTCCTTACCCCAAAAATAATCAACGAATAAGTTTTCGGAGTAGGCAATAAAACTTTCATGAATCCACATATCAGCTTCATCCCAATTTGTAATACTATTTGCAAACCATTCATGACCCGATTCGTGAATGATAATAAAGTCGAATTTCATCCCATAACCGGTGCTGCTCACATCCCTTCCACCGTAACCATTCTTAAATCCGTTGCCATAAGTAACTGAACTCTGGTGTTCCATTCCCGGATAGGCAACTTCAACCAATTTATAACTATCTTCATAAAATGGGTATGGGCCGAACCAGTGTTCAAAAGCTTCCAACATTAAATGAGCCTGTTTAAAATGCTCCTTGGCTTTCACTTTATTGTAATCCAATACCCAATAATCACAATCCAATTCTCCCTTTTCTCCTTGATAAACATCTCCAAAATGAATGTAATTTCCGATATTAATATTCACTCCATAATTATTGATGGGGTTGGAAACAAACCAATGCGCAGTATTTGTGCCATCCGGATGATGATCTACTTTTCGTAATCGACCATTGGAAACATTCATTAAAGGATCAGGTACGGTGATGCTAATGAGCATGCTGTCGGGCTCATCGTATGGGTGATCTTTACTGGGCCACCAAATACTTCCACCAATACCTTGATTGGAGGTGGTGATCAAAGGGCGGCCTTCCAGGTCTTTGCCCCAATTGACGCCTCCATCCCAGGGTGGCCGCTTACTTGGATGAGGTTTTCCGCTGTATTCAACCAACACATAATTTACGTCTCCCTTTTTTTGTTGATCTTTTAGGGTTACAAACCAGGCATTTCCATCTCTCGTAAAATCCTGAGCAATGCCATTCTGCATAATTTGGGTAATTTCCATGGGTGGTTGCAAATCGATTTGCATTAACTGATTGGATTCAAGTACTCGATATCCGATGAGGTTATTCCCCACAAAACTGCTGTCTTCAGGATTAACTTTAACGCTGAGATGATAATAAGTTAAATCCCACCAGACTCGCTCGGGAGTGATAGAACCTCTTAAACTGTCTTGATGGGTAAAAACCGTTTTTTGTGCGAATACTCCTGCCGAAAGGCACATTGCGATAAGCAAAAGTCCAATGATTTTGTTTTTCATGATGTTAAATAGGTATTAAGATGATTAATATTTTTCCTTAATTTGTTAGACGTCGCCGTAATTGCTAACCCTCCCTTGCCTGTGCATTTTACACAGGTTGGCATTTTTTCGCTCACCCTTGAAACCGTTTCAATTACTTCATCGAGCGGAATAACTGCATTAAACCCTGAACAGGCCATGGTTGCCGACGAAAGTGCGTTCATGGCAGCACTTATATTCTTTCCTAAGCA
The DNA here is from genome assembly GCA_963674935.2 of Bacteroidales bacterium. Classification (GTDB taxonomy): domain Bacteria; phylum Bacteroidota; class Bacteroidia; order Bacteroidales. The sequence continues at coordinate 1,387,179 of CAXXWZ010000002.1, forward strand.
TGGGACTTCAACGCGATCGGCTACCGGATCACATACCAGTCCAATCATGTTTTGGATAGCCATTGAAGCTGCACCGATTGCTTGTTCGGCTGTTGCTCCAAATAATTGGGCAATGCCAGCTGCAGCCATTCCCGAAGCAGCGCCACATTCAACCTGGCATCCATGTTCTTCGGCCGAAAATCCTGGTCCGGCGGCAAAATAAGCCCCGACTATACCGGCGGCAAAATAAGCCTTAATCACTTGCTCCTGGCTTGCATTTAAATCTTTAGCCGTTGCTTCTAGCACGCCGCCAACAGTGCCGCATGAGCCTGCTGTTGGATTAGCCACAATAACTTCCATGGCACTTTTGGCTTCCATAATTGCAGTGACATTTGCTATAATATTATTTACCAGACTATCCTGAAGGATTTGTCCTTTCTTTTCAGCTTCATGAATTAAATGAGATTGCTGATGCAAAATCCGATCCTGGTATTTGGTGCCTTCAAGACCTTTATTTATACTAGCTTCAATAATCTCAATCAGCGAGTTCATTTTGTTGGTAAGCTCAGTTTTAGAAAGCCCGCTTTGGCTTTGTTCATAAAGCAACCCCAACTCAGCTAGATCTAAATTTTCTTTTTTGGCATAAGTTAAAAGAGAAGATATAGAAGAAAAAGGCATTTTATTTTCATTCCCCGAAATAATAGGCATGGTGGGATGAATGGTAATGATTTCATTTAGATCAAAATATTTTTTTACCTGATCGATAATTTCCTTCGGAATTTTTTTTGAGTATTTTATATTTATCAGGCTATTCTCATCATTTGAAGAGATAAAAAGCTTAGTTTTTTTTGGAAGTATCGATTTTAAATAATCTATTTTTTCCGGGTCATTTTTCAACGGAATGATGAGTTCAAAATAATCCCCATACATACTTATATTAAACCCATTTATTTGTTGAATCTCAAAAGATCCACCTCCAAGAGATGCAGCCACAACTTGAATTTGCTTTCCATTGATGCCTTCTAAAGAAAGCCGGACAGTATTTGCATGGCGGGTCGGAAATGGATTTATTTCATAGGTAATTGATATGCCTCTTGCTTCAGCAATTTGATTGGTGTTTTTAATACCTTGATCAGACATAGCAAGATCTAACAACCCGCCATCAATTCCCATCGCAGTTCCTTGTTCGCGATAATTAGGAGCCCAGGCTCCGTAGGTATCAAATTCGATTAATGCCTTTTTCAGCGGTTGATTTAAAATATCCAGGCAGGTTCTGGCAATTCGCCAGGAAGCCGCAGTATGCGAACTGGAAGGCCCACGCATCACAGGGCCAATAACATCATTAAAGATTCCTGGTAGTTTTTTCATTTTCCAGTTTGATTCGCTAAATTATTTTACTTAGCATTGTTCAATGATCGTTTATTATTTTTAAATATTAGTCGAAAAGTTTAATTTCCTGACCAAAATTCGCTTTCAGTGATTTTTCATATATTTTATTTGCTACCGCAAAATCTTGTATCGCAACTCCTACACTTTTAAAAACGGTTATCTCCTCATCTGATTTTCTACCTTCTATTTTCCCAAGTGCAAAATCCCCAATTTCGCCTTTTAAATGATCCTTTGCAAAAAGCCCATTGCTAATGGGTTTAATAAGATCACCACTTTCGGCAAGGCAGGCTTCCATTTGGTCGACATAAATCGAAGCATGTTGCAGAATATGAGGATCAAGTTCCTGCATCGCCGGTTTATACGACCCAATCGCATTGATGTGAACGCCCTCTTTTATGTCTTTTTTTAGAAATAGAGGCGATTCTGAATTTGTAGCGGTGCAAATAATATCACAATTTTTTAGAACATCCGGATGTTTAGCAATTTTAAGATCTGCCTTAATTTTAGATTTCATTTCTGAAATAAAAGATTCAGCCATCTTAAGATTGTTATCAAAAACCCATACGGTTGAAATGTCGCGAACAGCATCAACAGCTTCAAGTTGTGTTTTTCCTTGCGCGCCACAGCCAAATATGGCCAAGGTATGGGCTTCTGCCCGTGCAAAATATTTTGTTGCCAATCCGCTGGCGGCGCCTGTTCGCAAAGCAGTTAAATATTCACCATCCATGATTGAAAGGATTTCGCCACTAAGTGTGTCGATAAGCATTACAACCCCGATGATGGCTGGAGTGCCATGATGAGCACCCGATGTTTTTTGAGTTAATATTTTTATGGAAACTTTTTGCTTAGCCGCTACAAATGCAGGTTTCAAAAAAAGTGTAATCGGGGGTTCACCGTGAGTAGTTACCGTTCTTTGAGGAACAAAACTTTCTCCTGATGAAAGACTTGCAAATGCATCAGCTGTTGCATCAATGGCTTCGAGCATTGAAAAATGTTGCTTGATTTCACTTGACTTGATTAGTTTTATTGAGGGTCTGCTTTGCATTCAATACGATGTTTAGCGCAAAAAAATCACCTTTAATTATTCAAAAATAACCTAATAATTGAATGAATTACTACATCATTTTATTCGATTAGTGTATTATTTTAGCTTAATAAGATATTAGGATATTAAGCAATGATAAAATTATACATAATTTCTGTTAAAACGATATAATGGGAAGCTTAATTTTTTAGTTAATCCCCAGAATATAAAAAGAATGTTCTGAATTTAATTCATGCTTTTTTATGATTATTCAGGCTCTGGAGATATAGGAAGAAAATGAATGCATTGTTGAGTTAAGTTTTATGATTATTTTTGCATAATTCAAACAAAAAAGCCACTCAAATCGAGTGGCTTGTTTGTTTGTTAATGTCTGCGCATTTTTATTTGCATGCCGCTATTACCTTTATCAAACTTATTCAACCGATATTTAAATGTTAACATGGCGTACCTGCCCAGCACATTGGTTTGGCGTTCCATTAAATAATTCATTTCGCTAATGCGCTCCAACCCTTTGTTTTTATCCAGTAAGTCGTAGGCTGCCAGGGTAAGTGTGCCACGGTTTGATTTGAGGAAGTAATGACTGATTTCTGCCCTGAGAATAGGAACATTAACCGCATCCCCAAAACTTTCTTCAGCATAACGCGTGATATCGGCCGAAAATGCAAAATACCATTTATCATTAGGGGTCCAGCTGATATCGGAGTAACCACTCATGTTTACATAACGGTTGTTTAAAGATTCCTGTATCGAATATTTCGCATCAGTAATCTGAATTCGCCCACCTATCATCAAATCCCATTTTTCCTTTTTACGGTTATTTAAATAAATACTGAGGGTATGACTAAAGTTTGTGTTGATATTCTCAACGTTATTCACATAGCTTTGTCCCCGATTCCAACTTTCACTAAAACGAAGGTTAACATCAATCCCTAACTTTCGGATGGGAGTTGTAAAATCTAAATTACCTCCAACACTGTAATCATCGTCTCCGTTGATGAGATTGATTTGTTGTGATAAATTATCGAGTACCGTTCTTGAGAAAATGATTTTATCACGGGTATAAGTTGCATTGGCACTTGCAAATATTGAGGTGGCAGAAAACTGATCAAACATGAGCCAGCTAAATCTTGCATTATGTCTGTATTCAGGTTTCAAATCGTTATTTCCCATATACAATTGTAAAGCATTGGTGGTGTTAACAATGGGTAGCAATTGCCGGGCCGAAGGGGCATTCAAGCTGGAGTTATAATTAAATGCCAACCTTTTTCCGGTGCTATATTCGTATTGCCACGACATCCCCGGGAGAAAATAAGTAAAACTTTCGTCTCTGAGAGAAATCCCATCCAGAGCATTTTTTAAAGTGGTGTTTTCAATCCGGGCGGTGAAATCCAATTGGGTTTTTTGGGTATTTCTTTTCAAAGAAAGCCCACCTGTAAAACTCATTTCTTTCCGGTTAAAATCAGGGCTTAATTCTGTAACCACCTCATTGACTGTACCAAGCGAATGCGTTCGTAATAAATTCTCATCGGTAACCGAAACGTTAATAGTAGGAACCAAATACAATAAACGATTCAACTTAAAAGTTGCCGATGCAGTAGCTGCATATTTAAGCGTTGAGCTTTCATCATCCTGAAAGCGGTTATCCATTATTTGTTCATTAGTGGCCAGAAACTCTTTAATGTTTTCCCACTGTGCCTCCGAAAGACTTTGAGAATAGGATATGTTGGCATTAAATTTGAAAAGTTTTAGGCTTCCCTTGCCTGTTTTCAAATAGGTAGCTCTGCTGTTTGCACTATATCCGTTACTTTCATCGCTGCTCACATTGTAAAGGTTGTTCATCAGTACATCGTTAGCAAAGCTTTCGGTGAAGGAAGTTTTATTACTTGAACCATTATTTAGGCTTGCTCCTCCAAACATATTCAAGCTTTGTGTTGAATCAATACGATTTCGCCAGGTATAATTCAAGCGATGAATTCTGTTTTTTGTATCCTGATCAATTGCTTTATCTTGATTAAATTCTCCGTCCTCAGTATAGTTTGTACTATAGCTTGATTCCAGTAATTTTTTATCCGAACCATTGCCCAGATAACTTATATTAAATCGATTGTTTAATCGGGCTTCGTGGGTAAAGTTTAATCCTGCAGCACCGGAATTTACAAGCCCATTTACACTTTGACCAAAATTGACAGGTAAGCTGTTATCGTCATCCAAGCTAATGTGAGCAGAACCACCACCTCCGGCCATCATACTTTGTAATCCTCCCTGAAAATCTAAATAATCCTGAAAAGAAAATCCCGATTTATTGATATTGTTTATCATTCCGAGGGCGGCAAACTGATTTTGTTTGGTAAAGCGGAATAATTTAGCACCAACCTGATAGCGATTGTTAGTTCCATAACCGGCAGTTACATCGCCAAAATAAGCTGATTTTTTTCCCTCTTTCAAAATCATGTTGATGGTTTTTGAATAACTTCCATCCTCAATCCCTGAAAGCTCGGTTTCATCAGATTTTTTATTATACACCTGAATTTTATCGATGGCATCTGCAGGGAGGTTTTTAGTGGCTACGGTAGGATCGCTACTGAAAAATTCCTTTCCGTCAACAAGTACGCGTTGCACTTCTTCTCCCTGAGCCTTAATATTCCCGGCACGATCCACTTCAACCCCTGGAAGCTTTTTTAATAACTCCTCTGCATTTGCATCAGTCTTGGTTTTAAATGCACTCGAAATATATTCAACGGTATCATTTTTTATTAATATTGGTATGCGATTTGCGCTCACTTGAAGTTCATTGAGTGTTTGAACTTGAGGAAGCATAATAATGTCGCCGATGTTATTCCCATTTGCTAATGGATATTGAATCTTTTTAAAATAAGGCTCATAACCTAATGATCCGGTTTGTAAAATATAAGTCCCCTTTTTAATATTCTTAATGCTAAATATCCCATCCTCATCGCTAATGCCATAGTAAGACATAGTTGAGTCGATGGGGTTTAAAAGTACTGCCGTTGCATATATTAACGGATTACCTTTATCGTCAAATAAATTTCCTACAAGCGTAGATTGCGCAAACACAGAAGTTGTGCCGAGCATCCAAATTATAAAAAGTGTTTTTTTCATCGGGGTAGTTCTTGAATATTAACAATTGAGGATAAATGGTTTAAAATCATTAATTGGTTTTATCTGTGAATTCTCATGATCATATTCCGACCACCCGTTTCACCACCCATTTCTTTGGTCTTTTCTTCAACTATTTTTTGGAACTCTTCTCGACTAACCTTTTTGCCCTTTTTAGGTTGCACAATTAAATTTTTGTCAATCGGTTTTAAATCAATACTTTCAGCAACCAGCATTCTTTTCCCATTATTTATATCAACTTCCAACACCAGGCCGGGAAGGTTTACATAGTTTCCCGGACCTGCAGATACAGGAATTGCCGGAGTGAACCATGCGAGTATGGTGTCTGTATCCGTAATTTGAGATGCTTCCTGACAAGGGTAATCCATGATCATTTTTTGGTTTCCGGTTAATTTCCACCCCTCCGAGGAAGTTTTTTCTGTTATTAAAAAGGTGCGTGTCATGAATTCGCGTTGTTCAATTTTTTGATTGTTTTTAAAACTGATGTAAACTTTATTGTCGGGCGAATTCATCATCATTCGCATTCCTCCACCTCTACCCCCTCTTCCTCCTGGTATCATATCTTCAGTTTGCTCTTTAGAAGCTTGATAACTTGAAGCTTCTTCATTGAAATAAAGGATCTTTTTAGATTTTCTTTCCTTAGGCATTCTTTCCATCATCTGTTCAGACATTCCCTCTATTCTGAAGTTTAATTTCATCGTTTCTAAATAAGTTACTTCTCCCTGTTTTGTCTGGTTTTGTGCCATCAAAAGCAATCCAAAACTAAATGTAAAAATTGTAAAAATGATTTTTTTCATGGTTAATGATTTTATGTATAATGTGTTTTTTATAAGTTTATAAATAAAAAATTTTTATTACTCAAAGGTAAGCGGGTGCATGATTTTTCAGGTTAACAAAAACCTAATTAAGGTTAATTAAGGTTAATTTATATGGGCTTCTTTTTCAATTAGTTTATTTTTGTTGTGTTCTGGATTTAGCATGAAGAAACTTAAAGATAATTTGGTTGTTTTTTTAATGGCATTTAGTCAGTTATTACTGACTTTATTTGTCATTTATTGGCTCATGGGTCAATTTAAATCAGAGAAACACAAATTAGATCAAGAATTGGATCGGAGTTTTATGGAATCAGAGCGGATTATGATTGATTCGATGCTGGATATTCATTTAATTGCTCCCATCCTCGATGATTCAACCAGTCGCAATATAAAAATAAGCGTTTCAATTGATTCGGTGGATGAGATGACCAAGTTTGCGCATCGGGAGGAATTGTTTTCTTCAGACGACAAAAAGCGTTTTAAAAATATTGATTTTAGGTACCTACGCCTCGATTCGTTATATACCAATGATACGCTGGGTAGGCATCTCAGAACCTTTATGGATACTAGTAATTCGTATTTATATCACGGAGCCCGACTCATTTTTAGCAGGATGCGTGGAATGGATCGTAACAAAAATAGCCGTGCATCATTTATAAGTAGAAATGCAGATACTTTAATTCTGAAAAATTCTTTTAGTGCCTTCCTGGAAAAAAATAAACAAGATTTCACGGTTGAATGGATTTCTTTGGCGGAAGAGAAAAATGTTTCTAAAAAATGGTTGGTCATTCCAAGCCGTGTTTTTGATGCCACTTTTGGAGCGAAGATTAATAATTACCAATTTTATTTAATCAAAACCATTTTTCCCCAAATACTCTTTGCTATCATTTTATTGCTAATTACCCTGACGTCATTCCGCATTTCTTATTTAAACATTAAAAAACAAAAACGATTATTACACATTAAAAATGAATTTATCAGTAATGTAACTCATGAGTTGAAAACACCTGTTGCCACTGTAAAGGTTGCCCTGGAAGCATTGTTAGATTTTGATATGAAAAAAGATCCTGATAAGGTTAAGGATTATTTAGAGATGTCACTGCTTGAAATGAATCGGTTAGATTTGTTGATCGCGAAAGTATTAAACAATTCGGTGCTTGAAAACGGACAGGATTTATTTATTCCTGAACCATTAAACCTGGTTCAACTGATTGAGGAAGTGATTCAGTCTCAAAAATACAGGATAGAAAAAGATGCCGCGGAACTCATTTTTGTGTCTGAGCTTAAAGATGCAAAAGTGGTGCTTGACAAACTGCATTTTCAAGGTGTTTTGATTAACTTGATTGATAACAGTTTAAAATATGGAGGCAGTAAAGTTAAAATTGATATTATCTTGACCGCTGTTGCAAATAACTTTGTGATTTCTATCAAGGACAGCGGACCCGGAATACCGAATGAATATACAGACAAGGTGTTCGATAAATTTTTTAGGGTGCCTACAAATGACTGTCATAATGTGAAGGGGTATGGTTTGGGATTGAATTATGCGAAATTAGTTTTGGATTATCACCAGGGTCAAATTACTGTAAAAAATTTAATTGAAGGTGGATGTGAATTTATGTTAACAATACCGGGCAAGCTATCATGAGCACCAAAGTTTTATACGTTGAGGATGAGCCTTTTTTAGGCAAAATTGTGAAAGAATCACTCGAAAGCCAGGGGTATGAGATTTTGTGGATTACCGACGGTGCTTTGGTTTTAAATGCTTTTTTCAATTTTACACCCGATATTTGCGTATTGGACATCATGCTGCCTAATGTTGATGGTTTAAATTTGGGGAGGCAAATTAGAAGTCTTTATCCTGTATTACCTATCATTTTTCTTACTGCAAAAACGACGACTGATGATTTGGTAAAGGGGTTTGAATATGGTGGAAACGATTATATCCGCAAACCATTTAGTGTTAAAGAATTAATTGTTAGGATACAAAACCAATTGCTGCTCAAAAATAAGGCTGGAGACATACATACCTACGTTAATACCAATGAAATCAATTTAGGTAAAATTAAATTCTTACCGGCTAAATTCGAACTCATTTCAAACGGAAAACAGATCAAACTATCCGCTCGCGAATCACAAGTGTTAAATGTTTTATCGGCTCATAAAAACCAAACCATTGAACGCAAAGCCCTATTGAAAAGTGTTTGGGGCGACGACTCCTATTTTAATTCTCGTAACCTGGATGTTTACATTCGTAAACTTCGCGAGCTTCTTGCCTCTGATCCTAATATCGAAATTTTAACCCTGAAAGGGGTGGGGTATCAGTTTATTGTGTCGTAAAAATTGCTGTTAGTTCGAGTTTGTCGAGAACTGAATTTATTCATGGTTTTAGAACAAAAAAAATCAGGTCACTTATCGACTATGTTTGAAGTGACCTGATTAAATCTAAATCCAATTATTTTTATTTTTTCATAATCTCAGCATAATGCTTATAAAACTGCGTAATGGTTTCAATTCCATTATAGAATTGCTCCAATGGGTAATTTTCATTAGGTGAGTGAATGGCATCACTTTCTAAACCGAAGCCCATCAAAACAGATTTTAATCCCAATACATCTTCAAACGTTGAGATGATTGGAATACTTCCACCCGAACGAACCGGAACTGGAGCTCTGTTGTAAACAGCTGTATATGCTTTTTCAGCAGCCTTGTATGCAGGAATGTCGATGGGGCAAACATAAGCCTGACCGCCATGTAAACATTCAACATCAACTTTTACATATTTAGGCGCTACTTTTTCAAAATGCGCCTTGAACAATTTCATGATTTTTTCATTGTTTTGGTTAGGCACTAAACGACTCGAAATTTTCGCAAAGGCTTTTGAAGGAAGTACTGTTTTTGCACCTTCTCCGGTATATCCACCCCAAATTCCGCAAACATCAAATGAACAACGAATGCCGGTATGTTCACTGGGTGTATATCCTTTTTCACCTTTTAATTCTTCAACATTAAGGGCTTTTTTGTAAGCTTCCACATCAAAGGGTGCTTCGGCCATTTTGGTTCTTTCTTCCAAGCTCACTTCCAATACATCATCATAAAATCCGGGGATAGTGATACGACCGTCTTTATCAACCATATCATTAATCATTGAAGCCAAAACATTAATTGGATTGGCAACAGCACCTCCGAATAACCCTGAGTGTAAATCTTTGTTTGGTCCGGTAACCTCCACCTGCCAGTAAGCTAAACCTCTTAAACCTGTTGTGATAGATGGAATATCAGGAGCAATCATACTGGTGTCAGAAACCAAAATAATATCGGCTTTCAGCATTTCTTTGTTTTTTGCACACCATTCGCCTAACCCGGGTGATCCAACTTCCTCGCCCCCTTCAATCATAAACTTTACGTTACAAGGCAGGGTATTGGTTTGAACCATGGTTTCAAAGGCTTTGGCATGCATGAAAGCTTGCCCTTTATCATCATCGGCGCCACGAGCCCAAATTTTTCCATCTTTAATGGTTGGCTCAAATGGTGGAATTTTCCAAAGTTCGATGGGGTCAACCGGCATTACATCGTAATGACCGTAAACTAAAACGGTAGGCGCATTAGGGTCTATAATTTTTTCGCCATAAACAACGGGATTAAAATCAGTCGGAAATATTTCTGCTTTATCCGCACCGGCTTTTAACATGCTTTCTTTCCAATACTCAGCAGCCTTCAGCATATCATCTTTATGATCTTCAATTGAGCTGATTGAAGGAATCCGAATTAATCCGAATAATTCATCCAGAAATCGGTCCTTATTTTCTTCAATATAATTCTTTGCAAGTTCCATAATGGGTATAATGGGTTAATATTTTATTAAAGTATAAAGGTAAGAAATTTAACTTATTGCCTTCTGATTATAGCCTTAAATTTTGTTAATTCTGTTTGGGGGTGCCCCCGATCCACCTCCGGTGGTCGGGGTCGGGCTATCCGCTATATTCCTCCCGATAAATCGGGAGGAGATGTCGCTCCTATCCCTCACCCAAATTAGGTGTATAAGATAAATTGTATTCGTCGTGCAGAATTGTGATGAAACAGCCCTTTCCCAAATTCTTCTGGTAAAACCAACCTGGTTCTGGCCTAAATTTCATAATTTAGCAACATCATTTAAAGCTTAAAAATAATGCAAAAAATTAGGGTTGCCATTAATGGTTTTGGTAGGATAGGACGAATAACATTGCGTCAGTTAATGAAAAATAAAAACATGGAGGTTATTGCCATTAATGACCTGGCTGATAATAAAACGTTAGCACATTTATTTAAATACGATTCAGTGCATCGACAGTATCAGGGTACGGTCGATTTTGATAAAAATAATCTTATTGTTGACGGGCATCCAATTAAAATTATTAATGAGAAAAGCCCGGCAAAACTGCCCTGGAAATCATTAAATATTGATGTCGTAATAGAGGCCACCGGGAAGTTTGTTACAAAGGCCAAAGCAATGGCTCATGTAAAAAATGCGGGAGCGAAAAAAGTAATTATTTCGGCTCCAGCTAAAGGTCAGAGTAATGGCGTAAAATATATCGTTTTAGGGGTTAACGATCATTTAATCGACAAGAAAGAAGTGATCATTTCAAATTCAAGTTGTACCACAAATAATGTGGCACCTCTTATCAAAGTTTTGGACGACTTATGGGGTGTTGAAAAAGGATTTATTACGACAGTTCACTCATATACCAAAGATCAAAATTTATTAGATGGACCCCATAAAGATTTAAGAAGAGGGAGAGCTGCAGCATACTCAATAGTCCCAACAACAACAGGTGCAGCCAAAGCCGCAACTAAAATTTTTCCGCATTTAAAAAACAATTTAGGAGGTGCCGGAATTCGTGTTCCGGTTCCTGATGCATCGTTAACTGACCTTACCTGTACTTTGCGGAAATCAGCAAGCATTGAGGAAATTAATGCAGCATTTAAAGAGGCTGCTAATGGATACCTAAAAGGAATTCTTGAATACACTGAAGATCCAATTGTTTCTATGGACATTATTGGGAATACCCACTCAGCCATTTTTGATGCCGGACTCACCGCTGTTCTTGGTGATAAAAATAAATTGATAAAAGTAGTTGCCTGGTACGATAATGAAATGGGATATTCTACCCGTTTGGTTGAATTGATTGAGAAGTTTGTTTAGTCGAACCCTGAGTGATCTCGCATTTTGAGCGAGATCGTATCGAAAGGTGAATGATTACATTTCGATATAATCCTGATTTCATCAGGATCACTCAATGTTCAATCATTAGCACATCATCAAACTATCTCATTGATTTCAGTTGTTCTTCCAGAACCAAAATCCTAACTTCAGTTGATACTAAAAAGTAATACGGTTGTAATATGATTGTTGTGCGAAGTTTTAAACTTCGCACAACATTTTTTCGATACTTTTCGCTGTGTGAAAGCTCAATGTTCAATCATTAGCACATCATCAAATTATCTTATTGATTTCAGCTGTTCTTCCAGAACCAAAATCCGTGCTTCTGCATCGGCTTGTTTTTTCCGTTCGATGGCAACCACTTGCTCAGGAGCATTGTTCACAAATCTTTCATTCGAAAGTTTTTTCATTACACCCTTCACAAAACCTTGCGTATATTTTAATTCCGATTCGAGTTTTTCAATTTCGGCTGCTATGTCAATATTTTCCGTTAGCGGGATATAAAACTCTGTTGACTTCAAGGTAAATGAATTTGCACCATCTACTTTTTCAGCTACGTATTCAATGCTTTCCAGATTGCAAAGTTTTGCAATAACTCCATCAAAAGTTAAGTCAGCTACCGTATCGTTTTTCTTTATGAAAAGCTTTAAGGTTTCTTTGTTCGGAATGTTCTTTTGATTTCTTAATCCTCTTAAAGCATTAATCACTTCATTTGCAAAATCAAATTGATCCAGAATTTTATGATTAATTTTTTCTCTTTTTGACTGCAAACTTACCATGAGATCTTCACTTCTTTTTTCTTCAGAAATTTGATGCCAAACTTCTTCCGAAATAAACGGAATAAAAGGATGGGCAATCTTCATCAACGATTCAAAAAAAACAATGGTTTGCTCATAAGTGACTTTATCAATTGGCTTTTGATAAGCCGGTTTCACCATTTCTAAATACCAGGAACAGAAGTCATCCCAGATCAAACGATAGGTGGTCATCAGGGCATCCGAAATTCGGTATTTTGAAAAATGATCATCAAGCGTTTTGAGGGCTGCATTTAATTTGGCTTCGAACCATTTGATGGAAACTTTGCTAGAATCAGGTTGCCCGATGCTTGTATCAACTTCCCACCCTTTAACCAAACGAAGTGCATTCCAGATCTTGTTGCTAAAGTTTCTTCCTTGTTCGCAAAGCGATTCATCAAAAGGTAAATCGTTTCCGGCAGGGGAGGTGAGGAGCATTCCAACACGTACACCATCTGCTCCATACTTATTGATTAGCTCAATTGGGTCAGGAGAATTCCCAAGCGACTTTGACATTTTTCGGCCTTGTTTATCGCGCACTATTCCTGTTAAATAAACATTTTTAAATGGAATTTCTTTTGGATACTCAAGTCCGGCAATAATCATTCGTGCAACCCAGAAAAAAAGTATTTCAGGTGCAGTTACCAAATCATTTGTAGGGTAATAGTATTTGATGTCTTTATTCTCTGGATTTCTAATCCCATCAAAAACCGACATGGGCCATAACCAGGAAGAGAACCAGGTATCGAGTACATCTTCATCCTGATTTAAATCTTCCAGTTTTAAATCAGGTAAGTCGAATGTTTCTTTGGCAACTTTTAAGGCTTCTTCGTTAGATTTTGCAACCACCATTTCATTATTGGGTAGGTAGTAAACCGGAATACGTTGTCCCCACCAAAGTTGACGCGAAATACACCAATCTCTAACATTCTCCATCCAATGGCGATAAGTGTTTTTAAACTTCTTTGGAAAGAAATGAATGGTGTCATCCATTACTACATCCAAGGCTGGTTTAGCTAAATCTTCCATTTTTAAAAACCACTGAAGCGAAAGCTTAGGCTCAATAACAGCGTTAGTTCGCTCAGAATATCCAATTTTATTTACGTAATCTTCAGTTTTAACCAAATAAGACTTTGCTTCTAAATCCTTTACGATTTCTTTACGAACTGCGAAACGATCTTTACCAATATAAAGTTGTGCAGCTTCGTTTAAAGTTCCATCATCATTAAAAATGTCAATGGTGTCGAGTTTGTATTTTAGACCGAGGTTATAATCGTTAATGTCGTGAGCTGGTGTAATTTTTAGTGCGCCCGTTCCAAATTCTCGATCAACATATTCATCAAAAATTACTGGTACTGATCGATCGACTAAAGGCACAATCACTCGTTTCCCTTTTAGGTGCTGAAATCTTTCATCTTCCGGATGAACGCATAAGGCGGTATCACCTAAAATGGTTTCAGGACGGGTGGTGGCAATGGTTACCCAATCATCTTCGCTTCCTTCAACCTGATATCTTAAATAATATAATTTTGAGTTTACTTCTTTGTGAATAACTTCTTCATCAGAAAGTGCAGTTAAAGCCTGAGGGTCCCAATTTACCATTCGTACACCGCGATAAATCAAATCTTTTTTATACAGATCTATGAAGACATCAATCACTGAATCATAAAGAGATTCGTCCATGGTAAAAGCGGTTCGTTCCCAATCGCAAGAGGCACCTAATTTTTTTAGTTGCTCAAGAATAATTCCACCATGTTTTTCTTTCCACTCCCATGCGTGTTCCAAAAATTTTTCACGACTAAGTTTAGATTTTTCAATTCCTTCCTCTTTTAATTTTGCAACAACCTTTGCTTCCGTAGCGATAGAGGCATGATCGGTTCCGGGAACCCAACAAGCATTTTTACCCAACATCCGTGCTCTTCTAACCAATACATCCTGAATGGTGTTATTCAGCATATGACCCATGTGTAGCACACCTGTGACATTTGGTGGAGGAATGACGATGCAATAAGGCTCGCGCTCATCGGGCTCAGAGTGAAAATATCCTTTCTCCATCCATAGTTTATACCATTTGTCTTCAGTGTGTTGGGGGTCGTATTTGCTGGGTATTTCTGTCATTATTTTTAGTTTGCAAAATTAAGCTGCAAAATTAGTAAAAAATTGAGACCGACCCCTTGTGTTTTTGGGTACAAAAAAAAGGATTTGTTTAACAAATCCTTTTTTTAATTCATGAAAGAACGCTTTGCTTTAGTAGTGTTTTGATTTTTTATGATTTTTATGAAAGTAATTCATGTGGTTGTGCATGCCCAAAAAGTCTGAAACATTCATGTTTCCTCTAACTGAAATAATTGAAGCCTCACCATTTTCATTGGCGATAATCAGGCCTTCTTTCACAATGCCATCTTCTCCTTCGATGATGTAGACACTTAAATTCTCATCTTTACTTTTTATATCGACTAATTGCTCGTAATCATTCTTTTCAATAATTGCATTTACCTCTTTAAAAAAATCTGAATTTTTAAAAGATTTATAATGATTTTCGAAGTTAAGAATATTAATTTTATCAACTTGATCCATTAATTTGAAAAGGTCTCCAACTTCATCATCTCCGCCAAAACTTATTTTGATGCCATCCATCGAAATCATTATGGAAGTCACGTCATCAGTTTCACTGTATTTTTCAAAGAGATCGTCGAATGCTCCTTTTTGTGCCATTGTTGTAAGTGGCAGAAATAGCAAGGCAATAAGTATGGTTTTTAATGTTTTCATTTATGTAAATTTTATAGTGAATATTTAATTCAATTTTTATAATAAGAGTTTTTAGAAAAATTCAACTATACAATTTTATGTCAGTAAACAGTTAAAAAAGATAGGGTGCACTATCTTTTTTTATATTTATCCAACCCCTGCAAATGATCCATTCCGTTGATTTTAACTGTTTTTGATAGTTTAGATATTGCGGCCAGGTCAATTTTTCCAAAGAAACTAATTACAGCTAAATCATCGTCTTCACCGGCAATCAATATGAGTTCAACAATGTCGTCACCTTCATTTTTAATCATGAATTTAACTTCATTATTATTTTCTTTCATCACCATTAATTCTTCGAATTTGTTGCTTTTTAGCATATTATCAATCCCTTTTCGGAAATCCCCAAGCCGTTGACTGTTTCTTGAATCACAAGATAGAATTTTCAATCCGTCAAGGTTGTCAATTACTTCCTGCATCTTATTGAATTCATCATCTTCAATTCCTTCAAGTTTTGCAAAAAATGCAAACATCGATTTTGATATGTTTATCGAAGTAAACCCATCTTGTCCCGAGTACTTATCGAAAAGTTTATCGATAGATGAACTCTGCGCACTTACCATCATTGGGAACATTACCAGTGCGATCATCAAACTTTTAAGTGTTAGTTTTTTCATGATTTTTAGTATTGATTATTTATAACTTTTTTCTGCGTTTCGTAAAATTTTGAGACTTTTTCAAATTCTTGCATGCCCGTACCAAGGCTTTTAAATTTCTCCATTTGCTCCATCCCGTCATCAAATTTTGCAATTTTTTCAACGGGTTTAACACCTTTGTTAAGAGCCCCAGAAACAAGTAAAAGCGCTTTTCTTGTTTCTTCATAAGCAGTTTGTGGATTGTCGAATGTATCTTTAAGTGTTGACGTAAACGGATCAATTTTTGTAAAAATGCTGACGATTATTAGGATACTGGCGGCAACACCAGAAGCAATATAAAGGAATCTTTTGCGATTTTGACGTTTATGATCAATTTCAAAATGATTAATTTTTGCAAATAATTTTTGATCAAAAGATTCATCCAACTCATCTTTTTTATTTTCTTCAGAAAAATATTTGAATGTATTTTTCAGAGATGCCAAATGTGCAGGAATATTTTCTCCCTGAAAGAAATCTTTCAAAATTTTCTCGTCTTCGAGAGAGGTATTTCCTTCGAAATACTGCTCCAGCAAATTTTCAATTCGATGAAAATTCATAATTCTGTATTTTTATTAAGGTGTCTCGTACTTTTTTTCTAGCTCGTGAAAGCGTTACCCTGATCGTATTCAGGTTCAATTGTGTGATTTCTGCTATTTCATCAAAATCACAATTTTCAATATCTCTCAAATGAATAATCAGCTTTTGTTGCTCAGGTAATTTATTGATGATCTCATGAATTTTCTGAACCGTATCCTTAAGTTTAGTTTGCTGATATGGATTGTCTTCACTCATTTGTATTTCGCTGTTTCTTAATTCAGTTGTTTTATTTTTAATCGATTTAATTTTATCTAAACATAAATTTCTGGTTATCACCATCGCAAAAGCTTCAATACTCCTGTATTCTTTCAGCTTTTCTTTTTTTGACCATAACCGTATAAAAACTTCTTGCACCGTATCTTCGGCCTCGGCTGTATCGTTTAACATTCTGTTAGCCAAACGGTACAGTTTGTTCTTTATCGGCAGTACTTCGCTTTTAAAATTTTCGACAGTCATTAATTTATATTCTTTACAAACAAGACGAGCAAATGTGTAAAACATTACACCAGCTTGCAAATTTCATTTACTGGTATGAATTATGTGTGAAATCAATCATTTGGAATACTTGTATTTTTAGTTATTTTTGTATGCTCCGAGTGAAATTGAGAATTCATTAAATTAAAGATATATTATTAATTATTATTAACCTAAATTTTAAATTATGTTCAAAGGACATCCTAAAGGATTAATGATAGCCTTCTTCGCCAATATGGGTGAAAGATTTGGTTTTTATACCATGATGGCTTGTTTGGTTTTCTTCTTGCAGGCAAGATATAACCTTTCAGCAGATGGCGCTGGTGAGTATTATAGCTGGTTTTATTTCGCTATTTATGCATTAGCACTATTTGGCGGATTCTTAGCTGATAAAACTAAAAAATATAAATCAGTTATCATGGCCGGTATTGTTTTAATGTTTGTTGGATACATCATTATGGCGATTCCTGGTTTAACTTTGTATGCAACAGTTGGTGGACTTTTCGTTATTGCTTTCGGTAATGGATTGTTCAAAGGTAATTTGCAAGCATTGGTTGGTCAAATGTATGATGATCCCCAATATTCTCACTTGCGTGATCGAGCTTATAGTTGGTTTTACATGGGTATTAATGTTGGAGCCTTATTTGCACCTCACGCAGCCAATGGTATCAGAAACTGGTTCCTGAAATCACAAGGATTTATTTATGATCAGGATTTAGCTACTCAGAGTAATAGAATATTAGCTGGGGAATCTGTAGACACAGAAGCTTTTACACAATTAGCTACAGCAGCTAGTACAAGCCCAATTGGTGATAATATTCAGGCTTTCGCTCAAAGATATATCGATGTATTCTCTCAAGGATATAACTATGCATTTGGTGTTGCTGCTATTTCAATGGTAATTAGTTTAGTTGTTTATATTTTCTGGAAGAAAATGTTACCAGATGGATCAACCGGAAAAGTTGCTGCTGATGCTCAAAAGTTAGCTCAAGCGGATGCTCCACAAAAACCATTGGCTATTTTTTGGGCTCTTGGGATTGGAGTTGCTGCAGCTCTTGGAATCTATTACGGAATGGCCGCACTTGGAGAAGATGGATTTAGTCTTGCATTTGCAGCCGGATTATTCATCATCTTTGTCGCATGGATTCTCCAAATTGCTACCAAAGAAGAAAAACCTAGAATTTCAGCACTCTTGCTTGTTTTTGTAGTGGTTATCTTCTTCTGGATGGCTTTCCACCAGAATGGCTTAACCATGACTTTATTTGCCAGAGATTATACGACCAAGACGGTGAGTGAATTCTCAATGATCTTTTTTAATGTTTGGTCCTTACTAGCATTTGGTGTTGCACTTACTGGATTAGGCTATGCCCTAAAAGGCAGCTCATCTTCAAAACAAAAAATGTTTGGTGGAATAGCTGCAGTTGCTGGTGGTGCTATCGTATATTATTTCTATACTACTTTTGACACTTCAAACAGAATTCAACCGGAAATCTTCCAGCATTTTAATCCATTCTATATTGTTTTCTTAACACCACTTGTGATAGGATTCTTTGCTTGGTTGAATAAACGAGGAAAAGAACCTTCTACACCAAGAAAAATTGGAATTGGTATGATTTTGGCAGCCGTGGCATTCACATTGCTACTCTTAGGATCACTTAACTTAGTTGCGCCAAGAGAATTCAATTTAACAGGTGCAACAATTGCCGATGATGCACGAATCTCGCATTGGTGGTTAATTAGTACTTACTTCATCATT
Organism: Bacteroidales bacterium; assembly: GCA_963674935.2. GTDB lineage: Bacteria > Bacteroidota > Bacteroidia > Bacteroidales. Next base: position 1,405,809 of record CAXXWZ010000002.1, read on the forward strand.
ACCATTGCAGAATTATTCCTAAGCCCAATGGGACTTTCATTTGTTTCGAAAGTATCTCCTGTTCGATTCCAGGGATTAATGCAAGGTGGTTGGTTAGCTGCAACAGCAGTTGGTAACAAATTATTATTTGTTGGATCAAAAATGTGGGATAAGATTGACTTATGGCAATTATGGCTCATTTTCATCGTATTCTGTGTGCTCTCTGCTGCTTTCATCTTCTCAATTATGAAGAAGCTTGAGAAAGCTACAAAATAGTAGCTTGTATTTAAGATAAATATTTAAGTCCCCTTGCCACGTGCGAGGGGATTTTTTTTATCATTGCACTTATGGAATTTCCTTGGAAACATCAACGTCGATTTAATGCATATTCAAATTATTTTAAAAAAGAATTTGGTGAGCGTGTGCAAAAATTGAGCATAGATGCCGGTTTTACTTGCCCTAACAGAGATGGGAGTGTTGGGGTAGGTGGTTGCACTTATTGTAATAATGATGCTTTTAATCCGTCTTACTGTTTGCCTCAAAAAACGGTTGAATTACAAATCAGAGAAGGAATAGATTTTCACTCAAATCGATATCGCCGTGCCAATAAATACCTGGCCTATTTTCAGGCCTACTCCAATACTTACGGCGAAATTGAAGAATTAAAGGAAAAGTATGAGCAGGCATTAAAATTCCCTGAGATAATTGGTTTGGTGATAGGTACCCGACCAGATTGTATCAATGAAGAGCAACTTAAATATTTTAAAGAACTCTCTGAAAAATATTACCTCATTATTGAATATGGGATTGAATCCTGCTACGATAAAACTTTGGAAAGAATCAATCGAGGCCACACCTACAAGCAAGCTGTTGATGCCATCCATAAGACAGCCGATTATGGAATAAAAACCGGAGCTCACATGATTATTGGCTTGCCGGGCGAAAGTCGAGATGAGATTCTTCATGAGGCTGAAATACTCTCAAAGCTTCCGTTAAACAATATTAAATTCCATCAATTGCAAATTATCACGGATACGCACATGGAGCTTGAGTTTAAAAAATCACCAACAAATTTTAAATTCTTTGAACTGGATGAATACGTCGAGTTTATGATAGATTTTTTAGAGAAATTAAATCCATCCTTCGTGGTTGAACGATTTGCTGGAGAAGTTCCACCCCGATTTTTAGCTGGACCGGGATGGGGTTTAATTCGCAATGATCAAATATTAAATTTGATTGAAAAACGATTAGAAGAACGCCATACCTGGCAAGGTCGTTTATATAAAATTTGTGGTTAATGACTTGCACCAGCTGCACCAGCTGACGATGCTGCTACAGCCATTGCAATAGCGATCTGGATTTGTTTTATAGTTGCCTGTAAGATTTCAGATATTGGGCTTTCTTTAATCACGTATTTCAATTCTTTTCGGATGATTTTGCGTTTACTTCTGTCCGGTTCAATTATTCTGTACATTTTGCAAGCTTCAATTAGCCCCAGAATGGCGATATCTTCTTCAGTTTTTGATTTTTTATAAATCAAGCTTTCTCTCAGATTTGAAATCAACTGAACGCGAATATGTTTATCAATGAGATATGTTCTTCGATAAGGAATCCCTAAAAACTTGAGCCTTTTGATACGAATTAATCTTTTCTTTTCTAACCCGGATAAAAATTCCCATTTCAATTTTCTTGGTCGTCTTCCGTATTTTTGAATCCAGTATTTTGGCTTGTGTAACCTCCTCGAAAGTTCTATCGTTTGAACGATTTCACCAAATAAAGGGTATTCTTTATCATCAGATTTTGATTTTGTATTTACTTGAATTTTAGACTCCTCAAGTACTATGTCATTTCTAAGAGCAAGTTCAAGCAGAATAGCCCCTGCGATGCCATATTTTAAATGAATTTGGTTAATTTTATACCACCACTTTTCCGGATGATGAGCAATGAGTAAAAATTTCTCAATTGTGTTTAATTCCATTTATTTGGTCTTTTTATTAAATTTAAAAAAGCATTTGAAGTTCAGATAGGTAGCTTTATTTTTCAATCTTATCCTTTGGGTACCTACCGGCTTCCTTTAAGGCTTTGCTTAAAATCCATTCGATTTGTCCGTTGGTACTTCGGAATTCATCGGCCGACCATTTTTCAATGGCCTTCATTACCTCCGGACTAATTCTTAATGCAAATGCCTTTTTAGCCATTATTTTTTTCGTTTAATTCTTCCTGATTAGATTCAGAAGTTTGCTTCCTTCTTCCAAGAATTGCCTTAATTCCGTTTTTTCTGTAATCCATCTATTTGTTCGAATTCCAACAATTGAAATCCAATCCAGGTTCGGAATGAATTCTAAATAATTATCATCAACAATTAATTCAATTGGAGCTATACGTCTACTCAGTTTTAAAAATTCCATACCTATTTTTGGGCTCACAACATCCTTCACCATTTTATCACTTTCACAATTGATGCTTAGCTTCTTATCTAATTCTGAAATCCCCGTCTTTCTTTTACTTTTGAAAGAAAGGCTATCAAACCAGAATTTAGGGCTAACTTTTAATTCATGAACCTTTTTTTTCGAATAGTTTTCAAACAAACCGGAATAGACAGAACTATGTCCTGAATCAAAAGCACCAAAGTAATAAGAGCTAGAATGATTAATATATTCAAGAACAAAATATTTAATATTGATTAACGATCCACGGTGTTGAATCAATCCTTTTGTAGCGTGAATATTTGACCAATATTTTAGATCATTTTTCTTTGCAAATTCAGTTAATATTTCAATGGATGATTTTTCCATACCCAATTAGATTATTGATGTAAGGTTCCTGTGTTGATTACTGGAGCTGCGTCTTTATCTGAGCATAGAACCACCATTAAATTGCTAACCATCGTTGCTTTTTTCTCATCATCAAACTCAATAATTTCTTTTTGAGATAGTTGCTCCAGAGCCATTTCAACCATGCTGACTGCACCTTCTACTATTTTGTATCTGGCTGCTACAATTGCTGTAGCTTGTTGACGACGGAGCATGGCACCGGCAATTTCAGAGGCATAGGCCAAGTATGAGATACGAGCTTCCATAACATGAATACCTGCTATTGCTAATCTTTCTCTAAGTTCTTCCTCTAATTTTTCATTTACATCTTCTCCACCAGATCGAAGCGTAATTTCAGCTTGTTCATCATCAAAGTTGTCGTAAGGGTAATGGCCAGCTAATTTTCTTATGGCTGCTTCACTTTGGATATTCACAAAATGTGTAAAATCGTCAACTTCAAACGCGGCCTTGTAGGTGTTTTCAACTTTCCAAACCAATACAATTCCAATCATAATTGGATTACCAACCTTGTCGTTAACTTTTATCGGTGCACTATCCAGGTTTAATGCGCGAAGAGAGATTTTTTTCTTGTTAAAAAATGGATTTACCCAGAAAAATCCATTGTGTTTAATGGTACCCTTGTAGTCTCCAAATAAAACTAAAACACTCGATTCGTTCGGATTTACTATTACAAATCCGCCTAAGCAAAACAAAGCGATCACGACGATGATTGAAAGGAGGAACATTTTTGCAAATATGATACCAAGTATAGGTATAATGATGAATAGCAGGATAAGAAATAAAGCAATATATCCTGATGATGGTTTAAAGGTTTTTTCTTCTTTCATGGTTTTAAATTTAGGTAATGATATTAAAATGATATCACAATGATACATTGTTTTAAAAAGGAAGTCAAGTATTTTTTATAAAAAGTGATAGCGGTAGTAAATGAATAGTTATTTTTGCCGGCATGAATAATAAAAACTACAAACATATATTTATTGATCTTGATCGCACTTTATGGGATTTTGAAAAAAGCGCTCAACAAACCTTTGAGGAAATTTACAGAAAGCATGATCTTAAAAAATTAGGAATTCCAAGTCTTGAGGAATTCAATAAATTTTACACGGAACATAATAACAGGCTTTGGTCATACTATCGCAAGGGGCAGATTAAAAAAGAAATTTTGAGTGTACAACGATTCGAATTAACACTTAAAGATTTTGCGATTAAGGATGCAGAATTATCAAAGCAAATCGCAGATGATTATGTTAATTTGAGTCCGACTATGGTAAATCTTTTTCCTAATACACACGAGATTTTAACTTACCTCAAGTCAAAATATGTTCTTCATATTATTACCAACGGCTTTGAGGAGGTGCAGCAAAAAAAATTGGACTCAGCCAATTTAAGACAATATTTTACTAAGATTATTACTTCCGAAATGGCTGGGTTTAAAAAACCTGATCCAGAAATATTTAGGTATGCATTTCAGTCAACTGGTGCTATTGTCGAAGAAAGTATGATGATAGGAGACGATTTAAAAGTAGATATTTTAGGAGCAAAAGCTTTTGGAATGGATCAAATTTATGTCAATTTTAATAAATTGAAGCATCAGGAAAAACCAAGCTTTGAAGTTAATAATTTGAGAGAAATCGAGAAAATTCTTTAATTATTTAAAGAAGGCGATAATGTCATTTCCTGCTCTAACGCTCTGAGAAAGTTTTACATTAATTTTTGCATCGAGAGGTAAAAATAAATCAACTCTGGAGCCGAATTTAATAATTCCAAATTCATCATATTGATCAATTTGTTGATCTATTTTAGAGTGATATATAATTCTGCGTGCCATACTTCCGGCAATTTGTCGGATCATAATATCCTGACCATTTTTATGCTGAACAACAATGGAACTATGCTCATTTTCGAGTGAGGATTTAGGCAAAAATGCAGGATAATGTTTGCCTGCATGATGCTGAGCAAATTTCACAATTCCGGCTATGGGATACCAATTCACATGCACATTTAAGGGAGACATAAACACAGAAACCTGTAAGCGTTTTTCATTAAAATATTCCTCAACAAACACTTCATCAATTACTACAACTTTTCCATCAGCAGCGCAGATAATTGCATTTTCGTCTTTTTTAATTTCACGCAATGGAACTCTGAAAAATCTAATAACTAGGAAAAAGATTATTACTTCAGTAGCATAAAAGATGAACTGAAAAATGCCTATTTCATTGAAAAAGTAATTAAATATATATGATAGGATTACAAAAAATAAACCAAAAAATAGTATAATATTATGTCCTGCTTTATGAATTTTCATGTTAGCTGATAATAGTTAAATATAAGTAAACCGCTGGAGCTGCCAAAAGCAATCCGTCAAAACGATCAAGTATTCCACCGTGCCCTGGCATAATATTTCCAGAATCTTTCACATTTGCTTGTCGCTTAAACATCGATTCTGTTAAATCACCCAGTGTTGCAAAAATACTGATAATTAAACCAATTACAAGCCAGTTTGTTAAGTTAATTGATAAAAATATGTTTGATAAAAGATAGGCAGAAACAACGGAGAGAATTGTCCCGCCAATGGTTCCTTCCCAGGTTTTTTTAGGCGACACTTTTTCATAGAGTTTTGTTTTTCCGATAAGTGAGCCTACGAGATATGCAAATACATCATTAAACCATAAAATGATAAAAAACCCAATCAATAATTCAGGATTATTAGTTTCGGTTTCTGATTGATAAAATCCAAGCATTAATACAAACGGTAAAACCACATAGGTTAATCCAAATAAAAATTCGGAAATTTTAGTGACGGCTTCTTTGGGATTTGTAAAGAGTGTTCTAATAGTTATTGCTAAGAAAATTAGAAATATTAATGAAAGGGAATAAATCTCAAGTATTTCTGATTGTACCAAATAAATAATCATAAATAAGATAAAACCACTTAGGATGAGTATAATGGTATCAGATGATTTAGTAAAAGTGTTTGGACGAAGTTTTGCAAACTCTGTCAATCCAACTAAACTGGCCGCCAACATGAGCATCGTAAAAGCGATTGGACTTAGCAGGATGGATCCGAACACAATGATCACAAAAACGATCCCCGACAAACTGCGAGTAAGTAAATTTTTCATGACAAAGTGTTAATTAATATTGGTGTCAACTGTATCATCAATTAAAAAGACATAAAGTTCTTTTGGTCCGTGAGCTCCCATCACTAAAGTCTTTTCGATATCAGCTGTTCTACTGGGGCCTGTAATTACTGAAATCATCGATGGCAGTTTATTTTGATACCTTTTCTGTATTTCTTTTAAAGCATCTTTTAAATCTGGAACTAATTGCGATGAAAATCCCAGAACAATATGGATTTCAGGGAAGGCGTTCATTCTTCTACCTTCACATTGTTTAGAACTTACCATAATACTTCCCAATCGTGAAATTAAAAACTCACAACGGGTAATTCCAACCTTCATTTTTAAAAAATCTTCTTCAGCTGATTTAAATGGAATTTTCTCATTTTCGAGTGCAAGTTGTATGCTTTTATCCAAGCAGAAAACATCTTCCCAGCCTCTTTGTTTCATTAAGATTTTTAAATTTATTGGAAAATCTGCAGAGCTTTCGCAGTAAACAAACTTACCATCAGCTTCGGTAAATTCTTTAGCAAAATTAATGTCTAAAGATTCATTGGATGCCTGATAAATGTCTGATTCGAATTCAATGGATTGAAAAGGGTTTTCTTGCTTACTCATTAAAGCATTCCTAACTCTTTTCAGGATTTTTTCCCTTGAAGTACTTTCTTCCATTTAGTTCAGCGTTTATGCTTTATCGTCTTCTTTAGCAGTTTTTTTGATTCTCTTTGTGGTTTTCTTGGCAACTGCTGGTTTTTTCTTATCCAACGTTTTTTTTACTTCAGAATCAACTACCAATTCCTCACTTTGGTTTGCTGATTCGAATGGTCTTTTACCAAAAATATCTTCCAGATCTTCACTGAAAATAACTTCTTTTTCGAGAAGCAAATTAGCAAGTTTTTCCAATTTTTCTTTATTCTTAATAAGAATATCTTTAGCACGTTCATAAGCACCTTCAACCAATTTGCTAATTTCTTTATCAATTATTTCGGCAGTTTTTTCGCTATAAGGTTTATGGAATGAATATTCTTGCTGCCCTGTTGAATCATAGAAACTAATATTGCCAATTTCTTTATTCAAACCAAAATAACTTACCATGGCAAACGCCTGTTTGGTGACCTTTTCAAGATCATTTAGCGCTCCAGTTGAAACTTTTCCAAAATTAATTTCTTCAGAAGCTCGTCCACCTAAAGCTGAGGTCATTTCGTCATACATCTGTTCAAACGTGGTAATCTGTCTTTCCTCCGGAAGATACCATGCTGCACCTAAAGCTTTACCTCTGGGAACAATGGTAACTTTAACCAATGGATGTGCATATTCGAGTAACCAACTTACTGCTGCGTGCCCGGCTTCATGAAAGGCAATCACACCCTTTTCAGCTTGTGAAATGATTTTATTTCTCTTCTCCAATCCACCAATGATTCGATCAATGGCATCCATAAAGTCTTGTTTGTCAATTATTTTTTTGTTTTTACGTGCACCAATTAGCGCTGATTCATTACAAACATTTGCAATATCAGCACCTGAAAAACCAGGAGTTTGTTTAGCCAAAAAATCAACATTAATGGTTTTATTATACTTTAATGGTTTAAGGTGAACGTTAAAAATGGCTTTTCTTTCAATTAAATCTGGTAATTCAACATGAATTTGTCGATCGAAACGACCTGCACGCATCAATGCACGATCTAAAATATCTGCACGGTTTGTTGCTGCAATAATGATAACACCTGTATTTGTAGCAAAACCATCCATTTCTGTTAGTAACTGATTCAATGTATTTTCTCTTTCATCATTAGCACCGGTCATGGCATTTTTTCCTCTGGCACGACCAATGGCATCAATTTCATCAATAAAGATGATACATGGTGCCTTTTCTTTGGCTTGTTTAAAAAGATCACGTACCCGTGATGCACCAACTCCCACGAACATCTCAACAAAATCGGAACCCGAAATCGAGAAGAATGGAACTTTAGCTTCTCCGGCAACGGCTTTTGCAAGTAAAGTTTTACCGGTACCGGGAGGGCCTACAAGTAAGGCTCCTTTTGGTATTTTTCCACCAAGCGTAGTATATTTGGTGGGGTTTTTCAGGAAGTCAACAATCTCCATTACTTCAATCTTGGCTTCCTCTAATCCGGCGACATCATTGAAATTTAAGTTTACACTGGTGCTTTTATCAAAAAGTTGAGCTTTTGATTTTCCAATATTGAAAATCTGTCCACCTGCACCACCTGAGTTTTTGCTCATCATTCGCATGATGAAGAACCATGCACCAACAAGAATTAAAATTGGAAAGATCCAACCCAGAATTTCGCCACCCCAGTTTTTGCGGGTTTCATTTTCAATGTAAATAGGATTAGTACTATTAACCTGAATCTCATCAATTTTTTCTTCAAATTTATCAGGAGAAGTAATTACGTAATAGTACTGTGCTTTGGCACCACCAAAACCGCCGCCTCTAACATTATCATACTTGGGGCGTGTAAGTTGATCTTTTTTGATGTAAATTTCGGCTTGTTCTCTATTGACCAAAACAATTCGTTCAACATCACCATCACTGATCATGGTTTTTAAATCCCCCCAGTTTACTTTCTCTGATCCGCTATCCCAACTCATAATCTGAAGTATGATGAAGATGAGTGCTAATATTCCGTATATCCAGTAAAAATTAAATTTTGGTTTTTTACCTTTTTCGGATGTGTTTTTGTTGTCTTGTGACTTTTTTTCTGCCATTATGTCGTTATCTAATTTCTTCTTGTTTGTTTAAAGTTTAATCTTCACTTTCAATGTGCTGAATTTCAGCGTCAGCCCACAATTCTTCAAGTTTGTAGTGAGCTCGACTTGTTTCCTGGAAAATGTGAACAACCACGTCTGCGTAATCTATCAAAATCCATTCCGCATTTTCAAATCCTTCTTTATTCCATGGATTGAATCCCGTTTCACTTTTAACTTCATCAACAACTGCATCAGCTAATGCTGTGATATGTGGTCGGGATGTTCCATGACAAATAATGAAATATGTCGATATTGAATTTTCAATCTTTTCCATATCCATCACAACGATGCGTTTCCCCTTTTTGGACATTAATCCTTCAATGGCAGCTACAGCAGCTTTGTTCTTTATATGTCGGTAAGATTTTCCAAGCATAAATACTTAATTAAATTCGACACAAAAATAGTTATTTTTAGTCATTTACCGGAAATAATGAATGAACGAGAAATCAAAGCCTAGTGATTCGATTTGATTTGTACTTTTACAATCAATAATTAATTAACGTTTTAGTAATGATAATTGGGAATAATGTATTAGAATTTGATGAAGTTGAATCAACAAACCTAACTGCTAATGAGTTAATTGGGGAGGAAATTGTTAGTGAAGGAACCGTCATTTTAGCTAAGTTTCAGAAACAAGGAAAAGGACAAGAAGGTAATTATTGGGAAAGTGAGGCCGATCAAAATCTGTTAATGAGTGTAATTCTTTGCCCTGCATTTTTGAAACCTGAAAAACAATTTGTTCTCAATAAGATTGTTTCTTTAGCAGTTGCAGAGTTTGTTAAAAAGATATTGCCATCGCAGAATGTAAAAATTAAATGGCCGAACGATATTTATATAGATGATAAAAAGGTTGCCGGAATATTGATCAGCAATATTATCAAAGGAAGCATATTCGAATATAGCATTATTGGAATCGGTGTGAATATTAACCAAAAAGAATTTATGAGTGATGCACCAAATCCAATTTCAATCGCTCAGATAAGTCATAAAAATCATGATATTAAGCAAGCTTTTTTAAAATTGAATATTGCCTTAACCAATTGGTATGAGATTTTGCGAAATGGGTTTATCACCTCAATTGATGAAAACTATATCGCTTCATTATATCGTTTTGGAAACTATAATCCTTATAAAATTTCGGATCAAAAGGTTAATGCAAAAATTACAGGAGTATCGGAATACGGGCATTTAATGCTTGAGGGTGATGATGCTCAGCATTACGAATGTGACCTAAAAGAAATTGAATTCGTAATTTAATTGTTCGGAAAAACCTATTGTTCCATAAAGTTTTTAAGCTTTTCACTCATGATTTTAGCTAGATTTTGAAGTGGTTTTTTTACCATCATGCTTATCATGGAATTTGCTTCAGCATCAATTTCGAAGTAAAAATTCGTAAGTTCTGAACCAATTGATTCTAACTGAGAACTTAGAATGATTGGAAATGGGCTCTTGCCTTCAGATGTCATTATAATTTTTCGGGATTGTTCTCGTTCAGTAATTCGCAATTCAATGGTTGCCATATTAATAATCTCAAACGAACAAGAATCTTTATCGGCCTTCCAATGATTAATTTGTTCCGGCATTAAATGCTCGAAGTTTGTGAAATCATTTAGAAAATTAAAAATGTGCTCAGCCGATTTTTTTATTTCTATGGACTCTCCTTTTATCTGCATACTTTTATTTTTGATCTCCCCATTTTTTTGGATTCTCTTTCCATTTAACCAATGAATGAATATCAGTATCTGAAATATAATTGCTTTCAGCAGCTTTCCGAATCAAGGTATCATAGTTTGATAAAGTAGCTAATTTGCAATCAGCAGCTTCGAAATTTTGTTTGGCAATTTCCATGTCGTATGTAAAAATAGCAACCATTCCTTTTACCGTGCAACCAGCAGCTCGGAGTGCTTCAACAGCTGCTAAACTGCTTTTCCCTGTTGAAACCAAATCTTCAACAACCACTACAGATTGACCTGATTCAATAACACCTTCAATTTGGTTTGTCAATCCATGTCCTTTCTGAGAAGATCGAACATAAACAAAAGGTAACCCTAATTCTTGAGCTACTAAAACACCTTGTGCAATGGCGCCGGTAGCTACCCCTGCAATTACATCTACGGTACCAAATTCGGCTGTAATTAATTCCGCAAATTGTTGTCGGATATAATTTCGTATTTTTGGATAGGAGAGTGTAACTCTATTGTCGCAATAAATGGGTGATTTTAATCCTGAAGCCCAGGTAAATGGGTTAGCAATATTTAATTTAATTGCTTTAATTTGCAATAAGGATTCGGCGACGCTCCTGGCTATTTCTTCATTAACTTTCATTCTGCAAATGTATAAAGTTTTTTATCTGAGCAAAGAAATTATTTTTACCCAAAGCAAGAAAGAAATTATTGTTTTGAGTAATGATGTGATTGTTAATTCAAAAAAGAAAGCAGTTTTAGGTACATCATTTCAGTCCTTTATAAATTCAGATCATGGAGGACGATTGATTTTTTTATGCGCTGAAAACAAAAATATTATTTTTGAAAAATTCATCAGTTTATTTAACAACATTCACGCAGCCGGTGGTTTGGTTACAAATGAGCAGAAAGACTTATTGATGATTTATAGATTGGGTAAATGGGATTTACCAAAAGGCAAAATAGAAAAGGGTGAATCACCTGAAATGGCTGCAATTAGGGAAGTTGAGGAAGAAACCGGAATGAGTTCACTTAGGATTATTGAGGATCTGGATCCAACTTTTCATATTTTTTATGTAAATAATGAGAAGTTTTTGAAAACTACTTTTTGGTATAAAATGAATTGTTTGGATAATAGAATGCTTACTCCTCAAACCGAAGAAGGCATTACATCGGCTGAATGGTTAGATAAAGATGGGGTGAGCAAAGCGATGGAGAATACTTACGATTCATTAAAAGGTTTATTGCAACTGTATATAGAAATATGAGAGCTTCAGAATTTGTATATTTGTTTTTTTAATAAACAAGAGAAATGAAAAAAGTAGCCGTCTTTCCCGGATCTTTTGATCCCATTACCAAAGGTCATGAAAACGTGATTAAAAGGGCGATTCCGCTTTTTGATGAAATCATAATTGCCATCGGTGAGAACGCCCAAAAGAATAATTATTTCAATCGGGATGATCGGGTTAAGTGGATAGAAAAAGTATTTGAGAACGATAAAAACATTAGCGTAAAAACTTATTCCGGACTAACTACTGAATTTTGTAAAAGCGTGAATTCAAAGTTTTTACTTAGAGGATTGAGAACCTCCGCAGATTTTGAGTTCGAAAGAAGTATTGGTCAGGTAAATAAACGATTGTATCCTGAAGTTGAAACTGTATTCATGCTTACAGCTTCAGAATTTACCCCAATTTCTTCATCCATCGTTCGGGATATTCATCGCCATAAAGGAAATATTCTTCAGTTCATCCCCGAAGCCATTCATACTTATTTTCAGTAAAAATTTAGCAAATCACATCATTTATTTGTGCAACAATGATTAAGAAGTTCACATTATTAACCATTTTTATCAGCCTGTTTATTTCTTCCACCTTCGGACAAATGACGAGGATTTATGGCAAAACTGAAAATGCGGCCGGATATGTGATAAGCCTTAAAACCTATGCCGATTATTTTTCGATGACAGAACAATTGCTTACTGAAAGCGTAGTTCATGAAGATGGTTCATTTGAATTGACAGCTGATCTGGAATCAATTAAATTATGCATTTTAGTGATTGGATTTCAAAGGTCTGAAATTTATTTGGAACCAGGCAAGACCTATCATTTATCAATTCGATATAATAAAAAAAACGAGCAAATTACATTTGTAAACAAGGCATATCTCGATTATAATTTTGTGGATCTGCCCCTAACAGATTTAAATTATCAAATCGGTGATTTTAATTCTAAAACCAATGACTTTTTAGTAAAAAACTTCGATCGAATTTATAAGCGCAGAGACAAAAAAGTCATCCGCGAATTTAGCGATGAAATTTATCAATATTATAAAAATCCAACTGCGTATTTAAAAAATTATATTGATTTTCGTATAGCCTCAATTGCTTATAGTTCAGGATTAAAAGATAGACTGGCAATTCAAAAAGATTATTTTCAGGATGAATTTATTTTTTATGAAAATGATGAATATGCACAATTTTTTCATGAGCTCTTCGATAAGTATTTAATGAAGCCAAATCAATATTTTGAAGTTCAACAATTGAGAACAGAGATTTTCAGAAGTGCAGATTTGGAGCTCATATTTTCTATATTAAACAATGATCCGTTGCTAAAAGATCAAGAATTGAAAGAGCTTGTTTTCGTGAAAGGACTCTACGAATTGTACTTTGTTCCATATTCAAATAAAGATGCTTTGCTATTTTTAATTGACGAGCTAGGACAAAAAACCTCATTTCCAAATATTGAAAAAATCGCTTTAAACCTGCAGCAGCAGTTAAATTATTTGCAAGAGGGAACAGAATTTCCTGAATATTTTATAGAGGAAATAAATCCATCCCTGGATAAGGAAATGCTTGTTGAGAAGTTACTTTTTTTTAATTTTTTCACTGTCCCATGTGCAGATTGTGTGCGAGAAATGGATAGTATTGCAAGTCTTCATGAAAGGTATTCTAAAGATGTAGTATTTATAAGCATTGCATTAAATGTTGATAAATCAGAGATTGAGAAATTGATAAAAACGAAAAATTATTCTTGGGAAATCATTCGTGCAAAGCATCCGTTTAAGCTTGCTGAAACGTATAAAATTAAATCACTTCCTGCCTATTTTTTAATTGACTCAAAAAGGAAAATTCTGCTGAACCCTGCACTTGTTCCATGGCGCGGATTTAGCCCATCATTCAAATCAGTACTCAAGTACTGATAGCTGAAATTTCGACTTGTTTTCAACATAAATTATTGAGAATTTTAACCTATTTTTGTTAGCAATAAAATAGACGAAATATTCTAATAACAAGTGTTGGTTAAGGCGAGTCATGGCTGACTATCTGTCATAATTTAAAAAAGAATAGCTCGGGAATGATTATTGATTAATCTCTTGTTTAACATTATTATCTACTTATTATGCTGAAAGCGTTTAAAAACTTACTGGGAACAAAATCGGACAGAGACATAAAGGAAGTAACACCTTATATTAAAAAAATTCATGATGCTTATGCAGGAATATCCAAACTGTCGAATGATGAATTAAGAGCGAAAACAGCAGAGTTTAAGCAAAGAATAAAGGAATATATTGGATCTGAAACAAAGGAAATTGCAGAATTACAATTAAAAATTGATGATCCAAATACACCTGTTGCCGAGAAGGAAAGAATGTATGACAATCTTGACAAACTTGAGATATTAAGTTATGAAAAAAGTCAGGAGGCACTTAATGAAATCCTGCCAGAAGCTTTTGCAGTAATTAAGGAGACAGCCAAGAGATTTTCTGAAAATGAAGAATTGGAAGTAACTGCGACGCAAATGGATCGCGATATGGCTGCCAAGCAGGAACATATAAATATTAAGGGAGATAAAGCTTATTACCGTAATCAATGGATGGCAGGTGGAACCAAAATAACCTGGAACATGGTGCATTACGATGTTCAGCTAATTGGTGGTGTTATTTTGCATCAGGGTAAAATTGCTGAAATGGCTACCGGTGAAGGTAAAACCCTTGTGGCAACATTGCCTGTTTATCTTAATGCGTTGCCTGGTAAGGGTGTACATCTGGTTACAGTAAACGACTATTTGGCAAAACGTGACTCTGAATGGATGGGCGTTTTATATGAATTTCATGGTTTGAAAGTTGACTGTATCGATAAACATCAACCCAATTCGGAAGAAAGACGCAAAGCTTATTTGGCAGATATTACATTCGGCACCAACAATGAATTCGGTTTCGATTATTTGAGAGATAACATGACCAGTAATCCGGATGAGTTGGTACAAAGACCTCATAACTTTTCGATTGTGGATGAGGTTGACTCAGTTTTGGTTGATGATGCAAGAACCCCATTAATTATTTCCGGACCTACACCTAGGGGAGACATTCAAGAGTTTGATGAACTTAAACCACCTGTTCAAAAAGTATATACAGCGCAAAGAAATTTGGTTACCAAACTACTTGCCGAATCGAAGAAATTACTTGCCGGTCAGCCAAGTCCTGAAGATGAGAAAAAAGGTAGAGAGTTGTTATTCACTGCATACCGAGGGCTTCCTAAAAATAAACCTTTAATTAAGTTTTTGAGTGAACCCGGTATCCGTGCACTCATGCAAAAGACAGAAAATTTCTACTTGCAGGAGCAAGCCAAGCACATGCATCTAATCGATGATGAATTATATTTTGTGATTGATGAAAAAGCCAATTCCATTGATATTATGGAAAAGGGAATTGATGTGATGACAGAATCTTATCAGGATGAAACTTTTTATATTCTTCCTGATATTGGATCAGAAATCGCTGAGATTGAAAAAGAGGATGTGACGGAGAATAAAAAAAGAAATAAAAAAGATAAATTGCTTCGCGATTATGCCATTAAATCAGATCGTGTTCATACCGTAAATCAACTGTTGAAAGCATACGCACTCTTCGAAAAAGATGTTGAGTACGTCATCATCGAGAATAAAATTAAAATTGTTGATGAGCAAACCGGTCGTATAATGGAAGGCCGTAGATATTCAGATGGATTACATCAGGCACTTGAGGCAAAGGAAAATGTTAAAGTAGAAGCTGCTACGCAAACTTACGCTACCATTACCCTCCAGAATTATTTCAGGATGTACAAGAAGCTCTCCGGTATGACTGGTACTGCTGAAACAGAAGCAGGTGAATTATGGGATATTTACAAATTAGATGTGGTAGTAATTCCGACTAACAGACCAATAGTTAGAGAAGACCGTGAAGATTTGGTTTACAAAACGACCCGTGAAAAATTTAATGCTGTAATTGATGAAATCGTCGATTTAACAGTTGCTAAAAGGCCGGTACTTGTGGGTACAACATCAGTTGAAACGTCTGAGTTGTTGAGCAGAATGCTCACTCGTAAAAATATTAAGCACAATGTTTTGAATGCAAAATTGCATCAAAAAGAAGCGGATATTGTAGCTGAGGCAGGATTGCCGGGTACGGTAACCATAGCAACGAATATGGCTGGTCGTGGAACGGATATTAAGCTTGGTAAAGGAGTAAAAGAAGCAGGCGGTTTAGCCATTATTGGTACAGAGCGACATGATTCAAGACGTGTTGACAGGCAGTTAAGAGGTCGAGCAGGCCGTCAGGGAGATCCGGGAAGTTCACAGTTTTTTGTTTCTCTTGAGGATAATTTGATGAGGATGTTTGGTTCAGGAAGAATTGCCAACATCATGGATAAATTAGGACTGAAAGAAGGAGAAGTTATCCAGCATGCAATGATTACCAAATCAATTGAGCGAGCTCAGAAAAAAGTTGAAGAAAATAATTTTGGGATTCGTAAGCGTTTGCTTGAGTACGACGACGTAATGAATAGCCAAAGAGAAGTAATTTATAAGAAAAGAAAACATGCATTATTCGGAGAAAGATTAAGTGTAGATATCTCAAATATGATTTATGACGTTGGGGAACAGTTGGTTGCTGAATATCAATCTTACGGTGATTATGAAGGCTTTGAAGTAGCACTTCTTAAAGCGTTTGCATGTGAATCACCATTCGATGAGAAAGAATTTCTTGCGATGAAAGCTGAAGATGCCACAAATCAACTTTTTGAAAAAGTTTATGAATCCTATGAGCTAAAATCGAAACAAATAGCCGAAAAAGCATATCCGGTAATAAAAGATGTTTTTGAAAATAATACCCATTACGAAAATATTGCCATTCCAATTTCTGACGGACGTAAAACTTTAAATGTTGTCGCAAACTTAAAGCGTGCATATGCCGATAATGGACGTGAGGTTGTGCTTGCCACAGAAAAAGGAATCTCTTTGGCTATGATTGATAATGCATGGAAGGATCATTTACGTGAGATGGATGATTTAAAGCAATCTGTGCAAAATGCAACTTATGAACAAAAGGATCCATTATTAATCTACAAGTTTGAATCTTTTGAATTGTTCAAAACACTCGTACAAAAAGTTAATAATGATATTGTATCATTTTTGGCTAAAGGCGATATTCCAATTGTTGATTCAAAAGGCGTAAGTGAGGCGCACGTTAGGAAATCTGACATGAGTAAGTATAAAGAAGAGCGAAGAGATTTGCTTTCGGAAGCACATAGTAATACGCAACATGAGCAGGTTACTCAACCTTTAAAAGTGGAGAAAAAGGTTGGACGAAATGAACCTTGCCCTTGTGGTAGTGGGAAAAAATATAAACAATGTCATGGTAGAAATGCATAATTTAGTATTTTTATAAAGTGATGTCGAGAATTGTTAAAATAACACTTTTATTATTTATTGTTTTTTCAATGACAAGTAGTACTTGTTATAAAAACAAACCTACGGATGAGGAAACATTTGTTTACTCGAATGTTGAAGATATTGTTAATCCTCCAGATGAATTTCAAATGTTTTTTCGTTTAAGAACTTTCAATGACTATGAAGGGATCGTAGTTTTTGAGAAGAATTCCGTTTGGGAAATTGAAAAGGTCACTGCATTTAGTTCCAGGTTTTGGATTGAACGTGAATATGATACACATTTTGCGACCATAGATTTTGGGCTATTGGCGGTGAATAAATATCAGATTGGATTTGAAGGAGGTGTTGAATATCATTTCTGGGCTAACAATAATTCACACACCGAATCTCGTAATTTGCTTGTTCGTTTTAGAAGGCTTGATAATATTTATGAAACCTTTGAGCCAAAGTTTTAGTTTCATAATCCAATAAAGCACTTTTTGATTTAATTGTAAAAATGGTGAACTTTTAATCATGGCATATTTATGAAATATAAAAGAATTCTTTTAAAACTTAGTGGTGAATCCTTAATGGGAACCCAACAATATGGAATTGATCAAGATCGATTAAAAACATATGCATTGGAAATTGTTGAAGCTGCCAATATGGGCGTGCAAATTGCAATCGTGATTGGAGGTGGAAATATTTTCAGAGGACTACAAGGGGCAAATGAGGGTTTGGATCGTACTCAGGGCGATTATATGGGCATGCTGGCAACGGTAATAAATAGTTTGGCATTACAAACAGCCATTGAGGATGCCGGAATAAAAACAAAGCTTTTGTCAGGGTTGGCTATTGATCCAATTGCGGAACCCATGTCAGGAAGAATAGCAAAAAATTATCTCTCAAGAGGATTAATTGTTATCATCGGAGGTGGTACTGGAAATCCATATTTTACAACAGATACAGCCTCCGCACTGAGGGCAATTGAAATAAATGCAGATGCCATTTTTAAAGGAACTCGTGTTGATGGAATTTATGATTCAGATCCTGAAAAAAATCCAAAAGCCGAAAAGTATGCATCACTTACTTTTGATCAAGCTTATCAAAAGAACTTGAAAATAATGGATATGACGGCATTTACACTTTGTAAGGAAAACAACATGCCCATTTATGTGTTCGATATGAATGCCTCTGGAAATCTTAAGAAAGCTTTGAAAGGTGAAGAAATAGGAACGATTGTAAATAGTTAATTAAGAATAAAATATTTTTTTAAATTTGAGACAAGAATACATTAAGTAATACTGATACTATGACTGAAGAAGTTGAATTTTGTTTAGACGAAGCTGAGGAAAGTATGCAGCTAGCAATATCTCATTTAGAGAAGGGATTTCAAAAAATTAGAGCGGGCAAAGCCAGTCCTCAAATGTTGGATGGAGTGATGGTTGATTTTTATGGTGTGCCAACTCCCATTAATCAAACCGCAAATATAAATACACCCGATCCACGGCAAATTATTGTACAGCCATGGGATAAATCAATTATTCACGATATTGAAAAAGCAATTCTGGCAGCAAATCTGGGATTTAATCCTTCAAACGAGGGTGAGGTTCTTAGAATTAATGTACCGGCCATTACTGAACAGCGAAGACTAGAGCTTGTAAAACAGGCTAAAGCAGAATCCGAGAAATCTAAAATCAGCATTCGAAGTTCAAGAAGGTCAGCGAATGATGAAATCAAACAACTAGAAAAAGATGGCTTAGCTGAAGATGAATCGAAAAGAGCACAGGATGATATTCAAGAGTTAACTAATAAATACATCGATAAGGTTGATAAATTAATGGATGCAAAGGAAGATGATATAATGAAAGTATAGAAAGCTCGAAAGAGCTTTTTTTTATATCTTTTCTGTAAGCTTTTGTACTATTCTGGATTGACTCAAAAATTCCTTGGCAACAATTCTAATTACAGTATACGAAGGTATGGCGAGCATCATGCCGGTAATTCCGGCCATACTTCCAGCCATTATGATTACAATGAAAATTTCGATAGGCCTGGCTTTGACACTGTTTGAGTAAATGACAGGTTGTAGTAAAAAATTATCAATTAAATTGGCAGCTGCAAATACTCCAACTATGGAAAAAGTGATAAAATCAACCTGATCATAAACTCCTGAATTTAAAGAAGTGGTTATTCCAAAAACGACCCCCATAGTTGCACCAATAATGGGACCCAAATAAGGTATGATATTCATTAATCCTCCTAAAAATCCAATAATTAAAGCTCCTTTTATTCCTAAAATTGTTAATCCGATTGTTATTAATGTCATCATAGATAGCACTTCTAACATTAGTCCAATAAAATATCTTGAAAGGAGTGTTTTAGTTTGATCTAATATGCGTTTTACTTTTTCTGTATATCTTTCAGGGCTCATTAAAATGATTAATGTTTCAAACATTTTTTCTTCTCGCAAAAAGAAAAATGTGATAAAAAGGATTGAAAATAGTGCCATGAAAAGCGTGCCCGTTGTACTTAATAAATCTTGTGCAAGGTTCGAAAAAGTTGCAATACTAATCATTGATTGGATCTGCTGCTCAATAGCACCTTCAATGGTTTGCTCGCCCGATAACACATTATAATGCGTGAGGGTTTCTTTAAGCGAATTGATCGGATCTTTGAAATGTTCCATCATTTCCGGCACATTCAAATTGGAGATTACCTGTGCCTGTGAAATAATCATAGGAGTAACAAACCAGAAAAACCCAACGAATGCTGATAAAATAATGAGGAGGGTAACTAAAGCACTTAAGGAGTGAGGAAAAGAAAATTTCCAAATTTTAATTTTATCCAGTCTTCTAACCAGAGGATGGCCAATCATTGATAAAACGGCAGAAATAATAACATAAATTACGATGGCAGAAAAATACCAAATCATGAAAAGAGTAAGTAAAAATCCAAAAGCTGCAAAAAAAATCCGATATTTATTGTTCATATTATAATTATCTAAAAGATGCTAAAATCACTAAATGTAAAGTTATAATAATTTTTATTCCTTAAACATTAACTAAATAAAATGACAAATATTAGATGACAAATCAAAATAACTTTATTCAAAAATTAAAAAATCGATGGGGTATTAATACAGGGTTTCAGGTAATTATTATTTTAATCGTATTTTCTTGTACAGGTTTTACTGTATTATTTGTTGAAGAAAAAATACTTCAGTTTCTCGATCTGAATGATTCAAATACATGGTGGGCTGCCATCTTAATTTTTATTTTAATAACCTTACCAATTTACAACGCTTTATTGTTAATTTATGGTTTTGTTTTTGGTCAATTTAAATTTTTCTGGAATTTTGAAAAGCGATTTTTCGGAAGAATTATCAAACCCTTCAGAAAAAGAAATTAGTTTGGACGGTAGTATTTTAATTGCATTTCTTTCCCGTCAAAAACAGCATAGCTGAAATTTGTAATCCAATCTCCCAAAACAATTAATTCACAATTGTTTGTTAATGGATGCTGTGTTGGTATGTGCATGTGGCCAAAAATGAAATAATTGAGGTCAGGAAATTCTTTTAAGGTTGTTTGACTATGGAGATAAAGAATTTCTTTTTCTAATGGAAGTTTATTTTCGGGCTTGCCTTCACTGGCGGCGTGTGAAATTCTACTTTTTTTGGAAAAAAATAATCCCATTCTGGTTCCTAAATCTGGATGAAGCCATTTGAAGAAGAACTGATTAAGCTTAAGTTCAAATACTTTTTTAAGAAATTTATAGCCATGATCTCCCGGACCTAGTCCGTCACCATGAGCCAAATAAAATTTCTTTGATCCAAAGGTTGTAATTATTGGATTTCGATGAAGTTGGATATTTAATTCTTTTGATAAGTAATCAAAAGCCCATATATCATGGTTTCCTTTAAAGAGATGAATTTGAATCCCGGCATCAGATAATTCAGCTAATTTGCCTAAAAGTCGAACGTAACCTTTTGGAACGACTGTTTTATATTCGAACCAAAAATCAAAAACATCACCCATTAAAAAAATAATACTTGCATCCTTCTTTATTTCATCAAGCCACGAAACAAGTAACTTTTCACGCTTCAAGCTTCGTTCATAGTCAGGTACTCCCAGATGAAAATCGGAAGCAAAGTAGATTTTTCCTTCGTTGTCGTATGAAATATTCTCAGTAATTTTCAAAGCGAGATAAATTTATTACAATGATACTAATTTCAGATGAGTTGGAGAAAAAATCATTTCTGCAGAATTCAACTTTTTAAACAATCCTAAAGAATGGCCAATAGTTCTTTTATAATAATGGTCATTTTTGGTTCGGCAACACTAGCTGCATCAATTACTTCCTGATGCGAAATTTCAACAATTTGACCTTCGATGCCTAAGTCGGAAATTATTGATACTGCAAAACAAATAATCCCCATATGTCGCGCAACGATTACTTCCGGAATGGTTGACATCCCAACTGTATCTGCACCCAGGGTGTGAATGTATTTATATTCGGCAGGAGTTTCGAAGGTTGGTCCGGTTACACCGGCATAAACACCTTTTTGATATTTGATATTATTATGTCGAGCGATTTTTGTTGCCTCTTTAATCAAGTTTTTATCATAGGCTTCGCTCATGTCTGGAAATCGTTGACCAAGTTCTTCATGATTTTGACCAATTAATGGATTTGGCATTAAGTTAATATGATCAGTTATAAACATGATGTCGCCAACACTAAAATTAGGGTTTACGCCACCACTCGCATTTGAAACCAACAGTGTTTTAATCCCTAAATATTTTAATACCCTAACAGGGAAGGTTACTTCATGCATTGTATAACCTTCGTAGTAATGAAATCTCCCTTGCATGGCGACAACATTTTTCCCTCCCAGGATTCCAAAAATCAATCTTCCTTGATGTCCAATTACTGTTGAGACCGGAAAATTTGGGATGGATTCATACGAAATACTATGTTTAATTTCAATTTCGTTAACCAGTCCACCTAATCCTGTTCCGAGTATTATTCCAACTTCAGGTTTCTGGTCAATCTGCTTATTTATGTAATTTACTGTTTCTTGGATGTTTGCTAACATATTCTGTGATTTGATGATTAATTTCTGCTTCGCCACCCATGTGAAATTTAATTTCAATCGGTGAGTAAAATACAGGTAAATCAATGATCTGATTAATTAAATCTGTTTTAATGATGCGCATGGCATCTTTTTCGGTTGTAATTATAAGTTTATTTTTTGAAAAAATTTCAGCGTAAGTTTTTTTTATTTTTTCAATATCTTTTGATGTGTATTTATGATGATCAGGGAAATCCATAACAATTAATTCGCTACACATTCCTCTTAAATGCTCCTGAAGTGGGTACGAATTAGCGATGCCGGCAAAGAGTAAAATGGTGTTATATCTAGCTCTTTCGATGATGCTCTTAACTCCTGGAATTGGGATTAAATCGCCATTTTTTACATAAGAAAAATATAACTTTTGATGTTTGCTGGGTTTAATTAACTGGGTTAACCTACGTTTTGTAATAGGTGAAAATACAGAGAATGTTTTTGTTACGATGATAATGTCAGCTCTTTTAAAACCTGATCGAAATTCACGTAATGTGCCGGTTGGGATTGGATAGTCGTTCACATATAATTTATGAAAATCAGTCAGTAGAATTGAAAGACCGGGTTTTATAAATCGATGTTGGTAAGCATCATCTAATAAGATACAGCCAAGATTTTGAAACAAGTTACTTAAAATCTTTACTCCCCTTCTACGGTGTGCATCAACGCTTACCTCAATCTTCTCAAATTTATTTTTGTATTGAAGTGATTCATCGCCAATATCAAAATAGGTGGAGTTTTTATCAGCAAGAACGAAACCTTTTGATCTACGACCATAACCCCTGCTTAGAGTTGCCACTTTAAATTTATCCATCAATAAACGGATCAAATATTCGATATGAGGTGTTTTTCCAGTACCACCATACGAAAGATTTCCAACTGATATTACAGGGATATTAAAGCGTTGTGAAGGCAATATTTTCCAGTCGAATAGTTTATTGCGTATGGACATAAATAATCCATAAATACACGAGATAGGGAATAATAATATTCGAATGATGTTCACAGCTTAAAATTACGAAGTAAATTTGAAAAAACAATAACAATTAAAAAACTGATTTTAATTCAGTTTATAAGCTGGTTATTCAATTTGATAAATGTTATATCTTTGATAAAAGATCTAACGCTGACAGTAAAATTAATCCATTTTTTATCATTTAAAACAAAAAAAATTCAAGGATGAAAATAGCAAGTTTAATCGGTATTTTAGAAGATTTTGCGCCTGTCTCACTACAAGAAAATTATGATAATTCAGGCTTATTAATTGGGAATAAAAATGATGAAGTAAAATCCGCCTTAATTTGCCTGGATATAACAGAAGCCATTCTTGAAGAAGCTATTGAAAACAATTTTGGGCTAATTATTTCTCATCATCCTTTAATTTTTAAGGGTATAAATAAATTAAATTGTGAAAATGCAGTTGAAAGAATTATAGTAAAAGCCATCAAGAATAATATTGCTATTTATGCCATTCATACCAATGCTGATAATGTTTTATCGGGAGTTAATGGAATGATTGCAGCTAAACTGGGATTGATCAAAAAAGTTGTATTAGAAGAAAAGAAAACACTGTTTAGGAAGTTGGTTACCTTTTGTCCATTAAATGATGCAGAAGCGATTCGGAAGGCTTTATTTGAAGTCGGAGCTGGTGAAATTGGTGATTATAGCAATTGTTCATTTAATGTGGAAGGAAAAGGGACTTTTAAAGGTAATGAAAATGCGAACCCTAATGTTGGTAAAATGAATGAATTACATTTTGAGCCGGAAACAAGGATAGAAGTTATTTATCCCAATTTTAAAGAACAGGCAGTTGTTGAGGCGTTAATTTCCTCTCACCCATACGAGAAAGTTGCTTATGATATTTTTGAATTGCAAAATCAATACCCTGAATTTGGATCGGGTTTAATTGGAGAGTTAAGCGCTGAGATTAATGAAATTGATTTCTTGAATAAACTGAAGACCATATTTGATGTAAAAGTGATTAAGCACACCAAGTTACTAAATAGACCAATAAGAAGGGTTGCAGTTTGTGGAGGCTCAGGAAGCTTTTTAATCAAAAATGCAAAGAAACGGGGTGCTGATATTTTTATAACCGGAGATGTGAAGTATCACGACTATTTTGAAGCAGAAAATGAAATGATTATTGCAGACATTGGACACTATGAAAGTGAACAATTTACAAAAGATTTAATCCATTCAATTCTTATTAAAAAAATCCCTAACTTTGCACTCCAAATTTCGGAACAAAATACAAACCCCATAAATTACTATTAAATAAAATAAATATATTATGGCAAAAGCAGAAGCTAAAAAGAAAAAGGTTGAAAAAGAAACAACTGTTGCCACTGAGGAGTCTAAACAAGCGAAAACAAATTCTGTAAAAGACACAGAAGATAGTATTCAGATTAGTGTTGAAAAAAAGTTAAAAGCACTTTATAATCTTCAGCTTATTGATTCGCATATCGATAAAATTCGAATTGTAAGAGGTGAACTACCTTTGGAAGTTCAGGATCTGGAAGATGAAATTGCGGGTTTGGATACACGAATTGAAAAGTATACGCTGGAAACAGATTCTTTAAATGAGCAGGTTGAAGAGAAGCAAAATGCCATGAAAGAGAGCGAAGCTTTGATTAAAAAATATCAGGAGCAACAGATGAATGTTCGTAATAATCGTGAATACGATTCGATTACAAAAGAACTTGAGTTCCAGAGCCTCGAAATTCAATTGTGTGAGAAGAGAATAAAAGAGTTTTCTTTTAAGCTTGAGAATATTAAAGCAGAGATTGAAAAATCTCAAGCCATACTAGCTGAGCGTAAAAATGATTTAGACATCAAAAAAAGTGAGCTTGAAGATATCATTATTGACACTGAGAATGAAGAAAAAGAATTGTCTGAGAAGTCAATAGAGAATCAAAAATTTGTTGCCCCAAGAATGGTCGTTGCCTATCAGCGCATTCGAAAAAATGCCCGTAATGGATTAGCAGTTGTGAAAATTGAGAGAGATGCTTGTGGTGGTTGTTTTAATAAAATTCCGCCTCAGCACCAATTAGATATTCGCATGCATAAGAAAATTATCGTATGTGAATATTGTGGACGGATTTTGGTTGATGATGTAATTGCCGATTCAGTGCAATAAAAAACAATAAATTAAAAAAAAAGGGGCTAAGTTTTTAGCCCCTTTTTTTCTCAATTAATTAAAATCTAATCCCATAGGTAAGAACAAAATTTGAATATCTAAAATCATTGACTGCTTTGTTTACAGATACACCCTTATAACCATACAAATAGTAGTCTTCACTTTGGTCGGTAGTCACCCAGGCAATATCCAAATAAAAATTTCGTTCCTTAAACCCTAACCCAAAAGAATATGATGTTGCAGAACCATCGTTAACACTGCCTCTGTATGGATTGCCATAATAATTAAAACCACCTCTGAAACTAAAGTTTGCTACCCGCCATTCTGTTCCCAGCCTTAGGTTACCGGTTGCCTTGTATAGGCTTCTGATATCTTGATTTTCATAAGGAAAATGATAATTAGGGGAGTCGAGACTTGATTTCGAGTAATCGACAACTTCAAAATCAGCACTAATTAGCCCATATTTTTTTATGATGAAGGCAACACTTGTAACGGCTTTTAATGAACTACTTAAATTATATTCAAAATATCCAATATCTGACGAATTTGATTCATCAGTGAAACTATCCCACGAAGAATTAATGGTCATATCCCATTCATCTTTAATTTGGGCATAATAAGTTGGTGTATGAATAGCTAGACCTAGTCTCATCCAATCAGTAGCACGGGCTATAATACCCAACTTGAGATTAATTCCAGTTCCTTGTGAGTCAAGTCGATCATGAATGGCTATAGATCGATAAGTGCTTTCAGGAATATCTTCTCTCAAAGCATCTTCTGTATATAATGTCCTCTCTTTATAATTAAAATATGGAATTCCAATTGTAGCACCAAAATAAAGCAGATCGTCATAATTAGCTCCAAAAGTTAGACTAACTTCATTCAATGAACCCCATGATTCAATAAATTTTCCTTGAAAAACACCACCTGGAGGTGCATTGCCAACATAGGTATTTGTGTTCTCGATATTATTAAATAAATAAGACCACCATGCTGGATTAAGATCGTATGTAAATTCGTTATTAAAATTGTCCTCAATTTCCTGAACAGAAACTCCTTTTGCTAATTCAGCATACATATCGGAAATGGAATTGGTATTGTTATTTCCATTTATGTAAGCCTTCCTATTAAAATTTTTTAGTTGATTAATCGCAAAACCAAATTGTACATTTTTCCATTTCCCTCTCGTATTAACTTTTAGATATTCATTTGTTAGAACAATCCCAATATGACTAATACCCGCGTTTAACCGCGAATCTTCTCCTTGCCCTCCATTATAATATGAATTTGAACTAGTATTTAAAATGGAAGGTGAAATATTGAATTCGGGATTATTGTATAATCCAATACCGGCTGGGTTCAAGCTGAATGCCGAAGTATTAGCACCTAATGCACCAAAGGCACCACCCATGCTAATATACCTAGCATTTCCACCATGCCAAAGATATGTGTAACGAAGGGCATCCATTTCGTTCTGAGCAAATGATGCTATGCTAATCCATGATATTATGGTTACGAATATAATCTTTCTCATAATAAAAGTTTATTAATTAATGAATATGTTTTCTTAACCTTTCTTACCTCGCCCTGAACTACCTGATGAACTTTTTGTTCCTCTAGATCCTGAAGAGCTTCCGGTAGATGTTCCACTACTTGATGATCTTGAAGGGGTTGAAACACTTCTTGAGCTTGACTTAGTTGGACTCGAGAATGATCGACTACTTGATGATCTAATAGGTGACGAAAAGGATCTGTTACTTGAAGATCTCGATATAGAAATAGGATTCCCATTTGAACGAGATGGTGAAGTATAACTCTTACTTGACCTTGAAGGTGCAGTAATAACCCTCTTTATCGACTTTAAGCTATTGTTCGTTGAAGTTCTGTTCAAGGTTGGCCTTGTAATGGTTCTTGAGCCTGAATTACCATACTCTTGTTGAGTACTATATTGCCTCGAATTCGTATTTCTGTTGTTTGTAGATTTTGTAGTGTTAGGTTTGCTATATTTTAAAGTTGGCTTCTGATAAGTTTTAACCGATTTGGTATTTTGCAGATTTAGCCTGCTAGAATTGAGTGTACTGCTCTTTCTTGTTTCTTGCGGTTTAGTATAAGATTTTGCATTTTGATTTGCTACACTTCTTTGAATTGAGGTTTTGTCCGAAGCATTATTTAATCTACTATAAGGGGTTTCCCCTCTGTATGAACCTCCAGCAGCTCCTTCTGAAATCGTCGTATTACTTCTATTTCTCCCCGTTGATGGAGTTCCGGTCGATAACGATTTGTTTGTGAACGATTTCGCATCTCGACTGTTTGATCGTTGGTTGCTCACCGAATTACGATCCTCTCGTGAAGCATAATACTTTGTTTCATACATCTCGCCAAAAGTGTTCGATTGACTATTTGGTCGATTGTAATTTCTACCTCTGTTGGTTCTATGACGATAATATTGAGAATAGCTGTCCCGACTATTGTAGTAGTAATTATTCCCATAATATGAGTTATAATAACCATGAAGATATCCAAATCCATAATAACTATTATAACCATAATAGTTGTTAAACATAGAATATGGCCAACCGGAGTCATAGTATGGCCACCCATAATTATAGTAAGGCCAGCCCATGCCATAACCTCCAAATCCAAATCCTGCATAAAAACTTCCACCCCATCCACCAAATTGGTATGGCATCATCCAACCTGAGTTTAAATAAATACTGCTTCCCCACATGTAAGGATTCATATCATACCAATACATGTTGGTGAAGTAGTTATTATAATACCCGTAACTATAGTGAGGATTGTGAAATCTTCTTAGTCGTGCGGAATAAAGATAGTTGTAGTATGCATTAAAGTCGTCATTAAAATGATCAAAATATTCTTCCTGGTATTCTTCCTGTGCTTCCTCGGCATATTCCGAATCATATTCTCCTTCATATACTTCAACCTCGTTATATTCACTGTTATCAGCAAATTGATCTTGGCCGCTATAATAGACATCATCGTAGGGGATTGAACTATAGTAAGTCGTTGAACATGCAGATAGGAAAAGTATTGAAATGATTAGAAGTGTGAGTTTAGTTTTCATGGTGTTTCCCTTCTTTAATATTGTTGTTATTCAGTATTCGTGTTAATGCAGGCAATTATTTTATTATTTTTGCCTTTATTATTCACCATAAAATTAAGCAAATACTATACCAAAATTAAATATGGCTAAAAATTTTTCTACAAGAGAAGAAAACTATTCTCAATGGTATAACGAACTTGTTGTTAAGGCTGATTTAGCCGAAAATTCAGCGGTTAGAGGATGTATGGTTATTAAACCATATGGGTATGCAATTTGGGAAAGAATGCAGGCAGCACTAGATAAAATGTTCAAAGATTCAGGACATGAAAATGCTTATTTTCCATTATTCATTCCAAAGTCTTTTTTTAATAAAGAAGCCAGTCATGTTAAGGGTTTTGCGAAAGAATGCGCTGTAGTTACTCACTATCGTTTAAAAACTTCTGATGACGGAAAGGACATCGTTGTTGATGAAGATGCTAAGCTTGAGGAGGAATTAATAATTAGGCCAACTTCTGAAACTATTATCTGGGATACCTACCGAAAATGGATTCAATCTTATCGCGATTTGCCAATTTTAATTAATCAATGGGCAAATGTTGTAAGATGGGAAATGAGAACAAGATTGTTTTTAAGAACGGCTGAGTTTCTTTGGCAAGAAGGTCACACAGCTCATGAAACTAGTCAGGAAGCTGTAAAAGAAACACTGACCATTTTAGATATTTATGCAAAATTTGCCGAAGAATGGATGGGTGTTCCTGTATTAAAAGGACTGAAATCGCAAAGTGAAAAATTTGCGGGCGCAATTGATACATACTGTATTGAAGCATTAATGCAGGATGGAAAAGCGCTGCAAGCAGGTACTTCACATTTCTTGGGCCAAAATTTTGCTAAAGCATTTGATGTTAAATTTCTTTCCAAAGAAAATAAATTGGAATATGTTTGGGCAACCAGTTGGGGTGTTTCAACAAGGTTGATGGGTGCCCTCGTTATGGCGCACTCTGATGATAAAGGATTGGTACTTCCGCCAAAACTTGCCCCGATTCAGGTAGCTATAATTCCGATTTATAAGAAGGAAGATCAACTTGAGCAAATAAGCGAAAAGGTTAAAAAAATAAAAATATTGCTTGAAGCTAAGGGAATTTCTGTGAAGTACGATGATCGAGATACCTATAAACCTGGCTGGAAATTCTCTGAATACGAATTTAAAGGGGTACCTGTGCGCTTAGCCCTTGGTCCAAGAGATTTAGAAAATAATACCATTGAAATTGCAAGGAGAGACACCTTAGAAAAACAAATCATTCCAATTGAAGGCATTGAAGACGTCATTGAAAAATTACTTGCTGAAATTCAAAAAAATCTTTATACAAAGGCATTAAGTTTTAGGAAAAATAATACTTTCTCTGTTGATTCTTGGGATGACTTTAAAATACAAATCGAAAAGGGCGGATTTGTAATGGCGCATTGGGATGGTACACCTGAAACCGAGTTAAAGATTAAAGAAGAAACCAAAGCGACTATTCGAACAATCCCTTTAAATAACCCTCAGGAACAAGGTAATTGCATCTTTACAGGTAAACCTTCAAAAGAAAGGGTTGTATTTGCCAAAGCTTATTAAATCGAGAAAAATAATTTTTTATGAAGGATGAACGATTAATCGCCTTTAAACGTCTATTGGATATCATGGATGAGTTAAGGGTTAAATGCCCTTGGGATAAAGAGCAAACACTCGAAAGTTTAAGATATTTGACCATTGAAGAAACCTATGAACTTTCTGAAGCAATTTTGGATAATGACCTAACAGAAATTAAAAAAGAATTAGGTGACCTTATGTTGCATTTGGTTTTTTATGCAAAAATAGGAGAGGAGAAAAAAAGCTTTAACATTAAAGATGTACTCGATTCAATTAATGAGAAATTGGTTTACCGTCATCCACATATTTTTGCTGATGTTGAGGTTAAATCTGCTTCAGATGTAGCTGATAATTGGGAAAAGTTAAAACTAAAAGAAGGAAAAAAATCAGTTCTGGAAGGTGTCCCACTTTCTTTACCTCCGCTGGTTAAAGCTTATCGTATGCAGGAAAAAGTTAAGGGAGTTGGGTTCGACTGGGAAAAACCGGAACAGGTTTGGGAAAAGGTGATTGAAGAAATGAACGAGCTGAAAGCAGAAGTTGACAACAATGGTGGAAAAGACAAGATAGAAAACGAGTTGGGTGATCTGTTGTTTGCAATTGTTAACTACGCACGTTTTCTTGATTTAAACCCTGAAGATGCGTTGGAACGAACCAATAAAAAATTTAAATCCCGGTTTCAGTATTTGGAGGAAAATGCTAAAAAGATTGGTAAATCTTTGCATGAAATGAGCTTAGCTGAAATGGATGAATACTGGGAGCAAGCAAAAAAATTGGAATAAAAAAAGCCTTATTTTTAGATAAGGCTTTTTTTATGTTTTTGTCCCATCCTGAAATAAGTTGACACTAAATGGACTTATTATGGAAAGAACGACATTATGCCATCAAAAGCGAAGCCAGCGAGATTATAATCTAGGCTTTAAATTAGCAGTTGTTTCTCAAGTAGAAAAAGGCGAACTGACCTATAAACAAGCTCAGGCGGTCTATGGGATTCAAGGCCGGAGCACAGTTTTGGTTTGGTTAAGAAAACATGGTAACTTAGACTGGAGCAAACCAGGACTGTTATTTATGTCAAAATCAAAAGAATCCCCTGCCCAGAATATCAAACGCTTAGAGCAAGAACTTTCTGATGAACGTTTGAAAAACGAGATACTCAATAAGATGATCGATATCTCAGATCAACAGTATGGAACTGCAATCAGAAAAAAGTTTTCACCCAAACAATCATACAGATCAAACAAAACAAGCAAGTGAGTTTATCACGATGTTGTAGATTGTTTGGGATAAGCAGACAAGCGATTTATCAAGCACGAAATAGAATTGATAATCGAACAAAAGAGTTATCCAAAATCAAGCCGTTTGTACAAGCACTAAGAATGCAAATGCCAAGAATTGGAACACGTAAACTGTACTATTTACTAAAAGATGATTTTGTGAGCTTAAACATAAAAATAGGAAGGGATGCTTTTTTTGATTATTTACGTTCGCAACACCTATTAATTAAACCTAAAAAGAACTACACTAAAACAACCAACTCAAAACACTGGTTACACAAATATCCAAATCTATTGAAAAAAGGGAAGGTTAAAAGATCCGAACAAGTTTTTGTGAGTGATATTACCTACATTAAAACCAGAGAAAGGACACATTACCTTTCTTTAGTTACAGATGCTTATAGCAGAAAAATAATGGGTTATAAACTTAGCGATGATATGAGTGCTGAAAATGTAGTACAGGCTTTAAGAATGGCTGTTAAAAAACGAAAAACAGAAAAACCCCTGATCCACCATTCTGATAGAGGTTTGCAGTATTGTTCATCTATTTATCAGAATGAATTAAATTACAACGCAATAACTCCGTCGATGACAGATGGATATGACTGTTATCAGAATGCATTAGCAGAAAGAATTAATGGAATATTAAAACAAGAATTTTTAATACACACCTGTAATACAGGCAGTGAATTAGAAACTCTAATCAAACAATCTATTGATACCTACAATGACAAAAGACCTCATTTGAGTTTAAACATGAAAACACCTAACTTTATTCACGAAAAAACCGAAGCGGATATCCGCTTCGGTTTAAATTAAACTTTTGTAAAACTGTCAACCTATTTTAGGACGACTCATTTATTATTTATTTCCAAATTATTTCGAAAGATAATTTGCAACACCTTCTGCAGTGGCTTTCATTCCATCATCACCTTTGTGCCAATCGGCCGGACAAACTTCTCCATTTTCCTCAAAATACTGTAATGCGTCAACCATTCTTAAAGTTTCAGTTACGCTTCTACCTAAAGGCAGGTCGTTGACTACCTGATGACGCACAACACCTTGTTTGTCAATTAAGAACAATCCACGATATGCAACAGCATCTCCGTCAAATTCAAGTTCGCCTTCATCGTTATAATCGTATTCACCTGCTAAAACATCATAGTTTTCTGAGATGGTCTTTGATAAATCCGATACCAAAGGAAATTTAACACCTTTAATCCCACCATTATTTTTTTCTGTATTTAGCCATGCCCAATGTGAAAATTTTGAATCAATTGAACAGCCAATTACTGCAACATTTCTTTTCTCAAATTCTTCAATTTTATCCTGAAATGCAATGATTTCTGTCGGACATACGAAAGTGAAATCGAGTGGATAAAAGAAAAATACCACATGTTTTTTTCCAATATATTGTTCTAATGAAAATTTTTCAACAAATTCACCTCCATTAATTACAGCATCTGCTTCAAATAAAGGTGCTTTTTTACCTACTAATACAGCCATTTTTTTATTTAAGTTTTAAATTATTAAGTTTCAAATTGAATGCAAAGATATAAAATTAATCTATTTATAATTTTTCTAAATTATAACAATATGTTAAATTATTCAACTTCTTTGATGTCAAATTCAATTTTCTTTCCCTCTTTAAAATCAAATAAAGTAAGCTTTCTAATGGTATAATAATTAGTCCAATAGGTGTTTAATGACTGATAATAGGCTTTTTTTGCGTTATCGTTATCTATTTGGGCGTTATTGAGTTCTAATACATCATTTACTTTTCCGATTAAGTACCTTTGTTGGGTAACCTCATAACGTTTTTGTGCAACAGTATCTGATTTAGCGGCAATCATTAATTGATTTTCCTGCATTTCAAACTGCTTAATTTTTAAGTAAATATTTTGTTCAAAATCAATTCTTTCTTGTTCAATAGAGGTTCGGGTAAGTTCAGCACTAGATTCAGCCATTTTAATCTCACCTCGGGCTTTACCCCAATCTAAAATCGGAACTGTTATACCTAACGATAGTTGTTTTTGTTCAAGTGGACTGATGTATGAACCTTTGATATCTTCTGCGGTTTGAGTTAAACCATAAACTGCAAAAAGTTCTGCGTCGATTCGACCATCCATTTTGGCTTTATTAACATCACTTTCGGCTTCCAATAATCTACGATCAAACCCTAAAGCTGTTGAGGAATTTTCTTTTGCATGCTTAATGGCTTCATCTATATCGATTGGAAAATGAAAAGTTTCTGCTGGTGGAATTAATTCAATCGGTTGATCAGTCGTCACCCTTAAAAATGATTTTAAAACAAACAACACGTTTTCATAATCGAGTTGTGCATTCTCTTCAGCTGCCTGAGCTCTAAGAAAATTTAGTTCAAGCTGAAGTAATTCATTTTCTGCAATTTTACCCAAATTGTATCTTCCCTCAGCAATATGATAAAGGGTATCATAGCTATGAAGATTTTTTTTGGCTATTTCGATTTGAATTTGAGCTGCTAGTAAGTTAAAAAAATGATTGGTAGCTGTTAAGGCAACTTCTTCTATGTTTTCAATGTATGTTCTGCTGGCTTCTTCATATTTTAAAGGTTCTATTTTTCGATCCCATTTAAAGGAGTTATACTGAAAAAGAGGCTGGCTATAGCCAATATTTACAGGGGTTGAGTTATAAGCCGTATTCTTATTTTCACCAATTGTATTGTCATTTCTTCTTAATCCAGAAGTTAGGAAAATTTGACCTCCTGTTAGTCCAATTCTTTGCCGAACTGACATATCAAGTGAATACTTAGTGAAATTTTGATTAACGTATTCCTCACTACCATCAGGTAAAGTGATCTCGTTGATTGAGTTGTTAATGTTAGGTAAAGTTCCACTTAGGCTTACCGATGGCAGGTATGACGCTTTATAAGATCGATATTGCCAATAACTTCGACGGAATCGATGCTTTGCAATGAGGGCATCCGGTGATTGTTGCTTCGCTATATAAAGCACATCATCCAAGGTTAGTCGATTAACTTCAGTTTGCCCAACGAGTAGGATTGATTGAATGCTTATGAAAACAATTAAAAGATATTTCATGTGTCTATAATTTATTTTTCAATGGTCACATGCCCGCCTTTAGGCAGACAGGGAACTTACCAGATAGTCATTCCGTCTGTATGAAATGATCTTTATCATGGCTCGTTTCATCATTAACTGTATTTATTAATTATTAATTTTTGTTTCTCAATGTTATAGCAAAGCGAGCAAATCAAAAAAAGCCTAACACCCGAATGATATCAGGCCTTTTTAATTTTATTTTCTTTCATTTTTACTTGGAGTCATTTTAAACTCTCTTCGCATTTCGAAAATATCGGTGCTTATTGAGGAATCTCCTATTAAATGTTGACAAAAATAATCAGCTTTTAACCAGAAGAAGTATTCATTTTGATTTCCATAACCGTGTCGTTGACCCGGAAAATTAAAGAAATCAAAACGTTTGTTCGCTTTAATTAATGCATTGGCCATTCTAATTGTATTACCAGGGTGTACATTATTATCAATATCACCGGTTGTTAATAACAGTTTTCCTTTTAGGTTTTTAGCCAGTTGTGAATTTGTTTCGATTTCATAAACAAATTTACTTTCATTATCTTTTTCAATTAATTCTTTTACCCCATGATGTTTCTCACTCCACCATCGATTGTAAATGTCATTTTCGTGATTTCCGGAAGACGATACAGCAACTTTAAAAAAGTCGGGATATTGACAAAGTGCAGCAGTCGACATGAACCCACCACCTGAGTGACCAGTTATCCCAACTTTATTGATATCCATAAAATCGTACTTATCAGCCAATTGCTCAGCGACATATTTCTTATCAGCTAAGCCATAATCTCTTAAATTACCGTATCCGTAGTTATGATACCATTTTGATCTGGCTGGATGCCCTCCTCTGTTACCTAAGGTTATTACAACAAATCCAAGTTGAGCTAAACGATCGGTTCGATCAACATTAGCTGAGAAAGCAGTATTAACAGCTTCAGTTTGTGGACCTGGGTAAACGTATTCAATGATCGGATATTTGATGGTTGAATCGAAATTAAACGGCAGGTACATAACGCCATAGATATCAGTAATTCCATCTGCTGCTTTGGCTTTAAATGGTTCTGGGAATTTATATCCGGCAGCAAATAAATTGCTTAAATCAGCAGTTTCTAAATCAAGTACCAAGCGGCCAAAATTATCTCTTATTTCTGATTTTGGAGTGGTGTTTACCCTAGAATAGTTATTGATAAAGTATTTGTAAGAATCACTCATCAAACTTGGACCTCTAAATCCCCCAAGCCCTGTACTGGTATAATTTCCATTGTTTAAGATCTGTAATCCACTTCCATCAAAGTTTACTTTATACAAATGCTGATAATATGGATTTTCATTGACTTCTCGTCCGTTAGCAGTAAAATAGACAATTCGGTTTTTTTCATCTACTTTAACTACATTTTCGCAGTGCCAGGCACCACTGGTAATTTGGTTCTTTAGGTTTCCATTACCATCATATAAATATAGTTGAGCCCAACCATCTCTTTCTGACCACCAAATCAATTCTTCGCCATTATTAACAAGTTGTACAGGTTGAGTTTCAACATAAGTATTTAGTCGTTCTTCAATCAATACTTTAACTTCACCAGTTTCAAGATTAAGCACACATAAATCATTTTTGTGTAGATCGCGGCTTATTCTGCTGAAATAAACTTCATCGGAAGATTTTGATAACCATTTTGTAGGTACATAATCAGGAATACGCTCTTTGTTAGTGTAGCTTGCAGAATGAATACTTAGACTTTGATCGGCAAAGCGACTAATATCATATTTTTTCCCTTCTTTTTTCTCCATATCAAAAACCCATAACTGATCCTCAGGTGCTTCTTCTTCACCAGGCATTTGATATTTGTATGTTTCAAGTGTTGGTCGTGGTTCAGCAACGCTATTTATTACCCATAATTCTTTAACTTTTCTTGAATCTGTTCTATCTAAAGCAAATTTCTTAGAATCGGGCGACCAATAAACTCTTGCACCTTGTCTTTTAGCTGATTCTTCTTTTATTTTCTTTTCAGTATCGTTAAAATCAGCTGTGTATCCACCTCCATAGGCATAATATTGTTCTCCATCTGTGGTTACTTGGTGCTCGACAATGGTTGAATCTTTTTGATCCTCTTCTTCATTTTTTGCTTTAAGATAGTTTTCTGCATCCATCCAATAAAGATTGTAATCACGAGCAAAAATTATGGTGTTTCCATCAGGAGAAATACTTGCCCATCTTGGATCATCTTTTTCTTCCACCCAATCTTTAATTTCTGTTAATTCAGCCGTTGCTAAATTATATTCAAGATGGAAAATTTTCTTTTTTGGTTTTTTATCTTTTGCAGATTTTTTCTTTTCATCAGTTTTTGCATCATCATCCTTTTCTTCGTCCTGAGTACTGGTTACATCGAATTGGAAAACAGCATCATTTTTTTTGAATTTTGGTTTGATGGTTGGTAAATGTTGCCAATCGTAAGGATCTTTGGTAATTAATGTCAGCATTTGCGCCATTTTATGATTATCAAATAATGGCTTCTTGGTTTTTTTATCAAGATCGACCAGGTAGTAATTTTCTCCATCGGAAGTTTGATAAGAATACCAAAATCGATCACCATTGATTAACCAATTTGGAGAAACGCTGGTACTAAAAACCAACTTTTTCATTTTCTCAGGAGAAAATCTTTCTGCTAATTGATAATTAGCTTTTTGGAGTGGGGTTGTTTGTGATAATACATTCAATACCGGAATAACCAGTAATAAAATGATTAAATTGATTTTGATAAATTTTTTGTTCATAATATTAAATTGTTAGTTTCCAGGTATTTATTTAGTATTAAGATTAAATTTAATCATTAATTCTGTTTTATAAATTAGATTGGTTCAATATTTTAATCATGCCTCAATGAAGTAACCGGATCCTGATCTGCTGCTTTTTTTGCAGGCATATAACCAAATAAAATTCCAACGGTTGCTGAAACGCCAAATGATATTAAAACCGAATCCCAGGAAATAATAGTTAAAATATCAGTTGCTTGCATAACCCCTTTTGAAAGTAAAACTCCAAGTAAAATTCCAATTAATCCACCAGAAACACTGATTAATGTTGCCTCAGATAAAAATTGAAAAATGATATCTTTTTTTCGCGCACCGGTTGCCATTCTAACCCCAATTTCTCTAATTCTTTCCATAACTGAGGCCAACATAATATTCATAATTCCAATACCTCCAACAATTAAGGAGATACTTGCAATTGCACCTAGTACAATATTAAAAATATCTTTTGTTCGTTGTTCTTGTTTTAAAAGTAATTCAGGAACTTTAAGCTCAAAATCAATAACATTTTGATGACGGCGAAGAAGTAATTTGCTCAGAATTTCAGTAGTTGCATCCAATTGATCGGATTCTTCAACCTGAACAATTAATTTATCCAGTTGATTAGTGTTCGCATCACTCGAGCCACTTGATGAAGAAGAGCTTATCGACACCATACCGCCTCCACCTCTTCCTCCACCACCCATCATTATCACAGAAGTGTTCGCTTGACTTTTAAGCGCAATACTTCTATCTTGATATCTTAAGAGTAATGTTTGTAAGGGTGAATAAATGTTTTCATTGTAGTTTGAGATACCAAGATCTTTTGAAGTGTTTTGGCTAAATTGTTGAGTTTCGAGAATACCAACTACTGTTAACCATATTTGACCACATTTAATGGTTTTTCCGATTGGGTTTTCTTGAGGAAAAAATCGTGCCTTAATTGATGGGCCGATGATACAAACCGGACTTCCCTCCCTGTAATGTTGAGCACTAAATGTACTTCCTTCTTGTATGTTTAAATTGTATACTGTGAAAAAATCTTCGGAGATTCCATTTAAGAGTGCGGAACTTTTTTTGCCGTTTTTTAAAATTTCAGTTTCATAAGTAACTTCAGGGCTTACCCTTTTAATGGTTGGTATAATACTCTTGATACTCTCTGCGTCCTTTAATGTAAGTCCAGGCGAAAATTTACTTTTTGCAGATTTACCTTCTGCGTCTTCTGAATCTTCTTCTGCCGAATAATCAATGATTGGGGTAATAACAATATTATTTACCCCTACCATTTTTATCTGATCTAGTATTTCTTGCCGGGCTCCATTACCAATACTCATCATGGTAATAACCGCTGCGACTCCAAATATGATTCCTAAGGCCGTTAAGATAGAGCGGAATTTGTTCGCCATTACTGCCTCAGAAGCAATTATTAATATTTGAATATAACGTTCCAAAATTTTAGTTTTTAAAATTAGTGATGTTACCTAAATTTGATATACAACTTTATCAAGTTATTGTCCACCTGGTCTACGTCCACCTTCTGGTCTTTGTCCACCACCTTGTCTGACATTCATTTTAGTAGGATCCATCCCATTCGCTTTCATTCGATCAAACATTTTACGAAGTTCTTCATCACTTCTACTCTTCATTTGTGGAGGTAAATTCTTTTTAAATTCCTCAAATTCAAGATCTGAAGAATTAGGAATTTGTTTTTTGAGTTCTTCGTCTAGGCGCTTAAATTTATTAACAATTGAAGTATCAAGTTTAACTAATCGATAGGAATCGGCATTCTCGGGTGGCAGTAAATAAACTTCATCTCCCATTTCTAAACCGGCTCTTATAATTATGGCATTATCATTTGATGCCCCTATTATTACTTGTTGTTTTGTTTTATTGGTATAAACAAAGGTCATGCTATCCTGATTTTGGATGGCGTCGATTGGAATCGAGTATACACTATCTATCAAATTTGTAACAATCTTGTTCTTTGTGGTCATTGCAGGTCGAAGGATGGAGTCATACTCGTTTACCTCAATCATAACTTCAAATACTTTTGCGTTCGTATTTCTTAATTGTTCACCAATATTCGCAACTTCTACAACTTTACCAGTATAACTATTATCCGGAAATGCATCAACACCAATATTCACTTCTTGGCCTTTTTTAACTTTACTAATGTCAATTTCGTTTACATAGGTTTTGGTATTCATTTTCGATAAGTTTGGAAGTGTTGCAACAATCGGATCCCATCCACCAATCTGAGCTCCAACTCCTTGTTTCGATCCATCCCAACTCCTTTTGTAAATTACCATCCCTGCTTTAGGTGCTTTTACCGTAAATAATTTTAAAATATCCAGCATTTCCTGATAATCACGTCTATCTTTTGTCCTTTCAGATTCGACTTCTATCATGTTTGCTCTTGCTTTTTCTAGAGTAAGTTGGTAGTTTTCAACTGCTTGATTATAAGCGCGTTCAGCTTTATCTAAGTTGATGTTTAACTGGCGAATAGTTGAAGGTGGTTCATAGATAGACAGTTCAAGCTCTATCTTGATCTCTTCCATATTATATTTGAGGTTTATAATATCATTTCTGGCATTTCTCAATTCAAGAGCAGTATCAAGTTTTGTGACGATATATTGAGACTCAATTTGTTCCAACTCAGATTCTCGATCAGCAATCCGACCTTCCAATTCAGTTCGGTCAAGGGTTGCAACCCAATCGCCTGAATCAACTACTGTGCCGTCAGGTACAATATCTTCAATTGTTACGTTATAAACTCTTACACTTCGAAGATTGGCAGGGCCAAGAATTTTTTCACTGCTTTTTGCTTCTAGCTCACCTGTTGTAGAAACACTAATTTCAAAGGTTCCAAATGATACCGGTACCTTAATTGTATCGACTGCTGTAGAATCAGAACCTGCAGCAGACCATATAATTACAACAACTATTACTGCTGCAATTGAGAGGAAAATAATATTGTTTTTTTTCATTTTTATTGAATTTCAAATAAGCAATTAAATTTCGCCAATAATATTGATTTGTTTATACTCATGTGTTAAGACACGAAATTAGGGATATTCTTTCGTATGATTTGTTAATATAGATAAAGGCACAAATAAATTCTATGAATTAGCGGTTTATAACCATTTATTCTGGAATTGGCAACCTTGATATTCCTTGTCTAATCTAATATAGGTCGTAGAAATTCTATCTTTGATCCATTCATTAATAATTCCTTGATTCTTATTTTGAAGTGCCCATCCCTGAATTACATTATAATCATCATCAAGATTGGCAACATGTGCTTCTGATCTGGATTTTAATAGGATAATCTTATAGGCATCTTTTCCATCTTCAGTTTTGTGGGAGATAGGAGCTGAAACATCTCCTACTTCCATTTTTTCTATTACGAATGCAACTGCAGGTTCAAGTTCATCCATATCAAATGTAGTTGATAAGGTATTTTGATTAACAACTGCACCATTATTAATTCTATTAGGATCATCAGAAAAACGAATGACAGCCTGGTCAAAAGTAAGAGAGTCATTTTTTATAAGTGTAGCAACACTATCAATGTATTGTGCTGCATCCGCTAAAGCTTCTGGAGATGGTTTTATCATTAGTAAAATATGTCTGACATTGATGTATTCGCCTCTTCTGTTTATATATTGAATGATATGATAACCGGCTTCAGTTTCAATTATTTCTGATAATTCGCCATCTTTTAACGAAAAAGCAGCTGCCTCAAATTCCGGATACCATGATCCTCGTTTGGTTAGTCCCAGTTCTCCTCCCTTTTTAGCTGAACCCGGATCTTCAGAATAAAGAATGGCTAAAGTTTCAAACTTTTCTCCTTTAACTATTCTTTCACGTAATGCTTTCAGCCGATCATAAACACCCTTTTTAAATTCCTTTGTTATGGGAGGTATTCGAACAATTTGATTAATTTCAACTATGGGATTTATGGTAGGAACAGAGTCTTTTGGAATTTTTTTAAAAAATGTTTTTACGTCAGAAGGGGTTATTGTTATTCCATCTGTAATTCCACTGTTTACTCTTTGGGAAACCATTTGCTCCCTGACAATATCTCTTAATTCTTCTTTGATTTTTTCTAAAGGCTTCTGATAATATTCGGCCATTTTTTCTTCAGAACCAAATTGGTTTACATAATACCTTAATCTCATATCAAGTTGCTGATTTACCTCATCTACAGATACATCAACACTATCAACATCACCGGCAAATAATAATAATTTTTCAAAGAGTAAATTCTCAACTATGCTACATTTTATGGTAGACTCAGATCCGGTAATTCCGTTCTGCATGCGATATTGTAAGTACTGAGTTTCAACATTTGATTGCAAAACAATATGTTTCCCAACAACTGCAACTATTTCATCCAAAATCACTTCCTCTTGAGCATATGTGTTTACTGAGAAAAGGGTCAGTATTGTTAGTGCTAAATAAATTAAGCCTGTTTTTATGTCCTTCTTCACGTTTGTTTTTTTCGTCATTTTTATTTTTATTTTCGATGTAAATGTACTTAATATATTTCTACAATGTCACTATTTAAAGCATCTTCAAACAATTGATTATGCATTTTATTAATTAATTCAATTTTACGTTTATTTAAGATGATGCTAATGATGTTTTCTCTTTCAAAACTTAAAGGGGATATTTCCTCTTTTATATTGAATTCAATGAACTTAATAAAATACTTAAAGTTATTTTCTTCTAATTTTACGAAACGATTATTTTTTAAAAAAGCTTCCTGATTGTATGTTTTTATTGGAATGATATTGAGTAGCTCGTCGAATGAAATCCACTGATCATCATTGATTAAATAGTTTCGAGCATACAATTCACAATAGGTTTCTAACGAGTCGATCAAATTCATGTTGTCAGAGCGCATCAAGGATTCAATTTTGCTATTGTAAGGAGAATCTATATCAAGAATAGCATAGTTTGCCTTAACAATGTTCTTTTTCAGTTCAAAGTTATTTTTGTTCTTTTCGTAATATTCCTCAATTTCTTCTTCGCTTACTTCAGTGTCTAATTGTTGTTTAATTAATAATGATTCGTACTGGTAGATGATTAATGATTTGCGATAAGTTTCTATTTGTTTATCGAAATTCATCTGATTCTCAGTAAGGTTTTTTTCGGCTTGATAAAGCAGCAACTGCTCTCTTACCCATGTATTGATATAGTTACGAGCGATGGTAAGACTATCTTTCGTATTAACGCTTTCCGGAATAGCTCCCTTTAGATCAATTTCGTAGAGATAGTAATCACCAACTTTGGCTAAAATATTACCACTTTCTGTGCCGTTTTTTACAGAACAAGCTGATAAGATCAACAAAAATGCGAAACCATATAGAATGTTTTCTTTATTCATTTATTATTTTTGATAATGTTTTTTCATTAATTTTTATTAAATGATTGGTTCTAAGGTTTTTGACCCAGTTTTTTTCAAGCTGATTTTGATAGTCAGCTATAACAGTTCCTTTTATTTCATTCAAATTGGAATTGCTGTATTTAGTAGGATTTGATTTAAAAAAAGCATTCAGTCCATCTTCATCCTTAACTGATTTCTTCCAAACTTTAATATTGCTCACTTCAAAAAGTAATATCCCGTCCCAGTATTCATCTAATGTGTTTTTTAAAACAGGAAAGATATTTGCAATATTTTCATAAAAATACTTTTCACATGTTTCATTTACAAACTTATCATAAAAAATTTGGTAAGATTCTTTGTTTAATTCAGAATCATTTGGTTGACGATCAAATATAAATTGGGCAAATTCATATTGTTTAATACCTTGTTTACCAATTCTGAATAATTTACCATTCAGTTTTTTTGTTTTGTCAGCCTGCCTTTTACCTTTCGAAAATTCAGAAGCAATAATTGTAAAAAGCTCATCATTTGCAGTATTAGATGAATAAAAACCAATTTTCTGTTTGATAAATTCAAAACGATCTACTTGACTTATTTCATCGCGTT
The DNA here is from genome assembly GCA_963674935.2 of Bacteroidales bacterium. Classification (GTDB taxonomy): domain Bacteria; phylum Bacteroidota; class Bacteroidia; order Bacteroidales. The sequence continues at coordinate 1,448,981 of CAXXWZ010000002.1, forward strand.
TATCTTTTTTTATTTTATTAATGAGTGATGCTTTTTCTTCATTAAAATTACCAGGCTTGTTTAATTCAAGGAGTTTTATGATGTGCCATCCTTTCTCTGTTTTAAAAGGCTTTGAATATTCACCAGGTGTATTTAATGAGAAAATTGCAAGGTAGAATTCTGGAACTATTTCATTTGCAACATAGGTTGGTAATACTCCATTTTTTATTTTGCTTAATTGGTCTTCGGAATATTCCTGTACCAATTTTTCAAAGGCCACACCCTCTTTAAGTTTATTGAAAACCTCAAAAATTTTATTTTTCTGAGTCTCCATTGAAGGATTTGATTCTGCTAAAAAGATATGTGCAACTGTTGCTTTTCCCATAGCCTGATGATGATCAATGGGTTTTATGATATGATAGCCGAATCGGGTTCGAATTGGTTCACTAATTTCACCAATTGGAGTTTCATAAGTTGCATTTTCAAAAGGATAAACCATATCGAAAACTGAAAAGAAACCTAAATCACCAGCATTTCCCTTTTTTATAATTCGGCCGACACTATTTATTTGGTCGCGAGCTGAAAGATCATCAGATAATTTTGAGGCAAGTAAGCCAAAATCTTCTCCGGCCATAGCTCTTTTCCTTAGCTCAACAATTTTTTGATAAGCCTGAAGTGTATCTACAGGATTTGCATTCTCATCACAACGAATCAAAATATGACTCGCCCGAACGTCGATTAGGAGCCGCCTAAAAGCTTCATCAATAAGTGCATCATATTTTTGTTTGTCAATAAAATAGGGTTCCGCAAGTGCTTTAACATAGCCATCCAGTTCGAGTTTTAAACGGCTGATGGTATCCAACATTAAGGTTTTGGCTTCAATAACTTTTAGCCGATAATTGATATATAAATCAAGGTATTCGGAAATTGTTGTAGCCTTTGTTTTAGAATCTTGTTTGTAATTTTTATGGTATGATTTCAAAAAAGTATCAACAGTGGTTTTTTCTCCGTTTATCTTAAGCAGTATTTTTTTGTTTTGTATTTGTGCTTCAGCGTTAAAGAGAAAAAAAAACGAAATAAGTATCGTTATGATCTTTATTAACCTCATCTTTCAAGACAGAAATGCCTTATTTTCTACTATAATTAGGTGCCTCTCTGGTAATTGTAATATCGTGAGGATGACCTTCAATGACTCCGGCCGATGTAATTTTTATGAATCGTGCTTCCATTAATTTTTCGATCGAGGCAGAGCCTGTATAACCCATACCTGCTTTTAATCCACCAATTAATTGATGAATTACTTCACTCAGTGCGCCCTTATAAGGAACACGTCCAACAATACCTTCCGGAACTAATTTTTGAGCATCATCCTCATTGTCCTGGAAATATCGATCTTTTGAACCTTTTTGCATGGCTTCGATAGATCCCATTCCCCGATATGTTTTATACTTTCTTCCTTCGTAAATGATGGTTTCGCCAGGTGATTCATCAACACCAGCAAATAAGGATCCAGCCATAATGGTACTTGCACCTGCTGCAATGGCTTTCACAATATCTCCTGTAAAACGAATCCCGCCATCTGCAATAACCGGTATTCCACTCCCTTTTAAAGCTTGCGTAATATTATAAATTGCTGATAATTGAGGAACACCTACTCCGGCAATAATTCGAGTTGTACAAATTGAACCGGGACCAATACCAACTTTAATGGCATCTGCTCCTGCATCTTTTAATGCCAGTGCTGCTTCGGGTGTGGCAATATTACCAACTACTAAATCAATATCTGGGAACGCTTTTTTAATTTTTTTTGCCATGTTAATAACATCGATATGATGTCCATGTGCGGTATCAACAACAATAGCATCAACACCGGCATCAACCAATGCGGTAACTCTTTCAAAAGTGTCAGGTGCTGTTCCTACTGCTGCAGCTACTCTCAATCTTCCACGACCATCTTTATAAGCATTCGGTTTTGCTTTGATCTTAATGATATCTTTATAGGTGATGAGGCCAACTAAATGAAAATTGTCATCAACAACAGGTAATTTTTCAATTCGATGTTCATGAAGTAAGTCAGCTGCTTTTTCAAAATCGGTAAATTCTTTTGTTGTGATTAGATTTTGAGAAGTCATAACTTCAGAAACCGGACGATTTACATTTCTTTCAAAACGGAGGTCGCGATTGGTTACAATTCCAACTAAAAAATTATGGTCGTCAATGACCGGAATCCCTCCAATTCGAAATTCTCTCATGATACTTAGCGCATCGGCAACAATTGCATCTGCTTTAATGGTCACAGGTTCAAGAATCATCCCATTTTCGGCTCTTTTAACTTTGCGAACTTCAATGGCTTGTTGTTCAATACTCATGTTTTTATGAATCACCCCAATTCCACCTTGTTGTGCAATTGCAATGGCCATTCTCGATTCAGTTACCGTATCCATTGCTGCTGAAACAATGGGTACATTTAATTTGATGTTTCTTGAGAATTGAGTTTTAATATCAACTTCACGAGGTAGCACTTCTGAAAATGCAGGAACCAATAAAACATCATCGTAAGTTAAACCTTCTTCGGTAAATTTATTTTTATCAATTGCCATGATATTTTCGTTTTTTGAGTTGTGCAAATGTATAAAAAAAAGGCGAAAAGGCTTCTTAAATAATGTTAATAAAACCTACTAGATACGGGAGTTAGATGAGCGAAATTATTATATCCCAACGATAAGTTCGGTCAAACTGCTTTTTTGAAGATGTTTGTTCGCTAAGTCTCTGATTATCTCCGGAGTAATTGACAATACCTGATCAAGAAAATGTTGATGATAATTTAAATCTAACCCATACAAAACTGTCGATTTTAATTTGTCGTGAACAGCGAATGGTCCGTCCAATCCACGAATTAATTGACCGCTTATGTAATTTTTAATCAGATCAAGTTCAGTACTGTTGGTTTTTTTTGTTAGAAGTAAAGCAATTTCTTTGTGAATTTCGCTAATTGTTGCTTCCGTATACTTACTTCCTACCTCAGTATGGATAGCAAAAAAGCCATCATTTTTATGAGAGACTAGAGATGAGCCTATCCCATAGGTATAGCCTTTATCCTCTCTTATATTCGACATTAATCGAGAACCAAAATAGCCACCCAAAATTGTGTTTAATACCTGCATTCCAATGAAATCAGGATCTAATTTATTAAAGAGTTTTTTGCCAACCCAGATGGCTGATTGCAGGGCAGCCTCAATTTTTATATGATGTGAATGTTCTGATGGTTGTTCGATCTTATAATTAGGTTCAGAACCAAGCTTTTCTGTTTTAATTTTAAACGTACTGAAATGGTGATTTAGTTTGTTAATGATCTCTTCATTCAGTTTTCCTGAAATGAATATCCTGCTATCGGAATTTAAGTAGTGTTTTTGATAGAATGACTGAACGCCTTGCCGAGTGACTTTATCAAAATCACTCACTTCTGCTTTTTGACCATATGGGTGTGTGGTTCCAAAAATTAAAGAGGGAAAATTTAATTGTGCAACTGATTTAACTTTCTTTAGATTAACAATGAATTCTTGTTTGGTTTTATTAGTCAATGTTTGTAATTCATTTTCAGGGAATAGAGGCTCGCAAATAATTTCTGCAAATACAGGTAAAGTTTGATCAAGATATTTAGTCAGACAATAGAGAGTTAGAGACGCATAATCCTTGTCTGCGTTGGCACTATAGTATGCCCCGTAACTATCAAATATTTTTGCGATTTCATAAGCTGTATATGACTTGGTGCCTTCTGCCAACATTTTATTGGTAAATGATGATACAAGCTTTTGCTTTTGTTGTGATATCCCGGCCTCAAATACGATTTCAATTTTAACCAAATCTTGAGTGCCAAGATTTAATTGATGAACTTGCAAACCGTTATCCAATTTCAAATCCTCAACTGTCATTAAATCGATTGATCTGACGGGTAAAATTTGAGGTTGTATATTTCGATCGATTGATAAATTCATTTATTCCTGTTTGCTTAAATAATATAGGCTTGAACAATTTTCTGATCTGAATATTTTTTTTGCACTTTGTTGAACCTGCTTGGTAGTTACTTTTCTGTATTTATTAATTTCTTGGTTTATCATTTCAGCATCACCAAGTAGTTCATAATATGCCAGGTTCATAGCTTTATTAAGGATACTTACTTCAGAAAAGATCAGCGTAGATTCTGCTTTAATTTTTACTTTATCTAATTCTTCTTCAACAATGCCTCCATTACACACATTTTCAATTTCTTGTTTTATCGCATCTTCAGCAGTTTGAACATCCACACCATTCATTATTTTTCCTGTTATTACAAATAATCCATTATCAAAATCACCTGTAAGAAATGCATTGATATCGACAAATAATTTCAATTCCTTAACTAATTTTTGAAACAATCTTGAGGAATCGCCATTAGATAGAATATCTGATAATAAATCACTTGCATAGTATTCCTCATCAAGCCGACCGCACATGTGATAAGCCATATAAATTGCATTTAAGGGAACATCTCGCTTAACAGTAAGTTTTCTTTCCTCGGTTTGTGCAGGTTCAATTGGCAAATTTCTAATATAGTTTTCACCACTTGGAATATTCGAAAACCATTTTTCAACAAGTTTTTTTACTTCTTTTGTATTAACATCTCCTCCGATTACAAGCACTGCATTGTTGGGATTGTAAAACTTTGAGTAAAATGCTTTTACATCATCCATATCCGCATTTTCAATATGCGATAATTCTTTCCCGATGGTCGACCATTGATAAGGATGAACTTTATACGCCAATGGTTTTAGTAATAGCCAGGCATCACCATAGGGTTGATTTAGGTAAACCTGTCTGAATTCTTCACTCACTACATTTCGCTGAACGTCAAGACTTTTTATTGAAAAAGCCAAATCCAGCATCCGATCCGATTCAAGCCAAAAAGCAGTTTCAATATTTTGTTTAGGTAGGGTTAAATAATAATTAGTAATGTCGTTATTAGTGAATGCATTATTTTCTCCTCCAACATTTTGCAGGGGGATATCGTACTTAGGAATATTGATTGAACCTCCAAACATGAGGTGTTCAAATAAATGAGCAAATCCGGTTTTATCAGGATTTTCATCACGTGACCCCACATCATAAATAACATTTACAGCCACAATCGGAGTAGATTTATCTTGATGAACAATTACTCTAAGTCCATTATCTAAAGAAAATTTATCAAACTTTACCATTTAATAATTTTGCACGGTTGTGTGTTAAAATTTGATTGCCTAAATTAAGTCAAATAATTTAAAGGGAATAAATTTTGTTAGTTATTTATTAACCATTTGCCAATTTATACGTGCTCAGAAATTTTATTTTTTAACTTTGCAATGCAATTTAAAATTGCATTTAGTCATTTATTACATTACCTAACAATCAATAGTTTATGAAAAAAGATAAATTAGTTTTTGATTTAATCAAAGATGAAGAAGATCGTCAGCAGTTCGGAATAGAGTTAATTGCCTCAGAAAATTTTGTAAGTAAGCAGGTACTTAAGGCTGCTGGTTCGGTTTTAACCAATAAATATGCCGAAGGCTACCCTGGAAAAAGATATTATGGTGGTTGCGAAGTTGTAGATCAAACTGAACAAATTGCTATTGATCGTGCATGTCAACTTTATGGTGCAGAATATGCGAATGTTCAACCTCACTCAGGAGCGCAGGCAAACATGGCCGTATTTTTGGCTTGTCTTAAACCTGGTGATACCTTTATGGGAATGGATTTATCTCATGGTGGTCACCTTTCTCATGGTTCTCATGTAAATTCCTCTGGTATTTTATACAATCCTGTGGCATACAAAGTGAAAGAAGAAACCGGAATGGTTGATTATGATAATATGGAAGAAGTTGCATTGATTGAAAAACCAAAATTGATTGTGGCCGGTGCTTCAGCTTATTCAAGAGATTGGGATTATAAACGCATGCGTGAGATCGCAGATAAAGTAGGTGCTTTGTTGATGTGTGATATGGCTCATCCGGCCGGATTAATAGCGAAAGGATTCTTGAATGATCCACTACCTTATTGCCACATCGTAACCACAACAACTCACAAAACCCTTCGTGGCCCAAGAGGTGGAATGATTTTGATGGGCAAAGATTTCGAAAATCCATGGGGACTAACTACCCCAAAAGGTGCTGTTAAAATGATGTCAACCATTTTAAATTCAGCCGTATTTCCTGGCATTCAAGGTGGCCCATTAGAGCATGTAATTGCAGCAAAAGCGGTAGCTTTTGGTGAAGCACTTTCTGATGAGTATATGGAGTATATCAAACAAGTTAAAAAAAATGCAGAAGTTTTAGCTCAAGCCTTTGTTGATAAAGGATACAATGTAATTTCAGGTGGTACAGACAACCACTTAATGTTGATTGATCTTCGCGAAAAATATCCAGAGATTACAGGTAAATTAGTTGAAAATACTTTAGTAAAAGCTGATATTACCGTTAACAAAAATATGGTTCCTTTCGACAGCCGTTCACCTTTCCAAACTTCAGGATTACGTGTTGGAACACCAGCAATAACAACTCGTGGTTTAAAAGAAGAACATATGGTTCCGATTGTTGATTTAATTGATGAAGTTTTGAGCGATATTGAAAACGAAAAAGTGATTGAATCAGTTAAGAAAAGAGTAAACAAAATGATGGGTGATTTCCCAATGTTTGCTTGGTAGATTAGTTCGGCAAAATGATTTTGAATTCAAAATTATAGTCTTACTAATCTCGAGTTTTTAGAGGGATCAATCTTGGTCGAATTTATAACAAGAATAAAATTTTTTTAAATAACAAGGAGCGGCTCATTTTGGGTCGCTTTTTTTATCGAAATTTGAATGATGCTGCCTCTTTTTTAGATCCCGTCATTCCGGACTTGTTCCGGAATCTCAAAATCTAGTATTTAAGATTCTGAAATAAATCCAGAATGACGATTTCTAGAGTTTCTATATTTCTTCCCCTGAAAATAGCTATTTAAAAATCAAACTAAGAACCGTTTCATTATTCTCATTTGAATGCACGCTGATACTTCCACCATGCAGCTGCATAATTTGTCGGGAAAGGCTTAATCCGATTCCGCTCCCACTATCCTTTGTGGTAAAAAATGGAATAAATATTTTTGACTTGATTTCTTCAGAAATTCCTTTGCCGTTATCAAAAATTTGGATGCTTGGTTTATGGTGTTTGCTTTCGCTTAAATAAATTCGAATTGATTTGTTCTGAACCCCAACCAGAGCTTGTATTGCATTTCGCAATAGGTTTATTAAAACTTGTTCAATCATAGATTTGTCTAGTTCTGCAACGAGTTCAACATTAGGTAGTTTTTGAGAAATCAAAATTCCTTCTTTCTCAAATTCTGAATGCATGAGTTTAAGGACTTGTTTGAGCAGCTTGTTTAAATTCACCTTTTCAAAAACCGGTACAGGCATCCGGGTGAGTTTTCGATAATTATTAATAAAATCAAGTAAGCCAATCGATCGCCGATTGATTGTTTTTAGGGCATTTCTGATTTTATCCAAATGTTGATCACTTAAATCTTGCAATAATTTCGGTGTCTGGTCTTCTTTTTCAAGCAACATCAAACTGGTTTCAGTCATCGAAGAAATTGGAGTTACTGAATTTAAAATTTCATGACCTAAAGTTCTTATTAATTGATGCCAGGCTTCCATTTCCTTGTATTCAATTTGTGATCGGATATCTTGAAAACTAATCAACTTTATGTTTTTGCCCTGACTTTTAAAAAGACTAATTTGAATTGAAAGTTTATGAATTTGATTCTGCGTTGTGATTTCAATAATTTGAGATCCCTTTGGATCTGGATGAATCATTTCTTGATAAAACGTGGGATGATTTTTTTTTAATTGCTCCATGCCAACCAAATTATTTAGTCCTAGGATTTCTAATGCAGCTTCGTTAACCAACTCAATATTATTACTTTCCGAGATAGAAATAACCCCAGTTTTAATATGCCTGAGCAGCTCGCCTAAAAATAATAACTGAACCTCATATTCCGATTTTTTTTGTTCAATTAAATCTAAAATTTTGTTTAAAGAGGTATAAAAACCCTCCATGGGTTTGGGAAGTTTTTTAGTAAATTTTACGGTTTGATGTTCAAACTCAATGGAATTTAAAACATTTTCTAATGCCCGAAAAGTTCGAAGTTCAAATTGAATCAATTCAATAATTTGAAGTGAAAGAATTCCAACTAAAATCAGAATGCTAAATAGTCGATCTGGATTTAAAATAATAACCGACAAGAGTGTCAGGTTGAGAAGTATAAGTGCCAACCTGGTGATTAACGAAATGGTATTTTTTTTATAAGCCATATTTTTCTAATCTTCGGTATAAAGCGTTTCGATGGATACCCAGTTCTTGAGCAGATTTTGATAAATTTCCATTATGAGTCTTCAAAACTTTCAAAATGGTTCGTTTTTCCAATTCATCCAAATTGGTGATGTCGTTGTTCGTATCTGATGGTGCGACATCCTGAACGAAAAAATCCTGAAATTCCAATTCTATGTTTTCCGATAAAATACATGCTCTTTCTACCGAATTTTCTAACTCCCGAACATTCCCGGCCCAATTCATTTGCTTAAGCTTTTGCAGGATTGTTGACGAAATTTGAGGTTTGTTTTTTCTATACTTATTGCAATAGTTAGTCAGAAAATAATCAATTAATTCAGGAATGTCTTCTTTTCGGTCGCGTAAAGCTGGAATGGTAATTTCAAAGGTATTTAAACGGTAGTAAAGGTCCTGGCGAAAATTCCCTTCTTCAACCAAGTTAATTAAGGACTGATTTGTAGCACAGATTAACCTGATATCAACTGGGATGGGTTTTGAAGATCCCAATCGGTAAATTTCACGATTTTGCAAAACCGTTAAAAGCTTTGACTGAAGATTTAAACTGAGATTCGCTAATTCATCTAAAAAAATGGTTCCACCTGACGCGAGTTCGAAGCGGCCTGCCTTTTCGGTTTTGGCATCGGTAAATGCTCCCGAGACATGCCCGAAAATCTCACTTTCAAATAAACTTTCGGGCAAAGAAGCTAAATCAATGCGAATAAAATTTTCGTTTTTTCTTTCTGAACAGCGATGAATTTCGCGGGCAATTAAATCTTTGCCACTTCCATTTTCTCCAAGAATTAAAACATTTGCATCCGTCGGGGCGATCTTCGTGATTACTTCTTTTAAACGAATCATGGGTGCAGACTTACCGATAATTGCAACATGTTTGCGCCCAATATCCTCATTTAAGGCCTGATTAGTGGCCTTTGATTTTGATAATTCATTTTTTGATTTGCGCAGTTTTAGAGCTGCAGAAACAGTAGCCAATAATTTTGAATTATTCCAGGGCTTTTGAATAAAATCAAAGGCGCCTAATTTCATGACCTCAACAGCTAAATTAATATCTCCAAAGGCAGTCATCAAAATGATTACAGTTTCGGGGTAAATTTCACGAATGTGTTTCAACCAGTACTTTCCTTCTTTCCCATCATTTGCACCCTTCTGGAAATTCATGTCGAGCAAAATCACATCGATTGCTTCTTTCTTTAAAATTTCTTGAATATGCTGTGGTGAATGAATTATTTCAGTCATTGTAAAATACTCATCTAAAAACATTTTAGCCGAATCTAAAACATCCTGATCGTCGTCAATTATTAAAATGTTTCCTTCAAATTTATTCATGAAAACTATTTTTTTCAAAGATAATTAAATTGTCTTAGGGCGAACAGTCGCTTGCCTCAAAACGAACAATTTAGTTTAAAAGTAGATCTCTGAAGTTTTATAAAATGCCAAAAAACAGCATGTTAAAAATTATGGCACGAGATTAGACAGTAATGAGTCTTAAAACGTTAAATTTGAAAAAATGATCAGCAACAGTTTAAAAATAGCGCTTAGAAACTTCTATAAGAAGCCAGCTTTCTCAATTATAAACGTATTGGGGTTAGCCATCGGATTGGCGTGTTTTGTCCTTACCATGGTTTATGTAAATTACGAACTGAGTTTTGATTCTGTCCATAAGAACAAAGACCGGATATACATAGCTACGGTTACTATTAATTTTGCGGATTATTTTATAGAAAATGCGGAATCAACAACTGCTACCTTTGCCGAAACCGTAAAAAGTACGTATCCTGAAGTTGAAAATGCAACACAAACTATTTTCGGGATTTCATGGTATGTAAGAAGAGGGGATGACTATTTTCGGGATAGCAGAATAGCTGCTGCTGATTCTTCTTATTTTAATGTGTTTACACACGAATTTATTGAAGGCAATCCAAAAACCGCATTGACAGAACCCATGTCAGTTGTTTTAACGGAAAGTACCGCAAAAAAATATTTTGGCGATAACAATGCATTTGGTGAAGTGCTTGACTTGAATGATGAAGATTATAAAATAACGGGTATTATAAAAGATAACCCGGAAAATGTAAGTTTTGGGTTTGATATTATGATCTCGCTTTACCAGTGGGATGGATGGTATAACAGTCCGCAATGGCAAAACAATAATTTCTACAACTTTGTGCTTTTAAGAAAAGGAGCTGATCCAAAGGAAATTGAGGAAAAATTCCCGGAACTTTTAGCCAGTAAAATACAGACCATCAAAGGACAGGATTTCAAGGATTGGTTAGCCGAAGGCAATCGTTGGGAGTATCATTTATTTTCGCTAAAGGATGTTTACTTAAAATTATGGGGCAATGGAATTTATTTAATTGGTTTTGGTATTGTTGCCATTTTCTTGTTAATAATTGCATCTATCAATTATATGAACCTGAGTACGGCTAAAGCAGTGCAAAGAGCCAAAGAAGTCGGGGTACGAAAAGCTATTGGCGCCCAACGATCCAACCTGATCATGCAATTCAATGCAGAATCAATTATTATGAGTTTTCTGTCGTTGATTATCGGAATGGGATTGGTTGAAGCGACCCTGCCTTTTTTATCCGATTTTATTAATGCAAAGTTGAGTATCCATTATTTTGACAATTTTCTAGTGCTACCAGCCCTGATGATTCTGGGTTTAATCATTGGCATTGCATCAGGATTGTATCCGGCATTTGTGCTTTCCAATTATAAACCGGTAAAGGTTCTGAAAGGAGATATCATTAAAAATGGAAAAGGGCTCAATTTGAGAAATGCTTTGGTTTTGCTTCAATTTGCAATTTCAATTGTATTGATTATCAGCCTGATTGTGGTTGTTCGGCAAACAGATTTTTTATATACCAAAAAACTGGGTTTTAACAGGGATAACCTTATGGTGGTTACGATGGCAGCAAGTATAAAAAACAGGGAATTATTTAAAACTGATCTGAGAAAAATTCCGGAAATTGAAAATACCAGTTTTACCAGCAATATGCCCAAACGCGGTTCGGGATCTTCTAATCAGTGGACACCTGAAGGTAAAGAAACAACCTTGTTTACGGTTCAGGTGGCTGATGAAGATTTTTTAAAAACCATGCAGATCGATCTTCATGCCGGGCGTTTTTTTGATAAAGAATATTTGACTGATTCAACGGCTATTGTAATGAATCTCACGGCAGCTAAATTTCTAAACTGGGGCGATACTTTAAATCATAAATTGAATAATGGTCTAGCTGATTTTCATCAGATTGGAATTATCGAAGATTATCATTTTCAAACCTTGCACGAAAATATTAAACCCTTGCTTATTTGCATGGTTGGCGGGGAATATGGCATGCCTGCGCAATATTTGGCGATAAGAATGAAAGAAGGAAGTGTGCCACCAATAGAGGAAATTGAGAAAGCATGGAACAAAAATACCTGGGAACGAAATACCCCTTTTGAATATTATTTTTTTAATGAAAGATATAAAACCTATTATAATCAGGAAGCCCAAACCCGCCAACTGATGTTGATTTTAACAATGCTAATACTCTTCGTTACTGCCCTGGGATTATATGGCCTGGCATCATTTACTGCTCAGGAAAGAATGAAAGAAATGGCCATTCGCAAGGCCATGGGTGCATCTATTAATCGTATTATCATTAAAATGACCTGGAGCTTTACAAAAATAGTGTTGATTGCCAATATCGTTGCCTGGCCGGTAGCCTGGTATTTTATGAATGATTGGCTCAGCAAATTTGCCACGCGCATTTCAATTTCGTGGTGGATATTTATTTTAGCCGCTTTGATCTCCTACGTGTTGGCCATTGGTACTATTATTTTCCAGGCTTATTCGACAGCCCGAAGAAATCCGGTGGAAGTGTTGAGGTATGAATAAGCAGATTTTATGCTCACTGCCAATCAGTCCAAAGTTGAGGATTGTATAGATGCTAGATTCCAGATACTAGATTCAGAAAGATTGTCAGTAGCCAAAACTATAATACAAAATTCAAAATAAGATATTTGATTTATGACTATAAAAACTTTGTTTTGTGTTCTATATTCTGACTTCTGACTTCTGATTTCTAACTACTATTTTCTTACATCTTCATACTTGTGTCCAGCATCTTGATGCCTGAGTCTAAAATCTAATATCTAGCATCTAAAATCTCATTTCATTTTGTATCTTTAAAATATGAAAACGATCTATATCATTAGGCATGGAAAGTCAGCTTGGGATGATCCCAATTTAAAAGATCATGATCGAACCCTTTTACAAAAAGGAATTACCAGAACTGAAAAAGTTGGGAATTATCTGGCCGATCAAAATATCAGGCCCGATATTATGGTTTCAAGTTCTGCGGTTCGTGCTCTTGAAACTTCAAAAATTCTTGCTGCAAAACTAAATTATCCGGAAGAAAAAATCCGGATTGAATCTGATATTTATCATCAGGGAACGGAGTATTTAATGGAACTATTATATGGGTTGCCAAATGATGTAAATTCGGTGATACTTGTGGGCCATAATCCCACTTTTACTCATTTTGCAAATAAGTTTTTAGGTCATCCCATCGATGGATTGCCAACCACCGGAACGGTTTCAATTACTTTTAAAACTGAAAAGTGGGAAGAAATCAATGTAGCAACTAAAAATACTAACTTTGTAATTGCACCCAAGATGTTATAAACTTAACCAAACTCAGTATGCTTAAGAATCCGGATAATTACATCAATAGAGAAATTAGTTGGCTCGATTTTAATGAAAGGGTATTGCAGGAAGCGATTGACGTTTCGACGCCTTTGCTTGAAAGAGCAAGATTTTTGGGGATTTATTCAAATAATCGGGATGAGTTTTTTCGGGTGAGGGTAGCCACCCTTCGTCGGTTGTTAAAATATGAAACAAACCACGAAATTCAGGGTAAAACAACCGGAGCTGTGCTGGAGCAGATCGCAAAAAATGTTAACGATCAGGAAAAAAGATTTACTGCTGCTTATCAAAAAGTAGTCAATGATTTAGCCAAAAAACAGATTCATCTGATAGATGAAAAAAAATTGAATAATGAGCAAGGTGAATTTGTTCGAAGTTACTTTAGAGACCATGTGAGACCTTTCTTGTTTCCGCTGATGCTCAGGAATATAAAATCGCTCAGTAGCTTAAAAGATGATTCGTTTTATCTGGCAGTTTATTTACATGATAAGCAACCTGGCGAAGAATATGCGTTGGTTCAGGTACCTATTGGGCAGGTTCCGCGCTTTATTGAATTGCCCAATGTTGAAAATAAATTTTATTTGATCATGCTCGACGACATTATCAGGTATTGTTTAAATGAAGTATTCTCTGTATTTGGATATGAGAAATTTGAAGCTTATACCATCAAATTTACCAGAGATGCTGAAATTGAAATGGACGATGATGTATCGAAGAGTTTCATGGAAATAATGTCTGAAAGTGTGAAACGTCGTTTAAAAGGGGAGCCCGTTCGTTTTGTTTATGATAAAAAAATTCCGGAAGAACTGCTTAAAATTCTGATCAAGAAATTTAATATTACCAAACGTGATAATATCAGAGCCGGCGGGAGATACCATAACATGAAGGACTTCATGGAATTTCCACGCATAGGAAATGAAAATTTGAGATATTTTGAAATGCCCCCTGTTCCGCATCCGGATTTGCCTGCGAATGTCAGTATGTTTGATTCTATCCAGAATAAGGATGTGATGTTGCATTTCCCCTATAATTCATTTCAGTACATTTTGGAATTACTTCGCGAAGCTTCGATCGACCCTAAAGTACGTTCAATAAAAATGACTTTTTACCGGGCAGCGCGCGATTCAAAAGTAATGAATGCCTTAATAAATGCGGCCAGAAATGGAAAATATGTAACTGTTTTTATGGAACTTCAGGCGCGTTTTGACGAGGAAGCAAATATATACTGGACCAATAAACTCCAGGATGAAGGGGTTAAAGTTATTAAAACGATTCAGGGTTATAAAGTGCATTCAAAACTGATTATGATCAGGCGTAAAGAAAATAATGAAAACAGATACTACGCCAATATTAGTACCGGAAATTATAATGAATCAACGGCAAAAGTTTATGCTGATGATAGCCTCCTTACAGCCAATCAGGACATTGCAGGTGAAGTAAATGATGTGTTTCGTTTATTCGAATCAAAGTTTATCATTCCGGAGTTTAAAACTTTAATTGTTGCTCCTTTCCGAATCCGCAGTTTTTTTGTTGAAATGTTGGATCAGGAAATAGAAAATGCAAAAGCCGGAAAAGAGGCCTGGGCAGTACTGAAGATGAATAGCTTGGTTGACAAAAAAATTATTCGAAAATTATACAAAGCCAGTATTGCTGGCGTAAAAATTACCCTGATAGTTAGAGGGATTTGCATGTTAAAAGCCGGAATGGAAGGGTTGAGTGAAAACATTACGGCCTTTAGCATTGTCGATCGTTATTTAGAACACTCGCGGAATTTTGTTTTTTGTAATGGAAACAAGCCTGCTTATTTCATTGGTTCTGCAGATTGGATGCAACGTAATTTTGATCACAGGGTTGAGGTTATTTGCCCCGTTTATGATGAGAATATTCAAAAGGAAATGTGGGATTTACTCCAGATTCAGATCAGAGATAATGTAAAAGCACGTTGGCTTGACCCCGAAAGATTAAACGTATACAAAAAGAGTGAGAACAATGAAACGTGTCGCTCTCAATTTGAAACATATCAATATTTAAAAGAAAAATTTGATAGATTTAGTGCATTAAACATGGAGTAATTATAAGATAAAAATAGACTAGCATGATAAATAATGATGTATTTAAAAAATTAAGAATTGCACTTGAACTTCGGGATGAAGATATAGTCGAAATTCTTGGTCTTGTTGATTTTAAAATTACCAAATCAGAGCTTGGAGCTTTCTTCCGCCGAGAGGATCATCCGAATTATAAAATCTGTGGTGATCAGGTAATGAGAAATTTTTTGAACGGATTAATCATTTACAAAAGAGGAAAGAAAGTTTGACAAATAGTTAAAGACTATTGAATAATGATTATTGAATATCAGATAGTGGGTTTTATCCAATAAACATGCAATGGTAATACATTGTAATACAATAGTAAGACGGTTGATAAGCTTAGATTTGTAAAACCAAACAATGAAAAACATTAATAATTAACACCGGTACACCATTTTAGCCATCTATAAAGTTCGATATGTTTTTCTAAACATTTCCCGTAAAATTCAATATTGATTAGTATTTTTGTAATCTAAATTTTTACTTATGATAACTTTCGAAGAAGCACTAAAAATTGTTCAGGATTCGGTATTTTATGAAGTCAATTCTGAAAGCATAAGCCTTGAGAAATCATTAAACAGGGTGTTGGCACAGGATGTTTTATCTGATATAAATATGCCTCCTTTCAACAAATCAGCCATGGATGGTTATGCCTGCAGAATGGATGATATTTTTGAAGAACTTGAAGTTTTAGAGGTTATTGCGGCAGGAGCAAAACCCACAAAAGAAATAGAGAAGGGGCAATGTGCTAAAATTATGACTGGTGCTATGATGCCCGAAAGTACGAATTGTGTGCTTAAGGTTGAGGAAACCGAAGAACTTGCGGATAATCGCATTCGATTTACAGGCAAACAAACTAAAAGCAATTTTGTTGAAACGGCAAATGATGTTAAAGAAGGTGATTTGGTGATGAAGAAAGGAATCATCATCGAGCCTCAACACTTTGCAGTAGCTGCTTCAGTCGGATTAACCGACCCTCGTGTGTATAAAAAAATCAGGGTAGGTGTGATCTCAACTGGCAACGAATTGGTTGAACCTCAAACAAAACCTGGCTTATCACAAATTCGAAATAGCAATGCTTATCAACTTATTGGTCAGCTGCAAAAAATGAATGTTACGCCTTATTATTTTGGCATTGCCCGAGATAATGAAGAATCAACTTCTCGAATCATATCTAAAGCCATTAGTGAAACCGATGTGATTCTTCTTTCGGGTGGTGTTTCAATGGGCGATTTTGATTTTATTCCTAAAATATTTGCGCAACTTGGTGTGGATATTAAATTTAAAACTGTTGCCATTCAACCTGGTAAACCTACTGTTTTTGGTATTTTAAAAGACAAATTTATTTTCGGCTTGCCCGGAAACCCGGTCTCATCATTTAATATATTTGAACTGTTAGCTAAGCCATTAATATTTAAATTAATGGGGCATGATTATGCACCCAGTAGCATTATCATGCCAATGGGAAAACCCTATACAAGAAAAAGATCAACCAGAAAATCTTTTATTCCTGTTAAAGTAGAACATGGTAAGGTTTGGCCATTAGAATATCACGGATCAGCACACATCAATGCTTTGAGCGAAGCATTCGGAATTATTTCAGTTCCTATCGGGATTTCAGAATTAAATGAAGGAGAATTAGTAGATGTTAGACAATTTTAAACGGAAGATTAATTATTTACGGATTTCGGTTACCGATAGATGCAATCTAAGATGTACTTATTGTATGCCGGCAGAAGGGATCCAACTGCTGGCGCATAAAGATGTTTTAAGCTTCGACGAAATTGTTGAGGTAGTTAAAACAAGTGTTGGTTTCGGGATTGATAAAATCAGACTTACCGGAGGTGAACCTTTGGTGAGGAAAGGGATTGTTGATTTAGTGGCAATGATTTGGAATGTGGAAGGCGTGAAAGATTTATCGATGACAACCAATGGCATTTTGCTTGAGAAATTTGCACAGGAACTAAAAGATGCCGGTTTACAACGGGTAAATATAAGTTTAGATACCATTCGGCCCGAAAAATTTAAAGAAATTACCAGAGTTGGGGATCTCAATCAGGTATTTGCAGGCATCGAAGCAGCAAAAAAAGCGGGTTTAAGTCCCATCAAAATAAATTGTGTCGTTTGGAAATCATCTGAAGAAGAAGATGCGAAAGAAGTTGCTGATTTTTGCAGGGAAAATGATTTGCAAGTGCGCTTCATTCACCAAATGAATTTAAAAACGGGTGAGTTTTCGGTAGTTGAAGGTGGTGAAGGCGGCAATTGCAAAAGCTGTAATCGGTTGCGATTAACGGCCAACGGAAACATTAAACCTTGTTTGTTTAGTGATCTTGCCTATAATGTTCGGGAACTCGGAGTTGAAGATGCATTTTTACAAGCAGTTGCTAATAAACCAAAGTCAGGCACTCACAATAAAAGCGGAGCGTTTTATAACATCGGAGGGTAAGTAAATGAATAATGACAAATTATTAATACATCCTAATCAGATAAATTATCAAGTTGATTTTCATTATTCAATAATCATTAATAAATAATTATTTACATGGAAACGTTTTCACATATCGACGAGGAAGGCAAAGCCAAAATGGTGGATGTGAGTCATAAACCGGATCAAATTCGGGTAGCTCGAGCCACTGGTTTTATTAAACTTCAACCCGAAACAGTTGCCTTAATTCGTGACAATAAAATGAAAAAAGGTGATGTTTTAACTGTTGCTGAAATTGCAGGAATTCAAGGTGCAAAAAAAAATAGTGAGTTGATTCCCTTGTGTCATCCTTTACCACTTTCAAAAGTTGAGGTGAAAACGCAGGTGACTAATGAAGGAGTGAAAGTGGAAACCATGGCCAAATGTATTGGACAAACCGGAGTTGAAATGGAAGCTTTGATGGCAGCAAATGTGGCCTTACTTACCATTTACGACATGTGCAAAGCAGTTGATAAAGAGATGGTTTTGGAGTACATTGCTTTGGTTGAAAAAACAAAAACAGACCTCGTAAAATAATGAATGATTTCGATGTGATTGTTGTTGGTGGTGGAGCTTCAGGGATGATGGCAGCTGGTATTGCTGCCCAAAATGGAGCCAAAGTTTTACTGCTCGAAAAAATGTTTCGACCGGGTCGTAAGCTTCGAATTACAGGCAAGGGTAGATGCAATCTGACCAACTTAAATCCCATCGATGAATTTTTAACTCACGTAAATGATCAAACAGGTTTTCTTAACCCAGCATTTTCAAAAATGTTTTCAGAGGAGCTCATTCATTTTTTTCATTCGATAAACATAAAAACAAAAATTGAACGTGGGAAACGTGTATTTCCTCAGTCGGATAAAGCACAAGATGTAGTGGATGGAATGACAAAGTGGTTGCAGAAATCTGGGGTTCAAACAAAAAATAATGCACGCGTAAATAAACTATTAATTTCTGAAGATAAAGTACAAGGTGTAACACTGCAGAACGGCGAAGAGTTTAAAGCTCAATCGGTAATTTTGTGTACAGGCGGGGCTTCTTATCCTGCAACAGGCTCAACCGGTGATGGTTACAAAATGGCAAAGTTTGCTGGACATCAGGTTACTTCAATTCGTCCAGCTTTAGTGCCTCTTAAAATCGCCGACAAAATCTTACCCGAGTTAGATCGCTTATTGTTGAAAAACATTAAAGTTTCTGTTTATCAGAATAAAAATTTAATCACCGAAAAATTTGGAGATCTGCAATTTTTGAAACGTCAGTTATCAGGTCCGATCATTTTATCACTGAGTAGAGAGTTAGGCTCTTTGCTTGCAAAAAAAACAAAGCTTCGTTTTTCTATTGACTTAAAACCAGCACTAAGTGTAATGAAATTAGAAAATCGAATTCAACGAGAATTAGATGCTAATCCGCATATCCTTTTAAAAGACTTGTTACGAAAACTATTACCACCAAAGTTTATTACAACTTTTCTATCAGAAATTAATCTTCAAGCAAGAAAACAAGTTCGCAGTTTTCAAAAATCCGAAATTGATCAAATCATTAAAAAGCTTAAAGATTTTAGTTTTATGGTTGACGGGCTTGGTGACTTTAAAGAAGCCATAATCACTGCTGGAGGGGTTCATCTTGATGAAATTGATGCACAAACAATGGAATCAAAAAAGATAAAAAATTTATATTTTGCAGGAGAATTAATGAATATTGATGCAGATACAGGAGGCTATAATTTGCAGATAGCTTTTTCAACAGCAAACTTAGCTGCGATATCTGCCACAAAAAATAAAGCATAATGGAAAATAAAACGATAGAAGTATTATCAGTGAATATCTCTGAGAAAACGGGAGTGGTAAAACATTCAGTTGAGGAAGTTGTTATGGATGGCAATGGAATAAATAACGATGCTCATGCAGGAAGTTGGCACCGTCAGGTTAGTATGCTTGCCACGGAAAGCATTCAAAAATTTGAAGAAAAAGCAGGTCGGAAAATTAAATTTGGGGAATTTGCCGAAAATATTACCACAAAAGGAATGGTGCTTTTTCACACCAAACCTTTCGATCGTTTTGTGAATGAAAATATTGAATTGGAGGTTACCCAAATTGGTAAGAAATGTCATGGAGATAATTGTGCCATTTACCGTGAAGTTGGAAATTGCGTGATGCCGAAAGAAGGGATTTTTGTGCGGGTTATCAGAGGTGGAAATTTAAAAGCTGGTGTTAAGTTTGAGTATGTTCCCAAAGTTTTTAAGGTTAGAATTATAACCTTAAGTGATCGAGCAAGCGCTGGAGAATATGAAGATAAAAGTGGACCCAGAATTAAGGAATTGGTTGATGATTATTTTGAGAAAATTGGCTGGAGATGTGAAATTGAAAATGTACTTATTCCTGATGATCCGAAAAAATTAGCAGCTCTGTTAGATGATGCCGGAACTAAAAAAGTGGATATTGTTTTCACCACTGGAGGTACCGGAATTGGTCCAAAGGATTTCACGCCTGAGGTTGTTAAATCCTATATCGATATGGAAATTCCGGGTATCATGGAACTAATCAGAATGAAGTACGGACAGGAGAAACCAAATGCATTGTTAAGCAGAGGAGTTGCCGGTGTAATGGACGAAACTTTATTGTATGCCATGCCGGGAAGCGTTAAAGCCGTAAACGAATACATGACAGAAATTACAAATACTTTGCAGCATTTAATTTTTATGTTGCATGCGTTGGATGTACACTAAATAATTTGCTGATGTGAAAATTTGATAATTGGTAAATTTGTGGATTGGTAAAATGGTTGACTAAAAATTATTACAATCGTATTACCATTGTATGTCAACCGTATTACTATTGAATATCCATAAATTAATGTGCTGATGTGATAATATTTGATAATTAGTGAATTTGTGGATTGGTAAATCCGTGAATTAGCGCGAAATTATAAATTAGTAACAAAAGTCATTACAACTGTATTACTATCGTATGTCAATCGTATTACAACCGAATGTCTGTGAATTAAAATGCAAAAAAAATTAATCTTTAAAAATGAAACGAAAAGAAGCCATAGAACTCCTGCATGAATACATCGAAAACCCCAGAATGATTAATCACTGTCTGGCTTCAGAAGCCGTTCTTAGAGCTTTGGCCAAAAAGCTTGGCCGCGATGAGGAAAAATGGGCACTAGCAGGCCTACTTCACGATTTGGATGTGGAAAAAGTTGATGCCAAAACACATGGCCTGGAAACAGCTCGGATACTTACCGAAAAAGGTGTTAACGAGGAAATTGTAGATGCCATCAAAATGCATAACGAAATGGCAACAGGACTTAAACGAACAACTGAATTTCAGCATGCATTGGCTTGTGGCGAAACCATTACCGGAATGATTACGGCAACAACCATGGTTTATCCTGATCAAAAGATTGCCAGCGTAAAACCAAAATCCATTACTAAAAGAATGAAATCAGCAGCATTCGCAGCCTCTGTAAATCGTGATAATATTCGTGAATGTGAACTGATTGGAATTCCA
Source organism: Bacteroidales bacterium (assembly GCA_963674935.2). Taxonomy (GTDB): domain Bacteria; phylum Bacteroidota; class Bacteroidia; order Bacteroidales. The sequence continues at coordinate 1,470,109 of CAXXWZ010000002.1, forward strand.
TTAAATGAATTTGCTGAGTTGAGCCTAGATGCGATGAAAGCTATCAGTGATGAATTGGGATTATAATAAGGTTGTTAACAGGTTAATTTTAATAAAAGATTTGACAAAAGTTTCAAAAAACTAAATTTCAGATTAGTTTTACACTTAAATTATTTTTGATGTTAAGTAAAATATTTAGCAAATTGAACAATAGGTATTTTTATACGGCGTTGGGCTTTTTTATTTGGATATTTTTTTTCGACAACAATAATATTATTCATAGATATAGAACTTATAGAACGCTTACTGACGCTCGTCGGCAGAAAGAATTTTATAATAAGGAAATAACGAATGACTTAAAAGCCATCGATGATCTAACACACGATAGTGCTGCCATTGAACGTCTTGGAAGAGAAAAATACCTGATGAAAAAAGATAATGAGGATATCTTTTTGGTGGTTGAGAAGAAATCTGAAAAAAATTAATTATTTCCCTCAACAAACCCAAAAGCAGTAGCAATTTCGTCTGGTAAAAATGGCCTGCCTTGTTTGTTAATTGAGGTTCCAATAACCAAAGCTTTCACAATTAGTTTGTCGTCAACCGATCTGTAAATGTTTTGTTTAAAGCCGTATCTTAATGGTGAAATTCGAACCATTTCAACGGTTACATAAAATTTGTCATTACTTCGCAAAGAAAATTGATAGTCGATTTCTACCCGCTTAACCACCAAAATAATTCCTTTCTCAGTTAAATCTGCAAAATCTAAATTGATAAATTTGAGATACTGATGACGGGTATGCTCAAGGTAGTTTTGATATACTGAATTATTCACAATTCCTTGCATGTCGCATTCATAATCGCGAACATCCATCTCGTGCTTAAAAGTGTTTTTTGGCATAATTTTTTTATTGCGGGTCAACATCAATGATGATGTGAACTCCTGTAAACGATCTGTCTTTATTAAATTGATCCAGTATTTCTTTTAACTCTAATTTGGCTTTGCCAAGCTGATTTGTCTTTTTGGTTTTAATAAGAATATGCTTGATGTACAAATTTTTGATTCTTGAAACAATGGGGTATTCAGGTCCTAGAACCAATTCTCCGAAGTGAGCTCTTAATTGATCAGCCAGCTTAGCAGAGGCGGCATTTAAAATACTATAATCTTTGTGCTTTAATCTGATTTCAATCAAGCGGTAAAAAGGTGGGTATTTGTAGTTTATCCTTTCCTGTATGATGTCTTTGTAAGTTTTTTTGTAGTCATTATCGATGACATCCCTTATGACCGAATGATACGGGTTATAGGTTTGAATAATAACTTTACCACGTTTATTCTTTCTTCCGGCTCGGCCACTAACCTGAGCCATCATCTGAAAACTTCTTTCAGGAGAACGGAAATCAGGATAACTCAACATGTTATCGGCGTTCAAAATTCCAACCACACTTACATTATCAAAGTCTAATCCTTTGGTAACCATCTGGGTTCCCACTAAAATATCAATGGCTTTATTTTCAAAATTCGTAATTATTTTTTGATAGGCGTGTTTTGATCGGGTGGTGTCTAAATCCATTCGCATAACACGCGCATTGGGATAGAGAATCGCCAGTTCTTCTTCAACTTTTTCAGTTCCAAATCCTTTCATTAATACTTTTGGATTCCCGCAACTAGGACACTTTGCCGGAATTTGTGTTGAATATCCACAATAGTGGCAACGCAGGTGATTGCTACTTTTATGATAAGTTAAGGTCACATCGCAACGCACACATTCAGGAATCCAGTTACAAATATCGCACTCTAACCTTAATGAAAAACCTCTGCGATTTTGAAATAAAATTACCTGTTCCTTATTTTCCAGAGCTTCATCCACATGCTTTAAAAGGAAGGATGAAAAATGGGAATGCATTTGTTTTTTCTTCGTCGCATCCTTTACATCAGCTACCAGAATTTCAGGCATGCTGATATTCCCAAATCGCTCTTTCAGTTCAACCAATCCATACTTTTCATGTTTGGCATTGTAGTATGTTTCGATGGCGGGAGTTGCAGAACCTAAAATCGTTTTTGCAGAATGTAAATTGGCAAGATAAATAGCCGAATCACGGGCATTATACCTTGGTGCAGGATCAAATTGCTTGTAAGAATTATCATGTTCTTCGTCGACAATAATTAGCCCCAAATTTTCGAAAGGCAAAAAGAGGGATGAACGTGGGCCAAGAATTATTTTGTAAGGCGGCTCTTCTTCACCTTCATGCGCATTTTGATTTACTTTATTCCAAATTTCTACCCTTTCGTGTTTGTTGTAACGAGAGTGATAAACGCCCACATTAGCGCCAAAATATTTTTGTAATCGGGTAATAATTTGGGTGGTTAACGCAATTTCTGGTAAAAGGTATAAAACCTGTTTACCTTTTTTTAAAGCTTCCTCAATGAGTTTAATATAAATTTCAGTTTTTCCACTGGAAGTTACACCATGCAAAAGCACCACATCTTTTTCTTCAAAAAATGAATTGATTTGATTAAAAGCCTTGAGTTGAGATTCACTGAAATTAATTGTTGAAACTTTATTCGTTGCCTCTTTTGATACCAGTCGACTGCTCAATTTCTGATATTTCTCAACAATTCCTTTCTCAACCAAGGCATTCAGTTGCGTAGAGGTTGCGTCCACACTTTTAAGAAGCTCAATTTGTTTTACCTCCGTCAAACCATCACTTTTATTTTGTGAGAGGTTGATGAGTGACATCAGGATTTGAACTTGTTTGAAAGCTCTTTTATTTAATGATTCAAAAGCTTCTCTAAGCTTAGTTTCATCCTCTAAATAAGAATGAGTTATTCTTACGTATGTTATTAGTTTTGGAAGAAATTCTTCATTTAATTCTTCAACAATATTGATCAGTTTTTTATCAATCATTGTTTTGATGAGCGGTATTGTTTTTTGCAAACCAGTCAAATTACCAAGTTCCGAAATCGTAATTTTTTTACGATTCATTAAAGCTTCAGTAACGATAAATTCGTTTTCGGTTAAGACCGCTTGGTCAGGAATAAAAGCAGGGTTAAGGATGATTTGTGATTCACTAACCAACTTTAAACCCTGAGGAAGTGCCGCATTCATCACTTCTCCAACGGTGCACATATAATATGTTGAAATCCATTCCCAGAAAACAAATTGTTTTTCCGTCACAATCGGTATTTCATCTAAAATGGAAGAAATATATTTTGGGGTGTAAGTTGGGATAACTTCTGTAATTTCCCGAATCAGTCCGGTATAAATTTTTTTTCGTCCAAACTGAACAATCACTCTCTGTCCTGTCTTTACTGCATCATTCATCTCATAAGGTACTCGATACGTAAAATATCCGGGTACCGGCAAAGGCAGTAACACATTTGCAAATAGTGTGATTCTTTCCATTAATCTTTAAAATAAACGATCGAATATTTCGATTAAACGATCAACCTCTTTGAGTGTATTATAATGAACCATACTAACACGAATTACACCGTCAGTCTTGCTGTAATCCAATGCATCAATTAATCGGCGGGCATAAAAATCACCAAAGCGGATTCCAATTTTATATTTATCAACCTGCTCGGTGATGGTACTACTCACAAAACCATCTATTACAAATGAAATTGTAGCAACGCGTTTATTTTCACTGGCATCTGTTTCTCCAATTATTTTAACATTGGGTTTTTTATTCAAGAACTCAAGTAATCGTTGCGTAAGTTTTTCTTCGTGTTTGGCAAAAAGTTGATAAACTTTTTCGTAGGCTTGTTTGGAAAGAGGATTTTTAATTTCAGGGAAATGTACTTTTACTAATGCCTCTAGATAATCCTTGTAACCTACATATCCATAACTCAATTCGTAATTGGCGCTTCCGGGTTGAAGTTTATAAGGGATGTCATCCTCCTGAATAAAGAAATGATTGATGTTCGGTAGTTTTTCAAGGATTTCTCTTTTTCCGTAAAGTGCAGAGTAATGAGGGCCGTAAACTTTGTAAAATGAAAAAACATAAAAATCAACATCCAAATCTTGCACATCAGGCAAACGATGAGGTGCATAAGCAACAGCATCTACGCATAAATAGGCATTGTGATCGTGAACGATTTTTGCTATTTCTTTAATTGGATTAATGGTGCCTAAAATATTTGAAGCATGCGTTAAGGAAACAAGACGCGTTTTAGGAGTAAGGAGTTTCTTTAAATCTTCAAGGTCCATTTCGAAACTGGTCTGGTTAATTTCCCAGAACTTGATCACAATCCCTTGTTTTGCAAGATTAACCCAACCCCCAACATTGGCTTCATGATCGCAATTGGTGACGATGATTTCATCGCCGGGTTTAAGTGTTTGTACAAAACTGGTTGCAAGCTGACGGAGCAGAGCAGTAGTTGATGAACCAAAAATGATTTCCGAAACATCTTTTGCATTAAGTAATTCGGCAACAAATTGAAAGCCTTCACGAACCCGGTTACCTGCAATTTGGGATGGTTCATAACTTGCCCCAAGTTGCACATCTGATGTGGTTAGATATTCGCTGATTCGATCAACAACCGGTTTAACAGTTTGGGATCCACCAGCATTATCAAAATAAGTCCATTCGCCACTTAGGGCTGGAAACTGTTTTCTTACAAAGTTTAAGTTTAATTCCATGAGTTTTAGTTTGAAAGTACCCGAGCCATTTCGAGTAAGTTTTTATTAAGCATTTGATCCTGTTTAATCGCTTTAGCGAATGGTGTGAAAACAATTTTGTTATCAACCTGTCCCACCATCATTCCTTTTTTCCCTTTCAGCAGCGCAATCACCGCATGATAACCAAGTGAGCTTGCCAAAACCCTGTCGTTACAACTAGGTGAGCCTCCTCTTTGAATATGCCCTAAAATTGAAACCCTTGTTTTAAAATCAGGAAAATTACTTTCGATATGTTTTGCAACCTCAAAAGCTCCGCCTGAGTCATCACCTTCGGCTACAATGATGATGCCTGTTCTTTTGTTTCGACGCCAATCGTGTTTTAGTTTTTGCAATAAAGAATTATAATACGTTTTGGTTTCGGGAATCAGAATATCTTCTGCTCCGCAGGCAATTCCGCTGTTGAGTGCTATAAATCCTGCATCTCGGCCCATAACTTCAATAATGAAAAGTCGGTCGTGCGAAGTTGCGGTGTCTCTGATTTTGTCAACAGCCTGAACCACTGTATTAATGGCGGTATCAAAACCGATGGTAAAATCAGATCCGAATAAATCATTATCAATGGTGCCAGGCAAGCCAATCATCGGGAATCCGAATTCTTCTTCAAAAATACTCGCCCCAGTAAAAGTTCCGTCTCCACCAATGGCAACAACTGCATCGATGTTTGCTTTTTTTAAGTTTTTAAATGCCTTTTCCCGCCCTTCTTTAGTCATGAATTCTTCACTTCGAGCTGTTTTTAAGATGGTGCCTCCTCTTTGAATGATGTTTGAAACATCAGTTGTTTCAAGTGGTTTAAAATTGCCATTAATCATTCCATCGTAACCACTCATAATCCCAATAACCTCAAGATCATTTGAAATTCCCGTTCGAACTACCGCTCTGATAGCGGCATTCATCCCCGGAGAATCACCCCCAGAAGTAAAAACGCCAATTTTTTTAATAGGTAACATAATTATATATTGATGTGATCCAAATTTAAGGTTTTTTTAGTCGTGCGAGTTCAAATTTTACATGAAAAGATAACAACCCTCCGAGGGTTTTAAACCCTCGGAGGGTTATCATTGAGTTTTTTACGAAGTGAAAAGCTTTTGCTGAGCTTGCGAAAAATATCGAAATAATGCAGTGCGAAGTTTTAAACTTCGCACAACTAATACGCACCCTTTGATAAAATCCTGATGAAATCGAGATCACTCAGGGTGCTATGGTTTGGCATTGAGTGTCACGACGAAGTCGGGAAGTATCGAAATGCCTAATTATTTTTTTCTATCCGGATTTTGATCCGATTTTGAAAACTTTCTGCTTCCCTCATAAACCTCAAATTTCGCAAAGCGACATTCAATCGGTCCATTGAAGACGATTATTTTTTTTGATGGCCTTAATCCCACAAATTTTAAAGCACTTAAATTTCCACTTAAAACCCAGGCTTTATATCCTGCATATTTTGTTTTAAGCTGGTCACCTAACATCTGGTACAAACCAACAATATCATCTTCGTCAAGTCGATCACCATATGGTGGGTTTGTAATGATGGTAGCATTTTTAAAAGGAGTTAGGAGTTCTTCGAAAGAAGTGTTTCTCAATTCGATATCCTTATGTAATTTTGCAGATCTCACATTCTCTTTTGCAATAGAAATGGCTTTATTCGATCGGTCAATTCCAAGAATTTGTCCTTCAAAATCTTTTTGATTATCGAGCGCTTCTTTACAAACTTCATCCCAAAGTGCTGAATCAAAATTATTCCAATGTTTAAATCCAAAATCTTCACGATAGTATCCGGCAGGAATACCGTAAGCTTGCATGGCAGCTTCAATGAGTATGGTTCCTGATCCGCACATTGGATCAAGAAAATCTGTTTTTCCATCCCATCCGCTGAGCTTGATTAAGCCGGCGGCCAGAACTTCATTTAATGGAGCTTTGTCAACTTCTGTACGATAACCTCTTTTATGTAAACTTCCTCCCGAACTATCCAAAGAAACGGAACAGTCTTCTTTATATATATGAATATTAATTCTTAAATCAGGATTGTCGACATCAACATCGGGTCTCCTACCATATTTGTTTCGGAAGGCATCCACTACTGCATCCTTACTTTTAAGTGCTGCAAATTTTGAATGGTTAATTACAGAATTATTTACAACCGCGTTTATGGCCAAAGTTTGATCAACATCCATATAGTTCCACCACTCAATTTTTAACAATTGATTGTAGAGTTCGTTTTCGTCTTTGGCTTTAAAGGAGGCAATTGGTTTTAAAATTCGAACGGCCGTATAGCATAAATAATTGGCTTTGTACATTATTTTTTGATTCCCTTCAAAGCTTACAGCTCTGTTAATAGGAAGAATATTACTAGCTCCAATAGCTTTAAGCTCATCTGCTAAAATTGATTCCAAACCGTAAAAGGTTTTGGCAATCATTGTAAAATTGTTACTTGTATTTTTCAAATTGCTGGTATTCAATAATATTTTCTTATCATAAAAAGTGCCTAGAGTTTGCAGTGCCTAAAATACTTAAAGTGATTTGATTTTTATTCCTTTAGGCATTTACAATTTTAGATCACTTTAAATAATCTTTAATTAAATACAAAAGTAGTAATTATTTACGGGGGCTTTTCGCTATTTTTGGTTTAAATAAAATTCAAAAACTCATGACTATTCAAGAAGCGCAGCAATCAGTTGATCAGTGGATCAAAGAAAACGGAGTTAGATATTTTAATGAGCTAACCAATATGGCAATCTTAACAGAGGAAGTAGGAGAGGTGGCCAGAATTATTGCCAGAAAATATGGTGAGCAATCGTTTAAAGATAAAGAAGAGGATGCTGATTTAGCCAATGAATTTGCCGATGTTTTATTTGTGTTAATTTGTTTGGCCAATCAAACCGGAATTGATCTTGATAACGCTTTACAACTTAATTTGGATAAAAAAACAAAAAGAGATAAATTTCGCCACACAAATAATCCAAAATTAAAATAAGATTTTTTGTAATAATTTCAGCTTTATTTATACTAATACCTATAAACTACAAATCATCAGTTATAACAATAAATCAAATTTATGCTTTTAAAAAGTTTTGTTGATCATCAATGGAAACAAGCTACCCGATCCACCATTTTCCAAAAGAATATAGTGGTAAATATCTTTTTGGGTTTGATCATCCTGCTCTTGTTTCTCGAGTTTTTAGTGGCCGGTTTATATCTGGGAGATAAGTGGCACGAACTTTTTCCTGATGTCGATCCGGTATCTAAATTTAACAGCTTCCTGCTTTATTATTTTGCAATTGACCTTATTATCAGATTTTTTATGCAAAATTTGCCAGTGATGTCTGTGCTGTCATACTTGCACTTGCCTGTCAAGAAATCGAGCATCCTGCATTACCTGCTATCAAAATCCTTACTAAGCATTTTTAATTATTTGCCATTACTGGTGTTTATCCCAATTGCAATTTTTCAGGTGGCCTCTAATCATAACTCAAACATTGCTTTTGCTTGGATCGTATCAATATTTTTATTAATGCTTTCTAACAATTTTTTGTTGTTATACTTGAAACGGCAATTGGTTGGTAATGCTAAGATTGTAGGCTTTTTCGGGCTATTCATTCTTGCTATGCTAATTGGAGATCGATTTGAGATAATCTCCCTTTCAAGTTTTTCGGCGACCATTTTTGATCAAATTATTAGTCAGCCGATTGTAGTGGTTGTTCCGATTCTTTTGTTAATCCTTCTGTACAGACTTAATTATAATTATTTGCGTGGGCGGATGTATCCGGAAGAGCTTCGCGTAGGAAAGGCTAAAGCTGTTGGTTCTGCCTCTGATATTAAATATTTAAAGAAATTAGGACAAATTGGTGATATAGTTGGTGTTGAAATAAAACTGTTTTTAAGGCACAAGCGCACAAAAACTATTCTTTACATGACGCCATTGTTTCTTTTTTATGGATTGATTTTTTATACCCAACCTGAAATGTACGATAAGGATGGCTTTAAAATATTTTTAGGATGGTTTATCACGGGAGGATTGATGTATAATTATTTAAATTTTGCTTTTACTTATGAGAGTAATTATTTTGATGCCATTCTTACTCACGACATTGATATGCGCCGTTATTTCAGGATGAAGTTTATGGTGGCACTTTTAATTAGTTCGGCATGTTTTATTTTGACCATTCCGTATGTGTATTTTGGGGCGAAAATTTTATTATTCCACTTCGTGATGTATCTCTACAATATTGGTACACTTAGCTTTGCACTACTTTATTTTGCTACGTTTAATTCTAATCGGATGGATCTTAGTAAAGGTGCGGCCTTTAATTATCAAGGAATGGGAGCTTCCAATTGGTTATCAATGATTCCTGCTGTTTTGGTCCCGGTATTGTTGTTTTGGCTTTTCAGTGCTCTTGGGTGGCCTTATATCGGACTTTCAATTATTGGATTTGGAGGAATTTTAGGTTTACTCTTTAACAAGTGGATTATCGATAAGCTTGTGAAACAATTTTTAAAAAGAAAATATAAAATGGCCGAAGGATTTCGGAAACGTTAGTAAAAATATTTATTATGATCGAAATAACTAAAATAACAAAAGTATATAACGGTATTACCGTCCTGAATGTACCCGGATTAACCATTAAAAAAGGTGAAAGTTTTGGCTTGGTTGGAAATAACGGAGCTGGTAAAACAACCCTTTTTCGTTGCCTCTTGGATTTAATCCGACCTAATACCGGAGAAGTATTATCCAATAATGAAAATGTTGCCAAATCAGCTAATTGGAAATCATATACAGGCTCATACCTGGATGAAGGATTCTTGATTGACTTCCTTACTCCGGAAGAATATTTCCAATTTTTAGCCAATATTAATGGTCTCACAAAAGGTGATCTGGATGATTTTCACAACTCTTTTAAAGAGTTTTTCGCCGGAGAAATTCTAAGTAAGAAAAAATATATTCGTGACCTCTCAAGTGGTAACCAGAAAAAAGTCGGGATTGCTGCCGCCTTAATGGCGAAGCCGGAGATTTTAATTCTTGATGAGCCTTTCAACAGTCTTGACCCAACAACTCAAATTAGATTAAAAAACTTGTTGAAGGAATTGCAGAAGGATAAAAATGTGACGATGTTGATTTCAAGTCATGATTTAAATCACGTAACCGAAGTTTGCGAGCGGATTATGGTTTTGCATGAAGGTGAAGTGGCTCATGATATTCAAACCAAGAGTGATACCTTAAAAGTATTAGAAGAGTATTTTGCAGTTTAATTTGGTTGCTTTTCTAGAGCTTTGAATAATTGAAATGCCGTCACCCTGAACTTGTTTCAGGGTCTCTCTTAGTAAAACCATAAATGGTTATTTTTTGAGCTGCGGAAATACCAGCCCGACGCAGGTAGGTATTCAGCGTGACGCATAACAGATAATTAAGCCTAAATTTAATCATTCAAAAGATTAATCGTGTGACAAGCGGCTACGGCAGCTGTTTCGGTACGCAATCTGTTATTCCCTAAACTAACCGGAATAAATCCGGCGGTAATAGCTTGCTCAACTTCTTCAGGACTGAAATCACCTTCCGGCCCGATTAAAATGAGGGCATTAGCATTTGCAGTGTATAGATGCTTTAGTAGCTTGGGTTCGCCTTCACAATAAGCAATAAATTTTTGCCCGTCGAAAGGCATATTAATAAACTGTATAAATTTAGATGGCTCAGAAAGTTTTGGAAGATAAGCCTTTAGTGATTGTTTCAGTGCAGCTAAAATAATACGCTCGAGCCGGGCAATTTTTACTTCTTTACGTTCGGAGTGTTCACAAATAATGGGGGTGATTTGATCAATCCCAATTTCAGTAGCTTTTTCTAAAAACCATTCGTAACGACTGATGTTTTTTGTTGGGGCAACTGCCAGATGGAATGAAAATGTTCTTTTTCCATATTCCTTCTGTATTTCTAGAATTTTAACGGTGCATCGTTTCAGATGATCGTCAATCAGTTCTGTTTTATGTAAGTTCCCTGTTCCATCAGTCAGGTAAATTACATCACCAATTTTTAATCTTAACACCCGAATGCAGTGTTTCGATTCATCCTCATTTAAAGTATAATTCCCTTCTGTGATATCCGGGCAGTAGAATAAATGCATTAATTTCTTTTTAAGATTCTTTGTTTAAAACAATATCATATTTTTTTAATGCAAAAAGGATTAGTCGATAGGTGACAAATATGAAGATCGGCCAGCTAATTAACCATATAATTTGTGCCATATAAATGATTATTTTTTAATGAAAAATGTTTATTTAATTGTCTGTTATTTTATTGTAAAATGAATAACCTTATTGAATATATTAATTGAAGTTTGCTTTTTTACTAATCCTTAATCAATAGAAATTAGTCATTTAGTAAGCATGACCTCCTTCGTTCATCTCATCCTCTGTAATTTTTTTATTATTAATGGCTTTCCATGCCCACCAAATATATGCAATTACAAATGGAACCATTAATGAAACATAGCTCATGGCAACCAAAGTATATTCACTAGATGAGGCATTTTCTATCGTTAATGAACTTTGTAAATCAAAGGTGGAAGGATAGAATGCAGTATGATTAAATCCAGCCAATAAAAACAATGAAAATACAGTTAGGATGATGCCAAAGCCTGTTGCCCAGATTCCTTTATCATGGCAGACTTCAAAACAAGTAATGGTTCGGTAAATGCCCAATAAAACCAAAATTACACCAATAACAAAAAGTGCAAATAACCACGGCATTTCAAGAAGGTTGTGTAAGTATTTATATGCCTCCATACTCACCAATTTTGTTTCAGGGTCTACAGCGAATCCTTTCATCAATAAAAGATTGGCCACAAAGAATAGAAAGAAAACCACAAACGGAATTGCAGTTCGAACCAATTGTTTACGGGCTCTTTCAATAATATTTCCATGTGCGATCGTGTTGATAAAATACAATAGGGCCATGGTGCGAGACAGAAAGAAAACTGCCAGTCCCAATGAGAGATTGATAAAGGTGTTATAATTTGCGAAATCAAAAGCTAATTCAAGCCCTCTGAAGGAATTTTTCCAGATGCTTTGATTCATGTCATTAACAGAAAATTCAGAACCAGTAAAAAAAGTTGCAACTGCAGTCCCAAGTAATATTGTCCCTAATAATCCATTAATGAAAAGAAAAGTTTCATAAGTTTTGGCACCTAAAAAATTATTGGGTTTCGAACGGAATTCGTAAGCAATCGCCTGGATGATAAAACAGAAAAGGATGAGCATCCAAACCCAATAGGCTCCTCCAAAGCTGGTTGCATAAAAGAGGGGGAAGGAAGCAAAAAATGCTCCTCCAAAAGTAACTAAGGTTGTGAAAGTAAATTCCCATTTTCTTCCCAATGCGTTGATGATTATTTTACGCTCAATTTCTGTTTTTCCTAAAGTATAAATCAGGGTTTGCCCTCCTTGAACAAACATTAGAAATACTAAAATAGCAGCCAATAAAGAGATAATAATCCACCAATATTGCTGTAATGCGAGATATGAAAAAGTTTCAAACATATTAATGTCCTCCTTCGCTAGGTCCTTTTTTAATTTGTGTAATCATGATTTTTATTTCGGCGATCAGCAACACTGTAAATGTGAAAGCAAACAGCCAAAATGTAATTTGCACCGACGACTTATCGATTTGTGTTACTGCCGATAGGGTGGGCATGAGATCCTGAACTACCCAGGGTTGACGACCAACTTCCGCAACGATCCATCCTGCCTCAGATGCGATGTAAGCGAGTGGAATAGTGAAAACCGTTATCCAAAGTAACCATCTCATTTTATCCAGTTTTCCTTTGTAAAGAAAAAATAAAATGAGTAGGAACAAAATTCCGAAATGTGCACCTAAAATTACCATGATGTGAAAAGCATAAAAAGAAATCGGAACACTCGGAATTAAGTCTTCAGGATCATCGTAATATCCATAACCAAAATATTGAAAGTGAGTTTCAAATAGCTCCAAACTTTCTTTTTCCATTTCCTTATCACCTGATTTTTGTGCACTTTTGTAGTCTCTCAGTGCCGCAATTGCAATTTTACCACGTCGGATTTTCTCGTAGTACGACATAATTCCTTCCTCCGGATTTCCATTCACCAAATCATTAATTCCGGGTACGAAAGCGCGGGGTGATAAAAAGGCAAGATAAGAGAGCATATTCGGGATCTCAATTTTATAGGCAAACTCTCGTGGATGCGGATTCTCTGGGTCTTGCGGTTGTTCTAAAAATCCGATAGCGATTAATGGTGCATTGGTTTGTCCGTCGTAAAGGGCTTCCATGGCTGCGAATTTCATGGGCTGAATTTTGGCAATATGCCTTGCCGATTCATCACCGGTTAGTACCAGAAATAATGTTGAGCAAAGACCAAAAACCGCAGCTACCAATAAACTTTTTCGGGCAAAAATAAGTTCCCTCTTTTTTAATAAAAACCATGCACTAACCCCGACTACAAATAATGCAGCTAAAACATAGCCTGAAGTTACTGTATGCAAAAATTTATTTACGGCAGTTGGAGAAAGTAAAACATCCCAAAAATTTTCCATTTCATTTCGTGCCGTATCGGGGTTGAAACGCATCCCAACCGGGTTTTGCATCCAGGCATTGGCTACTAAAATCCACAAAGCACTTAGGTTTGCTCCAATTGCAACCAACCACGAAGACATGAGATGGAATTTCTTGCTCACTTTATTCCATCCAAAAAACATGACAGCTATAAAAGTGGATTCGAGAAAGAAAGCCATAATGCCTTCAATGGCCAACGGTGCCCCAAAAATATCACCTACAAACCAGGAATAGTTTGACCAGTTGGTTCCGAATTCGAATTCCAAAATAATACCGGTGGCAACCCCAATTGCAAAATTGATCCCAAATAATTTCATCCAAAATTGCGTGGTTTTTTTCCATTCAGCCTGGCCTGTTCGCACATAAATGGTTTCCATGATGGCAACAATGAAGGCCAAACCGAGTGTGAGAGGCACAAAAATCCAGTGATACAAGGCTGTTAATGCAAACTGGGCTCTCGACCAATCAACCAGGCCTAAATCAATATTTTCCATTTTTACTTATTTTGTTAATTGTTCAATAACGTAATCGCCTTTTTCTTTTTCTGTGTCAAATTTTGTGTTTAAATGATTTTGGAAAAAGAATAATTTGAAAATAAAAAACATCACAAAAAGTTTTAGCAGAATAATGAACCAAAGTTTTTTTCCATAGGTCATCTCTTTAAATCCTTGATAGTAGAATTGGAAGATATTTTTTAACCCGTTAAATATCATTTGGTGTATATTTAAATTTAATGCTGCTAAACATTTGCTTACCCAAAGTTAGTGAATAATTCAATGAGTAAAAAATCTTAATTTATTTGTATCTTGTTGAAATAGATTTCAACATAAAAAAATGCAGACTGATCATCCAAAACAAGTGCGGAAAGAAATTCGAAATGGTAATATTACTGGTGCCACCAGTGGGTTTTGCCCGGGTTATGTACAAGGAAATCTTGTGATATTACCGGAGAAATACGCTACTGATTTTGAACTGTTTTGTTTAAAAAACCCGGTTCCTTGTCCGCTTCTTTCGGTTTCTAAACCCGGCGATATTATGATTGAAAAACTGGGCGAAAATATTGATATCAGAACTGATGTGCCAGGCTATCATCTGTTTATAAATGGAGAATTACACGAAACCTCACAGGATATTTTAAAGCACTGGCGCGATGACCTGGTGACCTTTGTGTTGGGTTGTTCTTTTTCTTTTGAAGATGCACTGATTGAAAATGGGATATCCATCAGAAATATCGATCAGAAGAAGAATGTATCGATGTACAAAACGAATATCAAAAATGAATCCAGTAGGTTTTTCTCTTCAAATTATGTGGTTTCAATGCGACCTATAAAACCTGATGATTTAGAGCGGGTTAAACAAATAACGGCAGAATTTCCAAAAGCACATGGGGCTCCAATTTATATTGGTAACCCTGAGAAAATTGGAATAGCTGATTTATCAACACCCGATTTTGGAGATGCTGTTGAAATTTATGAAAATGAAATCCCTGTGTTTTGGGCTTGTGGTGTGACGCCGCAATTGGCCATTAAAAATGCAAAATTACCTTTTGCGATTACGCATGTTCCTGGCAAAATGTTAATTACAGATCGAAAATACGAGGAACTATGAGGTAATGTGTTGATGTGTTTAAAATAGCGAACGAAGATAAAACCATCGAATTTCTATTGTATGACAATTGTATAACTTTGTATGATCATGGTTTTGTTAGCAAATAGAGAATTTAGTAAAGAGTTTGTTTTTAGGACTTCAAGAAGTAGCGGGCCAGGAGGGCAGCATGTTAACAAGGTAAATACAAAAGTTGAATTGCGGTTTTCTGTTACAAATTCAAATTTGTTGAGTGAAAAAGAAAAGCAAATCCTTATCGAGAAGATGAATACCAAACTAACGGCTGAGGGTGAACTAATCATCGTTTCTCAGGAGGATCGAAGTCAGATAGCTAACAAACAAAACTGTATTGATAAGTTTTATACTATCCTCACTAAAGCACTGACTCCTGCTAAAAAACGGGTTGCTTCACAACCAACTCTTGCTTCCAGAAAAAGAAGACTTGAAGGTAAGAAGTTACAATCGAAGAAAAAAGATTTACGAAAGCCACCTCAGGATTAATTGAACAAAAAATAGTCGTGATTTTGCCCTACCTTTGACCTGGAATAGCATTAAAGAAACATGGATAAAGATTATCTGATTACAAAATTTAATCACGATGTAAAGTCGTTTGAGTGCGGACCGGATAGCAAATTACGAATTAGCAATTTACTTCAATTATTTCAGGAGGCGGCCTATTTAAGTGCCGAGAATTTGGGTTTTGGCTACCACAGTTTACAGGCAAAAAGCATGACTTGGGTGCTTTCAAGTCTTAAAATTCAATTTTTAAAAATACCTGAATGGAATGAACAAATCGTTTTTTCAACATGGCCAAGTGGCCACAATCGTCTGCTTGGTTTTCGTGAATTTACGGTCAACAATGAAAATGAGGAACGAATAATTAATGCTACCAGTGAATGGTTGGCCATTGATCTAAACTCCAGACGACCAATCAATATTAATGATTTTGAAATTGAGCTTCCCGATTCTGGTGAAAAAGCAATGGATGAAAAATTGGGCAGGTTAAATCCAAAGCGATTTGGAGAAGGAAAGGAAATGCAGAAAGTAATTGTTCCTTATAGTTCTATCGACGAAAATGGGCATGTAAATAATGCAGAATATGTTAAGTGGTCGCTGGATGGGCTGCGATTAGCAGGTATTGATTTTTCGAATATTTCAAGCTTGCAGGTATCTTTTCTTTCCGAACTTTTTGAAAATGATAGCTGTAAAATTTATTTTAAACAGCAAGCGGAAAACTCAATGCTACTGTGGGGTGTAAATATGGAAACTAAGGAATTTGTTTTTGCCATTGAGATAAAATAAATATAGTCGTCATTCCGGCTCTGATCCGGAATCTAAAACTCAACATATGAGACTCTGAATTTAATTCAGAATGACGATCGGGTGATTCTGAAGATATTATTAGATTTTGACTTAAATTAAATGATCGATGGTTAAAAAGATCATTACTACCAAAACGAAATAATTGATTCGCATAAAGTAAAAAAAGGGGTTGAATTTTTGTTCTTTTCCAAAAAGGAGTTTTGCGAAAATTACGATTAACCAAATACTTGCAATAATTAATCCAATGCTTCCCTGTGCAGATTTAATAATCCCGAAATAGGGGATCATCAATGCCGAAATGGCTGTTGCAAAAGTCCAGATAAAAGTGGTGTTTTTTAATTGTTGTGGACTATAAATGCTTGTGATTGAAGGGTATCCAGCTTTTTTATATTCGTCTCCATATTTAAGCATAAGTAGCCAAAAATGAGGTACCTGCCAAATGAAAAAGAAGAAAGCAAGTATAATTGCTTGTGGATCAATTAAACTTCCACCTCCGGCAACCCAACCCACCAACGGAGGCAAGGAGCCAATGACCGATCCCGGTATTACCGCAAAAGCAGTTTTTCTTTTCAGTGGCGTATAAATGGCATTATACCAAATCATGGCAAGTAATCCCAATTGAAATCCCAAAAAGTTTGATCCATAATAAATTAACCCAGATCCAATAATTGTCATGATAACGGTAAATCCCAGTGTATGGTTTGGGCTAATTCGACCTGAAGGGATCGGGCGATCTTTGGTTCGGGTCATTTTTTTATCAGCCTCAAATTCCTGATAATGATTTAAGGCGGATGAAGCACAAGCTAAAATAAAAATGCCAATGGTTGGAATGATGAGCCCCGTATCAAAAGCACCTTTGGCAAGCACATATCCTGTAATGGTCGTAAGTGCAACGGCAAAGGTTATTTTAACCTTGCTCAGTTCGAGATATATTTTTAATAAGGCGATCATTTCAATGTTTTTATGTATTCAATAATTTGATCCAGATCTTCATCACTGACGGTTTCCTGATAAGAAATCATTAAACCGGGATTAAACCCTTTGGTAATATCCGCGTTGGGTTCATTCAATGATTTTCGGATAAAATCACGATCAACAATAATTTCTCTTTCAACACCATCTGTAATTACGGTTTCGGTTCGCCCCCAGAGTCCTTTAAATGTAGGCCCAATAATGGCAGATCCATCCGTAGAATGGCAACTGATGCATGCATTTTGTTTCAAAAGTGCCAAGCCAGGATGGTCGCGGCTTACCCCTAATTCGTTGGCATACCATTCCTCATATTTTTCTTTGGTATAAACTTCAAGTTTTGAGAGCATAAAGGAATGTCGTTCGCCACAATATTCAGCACATAAAATATCATAACTACCTTCTTTCTCGGGGATAAACCACATGAAATTTTCTTTACCAGGCACTACGTCTTCTTTTATTCTGAAAGCCGGAATATACAAGCTATGCAATACATCATTTGAAATTAATTCGAGCTTTACCGGTTTATTTAATGGCACAATTAGGTTTTCTGACCTAGCGCCATTTTCGTATTCAAATGACCACGCCCACATTTGACCATAAGCCTTCACAATCATGGCATCTTTTGGAACTTTACGCATGGGCGTAAATCCTGCCCATCCGTAGTAAAACATAACCGCAACTAAAATCGTAGGGATCACTGTCCATAAAATTTCAAGCGTATTGTTATGCTCAATATTAGTTGCCACAGGATTTCTTTTTCGATTGTATCTAATCACGAAATAAATCATTACAACGGTAATGGTTACCAGGAAAAAAATTGAAATTCCAAGTATTACAGCCAGTGAGGTATCAACGCCTTTTACAAAATTTGATGCTTCTGAAAACATATTTTTTTTAAGTTAAATCTTTAATCAGGTTAAAATCCTTTATCGGGATATGTAATCGAATACTGTAAGTAACATAAAACTGCTAAACAACAGTACAATGATCAGCAGCATTATGCGATACAATTTATGGTCGAATTTTAAATGCATATAATAGTATGCAACTAATAGGGCTTTGGTTGTTGCAATAATTAAGGCTGTAACTACGGTTAATGTTGCCAGGCTTGCATTAACAACCGAAACCGCAACAGTAAGTACCGTAAGCAGCATTAATCCTATCCAGGTGCCAAAGTTTTCTTTATAACTGATAATGTGAGGTTTTTCTTTATTTTGATCTTTCATATAAATTAATTTATCAGATAAAATAATGGGAATAAGTAAATCCAAATGAGGTCGACGAGATGCCAGTATAAGCCACTATTTTCTAATAATGAAATTCGCTTTGCATGTACTTTCCCTTCCTGAATTCCTTTAATAACGAAACCAATAAAAATGGCACCAACAATAATGTGAACTGCATGCAGCCCAGTCATGAAATAGTAAAGGAAAAAATATAATTTTTCTCCGCTTTCCAATTCATTATAATGTTCCATGCCCGGGAAAATACCATGACCAATTTTGGCATTCCATTCAAAATATTTATTTATTAAAAATGCAATGGCGAAGAGCAACGTGATCCAAAGTAGGTTAATGGACAATTTTTCCTTTCCTTTTTGCAGAGCTGTAATTGACATGGCAACAGTCATACTTGAGGTAATTAAAATAACCGTATTAATGGTACCCATTGTCACATTTAATTGCAAAGAGGCTTGCAGAAATGCTTCAGAATTTATACTTCTATAAACAAAGTATACGATGAAGAGTCCACCGAAAAGTAAAATTTCGGTAAAAAGGAATAGCCACATCCCAAGTTTAGAACCTTCAGCATCAAAATTATGCCCCGAGTTTGGTAAAACAATATGCGCCATAACAATTAGTTTTTATAGTTATAAGGACCACCTTCATTTAATACGGGTTGTTTATCAAAATTTTCAAGAGGTGGAGGAGATTTTGTTTGCCACTCCATACTAATTGATCCCCAAGGATTACGGCCAGATGGTTTGCCATTCTTCATGCCTCTGTAAAGATTCACAAGCATGGTGATTATACCAATAACTAAAATCCATGAACCAACTGTTGATAAAACATTGAGGTCGGTAAATTGTGGTAAATAGTCATAATACCGCCTTGGCATTCCCATCAATCCCAATATTAACATTGGGAAATAAAGCATGTTAAATCCTAATACCATTAAGGTAAACGCAATTTTTGATACCTTGATATTGTACATTCTTCCCCACATTTTTGGAAACCAATAATGCATGGCTCCGAACATGGCAAATCCTGTTCCTCCAAACATCACATAATGAAAATGGCCAACCACAAAATATGTATCGTGTAAGTGAATATCTGCTGCAAGAGCTGCAAGTACGAGCCCTGTTAAACCTCCAATCATGAATTGAAAAATAAATGCCAATGCAAAAAGCAAAGGAGGTTGTAAATCAATAGAGCCTTTGTACAAAGTAGCTATCCAATTAAACACTTTAATAGCCGTTGGAATGGCTACTAAAAAGGTCAAAACAGAAAAAATAATTCTTGCAGGGCCACTCATTCCTGAGGTAAACATGTGATGCCCCCACACAAAATAACCAACAAAAGCAATGGCCATGCTTGAGTAAGCGATGGCTTTGTATCCAAAAATGGTTCGGCGGGCAAAACTTGGAATAATTTCAGAAATAATTCCCATGGCAGGTAATGCCATGATATAAACAGCAGGGTGGGAGTAAATCCAGAAAAGATGTTGGTATAAAATCGGATCGCCGCCAATGGCAGGATCAAATAATCCAATCCCGAAGATCCGCTCTGCTACAATCATAAGTAGAGTAATGCCGATAATTGGCGTTGCCAGTAATTGTATCCATGAAGTGGCGTAAAGCGACCAGGCAAATAGTGGCATTTGAAACCATCCCATGCCAGGAGCACGAAGTCTGTGCATGGTTACTATAAAGTTCAACCCGGTTAGAATGGATGAAAACCCTAGTATAAATGCAGCTAAAACTGAGAGTGTAACGTTGGTATTTGTTTGCACACTATAGGGTGCGTAAAAGGTCCATCCGGTATCGGCAGGGCCATCGCCTAACACTAGTGTTGAAAGTGCAAATATGGCACCTATGATGTATAACCACCACGAAAGTAAATTTAATTTTGGTAGTGCTACATCATCTGTTCCAAGCATTATTGGTAAGAAGAAATTTCCAAAAATGGCGGGAATACTGGGGATGATAAATAAAAAGATCATGATTACACCGTGCAGGGTAAAAACCTGATTATAAGTTTTTGGTTTCATAATGGTTTCACCAGGAGCAATCAGTTCTAGTCTCATCAAAACACCAAGAATTGCACCCACCAGAAAAAATGAAATAATAGCGTATAAGTACATTAACCCAATACGCTTATGATCGAGCGTAAAGATCCAGGAACGGATTCCTTTTTTTACTTGCAAGTAATTCAAGTCGGTTGATAATGTTTCAGACATATTAATTAGACTTTTAAAGGTTTTCTTTTTTTGTTTCTAATGATCATTACGCCAAATAATGTTAATGCTAAAAACAGTATGATGCTGCCCGAAATCTTAGTCACATTAAAAACATAAGTTTTACCTTCTGCATCATAACTAAAACAGAATTCTAATACTTTATTAATTGTGGGCCCCGATTTACCATCCTGTGCCTCTACCACCGCCATTTTTAAATCAAATGGGAGAAAATATGTGCCATGTAAGTATCTGGTAATTTTACCTTCAGGGCTAACGACCATTATTGCTGCAGGATGGATATATTCTTCACCTTCTTTTTTAATTTTATACCCAAATGTGGATAAAAGTTTATCGATGTTTTCCTGATCACCTGTAAAATATTTCCATCCGTTTTTTACATCCTTGTTTTCAACCAGTTCGGAATAGGAGGCTTTTTTGCCAACTGCAAGTTCGGTATCTTCACTGGGATCAAAGCTGATAGTAAAGACCTGATATTCTGTCCCCAAATCAAGGCTCGTGCGACTAATAACTTCTGCAACACCTTCCAGTAAAGGGCTGCATAAACCTGGACATTCGTAATATACAAAAGTGATGACTGTAGGTTTGTCAATAATATTTTTTAGAAGAACAGTGTTTCCACGTTCATCAATGATAGATATTTCAGCGGGTAAAAAGTCGTTTAGTTTTTCATACAATCCCAACTCTTCACTATAAACCTTTGAATGCGCTAGGAAAAGTAGGATATAAATAGAAAATACAAATATTTGCTTCGTTTTCATGGATATAAGTTTTAGGATAAGTAGCTGTTTGTCAAAAAATAATGTGGCTAATTTAGAATAATTATAAATAAAAAACAAAAATTGTTAATGAATAATTATAATATTGGGATTGGTAGAATATAGAATACAGTATACATTAGAAAGAATAGTGACTTTTGTAAATTTAGTATGACTTTGTGTAAAAAGATTTTGGTATTCAGATAAAAATACAAAATTATATGCATAATTACGCCCTATTATCATGTATTACAATGCATTACCATCTTATTACAATTGTATGTCCATGAATGACCAAAGTTTGTCAAATTACTGGAACCAATCAAAAAAAAGGTTAACTAACAATCTTTAAGTTGAAGCTTATTTCCTTTTTATCAGAATAATTCCGTGTTCTTTCTCAATATATTGGAAATAATAGTACAGTTTGTAATTTAAATCTACCCCATAGTCTATATTTGACCGATAATCTATTTGACTCTCATAAAAGGATCCATATTTTAATGGGTTACTTGCCCGTAAATTCCATTCTGTAACATAACGAATATTCCAACCCTTATAATAATCGTTACCGTAAAATTCTTTTGAATAGGGTACTTTAGCTAAAAAAGATTCAAAACCACTATCAAAAATTAAGAGCTCATATTCAACACTATCAGCGTTTTGTTTTATTTCAGCCTGAAATTTTGATTCTTTTAGTTTTTTTTGTTGGTTATAATTTGTTGAAAGTAGCAGTGTTAACCCCAGTAAATATATAATTGATTTCATCGCTTTAGTTTTAGAAGCAAATTTTTTTTGAAAAGTTTGAACTTTACGCTGATAAAGATACAATACTGTAGTCCACTTTGTCAACTAAGAAAAAAAGTGATGTTTAGGGTATGCTAAAGATTTGAGCATCAAAAAAGAAGGTGTCTAAAAAGCCTACAAATCGTCATTCTGAATTTATTTCAGAATCTTAAATAGTTGACTTTGAGATTCCGGAACAAGTCCGGAATGACAGAAAAATGAAAAGGCTGCCCTTTTTGGACAGCCTCTTTCTAACTTAATTTATTACTGTTAATTCGGACTGTATATAAACGTGCTATTTCTGTAACCTGTTTTATCAATGTACCAATCTTCAAAAATAGTTCCACTGCTTTCTGCCCACTCTGCGAATTTTAGGTAAGCATAAACAATTTCACGTTTTTCGTATGGGTATTCAAATACTGCAGGAATATTTATAACCCATGGCAAATTGTCTGCTGATTTATAATATCTATTTGTACCTGCGTCGCTATCATCATTGAAGGTTCCAAAGAATGAACTGGATGCTAATGAAGTTGGTGGGTAATTAGGTAAATGTACTTCTCTTCCCCTTACCTGATTTACAACTATAAATGGATTAAAATTGCCTATATCTAAATCATCAAATTTAATAGAACCACCAGATGCAAATGATCCATTAGCATAGAACAACATATCTATAACAATTGTTTCCGGTTCAACATAAGTTGCATTTTGAACGGTGTTGATACCTGTGCCATCGCCTGGGTGAGTCATAATTCGGTAACTATCGTCATACACAATAACTGTTGCACTACTCTGACTTTGCTCAAGTCCATTTGATGCGATCTTGAAAATGTCGCTTCCCGATACAATATCGGAACCTGATACACTAATGATTTGATTATTATTAACATTTGGCAAGCCGAACCCAAACGCATTATGGAATGATGCACCAAAAGCGTAAACCTTAAAAGTTGCAGTTATGCTTAATACACGTTCTTGATTATCTTTTGTAACAACAAAATCGTAGCTAATCACTAGGTCATTAAAATCGTAATCACCTTTGGATGGCCATAAATCCTCAAATGCTAACGTACCATCAACTTTTGAACTGGTGTTTCCGCCAGAGCCGTCATCATCGTCTCCACCACCTTGGTTTCCACCTCCTCCGTCTGTATCAACAGGTTCTATTGATCCGCAAAGTGATAAGTTATTTTTATTAAATCCTTTAACAATTCTGAACTTTCCAAAGGTGTCGCCTATTTCAATATCTTCAGAACAACTGGTATGAATAGATGAATTTTCAATATTATCAACATAAAGATAGAGCGTATTATTTAATCTCCCGTCATCATCATCTCCTGTAAAGCTAAATTCAGCATTTGGTTCAACATCCCCGTAATACGACGTAATCCAACTTCTTCCCTGTTTCGAGATTATCTTAACGCTTGCCTTTGAGGTACCTATATATCGTAAGGTCATCGTAACCAATCCACCATCACAACCACACTCTTCACTTGCTTTACATAATGGTAAATTATCTTCACTTGTCCCGGATATAATTGTAAAATCTCCAAATTCATCTCCTTCATAAAGATTATATTTACAATCAACCTGAAGAGTTTCTTTTTTAACATTATTTACGAAGAAATTTATTTTCTTCTCCATGTCGCCATTGCTTTTTGTGCCAGTAAAGCTAAAGGTTCCACCAGGTTGCACCGTGTTCGAAAACATAACTTCATCATTTTTATCATCCTCAACCCGAATACTTGCTGAAGAACTGCCGGTATATTTCATGGTTAGTGAACGAAGTTTGCCTTCACAACCGCAGTCATCAGCCTTCAAACTCTTTAATCCTAAATCTAAGTTATAATCGTATATTAAGTCCGTATCAAATCCAAGAAGTATTGGTAAATATCTATTATTATAACCATAATAAATAACCGCAGTTGTAAGGTAAGTAGCTGTAGTTATCTTGGTACTAACTTCAAATGTTGTTTGATTTCCATAACCGATATAAAGTAATTCTTCTAAATCTTCTGTGTAAACCCTCACTACCTCATAAGGATCATTCTCCGGTAATTTAATTGCAATATTTACCGTCTTGGTCGTCTTCCAATCGAAATTTTCCGCAACCACCAAATTCTCCATCAATTTTGAGTCGCCATCTTGTTCTTCACCGGAGTCCGGCCATTTCTTACATGATCCGAGTGTAAACACAATAATAATCATCAACCCAACAAAATACCTTAAACTCTTCATATCTTCAATTATTAATTTAATTAACAACAAGCAAATTCAATAAATGCGCCAAAAAACAAAACATTTATTAACTGATAGGAGATTAGTTAATTAGCTTTTTTAAATTAAAAATGCAAATATGGTTTTTATCCCAAGATAATTATATATATCCCATTTTTGGAATTCACCTAAAACTATCAGTGAAAGCAAAATTAATAAAATAAAAGGCCAATGAAATAGGCGATTTACCTAAGATATGAAATTTTAATTGTTAATTACCGAGGATC
This sequence comes from Bacteroidales bacterium, assembly GCA_963674935.2. Lineage (GTDB taxonomy): Bacteria > Bacteroidota > Bacteroidia > Bacteroidales. The sequence goes on from CAXXWZ010000002.1 coordinate 1,494,759, forward strand.
GATCTTAACATCTTTTACATCATCCAAGCTAACAGTTCCGCCTTTATTTCCCCATGCATTTAACACATAGTTAATAACGGCAACTGCATCTTCCTTGGTTGAAACCTGAGGAGTCATTGGTGCCACGTAGGTTACTCCATTTACAACCATTGGTTTTTGTGAACCATTGAGGGTTTGAGCGACTGCTCTAACTTTATCTGCAAATAAATAGTCAGAGTTTTTTAAAGGAGGAAATGCTCCTGTTATGCCTTCTCCATTAGCCATGTGGCAGATAATGCATTTTTCTTTGTAAATTTTTGCACCTTTTGGAAATTTCGCATCGGCAGGATCTACTTGAGGAGAAGTAATACTCATTTCATCATTATTATTTTCAGTATTCATTGTTTCTCTAAATGAACTTAAGCTAATAATTCCTATTGTAATTACCAGTAAGATTATAATATTTTTAGTTTTCATTATTTTTAGTTTTAAAGTTTATTTTACGTAAAATTAATATAAAATATTCAGATTAATGATGCATCATCATTTCAGTATTATTTGCTTTATTGAGTTTTGGACTGATGTATTTAATACCCAAATTCATTCCTCTAAGCATAAATAAAATCCCAATCAGAACAATAAAAACAGGGATGAATCTGCGAATTTTATTTCTAAGACTAGAAGTGACCAAATTCCCGATTAGTGAAACACTGAGCATGATGGGTAGTGTCCCCAACCCAAAAACAATCATATAAAGTGCTCCGTTCAGTATTTCACCGGTTGCCACAGCACCAGCGATTGCCATATAAACGAGGCCACAAGGCAGAAATCCGTTTAGTATTCCAATCAGAAATAGGGAATAGAAAGATCGTTTTTTAAAAAGGATTCCAAAAGATTTTTTTAGCCGAGCCACAAATTTATTGACGAAGTCATCCAGTTTAGATCGATTTCTAAAAATGACAGGAAATAATACTGATAAAATCATGATGGCACCCATCACAATTGACACCCATTGCTGCAGTCCGGCAAGTTTAAATCCTTTTCCGACCAGGCCGAAAATAACACCCATTAAACCGTAAGTGAGTGCACGGCCAATATTGTAAACTGAGGCACCAAATATTTTTGAGACCCAATTTTTGTTTGGGAGCGGAAGTGCAATAGCTATGGGACCACACATCCCAATACAATGAAAACTTCCGATTAAACCTAATGTTAAAGCTGCTATTAATTCCATCTTATAAAATTATTGTTAGTTCCTGGTAAAATTTTTTGTTTTGGTATGACCAGTCAACTTTAACAATATACTTGCCATTTAGTAATTTATCAGCTTTTATAGTTTGTGAGTTTAGTGAGTCGAGTTCAATTTTGTATTTAAGGTCGGCCTTCGAATCGGAGGGTCGATAAATGAATATTTCTCCTTCAATTTTTTCAATATTTTGACTTGCTGGAAAATTTAAAGTTAGAATATTATTGTTTTGAATGATTCGAATTTCTTCGCCAAGTTGTTTTAAATTCTGTCGCTTCTCAATTTGTTGTTCATAGGTTAACTCTCGGGGATAGTAATCTTCCACAACCAAGTCAACTTCTTGTATATATGCAAAATAAACAAATGAGAATATGGCAATAAAAAAGATCACTAAAAAAATAAATATTCCGGTTCCCCAATTAATTTTCATTTGCATGTTTTATTTAGAAGGACTTATAAAGGTAGTTTTAATTTTTTCGATTAACACACCCTCACTAAATATTCCGAGTTCCATAATTGTTTCAGAAGAATGTAATTCGTTTTTATTTAATAGGATGAAGAATACGGATTCTCCAACCGTTTGTGCTTTAACAATTGATAAATTGCCAATTAATTTTAATTCTCCGTTTGATGAAATTAAACGAAGTTCCAATGGAATATCATTGTTTGTTTTATTAACCAGTTTTATGTTGTAAAGATTACTGATTCGACCATCAGGTTGCTCTTGATACAACATCCCGGGTGATCGCAAGATGATGGTTTCGAGGCTTGAACGATTACTGAAAAAATACCCGATGAGGATAAGTAAAATAACTAAAACAATTGAATACGCAATTGAACGGGTATTTAACTTCCATTTTTGTGACTCTGCAATCATTTTTTCAGATGCATACCTGATTAAACCACGAGGTTGATCAACAGCATCCATCATGCTATTACAGGCATCAATACAAGCTGTGCAGTTGATGCATTCTAATTGTGTACCGTTACGGATATCAATACCAGTAGGGCAAACCTGTACACACTGCGTGCAATTTATGCAATCGCCTTTATTGTTTTTATTTCGATCTTCGCCCTTAAAGTAGGTTCCCTTAGGCTCACCTCTTTTGTAGTCATAAGCAACCACAATTGAATTTTGATCGAGCAGCACACCTTGAAGTCTGCCATAGGGACAAACCATTGTGCAAACTTGTTCACGGAAATGAGCAAAAATGAAATAGAATACACCTGAAAAAATGAGCATCGCGATTAAGCCTGTTAGATGATCGATAGGATTACCTGTGACGATTAATTTCAAGTTTTCAATTCCGATAATATAGGCCAGAAATGTGTTTCCGATTAGGAATGAAATCAAATAGAAAATTAGATGTTTTATCGTTTTTCGCCATATTTTATTGAAGGTCCAATCTTGCTCATTTAAGATCTTTTGATTTCGTGCATTTCCTTCAATTAGATATTCGATTCTTCGAAAAACAAACTCCATGAATATGGTTTGAGGGCATGTCCATCCGCACCATACGCGGCCATAAGTTGTGGTAAATAATATGATGAAAACAAAAAGGGAAAGCATGGCCAGAAAGAACAGATGAAAATCCTGTGGCCAAAATTGCATTCCGAGAATAACAATTTTCCGTTCAATGAAATTGAGTAGTAAAAATGGGTTCCCATTAATTTTTAAAAATGGTCCTGCAAATAAAAAGATCAATAAAATAATCCCGACAAGTGTACGATAATTTGTGAGTTTACCCTTTGGTTTTTTTGCATAAACCCAAAGTCGCTTCCCTTTATTGTCGAGGGTAGCCAAGTGATCTCTAAAAGAAGCTTTTTCAGATTCTTCTCGCTTAAATTGTACCATTATTTAGCTGCTTAGCGTACATATTTTTCTCCTTGTGGCGCTTTGGGGTTAGGAGGGTTAGTTCCTTCTAATTGATAAATAAAACTGGAAACTTGTTGAATTTGAACCGGTGTTAGTTGATCTTTCCATGAAATCATTCCCATTGAAGGATTCCCGATTTTTATGATTTTAAAAATATCGCCGATACTACCGCCATGAATCCAGAATTCGTCTGTTAAATTAGGGCCAACCAGGCCTTCACCTTTTGAAAGATGACAAACCAAACATTGTTTGTCATAGATCGCCTTACCTTCAGCCAGATTGGCTTCATCAGTTAAAACGGTTACATTGGTTTCATCTAATATGGCGGTTGTGTTTGAATTAAGCGATCGGGTGGCTTCTGCCATTTCGTTTTCATATTCTTCAATTTGTAAAGCACCGGTATGCATTACATGGTATCGAACCCAATAAACTGCTGCAAATACAATGCTTAGGTAAAATAGCCAGAGCCACCATTTTGGCATGGGGTTATTCAGTTCTTTTATACCATCATAATCATGGTCAGAAATAAGCTCATCACCAGTTAACTCATCTTTTTCAAGTTCATTTTCATGCTTTGTTTTCATGGTCCTAAATTTTTATGGTGTAGAAAAAGAAAATAAATTTCTAATCCAAACTTTATATTTTATTGAGAAGCTGTTTTCTGTTCGTTTATTACTCCATCTTCAAAAGGAAGTTGACTCATTCCTTGAATATCCTTTTTTTTAATTTTAAGCGCCCAAATACTAATCGCAATGAACATGCTTAAAAAAATGGCTAAGGTGATGATCGGGTATATAGCTACTCCATCAATTTGTTGTAAATAATGACTAACAATTTTCATCTCGTTATTTTTTAGCAATGTCAGTTCCTAATCGATGCAGATAAGCGATGAGTGCAATAATTTCCTTATTATTTTGCGTTTCGATACCACCATTTTTAAGATTTTCAACAATCTGATCTGCTTGTTTCAAAAGTTCATCTTTCGCTATTTCGGCATAACCTTCAGGATAGGGTACACCAAGCTTTTGCATCACTTTTATTTTTTTAGCAATGCTGGACAAATCTAGATCATTAGTGATTAACCAAGGATACGAAGGCATAATTGATTGCGGGCTCACCAACTGAGGATTTTTCATGTGGTTGAAATGCCAGGAAGCTGGTTTGTACATTTTACCAGTTACTACGCCTTCACGTGCCAAATCTGGTCCGGTTCTTTTTGATCCCCATTGGAATGGGTGATCGTAAACAAATTCACCGGCTTTTGAGTATTCACCATAGCGTTCGGTTTCTGACCTGAACGGACGAATCATTTGTGAATGACAAGTATAGCACCCTTCTCTGACATAAATATCTCTTCCTTCCAGCTCAAGCGGAGTGTAAGGTTGAACACTTGCAATCGTTGGGATATTAGACTTGATTAAATAAGTTGGGATTACCTCAATAACTCCTCCAATAATTATGGCTATAAATGCTAAAATCATAAATTGAATAGGTCTTCTTTCTAACCACCTATGGAAACCCTCACCTGTTTGTCGTTTGTTCGGTATCTTCTCACGAGCAGGAGCTTCTGCAGCTTCTTCTCTCACAAATTTACCCGCTTTAACTGTTTTAATGATATTGTAAATGAATAATAGAACACCCACAATATAAAGAGTTCCACCAAATATTCTGGCATGGTACATGGGTATAATTTGAGTTACTGTTTCCAGAAAATTTGGATATTTAAGGAATCCATCTGCCGTAAATTCTTTCCACATTAACGCTTGAGTAACTGCTCCCCAATAAAGTGGAATAGCATACACTAAAATTCCCAACGTACCCAGCCAAAAGTGGGTATTGGCCAATTTTTTTGAGAATAATTTGGTATCGAAAATTCGTGGAATGAGCCAGTAAATTATTCCAAATGTCATAAAACCATTCCAGCCTAAAGCTCCAATGTGAACATGAGCAATGGTCCAGTCGGTGTAATGCGTTAATGCATTTACTGATTTCAAGGACATCATCGGCCCTTCGAAAGTTGAAAGTCCGTAGGCGGTAACAGCAACCACTAAAAATTTTAAAATTGGGTCTTCCCTAACTCGATCCCATGCTCCTCTTAAGGTGAGTAGTCCATTCAACATTCCACCCCAGGAAGGTGCAATTAACATGATGGAGAAAATTACACCTAATGCTTGTGTCCAGTCAGGTAAAGATGAATAGAGCAAGTGGTGAGGCCCAGCCCAAATATATAAAAATATCAATGCCCAGAAATGTATGATAGAAAGCTTGTACGAGTATATTGGTCGGTTCGCAGCTTTTGGTAAGAAGTAATACATTAAACCTAAATAAGGTGTAGTAAGGAAAAATGCAACGGCATTATGTCCATACCACCATTGCACTAAGGCATCCTGAACTCCTGCAAAAAGCGAATAGCTTTTCCAGAATGTAACAGGAATTGCAAATGAGTTTACAATATGCAAAACTGCAACTGTAACAAAAGTGGCTATGTAAAACCAAATGGCTACATAAATATGACCTGTTCTTCTTTTAATAATCGTTCCAATCATATTCCAGCCAAATACCACCCAAATAATTGCAATTGAAATGTCAAGTGGCCATTCAAGTTCAGCATATTCCTTGCTGGTGGTAAATCCTAAAACGAGCGTTATGGCGGCAGCGGCAATAATCAGTTGCCATCCCCAGAAATGGATATAGCTTAAGGTGTCGCTAAACATTCTTGCTTTTGACAATCTTTGGAGGGAATAGTAGATTCCCATGAAAATTCCGTTACCTACAAAAGCGAAAATTACTGCATTCGTGTGAACAGGTCTAATTCTTCCGAAGGTTGTAATGGCAAGATCAAATGATAAGGCAGGCCATACCAATTCCATTGCAGCCCACAAGCCTACAAGCATTCCAATAATTCCCCAAAATATGGTGGCATAGGCGAAATACTTTACAATCCGATTGTCATAATAGAATTTTTCAATTTCCATGGTTGTTATTTTTAGTTTCTTTTTCCGGAGATTCTTTTGGTTCTGATTCTTCTTGTTTCTTTGGTTTGTCTTCAAATAAAATCCGAATGGACGGTGTATAATCGTCTTCGTATTGGCCACTCTTAACAGACCAGATAAAGGCTATCAGAAAACCAATAGCTACAAATAAACTTACTCCAATTAATACGAATAATGCACTCATGTTACGTTCTAAACAAAAATATTAAGGTTTTTAGATATATCAAAAAAGTAATTAGGTAAATGTTTACCAAAAAATCAATTTATAATTATTCTATATAATACAAGATTTGGAAATGTTCATTATTTGTTGCATTTAATCACATTTTTAAATATCGTTCTTATAAAGATAAACAATATATGATGTCAGTTTAAATATCAGAAGAGAATTTCTGTATTTCAGTCCGTTCAATTAAAACTAACTTCTTATCCCTTTGGATTTAGCAAATGATCTGGTAAGCAGAGTTATAACGGCAACAACTGTTACAGAACTTAGGGGCATAAGGATGGCTGACAAAATTGGAGTTAATAATCCGTCTGCTGCGAAAGAGATCCCAAAAATATTATAGAGAAAAGAAATAACAAAACTGAATTTAATGATGGTAATTGTAGTTTTGGTGAAAGCCATAAATTTAAATAGCTCACTAAATTTGTTTGCTTCCAAGATGGCATCGCAGGCAGGGGAGAAGTGGTAAATGTTATCGGCAATTGAAATTCCAACATGACTCTCATTTAGTGCACCAGCATCATTCAGCCCATCGCCAATCATCAATATGTGTTTTCCTTGTGCCTTAAGAGCTTTGATATAGTTCAGTTTGTCCTTGGGCGACTGATTAAAATGCATGCTGTTTTCATCATTAAAAAGATGAAGGAGTTTCTCTTTTTCTGCATCGTTATCACCCGAAAGTAGATGAAGTTTTTGATTTGGTTTGAGATGTCGAATGACTTCCTCAAGTCCGTCACGGTATTTATTGTTTATTTGAAAGAAACCTTTTTGATGGTCGTTGATTGAAACATAAACCCTACTTGAGTAAGTGCTTTGTTTTATCTTTTTACCAGTGACAAAATGTTCTGATCCAATTTTGATTTTTTGTTTGTTAATTTCAGCAAAAATCCCTTCGGAAGGAATTTCATCAAAAGATATTATTTCTTCAATAATTGGTGCATCTAAACTTTTATAAATGGCTAAACTCATGGGGTGTGAAGATTGCCGAACTGCTGACTTTATGAGTGGTATCTCCTCATCATTCAAATTGAGTTTATCATCGTTTACTAAAAATTCGTCATTTCGTGTAAGGGTACCGGTTTTGTCAAAAACGATGGTGTCGATTCTTGCTAACTGCTCAACCACATCAGTTTTTTTGAGGTAGAATCCTGCCCTGCCAAATATTCGCATCGTACTTCCAAAAGCAAAAGGAAGTGTCAACGCCAATGCGCATGGACAAGCCACAATTAGCACTGATGTAAAGGCATTCATCGCAACTCCTCGATCAACAATGAGCCAATAAACGCCACTTGCTGATGCTATAAAAATAATAGCAATCGTGAAGTAATGGCTTACATTATCAATTAACGAATTGAGTTTTGAGCCTTCTTTTTCAACTCCAATTTCCTGATTCCAAAGCTCAGTTAAGTAGCTTTGTGAAATTTCTTTTTCAACCATTAGTTCAATCGCTTCTCCAACTTGCCTGCCGCCGGCGTAAATTAAACTCTTTAGTGTTTTAGATACGGGGCTTGATTCTCCACTTACAAAACTATAATCGATATTGGCCTTTCCTTTTAGTAAGATTGCATCTGCCGGAATAATTTCTCGGTTTCTGACAATTAAACGTTGCCCGATTTTTAGCTCTTTCAGTGGAATTGAAACTTCTTTTTCTTTCTCATTAATTACGGTTACCGCCACCGGAAAATATGATTTGTAATTTCTTTCGAAGGATAAAGCCTGATAAGTTTTATTCTGATACCATTTTCCGATGAGCAGAAAAAATACCAATCCGGAGAGTGAATCCAAATACCCCACATCAATCTGGTAAATGATTTCATAAGCACTACGCAGAAACAAAGCAGAAATCCCCAATGCAATTGGGATATCAATATTGATGATTTTCTTTTTTAAACTTTTATAAGACGAAGTAAAATAATCGGTGGCTGCATAAAAAACAACTGGTAACGAGAGAATAAGCATTAACAACGCAAACGAATTGCGATAAGATTGCTCAAGCGTATCATTAAAATTCACATACTCCGGAAAGCTCAGAAGCATTATATTTCCAAACGCAAAGCCGGCAACTCCTAATTTATAATAAATTTTTCGGTTTGATGATTTCTCTGATTTTTTTTGGAGATCGTTTAGTGTTATTCGGGGTTCGTAATTGATGGAAGCCATTAATTCAACCAATTGTCGTAAACTAATTTCAGATTCTTTAAAAGTGATTCGGGCTTCTTTTTTTACAAAATTTACAGATGAAAGAATAACTCCTTTATTTAATCGGTTCAAGTTTTCGAGCAACCAAATGCAAGAACTACAATGGATTGATGGGATAAAAAAAGTGATTTTGCTAATTCCAGAATCTGAAAAATCGTATAATTCTTTTTTAATATCCTCCAGATCGAGGTAAGCAAATTTGTTGCCTAATTCAGGATTGGTATTTTTTATGCCTGGTTCTTCCTCAAAGGCGTAATACTCGCAAGCATCACTATCCTTTAAGATTTCATAAACTGATTTGCAGCCATTGCAGCAAAAGGGTTTATCTTCGTGCATGATTGGATGTGACCCACAATCATCACCGCAATGAAAACATTTAATTTCCGGATTCTTAGCCAAATTATTTTTTAACTGTTTGTATTAATCAAAGGTAAGTATTTTCAATATGAGGTGAACTCATTGGAAATCTTTATTCCCAATTTTTGTTGTTTAAATACTTAATACTATTAGGTGGAATTTGCAAATACATCATTTTTGATATATATTTGCAAAGTAAGTCTGCATCACATGAACGTTGGCTCCATGCCATTGAAGAGTTAAACCTCATCTTAGTGTGAAAGTGGGCTTATCTTATTTTTAGCAGTTAGTGGATTATGCCTTCCATAATAATTTGGCCAACCTTTTTTTCCATAACTATCAAAATCATACAAGTCAACTATAGTCGAAATATTATCTTTTAAGAAATTATAATATCTAACATTTCCTCTTTCAAAAACATTTTGAATTGTCCAACAAAAATAATCAGCAATATTCAATAGGGGTTCGCTCGATTGCTCCATTACATTGAAGACAACTTGTGTAATAATGCTTTTATCAGGATGAGAAATTTCAAATCGCTCCTTAGCTTTCAGGAGAGCTAATTCAAGATTATGATTCTTTGTGGATTTTCCTCGACTGGCAATATTTAATACAATTTTACTATGATTAGTGAACTTGTTTTTAAGCAAATGCGAAAGTAAATCAGCATAAAGCCATGCCTCATTAGATTTATGTTTACTTTCATACAGGTCTGGTAATTTACGAGCGACAACAGCTTCAAATGAACAGTTTATTGTTTTGATGTATTTAAAAAACTTTTCTCTTACCTCTGGTAGGTCATCTTTAGCATGAAAAAAATATCCAACTTTATCAAGTTTTTTCTTAACGCTAGGAATGTCTTTAAAGTATTCATCAGTTACAATCTCGTTTTGCATTTTCACTACTTGATCTCGAATGGGTTCTAATTTAGTTTTAAATTTTACCATACCGAGAATAAAGCATTTTGATACACCCTCTTCTCCAATTATAATTCTTTTCTTTTTACCGAAAAATGTTGCACCTCCTGACTCATCTAAGAATCGGTGATACTGTTTTAAGACTTTCTTTTTCTTAGCCTGCACTTTTGCTTGATTTCGATTACATATTTTTTAATAAAAAATGATAATCAAAGTTAAGCAATAATTGAAAAACAGGTGAATCTGTTCTTCAATATCGTGCTTGCTATTTCCTATTATTAAATAACTCTAAAATAAAATTTGGATAATCACAATTACCATCTCTCAAAAAAACTTTGTTAATTGAATTAACTACACCTGCAACTTCCAATCCCTTTTCCTTGATCTTCTGGAGCGTTACCGCAAGTTGGGCAGCTATCGTCATCAGCATGTGCATGCTCATGGGTTCCACAACCACATCCGCCATGAGATTCATTTTTCTTTTCATCACTGCCACTGCACCCACAGCTACTTCCGCAACCACAACTATGATTTAAAGAATCCAATTCTTCTTGGTTGGCTTCTCTTACCTCAATTACTTCACCTTTAAAATGAAGTTCTTTTCCGGCTAATGGATGATTAAAATCCATCACTACATTTTCTGCATTGGTATCAACTACCACACCTAAGTGTCGGTTACCATGGTTATCAGCCATTGGAATTTCATTGCCAATTAAAAGTGCTTCCTCGTCAATTACTCCATTCACCTCAAAAGTGTCTTTCGGAATATCCATCACGGCGTAAACGTCTCGTGGTCCGTAAGCTTGTTCAGGAGCCAATGTGAAATCAAAACTATCACCTGCTTTAAGTCCCATCATGGCTTGTTCAAAACCTTCGAGAAGAACACTTGCTCCAAAAATAAAAGCGCGTGGATGTTCACTTCTAATTAATTCAATAATTTTTCGACCTCCGTCAGTGGTCATTGTATATGCTATTACAGCTACTTTATTCTCAGCTATTTTCATTGTTTCAAGTTTAGTATGCTTTTTTGATCTGATAAACTTTTACAAAAATAGCATAATTAATTTACTATTGTAATTTAGACCTAATAAAAATAAAATAATTGAATCACGGGTGATATTTTTCAGAAAACATCAAGTTAGAATTACTGGACTACTGAGTTAACGACTGCAAATTGATCGATTCTTCCCCTCCAACTGTGAAGGGATTGTTCAACTATCCAATTTTTGAAATAAAAATTGGTGTTTCACGAAAAAATCCGAAGTATTAATAATACCTCGGATCTTAAATAGATTTATTTTTGAATCTTATTCAGATTTAATTTTCTTATTCTGCTTGTTTTCTTTCACATAAGCCCAGATTGATACTGCAAAAATGACAGCAATGGTATAGTAAACAAAAGCTGGTATAGGAACAGGATCTCCTTTTGCGTAAGAGTGCATTCCGGATAAATAGTAGTTTACACCAAAATAAGTCATCAGTACAGAACTGAAACTAATAAGTGCGCCAAAGTTGAAAGCATAAGTTCCTTTTAACCCCGGAGTTAAACGCATGTGAACGATAAATGCATAAACAACAACAGTGACTAGAGCCCATGTTTCTTTAGGATCCCAGCCCCAATATCTACCCCATGATTCATTAGCCCATACGGCACCAAGAAAAGTTCCAATGGTAAGAAGGAAACCTCCAATTATCAAATTCATTTCGTTGATATTCGTGAGTTCCTTAATAGTCGCATTAATTCGCACCTTATTGTTAGGATTTTTAAGGATCATCATGACTAAATTTAAAAACCCAAGTAAGGCACCAATGGCAAGAAAACTATAACTTGCTGTAATTACTGCCACATGAATAACTAACCAGTAGGACTTAAGAACAGGAACCAAATTTGTGATTTCCGGATCCATCCAACTCATGTTTGCAACCATTAACGTTAAAGAAGCTAAAACTGCTGTAGTTGCAATTGTTATATGAGATTTTTTCATGAAGAACAAACCTGCTAAAACAGTTGCCCAAGCAATATAAATCATCGATTCGTAGCCGTTACTCCATGGGGCATGACCAGAGATATACCATCTGGCAGCTAAACCAAGGGTGTGCAAGGCAAACCCGATCAGAATTAAAATAATTCCAATTTTAATGACTTTGTTAAATTTATATTTTGGATTTAAAATGCCTGCAAATAGCAAGATGAGCATAATAAATCCGACAAGGGCATAAAACGGGAATAAGCGTTTGAAGATATTGATATTGTTATAAGAAATCTCAAGCGCAGTTTTTGTAGTTGATGGAAAAATCTGGCTTCCAAATTTCTCCTGAAATGCCTTGATATAACCCAAGCTTTTTGATGCTTCATTCCAATTTCCGGTTTGCAAACCTTTGCTGATTGCCCCATAATACATGGGCAATACGTTCTTAACAAAGGCTCGATCTTCAGGTGCAAAACGCATGGAATCCTTAACAGAATACCAACCATTATTAGCATCGTTTTTAAGCGGAAAAATATTCATGAATCCACCTGAATAAACCATATAACAGATGTTTACTCTTTCGTCAACCTTCATGATTTCTTTATCAAAACCATTGCGTTCCGCAGGTTTCTTTTTGTAAGCTGCATCTACATATCCTGATAATTTATAAGAACCACCTTTGTTATAATCAATAAAATTGTTGAAAGAAGCACGATTACCTCGTACACCTAAAATACCTTTCAACTCTCTATCCGAAACTTTAATCATTGGGACAGATTGCCAAGTACCCGGATCGGCTAGCATTCCTATAAATACCTGATCGGAACTCAAGCCCATAAAAGTTCCCTTTTTGGTAACTTTTCTTACTATTTCTGAAGAAAGGGTATTAATGGGTTCAATTCTTCCTTTTTGATCTAAAATTAAAAGTTTCCCAAAGTCTTTGGCATGGGCTGCATCGATATAATTGGCGGCATCTATTGTGGTGTATTGAGCTTGGGCGTCATTTGAATTTAGAACACCAAAAGTTAGCATGAGTAATAGAACTGCTGCTGGTTTAACTTTTGAAGATAGTCTCATTAAATTTCTGAATCGGCTGTCTTTGTGGAAGAAATTTAAGATCATTCCTAAGGCCATGATAAAATAACCAATATAAGTTACGAATGTCCCCCAACGATCATGATTAACAGATAGAATGGTTCCTCTTTCATCTTGGTCATATGACGACTGGAAGAAACGATAACCATCATAATTCAATACATTATTCATGAATATTCTACGAGGTTCATCAATTCCATATCTTTTATCTACCAAAGTAACTTCACTTGCAAATGAGGATGGACTCATGGAGCCTGGATATCGATCTAACTGAAAATCTCTTAAATATAGCGAGAATGGAATGTCAATAATTTTGGAACCATAACTTATTGTGAATTCAATATTATCTAAAACAACAGAACTCTTTTCTCCGAGAATTCCAGAGCCTCCGAATACAGTTACTTGTTGGTTTTTATCTTTATACGTTACATTAAAAATAGCAGCATCATTATAGTTGACATCCTTGCTTGCCGGACCTTCAACCAATCGAGTACTGGCTTTATCATAAATTTTTTGAATCACTAAACTGCTAGCTCCAAATGAATATAATTTCATTGGTTCAAAGGCATGCCTGGTATTAGCTTCCATTTGAATTTTAGTTTGATTAGTCATTTCAGTATAACTAACTGCCATTGGTGAATTAAAGAAATATCCATCCGCTCCCTGACTAACCTGAACATGGGTAGGATTGATTGTTCCGGTCTCGAAAGAAAAATAGGTGTTACCAATTAATACTGATTCACCTTTTCTGATAAACTTCGCTTCTTGTCCATTGCGGCCCATGGTAACAACAGATATAATTGGACTTCCATAAGGATCATCAACTATAGTTTCAGCTGCATTTGCAACAAATCTTACTAAGTCGACATGCGCTTTTTCATTATTGAAATTAAGCGTTTTGCTGTAACGATTAGTTCTGTATGGATTGAAGAGTTTTTTATCGCTATAGTTATAACGATTAACTCCATTATTTACAGTAACTTGAATATAAGCATTTTGTGAAATGATTTGATTAGAAGCTTCTCCTTCACGTATTCTCATATTCCCTTCTTCTCCTACATAACGCGTTATGGCTGATCCAATCAAAATAATTATAAATGAGATGTGAAATATTAATACTGTATGTTTTTTCCGCTGATAAAGTTTGTATTTAAAAATACTACCAAACATGCTAATTGACATTAATAACATCAATCCTTCAAACCAGTGCGCATCATAAACAATGATACGTGCGGCAAGTGTACCGAGGTCATTTTCTACAAAAGTTGCAGCTCCAATTACTGCGGCAAAAATGAGCATAAGTGTGCCCGCAAATTGCATTGAAAACAAAAAATCGAAAAATTTTCTCATAAGGTTACTTAGTTTATGTAGTTTATGTAGTTTTTTGTGTCCGGCAAATTTAGTAAATTAAAATCATGCCTTAAAAAATTAACAATTCAATAACAGATTACTTAAGTTATTAATTAAGCATGATGATCCAGCGATTCTTCTAAATAAGGGTGATTCTTGGCAATCAAAGGATGTTGTTTCAGAGAATGGGCTAAAACCAAACAGAACAATCCAACATAACCAATAAAACTTCCAATTTCGATGAACCCAATATGCATGTGATGAAGGGTTCCAACAGTTACCTGCATGTAAACATCAACCCATTGTCCTAGCATTAAAATGATGGAGATGGCTAAAACTGCATTTTTATTGGTTGCAACTTTGGTCGACATTAAGGCCAAAAAAGGAAATAACCAGTTAACGATTAATTCAGTGTAAAACAATGGTTTGAATTCGCCTATGGTACGAGGAACGTAATAAACGGTTTCTTCCGGGATATTGGCATACCAAATCAAGATGTATTGACTAAACCAGGTATATGCCCAAATAATACTGAGGATAAAAATGTACTTTGTTAAATCTTTTAAGTGATATTTATTGAAGAATGGAAAGTATCCTAATTTGTTAAGCAGAATTAAAACAATGGTGATCATCACCACTGCATGATAAAATCCCATGGCAAAATTTCTGATGGCAAAAATGGTGCTAAACCAATGTGAATCAATAGACATAATCCAATCGAAAGTGGCTAATGAGAAAGTGAGTGCAAGTGCAAAAATATAGACTTTCGAATAAAATTCACTCTTTTCAAAATATTTAAGCCCACCTTCTAAGTCTTCTTTATGCGAAAAACTTCTGAGTAGTCTGGTTAATCCAATCCAAACAATGAAGTAAATAAAAAAACGAATCATGAAAAATGGAATATTCAAGTAAGGTGCTTTATGCTGAAGGATTATATCATTTGCCACTTCTTCTGCATGGCTCCAATGGTAAATATGATGCATGCCAAAAAGAATAGGAATCATCAATAAAAGAAGTACCGGAAAAAAGTTTGCAATGGCCTGTGGAATTCTGACAAAACCAGAAGACCAGCCACTTTGGGTAATGTATTGCAAAGCCATGAAAAAAGTAGCTCCGATAGCTAATGCCAAAAAATAATAATTGTTGATAAGCAGGTTGGTCCAGGCACGATCGGGATGTTTGATGAACCCATAAATGAATGCTATGATTCCAATTCCGATCAATGCATAAGCTGCATTTTTAAATTTTGAAGAGATGATTAATTCTTTATCCATTGGGTTAAAATTATCTTGTTCAATTACTTTTTAGCAAGGTCTTTTCGAATATAATTTATGATTTTCCACCTATCTTCTGCCTTAATTTGACTGCCGTGTGCACCCATCAAACCAGAGAGTGATCCTACGGTAATGACATGAAAAATCTCGCCATCTTTTTTATTCTGAACATAATCTTCAATCAAAGATGTGGGTTTCATCGGATATAATTTACTGGTGTACAAAAAGCCATTTCCATCACCTTGATCGCCGTGGCAACTCATACAGAAAATTTCATATTGGGCTTTGCCTTCGGCGAGGGTTTGCAAATTAATTTCAATCGGGTTTATCAACTCATTTCCGGCTGCGATTTGGTCGAAATAATTTTTTGGTTGGTAAGGATAAGGCATGTGCCCTCTAGCGATAGTACCTGGAGCCGGCATTTGATTCGTCATCTTATTTTTAAAAACGGTACTTGGCGAATTTGCATTAGCAGCCTCAGAGTAATACATGTCGGGCATGTAAGCATAACCAGGATGCGTTTTTTCGTGATTACACGAACTTAAACCAAGCATCAAAATGAGGATGAAAAAAGTGCTTTTTATGATATTATGTTTCACTGTATTCATTGTGTGAATATTTCGTGTTAATGTTTTTCTTTAACTTCTTTTTTAGCTTCATTAATTTCAGAAGCACCACTTTCTTTTAAAGAAGTTTTTATTAAATCAATTTCTTTGGCTGTCATGTTTTCATCTTTCTCGATAACGATTAGGAATTTGTCATTAGTAGAGCGAGGATCTAAAACATCAACCTTTTTCCCTGGGCCTAATTTTTCACGAATAAAGAATGTCATGAAAGTCATAAATGTAGCAACAAAAATGGTTGCAACAAACATGATGATAATGAACGAAAGTGAGTTTAATGGCTTACCACCAAATTTCAATGGGTAACTAACTACAGAGGTCCAATAAAGGAATCCGAAAATTAAAATAGTTCCGAAAACCCCATATATAAAAGTTGCCAGCGGTAATCTGGTTTTTAATTTTAAGGCTTCAAATACGCCGTGCAATGGAATGGGCGAATACACATCTTTAATGATTATTCCTTTTTTTTGTACATGATGAATGGCTTCGAGTAAAACATCCTCATCTTCATAAACTCCTATAATACTTGTTTCTGTCATCTGTTTATATTTTTGCAGATATGTTAATATTTTGCCACTTATGTTTTTTAATCTTCCTCATGTGTCTCTTAATAAAAAAACATTAATGTTTCATGGTAGTTTATTTGCTGGTTTTTTTCAAAATTCCTTTTACTTCACTAATTGCAATCATTGGTATATATCTGAAAAACAATAGTACACCTGTGATAAATATTCCAAGCGTTCCAATAAAGATTCCAATCTCAACGTAAGTAGGTGAATAAGTTGCCCAACTTGATGGGAGAAAATCTTTTGATAAAGAAGTTACCACAATTACATATCGCTCAAACCACATCCCGATATTGATAAAAATTGACATGATGAAAACAATGGTTATATTTTTTCTGATTTTCTTGAACCAGAATAGTTGAGGAATAAATGCGTTACAGGTAACCATGGTCCAGAATGCAAAAGTGTAATCACCTGTCACCCTGTTTTTCATAAAGGTGAACATTTCGTATTCGCCACCACTGTACCAAGCTATGAAAAGTTCTGTTGAATAAGCAGTTGCCATAATCAAACTGATAAAAGTCAGAATCCGTGCGATCGCATCAAAATGCGATTGGGTGATATAATCCTGAAATTTAAATACTTTTCGAACGATAATCATTAAAGTTAATACCATTCCAAATCCTGAAAAAATGGCACCGACCACAAAATAAGGTGGAAAGATGGTTGTATGCCAACCCGGCATTACTGAGGTTGCAAAGTCCATTGATACGATTGAGTGAACTGCAACAACTAATGGTGCGGCTAATCCTCCTAATAGTAACGAAGCGGTTTCAAAACGTAACCAGCCTTTTGCATTTCCTATCCAGCCAAAACTTAAAAATCCGTAAACTCTTTTTTTAATGATTGAAGTGGTATTGTCACGAATGGTAGCAAAATCAGGAATCATTCCAATAAACCAAAAAACAGCTGATGCCATTAAATAAGTACTAATAGCAACTACATCCCAAAATAAAGGTGAATTAAAATTATCCCATAAAGGCCCGCGTGTATTCCAGTAAGGTAAAATAAAAAAGGCGTTCCAGATTCTACCCATATGCAACATTGGGAATAAACCAGCACAAAGTACTGCAACTACGGTCATTGCTTCAGCTGCACGATTAATAGAAGTACGCCATTTCTGTCTTAATATGAGAAGAAAAATGGAGAATGCAGTTCCGGCATGACCAATTCCTACCCACCAAACAAAGTTGATGATTCCCCATCCCCAGGCTACATTATTATTTACCCCCCATGTTCCAATTCCTGTTGAAATGGTTTTGTAAATCGCCAAACTGCCAATTAAAATGGCAATGCTCGAAATGGAGATGGCGATATACCACCAAAGCGGAGTTTTTCCGTATAAGGGTGCGGTAATATCACGGGTGATTTGCCCGAAATTTTTATTTCCCTCAACTAATATTCCTCTAACTTCTTTTTTATACATTTTTGAAGGCTTAGATTAGCTTTTTTTATTTCTTATTTTTGTCAAATAACTGGTCGATGGCAAGGTGTGAATTTGCTCGAGTAAGTGATACATTCTTGGACTTTCATTGATCTTTGAAATTTCACTGTTTGGGTCTAATAAATTACCAAAAGTGATGGCATCGGCAGGACAACTTGCCTGACATGCTGTTTTAATTTCGCCGTCAGCCAATTGTCTGTTTTCACGTTTTGCCAATAATTTCTTTTCCTGAATTCGTTGAACGCACAAAGAGCATTTTTCAACTACTCCACGCGAACGCACAACAACGTCAGGATTTAGAACTAGTTTGCCCACATCAGTATTCATGTTATAATCAAAGTCTTTATTGTTGGCATATTCAAACCAGTTAAATCTACGAACCCTGTATGGGCAATTATTCATACAATATCGTGTTCCGATACAACGGTTATAAGCCATTTGATTTAATCCTTCGCTGCTGTGAGGTGTTGCAGCAACCGGACAAACATTTTCACATGGTGCGTTGTCGCAATGTTGACACATCACTGGTTGATGGAATACTTCCGGATTTTCAGATTCTTCAGAATAGTATCTGTCAATCCTGATCCAGTGCATGATTCGACGATTACGAACTTCTGTCTTACCAATCACTGCCACGTTATTTTCGGCCTGGCAGCTAATTACACAATTTCCGCATCCAATACATGAATTAAGATTGATTGCCATTCCCCATTGGAATCCTGTAAATTCAGGTTGAGTGTATAGTGTCGTATTTTTTTCTGCATCAATAGCGTGTTGTTCGTTACCGGAAGCAGGATCTTTCAGGAATTTTCCTAGCGTGCTTTCTCTAACCAAGCTCCGCCCTTCCATGGTGTGGTGCGATTGTGTAAGTGCTAACGGATAGGTTTTACCTGCCACTTTATCAACACTTACAAAATTGCCACTGAATTTTCTTAAACCATTACTCATGGTCATAAATGGATAAACATTGGTTCCGAGTTCGTCGCCAACTTTACCTGCTGTAGTTCGTCCATATCCAATGGCAATGGCAACACTATCTTTCTCAAGTCCGGGTTGCACCAATACAGGCATTTCAAAATTGCCATTAATTAGAGCAACGTCTTCTGTTTTAAAGTCAAGTTTCTCAGCAAGAGGAGTAGAAACACATAAATAATTATCCCAGGTTGACATATTGATCGGATCTGGTAATTCCTGCAACCAAGGATTATTTGCAAAGTTTCCACTGCCTATCCCCATCTTTTCATAAAGGAATAATTCATACTTAGTTTGATCCGCTTTTAAGTCCGAATTTTTTAGTTTAACTTCATTATAAGAAAGGTTTGAACTTAATGTTTCTTCTGATTGGAAAACACCATCATGCACCGATTGATTCCAAAATGCTCGGAAAGTAAGATGTTTGGATTGTTTGCCAAATAAATTTTCTTCCCAGTATTTTTCAATAAAATCCTGGAAACTCACATCACTACCCGACCATTTTAACAAACTATCCTGAGCTTGTCTGGTAGAAAAAATTTCTCGAATGCTTGGTTGCATCATGCTGTAAAACCCAAGTTTGGGTTCTGCATCATTCCACGATTCCAGATAATTATTATCAGGCGCAATATAATCGCTTAACACACTTGTTTCATTCGGTGCTTCAGCAAATGAAATTTTTAAACCAACTTTGGATAATCCATCAATATATTTTTGAGCATTCGGGTAATTGTAAACAGGGTTTGCATTGTAGTGAAGAATGGCTCCAACATGGCCGGCATTCATGCGTTCAATTAATTCAGCAACTTCCATATCATCACCTTGTTTTAACTGAACATTTTGAGCCAGATCAATGGTTTGTCCATAATTGCCCAATAAATAATTAATGGCATTCACAATTAGTTGCGTTTCCTCATCATTGGTTCCGCATAACACAAGAGATTCTCCTTTGTTTTCTAGAAGCTCAACGGCTAACTTATGAACCTCAACTACAGGTTTAGAAATGGCAAATTGGGTTTTTCCCAGCATGCCAGCTATTTCATTATAAAGATTAAGTAAAGTCGCTTTCTCATCACTGGCTTTAATTGGCGTGCGGTTATCTGCACTTCCACCGGTAACAGTCATTGTGGTTTCGTACTGAATGTGACGAAGCATGTTGGTTTCACCTTTTAGTAATCTTCGGGCAGCAGAATATTGTTTGGTAAATTCAGTTGGAGAAAGCCAGTTTCCTAAAAAATCGGCATTGAAGCCGACAATTAATTTAGCTTTTGCAATTTGGTAAGATGGAATGATGGCGGCACCAAACTGTTGTTTGTGTGCATTTCTGATGGCTTGATACGAAACTGCATCGTAGCTGATCCATTTTGTTCGAGGATAAACAACTTTAAAATTTTCGATCACTTTACGGGTTGAAGGACTGATAATGGTTCCTGTTAATAAAACAATTTCCTTGCCTTCCGCGTTAATTGATTTAAGCTGAGAAGAGATCTCAGAGTCGAGCGTATCCCAATCTATTTCCTGGCCATCTTTTATTGGAAATTTAAAACGGGCATTGTCGTATAAATTTAAAATAGATGCCTGAACTCTGGCACTGGTTCCACCCTTAGAAATTGGAGATAACTCATTACCTTCAATCTTAATGGGTCGACCTTCTCGGGTTTTTACCAGTATGCTGCAATAGTCATTTCCATCATAAAAAGTAGAGGCGTAAAAATTGGCAACCCCGGGTGTAATTTCTTCAGGTTGATTTAAGAAAGGAATGGCTTTACGAACAGGGGTTTCACAGCTGGCAGCAATAACAGCGCCTCCAACAGTAAACCCAAGCATCTTCAAAAAATCACGTCGTGTAGCACCACCTTTTTTTTCTTCAGGGCTCATCCCCTCAACTGAAAATTCGGGTTCAGCTTCTGCAACGTATGCTGTATTCGTTTTAATCCTTTGGTAATCTTCTAGGCTTTGCCAGTATTTCTTCATCTGTTTGTAATTTCAATGTTATTTTAATAATGACATTTTTGACAGTCTTCGCCGCCAATTAAATCAACAGTAATTTTGCTACGCTTGCCTGAATTTATTTCTTCATGCAGTTTTGCATAATCCTTATAAAAATTGTTTGTAAACTGAACTTCTTTGGTTCGATGACAATCGATACACCAACCCATACTTAAATCACTCACCTGCATTATCCTATCCATGGTTTCAACGGGGCCATGACATTCGTTACAACTTATTTGTCCAACTTCAACATGTTGTGCATGGCTAAAATAAACATGATCGGGTACATTGTGAACCTTAATCCATTCGATAGGTGTTTGTGTTTCCATGGATGCATAAATTTTCGCAATTTCTTCAGTTCCTGTCATTGTTCCTGACTTTACAACGGTATGGCAATTCATACACAATTGGGTAGAAGGAATCCCTGCATGCATACTTTCTTTGGCAGTGGTGTGACAATAAAAACAATCGATTTTGTTTTGCCCTGCATGCACTTTATGAGAAAACGCAATGGGTTGCTCCGGTTCATAATATTGTTGCCGTCCCAGCCCTTGTGCTTCAATAACAATAACCTCACCCATTATGAAAACAGTGATAAGTAAAACAATAACATGAACAAATTTTGCTTTGATTAATCGTGTGACAATTAAATCGGCTAAAGCCAGAATAAATAAAATTAATGCGATGAAGAAAGTGGTGCCATAATTACGTGAATTTGCTTTTCTGAGATAGGTTGGTTCATAAGTCGTCTCACTGGTATACTCTTTTACTGCCGCTACTTCTTCTTCCACTTTTGCAGGAGCTTCACCGGCTTCAAAATTTTTAATATAGTTCAATAAGGTTCGTACTTGATCATCCGAGATATTATTAGGTGGCATGGGGATATTATTATACTCCGCAAATAATTTTACCGCAATTTCGTCACCTGCCTGAATCATGGCTTGCGAATTCTGAATGAATTTAATCAGCCATGCTTCATCATGTCTGTCATTTACACCAGCCAAATCAGGGCCAATTAATTTGCCTCCACCAATGGTGTGGCAGGCCGCACAAACAGTAAACAATTCCTTTCCTTCCTGAGCCTGAACTTGAGTAAAGGATGTTGTAATAAAAAGGAAGATGGTGCTTAATAAAACGAGCTGTTTTATGGTTTTCATTTTAATCTTGTGGAAATTGCCCATGTGATATTAATGATTTATGAGTTCAATATTTGCCAAAAGTCTGACGATTAATCTACTAAAAATAGGTAGAATTTTACTGAAATTCAAATTAAATATGAATAGAGCAAATATAAAAAAGAAATTTTATAAATCCCTATTACGGTAACGAATTACCTCTAATATTTGCTAACACAAGCTGGTAAAATAAGAGGGGAAATTCCGAAGCAATTTAAGATCAAAAAATTAGGAGGGGCTTGTTAAAAAATAACAGTTAAAATATTTTTTTTGGAATAAAAAGAAGAGGCTGTCCAAAAAGGGCAGCCTTTTCATTTTTCTGTCATTCCGGACTTGTTCCGGAATCTCAAAGTCAACTATTTAAGATTCTGAAATAAATTCAGAATGACAATTTGTAGGCTTTTTAGACACCTCCTTAAAGTTATAAGATCTAATCTCAAAATTATTCATATATTTAAAAAGAATTTAAACTCCCCCTAAAAGAATTCAATATGTATTTATATGTCCATGCGTTTTTTTTTAATAGGAGTTTAATTTCCATTCTCATAATTTCGTTGATAATTGTTTCCTGCGGTAAAGATCCAGCTTCAGTTCCCAACCCTACACCAACAAAATCATTAATTTATGGTACTGGAACCACAGTTCTTCTAGCAAATGACGACAAAACACCAATAACTAATGGGACTATCACGTATCAAACAAGTACAAGCAATACTAATATTCCCACAACTCTAAAACAATATAACACTAATTCAAACGGGTTGGTATCATTTAATTTGCCCGCACATTATGACATTCCAAACTCTACAGGACAAACTCAATATGATGAGAATTCTTCAGCACCAGATTTTGAGCCAAAATCAAGAAGCAGAGCTATCAAAACAGGAGTCAATGTTGCCGACACAGTTTATCTTGATAGGATTCTAGCTGCAATAGACAGCTTAAGAACAGATCAAAAAATTCACTTATATAATGTCGAAACTGATGAACCATTACAAGGAATAAAGCTTGCAATGCGTCCAATTGATAATCCTACAATTCCTAACGACATAATTCGCGGCGTCACAAACGATAACGGTGATAAGAACTTTGAAAATATATTATTTTATGTTGGGGAAAATAGCGAAGGTCAAACTTCTAAATTCATGCTTAGTTGGGAAGATGAGAGTGTAGCTAAAGATAGTTTAGAAATTACCATCAAACAATCTAACGCTCAGCTTAATCTTGGTTTAACTATGTTAAATAACACGCTAGATACATTATATTCACAAGGAACTATTAGATTCATAGACAAAGAAACTTTAGAACCAATAGAAGGAATGGAATTAGCTCTCGATATGCCTGAAGTTCCAGGAATGGATAAAAAAACATATTTAGGAACAACAGCTAGTAACGGAGAAAACGATTTTAAAATAATTACTGAGATATTAAAAGTTAACGAAACAGATCAAGGGAATGAAGTTACTGCTTGGTTAAAATACAAAAAAGAGTTCGAATATGACCTTGATAGCATAGCATTACAAATTAGAACAAATTATTTTCCCTCAAAATCATATGCCATAACTAAATTAGTTCCTGCTGATGAATATTCTACAAAAACATATCAATTAGTTTCTGATGCAACAGGAAAATTTGCGCCCGGAGCACTTATCACAGCATCAATTGAAGACAATGAAAATGTTCGAGACACAACAATATATAGAATTGCAGACAGCATAGGTAAGTTCACTATAGAAGCAATATGCGGTGTTAAAAATGGAATCATTTCTCAAGCAGCTTACAAATTTTTTATTGAACACGAGAACTTTCAAGATAAAGAATTCACAGATGTTTTTACCGAAGGTGTTCACACAGAAATTAATACTATTGATTTACCTCACATTATTCTAAGTACGTATACACAGTACATAGTAAAAGTTACAGACGATAAAGGAAATCCCCTTCAAGATGCAAACGCTAAAATTATTTTGTCAAATAATAATGAGTATGCTAAATTAACAAAGTCAGATGGTGAAACTGATCAATTCTCGATGGAAATAGGACAAACACCTAAAGGAGAAATACCAACTCTAAGTATTGATGCAATCATCGAAGTAACAAAAGAAAATTACAATAAAAATACAAGAACTGAAATATTTGAGTCTGGCGATATGGGTAAAGGCATTTTCGAATTAGTAGAAAAAACAGATCCTAATACTGATTATTCAGAACAAACATATCAATTAATCTCTGACAAAACAGGCAAGGTAGCTGCAGGAGCATCTATCGAAGTTAAAATCCAAGATCATGAATTTATTTCAGATACCACGTTTTATAGAACATCTGATAGCCAAGGAAAATTTACTATTAGAGCAAAGAGTGGTCGTTCAGGAGATGATATTTCACAAGCAGCATACGAATTATTAATTGAACACGAAAATTTCGCAGATAAAACAACCACAAAAGTATTTGTTGAAGGAACTCACGAAGACATTAGAAATATTACTTTAGAACACCTCATGCAAAATGTATGGGGAATATATACTCCTAAAGCTGTCGATGATAATGGTAACCCTTTAGCGAATGCAATCGCTAGAATACAAATATCTAGTTTGAATTATGATGTTAGTAAAACTACAGGTTCTAACGGAGAAACAAGTCCGTTCTCAATATTAATGGATTACATACCTAAAGGAGAAACATCTACACAAACTGCATCTGGGACCGTAAATGTATCCAAATCAGGCTATAGTAGTCATTCGAAGAATAAAACATTTAGACCATGGAATATGGGAGTGGATATTTATACTCTTAATGAAGAAGGCATCCGTCAACTACAAGACCTTGAAGGCATTGCTAGAAACGCAAACGGACAAGTAATGTCAGGTGCTAAAATAATTGTTATGAGTGGTGGAAATATAATTAAAGAATCTGATTATTCTGGGAGTGACGGTAAATTTAGAGTTGATGATTTACCTTTAGGTCAAACAGTTACAATTCAATTAGTTAAAGACGGACATTATGGTTACCAGTTTAATTATCTAATACCTTCAAATATTACAAATGCTTCAGATACTATTAACGATGGGTTTGGCGCAGTTTTCTACGAGGCAATAAGCGGTCTTTCTGCTGAAAAAATTGAAGTACAAGTAAAGCACAGTTCATTAACAAATAACCACACTTATTTTATTGATGATACTTTTAACTCTACCGAGAAGAACGCTATCGAAGGATACTTTTCAAGTTTTAAAAGTGACGAAAATAACACAAGAAATTTCACCAAATCAAATGTTGAAGTTTCAAACACAGGTTCTATTAACATTTCCAAAGGAGGATACAACACAACTACCACTCGTCAAACAATTAATACTCCAATCGGCATAACTCTTCGACCTACAAAAAAAGCAGAAATAACTATGGGCACAGGTAACTACATAATCGCAGTTCACGAATTTAAACAAGCAGTATCTGATTTCAATGTAACTGGAGATATAGGTAGCGTGATGAACTCGTCAGCTCAAACGTATTCTTTCAATGATAAACAAATAGGCATTATGGATGCAAAACACTCAGAAGCGTTATATGTCTATAACTGGACCTACGTCCCTTTGACTAAAATTATCACCCCGCAATAATTTAATTCTTTTATTTTTTATCATTACAATTATTTATTATCAAAAATCTTTCGGACATTCCCAATAAACACTTAATAAGCAGTATTACTAATGAAATTAATCTACAATGAATGATTTCCTGTAACTTAAAGAATATTTTAGGAGAATATATGTTAAAGCAATAAATAACCCCTATTGCGAAAACTATTTAAATGTTAACAATATCATAACAATTGTTAACAAAATGAAAACAATATTTCGTTCTGGAATAAAAGACATTCTTAAGACTCTATATACCAATAAAAATAAGAAAATTCATCTCAGAGAACTGGCTCGTTTAACAAACCAACACGGGCCGAATATTTCCAGGCACCTTGCAGATTTAAAAGAAGAGAACATAATTAAATTTGAAAAAGATGGTAATTTAAAAAAGTTTTATTTAAGAAATAATACAGCAAGGACGACATCCCATGACCTAAACCGAATCTGGATGCCATACTGAAAAGGAAAAAAATATGGGATTTCGTCCCGCCACAGGCGGGAAGCCATCCCATATTAGATTTTATAAATTTTTAATTGGCTAATTGTAAAATTGTCGAATTAGTACATTGAATTCTTACCAGCTTCCACTGGCACCACCACCACCGAATCCACCGCCACCGAAGCCGCCAAAACCTCCACCGCCTCCAAATCCGCCGGAACCACCGGAGAAATTACCAAAACTTCCTCTATGACTACCACGTCCCATGGCACTTCCCAAAAAGAACATTCCCAATAGAGGGAGTGAGCTCCTACTTCCATAAGTCTGAGAACCTTTTCTCCCAGTACGACTCACTATTACAAAGAATAATATCGCAATTATAGGAACCAAAAGTCCCCAAGCACTGCCTTCGGTTTTTGCAGCATATTCATCAGAGTTGTATTCGCCGGCAGCTAATGCCATTAGTACGTCTGTACTTTTGTCGAGAGCTAAGAAATAATCATTTTGTTTAAAGGATGGAATCATTTCATTGTCGATAATTCGATTTGCTGTTAAATCAGGAATTGCTCCTCCTAAACCATAGCCAACAGAAATTGAAACATCGCCTTTTTCTCTCGAAGTTTTTGGTTTAACAACAATGACTACTCCATTGTCAAATTCTTTTTGTCCAATTCCCCATTTATCGCCAAGCCTATCGGCAAAATCATTCACTTCATAACCTTTTAAATCATTGGTAATAAAAACCACAATTTGATTTGAGGTGGTATTACTTAAATTCTCAAGTTTTCTTTCAAGATGGCTGATTTCACTGCCACTCAATGTTTGAGTGATATCGTTGACCAATTTTGGTGGATTTGGCCTTGTAGGAATATCATCTTGTGCAAAAACCAACCCGGTTGATGAGAATACAAAACCAAGAACGAGCAATATCCTATTAATTTTAATCATTTTGTTTTTAGTTTTTTCCGAAAGAGATTTCATCCGATAGTTCATTAATATCGTCGGAATGACGAGGAAAGTGTTTCTTCAACAATATTCCGGCTTTTTGAATTCCCAATGCCAAACCTTCAGTAAATTCTTTTTTTGCAAAATGAGCAGTCATTTCTTCTTTCACTTCATCCCAAAAATCTTTAGGAACCTCTTTATTAATCCCTTCGTCACCAATAATTGCAAACTTTTTGCTTTTAACTGCCAAATAAAAAAGTACGCCATTCCGAAGTTCAGTTTTGTCCATTTTTAATGCGGTAAACCAATAGGCTGCACGGTCAAGCACTTCCTCTTCACAGTTATTTTCAATGTGTACTTTTATCTCACCCGAGGTATCAAGTTCAGCCATCAGGATTGATTTCCTTATTTCATCCTTTTGGGTTTTCGTAAAGAAATTCTTTGCAGAAGTCATGTTCATAAGTTTAAATGAGGGATAATGCGAATTTGTGTTATGCGCTAGAATGTTACTTCAGGAGCTTTTTCAGCACCTTCGGCAGCTTGGAAATACACTTTGCTTTCGAAACCAAACATATTTGCATAAATGTTTTTTGGGAATTTTTTAATGTATGTGTTAAACTGCTGTGTTGCTTCATTAAATTTTCTTCGCGAATTTGCAATTCGATTTTCAGTTCCTTCCAACTGTGCTTGTAAGTCCAGAAATCCTTGATTTGCTTTTAATTCAGGATACTTCTCGATCGTCACGAGTAATCGACTTAAAGATGAACTCAACCCTTGTTGTGCAGCCTGAAATTGCTCGAACATAGCTGGGTTTAAATTATCTGCAGACACATTTACCGAAGTAGCTTTGGCTCGTGCTTCAACAACTGCTGTTAAAGTTTCTTGTTCAAAATCGGCATAACCTTTTACGGTGTTAACCAGGTTTGGAATTAGATCCATTCGGCGCTGGTAGTCGGTTGTTACCTGCGACCATTTGCCATTAATATCTTCTTCAAAAGTTACCATCGAATTATAGGTTCCTTTTACTGAGGTATAAATTAGTAGAACTACAAGGGCAATAACTCCAATAATAATCCACGATTTTTTCATGTTCTTGATTTTTTTGTTTTGGACTAAAGTAGATAATTTTAGTATAAGAATTAAACAACGACAAAATGATTTTATTGCCGTTGTTTAAAACTTTACATCTATTTATTTAATGATTTCAATACTTCTTTTAATGAAGTTTGTCAACTCTTCACCCTTTAATAAGTTTTGAGAAAGCCGAGCCAGGTCGTAAAGTTGTTTTACCATTGCATCTTTCTTTTCTTCTTCTTTTTCTTCAGCTAATTGACTAAAAACAGGACTGTTTGAATTTGCAACTAAATTATACGAATCTGGCATATCACCCATGAACATTGCTCCGCCACCTCCCATTTGTTGCATATCCTTCATCCTTCGCATAAACTCATTTTGAGTGATGAGGAAAGGCATATCTGATTCGCTCATGTTTTCGAACGATAAAGTGAAAGTTTTTGTATCAATGCTTCTTTCAATAACAGTTTTTAATTCTTCTTTTTGTTTATCGTCCAATTTCGAAGGTAATACTTCTTCTTTATTGATGAGTTTGTCTAAAGAGTCAGAATCAACACGTTTAAATGAAGTGTCGCTTAGCTTTTGTTCCAATGAATTAATGAAGTGATTGTCTAGTACTCCATCCATCAGCAAAACGTCATAGCTGCGACTCTTAGCTGCTTCGATAAATGCATGCTGTTTATCTTTGTCGTTGCTGTACAAATAAACCAGTTTGTTATCCTTGTCTTTCTGATTCGTGCTCACATGTTCTTTATATTCATCAAACATGAAGTACTTATTATCCATATTTTTAAGGAGTGAAAACTTTTCTGCTCTATCGTAAAATTTAGCTTCCGAAATCATTCCATATTGGATAAATACTTTAATATCGTCCCATTTTTTCTCAAAAGCTTCTCTATCTTTTTTGAAAAGTTCTTCTAATTTATCCGCAACTTTTCGCATGATATAATTAGAAATTTTCTTTACGTTAGAATCGCTTTGTAGGTACGAACGTGAAACGTTTAATGGAATATCCGGAGAGTCAATGGTTCCATGTAGTAATGTTAAAAACTCAGGAACAATGCCCTCGACAGAATCAGTTACAAAAACCTGATTACTGAATAATTGAATTTTGTCTTTCTGAACTTCAAGGTTCTTTTTAACTTTTGGAAAATATAAAATTCCTGTGAGGTTAAAAGGATAATCAACATTTAGATGAATGTGAAACAACGGATCATCAAATGTCATTGGGTAAAGTTCGTGATAGAATTTGGTATAATCTTCATCCGTACAATCCGTTGGTTTTTTCTTCCACAAAGGATTGGTATTATTAATCATTCGAGGTTTTATAACCTCTTCGTACTTATCGTTACCGTCTTTATCTTTTTCTCCTTCAACTTTTTCACTGATTTTTTCAGTTCCGAATTGGATAGGTACTGGCAAGAATTTGCTATATTTTTTTAGCAACTCTAAAACACGGTGCTCTTCTAAAAATTCTTTTGATTCTTCATCAATGTGAAGAATGATTTCTGTTCCACGATCTGCCTTGTCAATTTCTGTAACTGTGTATTCAGGGCTCCCATCACATTCCCATTTCATCGCTTTAGTTGAGCCACCTTTTTTATAAGTTTTGGTTAAAAGTTCAACCTTATCCGAAACCATAAACGAGGAATAAAACCCTAATCCGAAATGACCGATAATGGCATTGGCTTCAGCTTCACTCTTGGTTTTGAATTTTTTGACAAATTCTTCGGCACTCGAAAATGCAATTTCATTGATATATTTGTCGATTTCGTCGGCAGTCATACCAATTCCTCTGTCTTTAATCGTTAGGGTTTTTGCTTTTTTATCGAGGATAACCTGAACGGTGATGTCACCTAATTCATCTTTAAATTTACCAAGCGAAGCGAGGGTTTTGAGTTTTTGTGTGGCATCTACGGCATTAGATACAATTTCACGCAAAAATATTTCGTGATCTGAGTATAAAAATTTCTTGATAATCGGAAAGATGTTTTCCGTCTGTACATTAATTTTTCCTTTTTGCATTTTTCAGTATGTATTTTTATTGTCCGCTTTTGTTTATCAAAGAAAATGCCATTGAGTTTAGTCTGCCAAAATGACTGAGAAAGTTGTGGATTGGTAAATTAGAAGATTGGGTTCTAATTAGAATCCAGTATCCAGTATCCAGAATCCAGAATCCAGAATCCAGTATCCAGTATCCAGAATCTAGTATCTAGCAATTGCAAATCGGCAATTTATTTGAATTACTTAATTCGTTTTAGCAAGCGAGCATTGCTTATGAATGAAATAAAAATGGATACCTTTACACAAATTAAAAAAGCCAGTATGGATTTAGTAATCAATAATTTTATTGAACAGTTTATAAACGCCACAAAAGAGAACACTTTTGTAAAATTAACCCTTGGCAAAAAAAGAGGTAAAAGCCGGGATTTGAAAAATATTTATGCCAGGATTGTTGAAATTAAAAAACAAGAGGTGCTTTCTTTTACCTATCGTTATGAAAACAGAGATGAGGTGAAAAATTATGCTTTTGAGGAAGCAAAACCTATTATTGAAAAATATTTGGGAACTGAATTAATGAAGGCTCACCTTTTTACGAATGATACAGATTATACGCTATCAATCAATAAAAAGGGAAAGGGTCATTTAATTAAGTCAGATGCCACATTAAAAATGGCGGAAGATAAACAACATGATTATCAGAAAAAGCGATTTACAGATGTGTCATCTTCTTACTTGCATAAGTTAGGAATTACAGATGAACAAGGAGTTGTTCGGCCAAAAAAGACTGATAAATTTAAGCAAATCAATAAATATATTGAATTGCTGAATCCAATCATAAATTCAAAAACCTGGGACAAAAAAATCAGGATTGTTGATATGGGTGCAGGTAAAGCTTATCTAACTTTTGCTTTATACGACTATTTGAAACGAGAAACCGATTACAAAGTTGAAATGATAGGAGTGGAGCAAAGGTCAGAATTGGTTGATGCATCAAATCAACTGGCGAAAGACTGCGGATTTGAAAATCTCAAATTTGAACCAGGCACCATCGAAGATTTTAAATATTCATCAGTAGATGTTTTAATTGCCTTGCATGCCTGTGATACAGCCACTGATGATGCCATTTATCAAGGTATAAAATCTGGCGCATCCATTATCGTGTGTGCGCCTTGTTGTCATAAACAAATTCGTAATCAAATTCAAGCTGATTCGGAAGTGTTGCCACAATTGAAGTACGGAATTTTAATGGAACGACAGGCCGAAATGCTTACCGATACCATCAGGGCATTAATTATGGAACAGAAGGGTTATGAATCAAAAATATTTGAGTTTGTTTCGGGAGAACATACACCAAAAAACCTAATGATAGTTGGCGTTAAAT
Organism: Bacteroidales bacterium; assembly: GCA_963674935.2. Lineage (GTDB taxonomy): Bacteria > Bacteroidota > Bacteroidia > Bacteroidales. The sequence goes on from CAXXWZ010000002.1 coordinate 1,526,491, forward strand.
CAGATAAAAAAGTTGATATTGATGCTGTTCAACAAAAAATTGATGGTATGAAAATGCAGTATAAGATCGAATATCATTATCTTGAAAAATTATTTTCAGAAGAAAAATAAGTTTAATCATCAATAACAAAAAATGCTAGGAACAATTGTTAATGTAGTTGCAGTAGTTGCCGGAACTTTAATTGGTGTTTTAATCCAATCCAAATTGCCCAAAAAAATACTTGAAATTATTTTTCAGGTAATGGGTTTATTTACCCTTTTGCTTGGTATGATGATGGCTTTAAAAATGCAACATTTCATCATTGGAATCGGGAGTTTGGTTTTGGGTGCAATCATCGGAGAGCTGATTGGGTTAGAAAAATATATGAATCGTTTTAGCGATTGGGTCAAAGGAAAAGTAAAACTGAAAAACGAAAAATTTTCGGATGGATTAATCACTGCATTTTTGCTCTATTGCATGGGTTCACTTACTATTTTAGGCGCGATTGAAGAAGGCATTAACGGAAATACCGATTTATTGATGATGAAATCTTTAATGGATGGAGTATCTTCTGTTGCGCTGGCATCGGCTTTGGGAATTGGTGTTGGATTTTCTGCCATTCCACTTTTAATTTATCAGGGAGGATTAACGCTATTGGCCGGTAGTGTTGGGAACTTTTTTACTGAAGCTATTATTAATGAGTTGTCGGCAGTTGGAGGGGTTCTTTTGATCGGTTTAGGAATTAATATTTTGGAAATTAAAAAACTCAGAATTTTAAATATGATCCCGGCTTTGATTATAGTTGTAATCTTGGTTTACTTCTTAACATAACTTTTTCTGGAAATCCAAATTGCTAATCTCCTCTAATGTAATATTTACGATCATCTTCAACATTTTCATGTTTGTATAATTTATACTGAAATTAAACTCCCAAATGCATTTTATTTTGTAATTTTATTGACGAAATAAATGATATCAACTATTTAAAATTTAATGATCTATGGAAAGTATTGAGTGGGGCAAATTACCATTTGGATATTATAAAACAGATTTTAATGTAAGATCCGTTTATAAAGACGGTCAATGGAGTAAGTTAGAAGTTTCTTCTTCGGAGCACATCAATGTTCACATTGCTGCAACCGCACTACATTATGGTCAGGAAGCATTCGAAGGAATGAAGGTTTTTAGAGGTAAAGACGGAAAAGTAAGAATGTTCAGGTGGGAAGAAAATGCAAAACGCATGAGACGCTCAGCGATCGGAATTATGATGGCTGAAGTACCCGATGAATTATTTTATGAGGCGGTAACTACGGTTGTGAAGTTGAATGAAAAATATATTCCTCCATACGGAACCGGCGCCTCCTTATATATTCGTCCCTTATTGTTTGGTTCGGGTGCAGAAGTTGGTGTAAAACCTGCCACTGAATATACTTTCATGGTTTTTTGTGGCCCTGTCGGACCTTATTTTAAAGAAGGATTTAAACCCATTGCTGTTCAGCTGGTTGGTGATTATGATCGTGCTGCTCCTCAAGGAACTGGAAATATTAAAGTTGGTGGTAATTACGCTGCCAGTTTATTACCTGCTGCAAGGGCTAAAAAAGAAGGTTATGCATCTGTACTTTTTACCGATGCTTTGGAACATAAATATATCGACGAAGCCGGCCCGGCAAACTTTTTTGGAATTAAGGGCAATACCTATGTTACCCCCAGATCTAAAACCATTCTTCCGTCAATTACCAATATGAGCTTGGAACAAATTGTAAAAGATTTAGGATTGGATGTTGAAAGAAGACCAGTGCCTGTTGATGAACTTAACACTTTCGAAGAAGTAGGTGCTTGCGGAACCGCTGCCATTATTTCACCGATTGGAAAAATTTACGACCGGGAAAAAGATAAATTGTATGAATTCGGAAAACCTGGTGAAGCAGGCCCTGTTTCAACCAAAATATATCATACTTTAAAGGCGATTCAGGAAGCGGAAATTGAAGATAAGCATGGTTGGAATACTGTGATAGAATTATAAAACATAAGCGATCTGAAAAGGTCGCTTTTTTTATGCCATTACCAATTTGTTGAAATTTAATATTTATCATTGTAGAAAATAAAAACTATGAAGGCTATTAATATTAGCGAAAAGCTATCGAAGATAAACGATTACTGGAATCCGCGAATAGTTGCTGAACTAAACGGACAGCAAATTAGATTGGTGAAATTTATTGGAGATTTTCCGTTTCATAAACATGAACATGAGGATGAAATGTTTTTTGTAGTGAAAGGAAAGATGAAAATTGAGTTCGAAGATAGATTGGAAGAGGTGAATGAAAATGAATTTTTGATTGTGCCAAGAAATGTTATACACCGCCCAGTTGCTGAACAAGAAGTGGAATTGATGATGTTTGTAACCGCTGAAAATGTGAATACCGGAAATTTAGAAGATCATAAATGGAAACGCGACACCAATAAATTGAAAAGAATTTAGACAAAAAAAGGTCAGACTAAACTCAGCCTGACCTTGCATTTTTATTCGATAAATTTATTCTTTTATCAATCTAACTCCAATCATTTTTGAATTATTGGAACTCAAATCAAATGGATCTGCAAAAGTATTGGCATCATAACCATAAACCTTTAACTCGTTTCCATCCAAATAGTATTCTGCAACATTACCTGCCAGATCAAAAATATATGCTTCGCCTATTTTTTGAGGTGCAAAACTTCCAACTTCTTTCAGTAATGAAATTTTTTCGGCAGTAATTTTTTCAGACAATATAGTGGCATCATCAGTCGTGATGTCATATCCTGCCCAATAATTAAGTGTGTTTTCTTTATTGGCTTTTTCGTTGGCCATTTTATGAAGTTTTTCAGCTTCAGCTTTATTTGGCAAACGATAAGACTCTCCGGTCAATTTATTCAACCAACTTAAATAAGCATTAATTTGCTGTTCAGATAACCCAATTACCGGAAAATTTGCCTCAAGACTAAGGTATGAATGATCAGAATAAAATGCTGCAAATTGTGCATTTGTCAATTCAAATAAACTTAAGCTGATGGTATCTTTACCTAAACTTACCAGTTCAGGGATTAATGTTTCATTATTTTTTAAATATCCATATTTCCCATCAACCTTCGAAGCTTTAGCAATTTTTATTGCAGATGCTAAAGGACTGTTTTTCTTAAAAGCTTCGTTTTCTTCCTTCAGTGTGTTAAATAAATATTTATCAAACCACTTAATCTCCTCGGTCATTTTGCGCATTTGATGCGTGATTTTTTGCAAACCGTGAGGCTGATCTGGAAACCATAGGAATTTTACAGGTGTTTTCCCAACTTGTTGCAATCCTCTGAAATATTCCCATCCCTGATCACGGGGCACCGAACGATCTTCACTTCCATGAAAAATAATGGTGGGCGTTTTAATTTTTTCAATTTCAAAAATCGGAGAATTATCGATATACCATTTATTATAATGATTTCCATCAAGATCATCCCATGGTGCACCACCAAAATAGTATTGATCGAAAGTTACGCCAAAGCTGCAGGTCCCATAATCCGAGGTCCAGTTCACATCTCCAGCTCCGGGTGCTGCCACTTTAAACATATCGGGGTATTTTAAGCTCATCCAGGTGGTAAGGATAGCTCCATTCGACCAACCCATCAAACCCAGTTTATCCATGTCAATAAATCCTTTATCATTTAAAAACTGGATTCCATTGTATAAGTCGATTTGGTCAAGTGCATAATAATCTCCTCGCCCAATTGATTCGGCGAATGCCTGACCATGATTTCCTGATCCATGATAATTAGGTTTCAAAATAAAAGCGCCTTTGTCTGTCATGATTTGTGGGTAGGTCGACCATCTTTCCGACCAGGTATCCTGATCAACTCCAGTTGGACCACCATGAATTGAAAGAATCAAAGGATATTTTTTACCGGCTTCATAATTTTTTGGATAGTATAAAATTCCATTTACCTGCTCGTCTTTCGCGCCTTTCCAGTAAATTATTTCTGATTTTGCAATTTTCTTCTTTTTCAGTCTTTGATTAAGTGAAATGAATTCAGTTTTATTTTCCAGACTTAGCACCCCTTTTTTGTTGGTTTTTAAATCAGCAATATAATATGCTGGGAGCTGACTAGCTGTGGAATGATTGAATAAAATCTTGTTGCTGTTTTCTGAAACAGCCATCACACTGATATGTTCATTCATACCAAAAAAATCAAGATCTTTTTTACTCCAACTGTTTGCTGCTTTTACATACAAACCAGTCTGTTTGAGTGGCCCATTCGCTAAATCGGTAAACAGGTAGTTTTCGGTTAAATAAATTCCACGACCTCCTCCGTTGGCCCATTCTAAGTTTATGTGAGTAGTTGCATCGTCAGCTAAATTGTAATAAAAGAGTTCGTTCTGCCCTGGTCCGTTATATTTTTCATCTGAGGTAACTTCTACCGAGAAATAAAATCCTTTACTGTCGGGGGTAAACGTAAAACTACCTGGTAAATGCTTATTGTTAAGTATCACTTTAGAGCTGCCATTCTTTAAATTATAAAGTGTTATTTCAGGTTTTGCTTGTCCATCTGTGGCGTATGATAAACCCATCATTCTGGCAGTTATCATGAAATTCCCATCTTTTGAAACTGTGAAATTTGTAACGCTTTCTTGTTTGTTTGTCAGCCGTTTAATTTTTTTGGTTTTTAAATCAAAGGCATATACTCTTGTTGGTTTCCAATGTTCTTCGTCTTCAATAATTTTGGTATTGTCTTTTTTTTCTTCGTTATTCAATTCGTAAAGGGTTTTACCATCGTTACTGATATAGGCCAGATTGTGCTCATCAATCCAGTCTATCGAACTAATTCCATTTTTAAATTCAAACACTTCTTCGGGTTCACCGCCAAACAAGTTTAGTTTCCATAGTTTTTTTCCTTTGTCGCGTGAGGATAAAAAATAAATGCTTTCACCATCTTTCGAAAAAATTGCACTGTTTTCAGAATCTGTTCCATGGGTTAATTGTACCGTGAGTGCTTGCCCATTTTTAATAATATCAAGATGCGTAAGAAAAAGTTTACTCACAAATTTATCTTCTTTTTTTAATCCGATTCTTTTAGTCCAAAGAACCTTGGTTGCATCTTTTGAAAAGACCGGATTGGAAACTGATTCGGAAAAGATAATGTCATCAGGAGTCCACTTATCCTCAGGATTGGAATAGATTGAAATACTAATCAATAAAGCAATTAAGGTAGAGAGAACGGCTTTCATTTTTTAATGTTTTAAGGTTAATACTAACAGTAAATATACCTTAAAGAAAACAGTAAATAAAATTAAATTATGAAATCTAGATGAGTTGATAAAATATGCCGATCAATAGTTTATGGCAAACTTTGACTCAGATAATTTTAAATAACAGAAATGAAAACAACCCTAAATGTAATTTAATATGCGGTTGAATCGGGTCGAAGGCGATAATAATAAAAGCCTTAAATTAGATTCGCAGCCCTAAGAATCGTTTCCATTTCAATTTGGAGTTTTTCAGCTTCTTGCTTGGCTATTTTAGCAAAATCTTTTTCAGAAGATTTAAAAATAATTCCTCGAGAGGAATTGACGATTAGGCCACACTGAGCGTTCAGCCCGTATTTGGCTACTTCTTGCAAGCTGCCACCTTGAGCTCCAACACCCGGAACGAGTAAGAAATGTTCAGGTACAATTTTGCGTATGTCTGCCAACATTTCAGCTTTGGTGGCACCAACAACATACATCATGTTGTCAGCATTTCCCCATTTCTGAGAAATTTCCAATACTTCTTCAAACAAACGTTTTTGGGTTTCTTTATTCACGATGGTTTGAAAATCGAAAGCGCCTATGTTTGAGGTAAGTGCCAGTAAAACAACCCATTTGTTTTTAAATCCAAGGAAGGGAGCAACAGAATCTTCTCCCATATAAGGCGCCACTGTGATGCCATCGAAACCATAAGTTTGCAAAAAAGCTTTTGCATACTGACTGGAAGTATTTCCGATATCACCTCTTTTGGCATCTGCAATGGTAAAAACTTCATTTTTGAAATTATTCAGATAAGCAATTGTTTTTTCTAAACTTTTAAGTCCTTCAGAGCCTCGGCTTTCGTAAAAAGCTAAATTTGGTTTATAGGCAATGGTATAATCGATGGTTGCATCAATAATTTGCTTATTAAATTCAAAAACGGGATCTTTAGATTGAAGAAGATGGGTAGGGATTTTTTCAATAGCTGAATCTAAGCCGACACATAAAAATGATTTTTTTCTTTTAATTAATTCAAAAAGTTCCTGTTTGTTCATGAGGTTATTTTTTTTTATCGCTCGGTTCCATGTGTATGGTGGCGGTTATATTTAAATTTTCTTGAATTTTATGTTCGATTAAAGAGGCGATGTTATGCGAATCTTCCAAAGTCATTTTTCTGTCAAGTTTGATGTGAAAAGTTAACTCCTGATGATTGCCGTAATGGTGAAGATGAAAATGGTGAAGCATTAAGTCTTTATCTGAACATTCAGCTGCAATTGTTTTTATTTTATCAATTAATTCGGGATCGGCGTTATTTCCTAATAAGGTACTTATCGCATCTTTTAAGATTTGATAGGTTCCAATAAAAATTAAGATGGCGATAATGATACCCATCACACCATCCATCCACCAAAAATAGGGACCTAAAAAAATACCAATTAAAATTACCACCGAAGAAAATGCATCGGAACGATGATGCCAGCCATCTGCCTTAAGCGATTTCGATCCGGTTTTGCGTGCTGCCCAAAAGGCATATTGTGCCATTCCTTCTTTCATTAAAATAGAAAGAATTGTTACCACTAAGGCAATGGTTCCAAATTGGGTGCTTTCACCTCCTTTTAGCCTGGCTACCGACTCCAATATAAATTCAAACCCCACAACAGCAAGCAAAACACCAATTATAACAGAACCAATAATCTCAGCTCTTCCATGTCCGAACGGATGTTCATCATCTGCTGGTTTGCTTGAAGCCTTTGTTCCAATAATTACAATAATTGAAGTCACAGAATCGGAAAGGGTATGCCATGCATCAGCAATAATTGCTACAGAGCCAGTAACAATTCCAGCCCAATATTTAAGTATGAAAAGTAAGGTGTTTACAATAATTGACAGCCAACCTTCGGTATAAGCAAGCTTATTATTGTTATTTTTTACATTATTCATTAATGAAATTTATTCGATATCAGCTTTAAGGCGTTCCGCATTTTCTGCAAGCTGCAGTTTATCAATTAATTCCTGTATATCGCCATCGATAATATTTGGTAAATTGTATAAAGTCAGTCCTATTCGATGATCAGTTACACGACCTTGAGGCCAGTTATAAGTCCTGATTTTTGCAGATCGATCACCTGTTGAAACCATCGTTTTACGCTTTGAAGTAACTTCTTCGAGATGTTTTTTATACTCAACTTCGTAAATCCTTGAACGTAGCACAACCATGGCTTTGGCGTGGTTTTTAATTTGCGATTTTTGATCTTGGCAAGTTGCTACAATTCCAGTCGGAATGTGAGTTAAACGAACAGCGGAATAAGTTGTATTAACTGATTGTCCGCCTGGGCCTGAACTACAAAAAGTATCTCTTTTAATATCTGCTTCTTTAAGCTCAACATCAAATTCTTCTGCTTCGGGTAATACAACAATTGTAGCTGCCGATGTATGAACTCTTCCCTGAGTTTCTGTTTTTGGGACTCGCTGAACACGGTGTACTCCGGATTCGTATTTTAGCTGACCATAAACATTATTACCACTAACGTTAAGCACCACCTCTTTATAGCCACCAACTGTTCCCTCAGTTTCATCTACAATTTCAACTTTCCAGCCTTTGGTTTCGCAAAATTTCAAATACATACGATATAAATCACCTGCGAAAATACTGGCCTCATCACCGCCTGTTCCGGCACGAATTTCTAAAATCGCATTTTTGCCATCTTCAGGATCGGCAGGGATTAACATGATCCGGATTTCTTCTTCCAACTCATCCCGTTTTTCTACCAATTCATTTAGTTCTTCCTTAGCCATAGAACGAAATTCTTCATCCTTTTCGGTTCTTAATAATTCCTTGGCAGAGCTAATGTTATCGATCACATTTTTATAAGTGTGATAGGCTTCAACAATAGGTTCAAGCTCTTTATAATCCTTATTAAGTTTAATGTATTTTTTCATGTCTGACATGGCAGACGGATCATTCATCTCTTTTCCTATAGCTATCCAGCGCTCTTTAATGGCTTGTAATTTGTCTAACATCAGTTATTTTTTTGAAACGCAAAGTTACAATTTTTCCAGTCTAAATTATCAGGTGGAAACTATAATTGTATATTTGCTAATTAACTCATCGCATATCATATTTTATTATCAAGATTTATGTATAAACTATTTCTATTTATCATTTCATTTGGGATTTTAAACACTGTTTTTGGAACCAACCATTTCATACCAGTAGCTGCCACAATTGCTGATGGAAGCAGCATGGGCGTTCAGCCCGGCGATACCATTTATCTGGAGGCAGGCTTAAAACCTTATTTATTGCTCAAAAATTTTCATGGTTCTTCGGATAGTTACCTGACCATTATTAATTATGATGGGCAGGTTAGAATTTCAAACAACGATTTTTTCTACGGGCTGGTGACTTTCAATTGTAGTTTTTTTCGATTGACAGGTACAGGTGATCCTGATCACCTTTATGGAATTAAAATAACAGCTTCGAATGGAGAATCGAATGGTTTGAGCCTTGATGCATATAGTACAGACTTTGAAGTTGATCATCTGGAAATTTATAATACAGGTTTTGCAGGCATCATGAGTAAAACAAATCCAACCTGCGATTCATTAACCACGCGTGGAAATTTTACACAATATAATACTGTCTTTCATGATAATTATATTCATAAAACCGGAGGTGAAGGAATGTATCTAGGCCATTCATATTATTCAGGCTACACAAAGATTTGTGCAGGAGAAACTAATATTTTATACCCTCACGAGATTTATAACTTGAAAGTTTATAATAATATTATCGATAGTACGGGTTATGATGGAATTCAAATTGGATGTGCTGTGGAGGGAACTGAAATTTACGGAAATAAAATTTCAAATGCGGGTTATGCTGATGATGCAAACGGTATGTATTATGGTATGTCGGGAATAGTTCTGGGAGGTGGAACGAGTGGCTTATGCTATAATAATTTAATTTATGATGGCTATGCTTCGGGGATATCAATATTTGGGCTCGGCGATATTTGGGTGTATAACAATGTAATCGTAGATGCAGGAAGGATTTCAAAATTGGTTACCGGTCCACCGGACAACTTTCAGGCTTATGGAATTTTTTGTGACGATCGAACGACCATTGAGGGGAAGTCTTTCAATTTAATTAATAATACCATCGTTAATCCTCGTGATATCGGAATCCGGTTTTGGTCGCAACAGAGTGCAGGCAACAGGATGTACAATAATCTAATCATCAATCCGGGGGTGAAGCAATGGGATTTTAATCGGTCAATGATCGATGTAATGAACCCCATGTTAGCGATTGCGGATACCTTATCTGCTGGTAATTATTTTGATTCAACCGCTTATGAATCTGATAGTAATTTATATTTTATTAATACTGCTGAATTAAACTATCACCTCAAGCAGAATGCCCCAAATATTGATCAGGGATTTATTTTTGATTCTTTAGAATTTTTAAACCAGGATTTTGATTCAAAACCGCGGCCTTTAGGAAAAAGTACGGATGCAGGTGCATTTGAGTTTCCATCTTTACCTGACTCAATTTTTATAAATTCGAACGATACCATCCTCTGTGAGGGGAGTAGTTTTCAGCTGACCATAGATTCAGTGCTGATTGAAGGCTCATTTAGCTATCAATGGTTTTTTAATGATTCAGCCATGATAGGTGAAAACAATACCGTACTTGTTTTTGATACCCTGAAATTGGATGACGCCGGAAGATATCAGATATCCATTTCAAATGAGTTTGGTGAAATATTTAGCAATGAGATCACCATTGATATTATACCTAAGCCTGCAGTATGGATTGGTAACGACACTACAATTTGTTTGAATTATGCCGGACTCATACTGAAAGCAGAAGTTAGCCAATATGTGGGTTATGTGTGGTCGACGGATGGAGATGGTCATTTTGAAACCGAAAATAGCTTAATGAATTTTTATCACCCCGGAGAGGAAGATAAAAGTAAGGGTTCAGTAAATTTAAGTTTAACGGCTTTTGGCGATGAATTTTGTGATTCGGTAACAAGTGTTTTGAAGCTTTCTTTTGATGCATGTACAGGAGTTGAGACGGAGGTTGACTCAAAAACTCTTGTCTATCCAAACCCTACTCGTGATTACCTTTTTATTAAATCTGATATTGAGCCTATCTTAAGCTTGAAATTAACCGATTTGCAAGGAAAATTATTGATTGAAAAACATCCCACGAATTATTCCGAACGATTAGATCTAAGTATATTTGATCCGGGTTTATATATTTTACAACTTGTATTCAAGAATAAGATTGAATCGATGAAAATTCTTAAAAGGTAACTTAATCATTAAATTCAGGACTAATATTTAAACTCCCCAAATTCAGATTTAATCGTTAATTTTTTATTCTGAGAAGCTTCGCAATAACCAATAATTTTTGCATCCACATTAAACCATTTTGAAATGTTAATTATATCGTTGGCAATGGCTTTGGGTACATACAATTCCATGCGATGCCCCATATTAAATACTTTGTACATTTCTGCCCAGGGTGTTTCCGATTGTTCTCTAATCATTTTAAAAAGCGGAGGTAAGGCAAACATATTGTCTTTAACAATGTGCAGCTGATCAATAAAATGAAGAATTTTAGTTTGTGCTCCACCACTGCAATGAATCATTCCGTGAATACCTGAGCGATATTCGTCAAGCATTTTCTTGATGATTGGCGCATAAGTTCGGGTAGGAGAGAGTACTAATTTTCCTGCATCAACACCATTCACTTTGCTTGCATCGGTAAGTTTTAATCCTCCTGAATAAACTAAATCTGAAGGAATCAAAGAATCGTAACTTTCAGGATATTTTTCAGCCAAATATTTTTCAAACACATCGTGACGGGCTGAAGTTAAACCATTACTTCCCATGCCTCCATTATACTCAGTTTCATAGCTTGCCTGGCCATCCGAGGCCAATCCAACAATTACATCTCCGGCTTTGATATTATGATTTGAAATTACTTCAGATCTTTTTAAACGGGCGGTAACTGTTGAATCCACAATGATGGTTCTAACTAAATCGCCAACATCTGCAGTTTCACCACCAGTGGAGTGAATCCCAATTCCATGCGTTCTCATCTCTTCTAAAAAAGCTTCCGATCCATTGATAATTGCTGCGATAACTTCACCCGGAATGAGTTGCTTGTTACGACCAATTGTTGACGATAAAAGAATGTTATCCGTTATTCCAACACAAAGCAAATCATCCAAATTCATCACAATGGCATCTTGAGCTATACCTTTCCAAACCGACAAATCACCCGTTTCTTTCCAGTATAAATAAGCCAAAGCAGATTTTGTTCCGGCTCCGTCGGCGTGCATCACATTGCAGTAATTTTCATCTTTTCCAAGAATATCAGGAATAATCTTGCAAAATGCTTTTGGGAACAAACCTTTGTCGATGCTCTTAATCGCATTGTGTACGTCTTCTTTCCCTGCGGATACTCCCCTTTGTTGATATCTCGATTCGATTGGCATTTATTTAATCTTAATGAAAGATGATTTTATTGGCTTCCTTATCGATGGTAAAATTACCAAACTTTGATAAAACAGCACTTCCAAATTGAAATGAATTTTTTAAACGACTATTTACAGTGACTTCTATGTTTTCTAAGGTCTTGTCAGCAATGCTAAGTTTTTTGATGTTGATGATGGCATTGTTAGCGATGGTTCCGTTGGCCAGTGCTTTTTCGCGATCTCCGATAAAATCATTTTTATTAATATCCCCATCGTTTAAGAGCCGGAGTGCCTGACGTAAAGAAATTTCGGTTACGAAAGATTCAGCATAAGTAAAAGTGGTTGACCGATCATTGATGAAACAAGTTGCGTTCACCCTTCCTTGTTCATCAATCGTAAGGGCTATTTCATTGTTAACAGGGTTTAGTTTTATCGCAACTTCCTCAGGATTTAACGCTGCTTTGGTGGTTTTTGTTTGAAAATCTTTATTTAAAATTCTAAATTCAGAGCGTCGATTCAATTCATGAGCGGCTTCTATCTCTGAATTTGTTCTTAAATTCTTGATGAATTCTTCATTCAGAATAGTTCCACTTCTAAATGAAATGCTGTTTTTAACGATGTCTTTTTTTAATTCACGAGGTTGCCTCTCACCATATCCTTTGGCAATTAATCGGTCTGGATCGATCCCTCGCAAAATTAAATACTCTACAACCGACCGAGCTCTGCGCTGCGAAAGAATGTCGTTCCGTTCGTCGGTATCACGCGAATCGGTATGTGACGCAAGTTCAATGACCAAATTTTTGTTTTCGTCCATGGTTTTAATCAACCCTTGCAAGGAATCCTGATATTGAGGCTTTAGTTCCCATTTGCCTAAATCGTATAAAATATCAGGTAATACAATAGGTTCGGATGGAAGAGGTACCAGATTGAAATTTTGTTTTACATTTTGCTGAATTGTAATTTCTTCAGATGAAATATTTATTTTTTGCGCAAAAAAATCATCCTTACTTGCGTAAATTTCATAATTAAAATTGGGCTTTACCTGCAAAGGACCAAATTGATATTTGCCTTCTGCATTGGTTCTCGTTGTATAATTTGTCCCATTTGATGCAGCCATCGCAATCTCAGCATCCTCAATAAAAAGTAAAGAATTTTCATTTTTTACTATTCCTTCGATGGAATATTCAATTACCGGCTGGAAGAAAGAATACAGATCACTTTTTCGTGCACCTTTTCTGGTTGAACTAAAATAGCCTTCTTCATTTTCGGGATGAAAAATAATTCCAAAATCATCGCCATTGCTATTGAGTGGAGCTCTTAAATTTTCAACATCTCTCCACGAATTATTATATTCAGCACGATAAATATCTAGGCCACCTATGCCAATATGGCCGTCGGATGAAAAATACAAGAGGCTGTCGTTGCGTAAAAAAGGAAACATTTCATCGCCTACGGTGTTTACTTCTGCACCAAGGTTTATTGGATCACCAAAAGATTCACTTTTAAGTTTTCGTTTTGCCATCCAAATGTCTTTACCTCCGTATCCTCGGCTATTTTCGGCAGCATAATATATGGTTAGCTCATCGTTACTAATGCTGGGGTGACCGATCACTGTTGAGGTATCCTTTCCAAATTGCAATGCTTTTGGTCGCGACCAATTCCTTCCACTTCGTGATGATGTATAAATTTTACAACCCTGTTTCTCTTTCCCATTTGATGAGCAGCGCGTAAAGTAAATGGTGGTGAAACTTGAATTAAGTTGTGGCGTTCCTTCATTTCCACTACTATTAATTTTTAGTTCATTATCACCACTCTCTTCTGCATTATCAAATAAAACGGGTAGGGTATAACTTCCTTTTCGTTCCTGACGTGAGATAAATAAATCACTGAAATCCTGATCAGTCCATTCGTCTTTTTGAGTGCCTGTTGCGGCAACCCTGCTTGAGGTAAATACGATGGTGTTTAATGCCGAATTGGCATAAGCAGGAGAAAAATCATCTTCACGCGAATTCAGTTTCTTTAAATTTTCAATTTCATAATTTGTTGGGTTCTCTTCCCAGTCAGGAGCTAGAGTGCATGAGCTAATCCCGTTTTCTCCTCTTTCGTCGTCCGGTACTAAAAGCTGATAGGCTTTATACCAAATCAGTGCTTCATCATATTTTTTATCCGATCTTAAGGCGTTTGCTAAATGTAAAAGAATTAAGGGTTCTTTTTCCTGATAATTAATTTTTGCCAAACGTTTATACTGAATAATGGCACGACGGATATTGTTGGTGTAACGATAGCATTCGGCTAATTGAAAATTGATTCGATTTTTTTCATCAATATCTTTTTTAACCTTGGTGTAGGCCTTGCGGTAATGATCGATGGCAGTGGCATACTTTTGCGTATTAAAAGCATCATCGGCAGCTTTTGCTTGTTTTTTTTGTGCATGCGCCGAGCTAAAAATGAGGAATAAAAATATGAATGAAAGAAGTTTATTCATTTGATCAGAAATAGCGTTGATATGAGTTTAGAACGATCAAAAATAAAAATTATTTGTCCTCATTGGTTTTTGGCGTCGATTTTTTAACCGGCTTAGCCTTTGGTTTATTTTCTTTTGGAATCATTTTATCCAGATCAACTTCACGTTCCAGCTTTCTCACTTCCGAGTCGATCTCTCGTTTTATTTCGTTTGAGGCTCGTTTTATTTCGTAAATTCCGCGGCCTATTTTCTTTGACAATTCAGGGATCTTGCTGGGCCCAAACACAATAAATACCACCATTAAAATGATTACAATTTCACCGGTGCTGATGTCGAAAAATAAAAAGGTTGGGTCGAACATAAATGTTTTTGTTATTAAGCAAAAATAATAAAAAAGAACTTGAACTAAAAACTAATAAATGTCCACAAATTTGATGTTAATTTTAATAAAAAAATCGGCAGATAACTTTGGGCTATCTGCCGATACGAGAATTCAGTATATAAACATATCCACTTGCTTATTCGTCAGATGGATATACTCTTAAACAATTGTATCTATATTATCTGTTACTTTGCACTGTTTTTTTGTCTCCTTATTCATGAGTAGGATCTTTTTTTGGTTCCATTCTTATACTTGAGCAAGTCAATGTGCCATTAATCAATTTTGCTTCATACAAATCGTAAAGTGGAACTTTAACAGAAATAATTCCATCATCTTCCATATTGCTGACCGACTGACTATATGGTCCGCCACTTGCACTCTGGCGAATTTCCCAAACATTAATATTCGGATTTTCAGTGTTGTCGCCTCCTACAAGTATTTTATAAACAATATCTCCTTGGTCAGTTTCAATGGTATAATCAAATTCAAGCATTCCCACATTGCTTTCTTTTAATTTTGCAACATAATAGTTTTTGGGAATGTTTATCTGCATTTTATAGCTCACATCCTTACCATCAACTTTGCTTACTAATTGTTGTTTTTCATGAAATTCCAATGTGCCTTTTTTCCCTGTTGTACCCATATTGGCAATGGGTTCTTCATCAGGTTCTTGCTCCAAATAAACCTCTGCACCTGGAACGGGTTCGCCAGGTGACATAATGAAATATTCCAAAGTAGTTTCATATTTCCCTCCGTTTTTTGCTACTGGGGTTAGATTTTGTTCACCTGTAATAAAGGCATCAGGGATACCACTGTTGGGGTCGTAATTATCCATAATATAATCAGAAAAAGCTACAGATGAAGTTACAGTACTACCACGTGGACCATTGCTTGTAGCATTTAACTCAATACCAATACCAATGTATGGATTTGATGCCTTCGCATTCCTTGCTGAATTTCTCGGACGGGATTCCATAATATTCAATTCCAATCCAATACCAATATAAAATGAAGGAGGTATTAATTTTTCTACTGAAGATATCGTCGTTCCCATTTCCATTAAGTCGGGATCAATGCCACCGTTAGGTAATAAAACGCCGTCTAAATTCCGTCGGGTTATTTTAAATTCCTTTATACCAACAGCCATATTATAGCTGGCTTGGGCAAAAAATCGGAGTGGTTTATTGGCATCTCCTAATACTGCTCTTAAGCTTGGAGAAAGCATAACAGCAGATCTTTTATTATCGCCACCAGTTGCATTTAAAATTGCGCCTGGTGCAAGGTTCCCGTAGGTTGCCATTAAATCGGCTCCGGTTTGACTTAAATAATTTATTCCAAGCGATGGTTGGAGAGTAACCCCCTCCATCGGTAGATTAAAATATGGACTAATACCTAATGTCAGGTTTGAATGTTTAGCTTCTCCGGTTTGTGTAATAAATGAACTGATTGGTGCTAGATAAGCATCAAAGTCAAATTCAGGATTTGTTTTAAAAAATGACCCTGCGGCTCGGATTCCAAAATCACCGAAGTTAAAATCTACTCCAATATCCGGAATGATGGATGAGCTTCCAGATGGAAAACCAAATGGTGTTGATACTCCTAAGTTTAATTTAATTGCAGTACTTTTTTTTGTTGCTGATTGTGCGGATACTAATCCACATACAAGAAACAGAAACAAAAAAATGATAAGAAATTGTTTTGATCTCATAAGTTAGGTTTTAGGTTAATTCATATTATTCAATTCCCCATGTTTATGTGGGTATTATAAATCAATAAATTAAAACTCAAGACTTGCTATTCGTAGTTTTTTAGTCAATTTCAAATACATCTAAGAATAAATGCATAGATACAATGAAACTTATAGTTTGGAGAGGATTGTATTTGTCCATATTGTTTTAAAAATGGCAACATTCTTAAATCTTAGGCCAGGCTGTAAAAGTTAATATTATTAAACTGTCGCCTTTTTCTCATTTTTAATTTTCGATAGAATTGAAAATAAGAAAAATATATAGCCAACTATTTCAATTGGCTATATACAAATATATAAAATTTTTGATAAAATTAATTTCAATCGTGTGAACAGACAGTTCAAATGATTAAATGGCAGAAAATAATAAGTAAAAGGATTAAATTGAAAGTGGTGCAAAACAAATCAGCCTCAATTAGAATCCTAATTGAGGCTGATTAAACTATGCTATTTAAGTTTACTACTTAAATATTAAGGGAGATTTATTTCTTCTTCTTTTTCTTACTTTCTTCAGGATTTGCTGCAATTTTAGCTTGTGCTTTTTCTCCAATTAAATCGTAAGCTATTGGGCTTGCGATAAATAATGAAGAATAGGTACCCACTAAAACACCAACCAATAAAGCAAAAGTAAATCCTCTAATTACTTCTCCACCAAAAATAAATATGGTTAAAAGTACAACAAGGGTTGTTCCGGAAGTATTGATTGTACGAGCTAAGGTGCTATTTAAAGCATTGTTTAAGTTATCGCTAAAAGCTTTCTTTGGATAGAGACCGCTATACTCACGAATCCTATCAAAAATAATTACTGTATCATTAATTGAGTAACCAATGATGGTAAGGATTGCCGCAATAAAAGCCTGATCAATTTCGAGGTTGAAAGGCATGATTGAATAAAGCAATGAAAACAACGAAATCGTAATTAACGAATCATGAAACAAAGCAGCTACACCACCAATACCAAATTGCCATTTTTTAAATCGAACCGCAACATAAATAAAGATGACAAGTAAAGCAAAAGTAATGGCCATGATTGATTTATTTCGAATATCATCAGCAATGGTTGGTCCTACTTTTTGTGAATTTAAAATCCCAACCATTTTTTCATCAGATTCAATATCTGTACTAAAGTCGGTATACTTTATGTTTTGATTAACATAAAATTGCTTAACTCCGTTAAATAGTTTGTTCTGAATAATTCCATCTACATCATCTCCATCATTGTCAATCATATATTTTGTGGTGATTTTCACCTGTCGTAAGGGACCGAATGTTTTAACTTCAGGTGCATCATTTTCAAACTCGACTGTTAAAGCCTGACGAATTTCATCACTAGAAACATCCTGATCGAAACGAACAACATAGGTTCTACCTCCTGAAAAATCAACACCATAATTTAATCCTCTCATTGCTAAAGATCCGATGCCAACGATAATGATAACAGCAGAAATTGCATAAGTTATTTTTCTAACCTTTAGGAAATCGAAATTCGTATTTGCAAGGAAGTCTTTTGTTACGGAATTAGCAAAATTTAAGGTCATATTTCTATCCAACATCCATCCAAAAATAATTCTTGAAATAAAGATGGCAGTGAAAAGTGATGAAACAATACCAATAATAAGTGTTGTAGCAAAACCTTGAACAGGTCCTGATCCGAAAACATATAAAACAATACCTGTTAATAGTGTTGTAACGTTACCATCAATAATGGCTGAGTATGCATTACTATATCCATCCTGAATTGCAAGCCGCAATCCTTTTCCTGCTCTAATTTCTTCTTTAATACGCTCGTAAATAATTACGTTGGCATCAACTGCCATACCTAAAGTTAAAACGATACCGGCAATACCAGGTAGGGTTAAAACAGCGCCAAGTGAGGCAAGTACTCCAAATAGGAAAAACATGTTTGTTAACAGTGCTAAATCGGAAATAATACCAGCCTTATTGTAGTAAAATAACATATAAACCAGTACCAGTATAAAAGCGATTACAAATGACCACAATCCTGCATTAATGGCTTCTTTACCTAGTGAAGGTCCTACAACTTCTTCTTCAAGAATTCTTGCAGGAGCAGGCAGTTTACCAGCCTTTAAAATATTTGCAAGGTCTTTTGCTTCTTCGATGGTCATATTTCCACCTGAAATTTCGGTTCGACCCCCTGAAATTTCATAACTTACATTAGGATGGGTATAAACTAAATCATCTAATACAATTGAAACTTGTCGACCAATATTTTCACCTGTTAATCGTTTCCAATCCCTGGCTCCGTCTGAATTCATTCCTAAAGTAACACTGGGTTGACCGTTTTGCGCATAATCCTGACGGGCATCTACAACCACATCACCTAGCATGGATGGGCCACCATCGCGAGAAGCTTTTAACGCAACAAGCTCTAACATGTCAGGACGATGACTTTCGGGTTTATTGGTCCATACTAATTTTAAATCTCTTGGAAAAATTGTGCGAACTTTTTCTAAAAGAGTGTTCACTTTAGCTGTGTCTTTAATATAAGAAAAGCCAACCGCAGCTCCATTACTGGCAACATACTGCCCTTGTTCGTTTTGGAAGAAGGCAGGCGTTAAGTAAGCATATAACGGATTTGCTTTTTCATATTCTGCGAATGACTGATCCGGAGTAGTTTGATCTTCGGCAAGTGAATCTGATGTTAGTTGATCAAGCAAAGAAGATGCAGATTCTTCAGTTGTAGTTTTTGTTTCAGTATCAGTATTTGCACTTTCAACTTGAGCTTCAGCTTCAGTAAGAACTCTTTCGCTTTCTGTTATTGTTGCTAAACGCGTGTTTGCATCTGCAAAGAAGCCTTGTAATTCATTGAATAGATAATTTTCCCAAATTTCTAATTGGGCAGTTCCTTGTAATAATTTACGAACCCTGTCAGGATCTTTAATACCGGGAAGTTCAACCAGAATTCTTCCGGTATTTGGAATGCGTTGAATATTTGGTTGTGCAACACCAAAACGGTTAACACGTGTATTCAAAATATTAAATGCCCTGTCGATAGCACCATTAGTCTCTTCACGAATAACAGCTAAAACTTCTGCATTGGTCGAGTTGTATTTAATACGATCGCGAAATTCAATTTTAGTGAAAATGGCTGAAAGTTGTGCATTTGGATCTACTTCAGTAAATGATTCACCAAATAAAGTTACATAGTCTTTTTGACTATCTTTTTGTTTTTCAGCAGCCAAAGCAAGTGCGCTATTAAATACTGCATCCTCGCTATCACCTGATAAAGCCCTTACAATATCAGCAACTTTTACCTCAAGGGTAACGTTCATTCCACCTTTAAGGTCAAGCCCAAGGTTAATCTCTCTTTCCTGACATTCTTTAAAAGTATAAGTTCTTAGTAAAATATTAAAAACTTCTTCGTTTGCGATTGAATCCAGATAATACTTTTTTCTTTCTTTAACAATAGAATCAAGTAATCGGCCTTCTTCTAAAGCATCTCCATTGGCCATGCTAACTGCCATTTGTTGGCTAATATCTTGGGTGGCATATTCCCGAGCATCTTTTTGTACCTTATTGCTCACAAAAGTGAATGATAGCTGGAATAAACAAACCAGCGCAAAGGCAATAGCAAAAAATTTGATAGCTCCTTTGTTTTGCATATGTGTAGATTTTATAGGTTTTGACTCTTTTTTGAGGGTGCAAAAATAGAATTAAAAATTGAAATTACCAACTGTAAATGGAAGTTTGATAAATATAATGAGCTGCGTGAATTATTAACTTATAACAAAATGAGAGCCAATTAATTTAATATGGAGATTAGAGATTTAAGATATGATCTGTTTTACTGTTTTATTAGGTTATTAAAACGAAGTTGGGGTTCAATCTCACCCTAATAATTTTAACTCATTTAATAAAAAATTGTGGGAATGAAAAAAAAGTCCTTATTTTTAGATTTAATTTATAAATTTGCGCACATTTTTAAAACTATTTTTATGACCTAGCGGATGAATATAACTAATTTTAGTGATTTGATTTATAATATTTTGGATAAAATGAATAAGCTCATAAAGAGACTATTTATCGGTAATCAAACATCAAATGATTACTTTATTGCAAAAAGAAGAAAAAAGATCAACACATCAAATCGGCTAATTGGTTATATAAATCCTTTATCAAAATCAAACCTCAGTTTGGTCGATCAAACAAAAATTTTCGTAATTTTTTTTTCAATTAGGAAATTGGAATGTCCATGCTTCTTGACTTTTTAATATTTGATAATAATAACCGATGAAAAATACTTATTTTGACCTTGTAGAACAAAGTTTCTACTTTCCACAGGAAGGTTTCGATTTACGAGACAAATACTTAACTTTTCATGGAATTTCCATAAAGTATTTGATCGAAAAATATGGAACTCCTTTTAATTTGATTTATTTGCCCAAGATTGGTGATCAGATTAAAAAAGCACGCAATCTTTTTAACAGAGCCATCCGAAATAATAATTATAAGGGTAAGTATTTTTATTGTTATTGTACCAAATGCAATCACTTTCATCATGTGTTGAAGGAAGCTTTAAGTCATAATGTTAACTTGGAAACTTCTTCATCTTTCGATATTGATTTGATACTTAATTTACATAAGAGTAAAAAGTTAAGTACTTCTCGTATCATTATACATAATGGATACAAAACCGATGAGTATATTCAAAAAATTCTGCTCCTACAAAAACAAGGCTTTAAAAATTCTATTATCATACTTGATAGCCAGAAAGAATTGGACAGAATACAAAATTTCGCCGGTGATCAGAAAGTTAAAATTGGACTAAGGATGTCAATTAATGAAGAACCGCAGTCATCATACTACACCTCACGTTTGGGAATTCCGAATACAGAGATGATGGATTTTTTCAATGAGAACATCAAAAATAATCCGCAAATTGAATTGGTGATGTTCCACTTTTTTGTGGATTCAGGAATTAAGGACAGTCTTTATTATTGGGGTGAATTCCAGAAAGCCCTTAAATTATACGTCGAGCTTAAAAAGCAATCTCCCTCATTACATGCGTTAAACCTGGGTGGTGGTTTTCCAATCCGAAATCATTTAGGCTTTGAGTATGACTATGAATATATAATCAACGAGATCATTAAAAACATAAAAGAAGCTTGTGAAAATGACAAAGTTGATGAACCTGATATCTTTACTGAGTTTGGCAAATATACCGTAGGCGAAAGTAGTGCAATCATTTTCAAGGTGCTGGAACAGAAACAACAAAATGATACTGAACTTTGGTATATCATCAACAATAGTTTGATGAATACCATTCCGGATGCCTGGTCCTCACATGAAAAGTTTATTTTGCTTCCCATTAATAAATGGAATAATGAATACACCCGTGTTAATATTGGAGGGATCAGTTGCGATCATTCAGATTATTATAATTCGGAGGACTTAAATCAGGAAGTTTTATTACCTCGCTATAAGGATGAAGAAGACGAACCCTTGTATCTCGGATTTTTTCATACGGGAGCTTATCAAGATTCTTTAAGTGGCTATGGTGGGATCAAACATTGCTTAATTCCATCGCCTGCTCATGTAATTATCGATCGAGACGAAAAGGGTAATTTTATCGATTATGTTTATCGAAATGAACAATCAGTTACAGAAATGTTTAATATCTTAGGTTATACCGAATGAATAATTTTGGTGGCATAGATGAAAAATTTACCTCTTTCGATGAGGCTGCTGTTTTGTTGCAATCAATACCTTATGATGGGACCAGCACATGGGGGAAGGGTGCAGATCAGGCTTTTGCAGCTTTTCTGGAGGCGGCAGAAAACATGGAACTTTATGATATTGAAACCGACTCGGAAGTTTACAAAAAGGGCATTCATATCATTGAGGAAATAACTGAAAAATCCACATCGGAAGCAGTTTATGAAGCAGTTTATAAAAGCACTAAAAAACTGGTTGAAAAAAATAAATTTTTGACATTTTTTGGAGGAGAACATTCTGTGAGTATTGGCATCCTCAAAGCTTTTTACGAGAAACATCCTGATATCACCATTCTTCAATTAGATGCACATGCCGATTTGCGACCATCTTACGATGGTTCGAAATATAATCACGCTTGTGCTGTTCACGAAGCTTCAAAAAATGCCAATCTAATTCAGGTTGGAATTCGAAGTATGGATTCTGTTGAAAAACCATTTTTGAATAAAAAGAAGTGTTTTTTTGCAGAAGATATTTATGGCCAGGATGAATGGATGCAAAAATCCATTGATCTGATGTCGGATAAAGTGTATATTACGGTCGATTTAGATGTTTTTGATCCTTCCATCATGCCATCAACAGGTACTCCTGAACCCGGTGGAATGACCTGGAATCCGATGATAAAGTATTTAAAAAAAGTATTTGAACAGAAAAATGTGCTGGGTTTCGACATTGTTGAATTGGCACCAATTAAAGGCTTGAAAGCCCCTAATTTTTTAGTGGCTAAATTATATTATAAAATGCTAAGTTATAAATTCTGTAAGCATGGAAAATAGAGGACCGATAAGCGAGTTCATGCTCGAACATTACAAACATTTCAATGCGGCCAGTCTGGTTGATGCAGCAAAAGGCTACAAGAAGCATCTGAATGAGAATAAAAAAATGATGATTACTTTGGCAGGTGCGATGAGTACGGCAGAGTTAGGTAAATCATTAGCAGAAATTATTCGTCAGGACAAAGTTCACATTATTAGTTGCACAGGGGCAAATCTGGAAGAAGATTTGATGAATCTGGTTGCGCATACGCATTATAAAAGAGTTCCTCACTACAGAGACCTGACACCTCAGGATGAATGGGATTTGTTGGAAGGCGGATTGAATAGAGTTACTGATACCTGTATCCCGGAAGAAGAAGCATTCAGAAGATTACAATCTCATATATTCGAAATATGGAAAGATGCAGAGGAAAAAGGTGAACGATATTTTCCACATGAGTTTATGTATAAAATGTTGCTTTCAGGCGTGCTTGAACAATACTATGAAATTGATGCGAAAAATTCATGGATGCTTGCCGCAGCTGAGAAAAACCTACCAATAATTGTACCCGGATGGGAAGATTCAACCATGGGAAATATATTTGCTTCATATTGCATTAAAGGTGAGTTAAAGCCCTCAACCATGAAGTCAGGTATTGAATACATGACTTTCCTTGCAGATTGGTACACAGCTAATGCAGGAAGTGAAGGAATTGGCTTTTTTCAAGTTGGAGGTGGTATTGCCGGTGATTTCCCCATCTGCGTGGTTCCCATGCTTTATCAAGATTTGGAACGAACGGATACACCCTTCTGGAGTTATTTTTGTCAGGTCAGTGATTCAACAACAAGCTTTGGTTCATACTCAGGAGCTGTACCTAATGAAAAAATCACATGGGGTAAATTAGGAATTGATACTCCCAAATTCATTGTCGAATCGGATGCAACCATTGTTGTACCATTAATTTTTGCTTACCTTTTAGGTTGGTAATTTTTGCTTAAATATTTTAAAAATGGAATCGAAAAACAAACCCAGAATTATTAAGGATTACGAAAAATTGAGTGAAGAGCTTAAGGAGCAAATCAAATTAGAATATTCTGAGGGCTTCAGTAATTCGCTGATAAGTTTTACAAATAAAAATGGTGAACGTGTAAGTGCACTCCCTTTTGAAACTGAGGATTGTCTTTATTTAGTAAAAATGTCGGTTAGCAAAGCATTAAAAATTGTTGATGACGATGATGACTATGACGATTCGGGCTCACTTAAAGATGACATAAAGGAAGAATACGAAGATAAATACGCGGATGATGAACTGATGGATGATGAACCTTCGGATGATTACGATGATTAAATTAATAATACAGCTTGTATTATTAAAAAATGTAATTTTGTCAAATTAATGATTGACTTACCTAATTAATCTTTCCTATAAAACCTTCAGAAAAGTATTGGATTTAATGTCTAAATTATAATGTTATTGATGCATTATTACTCAATGAAATAGATATGAATAAAAAATTTAGTTATAGATTTGATCCCTCATCAGGAATTTTATATAAATATTATTCGGGTAAAGTATCCATACTCGATATCACTGCATCATGGGAATATGCTTTTGCCAAACAATTGGTTCCAGAGAATGTGAGAGGGATAATTTTAGACTATAAAGCTGCTACTTTTGACATAAAGGTTGACGAACATACCCAAATTGCCGATTTTTATGAAGATCACCTTGAAGTTTTCGGAGGCTTGAAAATTGCCATAATAACTGATAATCCTCGTGATATAATTATTCCTTCTTTGGTTGAACTTAAATCAAAAGGTTATCTTTCAAAACCTTTTTCTACAATGGAAGCAGCCATTAACTGGGTGCTTAGTTAATCTTCTAATAGAATTATTTCATTCATTTTATTTTAATAGATAAAAGTTGTGTTTATCTTTGAGAAACCTTAAGATGGCACACCTTAAATTCATCTGAAAAAAAATGAATAACTTTTTACAAAAACCATATCCATTCAACGAAGATCTCAGGCATAATGCTAAAATAATTTTATTTATTAGTTTAGGTGTTTTAGTATTTTTATTGCTCTTTCAGCCCATCGAAATTAGTGCCTTTTCAACCAGGCAGGTTTTTTATTTATTCACTGGCCTAGCCATTTCCACTTTTTTGGTTCTGAGCTTGAACCTTATGGTTTTGCCAAGTTTATTCCCAAAAGTTTTTGATAATAGTGTGTGGAATATAAAACGGGAAATCTTTTGGAACATATGGATTCTATTAACAATCTCCGGCAGTGACCTGATTTTTTACTCAAAATTATTCGGTCTTATTGATATTACTTTTTACGATATAGCCAGAATTATTCTCCTCGGTTTTCTTCCTGTATCCGTTCTAATTATTATCAACCAGGATAGATTGTTAAAATCTCATTTAAAATCAGCTCAACAACTTAACAATAAGCTTAATTTAGGTCGGCTACAGAAAGAAAAATTGATTCATATTAAGTCTGATTACAAAAAGGATGATTTACTAATTAACGCGAAATCATTGTTGTTTATAAAATCTGCAGATAATTATATTGAGGTTTATTTTTTGGCAGACGGAATGGTTAATAAGCAAATGGTTAGAAGCTCGCTAAATAATGCTGAATTGGCAATACAGGAATTTGATTTTATTATTAAATGCCACAGAACTTTCATTGTCAATGTCAACCACGTGGTTGAAATACAAGGGAATTCACAAGGCCTTAAATTGGATTTTAAAGATGTGGATTCTCCGGTTTTTGTTTCTCCAAAATATATCGATGATTTTAAAAAGCTGATAAAATAGCTTACCTTTTCGCCCCTAAATAAATCTTCTTCACCCCTGTTTTTCAATTTCATCCCTATCGAGTTTTAGGTTATCCCTAAAATATTCATTCATTAAAAATCATAAATAGTTTTGTCGGAGTTAATGGATAAAACTTTTAAATATGAAGATTACGACTACTGCAATTATTTGTGCTTTAAATGAAGAAAAAACCATCGTCAAGCTTTTATCGGATGTGATTTCAATCAATTATTTTGATGAATTGATTGTGATTGATGACGGATCAACGGATACAACCGGCATACTTATCTCCAAATTAAGAAAGAAACATTCCTTTAAAAGTGTTCATTTTCTGAAGAATCACGGAAAAGGCTATGCAATGGCTAGAGGAGTCGAAATGTCGAATTCTGAAATTATTGTTTTCATTGATGCCGATCTGAGTAATTTTATAAAACGTCATGCCAACCATCTTGTGGCACCTATAATTAGTGGAAGAGCTGATATGGTTTTGGGTCAACCTTCCGAAACTTTAATAAACCGGCATATTAATCCATTTAAACAATTAACAGGGCAAAGAGCACTCAAAAAAGCCGATATTTTGCCCTTGCTTGATCGGATCAGGCCATCGCGATACGGAGTAGAAACTATCATTAACCTGCACTTTAAATCACAAAATAAAGTGGTCAGGCAGGTTTGCTTATTGGGTCTTGTTCACCCGACTAAATTCGAAAAAACAAATTTGCCACAGGCTATTAAAGAATTTGCTAGTGCCCTTCATCAAATACTAAAGGCTTTTACCTTAAATGCTGATTTGATCGCTAAGCCTTCAAATAATAAATCCAATAAAATCAAGGTGTCTTCCAATAAATTATCGTTATGAAAATTCTACTTGTTTATCCACAATACCCCGATACTTTCTGGGGATTTAAACACGCTCTGAAATTTGTTTCAAAAAAGGCCGTAAATCCACCATTGGGCTTAATCACTATTTCTTCAATGTTGCCAGCAAATTGGTATAAAAAACTAATTGATCTAAATATTGAGCCTCTCAAAAAGAAAGATATTTTATGGGCAGACTATGTTTTTATTAGCGCCATGAATGTTCAATCCGATTCAGTGAATGAAATCATTCTTCGATGTAAAGCTCATCACAAAACAATTGTTGCAGGAGGGCCTTTATTCACTGAAGATCCTGAACGTTTTCCAGATGTTGACCATTTTGTTTTAAATGAAGCTGAATTAACCCTGCCTGATTTTATCAATGATTTGATGAATGGGAATCCAAAAGGGATGTATCAAGCCAACGAATTTGCAGAGCTTAAGAGCTCCCCAATTCCTGATTATTCGCTGGTAAAAATTGCTAAATATGATACTTTGAATTTACAGTACACAAGGGGTTGCCCCTTTAATTGTGAGTTTTGTGATATCACCGCTTTATTTGGTCATAAAGTTAGAGTTAAGATGCCCAATCAAATTATAAATGAGCTCGGTGCGATTTATGATGCAGGTTGGCGAAAGAATGTCTTTTTTGTAGATGATAATTTTATTGGGAACAAAAAAATATTGAAAGAGGAACTACTCCCTGCAATCATCGAATGGATGGATCTTAAAAAGCATCCGTTTTCATTTACCACCGAAGCTTCCATCAATCTGTCGGATGATAAAGAATTGATGGAATTGATGACAAGGGCAGGGTTTTCCAGTGTTTTTATTGGAATTGAAACTACTGAAGCCGCAAGCCTCTCGGAGTGCGGGAAAACGCAAAATATTAATCGGGATCTAGTTCGAAGTGTATTTGCAATTCAAGAACACGGAATGGAAGTTTCCGGTGGTTTTATCCTTGGGTTCGATAATGATTCCTCATCTGTATTTCAACGGCAAATTGATTTTATTAAGGAAACAGGAATTATTTCTGCTATGGTGGGATTGTTAAATGCCCCCAAAAGAACCCGATTGTATAAACGTTTAAAAAGCGAGGGTAGGATAACAAGTGAATTTAGTGGCAATAATACTGATTTTACATTGAATTTTGTCCCTAAGATGGAAAAGAAGATTCTGATAGATGGATATAAAAAAGTTATACAGGGTATTTACGGAGGCAAGGAATATTATCACAGGGTATTAACATTTATAAAACGGTTCACCCCTAACAATAGACGCCAAGAAAGATTAACCTCTGTTCATCTGCTAGCATTTTTGAAGGCAATATTTAAATTAGGATTATTCGATTCTTATCGAAAACAATACTGGGAATTGTTCTTCTGGACGCTGAAAAATCGTCCGAAGCTTATACCGTTAGCAATTACCTATTCAGTATATGGATATCATTTTCGAAAAGTGTTTAAAGAAGTTTTATAAAATAAAAATATAATTATGAATAGCTTAAGGATTGGAAATTTGAATGTTAGTGTACCTATTGTACAAGGTGGAATGGGTGTTTGTGTTTCGTTATCAGGTTTGGCAGCCGCTGTTGCAAATGAGGGAGGAATTGGAATTATTTCGGCTGTTGGAATTGGAATGACAGAGCCCGATTACAGAAAGAATTTTAAAGAGGCAAATAAAATTGCACTCAGAAAAGAGATTAGAAAAGCTCGCTCAAAAACCGATGGTGTGATTGGCGTAAATATTATGCTGGCAATTACAGATTTTGAAGAATTATTAGAGGTGGCAATTGATGAGCATGTTGATGTGGTTACGATGGGAGCGGGTCTCCCCTTAAACCTGCCCCCATCTTTTTTGGAAATAAAAACAACTAAATTTTTGCCGAAAGTTTCTTCAGGACGGGCTACAAACATTATTTTTCAGTCGTGGTCAAATAAATATAATCGGGTTCCCGATGCGGTAGTTGTAGAAGGTCCGCTATCAGGTGGCCATCAGGGATTTAAGAAGCATGATATGCTTGAGTCGCGCATATCTTTAGCGTCTATTGTTAAAGATACTATACAGGCGATAATCCCTTATGAGCAAAAATTTGGAATGGAAATTCCTGTAATAGCCGGAGGCGGCATTTATATGGGAAAAGATGTGTTTGAAATCATGAGTGTTGGGGCAAAAGGAGTGAAGATGGGAACCCGATTTGTTACCACGAATGAATGTGATGTTTCTGGAAAATTTAAACAAAACTATCTGGATTGCTCCAAGGAGGATATCGTAATTATCGATAGCCCTGTTGGCCTGCCTGCCAGAACAATTACAAATGATTTTGTACGCGAAATTCAGGCTGGTAAAAGAAAACCTATAAAATGCCCATGGAAATGTTTGAAAACATGTGATTTTAAAAAAGTTCAATTCTGTATAGCTGAGGCATTATTTAATGCGGCCAAAGGTGATTTCACCAAAGGCTTTTCGTTTGCAGGACAAAAGGCATATTTGGCCGATCGGATTATGTCAGTTAAGGAAACGATTAATGAAATTAAAACCGAATTTCTGAAGGAAGAATTAAAACTGCATTCTAACAAAGTTGATGAATTGTTGTTGGTGAAAGAAGGCTGGCAAAATTAAATTATTGAATTTTTAT
The DNA here is from genome assembly GCA_963674935.2 of Bacteroidales bacterium. Taxonomy (GTDB): domain Bacteria; phylum Bacteroidota; class Bacteroidia; order Bacteroidales. The sequence continues at coordinate 1,555,605 of CAXXWZ010000002.1, forward strand.
TTTCAAATATTCAAATCAACACATTTTCAAATTAGTTGTCAACCAATTTCATCCCCGAATCATTTTTCCGATTGCCTTGAACCAGTTTGGCCGCATCGTTAATTCGAGATAAATCTGTTTCGTATAGTTCAATTTTTAGAGATTCCAGGTTTTCTTTTAGATAAGTTCTTCTTTTGGTGCCGGGGATAGGAAAAATATCTTTACCCTGAGCCCTAAACCAGGCCAATGCAATTTGGCTGGCTTTGCAGTTTTTGGACTTGGCTATTTCTTCTAACTCCTTTACAATTTTTAAATTAGCCTCAAAATTTTCACCTTGAAATAAAGGAATGTTTGAACGGTAATCTTGATCGCCAAATTGCTCCGGGCTGCTCAATTTTCCTGTTAAAAATCCTCTGCCCAGAGGACTGTAAGGAACCATCGCCACATTTAACTTACGGCAGGTAGCCATAATTTCATTCTCAAGATCACGAACCCATATTGAATATTCTGATTGCAGGGCTGTGATGGGATGTACTGCAAATGCTTTTTTTAAACTTTTAGCAGAAACTTCCGAAAGCCCCAAATATCTTACTTTTCCTTCATTCACCAAATCGGCCATAGCCCCAACACTTTCTTCAATCGGCACTTCTGGATCAATGCGGTGGAGGTAGTACAAATCGATATAATCTGTTCCCAATCTTTTAAGGCTGGCATCACAAGCTTGTTTGATATATTCCGGTCGGCCATTCAATCCACCTTCGCTTGGTAAAAATCCACATTTAGTGGCAAGTATCACATTTTGCCGAATCTTGCTCAGAGCACTTCCCACAAAAACTTCATTATGCCCATTGCCATATACATCGGCAGTATCGAAAAAATTAAGACCTAAATCCAGTGCCAAATTAATTGTGGCCATGGATTCTTCATCGTTTGTTGGTCCGTACCATTCCGACATACCCATACATCCAAGTCCAATGGGTGAAGCCATTAACTCACTATTTCCAAGCCTTTGCTTTTTCATTTATTTAAATTTTTAGTGTCATTCCTTCCATTTGGCAGGCAAGCCTGCGAATGCAGGAATCTCCTTTTTCAATATGATTCCGGCATTTCACTTTGTGAAAACCGGAATGACAATATCTTTTATTGACACATTGGCTAATTGCCAAATTGACCAATTAATTTTCAAATTAGCACACTAGCACATTAGCAAATTATCCTCTAAACCTGATCCACTTCCACAAATCCTTATAGGATGCTTTTTTTCCGTACATCAAAATTCCGGTTCTATAAATTCGTCCGGCCATCCAGGTTGTGAATAAAAATCCTGCAACCAGTAAAAACATGGAAAGAGCCAATTCTGCATATGGCACACCAAACGGTATCCGAATCATCATAATGATGGGAGAGGTGAGTGGAATCATAGAAAGCCAGAATGCCACCGGTCCTTCCGGATCGCGAATAATGAATTGAGCCATCACCATCGCGAAAATTAGCGGAATAGTTATCGGCAACATAAACTGTTGGGTGTCGGCTTCACTATCTACGGCTGAACCTACTGCTGCAAATAGTGCTGCATAAAGCAAGTATCCGGTTAGAAAGAAGAAAATAAAAGAGAAGATGATTACTCCGAAATTAACGGAAGCAATGGCTTCAAAAACTACAGCCAATTCGCTTTTGTCCTGCGATACTTCCGGCAGTGAATCTCCGGGAACCATCTGACTATTGCTCATCATCATCTGGCTTTGGTTTGGAATCTTATCTTTAAAAGCAACCTGAAAAACGCCGACAATACTAAACGTAAGAATAATCCATAAACTGAGTTGTGTGAGCCCTACCAATCCAATTCCGATTATTTTTCCCATCATGATTTGAAATGGTTTGACGGATGAAATGATGACCTCGATAATTCGACTGGTTTTTTCTTCGATCACTCCTCGCATAACTTGTGCACCGAAAAAGAAGATGAAAAAATAAATTAAGATTCCGGTAAAGATGCCCAAAACCATGGCAATTTCTGTAAAAGTTTTTTGCTCTTCTTCGCCTTCGGCTAGTTTATAGGTTGTTAAATTGATTGATGTTTTGATGGATTCAGGGATGTCCATGGCAATTTCGCGATCTCCTTCATCCAGCTTAAGCTTATTGATTTGGAGTAATAATTTTTGTTCTTCAATTTCCTTACTCATCATTCGACGGATATAGCTTTTAATATCCATGTTCGGTTGTTTCTCTGAATAAATGATGGCTGAAGTTGGAAGCGCTACTTCTGTTTTTGGGATGTAAAGCAGGGCATAATCTCCATTTTTTTTCATACTTTCCTTAGCAGCATCCAAATCGCTGTGCACGTGGTAAAACTCCAAATGATCATCATTCTTTAACTTTTGGTAGAAAATGCCTGTTTCATCCAGCACTGCAATTTTTCTATCATTGGTATCCGACATCGTTGCTAAAAACGCGGGTACGATCATGATGGCAGCCATCAAAATCGGACCTAGTATGGTCATAACAATAAAAGACTTTTTTTTGACTCTGGTCAAGTATTCTCTTTGTATGATGAGTTTGATCTTATTCATAACAAAAATCTTAATTTAATTTAGAAGCATTTGATTCGGCAACCCTGCTGATAAAAATGTCGTTCATACTTGGGATGACTTCATTAAATGAGTGAATTTTTATATGAGGAATGAGGGTTTCGAGTAAGAGATTGGCATCTCCATTATTTAATTTAATGGTGGCTTGATTTCGTCCGTCTTCAACGGTGTTTTGTTTAAGTTCAAATTTTCCATTGGTGAAAGCCTCGATTGAACCATCATAACCACTATACTCGAGCGTAAAAGTATTTGTTTTATATTGGGTTTTTATGTCACTAACTTTACCTTCCAATATTTTTTCGGATTGGTTTATTAAAGCCATGTGATCACAGAGTTCCTCTACCGATGCCATGTTGTGAGTGGAGAAAATAATGGTTGCGCCATTCTCTCTCAATTTTAAAATCTCTTCTTTTAATAAATTTACGTTGATGGGGTCGAACCCACTAAAAGGTTCATCAAAAATGAGCAATTCAGGCTCGTGTAAAATGGTCACAATAAACTGAATTTTTTGCTGCATCCCTTTAGAGAGCTCTTCCACTTTTCGGTGCCACCACGAATCAATTTCAAATTTCTCGAACCAATACTTTAATTTTTTAATCGCATCCTTACGGCTTAATCCTTTTAGTTGTGCAAGGTAAATGGCTTGTTCACCCACCTTCATCTTTTTATAAAGACCCCTTTCCTCAGGCAAATAACCAATTTTATAAATATGCTTTGGTTGCAGTTTTTCTGAATTAAATAGCAACTTACCTTCATCAGGAGCTGTAATTTGATTCATGATACGGATAAGGGTAGTTTTACCAGCTCCGTTCGGACCTAAAAGCCCGAAAATACTTTGTTTGGGAATTTCGAGGCTGACAGATTTTAATGCCGTATGATTTGAAAAGTGCTTCGTTACTTTGTTTACAGTGAATAAACTCATTAATTCTTTGATAAAAGTTAAGTCACGAAATTAATGAATTCTTGCTTTAAATAGCCTTATAAATTGTTATTAATTATTAATTCGCCTTGCTATTTTGGGAAAGAGATAAATGGACAAAGAAATAATTGACTAACTTAAATTAGTATCCCTCAAAATATTCTTTCATCCTTTTGAAAAAACTTTTGTCTTTGCTGGTCGGATTTGGAATGAAGTTTTTGGAATGGGATAAGTCTTCAAGTATTTTCTTTTCTTCTTTACTTAAATCTTTTGGTGTCCAAACATTGATATTGACGAGCATGTCACCTTTACCGTAAGAATTTACATTTGGAAGCCCTTTGCCCTTAAGTCGTAGGATATTACCAGATTGTGTGCCTGCGGCAATTTTGATACGGGCTTTTCCGCTAATGGTTGGAATTTCAACAGAGGTTCCCAAGGCAGCATCAGTAAAGCTCAGGTATTTGTCATAAATAATATTTGACCCGTCTCTGATTAACTCGGCATGTGGAATTTCCTCAATTAAAATAATCATGTCACCGGCTACGCCATTTCTGGCACCGGCATTTCCTTTACCACTAACTGAAAGCTGCATCCCTTCAGTAACTCCTGCAGGGATATTGATTTTAATGACATCATCATCTTTAACAATCCCGTTGCCGGAACAAGTGTGACAGGTGTTTTTAATGATCTGACCTTCTCCGCTGCAATGCGGACAGGTTGAGGCTGTTTGCATTTGCCCCAGGAAAGTATTGGTAATACGTGTAACTTGACCAGAACCCCCACAATGTGGGCAGGTAGCATGAGAAGCTCCACCTTCTGCTCCAGAACCATGACAACTTTTACACTCAACGTATTTATTTACTTTAATCGTTTTTTCAATTCCATTGGCAATTTCTTCGAGGGTGAGCTTCACTTTAACTCTAAGATTAGAACCTCGGTTTACCCTTCTTCTTCGGCCACCTCCGCCGCCAAATCCACCACCAAAAGCACCTCCGAAAATATCTCCGAAATTGCTAAAGATGTCATCCATGCTCATGCCGCCGCCACCAAAGCCGCCTCCGGCAGCACTACTTCCTACACCAGCATGTCCGAACCGATCGTACTTGCTTTTTTTCTCAGGATTACTTAAAACCTCATAGGCTTCAGCAGCATCCTTGAACTTATCCTCAGCAGTTGGGTCATCCTGGTTTTTGTCGGGGTGAAACTTAATGGCTTGCTGGCGATAAGCCTTTTTTATTTCTGCTTCTGAAGCATCTTTTGAAACTCCTAATATTTCGTAATAATCTCTTTTCGACATCCAATAAATAAATTATAATGGGGTGTAAAAATAGTTAAATTTAGCTACCTACAACTACTTTGGCATACCTGATCACCTTATCACCAAGTAAATATCCTTTCTCTACTTCATCAACAATTTTTCCCTTCATGCTTTTGTCGGGAGCTGGAATTTCAGTTATTGCTTCATGAAAATCAGTGTCAAATGTTTCTCCTTTTGATTTCATCGGTTGCAATCCTTTGGCCGTTAAAGTGGTTTTAAGTTTGTTGTGAATTAAATTAATTCCTTCCTTAAAACTATCTAAATTGTCAGTTTCTTCCAATGCCTTTAGGGCACGATCAAAATCATCGAGTACTGGCAACATGCTTATGATTACTTCCTGCGAAGCAGTTTTTGTTAATTCAATTCGTTCTCTGAGGGTACGTTTTCTAAAATTGTCAAACTCAGAAAATAACCTTAAAAACTTATCGTTTATTTCCGCATTTTTTTGCTTAAGATCCTCGATTTCTTCAGCTTCTTTTTTTGCCTTACGTGATTTTTTCTTTTTAGGCTTTTCAGCTACTTCATCATGATCATGATTATCGGCGCGCTCATTGTCATCAATGTTTTCGTTGATCACTTCTGCATTTACTGCTTCTTCAGAAGAAACTTCTTCTTGTTCTTTTTTAATTTCTTCTTTATTCTGATTTGATTCTTTTACCATTACAAAATCTAATTGAGTATTGTTTGTATAGTCCAGTGTTTGTGCATAGCAAATTATTTGCCAAGTCCGTTTTTAGGACAATTTGTCATAAATTTTATCATTGATTATTTGGATTATGAAATAGTGGCAAACAAAGTATGGATTAGTCAATTCGTTTGATTTTAGCACCCAGTTTTTGTAAACGGAGATCTATATTTTGATAACCACGATCAATTTGTTCAATATTATGGATTACACTTTTGCCTTCGGCTGATAATGCCGCAATGAGAAGTGCAACGCCAGCCCTGATATCGGGAGAGGTCATTTGAATTCCTCTAAGCGCATGCTCTCGATTTAAACCAATAACCGTGGCGCGATGAGGATCACATAAAATAATACGTGCGCCCATATCAATTAGTTTGTCAACAAAAAACAATCGGCTTTCAAACATTTTTTGATGAATCAGAACGCTGCCTTTAGCCTGAATAGCCATAACAAGCATGATACTGATTAAATCGGGAGTAAATCCCGGCCAGGGAGCATCTGCTACAGTCATGATTGAGCCATCAATAAAAGTTTCTATTTCGTAATGTTTATGTTCAGGGATGTATAAATCATTTCCTCTCTTTTCAGTTTTAATTCCCATCCGTTTGAACATCTCAGGAATAATGCCCAAAGCTTCATAATCCACATCTTTAATCGTTAATTCCGATTGTGTCATGGCAGCCATGCCGATAAAACTTCCGACTTCAATCATATCTGCCATCAATCTGTGTTCACATCCTCCAAGCTTTTCAACACCGTCAATCATTAATAAATTCGAACCAACTCCTTTAATTTTAGCACCCATTCGTATCAGCATTTTGCTAAGCTGAAGGATATAGGGTTCGCAAGCAGCGTTAAAAATTGTGCTTCGCCCTTCGGCTAAAGTTGCAGCCATTAAAATATTTGCGGTTCCTGTTACGGAAGCTTCATCCAAAAGCATGTATTTTCCTTTCAATCTTTCAGCTTCGATACGGAAAAAATTTTCTTTTGCTTCGTATGAGAATTTTGCACCAAGTTCTTGTAGCCCGAAAAAATGCGTATCCAGTCGACGACGACCGATTTTATCACCACCTGGTTGAGGAATATAAGCTTTACCAAAACGCGCAACCAATGGCCCGAGAATCATAATTGATCCGCGTAAACTTGCGGCTTTAATCTTGTACTCTTCGGTTTTGAGAAGTTCGAGGTTGATGTTTTTTGCTTGAAAAGAGTAGGAGCTTTCATCAAGTTTGACAATTTCTACGCCTAGATAAGCAATTAATTCAATGAGTTTATTCACATCCCTGATGTCGGGAATATTATGAATGTTAACTTTTTCAGGAGTTAAAAGCGTCGCACAAATAATTTGTAAGGCTTCATTCTTTGCGCCTTGAGGGGTGATTTCCCCTTTTAATTTATGACCTCCGATGATTTCAAATGAGCTCAAAATTGGAGAGTGTTTTAGTTTGGATTATTTCTTTGACGTGGTTTATATCCGCCCACGTTTGAACCTGGTCTTCGTCCTGTAAATTTTTTCTTTTTTGAAGGAGGTCTTGCAACCACATCTCCAGTGCTGATTAATCTTGCATTTGCAGGCATTTTGAGTTTACCTTGAGATAAAACCTCTAAATGTTGAAGAATTAATTCATCGTTCACAGAATCACGATTCCAGTTCAGATATGATTTTTTTAAATGATTGGCAATGGTTTGAATAAAGGCATTTTTTTCTTCGCCATCTTCAAGTGCAATTGCTTTCTCAATAATCATCTCAAGATTTCTTCCATAATGCTTGTATTTGATGTTGTTATCCTGATAAGGAACCCTCTCCGGTTTTGCTTCAATTTCATTTTTGTTAGGTGCTGGATATGGGCAATCTACATCCAAACTAAAATTTGAAATAATATGAAGATGATCCCATAACTTTTGTTCAAAATCAACCGTATCTTTTACTTGTGCATTCATTTGAGCCATCACGTTTACGATCACATGAGCTGCTTGAGTTCTTTTTTCACGGTCTTCGATAGTGACTGCATATTCAATCATCTTCTGAATATTTCTTCCATATTCAGAAATAACTAATTTGTTTCTTGTAGTGTTGTAATCAATCATATTTTTTGTTCTTAAAGTCGATTAGGCTTAATGAATTATCAGTTTTTATAGATGGCAATATTATTAATCCGGGATATTTCTTGGTTCACATGGGTAATATTGCTGCAAATATAGGGAATTATTTTATATCAATTTAAGTTTGATCACTTGAATTATAATATTTTAAGTTTTGCAAATTTAAGCAGTAATTGTTTTTGTCCGACACCTTTAAAAAATACAGTAGCTTTTTTGTTAGATGCGTCACCTTCAACTGCCACCACTTTCCCTTTTCCAAATTTGGCATGTTCAACCTCCATTCCGGTTTGTAATTTTTCCATCACTGCAGGATCAAAGGGTTCATTCGAAGAGGTTGCAGAAATAGAACTCACTTTTTTAAAGTTCTTTTTTGCGATGGTGGTTAAGGTTTGATTTGCTTTGTTCTTTTGAGTATCGTCATCAAATCCGACTTTAGCTCCGAAGATGGTAGCACGTTTTGGAAAATCAATGAACTCTTCCGGTATTTCTTCAATAAAACGACTGGGCTCGCACATACTTAAATTACCCCATTTGTAACGACTTTCGGCATAAGAAATATAAAGTTGTTTTTCGGCTCGGGTAAGTGCTACATAAAAAAGTCTTCGTTCCTCTTCAAGATCAGTTCGACTGTTTAATGATTGAATGGAAGGGAATAAATTTTCTTCCAACCCAACAATAAAAATATAAGGAAACTCAAGTCCTTTTGCCGCATGAATGGTCATCAGCGAAACATAGTCAGTGCCTTCTTTGTCTTTGGTGTCAGCATCGGTTAAAAGTGCCACATCTTGCATAAACTCATCCAAGCCGCGAGTCATGTTTCCTTCGCGTTCTTCAATTTGCTCTTCTGTCAGTTCAGTTTCGGTAAACTCTTTAATCGCATTTAAGAGCTCCTCAATATTTTCATAACGACTAACTCCTTCAGGGCTTTTATCACGGAAAAGTTCTTTGAAAATACCTGATGAATTGGCAACTAATTTGGCTAACTCATAGGCATCTTTGGTTTGGATTTCTACTGCAAAACTCTTAATCATGGTTGAAAACTCAACCAATTTATTCATGGTTCCTGAGTTAATTGAAAGTTGATGTTGCTCCGGATTTTCAATCACTTTCCACATGCTTACATCAGCTTTGTCGGCAGCGATGGTTATTTTTTGAATGGTGGTATTCCCAATTCCTCTGGCCGGATAATTGATGATTCGATGCAATGCTTCTTCATCACTTGGGTTTAATACCAATCGGAAATAAGCCAATAAATCTTTAATTTCTTTTCTTTTATAAAAAGATAGACCCCCAAAAATGCGATAAGGGATATTTAGCTTGCGGAGTGCTTCCTCCATTACTCTCGATTGGGCATTGGTTCGGTATAAAATGGCAAATGCTTCGTTTGGAAGTTGTGCATTCATTTTGCTTTCGAAAATGGCATTGGCAACTTGGCTGCCTTCTTCACCGTCTGTTGAGGCTCGAAGTAATTTAATTTGATTTCCTTCATCATTTTCGGTCCAAACCTTTTTCTCAATCTGATCCTGATTAGAAGCAATTACACTATTCGCAGCATTTACAATGGTTTGTGTTGATCGATAGTTTTGTTCCAGTTTAAAAACTTTATGGTCGGGATAATCAGATTTAAAATTGAAAATATTTTGAATATTTGCACCTCTAAAAGCATAAATACTTTGGGCATCATCGCCCACAACACAAATGTTTTCGTTATTGGCGGCTAGTTTTTTGATGATAAGATATTGCGAATAGTTGGTGTCCTGATACTCGTCAACCAATATATACTTAAACTTTTGCTGGTATTTATAAAGTGCATCCTCAAAATCGCGAAACAACACATTGGTATTGAAAAGCAAATCGTCGAAATCCATGGCATCAGCTCGTTTTAACCGACTGTTATAAATCGTGTAGATGTCACAAATTTGCGGCTTACCTGCTTGTTTATCGGCATTTTTAATTTCAAAATTATTCTGGTAATCAGCCGGAGAAATTAAATTTGTTTTAGCACCCGAAATCCGGTTCAATACATAGTTTGGCGGGTATGTTTTATCATCCAGATTTTGATCTTTGATGATTGACTTAATCAGTCGTTTGGTATCGTCTGTATCGTAAATGGTGAAATTAGACGGATAGCCTAATCTGTGCCCTTCAATTCGTAAAATTCGGGCGAAGATGGAGTGAAAAGTCCCCATCCAAACATTCATGGCTTCTTTACTGCCGACCAGTTTCAGAATTCGCTCCTTCATTTCCCGGGCAGCCTTATTCGTAAAAGTCAAAGCCAATACATTAAACGGATCAACCCCTTTATTTAGCAAATGAGCAACTTTATAGGTAAGTACGCGCGTTTTTCCTGAGCCGGCACCGGCAATTACCATTACTGCTCCTTCGGTTGCCTCAACAGCCTTGCGCTGCACATCGTTCAGTTCTTTTAAGATATCTTTCAAATGGAAATAATTTTGGACTGCAAAAGTAACTTAAATGTTTTAATTAGCCAATGTGATGATGTGCTAATGTGAAAAACAGCATAATTATTTTGGATATTGAAACTTAAACTTTATGCAAAGCAAGGGTAGCAAATTTCACTAATGTTCGATAAGCGTTTTATTGATTTACTCGATTAATAAAATATGATCAGATCGTGATTTTGTTTTTTATAAAATTAACGATAGCATCCACGATACCTTCTTTGAGAGGAAGATCTGGGTTTGAATATGTCGCCATATTCTTTTGAATATCATTGTCTGAATCTTTTAATACATGATTCATATTTTCAATAACTATAAATTCTGCATCCGGTTTTGCTGCTAATAGTAGTTTGGCATCTTCAAGTGGAACTTGCAAATCAGTTGTTCCCTGAATTATCAAAACAGGAATACTTAAATTGCTGATTTCTTGTGCTGGGTCGTATTTCATCCATGAAATAAGATAAGGTTGAACACTTAAACGATAGAGGGCCGCGAAATTTGGATTTATATCTGATACGGTTTGGCCTTGTCTCAAGCTCTTAAGGATTTTATTAGACTCGTCTTGTAATTGAGTCGGCAATTGGCCTTTTAATTGCGTTTGCAATATTTTATCGGCTGATTGACCAGGGCCTGAAATCGAAATATAGCCATCAATATCAGTCGTTTGAGCAGCAATCATGCCAATTAAAGAACCCTCGCTATGCCCTAAAGGAATAATTTCTGAAAATTGTTTGTATGCCTTTAGTAAAGAAATCCAATCTACAACATCCTTAATATAGGTTTCAAATCTTAAGTCTGCTTCATCGTTAGCAGCTGGCCTGCTTTGTCCAATTGCTCGTTTATCAAACCGAAGTGATGAAATGCCTTTTTTTGCTAAATCTTCCGATAATAATTTATAGGTATTTGTTTGCAATCCCATGGCAGAATTACCATTTCTATCGGTTGGCCCTGAACTTGCAATAATCAACACTAAGGGAGTTCTGTTAGCTTTATTGGAGGTTGTTAATGATCCATGAATTTCACCGGTGGAAGTTGTTAATGTGATGTCAGTTTCAATAAAAGTTGAGTCTGTGGTCGGGTTTGAAAATAGGCTTGTGTGACCGAATATTAATACTAAAAAGATGACTAAATTTTTCATATTGGATTCTAATTTAAATGGTTTATGATTAATAGAACAGTTAAAAAGGCAATGATTAAAAGATAGGAATATGGATTCCCAAAATTGATAGTCCAGCCCATTCCAACAACTCGTTTTGGAACCAATATTCTTTTATCATTACGATTGACATAAATTAATCCAACCCAGTGTTCAGTGTTTTCAGTTTCAGTATTTTTAGAGTTTGGGTTTTTATTTTTTAGATGGATACTAATCGAGTAAATAACGGGTATTACTAACATCGAGACAATAATACCAATTGCAAAAACATAAATCTCAAGATTGGCTGGTAAAATAAGTATTGCAATAACTAAGATGATCCCCGTTAAAAACCAAAGTAGGCCAATAAAGTTTTGTGTTTTCTTCCAACTGCTTTCATCCTTATTCGACCAAAGAAATTGACTTCCAGCAAAATGATTGGGCCTGACATTCCGCATATAATTTCCCAAAAGAGAGATTAAAAGCGCGATGGAAATAAAAACGAAGGTATTATTTACTTTCGCCTGATGAATAGAATATGTAATAATTATAAAGAGGGCAGAAAAGAAGAATGCTAAAATTAATCTAAATCGATCAAAGGTTTTGTTAGACATTGTAAAGCTATTACCCTTGTATATTTTGGGAATGTATTTAAAGAAGTAATAAAATCCTACATTTAAAAACAACAATCCTAATCCAAAAATAGCCTTACTTCCAAAACTATCTGGGTTTCCGTCGATATCAAAATGCACGGGGATTATTTTGGGCAATGTATCCCATAAGTATAAATAATATAAGAACGGTGCGATTGAAATGACACTAATCAGTATTTCTCTCAAATTAATTTTTGTTTTCATATTTTAATTTATTTGCTGTTAAATTGAATAAACCATTTTGCAATTTCATCCATAACGGTGGTGTTCAATGAGTAATAGATAAATTGCCCTTTTCTAATATCAATAACCAAATCGGCTTGTTTTAAAACTGAAAGATGGTGAGAAATACTGGGTTTTGTCATCTCAAATTTATCTGCAATTTCACCGGCCGTCATATCAATATCCTTCAACATTTCTAAAATGTCTCGCCGTGTTTGATCATTGAGTGCTTTAAAAAGAGATTTCATTGTATTTAGATATTTAGACAAATATCTAAATAATAATTGTGAGCACCAAATTATAAAGAGATAATTTGGTGTTTTTTTTAATGCAGCTTATTATTTGATTTCTTTTTCGAGCTCAAGATAATGAGATATGGCATAATGCATTCTAGAGGAATGTGATGCTAAAGCAACAGCTGTGCCAATTAATTTTCCGTTTTTGTATTCCAAATTCAGCAAAGTGGTCTGCGGACATCTTAATAAGTGCTCTCCCGGAATATCTTCTGCATACCAGCCCATTAAATGGCCACTATTGAAGAACCATTTATTCACTAGCATTTTATGCTGAACTTCATAACCAACGGCTTTTAGTTTGAGTAGCATAGATTCAAACTGCGCAGGCATATTAACATGAATGTCTCCATCTTCTTGGAACAAGAGTTCTATTGCGATTTGTTTATTGTTTGCAGCAATATGCCCTTTCCAACTACCATTCAAATCGCTTTGTTTTATTTCCTTTGGCTTATCCTGTGTAGCAGCTTCTTGTTTTTGTTTTGTCTCTAAAGCTTTTAAATCAGGAATCATTTCAAGCAGAATCTGTTCAGTTAACTCATGTGTATATCCCGAATATTGATTTGAAAGCGCGGCAACAACAATATTTTTCTCAGGTACTAATCTTAACATGGCATCTACGCCATCCATACCTCCGGCATGATAAACCATTTTGTATTTATAATTCGTCTCATCTTCATAAAACCAACCCAAACCATAGGTGTTTCTTCCGTTTGAATTATCATCATATTGTCCTTTTTGCATTAGCTTTATGGTTTTCGTACTCAACAATGGCTCTTTATTTTCGGCATCATTTGCCAAATGAAACTTTCCAAATTGAATCAAATCGTAAATGGTGGTACTTACATTTCCTGCACCGGGTGTGTCACAGAATGAAAATGGAATTAAATTCCCTGTGATATCATAGCGTTTGGCCAATTTGATTTTGGTTTTTGATGAAATATCTAGGGTTGTTTGCATCATCCCCAGAGGGTTAAAAATTTCTTCGGTCATATAGTCATTGAAACTTTTACCTGAAGTTTCAGCAATAATTTCTCCTAAAATACCATAACCCAAATTGGCGTAAACGTATTTTGATGAGGGAGTATTAACAACGATCCCATATTTGTTAATGGTCTTCATCATATCAGGTATTGCAATCGTATCGTCATCATAAAAATATTGGAAATGCATGGGTAATCCGGCCGTATGGCTTAACAGATTTCTGCAATTAACTTTGTTGCTTTCGTTTGTATAATATTTTAGATTTATAGCGTTCAGATAGGTTTCAATATCGGCATCCAAATCTATTTTCCCATCCTCAACCAGTTTCATAATTCCGGTTGCGGTTACGGGTTTTGAAATGGAAGCCATGCCGTAAAGCGTGTTGGGTGTCGCTTTTATTTTGTTTTCCTTATCTGCATATCCAAAGGATTCCATCCAAATTATTTTACCATTTTCGAAAACAGCAAGTGCTAAAGAGGGGATATCTCCATTGTCAATTTTTTTTAAAATCGAATCTTTAATATTATTAAATCTATCATTTGGAATGGTGCTTTTTAAAGTTTTTTTCTGCTCACCACAACTAATAATGAGTATAGATAGCATAAGCAGAATGCATGATATTCTTTTCATTGTAATTTGATTTTTAAATTAAGAAGCGTTGTTGATTATTACTTACGCTCAATAAGTTTTAAGGTGTATTCTAAAACTTCATCATTATCGGTTAGCTCATCATCGAAAACGATATGATCAGGAACAACTCCCCTGGGTGTGGGATCACCACTGGGTCGTATAGCAAATCCTTTGGGATACGCAACAGCGTTTTGGGTATTGGGTAATTTAAATACATGCATAGCGACATACGATGTTACTTCATCAGAAGTTTCTTCTCCGATAATTTCTCCAAATTTATAGTCCTGTATGATGGCTGCTACCATTGCTGTATTCGAATATGAGTAGCGATTGATGAGGACATACACTTTACCTTTAAATCGTTTAGATTTAGCATGTGGATCGGTATGAGTGATGTCTGCATCAAAATAGCTGCCATTTTCCAAGGTCATTATTTGATCTTTTATCTTTTGATGTTCCGGAACATCTATATCCTTCCAAAAGCTTTTTGTCATCTCGCTGGTCTTCATGCTAAATTTTGATGAAATACTAAAGGGTTCAGTTGCGAAATAAGCAATCATATAATCACTGAAAGAGTTATCTCCGCCCATATTATCTCTTAAATCTATGACCAGATTTTTTATGCTATTTTTGCGAAAATCAGTAAATGCGGAGTCAATAAAATCGCAAAATTCGGTATTGTCAAAAGTGATTGGATCCCCCAAATCGAATTTACTATTAATATTGAGAAAATCGGCAGGCTTCAAATAAGCAGTATTCTTATTGATTAAATGAAATTCCCGAATATGGGTTTCACTATCGTCGGATTCCAGTTTTTTAAGCTGGTCTTCAAAATCGCTACCGGAAATAGCGTTTAAAACGACAGCTATCTCTTTACCATCACTTTTCTTAATTTTAAGTTGAAACGCTTTGCATTCACCATAAAAAATCCAGTAAAGTCTTGGGAAAGTAGATCGTTCAATACTTGATCTTTTATAATAATCTGATGGACCTGATAAGTTCTTATAAAATTCAGTCATATACTGCTCAATCGGAACTCCATTAAAGGACAAAATTTCATCAAATTTGCTTATGGATTTATTGGTAGAAAAGTTATCTTTCACATAAACCTTTCCTTGCAAAACATCTAGGTTTAAAGGGAATACCGTTCCACCCTGTTTAATGTAATTATTCAAATATGTTCCCCATGGTTTCCCTAAATCACAATGCGACATACCTACCCTGGCCACAAAGGGTTGAAATAATCTGAAGATTTCCAGAACTGTTAAAGAATCACTAATCGAATTATTTAAATTATGGTATGCCCTATCCATTTCTTCTTTTGATACAAGTGCATATAAATCATAATTGCTTTTTTCAAGGGTTTCATACATATACTTCAGGTCGTCTTTAACTTCCTGAGCAGAATATTTTTTAGGTAATTGCGCATTAACGACTAATGATACGCTGTTAATGATTATAAAGAGAATTATCAATTTTTTCATAATTTTAATTAATTAAGGTTATTTGTGTTTAATTTTTAAGCAAAAATAGCCTTCATCTGTTCATCAATCGTCCGACTGCTTCTGTTCGGACTAATTTTTAAACTTTTGATAGTATTCTCTTGGTGTTTGTTCTGTGTATTTCTTGAAAATGTGATTGAAAGTAGATTTTGAATTAAAACCACATTCGAATGCATGTCCAAGTAAAGTTAATTGATCATGACCTGGTTGCTGCAGCCTTTTTTTAAACTCTTCCACTCGATATTTATTCACAAATTCATAGAAATTCATATGCAGATCATGGTTGATGATTCGGGAAATTGTTTTAAGATTTAGGCCTACAAGTTCCGATAATTTTTCTAAATCCAAATCCGGATTGAGATATGGTTTCCGAGTGTTCATCAGGTTAGTAATTAATTTTGCTTCCTCCGGATTTGTTGGGCTTGTTTCTGTTTTTAAGGATGCTTTTTGAAATCCTGATGCTTCTGTTTGGGATTTAATATATCCTTTAAAACCAATCCAGGTAGTTATGATTGAAAGACCAATGAAAGTTGGTAGAAAGTATAACTCTTTGAAAGTATTTTGAAAAACATGCTGATCAATTTTTGTAAGAATCATCCAGACAATCCAAAAACCAGAATAAATGAAAATAGGAATTCGCAACCAACCTAAAGATTTGTTTTTTAGGTTTGAATACTTGCTTTTAATCCATTGCTGGTATTTGATGAGCAGATATACAGACAAAAGAATATAAACAGTAATAGATGTTGTGCCAAGCCACTGTTCTGCCAAGTAAACGATAGTAAATTGATGTATGGGTTGTTGGTACAAGCCATCAGATCCAAGCCGATAAATCTCAGTACGGTAAAAAATAAATTCCAAAACTACCGGAAGAAAATGAATATATTCTTTAGGGGAAATTCGATAGTCAGGATCGGTAATACTTTTGGTGAAGAAATAAAGTGCTGGGCCAATACCAAATAGTAGTTCTAGTTGAATATATCTGAATACTTGCATCAGATCATAAGAAAAGAGAAGGTTAGCCATTCCGATGTTAACCTCCAATAAAGCAAAAAAGAAAAGTAGCAAAGCCAGAAAGAAATTGGATTGCCACCTGGGTCTTTTTAATAACAACAAAAAACTGAGTATAAGGGCTTGTAAGCCAAAAATTAGAATAATTGTCGCTGCTATAGGATTTGGAGATATCAAAATTTATTCTTTATATCTGCTTACTTTAAATTCGACATTAAGTTACTAAAAAAACGTTATAACATTTTCGGTTTAATTCAAAAGGCTCTTTTGTTTTAATACGAAGACGAAAACTCCTTGCAATTGTTACATGCTGTTTCATGCAATTTAACGTAAAGTATAGGCAATAAGTCGAAATTAGTATTTTCATCAACATGTCATTTATAATATTTTGTACTTTTAATTTTCACAAGATGACATATAACATGTATCAAGAAACTCACCATTTTTTTATTAAAGTAAAACTGAAATGATTAAGAGATTTTTTATCACGCTGAGCATTATCATTACATTTTCCCTTTTGGGAAATAAAGAAATTCAAGCACAATCGGAAAAGAAAATTTTGGGTATTGAAGATGTTAAACTTTGGAGAAGTAATGCGGTAACTCTATCCGAAAATGGGGAATGGTATACCGTTTTGTATACTTTGCGCGAAAAGCCTGATGCTGAACAAGACAGCACCACCAAGGCTTATTCAGAACAAATTTTCAATGAGTTTTATGATAAAACCAATCAAACCGATATCCTTTATATTTGCAATGCTACAGGTGGAATCAAGTACGAAGTTAAGGATGGAAAAAAGCCGATATTCTCGACTGGCTCAGATTGGGTTGCATACCAAATAAAACCTGAATCTGAAGATGAGGAGAAAGATAAAAAGGATAAAGCCATTATTGAACTAAAGCATCTTACTTCTGGCTTCACTGTAAAGTATGAATCGGATGCCAGTTTTAGCTTTGCCGAAGATCAAAATTATTTTATCAGCAGCGATAAAAATGGCCTTTTGGTTTATGATTTGGATCATCGCAGAGAACAATATATCGGAAATATTGGTGAGTATTTAGTTGACAAAAAATCAGATTATATCGCTTACACAATCTCTACTGATGATAAAAGAGGAAATGGAATTTACTTGTACAACCCACAAAAAATGACCACCCGCGCCATTCTAACAGGAAATTTTATCTTTTCAAACCTCTCATGGAATCATAATAAATCTGCCTTAGCTGCCTATAAATATACCTTGGATGAGGATAAGGAAATTGATTATACAAAAATGAGTATTGTTGTTCTTTCCGGAATTGATTCCAAAACTCTTCAGGCCTTTGAATATAAAATGGAAGATGTTAATGGCATGCCAGAGCAAATGGGTCTCGCTGTAAAATCAGGTCGAAATGCCAATGAAATTGCATGGAGTAAAGATGATCAACGTTTGCTTATCAAGATAAAAAAGTATGATCAGAGTAAAGATAAAAAAGACAAAAAAGCTAAAGATAGCAAGGATGATCCAACAGTTCAGGTGTGGCACTGGAAAGATAAGAAGCTTCTTTCCGAAAGGATGATAGAGGCCGAAAGGAAAGAGAATGAAGTATTCGATGCGATTTTTTTCCGTGAATCGAAGCAATTAATTCGTTTAACAAGTGATGAGATGCAAGGATTAATCATGAGTGAAGGAACCGATAACTGGGCAATTGGATTGGATAACCGTAAATATATCTCGGATTGGGATCATTCTAAAAATGATTTATACCGAATCAATCTTAAAACAGGTGATAAAACCTTAATAGCGGAAGAACAGGCCGGCAGCGTTGAGTTGGCTCCTGATGGTGAAAAGGTCATTTTATGGGATGGCGAAGATTACTGGTGCTACGACTTAAAAACTGACAGCAAGCATAATATCACGGCCGGTTTGCCCGTATCATTTATTGATGAAGAAGACGACCATTTTGGTTTTAGACCAAATTATGGTTTTGTGGCCTGGGTAAAGGATCAGAATGCAGTGATCGTTAATCATAAGCTTGATTTATGGCTTTTGTCATTCGACAAAAAAACCAAAGCGCAAAACCTTACCGCATCTCTAAACTCTAAAGAACCCATGCGTTTTAGGCTGAATGATTTAAGTTTTAATTGGGAAGAAGAAATTGAGGATCGTTATATCGATTTAAAATCTTCAAATATTTTGTATGCTTTTAATACCGAAAATAAATATGCCGGTTATTACAAATTACAAAAAGGCAAACTGGAAAAACTGATTTTTGGGCCGTCATCCTATTACAGTTCAAGATGGCGAAGTGGATTAATTAAAGCTGAAAAATCAGATGCCATTATTTACACCATGGGCGATTATCAAAATTATCCGGAGGCTTATTTAAGTAATTTGGCTTTTGAAATGCCTAAAAAAATTACCAACACCAATCCTCAACAAAAACAGTACGAATGGGGTCACCGAATTTTAATTGATTATACCAATGATGATGGCGTGAAATTGCAGGGCGTTTTAAGTATTCCGGATAGCTACAAAAAAGGACAAAAATTACCCATGATGGTCTATTCGTACGAAAAGTTGTCGGATGGAATGTATGCTTACTCATCACCTTCTCTTGGTGGAGCAAGTATTGATGAAATGAGCTATGTGTCCGATGGCTACCTATTTCTTCGTCCTGATATCCACTTTAATGTGGGAACTCCACATTCGGACATGCACGAATGTATTGATGCAGCTATAGAAAAAGTAATTGAACTGGGTTATGTTGATGAAAATAAAATTGGCTATGAAGGTTTTAGTTATGGTGGGCATTGTGGAATGTATATCTCTACTCAGGAAAACAAGTTTGCTGCTATCGCAGCAGGAGCAGGGGTAAGTAACTTGATACAGGGTTTTAGTATTGATATTGTAAGAGACGGTAGTAACGAACAGGATTATTATATGACCCAACAAGGAAGACTTGGTACTGATTATACAAAAAATACCGATATGTATATTTCCGAATCGGCTGTATTTAATGCACAAGGCATGAATACGCCATTATTATTGTTTCACGGAACCGCCGATAATGTGGTTTTATGGGAACACTCCTTTGGCTTTTACAGCATCCTGCGTTATTTAAAAAAGCCTGTTGTATTTCTTTCTTACGAGGGAGAGGGGCATGGCCTGCGGCAAAAAGGCAATCGATTGGATATTCAGCTTCGACTTAAAGAATATTTTGATCATTACCTTAAAGGTAAAGAAGCTGGTGCATGGATAACGGAAGAAATTCCTTACAAAGCCAAAGAGAAAAGTAAAGACTCAGAAAAAAACAGAAGGACAGTTCCTGTTTGGAAATAATTAAAAATTCACATTTGCTTTTAATTATTAATAACATTTGATATTAATTCAAGAAGTTTTTTCTTGTTAATAGGTTTAGAGATGAATTCATTGCACCCCGCTTCAATTACCTTGACCTTATCACTCACTTGGGAGTAAGCTGTTTGGGCAATAATATAAACATCTTTGTTGAATTTTCTGATTTCTTCAGTTGCTTCAAATCCATTGATTTTAGGCATTTTTATATCCATTAAAATGATATCCGTATCTGCGTATTTTTTGGTCATCTCAATTGCTTCTTCACCGTTTTTCGCATGAATAATTCTGTCTGTTACCTCTATTAAAATCTGCTCTAAATAATAAAATGAAGTTTCGTCATCTTCAGCAACTATGATTTTGTACTTTGATGGTTTGGTTTGCTTTGAATCGGTTGGCTGTTCGGCTTCATTAGTAATGTTTAACTCCTTGAGGTTGTTGGGTATGCGGACATAAAAGGTTGAACCCATATCAGGTTCTGATTCCAGATGGATACGGCCGTTTAAAAGTTTTACATATGCATTGGAAATAGACAAACCCAGTCCCGAACCTTCAAATTTGCTGGAGTGTGAGAAATCCGCTCGAACAAATTGCTCAAAAATGGAAGATTGCTGATCCTTTGCAATGCCGATGCCCGTGTCGGTTATCCAAAATTCAACCATTTTTTCATGAATAGCATATTTTATTTCAACGCTGCCTTCAGGAGTAAACTTTAAGGCATTTTTAATAAGATTGGTCAAAATCGAGTTGAGTTTGTACTCATCTGTATAAAATGGATCGTTGTAAGTTGAATGGTTATCAATTAGCGTAAGTTTTAAACCTTTGTCCTTTGCTTCAGAACTGAAAAAATTCAGAAGTTCATTCATCATATCTGTAATGTTCACCTCTTTAATCTGCATCTTTTCCTGACCCGATTCCAGCTTTGAAACATCAATGATGTTATTAATGGTTTCTAACATTCTGTTTCCACTTTTTTGAATGATGCCAATAAATTTCGATTGTTCAGCAGAAGAGTAATCAGCCGATTCTAGTAATTCTGCAAACCCAAGAATGCCATTCATCGGAGTCCTGATTTCATGACTCATATTGGCCAGGAAAGCTGATTTCATTTTGTCACTTTCTTCTGCACGGATTTTTTGTTCCTCAAGTTCTTTCATGATTTGCGAATTCAGTTCAAGTTGTTGTCTGAGGTCTATCGTTTTTTTAAGAACCCTTGCCTTTAGAATCCGGTTTGCAACGATTAAAAGTAGAAATATGGTGCCTAAGAATCCGCCTATTATTAAAATGTATTTCAGGTAAGCGTCCCAGATGTTATTTCGACTTTCATTATAATTGGTAATCCATTTATTATAGATTTGTTGATATTCTCCGTTCGCCAAAATAACTTCCAATCCATTATTTAGCAGTTTAACTAATTCAGGGGAATCAGCAGAGACTTTAAACCCCATATTGCGCTCTAAAATTCTATGTTCAAGAGGTTGGATATAATCTTTTCCCAGCTCATTTGCTGCATACATGCTTCCTACTCTTTGTCCAAAAGCACAAGTAACATCTTCTTTATCCAATGCGTTAATTAATTGATCGTAGTTTTTAACAAATACAAATTGAGCAGATGGATTAATTGAAAGCACATAATGAATCAAGACATCGTTTTGCCATAAAGCGACAAGAGGTTGCTTTATAGTTCTTAAATATTCGAGTGAGAATTTGCTCACATAATTTTGATTATACAAAAAACAATGTGAGGTACTAATTGTAGAACGGGTGTAAATATACTTATCATCTGATCCACCTGGATAATGAGCACCTCCTATAGCTTGGATTTCGCCGCGGTCAAGGGCCTTATTTATAACTTCCCACTGATCGCCATCAATACTAATCTTTGTTTCATAAAGTTTATTTATGGCATCTAAGAGATCAATGTTAAAACCAACTAATTTCCCACTTTTATCAACAAAATTATACGGAGGATAGTCGTTGCTAAACATAACCTTGTATTGTGCATTCAGCTTAATTGGGAAAATGGATGTAAATAGTAAAACGATAAAAAAATAATGCCTCATTCGTATTTAAATTTTGAGGCTAAAATAGAAACTATTTTTAATACATTATATAGGTAATTTGCCCATAGGTATTGTTTTGTTTAATGAAAAAATTGTTCTTTGATACGAATTGGTTTTCTGCTATTTTAGTCCGGAAATAAAGAGTTGGTTTAGATTGGTTTGGCTGAATAGAATTTTAGGTGTGCCTTATTCTCGGTTACGATAAATTCTAGGTTATTACATCTAAATGTACCCTGTTCCATTGAGCTTGATAATTCAAAATCTATTTGATTCAGCACAAATCCTTTATGTAGAGAAATTTTATATTTAATAGAAATATCCTGACTAATTAAACAGTTTCCTTCTTCAGTAAATCCAAAATATCTAAGAGATTTTTTTAAAGATTCAAGTTCATTTTGTGTTAGTGTGATATGAAGTTGTGTGATTTTGTCGAATGTTTTTTCAAATTTAATTTCATCCGGCATAAGGTTTAGATCTGCTGCTTTTCTGTGAGCAGCATATTCTGGCCAACTGATTACTTGTTTAAGGTCTTCTTGTGTAAATCCAACACTAATCATTTCTTCCTCTTCGTATTCCATAAGCCATGAAAATACGCTCAAATCGTTAGATTGTTCTATACTGGCCATTTGAAATAATGGGAATGATTTCCCATCACGAACAATTTTTCTATTTGAAAATGAACCCTTTTCTTTTTTTCTTTTCCATTCATTCCGAACGGAATTTAAGGTTCCTGACTTATCAGTTAAGAATCCAAGTCCTAATTCTCCAAATCTTCCTTGCTTATCTCCTACAGGTTTGAAGATTTCTAAATATTGATTACTCCCAAACAAATACTTGCCCGACCAAGCTCTATTTTCAGCAGTTACTGTTTGTTCTATATTTTCCGAGAAATCATCTAGTATTTGAATACAATCAAAGAGACTATTATAGGTAGAATCGTCAATTACAATGTAAAGATGATTAAACCTAATATGCTTGGCAAAGTTAATTTCATCCTTCGTATTTGATGAAGTGCATCCAATTGCCAACAAAAGCAAAAAATA
This sequence comes from Bacteroidales bacterium, assembly GCA_963674935.2. GTDB lineage: Bacteria > Bacteroidota > Bacteroidia > Bacteroidales. Next base: position 1,578,532 of record CAXXWZ010000002.1, read on the forward strand.
ATAAAATTTAGAATTAGCTTTCATTATTAAAGTATTTTGAATGAAATGGGCTTTAATTTTTCTTCCTGGTGCGAACCCGCCAAGGGTGTGTTTAGCTTTTTATCCGACAATTACATTAAACATATTTCCAACAAAAGCTGTCAATCCCATTGCAACTGTTCCCCAAAAAGTAATTCTTAAAATCGCTTTACCAACATTTGAACCACCTGTTTTAGCAGCTAATGCACCTAAAATTATTAGAAAAAATAGCGCAAAACCGTAAAGAGAATATTCCATACCCTTTAAAGGAAGAAAAAGTGTTACTAAAAAAGGAAGTAATCCGCCTACTGTAAAAGCGGCGCCTGACGCAAATGCTGCTTGTATTGGGTTAGCTTTACTTATCTCAGTAATTCCTAATTCGTCTCTGATATGAGCTCCTAAGGCATCACTTTCAGTTAATTCTTTTGCAACCGTTAATGCAGTTTCTTTTTTTAAGCCTCGTTTTTCATAAATTTCTGCTAAGCGTTGTAATTCAAGATCAGGCATTTCTTTTAATTCTTGTGCCTCGCGCTCGATATCAGCTTTTTCAACATCAGTTTGAGAACTAACTGAAACATATTCTCCGGCGGCCATAGATAAAGCCCCGGCAACCAAACCTGCTAATGTTGCCAACACAATGGGGTCTCTGACATTACTTGCGGCAGCAATACCTATTGCAAGACTTGCAGTTGATAAAATACCGTCATTTGCACCAAGAACTGCTGCTCTTAACCAATTACTTCGGCGGATAAAATGGTTATCCATATAATTGTCTGAATTTTCTTCTTTAGCAATCATCTTTTTATGATTTGAATTTTTCAAATTACACATATTGGCTGGTGTTTGAACAGTAGCAGAATTATATGCACTACGTTTCAGTCGGCAAGCTAAGATAATAAAAACAATAGCGACTTGAACTTTTATTCAAGCCGCTATTATTAATACAAACTTTAAGCAATCGCTATCTCAAGGGTATTATAAATTTGCTAAAGCTAAATCGTAGTTTGGTTCTTCAGTAATTTCAGCTACTTGTTCTGTATAAATCACCTTACCTTCAGTATTAATTATCACTATACATCTTGAATTTAAACCTGCTAAAGGACCATCTATAATTTCTAAACCATAGTCTTTACCAAATTTCCCGGTATTAAAATCCGACAACAGAACTACGTTTTCAATTCCTTCAGCTCCACAGAATCTGCCTTGTGCAAAAGGTAAATCTCTTGAAATACACAAAACCTGTGTATTTTTAAGATTAGCTGCCGCCTTATTGAAGTTTCGAACAGATGCCGCACACGTTCCCGTATCTATACTTGGGAAAATATTTAACACTAAACTCTTTCCTTTAAAGTCGCTTAGTTTTTTTACTGATAAATCTGTACCTATCAATGTGAAGTCCTTAGCCAAAGCTCCAATTTTTGGTAATTCACCACTTGTGTTTATTTCGTTTCCTTTTAATGTAATTTTTGCCATTTTATATGTTTTTTTAATTTATTTAAAGCCCATCGAATTAATCTCAGGCCATTATTATTTATAGATATTACTTGCTATTGTTGGTTTATTAATTGCTATTCAAAAACAGTTACTAAATCTTCTTTGCTTTTTCTAACTTTAGGAAGATTTACAAGCCAGTCATTTTCTTTGTCTCTATAGCCTAGTGCTAGCATCACACAACTTCTAAGACCTTTTTCCCTTAAGTTTAATATTTTATCCAAAGCATCCGGATCAAAACCTTCCATAGGCGTGCTGTCCACACTTTCGAAAGCGGCTGCTGCAATGGCTTGCGAAAATGCAATATAAGCTTGTCGTGCTGCATGATTAAAATTCACTTCGGCATCTCTTTGTGGATAGTTGTTCAGTAACTGTTGACGGTAATTTTCCCAGCCCTCATTCTTAAACCCACGAATAGTATTGGTAAGATCAAACATTTTGTTGATGCGCTCAGGCGTATAATTATCCCAGGCAGCGAATACCAATAAATGTGAACAATCGGTGATTACAGGTTGATCCCAGCCAATGGCTCTTATTTTCTGCTTTAGCTCTTGATTTGTTATCACCATTATTTCAAAAGGTTGCAAACCGCTTGATGTTGGAGCAATTGAAGCTGCTTCAATAATTATATCTATTTTATTTTGAGCCACCCTTTTACCATTCATGGCTTTGGTAGCATATCGCCAATTTAATTTTTCTAATAATTCCATATTCTCTATTTAAATATATATTTTACGCTAATTGTTAACTTGTATTTACAATAATTTCGTTTGCTGTTTCTGTTTCAGCTGATTGATTCACTTTTATTGGTGAGCACCGTTATTAATTCGCTAAGTACATCTTTCAATTTGAATAGATCCTCAATTTTAATATTGTCTGACAGTAATTCCATGAGTAATTTCTCAGGAATAGGAAGTGCCTTGGTTTTTAATTGCTTTCCGCTTTCGGTTAATTCAACAATCACTATTCTTTCATCTTCACTAGAGCGATTTCGTTTCAAAATTTTCATTTTTTCCATGCGCTTAAGCAGAGGTGAAATGGTATTGGTTGTTGAGGAGTAATTTCTCCGAAATTTTATTTACGGTAAGTCCATTGTTTTCCCACAATACCATAAGTACTAAATATTGTGGATAAGTTAAACCCATATCATCTAAGTAAGGCTTGTAAGCCTTAGTAATAAGGCGAGAAGCCGAATAAAGAGGAAAGCAAATTTGACTACTTAATAGCAATTGTTTATCGTTCATAAAACTTAAGTATTAGAAATTTTTCCCTAACATGATAATTTTATAGCGCAGACGTTAATATCGTGCACGATGCAAATATAAATAATTTTTATTTCAATTAAAAATTTATCAGCGAAAATATTATTTCAATGGAATTGTGATTTGATTTTGAAATATGAACGATATTGCCCACGTTTCTAGCGAGTACGAACCACTAATGCTTTTTTAGCAAAGGCTATTTATTTAATAAACTGTCTAATTGATCATATAATTTTTGACCTGCACTGGGTCGGAGTGCTTTGTTTGTTAATAATTCCCCATTTTCGTTTATAATCATATATTGAGGAATCATTGGAAAAAAGATTCCCTTGTCAATCAGGTCAGCTTTTAAAACGCTGTCTAATCTTAGATGATTCCCCATCAAATTATGCTCAATAATGAAATCGAACCATTCTTGCTCACCAAGTTCAGTATCTGAATTCAGATACACAATTTCAATTTTGTGTTCGTGCAAGAAATGATGCAAAGCTTCGTTGTGTTTGAATTCTTCAATACATGGGTTACACCAGGTTGCCCATCTGTCTATATATATGGGTTTGCCTTGGAGTTTATTGGTTAAGTCTTTGAATGATTCAATCGGATGATCTTTATCCAATATATAAATGTCAGGAGCTAACTCAAAATTTTTGTTGCTTGTACAACTAATAATGCTAATAAGAAGGCTGAAAAGAAATAATTTGTTTTTCATTATGATGTTTTTTAACAGCGGATGTAAGTTAAGCACGTGAATAAAAGTTACTAATCTTTCAATTTTATACGGAGCCCATTAATTTGTTGTATTGTAAGCAACGGGCATTTGCCCTTTCCATTTATTCCATAAGTCATTATCGGTTATTAGTTTAGCCATAAAATGCCCAACATTTATACGGCTTATTTTGCCTGGATTAAATAGGGCACTCCTTGTCGGTGAAGCATGTATCTCATATTCGGTGACCAAATCTTCGTCAATTAAAGTATCCGGACGTACAGCCACCCATTGAATTAATTTATGGTTTTGCCCAACATCCACTCTTAAAATGTTAGCTGCTTTTTCATTGTCTATTTGCGGTGGAACAAGTATCCGAATCAAACCCATCACTAATTGTTGTGCAATTGAAATGGGTTCGTGTAAATCGCCGTTCCTGTTAGCAGTTGTATTCATCAACACCAACTTGATTGGTTTTTCCGGCGAATTTTTTTGAATGGCATTCGTAAGCAATTTAATCGCATCGGTTACTAAATTTCTGGGTTTTCCATAAATACCTTTCAGGGTTAAATTATGACCAAGACAAGAAGCCACAGCCTGACAACCTTTTATATAATCCATCATTTCGTTTACCTTAATCTGTGAGATGCTGGCTTTGATTATTGATATTTTGTCATTATTTTTCCAGGTGTCAGGTATTTTTCCGGTTGGGCGTACAATTACCTTTACATTATGGCCCATATTCATCAATTGTTCAACTAATTGTTTTCCGGTTGCTCCTGTTGCACCTATTACTAATGTTGTCATATTTCCCATTTATTAATTTCTGATGTCGTTTTTGTTCGTTAACGGTAAATTGTATGAGTAGTGGCAGATTGCGTGGTAGTTTCCTGTCATACCGTTACACAGTTTGAGCGGGCTATAAACCTTGATATCTAGCACTTTTCCTGCCATTACTTATACAAAATGTTATGCCTTGTTTTTATGTTTGGAATAGCAAATCAATTTTTCTAGCTCTTTTTAGTCTTAATGTATTTCGATAACTCAATACAACTTGAGGAATTCTGTCTATGGTAATACCTATAATACCTATAAGTCCAACAAGTAAAATGGAGTCCATAAGGCTGTAACCAATTGATAAGGGTTGCATGATTCTTATTATTCCAGCCGTACTTTCAAAGAATATTTCATATACAAGCATTAATATCAACCCAATACTTAATCCATATCGAAGTCCTTGCATGAAAAGCTTTTCAGATGATTGCCTTAATACTTTCCAATAGATTTCTTGACTAGATAGTTTGTATAGTCTTGATGAATCAATTAATTCTGGTTGACATGTCCTTATACCTAGTATTATTTGACTCATTATTAAAGGAAACGTGCCCGTTGCTATAAATAGAAATATTCCTTTTATATTCAACAATAATCCAAGAGAACTTAACAAAGGTATCCATGCAATCGAAGGGATAGAACGTAACGAACCTACAACCGAATCTAATAAACCAATATTTGCATTTTTAGTAAAGATTATTAAACCAATCAACACACTGAATAGATACAATAGCATAGTGATAATAAAAACTCTTGTTATTGTCAAAAAAATAAAAAGGAAATAAACAAACGTGTTTTTATGAGGTGTTTTAGAGTCTTTCTCTTCTAAATAATTATCTGTTGAAGCAAATGGGTCTATTTTAAACATAAAATATTCATCTAAACCTGTTTTTTTAACAATTTCACTTTTTTTTAGGTATTCATCAATGAAGAAGTATTCTCTAAATGCATTTCCTGAGAAGAGAAAACGAATCACAATTATTAAAACAATTGAAATAAGTAAAATGTATCTGTTTTTCATATAAACTTGCTTTTAATATTCTCGATATGCATACTATAGTCGCCTTGCTTATTTCTTATAGAAATTTCTCTAGGTTCCTGAATTTGGATAGTGATTTCATCTTTTATCTTTTTCTCTGAAAGAATAAGGATTCTATCCGAAATTAATACCGCTTCTTCAATATGATGTGATATATTAATTATTGTTGTATCGTTATTTTTCACCCAATCCCTTAATTTAAGAATAGTCTTATTTCTTGTTCTATAATCTATAGAAACAAATCCTTCATCAATTAATAGTAGTTCCGGCTTTTTAAAAAGTTCTCTCAAAATTGCAAGTTTCTGTTTTTGACCTCCACTTAAGTCTTTTGTAAGAATACCCCAATTCATATTAAAACCAAATGAGTCACAAAGACTTTTGGCTTTGCGAAGGGCGGCTTCGAAATCGTTATCATTACTTTCAATTGGAAAAATTATATTTTCTAGTGGTGATTTCCATTCGAATAATGATTTTTCAGAGTTTTGAACTACATAACCAATATTAAAAGTTGAAAAATTACAATCCAAATTAGATTTAAGAATGTTTTCTTTAAACCCTGCAATGAAATTGAATAAAGATGATTTTCCAGTTCCATTCTCACCAAATAAGCTGACAATTTCCCCCTTCAAAATATTTACAGAAAAGCCTTCAAGAACAACATAAGGGAGTTTTGATGTTTTATATTGCAACTTTAAATTTTCAAACTTTATCATAGAATTAGTCTTCATAAATCAAACTACTAAAATCTACTTTTGAATTAAGAAGACCCCATTTGTTAATGTTTTCTCCAAATAATGTTGTTCTTTCAATAATAGAATCTCTATCAAACGTAGCTCCTTCGTACATAATTTCATTATAAACAGTAGGGTCGATTGACGTATACTTATCCAAATAAGGCACAGGGTTGAAACGAGAATCCGATATAATAGTTAAACTTTTTTTATAAGCTAATATTAAGTTTTTCATTGCGTTTTCATTTTTAGAAAACGCTTCTGAAACAGCAACAACTCCCCCTGGGAAGGGATTCCCATTTAATAAATATTTTGAAAATAAATTCTCTCTTGAAATATATCTGCACGATGAAGTTGAAACACCATGAACACCAACAGGTTGAAGCGTAAACAGAGCATCAACTCCCTCATTTTTTAATTCATTGAGTTGTAATGGAGGAGGCAATGGAATATAGGTAATGTCTGATATATCAACCGATGCACTATTTAGTGCTTCTTTAACATACTTTCCAAATATACTTCCCGGATAAACTCCAATTGTTTTTCCTTTTAAGTCTTCAATCTCTTTTATCTCTGACTCATTCTTTACGATAAGACAAGGGCTACTGTTTAAAATACCAATAATCTTAAATGAATTTGGATTATTATCTAACAGAGAAAGACCTTGAGCAATTCCGCTGACTCCAACAATATCAATATCTCCATTTTTTAATGCATCAAAAGTTTGGTCTGAAGTTTTAAAAGCAACGAGTTCTGGTACAAATCCGAATTCTTTTAAAATGTCGTTTTCATATGCTACAAAGGTTGGAAGACCAGACTGCACCTTGATAATTCCGATTCTTGTGGTTAATTCTTCTTTCTCAAATGGTTTAAGAATCAGTAAACCTATAATTATTATTAGAAGAATAGAGGAAAAAATCCATAATAGTTTTGATTTCATCTGTTTATTTTTTAGTTGTTAATATTCCATTCCCAATCTTTTTCTTTCAATAATGTTTTTTGTTTAATCACATTATTAGTACCTTCAACTACACACCTATTTTGTTTGTTTAGTGAGGGATAATACTTTATCTCAACAAAATAGCCATATAGACTATTAAGTTCTTTTCTTAACCACTCGTTCTGAGTATTGTTATTCGTTTTAAAGTTGTATAGGCTAGTATTAAAGTCTTTAATTTTAATTGTTATTGCATCTTCAGAATAGTTAACTAAAACATTTGGGTCAGTACTGGAATAAGTAAAAACAATACTATTAAAATCATCCCTCCCTGATACAATACCACTTTTTAGATTTTTAAATGTTGGTATTATTTTTATATCAAAGCATTTTAAATCATCATCATTAAGCCCTTTATGAGCAACAAATACAATAGAGTTATTCTCCTCTGGGATTATAAAATTTTCCCATTTGATGTATTCATACCTAGTTAAATCAATTTCCAATCCTTTGTATAAGAGTCTGATGTTCTCATCTGAATGCTTAATATTTATCTCTTGATTTTGTCTAGTCTGAAAAAAACTTATGACCACAAAAAAAATCGAAATGATAACACCAATATTAGTAATGGCTTGGATTTCATCCCAAACATTTAATGACTTAAACCCATCTTTGTGTATCTTTTTAATTACAACAAATAAAGCCAAAAGTAATATTAAAACTAAAAGTAATAATAGCCCGTAGGTTATAGCTTTCATAAATGTCTGATTCATAATTTATTTTTTAAATATTAGGTGCATTAAAATTATAAAAATTATACAATATATTTTGCACATGTAAAGCTCCTTCAAATGTAAGGTGACCTAAATTATCACTAAAAAAATGGGTTTGAATTTTACAATCAAATCCTGATTTTAATATTGAATTATTGGATTCAGAAATTACTATTTCAATTGCTTCTACAATCGTTGGTTGATTTTTTACAGCTCGTATTTCGGAGTTATTATCATCACCACCTATAACAGGCTGTAAGTAAAGATTATTTAAATAGGGATATTTTGATAATATAATTTCAGTAACACTTTTAATATCAATTACCCAATTATCTAAATTTCTAGTTTCACCAGAAACAGTAAAAATGAGCCTTTCGATTTCATTTTTTTCAAATAGGATATTATGCTTAATTAAACTCTCGTATCCCTCATAATTGAAGTCTTTCCATTTGGTTAAATCACCTCCAAATCCAAACCTTGCCTGACAATTCTTAATTTCTCTATACGTTGATAAAATATCTTTCTCTTTTTTAAAGGTAAAATCTGTTATTGGGAAATCAAATGATTCTCCAAGATACCATTGGTAGGTCTGACTTATTCCTAATATTTCAGTTTTCATATATTTTATTTCTGTTGAACAAAGCTTAATATCTGTGTTATTTTAAATAAGGCATAACTATTATATATGTGTAGCTTTCTTGCACCATAACATCCAAATAGGTGTGTATTGTGCAGGTTTTCTTGTATTATATATATTGTCGATTTATAAAAACCGACATTTTTTTAATCATTTGGGGAGTTGAAATTCTTGATCAACAAAACATATCCAAGGGCGGGAAGAATTTCAGGAAATAAAGATAGAAAAAAAATTAGCCAATTTGACAATGTGTTAATTTGACAACGAAAAGAGAAATCAATTTGATGATTTGAAAGTTTGAAGATTTGAAAATGCAAGCTTGTACGAATCTGTTCATCTGCACATGCAGTCATTTGAAATAAAGCCAACTGTAAAATCAAGCAGTTTGACTAGTCGGTTTAATGAACTTGACTAGTCGAATTGATCAACTCAAGTAGTCAAGTTACTCAAAAACACTTGAGTAAAATATAAATGAAAGCGGTGTTAAAAAAAATAAGACTTGTGTAAATGATAAATGGGACTTGTGTCAGTTGTAAATGAGACTGGTGTTAATTATTAATCAAGCAGGTGTAAAGATAAAAGGATATTTCGATACGCTTTGCACTCAATGTCCGTCACACCTAAAGCTTTTTTTTCAAATTAGCACATCAACTCATCAGCACATTAGCACATCAACTCATCAGCCTATTAACAAAGCCCTGTTGAAAACATTCAAAATATTCGATATTTTTTTAAAATGGATATTGTTTTTTCAAAATGTTTTTTTACCTTTGCAGCCCCAAATTGGGGAATGTTTATATAAAATACTGAAAAATAGTAAGGAAACCTGACAATTAAGACAGCTATAGGTTTTCAACTGTGGTTTAACAAAAACAACCGTTCTAAATTATAAAGAACCGCAGCTAAAGTCTAAGTCGTAAAATCTCACCTTTCGATTTTTCAGAAATAAATAGTATTAAAAGCGTAAAAATTAATCCGGTAATGTGGTTCATTATATGCGAATTATTTTTACCTTTGCACACCCAAAAAATAAAGGTGGAACAAATAATAAACAAAATAGCGTAATATGCCAACAATAAATCAGTTAGTTCGCAAGGGACGTATAAAATTAACCGACAAGAGTAAATCTCCTGCTTTGGACTCATGTCCACAACGTAGGGGAGTTTGTGTAAGGGTTTATACCACTACACCTAAAAAACCTAACTCAGCCATGAGAAAGGTTGCAAGAGTTCGACTAACTAACGGAAAAGAGGTGAATGCCTACATTCCCGGAGAAGGTCACAATTTGCAGGAACACTCGATTGTAATGATTAGAGGTGGTAGAGTAAAAGATCTTCCTGGTGTGAGATATCACATTATTAGAGGCGCTTTAGATACTTCAGGTGTTGAAGGACGTACGCAAAGAAGATCAAAATACGGTACAAAACGACCAAAACAGAAATAAAAACATTTAACTCAAGGATAAAACAATGAGGAAATCTAGACCAAAAAAACGAGTTATTCTTCCGGATCCAAAATTTAATGATGTTTTGGTAACCAAGTTTGTAAACAACTTAATGTTTGCAGGGAAGAAAAACCTAGCTTTTAAAGTTTTTTACGAAGCAATGGATATTGTGAAAGAGAAAACTGAAGAAGACGGACTGGAAGTATGGAAAAAAGCTTTGGCAAATGTAACTCCTGCAGTAGAAGTAAGAAGTAGAAGAATAGGTGGAGCCACATTCCAAATCCCATCAGAAATTAGAGCGGGCAGAAAAATGTCGATCGGTATGAAAAACCTGATTGGTTATGCACGTAAACGTCACGAAAAAACAATGGGTCAGAAATTGGCCGGTGAAATTTTGGCGGGTTATAAAGAAGAAGGTGCAGCTTTTAAGAAAAAAGAAGATACACACAGAATGGCAGAAGCAAACAAAGCTTTCTCTCACTTCAGATTTTAATTAGCATATAATAAGGTATAATAACAAGCATGTCGGCAAGACTAGAACATACAAGAAACATTGGCATTATGGCTCATATCGATGCGGGTAAAACCACAACGACTGAGCGTATCTTGTATTATACCGGTATTAACCATAAAATTGGCGAAGTTCACGACGGTGCTGCTACCATGGATTGGATGATTCAGGAGCAAGAGCGAGGAATTACCATTACCTCTGCTGCAACTACCGTTTTCTGGGACTTCAAAAATAAAGAATACAAAATCAATATCATTGATACCCCCGGTCATGTCGACTTTACGGTTGAGGTTGAACGTTCACTTCGAGTGTTGGATGGAGCAGTTGCTTTATTCTGTGCAGTTGGTGGAGTTGAACCACAATCTGAAACTGTTTGGCGACAAGCTAATAAATACCACGTACCCCGAATTAGTTTTGTAAATAAAATGGACAGAGCAGGCGCCGACTTTTTTAAAGTGATCGCCGAGATTAACGATAAGTTAGGAGCTCAAGCTATTCCATTACAAATTCCTATTGGTGCCGAGGATGAATTTACAGGTATCGTTGATTTAATTACCAATAAAGCTTACGAATGGGATAACGATACCCTCGGAGCTAAATATTTTGAAGTTGATATTCCTGAGGATTTAAAAGAAGAAGTTGAATTGTATCGCGCTAAGCTCATCGAAGGTGTTGCTGAAGAAAGTGATGAATTGTTCGCTAAGTTTCTTGAAAACCCTGCATTAATTACCCAGGATGAAATCTATTCAGCAATCCGTAAGGCTACGCTTGAATTGAGAATTACACCGGTACTTTGCGGATCATCATTCAAAAATAAAGGAGTACAATTTTTACTCAATGCGGTAACCACTTACCTTCCTTCTCCAATCGACATTACAGCTGTTAACGGAATCAATCCGTTTACCGATAAAGAAGAAAGCAGAGGCCCAAGTGTTGATGAACCATTCACTGCATTAGCTTTTAAAATTGCAACCGATCCATTTGTTGGTCGTATTGCTTTTTTCAGGGTTTATTCAGGTGCTGTTGATGCTGGTTCTACGGTATTAAATTCAAATACCAATAAAAAAGATAGAATTTCACGAATTTTTCAAATCCACGCGAATAAGCAGCTTCCATTGAAAAGGATAGAAGCAGGCGATATTGGAGCTGTTGTTGGATTTAAAGCTATTCGTACAGGTGATACTTTAACTGATATCAAGCATCCTTTGGTATTAGAAACCATTGAATTTCCTGATCCTGTTATCAGCATGGCTGTTGAGCCTAAGGTGCAGGATGATGTTGACAAATTAGCTATTTCATTAAATAAATTGGCCGAAGAAGATCCAACCTTTACAGTTCGTATCGATAGTGATTCTGGTCAAACAGTTATTAATGGAATGGGCGAATTACATTTGGATATTTTGGTTGACCGATTGAAACGTGAATTCAATATTGCTGTGAACAGGGGAACTCCTCAGGTTGCATACAAAGAAACCATTACCGAAACCATTCGTCATCGCGAAGTTTATAAAAAACAAAGTGGAGGAAGAGGTCGATTTGCCGATATCGATATCGAAATCGGGCCAGCAGCTGATGATGTTAAAGGTTTGGAGTTTATTAATGATATTAGGGATGGTAACATTCCAAAACAATTTATCCCTGCAATTGAAAAGGGATTTAAAATGGCCATGCAAAATGGATCGCTCATTGGTTTTCCAATGAATAACTTAAGAGTTCGTTTAATCGACGGATCTCATCACAGTGTAGATTCTGATGCATTATCGTTTGAAGTTGCAGCAGCTCAGGCTTTCAGAAATGCTTCTAAAAATGCAAAACCTGCATTATTGGAACCTATCATGAAACTTGAAATTAGCACACCCGACTTATATGTTGGCGATCTAAGCAGCGATTTGAATAAGAGAAGAGGTCAACTTGAAAATGTAGAGAGCAGATTAGGTGTTCAGGTGATTAAAGCAACCGTACCCATGGCAGAAATGTTTGGTTATGTAACATCATTAAGAACCATTTCATCAGGAAGAGCAATGTCGAATCTTGAATTTTCGCATTATCAGGTAACATCAAAAGAAATACAAGAAGAAGTTTTATATAAAATCAGAGGATACGTATTAAATTCTTAATTGAGAAATAAAAATTAACGAACGTGAGTCAAAGGATTAGAATAAAATTAAAGTCATACGATCATAACTTGGTTGACAAATCAGCTGAAAAGATCGTTAAAACTGTAAAGTCAACCGGAGCTGTTGTTAATGGTCCAATTCCATTACCTACTAACAAAAAGATTTTTACAGTAAACAAAGCAACCTTTGTAAACAAAAAAGCAAGAGAACAATTTCAACTTTGCTCATACAAAAGGCTTCTTGATATATACAGTACTACATCTAAAACCATAGATGCCTTAATGAAGCTTGAACTACCTAGTGGGGTTGAAGTTGAGATTAAAGTTTAATTAGCTTAAGTTTTAGTTTATTAAGTAGGTTTTTAGAGCTTAAAAGAAAAAGAAATGTCAGGATTAATAGGAAAAAAAATAGGTATGACCAGCATGTACAACGAGAAAGGGAAGAATATTCCTTGTACCGTTATTGAAGCTGGGCCATGTGTTATTACCCAAGTTCGTACCAAAGAAGTTGACGGATATGAGGCAATACAACTTGCATTTGACGAGAAAAAAGAAAAGCATACCCCAAATGCAATGAAAGGTCATTTTAAGAAAGCTGGTGTAGCTCCACAACGTATTGTTCGTGAGTTTAGCCGTTTCGAAAAAGGCCACCAGAAAAAATTTGGTGAGGTTCTTACCGTTGATATTTTCACCGAAGGTGAGTTTATTGATGTTATTGGAACTTCAATAGGAAAAGGATTTCAGGGTGTAGTTAAACGTTACAACTTTAGTGGTGTAAATGATGCAACTCATGGTCAGCACAACCGATTAAGAGCTCCTGGTTCTATCGGTGCTTCTTCATACCCATCAAGGGTTTTTAAAGGAATGCGTATGGCTGGTAGAACGGGTGGTAACCGCGTTAAAGTTATCAACCTTCAAGTTATGAAAATTATACCTGAAAAAAACATCATCGTTGTTAAAGGTGCAGTTCCAGGCCCTAAAAATTCATATATAAGTATTGAAAGATGGAGTTAGTAGTACATAATATTAGCGGAAAAGAGACATCCAGAAAAATAAATCTGAATGACGAAATTTTCGGGATCGAGCCGAATGATCACGCGATCTGGCTTGATACCAAACAATATCTTGCAAATCAAAGACAAGGCACACACAGTTCAAAAGAGACAAGTGATTTAAGTGGAAGTACACGTAAAATCAAACGTCAAAAAGGAACCGGTACAGCCAGAGCAGGATCTATTAAATCTGGATTATTCAGAGGCGGAGCCCGAATTTTCGGTCCAAAACCAAGAGATTACAGATTTAAACTGAACAAAAAACTTAAGAGATTAGCACGTAAGTCTGCGCTTACTTATAAAGCAATTGACAAAAATATTTTAGTATTGGAAGATTTCGATATGGAACCAAATACTAAAAGCTATGTTGCGTTTCTCAATAATTTTAGCTTAGGCGAAAAGAAAACATTGCTGGTATTAGGTGAAGGTAAAGAAGGAATTTATTTGGCAGCCCGCAACCTTGGATTAGCAAAAGTAGTTCACGCATCTGCAATCAATACTTACGATATTTTAAATGCAAATAATTTATTGATTTCTGAGAATTCAATTCCTGAGATTGAGAAAATGTTTGCTTAAATAGAAAAGATTAAAATTCATAAAAATGGATATCATAAAAAAGCCTGTAATTACAGAAAAAATGACCGAGATGGGCGAGAAGCTCAATCGTTACGGTTTCATCGTGGATAAACGGGCCAATAAGCTTCAAATTAAAGAAGCAATAAAGGAGATTTACGGAGTTGAGGTATCATCAATAAATACCATGAATTATTCCGGAAAAACCAAATCCAGATTTACCAAAGCCGGATTCATTAGCGGCAAAACAAATTCATTCAAAAAAGCTATTGTTACTTTAGCTGAAGGCGAAACAATTGATTTTTATAGCAATATTTAATTAGGATGGCTCTAAAAAAATATAAACCCACAACACCAGGTCAACGATTTAAGATAATTAGTTCGTTCGACGACATCACGGCAGAAAAACCAGAAAAGAGCTTAATTGCTACGCAAACACGCTCAGGAGGAAGAAACAGTGATGGAAAGATGACCATGAGATATATGGGTGGTGGTCATAAAAAACAGTACAGAATCATTGATTTTAAAAGAGATAAAGATGGTATTCCTGCAACGGTCAATTCAATTGAATATGATCCAAACAGAACTGCCCGTATCGCATTGCTCTTTTATGCTGATGGTGAAAAAAGGTATATTATTGCTCCTAACGGATTAAAAGTTGGACAGCAGATTCTTTCAGGAAAAGGCGCAAGCCCGGATGTTGGAAATACCCTTTTCTTAAGTGAAGTACCTTTCGGAACAGTAATTCATAACATTGAGTTGCGTCCGGGCCAAGGTGGAAAAATGGCAAGAAGTGCCGGTTCACATGCGCAGTTAATGACTCGTGAAGGCAAATTCGCCATCTTGAAATTACCTTCAGGTGAAACTCGAATGATTTTACAAACTTGTAAAGCTACTGTTGGAACAGTATCAAATAGTGATCATAGTTTAGAACGTTCAGGAAAAGCCGGTCGTACCCGTTGGTTAGGTCGTCGTCCAAGAGTTCGTCCTGTAGTAATGAATCCTGTCGATCACCCAATGGGTGGTGGTGAAGGTAGAGCTACTGGTGGTCACCCACGTTCACGTAAAGGTGTTCCAGCAAAAGGATACATCACTCGTTCCAAGAAAAAAGCTTCGAACAAGTATATCATTGAAAGAAGAAAGAAATAATTAGATAAATTTAATCATAAGAATAATGAGTCGTTCTCTTAAAAAAGGTCCTTATATTCATCACAAACTGGAGAAAAAAGTATTTGCAAATATTGAATCCAGTAAGAAATCGGTTATTAAAACCTGGTCAAGAGCATCCATGATTTCACCTGACTTTGTCGGACAAACAATCGCGGTGCACAATGGAAATAAATTCATTCCTGTTTACATTACCGAAAACATGGTAGGACATAAATTAGGTGAATTTGCCCCAACTCGAATTTTCAGAGGACACGCAGGTAATAAAGATAAAGGCAAAAGATAAAAGGCAATAAATAAGAACATACAATGGGAGCAAGAAAACATAATTCAGCAGAACAATTAAAAGAAGCAAGGAAGACTACATACTTTGCTAAACTAAATAATTGTCCTACTTCGCCCAGAAAAATGAGATTAGTGGCTGGCTTAATCAGAGGAGGAAACGTAGAACATGCATTGCATATTCTTAAACATTCTCCAAAAGAAGCTTCAATCCGAATGCACAAATTATTGCGTTCAGCTATTGCGAACTGGGAAACCAAAAATGAAGGACAGCGTATCGAAGATAGCAACCTTTATGTAAAAGAAGTTTTAGTAGATAGTGGTAGAATGTTAAAACGAATTCAACCTGCACCTCAAGGGCGTGCACACCGAGTACGAAAACGTTCAAATCATGTTACTATTATTCTCGATAGCAGAACAGTAGTAGAAAAAGAAGATAACAATCAAAATCAATAATCTAGAAGATACATTTAATGGGACAAAAAACAAATCCAATAGGTCTTAGATTAGGAATCATCAAAGGATGGGATTCAAACTGGTACGGTGGAAAAAACTTTGCCGAAAAGCTGATAGAAGACGATAAGATTAGAAAATATCTGAATGCCCGACTTGTTAAAGCTGGAATCTCAAAAATTATTATTGAGCGTACTTTGAAGCTTGTAACTGTAACCATTTTCACTGCTCGTCCGGGTATCATCATCGGAAAAGGTGGATCTGAAGTTGACAAATTGAAAGAAGAGTTGAAAAGTGTTACAGGTAAAGAAATACAAATCAATATATCCGAAATTAAGCGTCCTGAATTAGATGCCGTTATCGTTGCAAGTTCAATCGCCCGTCAAATTGAAGGAAGAATTTCTTTCAGAAGAGCAATTAAAACAGCAATTGCTGCAACTATGCGAATTGGTGCTGAAGGAATTAAAGTACAGATTTCTGGTAGAATTGGTGGTGCTGAAATGGCCAGAACCGAATCTTATAAAGAAGGTCGTACTCCTTTACATACTTTACGAGCAGATATTGATTATGCTTTATGCGAAGCTCATACTACTTACGGAAGAATTGGTATCAAAGTATGGATTTGTAAAGGTGAAATTTACGGTAAACCAGAATTAGTACCTACAACAGGTATTGGTGGAAAAACTCAACAAGGTGGACCTGGTCAAGGACCACGTGGTAGAGGTGGAAACCGAAATAAGAGAAGATAATAGGACTTATAATTTATAATATTATATAAGATGTTACAGCCGAAGAAGACAAAATTCAGGAAAATGCAAAAGGGCAAAATGAAGGGAAATTCCTTTCGTGGAAACCAACTTGCATTCGGATCTTTTGGATTAAAAGCCATGGAAGAAACCTGGATAACTGGAAGACAAATAGAAGCAGCTCGTCAAGCAGTTACTCGTTATATGAAGCGTGAAGGACAAATTTGGATTATGATATTTCCGGATAAGCCAATCACCAAAAAACCTGCAGAGGTGCGTATGGGTAAAGGTAAAGGAGCTCCGGAATATTTCGTAGCAAGGGTATCGCCCGGAAGAATTCTATTCGAAGCCGAAGGTGTACCATTGCATGTTGCAAAAGAAGCCATGCGATTAGCAGCCCAAAAGCTACCCATTAAGATGAAATTTGTAGTAAGAAGAGATTACGTAGAATAATCAATATTTAAAGAAATGGAACAAGCAGTTATCAAAGAACTTTCTACAGAAGATTTGGTAGATAGATTAGAGGAAGAAAAAAAGCAATTGACGAAATTGAAATTGAATCATGCGGTTTCACCTCTTGAAAATCCAAACAAAATCAAAGCCTACAGAAGAACGGTCGCTAGAATTAATACTGAACTAACGAAACGAAAATCTGAAAAAGCTTTGGCTGGTAATGACCAGGAAACTGATAAGTAAGAATTACTATGGAAAGAAATTTAAGAAAAGAACGAGTAGGATTGGTCGTAAGTAACAAAATGGATAAATCCATTCTTGTTGAAATCGAACGAAAAGTAAAACATCCTATTTATGGTAAGTTTGTGAAAAAAACTTCCAAATTCTCTGCTCACGACGAGAAAAACGACTGTGGCATTGGTGATACTGTTCGTATCATGGAAACACGTCCTTTGAGCAAAAATAAATGCTGGAGATTAATTGAAATTATCGAAAGAGCTAAATAATTATGATACAACAAGAATCAAGATTAGCTGTAGCTGACAATAGTGGTGCAAAGGAAGTACTTTGTATCAGGGTGCTGGGTGGTACCGGGAAAAGATACGCCCGAATTGGCGATAAAATTATTGTAACTGTAAAAAGTGCCATTCCTTCTGGTACCTTGAAAAAAGGAACTGTTGCAACCGCAGTAGTTGTTCGAACCAGAAAAGAAATCAGAAGAAATGATGGTTCCTATATCCGCTTCGACGATAACGCCGTTGTAATGTTGAATGCTGCTGGTGAAATGGCCGGAACCCGTATTTTTGGACCCGTTGCCAGAGAACTGCGTGACAAACAATTTATGAAAATCGTTTCATTAGCACCCGAAGTGCTTTAAAATAAGAAATAGATCATGCAAAAAAAATTACATATAAAAAAGGGTGACACTGTAATGGTTATCACAGGCGAATCGAAAGGACAACAAGGTCGTGTACTGAAATTGATCCCTGATTCAAACCGTGCTATTGTTGAAGGTGTGAACCTGGTTTCAAAACACACTAAACCCAATGCTGAAAACCCTAAAGGTGGTGTTCTTAAGCAAGAGGCTCCAATTCATTTATCAAACCTGAAAATTGTTGACGGTGCCGGTAATGCAACCAGAATTGGAAAAAGAATAGATGAAAATGAGAAAAGTGTTCGATATTCTAAAAAATCAGGGGAGGTAATTAAGTAATGGAGTATACACCTAGATTAAGGGAAAAATATTTCGGAGAAATAGTTCCTTCATTGACCAAAGAATTTAGTTATAAAACTGTAATGCAAGTTCCAAAGCTTTTAAAAATTTCTGTAAATCAGGGATTAGGAAAAGCCATCACCGATAAAAAAGTGATTGATACTGGTGTTGAGGAAATGACTAAAATTACTGGTCAACTTGCAGTTGTTACTAAATCAAAACGTGATATCTCAAACTTTAAACTCCGTAAAGGAATGCCGGTTGGAGTGCGTGTAACATTACGTGGCGACAAGATGTATGAATTTCTTGATAGGCTTATTTCAGTTGCCATTCCTCGTGTGAGGGATTTTAAAGGTGTAAATGATAAAGGCTTTGACGGTAGAGGTAATTATACTTTTGGGGTTACTGAACAAATCATTTTCCCTGAAATCGATATCGATAAAATTAGTAGCATTAATGGAATGGATATCACTTTCGTGACCTCTGCTAAAACAGATAAAGAAGCATTGTCGCTATTAAAAGAGTTTGGTATTCCATTTAAAAATCAACAAAAATCTTAGGCATATGGCTAAAGAATCAATGAAAGCGAGAGAAGTTAAACGACAAAAACTCGTTGACAAATACGCAGCCAAAAGAGCTGAATTGAAAGCAATTGGTGATTATGAAGGTTTGCAAAAACTTCCAAAAAACGCTTCACCTATTCGTTTACACAATCGGTGTAAATTAACTGGTCGACCAAAAGGTTATATGCGTCAGTTTGG
This sequence comes from Bacteroidales bacterium, assembly GCA_963674935.2. Lineage (GTDB taxonomy): Bacteria > Bacteroidota > Bacteroidia > Bacteroidales. Next base: position 1,597,731 of record CAXXWZ010000002.1, read on the forward strand.
TGTTTCTCGTATTAACTTTAGAGAAATGGCACTTAATGGTTTAATCCCAGGTGTAAGAAAAGCCAGCTGGTAAACAAATTATTATTGATTATTAAAAAATATTAGTAAGAAATAATCAATAAAAAATAAACAATAAAAAAATAAAAAATGCTTACTGATCCAATTGCAGATTATTTAACGAGAGTTAGAAATGCAGTGAAAGCCGGCCACCGAGTGGTCGAGATTCCTGCCTCAAATCTTAAAAAAGCGATAACTAAAATATTGTTTGAAAAAGGGTATATCTTGAATTATAAATTTGAAGATGACGACAAACAAGGAATCATTAAGATTGCCTTAAAATTTCATCCAGTTACTAAGTTACCTGCTATTTCAAAACTTCAAAGAATTAGTCGTCCTGGCCTTCGTAAGTATGCTAGTGCAAATAAACTCCCACGTGTATTAAACGGTTTGGGCGTTGCGATACTATCAACATCGGCAGGTGTAATTACCGACAAAGAAGCAAGAAAATTAAAAGTCGGTGGCGAAGTTTTATGTTACATTAGTTAATAAGGAGATTTAATCAATGTCAAGAATAGGAAAATTACCCATCAGTATTCCGGAAGGAGTTCAGATTACAGTTAGCGACGATAATGTTGTGACCGTGAAAGGTAAGCATGGAGAACTCCAGCAAGCCATAAACGACTCAGTAACCATTAATATTGAAGATGGTTCATTAAATGTTGGAAGAGCTTCTGACAGTAAAACTGACCGCGCCATGCATGGATTATACCGCGCTTTAATTTCTAATATGGTACAAGGAGTTTCAGAAGGTTTTAAAATCGTTCAGGAATTGGTTGGAGTTGGATATAAAGCTAGCAACGAAGGTCAATTACTCGAACTTTCAGTTGGATATTCACATAATATTTTCTTGGAACTACCCCCTGAAGTGAAAGTTGAAACAATCACAGAAAGAGGTAAAAGTCCACAGATTGTATTATTCTCACACGATAAACAATTAGTTGGTCAAGTAGCCGCTAAAATTCGTTCATTCCGTAAACCTGAACCATATAAAGGAAAAGGAATTAGATTCCAGGGTGAAGAAATCAGACGTAAAGCTGGTAAAGCAGCTACTTCATAAATAAAAACAAGAATTTTAAATTCTTAATAGAATGGCAATAAAAGATAAAAGAAAATTCAGAAGATTCAGGATCAAACAAAGGGTTCGAAAAATCATTGTTGGAACCCTTGAAAGACCTAGACTTACTATTTTTAGAAGTAATAAAGGAATATATGCCCAACTAATTAATGACGCTGATGGAACAACTTTAGTAGCAGCTTCATCTAATGATAAAGGCATTGTTGACCAAAAGGTTGCAAAAATTGAACAGGCCAAATTGGTAGGTAATCTTTTAGCTGAGAAAGCTAAAGAAGCCGGTGTTGAGACTGTAGTTTTTGACAGAAACGGTTATTTGTATCATGGTAGAGTTAAATCTTTAGCTACAGGAGCTAGAGAAGGAGGTCTTAAATTTTAAAGGATATGTCGAACGTAAATGTAAAAAGAGTAAAATCCAGCGAAATCGAGTTTAAAGACAGACTGGTTAGTATTCAAAGAGTTACTAAAGTTACCAAAGGTGGACGTACCTTCAGTTTTTCTGCAATTGTTGTTGTAGGAAATGAGAATGGAGTAGTGGGTTATGGTTTGGGAAAAGCGAAAGAGGTAACTGCTGCTATCGCAAAAGGTATCGATGATGCTAAGAAAAATTTAATTAAAGTTCCTGTTTTAAATGGTACTTTGCCTCACGAACAATATGGTAAATACAGTGGAGCATATGTATTTCTTAAGCCTGCGGCACCTGGTGCTGGAGTAATTGCTGGTGGTGCAATGCGCGCAGTTTTAGAGAGTGTTGGTATAACAGATGTATTGGCAAAATCAAAAGGTTCTTCTAATCCTCACTCTGTTGTTAAAGCTACAATTGACGCTTTAGTTAAACTAAGAGATCCTAAAACCGTTGCTCAAATGAGAGGCGTAAGTTTAAGTACAGTTTTCAACGGATAAAAACCTGTAATGATGAAAAAATTAAAAATAAAACAAGTTAAAAGTGGTATTGGCCGAACAAAACGCCAAAAACTTACACTCCAGGCATTGGGCTTGAAAAGAATGCATCATACATTGGAGGTAGTTGGAACACCACAAATATTAGGCATGATTGCGAAAGTTGATCACTTGCTTGAAGTGGAAGAAGTTTAATTTAGAAAAAAAATAATTTGATATACGATGGATTTAAGTAATTTAAAACCGGCAGAAGGTTCTACCAAGAACAAGAAAAGAATCGGAAGAGGGCAAGGATCAGGTAGGGGCGGAACAGCGACAAGAGGTCATAAAGGTGCTCAATCAAGATCTGGTTATAGCCAAAAATTTGGTTTTGAAGGCGGTCAAATGCCTTTGTATCGTAGAGTTCCTAAGTTTGGATTTAAGAACATCAACCGAAAAGAATACCTCGGTATCAATATTGATACATTGCAAAAATTAGCCGAGACAAAAAAAATCGAATTAATTGATTTAAAAGTTTTGGTTGAAAATGGTTTAGCTGGTAAAAATGACCTGGTTAAAATTTTAGGTCGAGGTGAACTAAAAGCAAAGTTGGATGTTACAGTTCATGCATTTTCAGAAACAGCTTTAAAAGCGATCGAAGCTCAAGGTGGTGTTGCAACAAAAATTTAAGATTAAATGAAAAGATTAATCCAGACAATTAGAAACATTTATAAGATTGAGGATCTTAGAAACCGAATTTTATATACCCTAGGAATTCTACTAATTTACCGTTTAGGGTCTAAAGTCGTTATTCCTGGAGTTGATCCTAATATGTTGGCGAATTTACAAAGCCAAACTGACGGTGGGATCTTAGGATTATTGAATATGTTTTCAGGAGGAGCGTTTTCTAATGCGTCAATTTTTGCTCTAGGGATTATGCCTTATATTTCTGCATCAATTGTGATTCAGTTATTAGGTATGGCTATTCCTTATTTCCAAAAACTTCAAAAAGAAGGTGAAAGCGGAAGAAGAAAGATTAATCAAATAACTAGATACTTAACCGTTTTAATCACTGGATTTCAGGCTCCGGCATACATTGCAAACATGATCGCAAATTTGCCGCCAGAGGCTATTTCACCATTTGATCCGAATATTACATCACCAACTACCTTCTTCTGGGTATCGACGGTTGTGATCCTTATTTCAGGAACCATGTTTGTGATGTGGCTTGGTGAAAAAATCACCGACAAAGGAATCGGAAATGGTATTTCATTAATCATTATGATTGGAATTATTGCCCGATTGCCATTTGCACTTGCTGGTGAATTCTTCTCAAAAATGGAAGAAAAAGGTGGAGGTCTTGTATTCTTCGTGGTTGAAATTGCGGTACTGGTATTCGTTATCTTACTAACCATTTTGTTGGTACAGGGGACGCGGAAGATTCCGGTACAATATGCAAAACGTATTGTGGGTAATAAACAATACGGTGGCGTTCGTCAATATATTCCACTTAAAGTTAATGCAGCTGGTGTTATGCCAATCATCTTCGCGCAAGCAATTATGTTTTTACCTTTAACATTAGCAGGTTTCGCAAATTCTGAAGGATTAAGCGGTTTTGCACAAGCATTTACAAATATTGATGGGGTCTGGTATAATTTTGTGCAGTTTGCCATGATTATGCTCTTCACCTATTTCTATACAGCCATTACGGTTAATCCGAATCAAATGGCAGAAGATATGAAGAAAAACGGCGGATTTATTCCTGGGGTTAAACCTGGTAAACGAACTGCAGAATTTATTGATAATGTGATGTCGAGAATTACTTTACCTGGTTCTATATTTTTAGCATCGGTAACATTATTACCAACTTTGGTAAGATTGATGGGTGTAAGCCAAGCCTTCTCTATGTTCTATGGTGGTACTTCACTCCTAATTTTAGTGGGTGTTGTGCTCGATACATTACAACAGGTCGAAAGCCATTTATTAATGCGTCATTATGATGGTTTAACTAAATCCGGTAGGATTAAAGGTAGAACTGCTGGCATTATGGGCTAAACTATATCTCATGATACAGTATAAGACTAACGACGAAATTGAAATATTAAAGGAAAGTTCTTTACTTGTTGGAAAAACTTTAGCCGAGGTTGCCAGGCATATTGAGCCGGGTATTGAAACCAGAAAGCTGGATAAAATTGCTGAAGAATTCATTCGCGATCATGGTGCATTGCCTGGATTTAAAGGATACGGAGGATTTCCTGCTACTTTGTGTATATCTGTTAACGAACAGGTTGTTCATGGGATACCGGGAAAAAGGAAACTTAAGGATGGAGATATCGTATCAGTAGATTGTGGAACCATTTTAAATGGGTTTTATGGTGATTCGGCCTACACTTTTGAAGTAGGAGAGGTAAAAGAAGAAATTAAGCAATTACTTCGACGAACCAAAGAATCACTTTATAAAGGAATTGAAGTAGCCATTGTTGGCAAACGAATTGGAGATATCGGGTTTGAGATTCAGAATTATATTGATCAGTTTGGTTACGGAGTAGTAAGAGATTTAGTTGGACACGGATTGGGAAGAAATTTACATGAAAAACCTGAGGTTCCTAATTACGGAAAAAGAGGAGCAGGTGTAAAACTAAAAGAAGGAATGGTGTTAGCAATTGAACCCATGATTAATCTCGGCGTAAAGGATGTAGTTCAGGAAAAAGATGGATGGACAATCAGGACTATGGATAGGATGCCGTCAGCTCATTTTGAGCATGATGTTGCCATAAGAAAGGGAAAAGCTGAAATCCTTTCTACATTTGATTATATAGAAGAAGTATTAAAAAATAAATAACATTATGGCAAAGCAAACATCAATAGAGCAAGATGGTACCGTGATAGAATCCTTAGGCAATGCAATGTTTAGGGTTGAACTTGAAAACGGTCACATTATTACAGCTCATATCTCTGGGAAAATGCGGATGCATTATATCAAAATTTTACCAGGGGATAAAGTTAAGCTTGAAATGTCTCCTTATGATTTAACAAAAGGAAGAATTACATTTAGATACAAGTAAATAGAAACAGTAAAAGATATTGGATTAATAAAACATTTAATTGAAATAAAATGAAAGTTCGAGCATCAGTTAAGAAAAGATCTCCCGAATGTAAAATCGTTCGAAGAAAGGGCAGATTATATGTGATTAACAAAAAAAATCCAAAGTACAAACAGCGTCAAGGATAAAAGAGACACTAAATTTAAACAAATAACAATTATTTGATATATGGCTAGAATAGCGGGTATCGATTTACCAAAAAACAAAAGAGGCGAAATAGGTTTAACCTATATCTTTGGAATAGGTAGAAGCCTTTCACAACAAATACTTACCGAAGCCGGTATTGACTGGAGTAAGAAAGTTGAAGATTGGACAGATGATGAGCAAAATAACATCCGTACCATCATAGGCGAAAAGTATAAAGTTGAAGGTGGTCTTCGTTCAGAAATCCAAACCAACATCAAACGTTTACGAGATATCGGTTCGTACCGAGGGATTAGACATCGTATTGGTTTGCCACTTCGTGGACAAGGTACTAAAAACAACGCACGTACCCGTAAAGGAAGGAAAAAGACTGTTGCTAACAAGAAAAAGGCAATTAAAGGTTAACAGTTCGTTTTTTGACACAAGAAAGATATATTTAAAATTATGGCAAAAAGTACAAGAAATACTAAAAAAAGAGTCGTTAAAGTTGAACCTATCGGTAAAGCTTTCATTCAAGCCTCTTTTAACAATATTATTATTTCTCTAACCAATAATTCAGGCCAAGTGATTTCTTGGGCGTCTTCTGGTAAGATGGGATTTAGAGGTTCAAAGAAAAATACTCCTTATGCAGCTCAAATGGCAGCTGAAGATTGCGCTAAAGTTGCATTCGATCAAGGATTAAGAAAAGTAAAAGTTTACGTGAAAGGTCCTGGCGCAGGTCGTGAGTCTGCAATTCGAACTTTACACGGACAAGGAATTGAAGTAACTGAAATTAATGATGTAACTCCATTACCACACAATGGCTGTCGTCCTCCTAAAAGACGTAGGGTGTAATTTTAGATTTTAATTCATTAGAAGATATTATAACAAAAAGTAAATTCGTAAAACATGGCAAGATATACAGGTCCAAAATCCAGAATTGCAAGAAAATTCAAAGATCCAATATTCGGACCAGATAGGGCATTCGAAAAGAAAAATTATCCTCCTGGACAGCATGGTAACTCAAAACGCCGTAAAAAACAATCGGAATACGGAATCCAGCTTCAGGAAAAACAAAAAGCCAAATATACTTATGGTATCATGGAGCGTCAGTTTCGTAATACTTTTGAAAAAGCAAGTAGAAAATCTGGGATTACCGGTGAAGTTTTACTTCAATTAATTGAATCTCGTTTAGATAATGTTGTTTATCGTTTGGGAATTGCCCCAACCAGAAGTGGCGCACGTCAGCTGGTTTCGCATCGACACATTACCGTTAATGGTGAGATTTTAAATATCCCTTCATACCTTGTAAAAGAAGGTGATTTAATTGGTGTTCGTGAGCGTTCAAAATCTCTCGAGGCAATTACTCATTCTTTGGAAGGTCGCGCTAATCCTTATTCTTGGTTAGAATGGGATGGTGCAAAAATGACAGGTAAATTCGTGAACTATCCGGCACGTGAAGATATTCCGGAGAACATCAAAGAACAACTTATTGTAGAGCTATACTCTAAATAATAGTTAGATTTTAATACTTATTTGACAACAAATAAAACATAAATATGTCGATTTTAGCATTTCAAAAACCTGATAAGGTCATCATGATCGAAGCCGATGAGTTCAAAGGCATCTTTGAATTCCGTCCTCTGGAACCAGGCTTTGGTATCACAATTGGTAATGCATTAAGAAGAATATTGCTGTCTTCGCTGGAAGGTTATGCAATTACTTCAGTAAAAATTGAAGGTGTTGTTCAGGAATTTTCAACCGTAAAAGGTGTTGTAGAAGATGTTTCTGAAATTATCCTCAATCTTAAAAAAATCCGTTTTAAACGTCAGCTCGAAACCGAAAGCACTGAAGAAGTTCATGTAGTGATTGGTGATCAGGATACTTTTAAAGCTGGTGATATTAACAAATTCCTATCTGTATTTCAGGTGTTAAACCCAGAGGTAGCAATTTGTAGCATGGATCCTTCAATTAAGGTTTCAATGAATCTAACCATCGAAAAAGGTCGTGGTTATGTTCCTGCTGAAGAAAACAAAAAGGTTAATGCCCCTATAGATACTATTTTTATCGATTCAATTCACACGCCAATCGTTAACGTAAGTTATAAAGTTGAAGATTACAGGGTTGAACAAAAAACGGATTATGAGAAGCTCATTTTGGAGCTCACAACAGATGGTTCAATTCATCCGAAAGAGGCTTTAAAAGAAGCAGCTAAAATTCTCATCCATCACTTCATGTTATTCTCTGACGAGAAAATTACTCTTGATACTGAAGAGAAAACGGTAACTGAAGAATTTGATGAAAATTCATTACATATCCGTCAGTTATTGAAAACCAAATTGGTTGATTTAGATCTTTCAGTTAGAGCTTTAAATTGTTTAAAAGCTGCTGATGTTGATACATTAGGTGATTTAGTTGCATTCAATAAAAATGATTTATTGAAATTCAGAAACTTCGGTAAAAAATCTTTAACAGAACTTGAAGAACTTGTTAAGGCTAAGAATCTGGAATTTGGGATGAATACAGCAAAGTATAAATTAGATAAGGAATAAGAGAAATGAGACACGGAAAGAAATTTAACCACTTAGGCAGAAAAAGCGCCCATAGAAAAGCGATGTTATCGAATATGGCTACTTCTTTAATTATGCATAAAAGAATTAGAACTACGCTAGCAAAAGCTAAAGCGCTTCGAGGTTATGTTGAACCTTTAATTACTAAATCAAAGGAAGATTCTACTCATTCAAGAAGAACCGTATTTAGCTATTTACAAAGTAAAGAAGCTGTAACTGAACTATTCAGAGAAGTTGCTGTGAAAGTTGCTGACCGACCAGGTGGTTATACCAGAATTTTAAAAACTGGTAACCGTTTAGGTGATAATGCAGAAATGTGTTATATCGAATTGGTTGACTATAACGAAAACCTATTGGCAGAAAAAACTCCTAAAGCGAAATCTACACGTAGAAGAGGTGGAAAGAAAACCACAGCCGCTAAAGAAGTTGCAACTTCAGACGTGGTAGCAGAAGAGGTTGTTGAAGCAGTTGAAGAACCAAAAACTGAGGTTGCTGAAGAAGTGACTAAAGATGAGGTTGTTGAAGAGCCAAAAACTGAAGAGAAAGTAGAAGAAGTTAAAGAGGAAAAAGCAAAAGCAGAAGAAACACCTGAAGCTCCAGTAAAAGAAGAGCCGAAAGCTGAAAAAAAAGATGATTCCTCTGAAGAAGATAAAAAATAAGCTTAAATCAATTCAGAAAAAAAGGATAAAGTGACTAACTTTATCCTTTTTTTATATCAATTAATCGGCTAGCAATGGTCGTAAATTATCAAAAATTATGAGCCAAATTATTAAAGTATTCGCAAGACAAATTTTAGATTCAAGAGGTAACCCAACTGTTGAAGTTGATGTTTATACCAACACAGGTGTGATAGGTCGTGCTGCAGTTCCATCAGGAGCTTCAACCGGTATTCATGAAGCCGTTGAACTCAGGGATAATGACCCGGGGATGTTTCTTGGAAAAGGTGTTTTGCAAGCTATCCAACACGTAAATACTACCCTTAATGAAGAACTTCAGGGATATTATGTAACTGATCAGAATGAAATTGATCAGCGCATGATTGAACTTGACGGTACACCAAATAAAGCCAATTTCGGGGCCAATGCCATATTAGGTGTTTCCCTTGCAGTTGCGCATGCCGCAGCACAAGAAACCAGCCAATATTTATACAGGTATGTTGGAGGCGTGAATGCCAATACTCTTCCTATTCCGATGATGAATATTTTGAACGGTGGATCACATGCTGATAACAGCATCGACTTTCAGGAATTTATGATTATGCCTGTTGGAGCCTCTACTTTTAGTGATGCCCTAAGAATGGGTGCTGAAGTATTTCACCATTTGAAAGCAGTATTAAAGAAAGCCGGTTATTCAACCAATGTAGGCGATGAAGGTGGTTTTGCGCCAAACCTTAAATCAAATGAAGAGGCCGTTACCGTAATTCTTGAAGCGATTAAAAATGCGGGTTATGTTGCTGGAAAAGACATCTATTTAGCACTTGATCCAGCATCTTCGGAGTATTTTATTAAAAAAGAAAATGTATATCACCTTAAATGGTCAACTGGCGAAAAATTAACGCCAGCACAAATGGTTGATTTTTGGGCTGAATGGACTGAGAAATATCCAATTATATCAATCGAAGATGGAATGGCAGAAGATGACTGGGATGGCTGGAAATTAATGACTGAAAGAATGGGTGATAGGGTTCAGCTTGTTGGTGATGACTTGTTTGTTACTAACACTAAAAGGTTAAAGCAAGGGATTGATTCAGGAACTGCTAATTCTATTTTGATTAAAGTTAACCAAATTGGAACTTTAACTGAAACCATTGATGCAGTGAATATGGCGCATAAAAATGGCTATACGGCAGTAATGAGCCATCGTTCTGGTGAAACTGAAGACACAACAATTGCAGATCTTGCCGTGGCGTTAAATACAGGCCAAATTAAAACCGGATCAGCCAGTCGTTCAGATCGTATTGCAAAATACAATCAATTGCTTCGAATCGAGGAATTGCTTGGCGATCAGGCTAGATATCTTGGTAAAGATTTTAAATATGCCAAATAAGAATAAAGACTAATATTCTATGAGAAGGGTAAGCTGGAGAAAGCTTACCTTTTTTTATTCTCTGATAAAATAAACCTGTTTGATTTTGTGTTTTTCAATTTTATAAATTGCAATTATATTTACTTCCCTCTGATTTACGCGTCCGATCACATGCTCTCTGTCAACTACTGTATTACCAACTAACATTCGTTTGCTCACGCTGGCTTTTTGATTTGGGTTTTTAGCCCATGCTTTTTGGTAACGTTCTCTCATTTTATCTTTTCCAGAATAAACAAACTCATTTGGAAAGTTATAAATTTCAACATCTTCAGCATAAAAGCTAAGAAAGGAGTTAATATCTTGATTATTATATGCTTCTAGTTGGCCTTGAGCCAGTTCTTCATGACTTAATTTTTTTACATCCTCAACTTGAAATGAAAGCATAGCAATACCGAGAACTAAAATTTGAATGAGGTTCATGATTTAAATTTTTTAAAATAAATTATTAGGGTTCAATTTGATAACGAAGCTTACTCAGCTCATCAATCTGGTCTTCACCCTTAAACGGCCGTAAAATAAAACGAAATTTATATTGCCTTGGTGGAATTATATACTCAGGAAGTGGGGGAGTACCCCAACTATCAATTCCTCCAACGCCCATATGTTTGTAATCCAGACTCAATTCAATTAATGGTCGGGGTTTAATATCGTAGGTATGTTTGAGGTTTTCTCCATCGCTATCCAAATCTTCGAGGGTATAATTTAGGGCATTAAATTCAAAATTTTGATCATTTAACACCATCAGTCCAACTTCTTTCTGATTCATCAGGGTAAGCCATCTTACATCAGTTTTATGTCCGTTTTCTTGTGGGCGAATATAATTGGTGAATTGATTGGCGACAGTTGATTGAAATTTGTCAATGAAAGTAGCTTCTTTTCGATCTGAATAATTTTCATACGGGCCTTCACCAAGCCATGAAAGATTTTTAAATTCATCAGGAACTTGCATTTTAAGGCCAATTCTTGGCAAATTGGGTAAACTGAAAGTGCCATTCAGAAAATGGGTATCAACAATAATTTCCCCATTGCCAAGAATGGTATAAGTTTCGTTACTAAGCGAACCTTGAACTCCATAAAGTCGGCGTTTAACTTTAATTTGAATTTTATTAGCCGAAATTTTCACGAGCTCAACTTGATTTATACTACTCTTGTTAACAGCATTTCTCCACGATCGGGCAAAATAGTGATTATCCCGACCCAGATCATTATCAATTGGAGCTCGCCAAAAATTTGGTTCAGGACCTTCTAATATCAGATCGGTATTTTGGTAATTCCAACGCTTAATTTTGGCTTGTTTTTTATCAAATTCAATTAAAAAATGAGTCCCAGTAATCTCGTAACTATTTTCATTTTCACTCACATTAATTTCAGGTAGTGCATCGGGTCGAATTTTACGATATGCAAATTTATTAGGTAATTTTAATTGTTCCTGTGCTACTTCAAAAGATGCAGGAATTAGTCCATTTTCTTCACGACTGCTGACTGAAACATTTAAGAAATACTCCTGATTTGGATTCATTCTTAGATCACTTAAATCGATATCCACTAGTTGATTTGATTCTGCTGGTATAGATGTCTTTGGTAAGGTTCCGTATAAAAGAATTTTTCCGTCCGATTTAATGTTCCATGAAATTTGATAATCGATTAAATCGGTGAAAAAATATTTATTTGTAATCCTAATTTGCCCGGCATTTAAATTGTAGCCTTTAATTTCAACATTTTGATAAACCTTTTTAACTTCGGCATAGGCTGGCTTTAAAGTACGATCGGGGTTGACAATTCCGTTGATACAGAAATTTTTATCGCTTCTTATATCATCATATCCAAAATCACCACCATAAGCCCAGAACGACTCACCTTGCTTATTTGTAGCCGCTAATCCCTGATCAACCCAATCCCAAATAAAACCACCCTGTAATGGTTTGTATTTTTCGATTGCTTCCCAGTATTCTTTTAAATTTCCTGTGCTGTTTCCCATTGAATGTGCATACTCACACATGATTAATGGCCTGGTTTGATTTTGGGTGCCATAGGCGATGATGTTCTCGATATTTGGATACATTGGGGCTACGATGTCTGTATGCGCTTTTTCACCGGCTTGCTCATACTGCACAGGTCTTGACTTATCTCGCTGTTTTATCCAAGATGAGGTCGCCGTAAAATTACTGCCGTCACCAGCTTCGTTACCCAGCGACCAAATAATAATACTGGTAAAATTCTTATCCCGCTCAACCATTCTTTGAGTTCTTTCCAAATGGGCTTTTCGCCATATGGCTTTATTTGCCAAAGTAAATTCTTCAGAATAACCCATTCCATGAGATTCGATATTGGCTTCGTCAACAACATAAAGTCCGTACTCATCGCATAGTTCATACCATTGCGGACTATGAGGATAGTGGCTATTCCTGACCGCGTTGATATTTCCTTTTTTTAACAATTCAATATCTTTAATCATTGATGTACGAGTGATGTAATGACCGGAATTTGGATCATGTTCATGATGATTCACCCCTTTAAGGTAAATGGCTTTGCCATTAACAAGAAGCTGCCCACCTTTAATCTCAACTGTCCTAAACCCAATTTTTGATGAAATACTCTCTTGAATATTACCGCGAGAATCTTTTAAGTTGATGATGAGTGAAAAAAGTGCGGGGTTTTCTGCCGACCATGCAGTAACATCAGGGACAAGAAACTGATAGTCTAAGGTTTTTTTTCCATCAATTAAAAACTTATGTTTTTTTGAGTAAAACTTCCTACCTCTTTTTAAATAAATTTCAAGATGCATGGTTTCCTGACGTAAATTCATATTATCCAGATCAATCTTTAAATCTAAAACCCCATCTCTGAAATTATTAGTAAGATTACTGATCGCAAAAAAATCTTGAATTTGATATTTGGGTCGAGCGTAAATGTAGACATCTCTATCAATTCCGCTCAAACGCCAAAAATCTTGATCTTCTAAAAAGGAACCATCACTCCAACGATAAACTTCTACAGCAATCATGTTTTCGCCAGCATTTAGATACTGAGTAATATCAAACTCTGCTGGTAATTTCGAACCTTGACTATAACCAACTTTTTGCCCATTAATCCAGAGATAAAACGCAGAATTTACAGCCCCGAAATGAATGTAGATTTTACGACTGAGCCAATCTGCAGGCATATTAAAAGTTTTTTTGTAAGAACCGACGGGATTATCCTCTTCTGGAATCATTGTTGGATCTGGAATGAAAGGATATCTTTTTACATAAATTGGTGTTCCATAGCCTTGTAATTCCCAATTTCCTGGCACAATAATATCCTGCCAAGTGCTTACACTAAATTCTTGTTTGTAAAAATCAGATGGCTTTTGAGCCGGGTTTTTCGACCACTTAAATTTCCAGATTCCATTCAACGACTTATACCAATTTGATTCTTCTGGTACATTGTTTTCTGCAAGTTTTTCTGATTCGAATGGGAAAAAGTGAGCTCTTGGATCCATTTTATTAACCCCAAATAGTTGAGGATTATTCCATTCAGGAAGCTGTTTCTGAGCACTTGAAATTGTACTGATCAGTAAAATGTATAATAAAGTGAGGTATAATCTATTATGCTTATTCATTTAAATCTGGTTTAATCTTCACAAATTCTTTTTATTAAAGAATTTTCCATTTCTGGCATCTTTGTTTTCTATTAGTATTATTAACGAGCAAAATTGTTAATTATCGCCCAATGCTGCAAATTTAAATAAATCAATTTCTGCAACTTCATGTTCTTCTGCCATAATTTTATTCATTTGCTGAATAATCTCTGGATAAAAACTGGCAAGATTGTATTCTTCATTAATGTCTTTACTAAGATCATATAATTCGATGGATAAATTTCCTTTTAAAATATTTTTCCTAATTGCTTTCCATTCGCCCATTCTTACGGCTTGCTGACCATTATATTCTGCTAATTCCCAATACAAATAACTGTGATGATCTTGATCATTTTTTTTGTTAACTAAAGTTGGTAAAAAACTAATGCCATCGGTATCTTCCGGAATCTCTGCTCCACTTATTTCACATAAAGTTGGCATTACATCCCAGAAAGCTGAAATATGATCACTTTTGGTTCCTGCTTGTATTTTTGCAGGCCAACTGGCAAGCATCGGTACCCGAATCCCACCTTCATATAAAAATCCTTTAGCCTTGCCATAAGCTGATGAAAATGGGCTTGCACTTTTAAAATACTCTGTATCAGCACCTCCGGCATAAGTAGGGCCGTTGTCGCTGGTAAAAATGATTAGGGTGTTATCGTAAATTCCTTTTTGTTTTAAAAGCTTTACTAATTCACCAATCTGGAAATCGAGATAAGAAATCATTGCTGCGTAAGTCGCTTTAGGATAAATTGCAGGAAAATATCCTTTGTCTCCTGAGTAGCGCTCGTCGTAATCAAAAAAATCTTTGTATTTATCAATCCACTCTTTAGGTGCCTGTAATGGAACATGCGGAATTGGACTTGCGTAGAACATGAAGAATGGTTCATTCGTATTTTCTTCGATGAATTGCTTTGCTTCTTCCAGCATTAATTTTGGTGCATAATCTTTCAAATTAAATTTAGCATAGCTTTTTGAATTATAGGGGTCGGCACTTTTGTCAAGTTTGGTATTTGGAGCTACTGTGTCATTGTTAAGGATTACTTTATTTTCATTCCTCCATAGATGAACCGGATAATAAGTGTGAGCCTGACGTTGGCAATTATATCCATAAAAATGATCAAAGCCCAATTTGGTAGGAATAGATTCTGTATGGGGTGCACCAAGCCCCCATTTTCCTATAATTGATGTTTTGTAACCAACATTCTTGAGTATTGTGGCGATGGTGGTCGTATTATCTGGTAAGGGGCGCTGACCTTCTAAATTTACATCCTTAATAACCGCCTCATAATTCCAAACATCTCCACGGCTATTCCATTCATCATTTCCCCTAATATACATGTGACCTGGATGCATTCCTGTAAGTAATGAACAACGAGAAGGTGCACAAACAGCTGATCCTGAGTAATGTTGAGTAAACATAATTCCGGTTTTCGCTAGGGCATCAATATTAGGTGTTTGTATAATTTGTTGACCATAACAACCTAATTCTCCATAACCCAGATCATCAGCCAATATATAAATTATGTTTGGTTTTATCTGTTCATTCACTTGATCACATGCTTGTAATCCTAATAACAAGGCAGAGCCTAATAATGGAAAAATCTGTTTGTTAATCATGGGTACAGTTTTTTAGTTAGCATTAAAATGATCATTCACGCTAAAAGTAGATGAATCCTTATCCAGATAGAAGCAATATTCACAATTGAGATTGCAGTCTGACCATGAAGGTTTGACTAAGATTGAATTTAATATTTTTCGGTGTATACTCACATTTAGCCCTTCAATAAAAATATAAATCAAGTATAGCTTTAGGGCTAAAAATAGTTATTAATTATGAATCCTTATATTCAGTATCAATAGATTTATAAACAATGATTAGGTGATAATTTTTAATAAATAGAACATAATTATTACCTAACAACTAGGTTATCATAAGGAGGTAAAAGTTAAGCTTATATACTTATTTTGGACGATATAATATTCGATTGCCATTCTGATAAATAGCTACAAATGCATCTGAAAGTCCATTTTGCTTAAGTTGTTGAGCGTATGAGACTGCCTCATTATAAGTTTCGAAATATCCAGCCGAATATCTATATACTCCACTTTGTTGAGAAACAAACAACTGTCTGCCGATATAATATTTTAATCGGATATCGGCAATGTTGGCAGCAGGTCGTTGGGATGCCATTATCTGAACTGTATACATGATTCCGTTTGATGGAATCTGAATTACATCCATTGTTGATGTGTTCTGATCAACCTTATTTACAATCGACCCAGGAATTAAACTTGTAGTTGTGGGGTTAGAGTTCAATGGTTTATTTGCAACACCTGTTATAAAATGTTTGCCTTCATCAATGGCAATAACTTCGGAAGGCGGAATGTCTTCATTGTATTTAGTTTGTACTTTAGCTGGTTTAATACTTTCTTTTTCTTTAAAACTATATTGAGGGTCATATTCAGCCACTTTTGGTAAATTAGCAGCAGAACCCCTGCGGCCCCAACTTCTTTTATTACTGTCTATATTGCTTTTTCGCTCTTGATCTGCTTCTTCACGTAGTTCTTTTCTTTTTTCTTTGTCAGCAATTCTTTGTTGATATTTACGTTGCTTCTCTAAATCTTTTTCATAACTGCCAGCACTTGATCTTGTTGAAGAACCGGCATAATCCGAGCTTAAGAGTTTGAAAGATAATCCAATAGAAGTAAATAAATAAGAATCGTTAGCTCCGTTACCAGCCGTATAGGCATCTAGTTGGTCTGAATTGGTAATATGATAAGTTGATTCAAAATTGATTCCAATATTTGGTCTTAGATTAATATTAATTCCCAATCCAACCGGAAAAACAGTTACTGGAGTCCAAGCGTTGGTATTTGTTGGAGAAACTCCGAATTGAGCAACAACACTTTCGTCAATGGTGCTTTTTAGTGTGCTCATCCAATTGGATACGCCAAAACCAGCAAGTCCATAAACATTAAGTGTTCGCTCAGGATTGAACCCAAAAAGAGCGTTACTTAAATTAAATGTAGTATGTAAATTAAATTCTGAAAGATCTGAATCGAATTTAAGATTTGCAGCCTCACCATTTGGCCAGTTGATTATAGTTCCATGCAGTTTACTGCTTATAAATTGTAAGCCAACACTAAATATGGGCGAAAATTGTTTTCTTAATCCAATCCCAAATCCTAATTTCCAATCTTCTTGAAATGGTGATTTTGCTTGGATATCGCCATAAAATAAAGATGGGCCGGCACTTATGACCAAGTTTAGGTTATCAAAAAAGCGATTATTGCTTTCATCATAATATTGCCCTCTTGAGGCTAGAGGATGAAGAAAAAGACTAAAAAATAATCCACTCAGAATTAATATTTTAATGAATCGTTTTTTCATAATAATTATTTACAATATTTTCCAAGATTCTCCAAAGCTGCACCGTAACCCAAATCAAATGATTTTTCCCAATCGGTGCATGCACCGTTTAAATCATTGACATAAAACCGAGCAACTCCCCGATTATAATAATTTTTCACCCAATTAGAATAGTGCATCACATTAGTGGGTTGCATATCAATGGCTTTATCAAAATCTTCTATAGCTCCACTAAATTCCCCTAATTTTGTTTTAGCAATACCCCTATAGGAATATATCATCGAAAACGTAGTGTCTGATTCCGTTTCTATGGCATTATCAAAATCACTTATCGCGCCTTCATAATCTCCTGCTTGATATTTAATTACACCCCAACTATAATGTCCGGTATAGTCGTTTGGATTTATCTTTTTAGTGGGAATATTAAACACTTCTGAATCTCTGATAAACTGCTTAAACTGATAAAATTTGGCTTCATAATAAGAAACATCAAAAAGTTTAGGCGCACTCGTAGGATCAAGATACCATTCGGTAAGTGAATTTTTTGAATATGACCTAATCAATTTAAATTGAACCACTTCTTTTCCTTTTTCTTGAATCGGCTTAACAGCAAAAACAAGGTTGGCTGCATTAAAGTTAGTTTGGTTTTGGGTTGCTTGAATTTTTGCAACAATTTCGTTATCTAAAATTTCAGGATCGTAATTTACTATTTTTGCTGCACAAAAAACTTCCATATTTACAGCGTAGGGCCTGTTAAACTGAACTTCTCTAGGAAGAACTTTTATCAAGTTTTCAGCTTTAAATACAAAAAATTCAACTGAATTAAAAGATCTCCAGCCCTCTTGTAAAATTGGGAATTCATAATCACCATTATTATAAATCAGTATCAAAACATTGTATTGCTTTTCATCAATTAAAACTTTTTTAAGTTGTAGTTGTTCAAAATTTTCTATTCCCAGTTTATCTTGAGGTGAGGGACGCTTTAAGGTTTTCCAGTTGGAGAGAGGAATTTTATTTTTCAAACTTGTCCATTTTCCATTATCCTGAAGAGACCATCCGGTAACATGGTCAAGTGTTGATAGAACATCGCTGATAACTGAAAAGTTAATCTCAGTACCTGCAGCAGGCTGAGCAAAAAGTGTAACAAAAGGAAATATAATTATAAGAAAAACGATCAGAATTTTCTTCATTTGATTCGTGTTTGATGTTTACTGAGATTCCGATAAATTATGGCTAAATTTATCATTATTCAAAGTAAATTTATAAAAAAAAAAGCCTAAACCTAAATCTTTACTGTAAAATATTACATTTTTTATTAACACAAATGATTTATGAGTTTTACCAGCACAATCATTGTCAATGTATTGTACTTTATTTAACAGCTTGTAAGATTGATTTTAGTTTGGATAAAGCATTATTGATACCATTTGGATTTGAACCTCCGGCAGTTGCAAAATGTGGTTGACCACCGCCACCACCTCTGATTTCTTTAGCAATCTCACGCATCATTTCTGATGCATTTAAACCATTAGTTGTAACTAGATTTTCGGAAATCATAAGACTTAAATTTGCTTTACCATCATCTTCAGTTGCTAGTAATAATACCATGTTATTCAGTTCCTTGTTCAGTGCAAAAGATAAATCCCGAATCGCATCCATGCTTAGGTTCACTTTTTGAGCGATAACATACATATTAGAAATGACCTGAACTTTTTGCTTTAACTCATCTTTAAGTAAAGCTGCTTTTTCTTGATTAAAAATATGTATTGCTTTTGATAAAGATTGATTTTGTTCAACAAGTTTTTGAACTGCTTTTATGATGTCTTTGGGTTGTTTTAACACATTGCTAATTTCTTCGAGGGTTAGCTCTTTGTTTCGATAAAATGCTTCGGCCTCACCTGCTGTAATAGCTTCAATCCTCCTGATTCCTGCTGCAATTGCACTTTCCGAAATAATTTTGAACAGACCGATTTGCCCGGTTGACTTTACGTGTGTTCCTCCACAAAGTTCTGTTGAAAAATCTTCGCCGAAGCGAATTACGCGTACGTAATCTCCATATTTTTCCCCGAACAAAGCCATGGCTCCCATTGATTTCGCCTCATCAATCGGAGTATTATTAAAAACTTCAATAGAAATATTCTCGCGAATTTTTGCATTTACAATTTCTTCAACTTTCAAAATTTCTTCGGTACTTAATTTTGAAAAATGCGAAAAATCAAACCTTAAACGGTGAGGATCAACAAGCGATCCTTTTTGTTCAACATGCGAACCTAAAACTTCCCTTAATGCAGCATGCATGAGGTGAGTTGCACTATGGTTATTAGTTGTAAGTCTTCGATCGGATTCAGTGACAATCGCTCTGATGTTTTTGTTTTCAGGAATATTGAATTCAAAAGTGAGATGAATGGTTAAATTATTGTCCTTTTTAGTGTTGAAAACGGTAACCTTTTTCTCATCAATATAAAATATTCCCTGATCTCCCACTTGACCACCAGATTCAGCATAAAAAGGTGTTTTATCTAAAACAACTTCAAAGTATGTTTTATTTTTGGCTTCTACTCTGCGGAATTTAATAATTTCAGCCTCTGAACTTAGTTGCTCGTAACCAACAAATTCAGTCTCTTTTTTATTATCACTTAAAATAATCCAGTCTTCTGTATTAATGGTTGCAGCTTGTCGTGATCGTTTCTTCTGCTCGGACAATCCCTTTTCGAATGCTTTCATATCTACTTTCCAACCTTTCTCATTTGCCATGAGTTGGGTTAAGTCAATTGGAAAACCGAAAGTATCGAATAACTCGAAGGCGAATGAGCCATCAATAAGCTGTGTTTTGTTTGACTTCAAATATTGTTCGAATCGTTTAACACCTTGAGCCAGGGTACGTAAAAAAGAAATTTCCTCTTCAGCGATGACCTTTTTGATTAAAGTTTCCTGTGCTTTTAACTCGGGGAATACTTGCCCCATCTGCATTACAAGTTTTGGAACCAGATCGTTAATAAATGGATCGTTAAACCCAAGAAAAGTATAACCATATCTAATTCCACGTCGTAAAATTCGCCGAATAACATAACCGGCTCCGGTATTGGATGGTAGTTGTCCGTCAGCAATGGCAAAACTAACGGCTCTTAAATGGTCGGCGATCACTCGCATGGCAATATCAACTTTATTGCTTTTACCGTATTCTTTATTCGATAATTTTGCTATTTCCTGAATTAATGGCTGAAAAATATCCGTATCGTAATTTGATTGAACCCCTTGCAAAACCATGCTTAATCTTTCGAAGCCCATGCCAGTATCCACGTGTTTTGCTGGCAGAGATACCAATTGTCCATTAGCTTTTCGATTAAATTCTATAAAAACAAGGTTCCAGATTTCAATAACGAGGGGATGATCTTTGTTTACCAATTGGTCGCCCGAAATTTTTTCTTTGTCAGATTTATCTCGAATGTCAATGTGGATTTCAGAGCAGGGGCCACAGGGTCCCGTTTCTCCCATTTCCCAGAAATTATCTTTTTTTGAGCCTAATAAGATTCTATCCTTCGGAACTATTTCTTTCCAGAAATCATAGGCTTCCTGATCAATATCTAGTTTGTCATTTTCATCACCTCCAAAAACAGTGATATATAAATTATCAGCCGGGATTTTGTAAACTTCTGTCAATAATTCCCAAGCCCACTCAATTGCTTCCTTTTTAAAATAATCACCAAACGACCAATTTCCAAGCATTTCGAACATGGTATGGTGATAAGTGTCATGGCCAACTTCTTCTAAATCATTGTGTTTACCTGATACCCTTAAACATTTTTGTGTGTCACATATTCGTAGATTTGATGGTATTTGATTGCCAAGAAAAAAATCCTTGAATTGATTCATACCTGCATTCGTAAACATCAATGTTGGATCATCCTTTACCACCATGGGTGCAGATGCTGCAATTTGATGATTCTTTTTTTCAAAAAAGTCTAAAAAAGCTTGTCTTACCTGATTCGATTTCATTCTAAAATATTTGCTTTTATTAACATATTATATGTTAATTATTAAATTATTGCCGATTGCAAATTTAGTTTATTTAATTAATTTTGCATAGGAGGCTTAATTTTTCTAATAAAAAAATAAAACTCACGTTAACTATATAGATGTTTAAAGCCAAATACAAATACAATCCGAAGACTTTATCTTACGAAAAGGTCAAGGTTACGCCTAAGGGCATGATCGTTAAGTTGTTTTCGTATATGATTGCCGGAGGTATATTTTCGTTATTCGTAATTGTTTTAGCCTATAATTTTTTCGAATCACCAAAAGAACGCGCACAGCGTAGAGAAATAGAGCAATTTAGGTTGCAGTATAAAATACTTGATGATAGAGTTGGACAATTATCTGAGGTTTTAGCTGATATGCAAGATAGAGACGATAATATATACAGGGTAATTTTAGAAGCAGAACCTATTGCCAGTTCTACGAGAAAAGCGGGATACGGAGGTGTTGATAGATATGCCAAGCTGGATGGTTATCGAAATTCAAGTACTATTATTGAAGCCACAAAAAAGGTTGATATGTTAACCAGCCAAATGTATGTTCAATCAAAATCTTTTGATGACGTATTTGAATTAGCAAAGAACAAAGAAGTAATGATGATGCACATTCCTGCAATTCAACCACTTAATAAAAATGATGGCAGAATAGTTTCGGGATACGGACAAAGGTTTCATCCCATCTTAAAATATAGAAGAATGCATTGGGGAATTGATATCTCTGCGCCACAGGGAACTCCGATTTATGCTACCGCAGATGGTGTTATTGAATTTACCGGCAGAAAAGGAACTTATGGAAATGCTGTGATTATTGATCATGGATATGGATACGAAACCCTCTTTGGCCATATGCATGAATTTGCTGTTAAACGTAAGCAAAAAGTGAAACGTGGTCAGATTATTGGATATGTTGGAAATACAGGACTTTCCAGAGCTCCTCATGTACATTATGAGGTGATTAAAGATGGAAAGAAAATCAATCCCGTGAATTTCTTTTATAATGATTTTACACCTGAAGAATTTGAAAAAATTCTTGAGCTCGCAGCTCGCGATAATCAAGTCTTATCTTAAAATGCTATAATTTCATTTATTGATAAATGTTATCCGAAGAAAAACAAAAGACTGAAAAGTTATATTACACCATTGGCGAAGTGGCCAAAATGTTTAATGTAAATGTTTCGTTAATTAGATTTTGGGAAAAAGAATTTGAGATTATCAAGCCTAAAAAGAACAAAAAAGGTAACCGTTTATTCACGCCTCTTGATATTGATAATTTTCACATCATTTTTCATTTAGTAAAAGAGAGGGGATTTACTTTACAAGGGGCGAAAGCTAAATTAAAAGAAAATCCGGAGGATACGGCAAAGAATGCCGAAGTTGTAAAATCGTTAGAGAAAATTAAAGCATACTTACTTGAATTAAAAAGTAAGGCTTAGTAGAGTTGTGATTAGTAATAACTATTTCTTGCCAAATAACCCTGGACATATTCTGTAATCCCAGCTTCAAGGGTGTAAAATGGTTGATTAAATCCTGAAGCACGGAGTTTTTTCAAATTTGCTTCCGTAAAATACTGATACTTACCTCTAATATCCATAGGTGTATCGATAAATTCAATTTGTGGTTCGAGATTTAGTGCCTTAAAAGTAGCAGTGGCTAAATCGAAAAAGGTGCGAGCCATTCCAGTTCCCAGATTGTATAAACCCGATTTTTTTTGATGTTGCATTGAGAAACATAAAACATTCAGCACATCTTTCACATAAACAAAATCTCGTAATTGCATCCCATCTTTGTAATCGGGATGATGCGATCGGAATAATTTAACTTTTCCGGTTTCATTTATTTGTTTGTATGCATGAAGAATAACTGAAGCCATCCTGCCTTTATGATATTCATTGGGGCCATACACATTAAAAAATTTAAATCCTGCCCAGAAAGGCGGAGTTTTGTCTTGTTGCAATACCCATTTATCGAACTCATTTTTCGATTCGCCGTAAGGATTTAAGGGTTTCAATTCATTAACAATTTGATGATCGTCAACATAACCTAATTCACCCATACCATAAGTGGCAGCTGATGATGCATAGGCGAGTGGAATTTCATATTTAGTGCATGCTTGCCAAATATCTTTGCTATAATTCAAATTTAACTTATTAAAAATGCTTTCATCAAATTCAGTTGTATCTGTACGTGCACCTATGTGGTAAATAAAATCAACATCAGCGTGGTTATGGTTGAGCCACTTAACAAAATCATCACGATGAATTTGCTTACTGTGTTTTTTACCTTTTAAGTTTAAGTTTTTTGAAGGATTGGAAAAGTCATCAACAACAATCAAGTCGTCAAATCCTTTGGTACTCATTTTGCCGACAAGACAACTACCAATAAAACCTGCTGCTCCAGTTACGACAATCATAATCTATGTTTTTAATTATTAATATTAAAATTGAATGCTCTTGCCATTTTTTTAAAGATATCTGTGTTTTCCATTATGCCCGTGAAATCTTCGGCTCCCGGCCCAAAAGCAAAAACTGGCACCATTACAGCAGTATGATCACCGGATGTGAATGCACCAACTACTTTTCCTTCCTGCAAATTTCCATCATTTATAGCATAACCACCTGTTTCGTGATCTGCTGTAATTATTACTAAGGTTTCACCATCTTTTTCGGCAAAATCTAAAATGGCATTGATGGTTCTGTCAAAATCCACCATTTCACTAATCAATTTATCATTATCGTTATCATGACCTGCCCAGTCTATCTGCGAAGCTTCAATCATCATAAAAAAACCATTTTTATTTTTTTGAAGAATGTCAATTGCTTTCAGGCTTCCTTTTTTTAGCATTTCTCCACGTCCGTCGTCATAATAAGGTGGATGATCATTATAAAGAAACCCGGCAACTTTATTTCCTTCAGCGGCAATTAACTCATCCATTGAGTATGCCATCTGATAACCCCTTAATTTAAGACTGTCAACTAAATTTAAACTGTCTTTTCTTTTGTTAAAATGATTTAATCCACCGCCTATGATTACATCTATGTCGGTTTTTAGGTAATCAAGTGCTATTTCTTCGTAATTGTATCTGGCCAAATTGTTAGCTACAAAAGCTGCAGGAGTTGCGTGTGTCATATTACATGCTACAACTAGTCCAGTGGCTTTATTGTTTTGTTCTGCATATTTTAGTATTGATTTTTGGGGAAGACCATCCGGAGTTATTGCAATCATTTTTCGATTGGTTTTATAACCTGTTGCAAGTGCTGTTCCTGCTGCCCCTGAATCTGTAATAAGTGCATCTGAACAATAGGTCATTGCGAAGCCACTGTATTTACAACGTTCGAGACTAAGGTGTCCTTTATTAGCTATATAAGCCGAATATAATTCGGTGGTTCCCATCCCGTCTCCAATCATTAAAATGATATTTTTTGGTGATTTTGGTTGAGGTTCAGAATTGCAGGCAGCCAGAATTAAACCCGTAAGCAATAAAATAAATATTTGTATGCGATTTCTCATATTAGTTATTTTGAATTTGAAGGTAATTCAAGGCCATAGCCTGATTTTTTATCTTCTATTTTTAATAAAATTGCAAAAATTAATCCGAGTATACCAAGCAAAGCAAGCATAACAATTGCATATTGGTAATTCAAGCTTGAGCCAGCATTTAAACTTTCCTGAGTTATTCCGGGATTGGTTTTATCCACAACATAACCGATTAACATTGGGAATGCCCATAGCCCCAGATTTTGAATGGAGAACATGGCACCATAGGCAGTACCTATTTTATTTTCAGGTACAATTTTAGCAACAGCCGGCCACATGGCTGCAGGTACTAATGAAAAAGTAACACCTAACAATACCATTGGAACTACAGGATAAATAGTTGTAAATGCAAAAGTAAGATGTATGGCTACAAGCATGAGA
Source organism: Bacteroidales bacterium (assembly GCA_963674935.2). GTDB lineage: Bacteria > Bacteroidota > Bacteroidia > Bacteroidales. The sequence continues at coordinate 1,622,565 of CAXXWZ010000002.1, forward strand.
GATCCGGCAATCATGAAGGTTGCACTCTTCCCAAATCGATCAACAATAAATCCGAAAAATGGCGTAAAGAATAAGGCTCCTAATGCAAGTGTTGAAGCAATTCTTCCACTCAAAGCCTGATCAACATGGTATTTATTTAAAAAGAAATCGGGCGAAAATGATTGAAAAGGGAAAACCGCTGAATAAAAAGTTAAACACAAAAGTGTAACGTAAATGAACGATTTATTTGTAAATAAATCGGATAAGTCCTTAAGTTTGAATTCATCAGATTTAGGACGCACTACATTAATCTGTTTGTCGAGTTTACGATCAAAAAAAGTATAAAAAACAAATGCGAGCAAAGCAATGCACAGTAGCAATGCTGCAAACCAGATGGCCATCGTCCAGTGTGAAGAACTTTCAGCAATGTCAACTGTAAAGTATAATGCAGCAAACGAACCAAGTCGTGCGATACCAATTTTAGTTCCAAAAGCCAAGGCTAACTCTTTTCCTTTAAACCATTTTACAATGGTTTTACTCACAACAACAATACTGGTTTCAGCGCCTAATCCAAATAGAAAACGACCCAATAACATCATTTTTAATTCTGGAGAATAACCAGTGGCAAAAGATGACATCAGTCCATAAAAAGGCCCGTTGTTTGTGTAAAAAGAACTGACCCCATAGGCCGTTACTAATCCACCGGCAGTCATTAAACTTATAAAAACCAAACCAGTTCGTCTTATTCCAAGCTTATCCAGAATAATTCCACCAAAAATGGCCATTAATAAAAAAGTATTCGGAATAGAGTAGGCTGATACATATAAACCGAAATCGGAAGTTGTAAATCCAAATGATTCTTCAAGCGTTCTCTTTAACGGAGAAATAACATCATAGAAATAATAATTTGCAGCCTGAACGAATGCGATTAGCAATAATATCCCCCAACGAAAAGCCGGTTTATCTTTTAGTGTTTTGGTTGAGAGAGTCATGCTTTAATTGTTTGGTTTTAGTTAAATGAAGTTTTGGGTTGTAAATAATGGGTTAAAAGGTCAATCAACAATGTTTCTGAGGAGGAATTTATTTTTACTATGTGCCAAGTAGCACAATATGAATCTCTTGCGGTTAGTCTACAATTCTCCATATCTTTCTTAAAAATTGAGGGACTTCAAATGTACGATTTTATCTCAGAAATAAATAGGCTGTGAACAACAATTCAGATTCTTTTTTTAGATGATTGATTAAGAATATTATCTTTGTTTTTATTAGAAAACGAATAATGCAATTTCTCACTATGTATAGATATTTTCTGCTTTCAATATTTTTGCTCATGCTTTCCCATACAGAAAGTTATGGGCAGATTAGCACCAAAGGAATTCCTCCAAGTTTTTCTGATCAAAACTTATCAAAGGAAGTTCCTTTAATTAATTTGGTGAGCCTGGAAAAAAGCAAAATAGCATTAGATAAAGCTTATGATAAAATGGAGGCCACTCCTTTGGAAATTGGGTATACCATAAGTACTGAAATGAGCTTGACTAATTCTGGTGTTTGGCATGAATTGGCGAATGGGGATAAAGTATGGAGATTAAGTGTTAGTTCTGAAGGTGCAGAGGCATTAAATGTTTATTTTACTAATTTTTATTTGCCAAATCATTGCAAATTATACATTTATAATGAAGATCGATCAATGATTTTGGGAGCATATACTTTTGAAAACAATTCTGAAACGGGTATATTTTCAACAGAATTATTGTCAGGAGATCAAATAACGTTTGAATTTATACAACCCAAAAGATCTAAAGAAGATGCCACTTTCACGATTAATGAGATAGGTCATATTTATCAGTATGCAAATTTTTCGAAATATGCCTTAAAAGATTTTGGTGATTCAGGGCCTTGTGAAGTAAATATGAATTGTGTTGAAGGAGATATTTGGCAGAGACAAAAAAGAGGTGTTGCAAGGATCGCTGTAAAACGTGGTAATTCGATAAGTTGGTGTACGGGAACATTGGTCAATAATGTTAAACGTGATTTTACACCTTATTTTTATACTGCTAATCACTGCGGTGTAGGTGCCAATGAAACCGATTATTTAAATTGGGTTTTTTATTTTAATTATGAAGCTGAAAATTGTGAGAACCCAATTAATGAGCCGACATCTAATACCATTACCGGAAGCCAACTATTATCAAGTATTTCATATACCGAAGGCTCAGACTTTAAATTGTTGTTACTTCAGAATGAAATACCAACTTCATATAATCCGTATTTTAATGGGTGGAGTAATTTAGACGAAAATAGTCAGTCGGGGGTTTCAATTCATCATCCAGGTGGTGATATAAAAAAAATATCAACTTATTCTGAACCCTTAGTTTCCTCAATTTATGAGGGAGATAACGAGGATTTAACGGGTTCATTTTGGCGGGTAAATTGGGCTGAAACAAACAATGGGCATGGAGTTACAGAAGGTGGCTCATCTGGCGCTCCATTATTCAATTCACAGGGATTGGTAATTGGTGCTCTAACAGGTGGTGGCGCTAGTTGCAGTAATTTAACTTCGCCTGATTATTATGGAAAATTTGCACATGGCTGGGATAAATTTGCAACTGATAATACCAATCAAATAAAAGTGTGGCTAGATCCTGAAAATACAGGCGCTACCAGCATAAGTGGTTTGGATTATAATGATGAGTTTTTTATTCCTGTTTTCCGTGGCGACACTGTAGCTGTACCGGTAGGGAGGCCTGTTAATTTTACGGATTTATCAATAGGAAATATTATATCTTGGAATTGGACTTTTGAAGGAGCAAATCCAGCAGTCTCTGACATGCAGCATCCCAGAGATATAATCTACCCGAATGTTGGTGTATATGATGTGGAACTTGAAATTAGTAATGGTATTAATACTGAAAAGTTACTTAAACAAAGTTATATAAAAGTTGTGCCATTGGTAACTCCCGTGCCGGCAACCGAACAAATAACTGTTTATTTAGGAACAAAGGCTTTAGCCGATGTAGAATTCACCTTACTTGATGAATCAGGCCGGAAAGTTGGAATGTACTATTCAGCTGATGCAATTAAAAGTAGGGTAATAAATGTTTCAGAATTCAGAACCGGATATTATTTTTTGAAGATCCAAACACCTGAATTCACACAAACGCATAAGATCGTAATTATCTAATTTATTCTAACTCGGTGAGGCTGTGATTCGCATAATCTCTCCACTTAGAGATTGCTGAGTCCATGTCTTCAGGTAAATCAGAATCAAATTCAATAAATTTTTTATTGGTTGGATGAATGAACCCCAAATATTTAGCATGTAATGCCTGACGAGGCAAAATATTGAAGCAGTTTTTAACGTACTGTTTATACTTTGTGAATGTAGTTCCTTTTAAAATTTCATCCCCTCCGTAGGTTGCATCATTAAACAATGGATGCCCAATATATTTAAAATGTGCCCGAATTTGATGAGTTCGCCCTGTTTCAAGTTGGCATTCAACCAAACTTACATAGCCAAAGGTTTCTAGCGTTTTATAATGAGTTGTAGCTTCTTTACCATAATCGCCATCAGGAAATACACTCATGACCAATCGATTTTTTAAACTTCTGCCGATATGGCCGGTAATGGTACCGGATTCTTCTTTTGGAGTTCCCCAAACCAAGGCATGATATTTCCTTTTAATGGTATGATCGAAAAATTCTTTAGCGAGCTTGGTTTGTGCAATCTCGTTTTTAGCCACCAATAAAATTCCACTGGTATCTTTATCGATTCGATGAACCAAATAGGGATGCCCATCTTCCGATTTAGTTGGCGATTCATTTTGTAAATAATACAGCAATGCATTTACGAGGGTACCGTCATGATTTCCATGTCCAGGATGCACAACCATGCCAGCGTGTTTATTTACAAGTAAAATATCTTCATCTTCGTAAATAATTTCCAAAGGAATATTTTGAGGAATAATTTCAACTTCGCGAGGAGGATAGGCCAAAACGATAGAAATTTCATCTTCCGGTCTGGTTTTGTAATTTGGTTTAACGGGCTTTCCGTTTACCAGTATGTTTCCAGCTTTTGCCGCGTTTTGAATTTTGTTGCGAGAGGCATTCATTAAGCGATCCATAAGGAATTTATCAATCCTGATGGGTGATTGCCCTTTGTCTACCTTAATATTATGGTGTTCATAAAGTTCTTCTGAAGTATCAGTCGATTCAAGGTTTTCTGTCATAGAATTACTTCGTTAATTTGGATTCTCTATTAATGGATCAAAAATTACTGAATCCATTACCAATGTATCTGAAGCTATTGTATCAGTTGTAATTTTGTAGATGTATTCTTCAAAATCCACATCAAATATTGATCTGTACCAAAGATTTATAAAATCGCCATGGTTCATTTGCATGGTTGTGTCCCATGAAGGATATTGCAAATAAACTCTCATGTCTTCTAGTTCTCCTTCATCTATGAATATTTCTTCACCTAAATTAAATGATGCTTCAAAAATTTTATCTTCAGCTTCTTCTTTAGATAAACCTATTAGAAAAGGAATTAATAGTTTTTGAGGATAATATCCCTTTCCAAGTATCAAATCGATTCTTGAATTAATCGGAATCAGTGAGTCGGCATGAATTGTGTCTCCATGATACATTTGGGCAAGTACGGCATTCTGCGCAAAATCAGGAATATAGTGAAGGTGATTAACTTTTAGGCCTGCCATTTTTAATCTAACCTGCGACTGGCGCAGAGACAAGTCAACAAGATTTGGCATCCGTACCATTTCAGCTGATTTGGCAACAACGGTTAAATAAATTTTTCGATTTCGTTTTACTTTTGAATTAGGTAGTGGGTTTTGAGCAATCACGGTTCCACTTTCTCTATCTGGGTCAAAAACCGAATCCGTAACTATGAATGTAAAATTGTTTAAATCCTCGATGCTGTCAAGCTTAGAAATGGTAAACCCTTTATAGTCGGTAACAGTAATGGCTTCGCCAGAGTAAGTGTAACTTTTCAATAGTTGAAAAACGAGTAGAAGAAGCAAAAAACTTGAAACTACTGCAATGCCGAAATGCAGATAAAATTTCTTTTGGGTTAAGAAATAAAAGAATTTCATTTTTCGTATATTTAACATTCGCTTTAAGATTAGTTTTTCCTTTACTTAATGTTATTATTAACCAATTAAATATGATCAATATTGTATTGAGGCAAAGATAAAAAAACAATCGCTAAACAAACGTACATCGTTAAAACAAGATAAATTAATGACAAAGAAAAATGTAGCCATAATTGCAGGTGGCGATTCAGGAGAATATGAAGTCTCAATTAATAGTGCCAATGTGGTATACAAACACCTGAACAAGAAAAAGTTTAAGGCTTATTTGATAATTATTGAAGGTAAAAATTGGTATTATCTTGATGAGAACAGTGATGTTGTGGATATTGATAAATCAGATTTCAGTTTGTTTTTAAATGAGGAGAGAATTATTTTCGATGTAATTTTTAATGTAATTCATGGTACACCCGGAGAAAATGGAATCATCCAAGGGTATTTTGATTTGTTGCGAATTCCTTATACTTCATGCGACTTAGCAACTTCGGCCCTTACTTTTAACAAGGCATTTTGTAATGGTGTAGTGAAATCGTTGGGTGTAACTGTTGCTAATTCCGTTCATTTAATAAAAGGTAATCCATATAATTTAAAAACAATTGAAGAAGAATTGGGATTACCGGTATTTGTTAAACCTGCCAATGGAGGCTCTAGTGTTGCCACTACAAAAGTTAAAGAAATTGCAGCATTGCAGGCAGCCGTTGATTTAGCATTTGCTGAAGATGATGAGATTTTAATTGAAGCATTTATAGCCGGTCGGGAAATTGATTGTGGAGTGTTTAAATATAAGGGTCAAATGATGGTTTTTCCGATTACAGAAATCATCAGCAAAAAGGAATTTTTTGACTATGAAGCGAAATATGAGGGCATGGCAGATGAAATTACGCCGGCTCAAATCCCATTGGAAGTGGAGGTAGAGTGTAAAGCATTATCGGCTGATTTGTATCTGAAGCTGAACTGTAAAGGTGTGGTTCGTTTTGATTATATTTTTAGTGATAAAGAAATTACATTTCTTGAAGTGAATACCGTTCCGGGATTATCAGAAGCAAGTATAATTCCCCAGCAAGCCAAAGATATGGGAATTTCGATGGGACGTCTTTTTGAGATGATGATTGAGAATGCCTTGGTAAATTAACATGAGTTTGATTTCGATACACTTTGCTCTGCGCAAAGCACTCAATCTACCGCGTGCTATTATTTTATTGAAAAATTAAATTTTAATCAAAAATTCAGCAAGTTTTTGTGTAGCAATTGCACGGTGACTAATGATGTTTTTTTCATCTGCCGACATTTCTGCAAAGGTTTGTGCATAACCATCCGGAATGAAAACAGGATCGTAGCCGAATCCTTTCGTGCCACTTTTTTCGGTGGCAATTTTACCTTTTATAATTCCTTCAAATTGAAATTCTTTTCCATCTAAAATTAAAGAAATAACCGTTCGAAATTGGGCTTTTCGGTTTGTGGTATTCTTTAATTCACTTAAAAGTTTAGCCGTGTTTTTAGCTGCATCATTTTCTTCACCTGCATACCGAGCGGAATAAACTCCGGGTCCACCATTTAATGCTTCAACTTCAAGTCCTGTGTCATCAGCAAAACAATCTTTACCAAACTTTTGAAAGATCACCTTTGATTTTAATGAAGCATTTCCCTCAAGTGTGTCGGCTGTTTCAGGAATGTCTTCATTAAATCCAATTTCGCTAAGACTTAGTATTTTAAAATCAGATTTAAGAATCGCTTTAATTTCCGAAAGTTTGTGTAAATTATTGGTTGCAAAAATGATTTCTCTCATGTTTTTAAGGTGACAGTTTCTTTTAAAATTAATGCTTTAGTTCTGAATATTTATTCAGTTGTTCAAGGATAAAAATTTTATCCTGAAAATTAGAATTAAGAACGAGTTGATAATATTCGCGAGCCTTTTCAAGATCTTCCTGTACCATTAATACCTGAATTAGATTTAAATGAAGAAACCCGAAAGGGTAATCAGGAAAATCGTTAATAATATTTAGTAATGTTGTTTTACTGCTCTCGTAGCTTCCTTCATCAAAAAGTTTAAAAGCATTATTAATTTGCTTATTCATTTCAGCGTTTAGAATTATACCGAGGATAGAAAAACAGTTGTTATCGCAATCTTCGATAATATTCAGGTATTTTATTTCAGAATCTGGTTTTGGGAAATATAGTTGAAAATTTAATTTCTCTCCTATTCGTTTAAAGTTATAGGTTTCCGGACAGATCAGGATGTTTTTGTGATCCACCATCTCGAATCTGTTACTTAATAAAACGTCCTGAATATAGGTGTTTTGGTCAACACAGAAATTGCCACCGCTTACTTTATTTTCAATACTTAGCTGAACAATTAAATGGGTTGGAGTTATGTTAATGTTGTCAACAATCATTGGGTGACTTGACATCGCAAAATTTGGTTTGATGAAATTTTGAGCATCCACCGCAGATGTTATGAATAAAAGTAAGACTAAAATTGAAATATTTTTCATACCTGTTTTTCAAAGTTAAAACTTTAAATGCATATAAATCCAAAAATAGGGAATCCTTGCTAAAGTGCATAAAAAAACCGTGAAGTTTTAAACGACACGGTTTTTAATTGGTTTGGTTAGTATTTATTTAAAGATTGAGAAATCAATTCCAACAGCTATTGTTAGGTTATCTCTACCATAGCCTTCTCTATAATTGAGCGTGGTTCCGCCTAAATCGTAAGATTTGACATACGTAGTTGTTTCGTACTTAGTGTATGCAACACCAAAGTTTATTCTTAAATTCTCACTAATGTTATATGCCCCACCAATACTACCTGAATTACTGTTGAGTGCATGGGTGATATCGGACATATAAAGCTCATTTGCACCTGTTTTAGTTCTTAAGTAACCACCACTAATTAATAACTTATCAGAGATTTTATATTCAAGACCAGCGGCAAACTCAATGGAGTTTTTATCAATTTTTGAACTGTTTCCTTCTCCTGCCCATCCTGTTTTACCATCAAAATAAGTGTGGTAGCCAGCCGAGAACTTAAGGGGCTCAGAAAGCATGTATTCAAATCCGATTGAAAGCAGAGCAGGCATATCTGCATTGGTTTTTGCTCCATTAGGGAACATTTCTATTTTTGCACCAGTTGCGGGATTTAGACCTATGGCAAATCCTTTGCCCATGGCTGTTTCATTTTCGAGTTCGATTTCAGTTTTAAATTCATATTTAATACCGATATTCAAATCTTCGTCGAGTAAGCTAATATTAGCCCCTAAAATTGGCGTAATTCCAGATCCGGTTTGTTTTACATCAGCTTCCTGATCGGCCATAAGGATTGCAGTACCAGAAAGTTGTGCAGCTTGTTCCGTAAGTGCTGCTGCTGCACCATAGAAACTTGCTTGTGCTTGTGTAAGTGTCATTGCAGCGATTTGTTCAGTTGTGAATCCGAATGCTTGTAATGCTCCTTGAAGTGTTAAACTGGTTACCGCAGGAAGACCAACTGTTTCGGCTTGCGCAAATGTTAAACTTCCTGGAATTCCTAAAGCAAAAATACCATCCATACTTGCACCGGCACCATTGGCCTGGGCTGCACCACCAGTTGCTTGCGTGGCAACTCCGTTTAAGAAATCATCAGCTCTAAGCACTCCACTAGGGGTTGTAACTTTAATATCTTTCATATATCCTTCATAAGTAGTTGAAGCCATTACATAACGTAAACCAGCAAATATTGAAAGGTTTTCGTTAATTTCATAACTAACACCACCCTGGAATCCGAAATATACGGAGTACCCTTTAAACATCATTTGTGCGGAGTATGCAGATACACCTAACGAACCTAATTTGGGTACTAGGGTAGATAAGGGTATTTCCATGGTTGGAAGTCCGGCATTGAAAGTGGCTGTTCCGCCTCCACCAACAGGGTTGAATCCAAATGAGAACGCAAATTTACCTGTTTTGTAGGCCGTGTAAAATGATGGGAAAATTGGCACTTTAGCCTCTCCCTCAAAATCTGCGCCATTTAAATAAGGAAATGTACTATTAACGGTTCGGGTTTGGGTTAAGTTTTGTCCAGAGAATGAAAAATGCCATCCATCTTTAAGTTTTGTTAAACCGGCCGGGTTATAAAATACAGCATCAATTTCGGTGGTTGCATCTCTTACAAACATACGAATGTATGCAGCACTTTGGTTGTAATTTGTTACAATTCCGCCTGAGAATGCTACTGAATTTATGAGTAACAGGCTGAAAGTTATCAAGATAAGCTTTTTCATATTATGGGATTTTTTAGATTAGTCGTGCAATATAGTAAAATTTATTTTTTCACCAAATCAAAATAACAAAGCGGAAATATTAAGATTACAATTAACGACAAAAAAAGTGTCGCAATAATCGAGAAGAAACACTGATTAAATAATTAATAAAATGTAGGAGTCCAACCCAAATAAGGATGCAGATAAAAAAGATTAAAATGACCTCAATAAATGAATCTGTTTGGTAAAGTGAATAAATATTAATGCGGCCAAAGACCGAATTTACTGGCGTATATATTAATAAACTTGTCAAAAGAATTAAGGCTGCGGTTGGAACAGCAAATAAAATGCGCCAAAATATTTTAAGTAAAAAATAACTGATTCTGTTCCAGGTACGTTTATTTTTCAAATAGGCTTTAAATATACTAAATGAGGATTTGCCTTGAGGAATAAATTTTGCAATTTTTGGTAAGGAAACTTTATTGAATGATTCGAATGTATACTCCTCAAGTTTTGACAATTCCCAAATCATTTTAAAATACTGGTTTAAGAATGGAATTCCAATCCAAATTGGTAATAGTAGAATACCTAAAACCAAACCACTTAAGGTAATCGCAAAATAAATTATAGCAATTGGGATAGAAATGATCGAATAGATAAACCCAAAATAAACCTCTTTTTTGATCAGAAGATCAAAAAACTCGGTTCCTTTACCATCATCATTTTGCATCGAAAATATTGACATGTCTTTTTTGTTTTATCTATTTTATTTGCCAATTGATTGGCGTTTTATTCATTTCTGAGAGCAACTCATTTGTTTTTGAAAAATGTTTACACCCTAAAAATCCACGATGAGCAGAAAATGGTGAAGGGTGTGTACTTGTTAAAATATGATGTTTGTTCTGATCAATTAATTCCTTTTTTGCAATTGCAAAATTTCCCCAAAGCAAAAATATCAAATTCTCCTTTTGTTCAGAAAGTTTAGAAATAACTGCATCTGTAAATTCTTCCCAGCCCTTGTTTTGGTGCGATCCGGCCTGACTTGCCCTCACGGTTAGTGTTGCATTAATTAGTAAAACGCCCTGTTCAGCCCAGCTTTCAAGATTTCCATTTTCAGGAATCTCGTATCCTAAATCATCACGAATCTCTTTGAAAATATTTACCAACGAAGGTGGTTTTTTTATTCCTTTGGCAACAGAAAAGCATAACCCATGTGCTTGCCCTGCGCCATGATAAGGATCCTGGCCAATAATCACAGTTTTCACTTTATTAAATGGAGTTAAGTTGAAGGCTGTAAAAATTTGGTTTCCGCGAGGGTATATGGTGTAGTTTTTTTTCTCTACTATCAAAAATTGTTTTAGTTCATGGAAATAGGGCGCATTAAATTCATTGGCTAATATTTCTTGCCAACTATTTTCAATTTGAGGTTTGATCTTTTCCATTTCTGTATAAACTTAGCAATTTAAAAGCAATAATTTTATTTTTAGAATGTTATTATTATTAAATTCGAAAGGTCTATTCTTTTGAGGTGCGAATTCACTATAAAAATATAAAAAAGTGAACTTTTTTGAAAATTTTTCGTATTCATTAGACTTAAGATTCGAATCAAGTTTTTTTGAAACTAAACTAATTTACAGATGAAAAAGACCATCGTTGTAATTGTACTATTTATATTTGCTATCATATCATTATCGGCCTGTAAGTCGGCTCAAAAATGCCCGGCCTACGGAGATTATTCACAATATAAAACTGTCAAGCGTTAATCTATTCCATTGATTTTCGCTTATTATAATTGTTTCATCGTTCATTGATGCCTATTTGTAGATATCACTTATATCCTTTAAATTTATTATTCAAAGTTCTTATATTTGTTAGTATTATGACATCAATCAATTAATCTTGAAAAATCATGAAAATTCGGAACATTCTTGTTTTTCTGGCACTATCATTAGTTGTCAGCCTTCCTGTTAATGCGCAGGCAAACAACAAAAAGGAAAAATCTTCAAACGAAGTAAAGTTTGAAAATATAATAACATTAAAAGCAACCTCTGTGAAAAGTCAGGATCGAACAGGTACCTGTTGGGATTTTGCAACCACCTCATTTCTTGAATCAGAATTGCTGAGAATGGGAAAGGGGGATTTTGATTTATCTGAAATGTATACTGTGCGTCATACCTATCCACGAAAAGCACAAACTTATGTGAGATATCACGGGATGAATAATTTAAATCAAGGTGGACAGGCTCATGATGTACTTGATACCTGGAGAGAATTTGGAATTGTACCTGATGAAGTTTATCCTGGTTTTCAAATGGGCTACAATACCCATAACCATAGTGAAATGGTTACAGCCGTAAAAGCTTTTGCAGAAGTTGTTATTCAACGAAAAAACGGAGCTATGACACCAGTATGGGAAAAAGCTTTAGGTGGAATCTTAGACGCTTATTTAGGTGATGATCCAAAATCATTTGAGTATAAAGGAAAAAAATATACTCCGCAATCCTTTGCTGCAGAGCTGGAAATTAATCCTGATGATTATATTGAGTTTACTTCTTATAGCGTTTACCCCATGTGGGAAAAAGTAAATGTTGAAGTACCTGATAACTGGTCGAATGGGTTGTATTATAATGTCCCATTAGATGATTTAATGAGTATTTTGTATCATTCTATCGAGAACGGATATACTGTAGCCTGGGACGGTGATGTAAGCGATAAATATTGCTCGACTCGTGCCGGTACTGCCATTGTACCAGTTGATGAGCATAATGCTGATGATGGACCTATTATGGATTTTCTGAAACAAGTTCAAAAACAAAAGCCAATTAATCAAAAGGACAGAGATCAGGCTTTCTATGATTACCAAACAACCGACGATCACTTAATGCACCTTACAGGGATTGCAAAAGACCAAAACGGCGCAAAGTATTTTCTTACTAAAAACTCACATGGCCCTACCCGAGGTTATGATGGATATTTGTACATGTCAGACTCATTTGTAAGATTGAGAACAATTGCATTTATGGTTCATAAAGATGCAGTTCCAGCAGCGATTAAAGCTAAGTTGGGAATATAATAAATCAGACAATCATTAAGAAATTTATCCCGTTGTTTTCGCAACGGGATTTTTTTTGATTAAAGATTAATAAGAACGTGATTAAAAGAATTGGAATTGTTTTTAGATAAGTCGTGAAGATGATTTTGGCAACCAACCTACACTTCCGTTTGCAATTCTAATTTCATACCAGCTATCCAGCTCATCAGAAATATATACTTTGGTTCCTTCGTGTATCACAAATAAATCAACACTGTTTTTATTGGGTGAACTTTTAATCGTTACGGTAGGTTGGAATACAATTGCTTCTTTTTGTTCGACCGAATAATAATATTTTTGGTAAGATAAAGCAAGTGAAAATATTGTAGTTAAAAAGATAAGCGCTGCAAAAACGAAAAATATTTTTTTGATTATTCGATTATTTGAAAGCAGGTAAATGGCAAAGAATAATAAAAATCCAATAAAAAATCCAATGGTAATTTTTGCCCACCCGTTAGCCGAAAACATATTATAAAAATTATTCCACCAGGTTCGGAGAAAAATTTCAGGCACGTTTTCAATATTGTCAATAATCCTACTGTTAGCAATATTCAAATTATACTGGATGTCCTCATCATTTGGTTTAAGCTTTTTAGCTTTTTCATAAAAAAGAATAGCTGAAGGAAGGTCATTAATCTTGAAATATGAATTGGCCTGATTGTAATAAACTTCTGCCGATTCAAATCCGCCCTCCAGAATTTGATTATAAGATAAGATAGCTTCGTGATACAAGCCTTCATTATATTGATGCTGAGCCTTTACAAACAATGAGTCACCAGATTCCTGAGAGAAGCCCAGCTGGGCAATTCCAAAAATAAATAATATGACAAAAAATTGCTTCATATTCGTCTATTTTAATTCTCTTTCAATTTTACTAATAATTTCCAATGCCTCGTTATAAATCTTATCCATTGTTGATTCCGGATCACCGGGAGCGAAGCGGGCAAAATCGCAATTATCTAAGGTCTCGATAAATTGCTTAATAGATTTCTCTTTCACTTGCCTGTCGATAAGTTTATCATTAACAGTTTCTTTTGAGAGTTCAGATTTTGGGATATTGAATTTGTCACTTAAATAACCCCACAAAGCTTGCGAAATTTCATTATAGAATGAAACAGAATCTTTAGTCCCAAGGTAAACCTGGGCTGATTTTAAGCTTTTGCGTGCTACTTTTGTTGCTCGCTTAAGGCGCATCAACGATTGATTGTTTAGCTTTTTAGATTGCTTTTTCCAAACTAAAATGAATGCAATGAACAGTATTAAAGGAATTACAAACCATAAAATAAAAGTAGTAGTTCCGAAAAAATAATAACCTATTTTATTTAAAGAAAATTGCCCAATCTTTAAGTGTCGAATATCTGTTCCAATATATTGAATGTCCTCATGATTAGCTCCACTTACAACAACTCCTGATTGATAATTTTCGCTTTTGGTAACTTTTATATTAAATGCCTGAGTTTTTGATTGTTGATAAGAGTTCTTTTGCAGGTCAAAATATGATAAAACGATTGGTTCAATTACAAATTCACCAGGGTTACGCGGAATTAGCAAATATTCAAAGGTGCGTGTGCCTGATACTCCATCAGTAGAATTGGCTTTAAGATTATCTAGTACTTTCGGTTCGTATACTTCAAAATCTGTAGGGAAATTGATATTTAAGCGATCAATCAATTCAATATTTCCTTTGCCACTGATGGTCAATCTTAAAGTAATGGCATCGTTGGTTTTAACTTCAGATTGGTTGATGCTACCCTTTAAATTAAACGAACCAACTGCACCCGAAAAATTGATTGGTTTATTATTTGTTGGCAGCGGTTTAACGTTGATCTTAATTGGTTTCGACAATAATACTTTTTGAATATTTTGAGTGCCTCCAAAAAAAGGATCATCGAAAAAACTATCTAAAAATGAATTGGAACTACGTCGGTTATTTGCCTGGCGAATTTGTGCTACACACGATAATTCCATCACGTCAATTGTCAATTCACCAGTTTTCTGAGGAAACAAAGCAACCTTTCTAAGTTCAGCTGTAACATACTCAGCCCCATTAATAATTTCTTTAGATTGTTTTAACTCTTCTTGTTGCTCGATCAAATTTTTTGTCCAGAACCCCTGGAAATTAGACCATTTATTAATAGCAATTTGTGCAACCGGAACTTTGGTGTAGATTTTATAGGTAAGCATTATCTGCTCACCTAAATAAGGGCTTGTTTTATCAACGTTAACCCTCACAAAAAGATCATCGTCTTTTAGTTCTGTTTGACCTTGTTGTTCATTTTGACGTGTGACAGGATTGGTTGTATTCGAACTTGCCGACTGTTTGTTAACCTTAACCGTTAATTCTTTGGTCTCGTATTCTTTTCCATCCACTGTTATCTTTGCAGGAGTAACTTTAAATTCTCCCTCTACAATAGCTCTTAAATAGTACGTGTAAGAAATCGCAAGAGATTGTGACATTTTACCGTTAATGTTCGAATAACTTGAATTGGTTTGCATATTAGGTCCCGACAAAACATTGAGACCCTTAAAATCCGGTCCAATAAAATTTGTGCCTTGTTGGTTAACCGTAAAACGAATCATAAATTGCTCACCAACGGCGACATTGGTCTGTCCACTTGCCTCAAAAGTAACCTGAGCGTAAGCTCCCAGGCTAAGCAATAAAACAAATAAAATAAGCGACAGTTTTGTTTTCATTTTGTATGCATCAATTTGCAAAATTAAGAATTAATCAACTACCAATCCTTTTCTACTTTCTTTCCTTTAACATTTTTTGCTTGTTCTTTTTTTAATTTCTCAAGCGTCTTTTTTTCTTCATTTTTTAAGGCTTCCAGCATTCGCTCAGCATCTTTTTTTGAGATTTGTTTAGGTTGAGGTTGTTCCTGGTTTTGTTTATCCTGTTCCCCTTTTTGATCTTCCTGATCTTTTTGATCTTCCTGATCCTGCTTTTGATCCTGATCTTTTTTCTGATCTTCTTTTTCCTTATCCTTGTCTTTGTTTTCGTCTTTGTTCTGATCCTGATTTTGATCTTGTTGTTGATCTTCTTGTTCTTTTAATTTTTGTTTGGCATATTCCAAATTATATTTGGTGTCCATGTCATTTGGATTACTTCGTAGTGCATGTTTGTATGCCTCTATACTTTCTTTATATTTATCAGACTCAAGTAAAGAGTTTCCCAAATTATGATAAACTTCTGATTTTTGATTTTTGTCGGTTATTTTTTCTCTGATGCCATCAAATATTTTGGCCGACTCTTCATAATTTTCCTGGGAATAAAGTGCATCACCCAAATTAAACTCACCTTTCACCGAATTAGTATTTAACTCTAAAGATTTACGGTAATTAATTTCCGCATTTTTATAATCTCCATTTTTAAACTGACTATTTCCTTTCCGGATGAGCTTTGCCTCTTTTTGAGCTGCAGCTCCAAAAGCAAGTGTCATCATTAATAATAGTATAATATATCGTGTCATCTTAGTCAAATAGTTTAATTTTTTCTGCCCATTTACTTTTACGTTCTACAATAATAAATTCAATAATGAGTAAAAATAACGCTATTGCAATGAAATATTGAAAACGATCTTCATAATCAGAAAAAACCTGCGTTTCAAATTCCGACTCTTCCAATTTATCAATCTCCTCAAAAATGCGGTTTAATCCTGCCTGCGAATTATTAGCCCTCACATAATATCCATCTCCCGCAGCTGCTACTTGTTGCATCATTACCTCATTGAGTTTAGTGGTGACGATGTTACCATCTTTATCTTTTTTATAACCGGATAACTGGCCTTCAACATAATTAGGTATTGGACCTCCCTCAGGTAATCCCATGCCTATGGTGTAAACTCTAATTCCTAACTCCAATGCATTTTTTGTTTCTTCTAATGCATCACCTTCATGGTTTTCTCCATCAGAAATGACAATGATTGCTTTATTATGATCATTTTCAGAAAATGATTTGGCTGATAGCGCGATTGCCTCTCCAATGGCCGTCCCTTGGATAGGAATAATATCAGGACTTACAGATGAAAGAAACATTTTTGCAGCTGCATAATCTGTGGTGATTGGTAATTGGGTATATGCATGCCCGGCAAAAACAACTATTCCAATGCGATCACCTTTTAGTTTATCAATCAAATTGGTGATGGCTTGTTTTGAAGCCTGCAAACGATTGGGTTTAATGTCCTGAGCCAACATGCTATTAGACACATCCAAGGCGATAATTAAATCGATCCCTTTTCTTTGAGCTTTTTCAAGTTTGGAACCAATTTGAGGATTCGTCATGGCGATAACAAGAAATCCAAAAGCAAGTAAAACCAATAGGAATTTAAAGAGTGGGCGGCTTGCAGAATGCTGCGGCATTAGCTTTGCGATCAAATGTAAATCACCTAATCGAGCTACGGCCTTTCGTTTCCAATAAACCATCATCATATATAAAACGATGAATACTGGTATGAGCAATAATGCGTATAAAAATTCTATGTTTTCAAACCTAATCATTCTGTAATCTTATGTTATCGTTCTGAAAATGGTTTTTCTTAAAATTATTTCAATCGTAAACAATAAAAATGCCAATAAAGCCAATGGTAAAAATTCTTCATTTTTTCTTCTGAATTCTGTTACATCAATTTTTGATTTTTCCAATTGGTCGATTTCTGCATATATTTCTTGCAACTTTTTATTACTGGTTGCCCTGAAATATTTACCATCTGTCATGGCAGTAACTTGTTTTAAAAGCTCTTCGTCTATTTTAACTTCCACCTCTTGATACTGCACCCCATAAGGTGTTTGCACAGGATAAGGAGCCATGCCAATGGTTCCGACTCCGATGGTGTAAATCCTGATGCCATATAGTTTTGCAATTTCTGCCGCAGAGAGTGGATCGACAGAACCCGCATTATTAACTCCATCTGTAAGTAAAATAATCACCTTACTAATGGCTTCACTTTCCTTTAATCGATTAACTGCAGTTGCCAAACCATCTCCAATTGCTGTACCATCCTGGATCATTCCACTTTTAATATCCTTAAAAAGATTTTTTATCACAGAATGATCGGTAGTTAACGGGCATTGCGTAAAGGTTTCGCCACTAAAAATTACCAAGCCAATGCGGTCGTCAGGTCGACCGTCAAAGAATTCGGATGCAACTATTTTAGCAGCTTCTAGTCGATCCGGTTTTAAATCCTGTGCCAACATGCTTCCTGAAACATCCAAAGCCATCACCATATCAATTCCTTCGATAGAAACATTTTGACTGCTGCTACTCGATTGTGGTCTTGCAATTGCGACAATTAAAATGCCAATGGCTAAAATTCTTAAAACAGGCAAGCTGTAAGATAAATAAGTGCGAATACTTTTTCGGTAGTTTTCGAAAACTTCTGTGCTGGAAAATTGCAAATCAGCATTCGATTTATTTCGATTAAACCAAAACCAAAGCACTAATAATGGAACTACTATTAGCAGGTAAAGGTATTCGGGATTTGCAAATTCTATATTCTTCAACATTGTTAATTCGGACTTTTATTTTTATTAAACTTTGTAATTGAAGGTTCGATGTTAGGCTTTTCTTCAACACTAATTTCTTCAGTTTTTTTGTTGAGATCATGTGTTTTGTCAACAAATTCAACCAAATTTGCCAGGTTTACATCATTAATATTTGCAATGGGTTTTTCTTTGGCAAACTTAACAAGGTCGGACATACTCAAGGCTTCCGACAATTTCTGTTTGATTTTTTTATCAATTTTATCTTCTCTTTCAACCATTTGATTGATTTCTTCCGAAGTCATTTCCATCGCATCAATTCCGAACTGGTCATCCAGATAAACCCGAATGATGTCAATTAGTTCAGTGTAATACTGTTTAAATTTACCCTCTTGCCATAATTTCTTTTCTTTTAATTTTTCAAGTCCGTTTAAAGCAATAATATGAGGTGCGATTCGGGGTTTTGATTTGGGTTTAAACACCGGTTCTTGTTTGCTTTTTCGCCTAAAGTAATAAATCAAGAAAAAGATCATTCCGATAACAATCAATCCAAGTAGCAACCAAGGTGCAATTTCTTTCCAGGTATAAGGTGAACTTATCGGACCCTTTATAGGCATAATGGCTTGGGTGGTGTCGACAGCTACGGTATAAACATACAGCCCAAGATCGTTGGTCAGGCTTTTTAAGTATGCTTCATCACCTGCATTTTGGTAAGTAAATTCCAAGCCCGGAATCTCATAATAACCTGTATCAAATGAAGTAATGATTAAGTTTTGTTGC
Source organism: Bacteroidales bacterium (assembly GCA_963674935.2). Classification (GTDB taxonomy): domain Bacteria; phylum Bacteroidota; class Bacteroidia; order Bacteroidales. Next base: position 1,641,230 of record CAXXWZ010000002.1, read on the forward strand.
AAGTTTAAACTATTCTCATTCCATAAACTATCAATTTCTGAGCGACTGATAATCTCAACTTTCGGAATAAGGAAGTCTTCAAATCGTGGCCAGGCAATTTTAGTTTCGGGGTTGGTTGAAACTTGAATTTTTAAATTAATCTGATCTCCAATTAAAATAGAATCTCTTTCGGCTGTGATAATTGGATGCAATTCCTGAGCTCCCAATCTTAATATTGAAAGGCTAATTAAAAATAGAAATATGAGTATTCTTTTCTGCATTTTTATCTTCTTGATTCTCTTTTTTTGAATAAACCAGTTAGGGGTTTAACATAATCTTCACCTGTTTTAATATTGGCAACATCAACGCCACATTTTAAAAAAGTTTCTTCCAACTGTTTTTCTTTTTTTCTGCCCAATTTTTTGTATTCTGCTCTTAAGGCAGCATGCGAAGTGTCAATCCAGGTTTTTTTACCTGTCTCAGCATTTTTAATTTGAAGCATCCCAATGTTGGGTAATTCTTGTTCTCTTCGATCGGAAATTCGCAAAGCGATTAAATCATGTTTACGGTTTGCAATTTTTAAAGCGTCCTCGAAGCCTTGGTCAATAAAGTCGGAAATTAGGAAAGCTGTACACCGTTTTTTGATCACATTGGTAAAATAACCCAAGGCCACGCTGATATCAGTTTCCCGATTTTCGGGTTTAAAGTCAATTAATTCCCGGATAATTCTGAGTATGTGAGAAGTTCCCTTTTTTGGAGGAATAAACTTCTCAATTTTATTGCTAAAAAATATAACCCCGACTTTATCATTGTTATGAATGGCCGAAAATGCAAGTACAGCAGCAATCTCAGTTATTTGATCTTCTTTTAAGTTTTGATTGGTTCCAAATTCGTTAGAGCCACTTACGTCAATAATTAACATCACGGTTAATTCCCGTTCTTCGTCAAACACTTTTATATAAGGATGATCAAAACGAGCGGTAACATTCCAATCAATATTACGTATATCGTCGCCGTACTGGTACTCTCTAACTTCACTAAAAGCCATGCCTCGCCCTTTAAAAACACTGTGGTATTGTCCGGAAAATATCTGGTTTGACAAGCCACGGGTTTTTATTTCAATCTTTCTAACTTTTTTAAAAATTTCAGTCGCTTCCACTTTTTTAGTTATGAATTATTAGTTATGAGTTATAAGTTTGATTTTGTTGTTATGATTGCACTTCTAATCATTTTTAATAAATCATTGGCTTTTGTATTTAAAATTTCGAATTTATTATTATTTATGAATTCTGTTTCCTGAAGCAGTTCCAACCAATAAATTGATTCGTCGCATTCTTTTTGAGCAATGGCTAGTTTATGAATGAAATCTGATTTGCTTTCCGCATTTTGAGCTTCCCGAGTTAGAGCACCAACTGCAGTCCCACTTCTAAGTAATTGCTTACTCATCACGAATTCTTTCTTATCGGTAACCAATTCTTTGTATAAATTGATTGTGATAACTGCGAACTCAAAACTTTGCTTAACTATAGCCCCTTTTCTTTCACTCATAATTCATAACTCATCACTCATAATTCATTTTTTATTAATCATTTTTAAGGTACTTCAATCGTGTTTAAAATTTCATTTATGATTTCCTCAGATGTTATGTTTTCAGCTTCTGCTTCGTAAGTTAAACCAATTCTGTGGCGCAAAACATCGTGAGCCACGGCTCTTATATCTTCAGGTAAAACATAACCGCGTCTTTTCAAGAATGCATAAGCTTTTGCCGCTAATGCCAGATTGATACTAGCACGTGGGGATGCTCCATAAGAAATTAGACTTTCGAATTGAGCTAGTCCATGATCTGCAGGAAAACGAGTGGCGAATACAATATCGGTGATATAAGTTTCAATCTTATCATCCAGATAAACCTGTCTAACTACATCCCTCGCCTTCGCAATATCAACAGATTTTAAGATTTTATTGGTTATTTGAAAAGCGTTGGTAATGTTCTGGCGAAGTATGGTTTTTTCTTCTTCTTTTGAAGGATAACTAATCACAACTTTCAGCATAAAACGGTCAACTTGAGCTTCGGGTAGGGGATAAGTTCCTTCTTGCTCAATTGGATTTTGAGTAGCCATTACCAAAAATGGTTCTTCAAGTTTAAAAGTATTATCACCAATGGTAACCTGACGTTCCTGCATGGCTTCTAGAAGTGCACTCTGAACTTTTGCAGGTGACCTGTTAATTTCATCAGCTAAAATAAAGTTGGCAAAAATAGGTCCTTTTCTCACAATAAATTCTTCTTTCTTCTGACTATAAATCATGGTTCCTAAAAGGTCGGCAGGCAATAAATCCGGTGTAAATTGAATCCGGCTAAATTTCGCATCAATCACATTAGCCAATGAGTTAATGGCTAATGTTTTTGCCAAACCTGGTACCCCTTCCAGAAGAATATGTCCGTTTGCTAAAAGACCTATCATCAGACGTTCAACCATGTGCTTCTGCCCAATAATCACTTTTCGCATTTCCAGGTTAATTAAATCGACGAAAGCACTCTCCTTCTGTATCTTTTCGTTTAATTCTTTGATGTCAGTTTCCATTATTTTTATAGTTTGTTAATCACCTTGCAAATATATTAAAGATGGTTTTGCTGTACGTGTTAAAAATTGTTAAAGCAAGTTAAGGTTTTTGACGGGATATTAACCTTGATGGCTACTTAATCAAATAGTTTTTAATGGATTTGTCAGATCCAATTATTAAATTTAATGATCCGTTTTTTAGTAAGTCAGTAACTAAAAATTTATCACTCCCATTTAAGATTAATGAATCCTCAATTTGCCCGTCCATGTCGAATAAATAAATTTTTTGATCTTCAGAATTGTAAATGCCAATAACGATTTTCTCGTCAATTCCTTTAAAAATTAATGGCGGGGTGCTAATTTTTGCAGTAAAATCAGATTGAAAAATTTCCTCTTTAAATCGATTAAAGATTTTTAAGGTTGTTCCATCTACGTAAATAAAATCCTGATGACCGTCGCTATCGAAATCAACATAAAGGAAAAAATGATCAGCCGAATAATTTCCAAAATCTGAATATTCCAAATTACCATTAGATTTTATATAGGTCAGTTTTCCTGAATTATTTGTTGTAATAAAAAGCCCTTTATTATTGGTTGAATTAACATAAAATTTTGAATTTTTAGCTCTGCTGAATTGAGCCTTTAACAAGATGCGGTCTTTGCCTAATCGATTAAGAATTCGGGTACTTCCATTCTCATCAGCAAGTAAAATATAATCGCGATTATTGCCGACCAAATGTTGAATTTCACTTTGCACACGATTTGCAGTTTGTGATGAAGTCCAGCCTTTCACCTCAATGCCGGAAGAGTTATAGTTATAGATATTTTTATCTGTGCCTGCATAAACAATTCTATAATCTCGGTTGTTTGAATAATCAAAAAGCGAAATTCCGTTTGATGCCTGAACCCGAAGTTTGTGTGGGTATCCACTCACTAATTTCCCTGAAACATCAATTAGGTATAGACTATTCTTTGTATTGAATAAGTATTGAATTTTCCCGTTCTTAAAATAATCCACTTCATAAATCTCACTGAGGAGTTCCCCATCCATCTGATGTTTCCATAGGCGTGTACCTTCGTAATTGAAGAGGTAAATTTGATCTTGAACATCAGTTACCATGGTGTAGCCGCTTTGATTTTGATGGTTGTTAACAAGCTTTGGTTCGCCAACAATGGTATTGTCCAAATTAGCTTGCCAAACCCAATCATTTTCTAAGCTCGGATTTTTATTATAATTGATTGATAGGTTAGTGAATAGGCCATTTTTTTGATTTGAGTATTGCAGCCCTATCGCTTCATTATTTTTAATAATTGAAGCATTTTTTATTAGAAAATCATAAATTTTGGGAGTTGAAAAATATTCCAATAAATTTAAAGCTTTGTTAATTTTGAAATAGAAAAAGTAATTTGATTCTTCCGACATATTATCGGAAAAGGCAATAAATTCAGAATCTTTTATCAGGGTTTTCCCATTTTTGAATAACCTGATGTATTTTTCTAATGCGGAGTTTGAGTTGGCAATTATCAGATATTCATCAATAAAAGTATAGTTAAACTCCTGTATTATTTTAAAAGAGTTACCAAAGATGAGCGGAACAAAATCATTAATGTTCACATTGTCGATCGAATGTTCAAGATAATTTTTTATGTGCCTACTACCTGAATTGTTAGTGGCTAATTTTTTTAAATAAGCTTTAATTTCATTCGTGTTTTTTACTTTTATAATAGCATAGCTATTATCTGCAAAACTTTTTGAATTTGTAGCTAATGATACCAAGGCCAATTCCGATCCAAGATGTGGAATAAATGATTTCTCTACGTCGCTTTTTAAGACCTTGTTTAGGTTTTCTATTTTCTGAAGGGTTGATTTTGTTTTATTTTGTTCAATAATAAAGTTTTGTAATCCCGAAAAATACTTGTTAAAATTTTGAATGCCAAAATGATGAAAAAATGTTGCAGAAGCTGGGATAATTTTTGCCATTTCAAATAATTGAGGCTTCTGATTTTTGAATAAATCCAAGTATTTATTTGACGAATCTTGCGTGCTTGTAAACCCACTAAAAAGCAATTCATCCTTTTTAATCATTAAATCTAATGCTGACCAATCGGCTAAACCCGAAAAGAAATCCAAGCTGTCAATGTTCTGATTATTCATGAGTTGATTAAAAAATGCAGGAAGTTTCCGGTAATTGATGAATATATTAGCATCAACATTTTTTCCTGCTGTTTCAGCTACCATCCAATACGATTCATCATCTTGGAGATTGTTTCCTTGTTTAAGCTGATTTACTGATTCGAGAACAAGACTGTAATTCCAACTGCCGATAAATAAACCACTGTACAAGGCATATGTAAAAGATTGTTTGTGTTGATTAAATACCAGTTTATTAAAGGCAACACCATTTTCAATGGTTCTTAGCGTGGTAAAGGATTCATCGTAAAGCTGATTAAATATGGTTCTGAAAAATTTTCTTTTCAAATTCCCTTTTAGTTTTGCAATGAGTAAAAGTTGAATATGATCTGAGTCGGGATGAATAGAGATGATCGCATTTTGTTCATCTATGATTTTTTTATTGCCGGATTTTAAATGAAAGAGAGAGTCAAACTGTTGAATCTGAATTTTAAACTCGCGAAGATTTGGCGCAAATAGCAGATTATTCCAAACGGCATTTTGGTCAAGTTGATGATAAAACTGATCTATTGAATTAACCTGAAAGAAAAAGCTTGAAGATTCAGGAATAGCATTCAGCGGTTCGTAATTTTTCTCGTTAATTTTTTCAAAGAAAAAAAATAAAAGTCCGACTACAGCGATGACTAAGGCAACCATCAAGATGTTCGTCAGACTTTTTTTTTGAAATAACATAAAAACTTCACGGGTTTATTCCAAAATTAATACAAAATTTCCTGTTAAGATTTGATGGACTGCTTTATAATCAACAAAAGGATGTTAATTAAAATCCAAAGTTGGAGGATTAAATAGCTTGAAACTTTTTCGGTGGTATTTACAGATTCCAAATTTTTGAATGGCGATTTTATGAGCTTTAGTAGGATATGCTTTATTTTGATTCCAATGATAGTTCGGGAATTCTGTTGAAAGTTTATACATATAATCATCGCGATAGGTTTTTGCCAAAATAGAAGCGGCTGCAATTGAAGCATATTTGCCATCACCCTTAATAATACAAAGGTGTTCGATTGACTGATAGGCTTTAAATCTATTGCCATCAATTAGGAGCAACTCGGGAGTTTCTTTTAGCTGATCAACTGCCCTGTGCATCGCGAGGAACGAAGCGTTTAAAATGTTAATCTGATCAATTTCAATATTATCAACAACTCCTACGGCCCAATTTATTGCTTCTCGCTCGATAATTTCTCTGAGCAAATAGCGATTTTTTTCATTAATTTTTTTTGAATCATCTAGTAATTCATTCCTAAAATTTTTTGGGAGTATCACTGCGGCTGCATAAACAGGTCCTGCTAAACAGCCTCTTCCAGCTTCATCGCAACCTGCTTCAATTTTATTTTTGGAGTAATAGCTTTTAAGCATTTTATGATTGAAAATGTGCAAAAATGATAAGTAAAACTGTGAGTGAGAATATAAGGTCGGGCCAGAAAGCTTTTCTTAGTTCAGAAAAGTAAATGGTCATAAAAATGCTTACCGGAATGTAAATGACACTTGCATGAATAATCAAATCATTATTCACGAAAAGAATAATTACACATATAAAGAAAAGATTGAGGATAATTTTAATCTTCTTTCGGATGACAATTTTCTTTTCATTAATTCTACCTAAAACTCTTGTGATCGAAATCGTCATAAAAAATACCAGAATTGTCATGATGACTCTCACATATCCATCAGTACTTGAGTAGAGTAATTTAATTTCCGAAAAATAATTTTGGTAATGTGTTAAGTATGATTCAGCAGCATCTATCCAGAAATAATATGTAAATAAAAAGACATAAGGAGTTATTATACCAACAATTGGAATTACCCATGGCCTCCAATTCGGGATGCGATAGATGAATAAGGTTCCCCAAATAAAGAGCAGCAGAATTAAAATAGGCAGGTAAAATAATGATGCCAATCCCAAATAAAAACCGGCTTTAAAACTTAAGCGAAGGTAGTCTTCTTTTAATTCAAATTCGAGCAATGAGTCAATGGTAACAATAACAAAAAAACTTCCTATGAGCGCGGGATATAAATGTTGTAATTGAAGAGAATGGCTCATTAATACCATATACAAAAAGGCAGCAAGAAATGAGTTTCGGTGAATTAACTCGTGTCGGATTAATACGTGGTTTAGATAGATAGCCTGAACAATGAGAATGATGAGCGTTAAAAAAATAAAAATTAAATGGTTATTAGTAATGCTCGTAAAAAGATTGTAAAGTGGGGTTGTAAATGAATTTTCAGCTATTGGTGGCGGTGCGATAAAAACATTAAGCCAGAGTGCAGCCCCCAAGATTAGTAACCCTAGAAATTGGATGAATGAATTGTTTCTGAAAAATTGTATCAGCATAAGAGATTATTTATTCAATGATGAATTTGAGTAAATCTTTTCCTAAATCTCGTCTGTAGTAATTCCCCTTAAAATTAATCTTTTCGGCATTTTTATAGGATAGTGCTAAAGCTTCTTTCATTGAGTTACCAAAAGAAGTGATAGCTAAAACCCGACCCCCATTGGTAAGAACATCATTGTTTTCACCAAATTTGGTTCCGGCATGAAAAACGATACTGTCGGAAACATCTTCAAGACCTAAAATTTTATCTCCTTTTGGATAAGATTCTGGATATCCGGCAGCTACCTGCATAATAGCTGTAGCATACTTTTCCTCAAATTCACAATCTTTTGTCTCGAGATTTTTATCCGCAATTCCTATGAATAAATCTAAAAGATCACTTTTAATTCGTGGAATAACCGACTCAGCTTCCGGATCTCCCATTCGAACATTGTACTCAATTACCACTGGTTCACCCTTAACTTCAATCAATCCGAAAAAGATAAAACCATTATAATCCAAACCATCACTGATGAGTCCGTTTACAGTTGGTTTTATAATTCGATCTTCTATTTTTTTCATAAAATCTTTATCTGCAAAAGGCACGGGAGAAATAGACCCCATGCCTCCGGTATTCAAGCCGGTATCTCCTTCTCCAATCCGTTTGTAATCCTTAGCTTCTGGTAAAATTTTATAGGACTTTCCATCGGTTAAAATAAAAACTGAAAGTTCGATTCCATCTAAAAATTCTTCAATGACAACCTGAGCTGAAGCTTCACCAAATTTAGCATCGTCCAACATGGCTTTAAGTTCTGACTTTGCTTCTTCAATACTTTCAGAAATAATTACGCCCTTGCCGGCAGCAAGTCCATCAGCTTTTAAAACATAAGGTGCATCCAAACTATCCAGAAAATCATAACCGGCCTGAAGGTCATTTCTTCCAAAAGTTTTGTATGCCGCTGTAGGAATATTGTGTTTTTGCATAAAATTCTTTGCAAAGTCTTTGCTTCCTTCAAGCAATGCTGCATTTTTTGCAGGACCAATTACGGCAACATTTTTTAGTTCAGGTTGTTCAGAAAAATAGTCGCTGATGCCACCAACCAAAGGAACCTCCGGCCCAACAATTACCATGTTGATTTGATGTTTAACTACAACCTTCTTGATAGCATCGAAATCATTTACATCGATTGGGAAATTTGTTCCCAGTGCTGCGGTTCCGGCATTGCCTGGTGCAACAAATAATGCTGTTAGTTTTGGACTTTGTTTGATTTTCCAGGCCAATGCATGCTCACGCCCTCCTGATCCTAAAATTAATACTTTCATTTATTAGATATTAGATGCAAGATTTAAGACTCAAGATTTTTTGCCAACTATAAATATTTGACTTAAACCGGATGTGTCTGGATTTAGTCTTACATGTTTAATTTTTAATTATTTAATTCTTTTTCAATGCTTTCCCACAACAGTTTTGCAGTATTTTCCCAGCTAAACTTTTGTCGTTGAATCTGAGCATTTTTAATTAATTTATTTCTTAATTCATCATCCTCATTTATTTGAAACATCGCTTCGGCAATAGATGCTGCTGATTTCGGGTCAACTAATAATGCTCCCTCTCCTGCAATTTCAGGCATCGAGCTAATATTTGATGTGATTACTGGCACGTCACAAAAATATGCCTCTATTATCGGAATTCCAAAACCTTCTAACTTTGAAACCAATGTTAAAGCTTTTGCAGAAGCTACCAATTTAGCCAAATCATTCGTCTCAACCCTTCCGGTAAATTTAATTTCCTGCTTGTAAGATGATTTTTTATAGGCTTCTTTTAATTCCTTTGACTCCCATTTTAAGGCTCCTGCAATTATCAATTTATTAGTCGATCCAGTCCGATTTTTAAAAATCTCAAATGCTTTAATTAAAACCGGTAAATTTTTTCTGGGCTGGATTGATCCAACGTAAATGAAGTAATCTTTTCCATTTGCAATTTCTTGTTTAACCTGCTTTTGATCAGATTTGCTAAGTGGTTTAAATTCAACTTGAGCACCGCAATATACCACATCAATTTTCTTATCATCAATGTGATAAGTTTGTGAAATGTCGTTTTTTGTGTATTCCGATACGGTTGCAATTCTTGTAGCATTTTGTGCAAATTTTGGGAAAAAATAGCGATAATATTTTCGAGTCAGGTAAGGATAATCTTCAGGGTGGTGTTCGAAATTTAAGTCGTGATATACAGCAAGTGTAGGAATTTTTATTCTTAGTGGCAAATATCCATCAGGTGAAAGAAACAAATCAATTTTTAATTTTTTCAGAATGGGTGGAATTGAAAACTCAAACCATATCATGAAGAGTAAAGGATGCCTTGCCTGAGGTCTGATTATGATGGGTGTAATATTATCCGAGAAAATAAATTCGACATCATAATCGCGATCAAATAAAAAGAAAAATTCATGCTCAGGATGATTTCGGGTAATTCTTTTCAAATTTTCATAAACAAAATAACCAATCCCCTCCAGTTTGTTTTTGATTAATAATCTGGTATTTACGGCTATCCTCAATTTAAATTAATTTGAATGTTGATAATAAATAAACTGGTTGAACGTGATATTTTACTACTTTAGTTTGTAGTACAAAAATATGGTTTTTTCAAATCAATATTTGAATAAAATTAGAAGTAAGTCAAAGGTCTTTCTCCCAATCTTAATCAACTTTAATGCAACGTAAATTTGTAACAAACCTTATTTTTCTGTTAACACTTAATTTCTTGATTAAGCCATTCTGGATTTTGGGTATCGACCGGACTGTCCAAAATATTGTGGGCTCGGCAGATTATGGGTTTTACTTTGCCATCTTTAATTTTTCCCTTCTTTTTAATATTATTCTCGACTTTGGAATCAGCAATTTTAATAATCGAAATATTGCACAAAATCGACAGCTTTTGAATAAGCATTTTTCGGGCATTATTATTTTGAAGCTCATTTTAATAGTCGTTTACGCGATCGTTATTTTTATTGTTGGGTATTGCATCGGTTATGATTCGAAGCAGTTTTATTTCTTGGCATTAGTAGGGATTAATCAAGCCCTACTTTCGTTTATTCTTTATCTCCGTTCAAATATTTCGGGACTTTTTCTTTTTAAAACAGATAGCATAATTTCGGTGTTAGATCGGTTTTTAATGATTATAATTTGTGGAATTCTGATCTGGGGAAATATTTTTAAAACGCCATTTCAAATAGAATGGTTAATTTATTCTCAAACCATTGCATATTTAATAACCCTTATGGTTGCACTTTTCATCGTGATTAAAAAATCAAAATTTCACAAACTAAATTGGAATCCGGTATTTCTGCGAATGGTGATTAAGAAAAGTTGGCCTTATGCTTTATTGGTATTTTTAATGGGGATATACAGCCGCGTGGATGCGGTTTTAATCGAGCGGATGTTACCGGGAAATAGTGGCGAGTTCCAGTCCGGTATTTTTGCCCAAGCCTTTCGATTATTTGATGCTGGAAATAATATCGCTCTGCTATTCGGGGTCATTTTACTTCCCATTTTTTCACGTATGATTAAGAAGGGAGAATCGATTGAAAAATTAATCAAGTTATCATTTACAATTATTTTTACGTTTGCCCTCATCATTGCATTTAGTTCATATTTCTATAGCGAAGAGATTATGAAAATACTTTACAATCAGCATGATAATGAGACTTTAGCTTTATTTAATGAGCGAAATAAAGAAGCTTCTGAAATATTTGGAATCCTCATGTTCAGTTTTGTTGCTGTATGCTCAACTTATATTTTTGGAACATTATTAACGGCTTTGGGCGACTTGAAATATTTGATAAAAGTTGCCTTGTTTGGGGTTGCAATAAATTTAGTAATTAACCTGCTTTTCATTCCTAAACTTGAGGCTGTTGGCGCTGCTTATGCTAGTTTTGGAGCTCAGTTTGTGACTGCAGTTGCCTTGATTATCGGCGCACAAAAACGCTTTTCATTAAAGGTTAATTATCGATATTTAATTCAATTGTTGAGCTTTATTCTTGTCGTCTTTGCGATCAATTATTTTTCCAAAATATTATCGTTAAAACCTGTTTGGAGCTTCAGTATTGTTGTTCTGGTTTCATTAGCTTCGGCGTATGTATTGAGATTATTGAATATCAGGGCATTTATTAATTTATTGAAAGAGGAACCTGAAGGAAATTTACAAAGCTGATAACAATAAAATATTAAGTCTATTTTTCATAAATTTGAGCATAAATAAATAAGGTTAAGATGAAAACAACCAACAAAAGAGAAACCAATTTAAACTCATCGGAGATTTTTATTCATTTGTACCAGAAGAGAAAAATCCTCACGCTCATTTTTATAGGGTCACTGCTTGCATCTATTGTTTTTACTTCGCCTTATTTTATCAAACCTTTATTTAAATCAACTGCCATTATTTACCCAGTTAACACAGGTTCAATTTCCCAAGCTTTGCTTGGAGGTGATCAGGTTAAAGATAATCTTAGTTTCGGTGATGAAACTGAATCGGAACAATTATTACAATTGCTCAAATCAAGTTTGATTCGCGATCATGTGGTACAAAAATTTGATCTTTTAAAACATTATCAAATTGATCAAGATGCAAAGTTTGCAAGAACAAAATTATATGATGAATTTGATAATAAAGTTAAGTTTAATCGAACTGAATTTCTTGCAGTACAAATTTCGGTTTTAGATCATGATCCTGTATTGGCAGCTGAAATGGTGAATGATATCGTAAGGTATATTGATACGGTAAAAACAAACATTCAAAGAAAAAGAGCGATTGAAGGATTAAGAATTATTGAAGATGAGTATTTGAGATTGAATAATGAAGTGGAAGAAATGGAAGATTCACTCACAGGTTTAAGAGAAAAGGGGGTTCATGATTATGAATCGCAGGCCGAAATGATAAACCAGCAGCTGGCCATTGAATTAGGTGAAGGAAATCAGAATGCAGTTAAACGATTAGAACAGCGCTTAGAAATACTTGCTGAATATGGTGGTCCGTATGTGTCTTTAAGAGATGCGTTAGTATATGAGCGCCAGCGATTAAGTTCTTTAAAGGAAAAATATCAAGAGGCAAAAATTGATGTAAATAAATTACTGCCTCAATCTTTTGTAGTTAGTGAAGCCTTTATAGCAGAACGAAAGTCTTACCCACCTCGGATGGTATTTGTTTTATCTATCACCATATCCGTATTATTTTTTGCCATGCTTTTAATCCTGTTTTTCGATAAGATCTCAAAAATAAGAGAGAAATTAAAATAGGTGAAATTGGTGGAGAAATATAGAAACCAAATTATTTTACTGCTGAGCTTTGCATTTTTAGTCGTAAATATTTTTTTCATAATAGAAGAAGTAGTTTGGGTATTATTTTTTCCATTGGCCATTATCCTCATTGCCCTCTATATAATTTCGCTTGATAAGGTTTTATTGCTCATAACGCTATTAACTCCACTTTCCGTGGGAATAACTATGGCTGATGGAGGTTTAGGACTCTCTATCCCTACCGAACCATTATTAATTGGAGTTAGTGTGCTGTTTGTTTTTCGATTAATCTTTTACGATGATTTTGATAAACGTTTATTTTATCACCCACTTACTATCGTTATCATCTTGTACCTTTTTTGGATGCTTATCACTTCAATTAATAGTGAACTACCAGTCGTTTCATTTAAATTTTTACTTTCAAAATTGTGGTTTATTATTCCATTTTATTTTGTGATCATAAAAATATTTAAGAACGAATTAAATCTTCGACTTTTTATTTTTTGCTATGCCGTTTCACTCTTGATTGTTATTTTCTATACCATTTTTATGCATGCCAAATATGGTTTTTCTGAGGAGACAGGGCATTGGGTGATGACTCCATTTTATAATGATCATACTGCTTATGGAGCCATGTTGGCATTTTTTATTCCGGCATTATTTCTATTTAGTCGTTTTAAAGAGTACACAAAGACAATAAGGTTGTTATCATTTATTATTAGTGCCATTTTTATTATCGCACTAGTTTTATCTTTCAGCAGAGCAGCATGGGTTAGTTTGGCGGTTGCTATAATATCAGGAATATTGATTGTTCTGCGGATAAAATTGAAATGGTTGGTATTATTGACTGTAATATTGATTGGTAGTTTTTATTTGTTTCAAAATGAAATTGTTCATCGGCTCGAAAAAAATACCAATGAATCTTCAGAAAATTACATCGAACACATCAAATCAATTTATAATATCTCTTCGGATGCTTCAAATCTGGAACGTATTAACAGATGGCAGGCTGCCATTAGGCTTTTTAAAGAACGACCATTCATGGGATGGGGCCCGGGAACTTATCAATTTGTTTATGCATCATCACAACGGAGTCAAGAAAAAACAATAATAAGCACCAACGCTGGTGATATGGGTAATGCGCACAGCGAGTACCTGGGGCCTCTTGCAGAAATGGGTTTAGTTGGAATGCTATTAATTATTACAATGGTTATTCTTGTTCTTGCCACTGGAATCAGGATATACCGAAATACAATAAGACCGGAAATTAAGATGTTAAGTTTGGCTTCTGTTCTGGCATTGATTACTTATTTCACCCATGGTTTAATAAATAATTTTTTAGACACTGATAAAGCCTCAATTCCCGTTTGGGGTTTAATGGCTATGATTGTGGCCATGGATGTTTTTTATTCAAAAAATATCGAAAAGCAAAATTTGTAATAAAAGATGGGATGGCTTTCCTTTTCCAGGTAGGATGGCTTCCTCGCAGAGGACGCCATCCCTTTTAGAATTATAAGTTTTCTAAAATTTCAGGAAGCCTTCGAATTGCAGCCAATTCTTTCCATGCTTTACGTGCTTCAACTGCTGGTGACCCAAAGTATGTTTTACCTCCTTCAAGCGATTTTCCAACATTAGAAGTAGCTAAAATTACTGCTCCTTTACCAATTACAAGATCTTTATTAACAGCAATTTTACCCCACAAAATAACATCATCTTCAATTCTAGTAACGCCAGCTATTGCAGCCTGTGAACCAATCAAGCAATTTTTGCCTATAAAAGTATCGTGCCCAATTTGACAATGATTATCCATTTTTGTTCCTTCAGAAATAATGGTATCACCCGAAACACCTTTATCAATGGAGCAAAGTGCACCAATCTCAACTTTGTCCTCAATAATCACTTTTCCACAAGATTCCATTTTATGATATCCATCTGCTCTTCTCTGAAAATAATAGGCATCTGCACCAATCACCGAATTAGCGTGAATGATGACATCATTTCCTATTACAGAATGATCGTAAATGCTTACGTTAGAATGAATAATGCAGTTTTTGCCAATTTTAACGTTATTGCCAATAAATGCATTGGGTTGGATTTGTGTTCCTTCACCAATAACTGCACTTTTACTTATAGATTGAGAACTAGAAATAAATGGTCTGAATTTTTTTGCAAGACTCACATAATCTGTAAACGGATCTTTTGAGATTAAAAGTGCTTTCCCTTTGGGGCAATCCACTTTTTTATTGATTAGAATGGTTGTGGCTGCTGAATTTAATGCTTTTGAATAGTATTTTGGGTGGTCAACAAATGTTAAATCACCAGCTTCAACCATATGAATCTCGTTCATACCGGTCACTTTAAATTTAGGATCGCCAATAAATTCAGTATGAAGCATACTTGCAAGCTCTTCTAAAGCCAAGGGAATTTCAAATTTCATAACAAGAAATAATTTTTATTTAACTCGTTCAGAGTATTCACCTGATCGGGTGTCGACTTTAATTTTTTCTCCTGTGTTTATAAAGAGCGGAACTTTAACAATTGCACCTGTTTCAACAGTAGCATCTTTAAAAGTGTTGGTTGCCGTATTTCCTCTATCACCAGGTTCAGTATAAGTAACCTCAAGCTCAACATAGGCTGGCATATCGCATGAAATTGGTGTTTCAGTTTCTGCATGATACAAAACTTCTACACCGTCACCTTCCTTTAAAAAAGCGGGTGCACTTATAATTTTATCGCTAAAGAACGTTTGTTCAAAAGTTTCTGAATTCATGAAATGATAAGTTTCTCCTTCTTTATAAAGAAATTGATACTGACGTCTTTCGACACGTTGGGTATTAATTTTTACCCCGGCAGTGAAAGTGTTAGGTATAACTTTTCCTGTTTTTAAATTTTTGAGTTTTGTTCGCACAAAGGCTGGGCCTTTTCCAGGTTTAACATGTTGGAATTCTACAATGGTAAATAATTCGCCATTGAATTCTATACACAAACCATTTTTAAAATCTGCAGTTGAAGCCATATCTAGTGTTTTTATTGGTCGTTTTTAGGTTGTCTGGTATATCCTTTCATAATTCCTCTTGTTGATCGGGCAATGAAGGATAAAATTTCATCTCGTTCCGGAGTAACAGGCACATCAGCTTCTATAATAGAAATAGCCTGTGTCGTATTTAATCCCCTTAAATAAATAATTCGGTAAATTTCCTGAATCGCATTAATTTGATCATTTGTGAAGCCTCTTCTTCTTAAACCGATTGAATTTACCCCAACGTAAGACAAAGGTTCACGAGCTCCTTTTGTAAATGGAGGAACATCTTTACGTGCCATACCACCTCCCGAAATCATGGCATGTGCTCCAACCTGAACAAATTGATGTACTGCTGCTAAACCACCGATTATGGCCCAGTCATCAATTCTGATATGACCGGCTAATGTAGCAGCATTTGCAAGTATGACATTATTGCCAATGATACAGTCATGAGCCACGTGCACGTAAGCCATAAGTAAACAATTATCGCCAACTACCGTTTCGAAATTGGCTTTGGTACCTCTGTTGATGGTTACAAATTCGCGAATAATGCAATTATCACCTATTTTAACAGTTGTGTCTTCGCCACGATATTTTAAATCTTGGGGAATCGCAGAAATTACAGCACCCGGAAAAATTTTACAATTTTTTCCAATTCGTGCTCCTTCCATGATGGTTACATTTGACCCTATCCAGGTTCCTTCATCAATTTCTACATTTTTTTCAATGTTAACAAAAGGTTCGATCACAACATTTTTGGCGATTTTAGCCTGAGGATGAACATATGCTAATGGTTGATTCATTTTAAGAGGATTTAGTTTGGTCTTCTTTTTTTGATAATAATGCCATCATTTCGGCTTCCATAACTGCTTTTTCTCCAACATAGGCAATGCCTTTCATGTGGCAAATTCCTCTTCGTATCGGAGAAATAAGTTCTAATGAAAAAACTAAAGTGTCGCCAGGAACAACTTTCGCTCTATATTTTACTTTATCAATTTTCATAAAGTAAGTTAAATAATTTTTAGGATCTTCTACCTGACTTAAAGCAAGTATTCCACCTGTTTGAGCCATGGCTTCTACCTGAATAACACCTGGAAGAACAGGTTCACCAGGGAAATGACCAACAAAAAAAGATTCGTTCATAGTTACGTTTTTAACGCCTATGATTCTTGATTCGTCCATGTCCATTATTTTATCAACAAATAAAAATGGCGGTCGATGTGGTAAAATTTCTTGAATTTGTACAACATCATAAACTGGAACCTTAGTTAAGTTGAAAGGAGGTTTGGTATTCATTTTTGCTTTGTTATTTAAATGTTTTTTGATAAGTTTAGCAAACTGAACATTTGAGAAATGTCCGGGGCGCTTTGCGAGTATTTTCCCTTTAATTGGTTTTCCCAATAAACTTAGATCACCAATTACATCAAGTAATTTATGTCGGGCAGATTCATTTTTGAAGTGCAGATTGAGGTTGTTTAAAATTCCTTCTTTTTTTACTTTTACTTTCGGTTTTTTAAAAAGTTCAGCCAGTCTGTCTAGCTCTTCCTGAGCAACCATCCTGTTTACATAAACAATAGCATTACTTAAATCGCCACCTTTTACCAGATTATTATTTAATAAATACTCTAATTCGTGAAGAAAAACGAAAGTCCTGCATGGGGCAAAGTCTAATTGGAATTCACTAATGTCATTTAATTGGGCAAACTGTTTGCCTAAAACTTTAGTCTCATAATCAATTTCAACTTCAATATTGTATTTATCGTCGGGTAAGGCGATCATTTCAATCTTATCAGCTTCATTTTTATAAACGATTTCTTTATCGATATAAATGTACTCACGAATTGCATCTTGTTCCTCAATTCCGGCTTCGAGTATGGCATCAACAAAATATTTAGCACTTCCATCCATAATCGGGATTTCATCTTTGTTGATCTCAATCAGTATATTATCGATATTTAAGCCGGTTAACGCAGCTAAAACATGCTCAATGGTATAAATTCTGGCATTATCTTTTTCAAGAGTTGTACCTCTTGCAGTATCAACAACATGATCCAGATCAGCCTCAATTATTGGCATTCCGGGTAAATCAATTCTTTGAAATTTGAACCCGAAATTCTCAGGCGCCGGGTTGAACGTTAAGTTTGCATCAAGACCGGTATGTAATCCTGTTCCGGATATTGTAATAGCCCTTTTTATAGTTCTTTGTTTATCAGGCATAACATGATTTAAGTGTGTAATTAGAAATCAATGGCAAAAGTAACAAATTTTATAAATTTGCAATGGTCATAAAGTTATTTTAGTCCTAATTTAGGAATTGCCGATTTTCTTTTCTAAATCATTAAGGCGACCAACAATTTGCTGTAGGTTCCTGAAATGAACATAAGATTTTCTGTAGGGGCTGATATCAAAGGCAGGCGAACCTTGAACAATGGCACCTTCTTTTTTGATACTTCCTCCAATTCCTGATTGAGCGGCAATTTTTACACCATCGGCAATGGTGATGTGGCCAATAATGCCAACCTGGCCGCCAATCATGCAATTTTTTCCAATTTTTGTTGATCCTGAAATACCAGTTTGAGATGCGATGACTGTATTTTCTCCAATCTCAACATTGTGCGCAACCTGAATGAGGTTATCAAGTTTTACGCCTTTTCTAATAATGGTACTGCCAAGTGTTGCTCTGTCGATGGTGGTATTTGAACCAATTTCAACATTGTCTTCAATAATTACATTCCCAATTTGAGCAACTTTATTGTAATCGTTGGTTGATGAAGGTGCAAACCCAAAACCATCACTGCCAATAACAACACCTGCATGGATGGTGCAATCTTGTCCGATTTGGTTATCTGAATATATTTTGGCTCCAGGGAAAATGGTTGTATTAGTTCCAATTTTAACATTATCTCCAATAAAAGTATGTGGATATATTTTTACATTATCGCCTAAAATAACATTGTCACTAATCGAAACAAAGTCGCCGATATAACAATTATCGCCGTACTTAGCTGATTCGGCAATAGCTGCATTTTTAGAAATCCCGACCTTATTTAGTTTTATTTGATTATAAGCCTCAAGCAATTTTGCAAATGCTGCATAAGCGTCTTGTACTTTAACAAGCGTTGCATTTATTTTTTTATCTGCTTTAAAATCTTTACTAACAATGATTATTGATGCCTTTGTTTTGTATATGAATTGGGTGTATTTGGGGTTGGCCAGGAAGCTTAGAGACCCAGCTTCTGCCTCTTCAATTTTTGCCAATTTATCAACAATAACCTTTGGGTTTCCTTCTATTTTGCCATCTAATAATTCGGCAATTTGTTCTGCTGTAAATTCCATTAATGTATAATTAGTTTACAAAAGTAAGGTTTCAGTTTTAATCCAGAATAATATTTTTTGGATAGCAAAGAAAATATTTAGTTACAGGCTTTGCCAACATCGAAATATTTAGTTGATCGGAAGCTGAAACTATATCCTTGATCTCTCCATTTTTATATAAAATATTGATTTGTCCTCCCTTCGGATTATAGGCTGAATTACTTGTACTATCGTTTATTAATAAGTATTCTGAGTCTTTATCGTTTAGGTTAAATTGAGCTTTTACCTTCGCTCTGATGCGTTCAACTTTTTCAGTCTCGAAAGCCTGATTTTGGAGTTCTATTTTGAATAATCTTCTGTTTATGATACTCAAACTGAGGTAAGATAAAATTGGATCATCATGTTTTGTCCATTCTTTAACTGACGTTAAAATATCAAAATCATCGAGTTGTGAATAGGCTGTGATTGCAGATGGGTCATTTCTAAAACTAATTTTGTCGAAATTATTTTTAAGAAATACTTTTAACGCTGAGGTCGCAAAAAGGTCTTCCCCATTTTCAGATAAAAACTTGGCACGCTTTAAAATTCGCATCAGCGTATATTCAGCCGCAAGTACGGTTTTATGTAAGTAAACCTGCCAATACATTAAACGGCGAGCAATAATAAATTTTTCAACTGAATAAATCCCTTTGGCTTCCACCACCAATTCATCGTCGGCAAGTTGTAACATTTTCAGAATTCTATCGGCATTGATATTGCCTTCAGGAACTCCTGTGAAAAAACTGTCGCGTTTAAGGTAATCCATCCGATCCATGTCTAATTGACTGGAAACAAGCTGATGTAAGAATTTCTTTGGATAGGTGTTTTTGAAAATACTAATTCCAAGTTCAAGGGCACCATCTAATTCTTGGTTTAGGAGGTTCATGTAAATTTCCGAAATCTCCTCATGATGAACTTTATCTACTAAAGAATGCTCGAGCGTGTGTGAATAAGGTCCATGGCCGATGTCATGCAATAAAATTGCAACTTCAACTCCTAGTTCTTCCTCTTTTGTTATTTGATGACCTTTGTCTTTTAAAACAGCTATAGCCATACAAGTTAAGTGCATAGCCCCGATTGAATGATGAAATCTTGTATGAAGGGCTCCCGGATAAATAAGATGTGTAAGTCCAAGTTGCCTTATTCGGCGCAAACGTTGGAAATAGGGATGTTCAATTAAATCAAATATTAAATCATCAGGGATACTAATAAACCCGTAAACCGGATCGTTGAATATTTTTCTTTTGTTGGGTCGGTGTAAATTCACTTTTATCCTTAAATTTGGGTTACATTTGTTGTAAAAGGCATTGGTTGTATTCCTTATTCAATATTACAATTTTTTTTACAACCTTCAAATGTTGATTGCATTCGGGATTAATTGTGATAACGAAAGTTTATGAGTAAAGTAAAGATTCTATGGGTAGATGATGAGATTGATTTGTTACGATCACAGATATTGTTTTTGGAGCAAAAGGGATATGAGGTGCGTACGTCGAATAATGGAGATGAGGCTTTAGATATGATTAATGAAGAAGTTTTTGATATCATTTTTCTGGATGAGAATATGCCGGGGATTTCAGGACTTGAAACGTTGAGTTTTATTAAAACGGATTATCCAAACCTTCCGGTAGTAATGATTACCAAGAGTGAAGAAGAAGCAATTATGGACGATGCCATCGGTTCACAAATTTCTGATTATCTAATTAAACCTGTTAATCCGAATCAAATTCTCCTTTCTCTTAAAAAAAATCTGGATCATAAAAAATTGATCAGTGAGAAATCAATGCATTCCTACCAGATGGAGTTTCGGAATATTGGAATGATCATTAATGATAATCTGGATTTTAATGAATGGGTAGAAACGTATAAAAAATTGACTCGTTGGGAATTGGAATTGGAGCTCTCGAAGGACGAAGGAATAATGGAAGTGTTGAAAATGCAGAAGGATGAAGCCAGTCAGGAATTTGCTCGATTTATTGAACAAAATTATGTAAATTGGATTCAAGCAAAAACACCCGACCGCCCTGTACTCTCTCATACCTTAATGAAGGAAAAAGTTTTTCCGCTTCTGGAAGGAAATGATCCCGTTTTTTTCTTATTGATTGATAATTTAAGATACGATCAGTGGAAGGCCATTCAACCTACCATTGAAGAGTTTTTTAGGGTTGAAAAAGATGAAATTTATTACAGCATTCTACCTTCAACAACGCAATATGCCAGGAATGCAATTTTTGCAGGTCTCATGCCTTTAGATATTGAAAAAAAATATCCAAAGTATTGGATTAGAGAAGACGAAGAAGGAACTAAAAATCAGTTTGAAGCGGAATTGCTGGAAGCACAATTGAAAAGATATGGAAAGGATATAAAGTATTCATATAATAAGATTTTAAATTTAAGTGCAGGCAGGAAACTTGTTGAGAACATGCCAAACTTAATGAACAATAAGTTCAACGTCATTGTATATAATTTTGTTGATATGCTTTCGCATGCCCGAACCGATATGGAAATTATCAGAGAGCTTGCCGATGATGAACCAGCTTATCGATCACTGATGCTTTCTTGGTTTAAGCATTCTTCTTTGTTCGATATCATTAAATATTTATCGAAGCAAAAAGTTAAACTGATAATTACCACCGACCATGGTTCGGTTAAAGTTAATAATGCAGTGAAGATTATTGGAGATCGTGACACCAATAAAAACCTGAGGTATAAAAACGGAAGAAATTTGAATTTTGGGTCGAAAGATGTGTTTGAATTGGCAGATCCTTTGGAAGGGTTTTTGCCACGTTTAAATGTAAGTACGACATTTGCATTTTGCAAAAAGAACGATTTCTTCGCCTATCCAAATAAGTATAATCATTATGCTAACTTTTATAAAAATACATTTCAGCATGGTGGAATCTCAATCGAAGAATTGCTTATCCCATTCATTACCTTAAATGTGAAGTAAAAATGGAACAAACATATTTATGTAATTCATTAAATGAGCTTCCGGAAATTGCAGATAAATTGCTTCAGCTATTTCCTGAGGAGAGAATATTTGCATTTAAAGGAAATATGGGTGCAGGGAAAACTACATTTATTAAAGTGCTATGCAAAAAATTAGAAGTACTCAATGAAGTAGTGAGTCCAACATTTGCAATCATTAACGAATATCACACCAAAAGTTTAGGTCCGATATATCATTTCGATTTTTATCGAATTAATAAAATAGAAGAAGTCATGGATATTGGGTATGAGGACTATTTATTTAGCGGAAATTATTGTTTGATGGAATGGCCCGAGAAAATTGAAAGCTTATTACCGAAAGATATAGTTTATGTAACTATCGAAAATCTGGATGACCAAACCAGAAGTATTCACGTAAAGAAAAATTAAGATGAGTGCTGAGCAAAGTGGATTTTATAAATTTTCACATTCTGAAAACCTGATGCCTCAAGAAGAAAAGCTTGAGATTAAGAACGGAAATAGAACCCTAAGTATTGGCTTACCTAAAGAAATTTCGAAAACTGAAGAGCGAATTTGTTTGGCTCCTGAAGCTGTAAAAATTCTTGTTGCCAACGGGCATCGTGTAATCTTGGAAAAGGATGCAGGAGCTTCTGCAAGATTTAGTAATCACGATTATGCAGAAGCCGGTGCAGATATTGTTCAGACGGCTAAAGAAGTTTTTACTGCAGATATTATCCTGAAAGTTGCCCCATTAATACTCAAGGAAACAGCATTCTTGAAGAACAGACAACTTGTACTGTCTTCACTAAGTATTAGTAATCAAAGTCAATCTTACTTCAAAGCACTAATCAACAAAAAGGTTACTGCCATTGCCTTCGAAAGTATAAAAGATGAATCTGGTGCTTACCCCGTTATACGTTCGATGAGTGAAATTGTTGGTAACGCTTCTATATTGTTAGCGGCAGATTATTTGAGCAAACCAGAATTCGGAAAAGGTGAAATGTTAGGCGGTTTTCCGGGAATATGCCCAACAGAAGTTGTAATTATTGGTGCAGGTACAGTGGCTGAAAATGCAATCAGAACTGCCCACGGAATGGGCGCTTTTGTAAAAGTGTTTGATCGCTCAATTTATAAACTGGAACGTATCCAAAAGAATTTAAATCAGCGATTGTATACCTCTGTTTTACAGCCTAAGTTATTGAGCAATGCATTAAAAACGGCTGATGTTGTTATTGCTGCCATGCATGCTCCTGATGGCCGTTCGCCTATTTTGATCACTGAAGAAATGGTACAAAACATGAAAGCCGGATCGATTATAATTGATGTGAGTATTGATCAAGGTGGTTGTGTCGAAACCTCTCAGCCGACAAGTCATCATAACCCTGTGTTTAAAAAATTTGACGTAACACATTATTGTGTACCCAATATTGCATCAATTGTTCCACATACAGCCACTTTTGCTTTCAGTAATTTCTTTGCGCCAATCATTCTAAAGATTGGTGAAGCAGGTGGACTTGAGAGATATTTAAAGCAAGATTATGGTTTTTGTAAAGGAGTTTATCTCCTTAACGGAATCATCACAGATAAACAAGTAGGCCATAATTTTAATTTGCCATTCCAAGATTTAGATTTATTAATGGCTGCCTTTGGTTAATTTTCTAATCGCTTTCTAATCGCATATTTTTATTATATTTTTGCCAACTAAACAAAATAAAAGTGAACCCATTAACCCTGCACCCAATTCATATTGAAAACAAGGACTTTGTCGAACTTCATAAAATCCTTAAATCATATCAAAGTCAAAAGATTTTTTTATTGATTGACGAAAATACGAAGGAATTTTGTTTGCCATTTCTGAGAACAAAAGTGTTGGCGTTCAAAATGATTGTCATCGAAATTAAAAGTGGTGAAATAAATAAAACCATACGCACCTGCGAAACTATTTGGGAACAATTATTACTTCATCAAGCAAATCGTAACTCACTTTTAATTAATTTGGGTGGCGGTGTGTTAACTGATATTGGCGGTTTTGTTGCAGCTACTTTTAAGCGTGGGATTAGTTTTGTGAATATTCCTACTACAGTTTTAGGCGCTGCGGATGCTGCCATTGGTGGAAAAACAGGGGTTGATCTGGCAATGTATAAAAACCAAATAGGAGTCTTTACAAAACCGGAGGCTGTAATTATTAATTCCGGATTTTTTAAAACTTTACCGATCCGTCAGGTTAATTCTGGTTTGGCCGAGATTATTAAATGCGCTTTAATTGCGAACAACGATTTGTGGAATGTTTTACGTGAAAGGCATGTTTTGCAAATTATGGATTGGGATCATATCATTCATGAATCGGTGAGAGTGAAGATGGATATTGTGAGTAGAGACCCGTTGGAAGCAGGAGAACGGAAGCTATTAAACTTTGGTCATACCATCGGTCATGCCATCGAAACCTATTCACTGAGAAATGATGACGATGCGCTTTTACATGGTGAAGCCATTGCGATTGGGATTATATGTGAGTCTTATCTTTCTGTGAAAAAGATTTCGTTAACAGAAAATGATTTAAACGAAATTGTAAAGTATATTTTTAATCATTATCATTCTTATAATCTGTTGCCTGAATCAATTGAGGATTTAATTGAATTAATGGTGCAGGATAAAAAGAATACCGATGAGCAAATTAATTTTACCTTGATTAGTCGAATTGGTAAGGGAGTGATTGATCAATTCGTAAATCTGGAATTAATAAGAGAAGCTTTGAATTTTTATATTAGGTATATTAATACGACTGACTAATGAATCAAATTTCAGTAAGTAAATTAAAGAAGGATTTAGTTGGAACTATTAAACTGCCCGCCTCTAAAAGTGAGAGTAACCGTGTTTTAATGATTAAAGCCCTGTGTGACGAAGGTATTTTTATCCAGAATTTATCGAATGCGGAGGATACCCAAATTCTAAACAGATGCCTTCGTTATATTGAAACTTGCGGTGTCTCTGGTATTCCAATGATTATTGATGCTAAGAATGCAGGTACGGTTTATCGCTTTTTAACGGCCTATCTTTCAATCAGATCAGGTAAATGGCTGTTGACTGGAAGTGAACGGATGCAGGAACGACCAATCAAACAATTGGTTCAGGCATTATCTCAAATTTCTGCAGATGTTTCTTATACAGGAAAAAGTGATTATCCACCTTTATTAATATCTGGAATGAAATTAATAGGAGGGAAAGTTGAACTCGATTCTGGAATAAGTAGTCAATATATCACAGCTCTTTTACTGATTGCCCCATCACTTCAAAATGGCTTAGAATTGAATTTGGTTGGTAAATTAATTTCACGACCTTATGTTCAGATGACCATTAATATCATGAAGCATTTTGGAGTTGAGGTTGACCAAACAGATCGAATAATCAATATTAAACAACAGGAATATAAACCAGCTAAATTCACTTGTAGTCCCGATTGGTCTGCAGCATCATACTGGTATGAGATAGCCGCTTTGAGTGATAATGTTGATTTATTTATTCCCGACTTAAAAAAAGAAAGCTTACAAGGCGATAAGGTTTTGCCCGAAATATTCGATAAGCTTGGCGTAAAATCAGCATTTACAAATGAAGGATTAAAACTCAAAAAGCAAAATAAAAAAGTTCCTTATTTTGAATTCGATTTTATCGATTGCCCGGATTTAGCTCAAGCTGTGATTGCTACATGTGTTGGCCTCGGAATTGAAGGAAGTTTCAAAGGTTTACAGAGTTTAAGGATAAAAGAAACGGATCGAATTGAAAAGCTTAGTGATGAGATTAATAATTTCGGCTATTCAATTGTTGAAGAAAATGCAGATTTGTGGAAGCTTGTTAAACGGTCAGAAAAATATAATATTCCTGAAAATTACATCACAAAAACTTATGATGATCACCGTATGGCGATGTCTCTGGCTCCACTCTGCATGAATACCGGTAAAATGACAATCGACGATCCGGAGGTTGTAAAAAAATCATATCCCGGATTTTGGAAAGATTTGGAAAGCGTCGGTTTTCAATTAGAGAAAATATAGGTTATTATTTTTTATACTTTTGCATAGAATAGCCCAACAAAAATTATGATAGTCGATATTTTTATCCCTTGTTTTATTGATCAATTTTATCCTGAAACAGGATTTAATATGATTAAAATTCTCAAAAAACTGGATATTGGTGTGCATTATAATGATGAGCAAACTTGTTGTGGGCAGATGGCATTTAGTTCCGGATTTTGGGATGAAGCTAAAGAAATGGGCGAAAAATTCATCACTGATTTTCCTAATAATCGCCCTATTGTTGCACCTACAGCATCGTGTGTTGGGATGGTAAGAAATAATTATGGAGAGTTATTTCATAATACGGCTCTGCATAATGAGTATCGCCAGATTCAAAAAAACATGTTTGAGTTTACGGAGTTTTTAGTAAAAGTTTTAAAAGTAACAGATGTTGGTGCAGAGTTTAACGCCAAAGTTACTTACCACGATTCTTGCTCATCGCTACGCGAGCTTCATTCAAATAATGAAGCTCGGCTCTTACTTCAAAATGTAAAAGGACTGGAATTGATTGAGATGAAGGACCATGATGTTTGCTGTGGTTTTGGCGGAACTTTCTCAATTAAGAACGAAGCCATTTCATCTGCAATGGCAGAACAGAAAGTATTAAACGCCATAGATACAGGAGCAGAATACATTGTTTCTACTGACCTGTCTTGTTTGATGCATCAGGAAAGTTTTGCTAAAAAACAGAAACTTCCCATAAAAATTATTCACATCATTGATGTGCTTGCTTCCGGTTGGTAATTTATTGTTTAAGTTTTCGCTTCAGTTCTCGCACCGAATCAATATTTCCAATAATCTTCTTATTCTCATCAAGTAAAAACATGGTAGGAGTGGAGTGTATTCCGTAATTGAGTGCCGTTTTTGAATCCCAACCTATGAACTCAGCCATGGTTTGCCATTTGGGGTTAAAGCTTGATAAAAATGTATTTAACTCAACTTGTGACGTATCTATAGAAACACTTAAAACTTTCAATTGTGATAAATTTTCTATGTAAAAATCATGTAATTCGGGAAGAATTTCGGTACAATGTGGGCACCAACTTGCCCAAAAAACCACCAAGGTGTATTTCGATTGAATTTCATTTAAATTAATTGCTTTGCCCAAAATGTCAACTCCAATAATATTTGGTGCATGATTACCCGGAGCCAGTTTTTTAATGGTGTTTAATCTATCCTGTAATGAACTAGATTCCTCAGGCAGTTCACAGTTTTCAGGATTCGACAACCATTCAGCCATGTAGGTTATTACGCTGTTAAACCCAAAACTTTCAAAACCATTTATTAGGTAATCTATCACAAAATTATGAATTTCAATATTGGATTTTGTTTTTGAAAGAATAACACTCACAGCTTTCATAAATTCTTCTTCTAACTGAACTTTACTCAGGTTCTGGTTTTGATATAGTGAAAGGTAGGAAAGGACAGAAGTAGTGATGGCATTGCTTCGGAGTAAGGATTCATCATCAAAACTGATGGCATCAAAATAATGTTCTTTTAAATATAATTCTTGCTGTTGTGGATTAAGCTCGGGTAATAATAAGGGTTTTTGTTCCATCGAGATTAACGCTTCAGCATAAGTGTTTTTATTTCTGTAAAGCAAGTCGCGTGTAAATTCTGTAAGCCCTTTTTGGATGGCATTAAACTCAGCTGAAATATTCTTAAAAAATGGATCTGTTTTTGGATAATACATGAGAACGGGTTGTAATAATTCCAATCGATATTGGTCATAATTTCTTCGCAGAAGATAATTGTAGTAAATTTTATTCTCTGATGATTCTTTTATCTCCATGCCGTTAATCGGGTCGTTCACATTGGTTATAAAAGAAATGTTTTCGAAATTAAAGAGGAGATCTAGCTTCTTATTATTGGCAAAAAATAAACGGTACATCCCATTTGGTTTTTTGTCATCAAAAAGGAATTCAAAATTTCCATTTCTGTCTGTAAGTGTTGAATCCAGAATATTTAGTTTATCGCCGTAAACACTACTTAAATAAACTTTAGCACTGTTATAATTTTTTATGATTCCTTCAATTTTGTAATCCTCGGCAAGTAAAAAAGTGGGGATGATAAGCAGAAAAACGAATAAGATTTTTTTCATAAGAGAATTAATTTTTGGAATACAAAGATGAAAAAAAAATGAGTCAAAAGAAAGGTATTAGGATTGTGAAGGCATCCTAAATTTCAAGATACTATCACTATTAATTAAACTCAAATTCTTTTCAAAGATTCTTCCTCTTGAGCTATTTTTTCGAATAATTCATCAATCTCTGCCATCCTTATTTTTATATTAAGTTGAAGGGTTAAATTTGATGTAGAGATTGATTTGTAAATAGATTGAGCTTCCTTGGCCTCATTTTGAGCTGTGTTTAAAAACTGATTCAACTGTTCTGTTTTATTGCTTAAATTAGATTTGTTTTGATTGAATAATGTTACATAATTATTAAATAACGCAATTCCATTTGCATGAAATTTAAGTGCTTGATTATAAATTTCTACATTTTTATTATTTGTGGCAATTTCTAAATTCCGTGTTAAGGTTTTCAGGTTGTTCTTAACTAGTCTATTACCTGAACCCAGTGAATGAATTCTATCTATTTCGCTTTTTATATTCTTCAAATAAGTATTTGATGATAAGTTTGAAATAACTTTTTGGTAGTTAAATGTTGCTTTTGAACCATTCTGAAGCTGGTTTTGATCAAATTCCTGATATTTAATTATTTGATTGGATAATTGCCAAATGGGATCAAATGGCATGTGTGTTTTGATAAAATCCGAAGGGTGAACTTTAAAATATTCGGGCGAGAATTTCTTAACGTAATTGGAACTATTTTGAGCTAGATTATCAGCTTTGATAAGAAAATGACCAGCAGCCCAGGTGGGGTCAAATAGGTACCAGTTTTTATTTATTCTAATGGCATTCCAGACATGGCCATAATTAATAGTTATTCGACTATTCTGTCGCACATAACCTGAAATAACAAAAGTTTCAAAATTTAATTTTTGGGCTAGTTCATTAAAGATTTCACTAAATGCCTGACAAGTACCACTTCTTTCGAATAAGGATTTATTAATAATGAATTCTGTACCTTGGTTATTCAGGCCTTCATCTATATCTTCAACAGCATAATCAATATTTGTGGCAGTCCAATAAAATGCTGCTTTTAAGCGATCCTCCTGATTATGAAAATTGGATTTTATGAAATTTGCAATTGAGGTTGTTGAGGATTCATGAGAACTGGGTATTTTGGATATGATTTTCCTAACATCTTTAAATCCGGAACTTTGCCCAAAACAAAAAAGGCTTAGAAATGTTAATGCTATACCTGTGAGTAGTTTCATGAAATTTGTATTAAGATTGTAACGTAAAATTTGCAAAAATCTTTTTTATGAAACAAAATATTTTGTTTGATTTTAAGATGTTTACCTAATAAAAACACCCTTCTAATTATATTTTTTAATAAATATTCTAAATTCCTTTTATGAAGGTAATGCAATTATCGTGCAAAAAAGCGATATTTTTGTTGTACGAACGATGAGCTATGATGATTGAAAATTATATTTTGAAAATATCCAGAGAACTTGGGATAAGTGAGAAACAAGTTGAAGCAACTTTATCTTTACTTGCAGAGGGAGCTACAATTCCCTTCATTGCCAGATACAGAAAAGAAAGAACCGGAACACTCGATGAAGTTCAAATCGCAAATATTCGCGATCGTGAGCTGCAATTGAAGGATTTGGATAAACGCAGAGAAACCATTTTAGCCTCAATTGAAGAACAAGGAAAATTGACAGCTGAGTTGAAGTCAAAAATTGATATGGCTGAGACCATGGCAGAATTAGAAGATCTTTACTTGCCGTATAAACAGAAAAGAAAAACCCGAGCCAGCATTGCTGTAGAAAAAGGACTTGAGCCTTTGGCCAATATTATCATGAAACAAGATTATTTGGACTTAGAAGCTAAAGCTGAGGAATTTATCGATGAAGAAGTTGAGGTTAATTCTGTGGAAGAAGCTTTGGCAGGTGCACGTGATATTGTTGCTGAGTGGGTGAATGAGCATCAACTCGCCCGAAAAAAAATAAGGACGCTTGTGCAGCGAACAGCAATCATTAATTCGAAGGTTGCCAAAGGAAAAGAGGAGGATGCAGCTAAGTATCAAAATTATTTTGACAGTCAGGAAAAATTATTAGAAGCACCTTCTCATCGGGTGCTTGCTATGTTTAGAGGTGAAAATGAAAAATTATTAAAACTTAAAGTGCTTGTTGACGAGGACGAAGCGGACAGAATGTTGCAAGGCATTTTTGTTAAAAATGATTCCGATTCGGCAAAGCAGATAAAGTTAGCCATACAGGATAGTTATAAACGATTGCTCCTACCTTCATTAGAAACAGAGGTTAGAAGTCAGGTTAAGGAAAAAGCAGACGAAGGCGCCATTCAGGTTTTTGCGGAAAATTTAAGGCAACTTTTGTTGGCAGCACCCATGGGTCAAAAAAGTGTTTTGGCCATTGATCCGGGTTTTCGTACCGGCTGCAAAATAGTGTGTTTGGATAAATTAGGTAATTTAATGCATAACGAAACCATATACCCGCATCCTCCTCAGAATGAAAAAAAGCAAGCCATGCAGAAAATTTCAAGTTTGGTTAATGCCCATAAGATTGAGGCCATTGCCATTGGTAATGGAACGGCAGGACGCGAAACAGAAGATCTGGTGCGAAGAATTCATTTTGATCGGAAATTGATTGCTGTGATGGTAAATGAAAGTGGTGCATCAGTTTATTCAGCTTCGGCTGTTGCCAGAAAAGAGTTCCCCGATTACGATGTAACAGTAAGAGGTGCAGTTTCTATCGGAAGGAGATTAAAAGATCCTTTGGCAGAGTTGGTAAAAATTGATCCTAAATCAATAGGAGTGGGACAATACCAGCATGATGTTAATCAGACGGAATTGAATAAATCATTGACTGATGTGGTCGAAAGTTGTGTGAACTCTGTTGGCGTTGAACTGAATTCAGCCAGTGAAGAGCTGCTTTCTCATGTTTCCGGATTAGGACCGGGTTTAGCTAAAAGTATCCTTGAATATCGAAAAGAAAACGGGGCATTTAAATCCAGAAAAGAATTATTGAAAGTGAAACGATTTGGACAGAAGGCTTTTGTTCAGGCTGCTGGTTTTTTGAGGATTAGTGATGCAGAAAATCCATTGGATAAAAGTGCCGTACATCCCGAAAGTTATGGAATTGTTAAAGCCATGACCAAGAAAATGGGTTGTAGCCTCGAAGAATTGATGGAGAATGAAGAAATCAGAAAAAAAATAAATTTACAAGATTTTGTGAGCGGTGAAATTGGAATTCCAACATTACAAGACATCATGAGCGAATTGGGGAAACCTGGTCGTGATCCCCGTCAAAAATTTGATTTGTTTGAATTTGCAGCCGGTGTGCATTCAATTGAAGATTTAAGTGTTGGGATGTCATTGCCAGGCGTAGTTACCAACATTACTGCCTTTGGCGCTTTTGTTGATATTGGCGTTCATCAGGATGGATTGGTGCACATCAGCAAGCTTGCGAATCAGTATGTTAAAGATCCGAATACCATCGTAAAACTTAACCAAAAGGTTGAGGTTAAAGTAATGCAAATTGATGTGGCTCGCAAAAGGATTGCCTTATCGATGATCGATTAATTGCTTTTGTTTTTAATTTGATAAAATAATCCGCGATCCTGTCGTATGGTTTTAATTTTTTGATCGCCTTCCAATACATCCAAATATTTGTTGAGTTCATTGATGTGAATTCCCAAGATATTGTTCAGATCTTCAAGTGTACAGGGCCTTCTGAAAATGGTTTCGAGGATTGCTGATTCGACATCCTCACGATAGGAATCTACTTTTTTTCTTTGTAAAGAAGAAGCAATTATCTCGACTTTTAAAGGCTTTAAAAACGACACTATTTTATTTAATTCTTCAAGTGTTGCAGATCTTATATTTGAAATTGCACCAGGTCGATCCAACGTATTTAGTTGAATGCGGTCGGCTTTAATTCTAAAAAAAGCTTCTTTTAAAACAGTTAAATCTTCAATTTGATCATTTATGCCCGGGATTATTAATGATTCAAGCCAGATTTGTCCTTTAAATTCAGCCCTAAAATCTTCTAATCCTTTTATGTATTCTTCAATATTAAGATTAGAACTTGGACGATTAATATTTTTGAAAGCATTATTTGTTGCAGCATCCAAGGAAGGTAGAACGAGGTCTGCATTTAAAATTTCATCTCTGACTTGTTTTTGAGATAAAAGGGTGCCATTTGTTAAAACTGCCACAGGAACTCCGGGCTTTTTTTCTTTTATAAAATCTAATACATCTCCAATGCGAGAATTCAGCGTTGGTTCTCCTGAACCTGAAAAAGTGATATAATCAGGATTGGGATTATTAGCAAAATAATGTGATAATTCATCCACTACTTTTTTGTAGAGGATGTATTCTTTGCGCTCAACTGTGAGCTTTGTTGTAGCTCCACATTCGCAATAAACACAATCTAATGTGCATACTTTATGTGGAACTAGATCCACTCCAAGCGACATTCCTAGTCGCCTGGAGGGAACAGGTCCAAAAAGATATTTGTACATGATAATTATTTCTAATTATAAGCCAATCTAGTTTCTGGATCAGCCAAAGTTGGCTTAATAAGTTCTTGCCAACCTGCAGATTTCCATGATCCTAGTTTTTCATGCACCACGTAGTATTTTTCCGGGATCGGATGGGTTCCAACCACAACCTTTACCCCATACTTTTCTTCAATGAAATTTTTAAAATGATTGATGTTTTTACATGGAGGATAACCAACAACCATTCCTGTTGCTAGATGAATGACATCTACGCCATTTTTTATCATTTCATCCGGAGTGTATTCAATATTTCCTCCCGGACAACCGCCACAAGTTGTATATCCTGCAATTTCAATATTTTCATCTTTGCCATAAATGCTAAATGCCCCTTCTCTGTTTTTCATTGATCTAAAGCATTTTCCACCGGCACATGTATGATATCTGTCACAAATTATGATACCAATCTTAGTCGTTTTTGACATTTTTTAATAAATTAAGGTTAACAAATAAAATAATATAAATATCGTGATTTTTTCGATGTGTTTATTTGATTTTATCTAAAGCATGTTTCAAATCATTAATTAAATCTTCTACATCTTCAATCCCAACTGAATACCTAACCAAACCATCGGTGATGTGGGCAGCCTCTTTGTCTTCTTTAGAAACTCCTGCATGTGTCATGGAGGCTGGATGTTGGATTAATGTTTCGACACCACCCAATGAAACAGCCAACGTTGCTAAATGAACATTGTTCATTAATGTAGAGCCAGCCTCATATCCGCCTTTTAATCCAAAACTTATCATGCTTCCAAAGCCAGTCATTTGCTCTTTTGCTAGTTCATGTTGAGCGAATGATTTTAAGCCGGGGTATTTAATCCATTCTACTTTGGGATGATTTTCGAGGAATTCTGCAACTATCATTGCACTTTCCTGAGCTTTGTCAATTCGAAGTGATAAGGTTTTAACTCCTCTAATAACCATGAATGCTTGATGTGGATCCATATTTCCACCCATATAAGTCATGGCTTTTCGTATGGTATTATAAAGGTTTTCATCTTTTGCTACGATTATTCCACCAACAATATCAGCATGCCCATTGATAAATTTTGTAAGCGAATGTAATACGATGTCTGCACCTAAATCCAAAGGTTTTTGAAGGTAAGGGCTACAAAATGTATTGTCGACACAAACTAAAATATTATGCTTGTGTGCAAGCGCCGAAACTTTTTTAATGTCGGTAAGTTGAATGGTTGGGTTTGCAGGAGTTTCGAGATATATTAATTTTGTGTTTGGCTTAATAGATTTCTCAACTAAATCCAGATCGGAAGTGTCGATGTATGAATATTCAACTCCAAATTTTGAAAAATGTGTTTGCATTACACCACGGCTTGGGCCATAAACTGCGCCCGTACTAATCATGTGATCACCTTGAGCCAAAACACTCATATAAACCGTTGAAACAGCAGCCATACCGGATGATAAGGCGATTCCTCTATAACCATTTTCGAGTTCAGCAATTTTGTCTTCTAATACGCCAATGGTTGGATTTCCAATTCGGGTATAAATGTATCCTTTCTCTTTACCAGCGAATAAATCAGCACCATGTTGTGCATTTCTGAATGAAAAGGTTGAGGTTTGGTAAATTGGGGTCGTTGCACTTCCAAATTCGTCCTGATAATCTCCTGCATGGATCAATTTTGAATTGAATCCCATATTCTTTGTTTCCATAATTTAATTTATTTTTTAATTAGTTAATTGATTTTAAAATGATATCGTTTTCTTTTACGTCTAGTTCTTCTGCAATTACTCTGCATTTAGCTTTAAGAAGGAAAAAGATAGGTCGCTTACTGCCCGAAAGACCTTCAAAATTTCCTTGTCCTTTACTGATGATAAAATCGGATTGATTAAAACGCTTTATAAATTCCTCATTACAGAGCTTAAGGATGGTTGCCGGTGCCGTTGATCCTGAAGAAATGATTTCAGCTACTTCGTGTAATCCTGATGAATAGGCATCTTCGAGGGTAACATCATTAATGATTGGAATTTCCCGAACCGCATAAGTGACCGGCTTTTTTAATTCCTCGATTAGTATTTTATCGAAAACAGATTCACCGGCATTGTCACCCAGATATAGCACCGATGTTGTTTTTTTGAGTTTTTTAACAAATATTTGATAATCAAAAATGGCGAATTCCTGCTTAATGATTTGCTTTAGATCTTCAACAATGTTAAAGGTTTTGTTTACACCGAGGTCAATCACATTCCCTGCAATGGCAATTCTGATGGCCGTTAATAAGGGGTCATCAGATTTTTCTACCCAGCTTTTAAGTTCTGGATATAAACTTTGAGCCTCAGCAATATTGGCTTTTTTAATTTCTTTATACGGATCTTCAACTCCTGTAATCTGTTTAACTTCCCGATAAATAACATCTGCCATCTCGGGTGGTATTTGAGTCAATGAAAAATCTTTAATTGCACAACCCACCTTATCAAGAATTTCTTTAATCTGACTTTCGTCGTTAGTTGCATATTTGCCAGCTCTAAGTGCCTGCAACATGAAGCATGGTATACAATCGAGGTAAGTTTGCATTATAATTTGTTCATATTAGTTCGTGATGTTTTCAAAAATTCGTTTGTTTTCATATGTTAAAAAATCTCTTGTTCCTCCGTTTTTTTTAATAATTTCGAGTATTCGATGATCTGAATTTGAAAATGTAGCTCCAAAGATTTTTTTTATTTTTTTATATTGCCGCATTTCTGCTGCCATGATTGATGAAGGCCCCAGTAAAAAGATATTGCAATCAGCTTTTATGGACTGAATAATCTCAGTAAAAGTTTGATTGAAAATAGAAGTAGAAGTTAAAATTACAGCGTCGGCTTCGGACAATACTTGTTTTTGTTCAGCCATTGCAGTTATTGTCTTGTCTTCTCTTTTCATATCAAAAATGGTCAACGGAATTTCTTCATTTTTAAAGTAATTGACCAATGATTTAAAATAGCCAATCATCACCACGTTTTCATATTGCTTAAAATTTACATCTTCAGTTATATCTAAGCCTTCGTTTGTGTTATCCGAATAATTAAGTAGTGCATTGAAGTAGGCGGTTAGAATGATGCGATGAGAAATGTTTTTGAGGTTTATTTTTTGATAACTATTTTTATCAGAACTCACCTGATTATTTAAATTGGCACATACCCCAATCTGCCCGTTTGCAAGCATAATGCCTGTATACTTTTGCCCTGTGGCAATTTGAGTAACGTGCGATAAATCGAATGCGTGCTCGGATAAAAGCAATTCCAAAGGATCAATATTTTCAGGGTAGTTGGTCATCAATTTGTGATACTGTTTTCGTGCTTATTTTAAAAACTAATTTGCATTCCGGTTTTTAATTGTTTGATTTTAAAGCTTTTATAAAAGGCTGTCAATGCCGGCAATCCGGTGCAGTGGGAAGGATAAATATATTTTATCTTTTCTTTTTTAAAATACTTGATGGTTTCTTTGGTTTGTTCATCAATTTCCTGAAGGTGGAAGCCTCCAATTACGGCCAATACTTTTTTAATCCCGCTTATCTCTTTCGCATATTCGATGATATTGCAAATGCCCGAATGCGCACACCCTGAAATCACAATCAGTTCTTTATTTTGGATAATAGCTAAGGCTGAATCATCCGGTACAAAGTCATCAGAATCGTGTTCATCAACAAAGGGGGTAAATTTTGATTCATAGGAATTGGTTCGTGGAATTTCACCCAAGAATATCATGTTTTCTGTTATTCGGTAAGGCTTTCTTGTGTTAATTAATTTGAATTTTCTATTTAAATCAGAATAGCACAAACTTAAGCCGATATATTGATGATCAAGTTTTCGGTAACGCTTGATAAAAGCGTACGGATGACAAATAAGATTTTTATTCTTCAAATATTTTAGCCCATCTCCATGATCCCAGTGCCCATGACTTAATACCACATTTTCAGCCTTTTGTAGGTCGATATTAAGCATTTTGGCATTTTCCAGAAATACATCAGAATGACCAGTATCGAAAAGTAAGGGCATATCATGCTCAATATAATACGATAAGCCATGCTCTGCTTTAAATTTTCCAGATGCGGTATTCTCTGTTAGTACGGTAAGTTTCATAACATTTTTTTATTTGTTATTTCAACAATTCTTGTTTTATAAATGATTCTAATCATTATTTTTTATTTCAAAAATATTTCCGCTTTTATCTTTGATGAAAACCAAATCAGATTTTTCGCGTTCAATTTGAATGCATTCATAATGATTTGCAAGGGCTTTCTTAATCATTAACTCTCGATTATTTATTTTGAGACAGATATGATTAAACCTTTGTGAATATTTTTTGTTGTCTACAAAAATCTCCAAAAATAATTGATCAATATTTAGCAAATAAACCTTGGTTTCCCGTTTAATTCCCCAAATTTTACCAGCTAGTAATTTATCGATTTTAAAATTTTTAATCTCATTCATCCCCAAAATTTGCTTGTAAAATGATGGAATTTCACTGCTGTCATTTACGGTTATAGCAATGTGTTCGAGTTGCATTTTTGTTTCTTTAAATTATTGTTGTTAGTTTGTTTTTTTAGCCTTGAGTAATCGCACATATTTTTTTAAAAAATAATCTTCTTTAAAATCACCGAAGCCATATTCACTCAAAATATTCTTCCAATCTTTTTCAATAAAATCAAATGCATACTTACATTCAATTTTTTTAAATATATACCGATGATGCGCTGGCATCGTTTTCATGTCAAATTCTGCAAAATCAAGTATATTAAAAGTTCCGCCAACTTTTAAATGATTATAAGCATTACGAATAATCTGTTTTCTGATTTCATGCGGGAACCCATGCAAAACAAAACTGATGAATACCTTGTCGTATTTTTGACCGAGATCAAATTCCTGATCGATTCTTTGATTAATAAATTTTAAATTTGGGAAGTGCTCACAATTTTTATGGAATTGTTTTTCCATATCCTCCGAAATATCAATACCAATCAATTGTGAGTTTTCAGAAGTATATTTATTCATCAATAAAATATTGCGACCTGTGCCGCAGCCCAGATCTAATATTTTATCTTCACTTTCAATATTAATCTTTTGAATAGCATTTTTAATAAACCCTCTGTAGTAGCCAAGGGAAGCAATGTTCATTATTTTATCATAATTTTTTGCTGTAAAATCTGATAGTTCAACTCCCGAATCAGGGTAATGCTTTTTCATTTGCTTCTGTTTAATAAGTTCTTTTTACTAATTCTTTTTGCTTCTTTCTTCGATTTTTTTAATAATCCCTTCAGCGGCCTTAATTAAAATTGTTTTTGTGGGAGCAGCTGTTAATAGTGGGTGTGATCCTATTTGGAAGGAAATAAGTTCATAAACGGTAACTCCTTTTTGAATGGCCAAACTAATGGTGTTTATAATTTCACCGGATGATTTTCCACCCCAAACTTCGCCACCGATTATAGAACCATCATAAGGAGATGCATAGAGTTTCATTGTTAATGATGAAGTGTCGTTGAAAGAACCTGGATGTCGATCAAAGTCGCTGAATTTAGCGCAGATAAAATTAATATTGCCTTCTTCTGCATTGCTATCATTTACTCCTGCAGCTGCCATCGCAATTCCATTAATTTCTGTCGAGAATACGGCAATTGTTCCCGTAAATGATTTTCTGATTTTAATGCCAAATAAATTATGTCCCAATACACGCGCTTCAGCAGTAGCCGTTGATGCCAGCATAACGTGGTCAATCCGACCTGTTAGAAATCCGATGGTTTGAGAACAATCACCTACTGCACAAATACCTTCAAATTTTGTTCGTTCGTAATTATCCACGATGATCGCACCCGTTTCGTTGAGCTCCAAACCTGCTTCTTTGGCGAGATCAGTATTAGGTTTATAGCCAATAGCCATTACTACTGCATCACATTCGATTTCTCTACCATTATTTAATAATACTGAACTTGCAGCACCATTAGTGCCTTTAATTTTTTCAACACGGGTGTTGGTAAGTACATTTGTTTTGGTTTCATTTAAGGCTTCAGTTGCTATTTGACTGAGTTCCTTAGAGAATGCTTTGGAGAAGCAAAAGGGTTCGCTTTCAATTAGTGTAACTTCTGTGTTTTCATTCAAAGAGAGTTGCTCAGCAACCTCTGCGCCAATAAAGCCGCCACCAATAACAACTATTTTCTTTTTTGGTTTAAGTTGATCAAAAATTTGTTTGATATAGTTATAACTCTTTTTGATATAATATACATCTTCCAAATCATTGCCAGGAATAAAACCAGGGACAACTACTTTTGAGCCTGTTGCAAAAACTAATTTCTCGAATTTGAATTCTTTACCTGATGCAGTTTTTAATGATTTATTTTTGACATCAACTTCAGTCACGTGATCTGTTAATACTTCACCTCCCATATCTATAAAAGGTTTCGGCCCCATCACATTTTTATCTACATCGTTTAACTGATGAAAAATATAGGGAATTCCGCAAGGAACCAAACCTTTATCTTCTTCTTTAAACATGAGCATCGATTTCTCTGGAAATTGAGCTTTCGCGGTTACTCCTGTTATGATTCCTGCAGGGCCTGCTCCAATTATGATTACATCATACGCTTTCATTACTATAATCCTTTTAATGTTTTATTATTATAAGCTTCATAAGCTTGTTTAACTGTCATTTCACCTGCGCCGATAAAAACTTTGGTGCCTGCTTTTTCGAGCACTGTAGCTGCATTTCCGCCAGGGCCGTTACCTGTGATGAGCACATTTGCTCCAAGTTCAAATAATTTTTGAGATGTCTTTGGACCAGCACCGTGTGCTTCATTCTCAATGGTGCGATTATCAAAATGGATTAATTCGTCCTTTTCAATATCATAAACTAAAATGAATTCTGTTCTTCCAAAGCGAGGATCCATTTTTGAATCCCATGCTATTCCTTTAGTAGTAAATGCTATTTTCATTTTTTTGTTTTTATATGTTTTTAATCTTTCTTCAAATTAATAGGTTCTGTCCTTTTGTATTTATTGATGAGCATATTGTTTAACCTTATCCCAACTGTTAGTTAAGAGGTTTTTTAATTCATCTTGGTCATACTCAACGATGGTTTTACCTAATGTCATTGCTTTGGTAAAGGTTTCATCGTAAGGCAAGTTTGTAAGGTGCAATATATCTTCATGTACTAAAAAAGCAGCAATTTCCAGACTGACTTTTGGATTGATGTCGTGCTTATTGATAATGCAGGCGGCTTTAATCTTAAATTTTTTCACCAACTCATAAACCCTTTTTAAATCATGAAAACCCGAAACTGTTGGCTCTGTGACAAGAACTACCAGATTTGCTCCCGATAGAGAAGAAACGACCGGACAGCCTAGGCCAGGAGATCCATCCACAAGTATAAAATCTTTATTATTTTCTATGGCTATTTTCTTTGCCTCATTTTTTACCTTGGCTACCAGTTTCCCAGAATTGTCCGCTCCAATTGCCAACTTTGCATGCACCATGATATTATCAGCCCGAGTGTTAGAAATATAGGTTTTTCCAACATTCAAAGTTTCATTCGTAATGGCTTCTGTGGGGCAAACTCTGGCGCAATAACCACAACCTTCGCAACTTAAGGGATTAACAACATATTGTTTGTTGATGACCGAAATCGCATTAAACCTGCAAATTTCAGCACAAATTCCACAGCTGATACATTCTGCGGTATTTATTTTAGCTAATTCACCACTAAAAAAATCTTCCTCTTTATTAAAGTCAGGATCCATTAATAGATGCATGTCTGCGGCATCAACATCACAATCTGCCACCACTAAATCTTTTCTGCCTAATAAAGCAAATGACGCAGTGATTGAGGTCTTGCCTGTGCCACCTTTACCCGATATGATTACAATTTCTTTCAACATGATACCTTAGTTTCGTAGTTCTGGATAAACTTTTTAATATTCTCAAGTTGTGATTTAACCTCAGGATGCTTTTTGTAAATCAATTCTCCTTTGGAATATAGCTCAGCTATTTTTCTGTCGTTTGGAATTTTTGCCAGAACAGGAATGTTGAAGGCCAGACAATATTCTAAAACTTCATCATTACCGATACCATCGCGATTTATTATTACACCAAAGTCTTTCTTTAATTGCTTCATGGTGTCGATAGCAAGTTTTAAGTCGTGGAAACCAAATGGTGTTGGTTCGGTTACAAGAATAATAAAATCAGCATCTTTTGTGGCTTCAATTACAGGGCAGGAAGTTCCGGGAGGTGAATCAAAAATAACTAACTCGGCATCAGGAAATAATTTATCAATATATTCCTGGGTTTGAGAAATAAGCGGAACAGCTTGTTCCTGTCCTATTATTAATCTGCTTTCAACGAAAGTTAGATTTTTATTTTGGAAATGTTTTAATTCCCCCATCTTTTGCTTTTTCATAGGTAAAGCATTGGTAGGGCATAATTCTGAGCATGCATAACAACTGTGGCATAATTCCGGAAATACCATAATTTGAGGTCCCAATTGGATGACCGCATGAAAATTGCAGACTTTCTGACAAAGTCCACAAAGGGTACATCTACTTTCAATCCAATCAGGGTGCATTTTGTATTTATCCTCCTGATGGGTTAATTTGGCTTTAATGAACAATCCTGAATTTGGTTCTTCAACGTCTATGTCGACTAAAATAATTTTTTGTTCTTCTGCCAAATAAGACGCCAAATTAACAGCTAATGTTGTTTTACCTGTTCCTCCTTTACCGCTGGCAATAGCTATTTTCATTTTTTATTAAGTATTACTTGTTGAGGGATTTCTCCATCAATGAAATGTTTATCAATCCATCCGGATTTTGTGTTTTTCCTGGAATCGAAATGTGCCACATAAGGTTTTATGTCGAGCAGTGGAGTTTCATCGAGCATATCCACATCTGTAAAGTTTATGGTATTGCCATTAATGCTTTTGATTTTTACAACGGAGAATCCTATTTTATTTGGTCTGTAAGGGCTTCTAATTGCAAAAATGCCATGCTTTTCGTCCTCCAGATATGGCTTAGCCGTGATTCTTTCTTCCTTGCATTTATGAAAATGATAAATTAAAATGGCATGACTAAAGTCTTCAAGATCTTTCAACCCATCAGTATACTTGTCAAAAAGTTCACAAGATGCCTCAATATCTTCTCCAAAGGATGCCTGAATAGGGATGTTTTTCTGTTCCTTAAAAGGGGAATGAATCACCCCTATCTGCTTAAATTCAATTTTTCTATTCATTAATGATCGCAGAGGTTTTCACCTGTTTTTAGTTGGTTTTTTAAAAGATTTTCGACCAATTGCTTTGGCGATCCATCCACTACACCCATATGTACTTCAATATTGT
The DNA here is from genome assembly GCA_963674935.2 of Bacteroidales bacterium. Taxonomy (GTDB): domain Bacteria; phylum Bacteroidota; class Bacteroidia; order Bacteroidales. The sequence goes on from CAXXWZ010000002.1 coordinate 1,682,928, forward strand.
TTTGCGCAAATAAATTTTGTGCTTGTTGACCCATTCCTCCAGCAATAATTACTTTAACACCTTGGTCTGCTAAAAATTTTGGATAAACTCCAGGCTGATGTACCGGTGGATTTAAAATATCCTCGCTAATAATTTTATTGTCTTCTACTTCAACAACTGCAAATTTTTCGCAGTGACCAAAATGTGCTGTTAGTTGGCCGTTTAGAGTTGGGATTGCAAATTTTATTTTCATAATTGGTTTTTAATTGGTTTATTTTTGAGTTAATAGTTCTTCTCTTATCATTGTTTTTCCGCAATTTGGGCATTTTAGGTTTGTACACTTTATCCCTTGCTGGTGTGGAACCTTGGTTCCGCATTTTGCACAGATGCAAAATCCTCCAATTCCGAAGCTACCACCTTTGTTGCGCCCTCGTCCACCACCTTTTCCTAATCCTCGGCCACTGCCTGCATTTTCTCCTGCTGATGAATTTTTCATAATACTATTTTAAAATTTTATAAGGCAGGTTTGTGTAAAAGCCTGCCTTATGTTTTAATTGTTTTTCTCTAGTTGAGAAATTCGATTTTCATAATTCTCAAGCTGGTCTTTCAAATTCTTGATTTCATTCTCAAGTAAGCTTTTTTCAGAATCACTTGAGTCGCTAAAACCACGATTAAACCATCTGTTTCCAGATTGAAATCGGTTTCCTCTTCCAATTCCCATTCCTCTTCCAAGCCGTCTTCCTAAGCCGAAAGTTGAAGAATTATAATTACTTGGATTTTCTCCCGTGCAGGAACCCAGTCCTCTGCCGGTCATTGAGCCTCTACCTTCTGGCCCTGTTTTGTCACCTCTTGGCATAATTACCTCCTTTATTAAAGTTTTTATTTGAACAGCAATGTCCATGACCAAATCCTCCTGCCAGATTTAAAAGATTCTTTGATTTACATGATGGGCATTCAGTAAATGGGTCATTAAAGTTAATATTGAACATATGGCCACAATCTTGACAGCGGATTAAATTTTTCCTAAAATGGATATTTCCTCCTTCAATTACCAAAAGCCTGCCGTTGATGAGAAAGTCGGCAATTTTTTTTCGGGCTTGTTCAATAAGTCGGGTAAAAGTAGATCTTGAAATTTCCATCTCGTCAGAAGCTTCAGCATGCGATAAGCCTTGTTGGTCGGCAAGTCTAATTGCCTCGAATTCGTCTAAGCTAAATGAAATTTGCTCGGTATCAGCACTTCTTAATCCAACCGGTTTAAAGACTGAAAAACGAGGGGGCTCATGAACAATTCGATTGTTTTTTGGTCTTGGCATTATAGTTATTAGTTTGAATTATTTTACAAAGATAATGAACATAAGTGCATAAAACAAAATTTCAAAAGAAAATTTTATATTTTTTAAAGCTTCTTTTTATTGGAGAAGGAATGGTGGTTGTGAATCCATCTTTCATTAAAACTGTAATGGAAGCTATTCTTTGGATTGGCTTATTCTGACTTTTTATTTAGTAAGAGAATTACCTATTACAAAATAGGTAAATTCCCTATGAAGAACAATGAGACAAAATAATAAGTTTGTAATTACTGGAGAGAAATACATTTAAATGACAAGTGCTTATTTAATTATCAATCCTTATCAAAGTGATGTTATCTGTGTATTGAAATATGAACAAATAATTTATTGAAATGAAAAATGCCCCTAAACTCGAACTAGATTCTTTTTATAAAGAAAGTGAAATAAAAGAATTGCAAATGAAACCTATGGATAATCTAGGAATGAAGTATGAATTATATGCTTTGGGATTTTTTGTTTATTTCTTTAAAAGAAATGAGAATAATATTTTACAGCTTTTTTGCCGTACAAGCAAAGAATCATATTTTGAATCCAGTACAACAAATTATGTAGAACCTAAAGAGGATGTAGGAATATTCGAGTGGTTACTCACTTAGATGGCCGAATAGACTTTATTTCATATAAGCCTAGGTTCAAACCATATACTTCATTAAACAAATAAATAAACAGGTTTTGTTATAAATATTTTAACTTCCATGATAAAATATTCAAGCATGGAAGCAGAAAGTGGGTTGTTCCCATTCATTTGCTCAGGATAACATTGTAGTTTCATTGAAGAAAATAATTACTCACTTTATAATGAGACTTTAAATCCAGAATAAGCGCTAATCAAGATTTTTCTCCTGGTAGTGGCGTGCTTCATCAAGCAATAATCCTAATAAATCCCATGAGAGTGGGTTGTCTTGCATGTCACGCTCAGGATGCCATTGAACACCCATGAGAAAAGATTTCCCTCCGGGTTCTTTCCATTCGACACCTTCAATAATTCCATCTAATAATGATTTTGCATTGAACCTCAATGGCTCTGCCAGACGGTCGATAGCTTGGTGGTGGTTAGTGGTAACTTCCCCTTTTGCTACATTCGTTGCCCACGCCAACTTGGTGCCAGGTTCAATAGTTACTTCATGAAAACCTTTTCTTAGCTGATGCTTGACAATGGTGTCGATATCTGTAGGAATGTCGATTATTAAACTACCACCTAAAGCTACATTTATCATTTGTGAACCACGGCAAATACCCAAAATTGGTATTCCAAGCTCTAAGGCTTTGTCAATCAATGCAAGCTCAAGAGTATCACGTCTGAAATCGATGTGCCCACATCTTGCAGTGTCTGCTCCTTTTCCGTAGAGACCAGGATCAATGTCAGATCCACCAGTGATGATTAGTGCATCGCAACTGTTCATCTTTGCCAATGCTTCATCGAATGAACGCGTATACAATTCAATTACCTGAGCTGTGGAATCAGCGGAAGCAATCCAGGTGTAACAATTTTTATTGGTTTTAGAAAGAGCAATAGTCAATGTTTTCTCAGACGGGCCGGAACATGACATGATTAAAACTGAAAAAAAGAAATAGATGATAAATTTAAGATGAGTTTTCATAACAAAGATTTTAGCCAAATTATAAAGTTTTTTTTAATAAAACATCTGAACAGAAAAATAGTACTATAATTTTAAATAATAATTTTTACATAAAGAATCATAATCTTCTGAAAATTTATTGTTTTCTTCTCGAAGATAAATCTCATTTTCTTTAAGTTTAGTTTTATGAAAACTAAATTCCATTAAAACGCGATTGATTTCTTTTGTAGCTTTTGGCCTGATCTTTAATCGTTTGTTTAGGTAAATATTTTCAACTAAGGCAATGTTTACAAAGAGTTTGCTTTCTGCATATGGTAGAATTAAACACGCTCTTCCTTTTGATGTCAAGAAATTAGTAATGCCATGAACCAGTTCCTCGTATGTAAGTTCGTCAGTATGTTTTGAACGATTTTTATTATTGGAAGGAGATTTTAATGAGTTAACAAAGAAAGGAGGGTTGCTCACGATCAAATCATATTTTTGAGTGGCGTTTTTGCAAAATTCTTGCAGAGAAATATGTTCAGCGTTTAATTGTGCTTTCCAGGGCGACTTTTGGAAATTGCTCTGAGCTTGTTTTGCAGACTGTTTGTCAATATCAATTGCATTAATTTGTGCTTTTGATTTTTGGGCCATCATTAAAGCAATAAGACCGGAGCCGGTTCCGATATCAAGTATTTGCCTGGCATTTTTAGTTTCAATCCATGCGCCTAATAAAACGCCATCAGTTCCAACCTTCATTGCTGATTGGTCATCTTCTACCTTGAATTGTTTGAATTGAAAAGCCATGGTTAATTTGATAATTTGAAAATTTGATGATGTGTCAAAGTGTTTGTTAGTTAGCTGTTTAGATGTTTAAAGGTGCAGAAGTTCTGGAGTTACAGTGAATCTGCAATTGTATTTCAAAGTATTACGACTGTATCTCAACTGAATCATCACAAGCTGTCAATTATAAATAAATTTCGATTAAGCCATCAGGTGCTTTAATTTCCATACATTTCTTATCACGATCAACATTCAGAATAATTTCGTCGGTTACCGGAATTAAAATTTCTTTCCCCTCAAAGTCAATCTGAATAATAGGTTGGCTGGTTTGATCAATGATTGTTTGAACCGTCCCGATTAGGCCATGAGTTTGGTCGAAAACTTCAAATCCTATAACTTCATGAAAATAGAATTTATTTCCCGTCAGTTTTGGCAGGCTGGTTAGAGGTAGATACAGTGCACAGCCTTGAAGCATTTTTGCAACTTCAGTCCCATCAATATTTTTAAATGCAATATTTGCAGTGTCTCCATTTATCGTAATTTCATTAATTGGATAGGTGACCAGTTGATCCTTAATGGCAATGTTTACTTCACGTATTTTTTGATAATACTGGGGATTGTCCGTGTCAAGCTGAATACGAAGCACACCTTTGTTCCCAATTGTTTTAACAACATAGCCTAAATAATAAAAGTTACTTGTATCCATTTTTTTATTTTTAAAATTAAATAAAAAAGGTCGAATGTGAACATCCGACCTTTTCAAGAAATAAACAAATTGTTTATTCTGCTTTCTTTTCTTCTTTAGCTTCTTCAGCTTTGGGTTCTTCTTTTACTTCTTCAGCTTTGGGTTCTTCTTTTACTTCTTCAGCTTTAGGTTCTTCCTTTACTTCTTCAGCTTTAGGTTCTTCCTTTACTTCTTCAGCAACAGTTTCTTCAGCTACCGGAGCTTCTTCCTCAACTTGTTTTGGTTGAGCTGCTGCAATCTCAGCTGCACGTTTCTTAGCTAACACTGCGGCTCTATCTTCCTTGATTTTAACCTCAGCTTCATGACGTTGTTTGATTTCGTCTTTAGTTGAAGATTCACTTTCTTGGATTTTGCTTTGAATTTTAGCTTCTTTTTCTTTTTGCCAAATTTGGAATTTAGCTTCTGCTTGCTCCTCTGTAAGCGCTCCTTTAATAACACCTTTGTTAAGGTGATTTTTATAAAGAACACCTGAATAAGATAAAATTGCTCGCACAGTGTCTGTAGGTTGAGCTCCTTTATTTAACCAATCAACTGCTTTATCAACATCTAATTTGATATCAGCTGGTTTTGTAAGTGGATTGTAAGTGCCAATCTTCTCAATGTATTTTCCGTCCCGTGGTGCACGACCATCCGCAATAACGATATGATAGAAAGGCATCCCTTTCTTACCTCTTCGTTGTAATCTAATCTTTGCTGGCATAAAACTTTATTTTAAGTGTTATAAATGTTTTTTGAAAATGGCTGCAAATATCCGATTATTTCTTTAAAAATAAAAGCATTTACTATTTTTAATTTATTGTCGCTTAAATAGATCACTGAAGTTAGTTCGTTCATTGTCTATGTCTTCTATGAATCCTGCGATGTTAAGCTGATTTTTTATTCCAAAATCAATTAGTTTTTGAGTGATGTTTTTTAGTTCATTCTCTTCCTTGTCAAGTTGCATTTTCCATATATCAGGAAATTTAATCCTCATCTCCTTATCGGTTTTGAAGAATTTAATTTGCTGTTCCGAGGTTTTAAACTCTTGCAGAAGTTCTGAACAAGCTGAATGAATTTTAGAAATGTCATAGATATATAAATCAAAAACAGTTGCTTCAACTTCAACCTTTTTTTCAGGATACAGTTTTGCATGTATTTTTTTTGCCAGAATCGTACTTGTTGTTTTCATTCTTGCAAAAGTAAGATTTCCTTTTGTTTAAGCCTCAACTACTTCCAAATCCTTTACGCATTCTTTACACATTTTATCAACATTAAGAATTTCAGCCTACATTTTAGCTAATTTTACATCTCCTAATTACCAATTTTTTATTCGTATAACTTTTGTTGGTTTATGCCTGATTTTACTCATTTACATGTACATACACAATATTCAATTTTGGATGGAGCTGCTAAAATTGGTAGCTTGATTGCCAAGGTTAAAGAAAATGGGATGGACTCCATTGCCATTACCGACCATGGCAATATGTTCGGTGTATTGAAGTTTATGAAGGAGGCCCGCAGACAGAAAATAAAACCGATAATTGGTTGTGAAGTTTATGTAGCTAAAGAAAGTCGATCTGATAAACGTGGAACTAATGATCGTTCAGGTCGGCATTTAATTTTATTAGCTAAGAATTTAGAAGGCTATAAAAATCTTAGCAGATTGGTATCTCTGGGTTATACAGAGGGTTTTTATTACACTCCCCGAATTGATAAGGAAATTCTCAGAAAATATTCAAAAGGAATTATTGCTTCTACCGCTTGTTTAGGTGGAGAACTACCTCAAGCGATTTTGAAGCAAGGCGAGGAACAGGTGGAGGCTTTAATGAAAGAATTTATTGATATTTTTGGTGAAGACTTTTATCTGGAGCTTCAGGATCATGGTCATGAGGAACAAGTTGCAGTTAACAAAAAACTGATTGAGCTTTCTCAAAAACATGGTGTAAAATTGATTGCGACCAATGATGTTCATTTTGTTAATAAAGAAGATTTTGATGCCCACCGGATTCTAATTTGCCTGAATACAGGTAAGGATTTGGATGACGTTACCGGGATGCATTATACCGGAAATGAATACCTGAAGAGCCCCAATGAAATGGCTGAACTCTTCAAAGATATTCCCGAAGCACTATCAAATACTCGTGAAATTGTAAATAAAATTGAAGATTACGAAATCACGACTAAAAATATTTTATTGCCTCATTTTCCTTTACCAGAGGGATTTAAAACCGAGGATGATTATTTAAGACATCTTACCTACGAAGGTGCAAAAGAATTTTATCCCGACTTAACGGATGAAATTACCAGTCGCCTCAATTTTGAGCTTAATGTAATTAAAGAAATGGGCTTCCCCGGCTATTTTCTTATCGTTCAAGATTTTATTGCCAAGGCTCGAGAAATAGGAGTTTTGGTTGGGCCTGGTCGAGGTTCAGCTGCAGGATCAGCAGTTGCATTTTGTACTGGTATCACAAATGTTGATCCCATAAAATATAACCTACTGTTTGAACGATTTTTAAATCCTGAACGAATTTCAATGCCTGATATTGATATTGATTTCGATGATGAAGGAAGAGAAGCAGTATTAAATTACGTGGTTGAAAAATATGGAAGTGATCGTGTAGCTCAAATAGTGACCTTTGGTACCATGGCTGCAAAATCTGCCATTCGTGATGTTGCCAGAGTTTTAAAGTTACCATTGCACGAAGCGGATAGAATTGCAAAGCTGGTACCTGAACGACCCGGAATTACACTCAGTGCCGCTTTTAAAGAAGTGAAGGAATTAGCCGACATAAAACTCAACGGAGATGAATTGTCGAAGAAAACTCTCAGGTTTGCTCAAACACTTGAAGGCTCCGCAAGGCATACTGGAACGCATGCTTGTGGAGTTATAATTGGCCCCGATGATTTGATTAATCATGTGCCACTTAGTATCGCAAAGGATTCTGATTTGAGTGTAACACAGTACGAAGGTAAACTGGTTGAATCTGTTGGAATGTTGAAGATGGATTTTTTGGGATTAAAAACGTTGTCCATCATCAAAGATGCCATCAATAATATCAAACAAGGACGTGATATTGAAATCGATATTAATCACATTCCACTAGATGATGTAAAAACATTTGAACTTTATCAGCGTGGCGATACCATTGGTACTTTCCAATTTGAATCGGAAGGCATGCGTACTTATTTGAGAGATCTGAAGCCAACAAATATTGAAGATCTCATTGCCATGAATGCTTTGTACCGACCGGGTCCCATGAGTTATATTCCTGTTTATATTCAGCGTAAACATGGCAAAGAAACTGTTGAATATCCGCATCCCTGGCTCGAAGAAATTTTGAAACCTACTCATGGAATTATGGTTTATCAGGAGCAGATTATGCAAACAGCACAGATCATGGGTGGTTACACATTAGGTGGTGCGGATTTACTCAGAAGGGCGATGGGTAAGAAACAGATGGATGTGATGGATGAGCAGAAGGTTGTTTTTGTTAAAGGTGCTGAAGAAAAAGGTGTTGAAACAAATACGGCTGTTGAGGTTTTTAAAATGATGGCTCGTTTTGCCGAGTATGGATTTAACCGATCCCATTCTGCTGCTTACTCACTCATTGCTTATCAAACAGCTTATCTTAAGGCGCATTATCCGGCCGAATACATGGCTGCTGTGCTGACCCATAACCTAAACGACATTAAAAAAATTACCTTTTTTATTGACGAATGTAAGCGTCAAGGAATTCCGGTTATTGGGCCTGATGTAAATGAAAGCCGATTGAGTTTTAATGTAAATCAGCATGATGAAATAAGATTTGGGATGGCTGCCATTAAAGGTGTTGGTGAGGCAGCTGTACAGGCACTTATCGAGGAGAGAAATGAAAATGGTCCTTTTCATGACATTGTTGATTTTGCAACGAGGGTTAACCTTCGTGCAGTAAATAAAAGGAGTTTCGAAGCTTTGGCGATGGCTGGTGCTTTCGATTGTTTTAATGATTCGCATCGGGCACAGTTTTTCTACCGACAAAATACCGATGATAGTATTTTTCTGGAAAAAATAATCAAGCATTGTAGCGCCATTCAGGAAAGACAAAATTCAGCTCAGGCCTCACTGTTTGGTGATTCTGATGAAATAAGAATTCCCGCAATTGAGTTACCGGCTTGCGAACCTTGGAGTAAGATTCAACAATTGAAACACGAGAAAGAAGTAACTGGTTTTTACATGTCGGGGCATCCGTTGGATGATTATAAAAATGAAATCAATCATTTCTGTGATATTAAAATTGGAGATTTATTGGAGGATTTAAAAAAGCATAAAAACAGAAATGTAACTTTTGCTGGAATTATCACCATGGCTGCTTCCAGATTTACAAAGGGCGGTCAACCTTTCGGAACTTTTCAGTTAGAAGATTTTGAGGATAGTATTCAAATGGCATTATTCTCGGAAGATTATTTGAAGTTACGTCACTTTTTGGTAGAAGGAAATTATTTGCTGGTCAAAGCAAGAATCCAAAACAGGTATAACCTGGATAATCATCTGGAAATAAAAATTACAAATATCAGTTTACTGGCTGAAGCGTTTCAAAATAATACAAGAGAAATAACGGTATTGCTTGATAGTGCTAAGGTTGACAAAGACAGTATAAAATTATTGAAGGCGCTAATTGACGATAATAAAGGTAATATTCCGTTACGAATAAAGTTATTTGATCGGGTCGAAAACAAGACCATTGAACTAAAAGCCAGAAGTGCAAGAGTAGATCCAACGACTTTTATTCAAGCAATAGAAAAAGATGGTTTATTCAATTATAAATTAAATTAAAAAAAGCAGAAACTGTTTTTAAATAAATAGTAATTTTGCAATTCAATTAACAATAAAAATTAGAATTATGGCATTAGAAATTACAGATGCGAATTTTGAAGAACTTGTATTAAAAGCTGACAAACCTGTTGTACTCGATTTTTGGGCAGTATGGTGTGGCCCTTGCCGAATGGTTGGACCTTTAGTTGAGGAATTAGGTGTTGAATATGAAGGTAAAGCTGTTGTAGGTAAAGTTGATGTTGATAGTAACCCCGGAGTTTCTGCTAAATTTGGAATCAGGAATATCCCAACTATCCTTTTCTTTAAGAATGGAGAAATTGCCGATAAACAAGTTGGTGCTGTTCCAAAACAAGTACTCGCTAATAAATTAGAAGCCTTACTTTAATCTTTCATTTAAAATACTCAAACTAAACCCGGGTCAGTTGCTGATACCGGGATTTAGTTTTTATTGTCAATCCTGATTAAAGTTGAATCCTTATTTGAAACTTTATTTCTGTTTTTGATGATCCATTAATTTCTTCATTTCCAGTTCCAATAATTTTCCTGTTTTTATAATGCGTATGACCCAGCTTAAACCAGAAGTTTAAAGTCGCGTTCATCTTATAATTGAGTAAAATATAAAAATGATCACCCCGATCATAAAATGCCGGTATGCTAAATGCATATAAAACATCATTTTCATAAGCGTAAATTCTGGCATCGAATCCATCTGTATTGAAATTCGTAAAACGAAAATGTAGCTTGAATGCCTGACTTGGAAAGATATATTCCACTTGTTGGTAAATTAAAACTCCTTCAGTAGGTGTATTATTTGTTGAATACTCTAGCCATTCAAATCTGCTTTTGAAAATGAAATTTGTAGCAGGTTTATAAACCAGATTTAATCGAAATGATTGTTTGTCTTCAGGTACCAAGCTTGTAAACCAGTTTTCCGAATTGTGATTCGTTTGTTTATGTTTACGCTTATACCTCAAATAAGCTTGAAAACTTTCAGATGGTGTATGATTGAGTTGAACGAAATAATCTAACCCTTTCGAAGGTGCATTAGTTCTGCTTTTTAACCACGGATATTGGAAAATATCAAGATAAAATTGAATGGTCCATTTTGGAAGAAATGCATTTTTAAACCCAAAGTACAATCCCTTCTCGTTTTTTGTCAAACTACTTTCTGAAAAAGCATTTGCGTATAAGTTTTGGTATTTTGGCTGGTAATTCCTGAATAAAATACTAATTTTTGAAAAGGAGTCTGCCTGAAAATCCAATCCGCTTATATAAGCAATTCCTTGATTCCGGCTCATTGCAAATTCTCCGTACAAGGAAACATTTTTATCATACCATTGATAATCAAGCCCCAAACAACTATTCGTGTTTCCTGAAAATTCAAACAGCTTGTACAATTGATCGGAAGGAAGCAATGAAGCATCCCATTTTGTAAGATAAGTAGTCGAGCCAATTTGAAGTGTATTTGTTTTTAAAGAAATTCGCGCACCATAAAACTGCTCGTTAAGTATATTTCGGTTGTTTAATTCACTGATTGTTCGATGTAAACCGGTATTTTGCAATGAAGTAAAAGATAAGATTTCGCCTTTATTATTTGATTCAAAGAGCGTTGCATCCCGATCCTTATTCGAGTAGAAAAGGGATGTGTTAATTCTTCCTTTTTCAATTGTTAAGGCGATGCCTCTAAAGAAATTGTTTTCAATGGATGAGGTGCTTGGAATAATATTTCCTGCGAATCGTTTAACCGAAGTAACTACAGCTGATTTATTAAAAGCAAAATTTGACCATAGGGTGAGGCCTTGGCCGAATTGGAGGTGGTAGTCTCCAAGTACCACTTTTTTAATAATCCCAATTTTTGAGACACTTAAATGAAAACTACTAAAATCAATAAGTGGAATTGGATGTTGTGTGAAATTGTCTGAAATATCATATTTTGGTTTTAATAAGACTTCACCCGCATCTTTTTCTAAAACGAAACCTACGCTAAAATGATCTTTGCTTGTCATTTTGTATCTGGTGTAAATTTTAGCTGGCGAACCTAAATAAAACCTGTTTGGATTTTCAAAGAAGGTTGATTGACTTACTTTTTGGTATCCGCTTTTGGGTTGCAAAATTTGATTGTATCGCATGAACATTTGATGTCGTGCAAATTGAAACAATTCAGAAAACTTTGGTTTGACTTCTGCGCTTTCACCCGCATAAATAAAGAGTTCTATTGACTCCAGGGCTTTTTTACTAAAACCATCAAGAAATTGAATTTCCTGAATTGATTGGATTTTGCCAACCATTTTACGGTAATTTAAAATACTCTGAAATTGAGTGTAATTGATTAATTTTAATTCAAGGAGGGATGTTAAATCTGAAGCGTTTATGTTAATTGGATTGTTTGCTAAATCAACTAATTTCTCAAAGAGCTCGGAAGACTCGATAAACTCTGCTGAATTTTCAAGAATAGATTCCAGCTTTTCTTCAATTAAGGTTTCAATTTGATTCTGAGCTTGAATTGTTAATGAAGAAATTAAGCAAAAAATAACCAGACCGTACTGCCAAGGTTTCATTTTAAAATTTGTAAGTCAATGATAATTGTGGGCTATAACCAAGTATGCTATGCATGGAAGATGCCAGATCGATTACAAAGTTTTTTATTTTTAATCCAACACCAAAGGTTAGTTTGTCGTTCATGGATGAGTAACCAATTCGAAAAGCGAAGTTTTTGGGATTGTGATATTCAAGGCCGGAGTTAAAGCCTTTACCGAGCTTTGAATGACTATGTACTTCAAAGAAACCTTGAATCACGTTGCTTAATTCATAGCTGAATCCCAGTTTAGCAATTTCGGCTAAATCAAGTAGGTTATTCGAATTTGAAAATATTTTCGGATTAAAAATATGAAATGCAATTCGGGTTCTTTCTTCAGCTTGATAAATAAATCCTCCTTGAAAACTAAAAATTCCGGCACGTCCTAATTGAATCGTTTGATTAATTGCAAAGTGAAAAAGTTGGATACCGGCCGAGAATTCTTTTGAGAGTTTTATTCCGTATGAAATACCGATCATGGTTTCGTTATAAGCAGTTTCTCCGAATTGAGTGACGGATAAGCCAATTGTTCCGTTGGATACGGGCTGCGCCAGTGCAATTGATTTTGTGTTCAGCGAAGCCAGTAAAAATTTATTCTCCGCAAAAACACCAACATTCAATTTGTTGATAGAGGCCAATCCGGCTTGATTGTTAATGGCAGACCAAAAGTCGAACATTGTAATACTTGTAAATCCTAATGCAGCAGAACGCCCACCAATGCTTTCATCAAAAATGCCTGCCTGGAGCGGATTAAAACATAAAATAATGGGGAGGAAAAATAAAACTAAAATTTTAATGGATCTCATTCTGATGATAGTTTGGTACTTAATACCATTTACTTTATTTTGTCACAAAAACCTGTTCTAACTTTATTAAAATTTCCTTCAATAAAGATTTAAAAAACTAATTTTTTACCTTTACTCTGAATCAAAAATTAGATTTTATGATTAATGAGAATATATTTAAGTTTTTAGCAAAATTGGAAAAGAATAATAATCGAGAATGGTTTGCTGAAAATAAGCATTTGTATACTCAGTCCTTCGATGAAATGCTGAAATTGGTTGAAAGGCTGATTCCGAGGGTAGGGGAGTTTGACGATGATATAAAAAATTTAGATGCAAAAAAATGTATATTTCGAATTTATCGGGATGTAAGATTTTCGAAAGATAAGTCGCCGTATAAATTAAATTTGGGAGGATTTCTGGTAAAAGGCGGACGGAATTCTGGACATGCCGGTTATTATCTGCATCTTGAAAATAATAACTCTTTTATTGCGGGCGGAATTTATATGCCTCCGGCTCCATTTCTGAAAAAAGTGAGACAGGAAATTTATTTTCATGTTGATGAATTTAAATCCATCCTCGAAGACAAAGAAAATGTAAAATACTTTAAAGAAATAAGTGGAGATAAATTGGTAAGACCACCTAAAGATTTTGATCCCGATTTCCCTGACATTGAATTATTAAAATATAAATCATATGGTTTTATTCACCATGTAACAAATGAGCAATGTCTGACTCCTGATTTTGAAGAATATGTGATGAAAATTTTTAAGCAATTAAGTCCGATGGTTAAATTTCTGAACAGAGGATTAGCGATGTAAAAATAAACGGGATGGCTTCCTCGAAGAGGACGCCATCCCGTTTGCACTCAAAGTGCAGTTGAATTTCTTTTAAATATCTATTCTTGCGTATTTTGCATTATTCTCAATGAATTCACGCCTTGGCGGTACTTCATCGCCCATTAACATTGAAAAAACACGATCGGCTTCGGCACCATTATCAATGGTAACCTGACGAAGTGTTCTGAAATCTGGATCCATGGTAGTACTCCAAAGTTGTTCAGCATTCATTTCCCCTAAACCTTTGTAACGCTGAATGTGCACACCAGTATCTTTTCCATTCGGAGAAATCTTTTGGATATACAAGTCTCGTTCATCATCAGACCAACAATAGGATTGTTCTTTTCCTTTTTTGATGAGGTAAAGAGGAGGGGTTGCAATATAAACATAGCCTCTTTCGATGAGTTCATGCATGTAACGGAAGAAAAAAGTGAGCAGCAAAGTTGCAATATGACTACCGTCAACATCCGCATCCGTCATGATGATTACTTTGTGATATCGAAGTTTGCTAAGGTTTAACTCTTTGCTATCTTCTTCCGTTCCGATTGTTATCCCGAGTGCCGTGAACATGTTTTTTATTTCCTCGTTCTCGAATATTTTATGAGGCATTGCTTTTTCGACATTCAAAATTTTTCCTCTGAGTGGCAGAATGGCCTGAAATGCACGATCACGACCTTGTTTGGCAGTTCCACCCGCCGAGTCACCCTCAACTAAATAAATCTCACATTTTTCAGGGTCTTTTTCTGAGCAATCGGATAATTTACCAGGTAGTCCGGATCCTGTTAATACATTTTTACGTTGAACCAGTTCGCGAGCTTTACGAGCAGCGTGACGAGCAGTAGCTGCAAGTATTACTTTGTTTACAATTATCCTAGCTTCTTTGGGGTGTTCTTCCAAATAGTTGCTTAGTGATTCGCTCACCATTTGATCAACACTACCCATCACCTCAGAGTTACCCAATTTAGTTTTTGTTTGCCCTTCGAATTGGGGTTCTTGCACCTTTACTGAGATGACTGCTGTAAGTCCTTCTCGGAAGTCATCGCCACTAATGTCAAATTTGAGTTTAGCCAGCATGCCTGATTTGTCGGCGTAGCTTTTGAGGGTTCTGGTTAATCCTCTTCTAAAACCCGATAAATGAGTACCTCCCTCGTGGGTATTAATATTATTTACGTAAGAGTGTAAGTTTTCGGAGAATGAAGTGTTGTACTGCATCGCAATTTCAACAGGTACGCCATTTTTCTCACCTTCAATATTGATTGGATCCGGCATTAATTTCTCTCGCGTTTCATCTAAATAAGTGATAAAATCAACCAATCCTTTCTCCGAGAAAAATGAAGTGCTTTGAAAACCTCCTTCTTCTAATTCTGTTCTTTCATCGGTAATGCTAAGACGAATACCCTTATTCAGAAATGCCAATTCTCGCAATCTGGTGCTAAGAATTTCATATTCATAAACCAATTCAGTAAAAATGGTATTGTCAGGCATAAACCAGATGGTTGTTCCATTCTTTTCAGTTTCACCAATTACCTTCACATTATCTTGTGGAACGCCAATTTTATATTCCTGGAAAAATATTTTATTCTCGCGATAAATTGTTGCCTTAAGGTTTGCCGAAAGTGCGTTTACACACGATACACCAACACCGTGCAATCCACCTGATACCTTATAAGATCCCTTATCAAATTTACCACCTGCGTGTAAAACTGTCATTACAACCTCTAAGGCCGATTTGTTTTCTTTTTCGTGCAATCCTGTTGGAATTCCACGGCCATTATCAGAAACACTAATTGAGTTGTCTTTATGAATGTAAACCTCAATGGTATCGCAATAACCGGCAAGGGCTTCATCAATTGAATTGTCAATTACTTCATACACCAAATGGTGCAATCCACGCTTACTCGTATCACCAATATACATTGAAGGTCTCTTACGAACAGCTTCCAGTCCTTCGAGTACCTGAATATTATCAGCATTATAGTTTTGATTCGCACTATCTCTTTTTTCTTCTTCGGTCATTATCAAGTAGTTAAGTTGTTCTCTGCAAAGAAACAAATATACTAATAATTTAGGTATAAAGTCCTAATAAAATTGGGCATATTAGTACTGTTTTTTAACAAAAATGAGTTGATAATTTGAAGTCTGATTTATCCTGTTTTTTAATTGATCTAAGCTTGTTGCTAAATAATCTAAAATGAGTAGCTTAGGCCTCCTAAAATGCTAAATCTTTGAACCGGATAATTGTTCCATCTCATGTATGAAGAATTACCAAGATTGTGGAAGTCGGCAAAAATTGATAAATTCTTGGTATATCTGTATTCAATCCCTAAATTAACGTCTATCCAGCTATTTAATTGATCATAATCTACCGACTTTATTGAAGTAATAATGCTCTCTTTCCATACTTTTGCATTGCTCTTACCATAATTAATAATTTCTCCCCGAATAAAAATGATATCCCGAATCGAAAATTTAGCTGAGAGCGTCATATCATACTCCGGTTTATGCCATGGCCTGAATTCATTAGTCATGGTATAATCATAATAGTTCACCTTAAACAAAACTTTTACCGATTCTTTTGCCTGGAAACTAAATGTAGCACGACCGTGCAATAAATTTACATCATCTAAAATCACATCAAAAGTATTTTGATAAGCGGTTGAACTATCATTTACAAAAAATGGCATATTCGAGATAGACGCATTTGTTAAAGTAAGATCAAAATCGAAGCCTTGAGCTATTTTCCCTTTCACCTGACCATAGACTTCAAATTTATTATTTTGGTAGCTTTGAGGTAGCACAGAATTAATATAGGGGTTAATATTGCGTAGTTCATTAAAGCTATTTCTTGAAAACCCACCTGTAATCCCAATACTTGCAATTAATGATTTAGGAACGATAACTACACTAGCTTTAATTTCGGGATAAAGATGAAATGTTGAAGCGGTGTCAATTTCTGCCATGGCATTGAGGCCGGCATAAAATTGATATTGATTCAAATCAGTTTCGAAATAAGGTTTAACGCTGACTAAAACTTTATTCTCAGAATTTAAGGTGTCGGAATAATTAAAATAATCGGCCGCAATAACTATACCCAGCTTTTGTTCTTCTGTAATATTTGAAAATTTGAAGGTGTTATCAAAACGGCTCACAAAATTTATATTATGCTCTGAAGTTTTATTAATATCTCTTAAATAATAATAGTTTAACCCGAAGGAATGATTGACTTTGCCGGTTTCAACATAATTGCTATTGTATAACAAGTTGGCACCCGCCATTTGGTATTGCTGTCTTGTAACAGAATCCTCCAATAAATCAGGTAAAATTGCTTTTTTATCTCTACCATACCGATGGTTGATTTGATGATCGTACAAAATCCGACCACTTAAAGTATAATCTTTATAAAACTTTTTACCAAATACCTCTGCCATATTACTACTGCTGGCACTGTTCGAGTAGTATTTTATTTTACCGGCTGTGGATTTGTGCTTAACATGAACTCCGAATGCATATTTATCAGAACGCAGATTGGTCGCAAAATA
The DNA here is from genome assembly GCA_963674935.2 of Bacteroidales bacterium. Classification (GTDB taxonomy): domain Bacteria; phylum Bacteroidota; class Bacteroidia; order Bacteroidales. Next base: position 1,699,870 of record CAXXWZ010000002.1, read on the forward strand.
TTCAAGATAGGGCGTAGAAAAATTGCCATATCCGGCTTTAATAAAATTTTTATAAAGCTGCGAAAGTCTTTCACCTCTGATAGCTGCTGGTTTGATTGGATCAAGATCGAACCATGTTGAAATTTGAATTGGATTCAGCGAATAGTTAAGTACGGGCAATATTAGCTCATCGTCTTTTATTTTAGGATTTAAATCTATTTTAAAGGCGTTGGAAATCTTTGGCTCAAAAGCACCGACAATGGTAATTTCTTCAGTGTGTTTTGTTTCTTGCGCATTCATTTGTATGGAGGAGAATACAAATACATGAAGGCAAATAAAAATGAATCCAAAGCGTCGTATCGATTGATTTGATAACATATGTTAATTGTTTTCCTGTTCGTTAATTTTTTTCAATTTCTGCTTTGCAATTTCAACCAAATCTTGCCCAACATAATTATCAATAATACTTTGCAAGGTTTGTTTTGCTTGAAAAACATTGTCTAAGGCAATGTACACATCAGAGAGTAAGATAAATCCTTTAGCCACCCAATAGTCGTAATAAGCATATTTATTTGAAAGGTTGAGAATGGATTTCTCTGCTTCATCATAATTTTTCTGACTATATAAAATTTGGGCAATCATGAAGTTCGATTCTGCTCCAATTTCATTTGAGGCAAGTTGTTCACTTATCTTAAATTCTTGTAAAGATTTCCCAAGTTGTTCAGTAGAAAAATAGGATCGTGCAAGTAAAAAATGGGCTTCATTTATTTGATCGCTGTTTACATTTTCGCTTTGTAAAACTGTGTTAGCAGCCATGATTGATGCAGCATAATTTCTTAGCAAGAAATTACATCTCATTTTCCCTTCAACAGCTTCTAAAAGGCTCTCTTTATCTTCGGCAAGTTCGCTTAAAAGGTTGTAATTATTAAGGGCTTCGGCATAATTTTTTAAATTATAATTTATTCGTGAAGCTTTGCGCAAAGCACTGGCAGTAAATCGCATTGCAGGCTTTGTAATCACATAGTTATAACCCCTAAGTGCCTCCACAAAGTTTTCATTTTTAAATTCGCATTCAGCAAGATAATAATTTGCGTTAAGGGCGTAATTTGCATTTGGATAATTATTCAGGTATGCCTTAAATGAGCGAGTTGCTTGCACATAATTTCCTTCAAGGTAAAAGTTTTCGGCAACAGTGTACGACAATGAATCTTGCTCAGATGGTCGGATAGATGAAATTCCTAAACTATTAGCAAATCTGAAATACTCATCTACATTATTCATATCAACATAAATATTTTTCAAACTTGCTAATGCTTCAGTTGATTCTGCAGTACCCGGATAATCTGAAATAACTTTCTTTAAAGCATTAACTGCTAAATTATTTTTATTGTCGTTATAATAAATTAATCCTGAGCGTAACAAAGCTTTTTTAGAGAAACTGCTTCTCGGTTTTTCGGCCACCAGTTTTTTAAAATATTCTAATGCACCATTATTGTCATTTCTTATTAAATAAGTGGTTCCCAATTCATAGAGTGCATCATCATAGTAAGAAGAGTTTTGATTGGAATTAAGCATCGAACTTAGAGTAGTAATTTTATCTTTGTAGCGACTAAGTGCACCATAAGCCATGGCTTTATGAAAAATTGCATAATCGCGAGAGGGTTGATTAAGCCGGGCCGCTGCATCATAACTTTCGATGGCTTGATTATATCGCTTAGTGATATAATAACAATCTCCAATTCTTAGAGTGGCATCGTTAACAAATCGTTGATTTACATTTTTTCCCGATTTCAGGAATTCGCTAAAATGACTAATGGCTTGATCGTAATCTTTTTTATCAAGATAGATATAAGCCAAATTGTATTTTGCTACACCATAGTAAACGGATTCGCGTGCACCTTGGCTTTTCAGAAAATCGCGATAATATTTATCCGCTCCCCAAAAGTTTTGAATGCGATAAAAAGCCTCACCTATCCAGTAATTTGATTCAGCTGCAATGGTTTTATCAAAAGTGTTTTCAATGGTTTTTTTAAATAAATCAATGGACTGGTTATACTTTTTATCATTGAATAATTGAACAGCACTGTAGTAATAAATCTTTTGATACGAATGAATGAATGCAGGATCTTTTGATTTTAATCGATCTATGGAGGTAAGTGCCGCTTTATAATTTTTGGTAGATATATAAAGTTGAACTAAATAATTATTGGCTTCATCTTTCCTTGGTGAATTTGGGTATTCTTCGAGATATTGCTCCAAAGAATTTATGGCATTGTTGTATGGATCGTGCGAAAGCTCAATACTTAATTTAGCATAATTGAACAGCGCTTCCTCCTTAATACTTAAATCAAATTCCATTTTTGAAGCTGATAGAAAAGAGTTGCTCGCAAATGTCTTCTCATTGGTTTCTAAATAACAAAATCCCAGATGGTAATATGCATTTTGCGCAAGCTGATCTTTCTGCAATGTAGCATCCTGAAAATAATGAATGGCATCTTTAAAACGATTTAATTTTAATAAACTATAAGCCATTTGGTAAGCTAGTTCTCTGTCAGTTTTTCCTCGCGATAAACGTTCATAATCTTCAAAATAAGTAATGGCCGTTGTAAAATCACCGGTTTGGTAGTAAACACCACCTAGTAATTTAGCCATATCAGCTCGTAGATTATTATTTGCGGTTTTATAAAGCTGCGGACCATCGGCTAAAATCTTATCATATTCTTTCTGGTAATAATAAATTTGAAGCAGATAATAGGGTATGATATTTTTATAAGTCTTGTCTTTTTTTAAGCTTTCGAAAACCGGTAAAGCTGTTTTATAGTCTTTATCGAGGTAGGCAAGATGAGCTACATAATATTTTGCAGGAGGTGTGTAAATTGAATTGACATCCGTTACTTCATTAAATGCAAAGCGTGCATTTTTTGTGTCATTAAGTTTTAAATAACAATAACCTGTTTTAAAATAATATTCATTAAGTTCACTCTTTGAGAGGTCTTTACGGTCAACTTTTTGAAATGACTCCAATGATTTTCGATAATTTTTTTCACTAAATTCATATTTCCCGAACTGGTAATAAATTCGTTTGATTTTTGAACTGGTAGGGTATTTATCGATAAAATTTTTAAGCTTGAATTCGGTATTTTTGTGTTTTAATTCGAGTGCACAAATGGCATCGTAATAAGTCGCATCCACCACCAATGATTGATCTTTATCGTTGGCTTCATTAATTATTTTTTCAAAAATGGCCTGAGCCGCAGTATATTTCTCTTTTTGAAACAAATCAAGTGCAGTACTAAATTGTGATTCAGGATTCTGAATTTGGTATGAGCCTAGGGGATAAGCCGAACCAATGGTAGCCAGAAATATGAAAATTAACGAGAATTTCCAAACTTTTATCATGTCTATATAATTTTTATCAAGTAAAGGTAAATACTAAGCTTAATCCAACTCTGGTTACAAAACTAATTTATTAACATACAAGTTTTAACAATAAACGGTGAAATTACAGTATTATTTTAAGACATTCAATGAATTATAAATGTTACAGTTGATTAGAATTAATTTAAATTTCTGTGTTTTGGTATGGAAAATAGATTTTGAAATGAGACATCTTAATAATTGTTATTGTTTTCAGAATATTATGACATATTATCTTTCATTTAAATATTTGGGTTTGTTAATGAAATAGTTCACAATTAGTTGTGTCAGGAAATAGGTAATATGCCTATTTTATAGGCAGGGAAATAGATTATCTTAGACGAGTGAACATCATCCCATTTTATGGAAATAGTAAATGTTTTTTAATATAGATATTTTGGGAATTAGCTAATGGAGTACAAAAGGAATTTTACTGGTAAAATTGATTTAATTACAATTTTAAAATCATGCCATTAAATTTTGTACAGTCTGGGTTTTTGTTGAGACCTCAAAGCATTTTTGAAATATTGCCGTTAGAATATGGATTCAAGTCATCAAATAATAAACCTTATACCAGTCCCCACTTTCTTAATTGATAAGAATAGTTTCAAAATCGTCGATTATAATGAGAAAGCGAAGATTTTGACTCAACTAAATGAGGAGGAAATTAAAAATTCTAAGATCAGTGATTTTATCGCAACAGATTTTATCAAAATTGGCGAATTTGAAAAATGTAGTTTCAGAATAAATGGGCAAAATTGCTTAATTGGCAATCTTACCATTAAGGCTTTAGATAAAGAAAATTTAATTGTTTCATTTTGGAGTAACCATAAAATTGATCGTGAATTAAATAAAACAACAGAAAACAAGGGAGTAAAAGAAAATATAAATTTTACCAAAGCTTTAATTGACCTGTCAACCGATAGTGTTTTTATAATGCAAAATGGAATCATCCGTTATGCCAATCCTAACTTACTAAAAGTTTCAGGTTATAAATTATCAGAGCTTGTTGGAATAAAATTTACAGAATTTGTTTCTCCGAAGGAGTTGGAAAAAGTTTTGTCGCTTTTTGAAAACCGACAAAAGGGTAAAATTGCACCTACAAAATATGAATCCAGTGCTAAGCTTAGAAATGGAAAATCTATTGATGTTGAGGTTTCAGTTGCAAATTTGATTTTTGAAGATAAGCCTTCATTCCAAGTAGTTTTGAGAGATGTTACAAAACAGAAAATAGCCGAAAGAAAATATCGGAATATTGTTGATTTTGCACCGATTGGTTTTTACCAAACCTCAAGAATTGGGGATTTTCTTCTTGTAAATAATGAAATGGCAACTATTTTAGGTTTTGAAAACAATGTGAGCCTGATTTCAAGGAATATTTCGGAATTTTATTATTCAACTGAAGAAAGAGAAAAATTAATCGAAAAATACGATAAGGCGAAAAAGTCGGAGGTTAAAAATGTGGAGGTAAAATTCAAAAAAAAGGATGGAAGTCTGATTTGGGTTTTAATGACTGCACGAGCCATCAAAGATGATAATAAAAACACCTTAGGTTATGATGGATTTATCATTGATATTTCCGGTCGTAAAAAGAAAGAAAGCCTACAAAAATTAATGCTTAATCTTTCGAAAAAATCTTTTCTAAATATCAGCTTAAAGGAATATCTGGAATTAATTCACAAGGAGTTAAAACAAATCATGAAAGCTGATAATTTTTACGTTGCCCTGTATAATAAAATAACCGATAAATATACATTTCCCTATAGTGTTGATCCGTTCGATGATGATAATTATGATTCACCCATGTATTTGCATAACTCTCTAACCAATATGGTTAGAGAAACAAAACAAGGTCGCATGGTAAACAAAAAGACGATCAATGAATTACATGAAAAACATCAATTGAAAATATATGATGAAATATCGGCTGTTTGGCTAGGTGTACCTTTAATTGATTCTTCCAACGACGAAGCCATCGGCGTTCTGGCACTTCAGGATTATACTGATGAAAAAGCTTATTCGGAGGATGATTTGCAAACGCTGGAAATTATTGCAGGCAATGCAGGATTATTTGTCGAAAGAATAAAAAATCAAGAAAAATTACGATTAGCAAAAATTTTAGCAGAGGAAGGAGAAAGAAGATATAAATCCCTTTTTAACGACAACAATTCGGTTATGCTTTTAGTTGACCCAAAAACCGGAAATATTGTTGATGCCAATAAATCGGCATGTGATTTTTATGGTTATTTGCACCAACAGTTAATAGCACTTAAAATTCAACAAATTAATACGCTTTCAGCAAAAGAAGTTGAAGATGAAATGCAAGAAGCATTAAATGAAGGGAGAGGACATTTCAATTTTAAACATCAGCTTGCTAATAGTGAAATTAGGGATGTAGAAGTATATAGCGGCAAAGTGAGTATTTCCGGAGATGTTTTATTATACTCCATTGTTCATGATGTTACCGAACGTAAATTAGCTGAAGAAAAAGTGTTAAAGCTAAGTACTTCAATTGAACAAAGTCCGATTAGTATTATTATAACCGATTTAAATGGTGCTATTGAATACGTGAATCCATATTACGCTGAAATATCAGGATATGATTTTGATGAGCTTATTGGTCATAATGCAAATATTTTAAGTTCCGGTGTTCAAAATAAAATATTTTACAAAGAGCTTTGGGATACAATACTAGTTGGGGATAAATGGCAGGGTGAAATGTGCAATAAAAAGAAAAATGGAGAACTCTTTTGGGAGCG
>CAXXWZ010000003.1:0-44329 GCA_963674935.2 Bacteroidales bacterium
CGGGCAGCGTAGGAAGTAGAAGTTTTGCGGCTTATCGCAGCGACAGGCAAGCATTGGCTGAGTTGGGTTTTATAGTTGTTGCCATTGATGCCATGGGCACACCCATGCGTTCAAAATCTTTCCATGATGCTTATTACGGTAATATGGGTGATAACGGATTACCGGATCAAATTGCTGGGATGAAACAGTTGGCACATAGGTATTCATGGATTGACCTTGACCGTGTTGGAATTTATGGTCATTCGGGTGGGGGATTTGCTTCAACGGATGCGATTCTGCGCTATCCTGATTTTTTTCATGTGGCTGTGAGTGGCGCTGGTAATCACGATCAACGAAATTACGAAGATGATTGGGGCGAAAAATGGCAGGGCATGCTTGAGAAAAATGCAGATGGTACCTCTAATTACGATGATCAGGCAAATCACAGCCTGGCCAAAAACCTAAAAGGGAAATTACTTTTAACCCATGGAACCATGGATCCAAATGTTCCTGTATACAATACCCTCTTGGTTGTGAATGAATTAATTGCTGCAAATAAAGATTTTGATTTGGTTTTATTCCCGAATCGAACCCATGGTTTTGGTCGGGAAGCCTACATGATTCGTAAACGCTGGGATTATTTTGTGAAGCATTTGCTAGGGGTTGATCCGCCAAAGGAATATGAAATTAAAAAATAAGTAGCTGAGCTTCTACAAGCTGCTTTTAGAATAGATACAAAAAAGCCTTCCGAAATTATTGGAAGGCTTTTTTATTTTTATAAATTTTAAGTGTGAGCGTGTTTATTCTGTTATTGAATTTGAAAATGCATCGATACCTCCAACAATAGGGATTTTAATAGAAGTTTTATCCAAATCAACTGTTAGCTCCGTTCCTGGAGTCGGCCAAAGGGTGAAGTCTCTGTCGGTAGAAAATATCATAACCCAATTTGCTGTCCTTTCGCAATTACTTGATCATCGGGTTGTAGCTCAAAAGTCATTTCGTAGAATTTCCCCGGAATCAATGGATCACTCTCGGTAAGTGATTGATAGTTTTGTATATCAGCCCAACCACGTGTAATGATGTTATCCGTGATTTTCGATTTTGGGTCATTATTCCAAGGTAAAGATACCAGCCAAACTGATAAATTTACTGCTGGTTTACTACTGGCAACTTTAATCTTAATTGTTGAAATACCCGATATATGAATATCTTTTGTAAGTGCTGGACTTACAAATAATAATCGGTGAGATGTAGATTCTGCTTGCGCAAGTATTGAACCACTGAAAGAATAATTGTCGACCAATGTCTCTTTGCCCGCTTTTGAGCTTTTTACCAAATTCAATGAACCCACTTCAGGTGCACCACCACCAAGATGTAATTCAACAGGGATGCATCGGGGTTTGGATAATTTGGATAAGGGGTTGGTTTGTCGCGATCATCATTTTCACGAACAATCCAGGCTTTTGGGTCTTTTTCAACCCCATTCTCAATTCCAAAAAGATAACGTGTAAACCATTTATTCATCATTGTAAGTGGTGGTGGCCCGCCGTGTCCGTTTTGATGATAATAGATTTGATAAGGTGTTCCTTTCTCTTTAAGCGCTTTAATAATGCGGTAGCTATGTTCCGGTACAACATTCCAATCATTAAATCCATGCGACATTAAAACAGCGGCTTTTAATGGCCCCATCTTATTTAAATAGTCTCTTCCTGCCCAAAAATCATTATAGTCTCCTTTGATTCGATCATAACCTTCTGCCATTTCTTTATCCCGAATTTGGTCATTGCAATAAGCTCGCTTTGTTGGATTTCCGGTATGGATAAAATCGTATAAGTAATCGATGTCTTCTCCTAACCAACCACCCGGATGTCGAATTAAACCATTCGATCTGTAATAATGATAGTATGACGTATTTGGTGCTATGGGGATGATGGCTTCCAAGCCATCCACCCCTGTGGTTGCCGCAGCCAACGGTAATGTTCCATTATAAGAAGTTCCTGTCATTCCAACTTTACCGGTTGTCCATGAGGCTAAAACTAAGCTATCACCATCCACACTTGTAAATCCTTTCGCACGACCATTTAACCAGTCGATAACTGCCTTCGGAGCCAATGCTTCATTGTCTCCTCCTACGGTTGGACAACCTTCTGATAGTCCTGTTCCGGGTGAAGATGAATGCACAACAATAAAACCCCGAGGTACCCAGGTATTTACCTGGCTTCGCGAAATTATTGGGCGATTAATTCTGGCTTTGGTTTCCGGGGCGTGGGTCCGTTTTGGAGGAGTTGTTTGTAAATCGTGTTTTACATTATAAAGGTATTCTCTTCCTGAGGCAACTCCAGCGAAGTAGGGACTTGTTTCATAAATAACTGGCAGTTTAAGCCCTGCTGTTTCTGTTTGGTAGGGTCGGGTAACAGCCACGTGAACACGATCCAGTTTGCCATCTGCATCGCAATCAGATTCGGTTTCTACCCAAAGATCATGACGAATCCATTTGTCAGGATCATTAAAAGCAGGCACAATTTGAGCCTGTCCGTTAATAAAAACTGGTGTGGCTTTATTGTCATTCTTTTCTGGTTTTTCTTTTGATAAAAAAGTAAAAGAACTTAGTATTGCGAGAACTGCAACGGTAAGTATTAATTTAAATAATTTATTCATGGTTACTTGTTAATTTGGTGTGTAATTTTAATAGATACTTTAAAAAGTAGAAGCTAATTTACAATATTACTTTTGATCTGATTTCTTCAACCATTAAGAATTTTAAAGTATATGCTAAATTGATGAAGAGTTGTATCAAATCTGCCCTCAATTGTGATTGTTTTCGTATGCATTCATTCCACAGGGCTATGTGATGCACCTGGCCATCTAGTTATGTTTGGTTTAATTGAACAGTATCCATAATTTTAGACCTATAATTTTATAGACTCAATACCTTGATTGATCCTTAATTTCCTGGTAATACTTTTCGATTCCAATCTCCTTAATTCTCAGATTTATGTTAACTGATCTTTGATGGAGGTGTGTATCGAAACCTGTGTTTTTGCATGGGAATTCAGAACATTCGTAGCAAAAGTCTACCCCTTTTTCTGCTGAACATGACCTTACCTTACAATCTTTAAATAATTTACAGTGCTCAGCGCGACATCCGTTACAATTTGCTTTGGTTAAATGGGTAAGTAATTTGCTGAAACTTTTATAATTTTCGAAAAGTGGTTCATCCAAAAGTTCTACAAATCTTTCAGCATAAGGTTCGAAATTTCCTAAAGAATTTTTTAATGCTTCACTTTGTTTTTTAATGTCTCCATCCGCAAATGCAAAACACTTTCCACAATGTAATCCACAAGGTGCAATTCGACTCAAAATATATGCTTTATCCATTCACTCAGATTATTAATTCGCTGCTATTTTGGATGGAGTTTCTTTAAAAAGGTTAATCTTTCCATCAAGCATTACAGCTAAAACAGTATAGTATTTATCTATCACATTTTCAGGAATCTCAATGTAGGTGATGCCGGGATATTGACTCCAATAAATTTTACTAAATGTTTTGTAATCTAAAATACTCCCATTTCCAACCGCATAAATTCGATTTATTTTATTTGAAATACCCTTTAGCACTACTTTCCCATCTTTAGGCCTATCTCTAACATAGAGATATAAAATGGTACTGTCTTTTGATAATGCTGTAGGGCCATAAAAATATTCATAGGGAATTCCGCCTTCGGTTTTATAAACAGCTTCCTGATGTTTAATTGTCCATTTCCCCAACTCTTTTAAAATATGTTCCTGCTCCGCAGGGATGGTTCCATCTGCTTTTGGCCCAATGTTTAACAATAAATTACCACCTTTACTGATGCAATCCACAAAAATATCGATGATCTGTTGTGGGGATTTGTAGTTTTTGTCATTTTGTTGATAGCCCCAGTTGTCGTTCATCGTCAGGCAAAGTTCCCAGTATTTTGCTTCCGGCAGCAGCACAGGTGGTCCATTCTCCGGGGTTTCATAATCACCTTTTCCGCATAGGCGGGAATTAAGAATTACATTGGGTTTGTTTTCAAAAAGGATAGTGCGTGTTTTTTCAATTTGCCATTCATCAGCATTGTGTTCCCAATCACCGTCAAACCACCACAAATCAGGATTGTAGGCCTTTTTTAATTCTTGTAGTTGCCCGTGATAAAAGTTAAGAAAACGATTCCAGCGTTTGGGTTCATCTTCAATTGTATATCTTTTTATATTTTTAGTGTGAACATCATAATCCTGATAAGACCAATCGGGGAGTGAGTAGTACAATCCTACTTTTAAATTTTGCGTTTTTAGCGCATTTATAAATGGAGTTAAAACATCTTTTCGGGCAGCAGAATGTCTGGCTGCATTTAATTTCCCGTGCTTTGAATTCCAAAGAGCAAATCCGTCGTGATGTTTCGTGGTGATGACTGAATATTTTGCACCGCTTTCTTTAATTAATTTAACCCAATATTCCGGATCGTAATTTTTTGCCGTAAAACCGCTGGTTTGTTTCATATAATCGTTGTATGAAATATAGCCATTAAAAAATGACCAGGACTCACTGATACCATTCACTGCATATATTCCCCAATGAATAAAAATTCCCAATTTCGCATCCTTAAACCATTCCATTTTGTCAGCATGATTAGCAAGAGTGGGAGGTTGTAAATCCTGAGCTTGAAACAGGATTGGAATTAGTAAAAAACTGATTAATAATTTCTTCATCTTGACGATTTATTGCTGAATGTTTTCAATTTTAAAACTCCATGCAAATTCACCTGGAGGCTCATTTTGCAATTGCTTAGGGATCTTAATTTTTACGCCTGTACCTTCTGTTTTCCAGCTTAATTTAGTATGGGTGCCCAATAAAGAAATTTTGCTCCCTTTCTCAGGAATAAACGAATTAAGGACAATAGATTCGGGTATTTTTTTTTCATCCGCTTTAGCTAAATAAATAGCATAGACCGTATTCGTATTTTTTTTGTTGGTGTAACTGATGTTTGATTCTTTGTAAGGAGCGATGGCCCGAGTTCCATAAATGGCTTCTCCGTTAATTTTAATCCAATCTCCCATTTCTTCCAATAATTTATAGGCACCATCGTCCCAGGTGCCAAGTGGGCTTGGCGCAATGTTAAACAATAAGTTTCCTCCTTTACAAACAATGTCGACCAGCATTTGAATGGCATCATGCCCACTCATGTATTTCGCATTTGGGATGTAGGACCAGCCCCCGCCGGCTATGATGCATGATTCCCAGGGATAAGGCAATTCTTTTTCAGGCACCCGATTCTCTGGTGTAAGGTAGTTTTGATTTTTGCCTTCAACTGCGCGGTCGACGACAATTAATCCGGGTTGTTTTTGTCGGGCTTTAAAAACCAATTCATCCATTTTTATGTCCTGATTTACAATAGTCCCATTGATAAATCCATTGCCAATATTTTTCAACTTTGATTGGTAAAAATGATCAATTTCGGACTGGGGTTGTTTTGCAACCCAGCCACCATCGAGCCATAATATATCAACCTTACCATAATCAGTTAATAGTTCCATGATTTGGTTGTGGGTATAATCAACATATTTTTGCCATTTTTTAGGATAAACGTCTGGATTGTAATTTACGTTGCGGTCTTTTGGCGGGAAATAAGGCCACCAATAATCATCGTTATGCCAATCTGGTTTTGAAAAATAAGCCCCTGCCCAAAGACCTTCATTTCTGAAAGCCTCAAAGATTTCTTTGGTAATGTTGGCTTTAGGATGGGTGCTGAAAGGTGTTTTTTTATCAGTGATTTTATAATCGGTATATTTTGTGTCAAACATGCTAAAGCCGTCATGATGTTTAGTGGTAAATACCAAATATTTCATCCCTGCATTCTTAGCGGCTTTAGCCCATTTCTCAGGATTAAACTTTATAGGGTTAAAAGTAGTTTGCAAAGCTTCGTAAGCTTTTACATATTCAAAATAGGTGTTGGGTGTGCCTTCTTTTTTACGTTGGCACCAATCATAATCTTCAGGGCAAATCGACCAGGACTCAACAATTCCCCATTGAGAGTAGGCTCCCCAATGCATGAGTAAGCCGAATTTGAAGTCTTGCCATTGTTCAAGTTTTTGCAAAACAAGTGGATCAGTTTCCGGGAAATATTTTTGTTCATGTTCCTGAGCCAAAAGACAAACAGTAAAACTAAGGCCAATTAGAAAAAGGATTGTATTTTTCATCACAATATTTTCACAAATGAATTGTAAATATATTGCAATAAATTAACTATTAAAAATGGCCTATAAACAACTACATTTGTTCGATTTTGACCATTAGTTTAAGCTTCAACTTCCTCAAATTCTTCGGCATCCAGATAAGCTTCTTTTCTATGACCAAATAATGAAATAAGTTTTCCGGTTAGAAAACCAAAAATTAATGCTGAAACAATGGTGATTAAAATTCCTGATAATTGGCTTGATACATTTAGCCCGCTCACTATTGGAATTGCAGCAAATCCACCCAATAAACCGGGTAGCCCATGTAAATTTGTAACTCCGCAGGTATCTACTGATTTAATCAGTTTTTGTTGCTTATGCTGAAGCATCGCAAATCCTATAGTAGAAATTGTTCCTGCTAAAACACCAATGATAAAGGCACCTGAATGACTGGCATGATCGCAAGTGGAGCCAATGGCAACACCTCCTGCAAGTGCAGCATTCGCAATGTAAGCAATATTTATTTTTCCTTTAATTGCTATAGATAAAACATAAGTAATTAAGGTGGAACCACATAAGGCCAAAAATACATTTACAACCGTGTGTGGGATCGCCTCTGGAGGTACAAGAGCCGCACAAAAGCTAGGCCAAAAAACCCATAAAACCATACTTCCAAGTACCGAGTACCTGTCGCTGGTAGCATCTGCTTCAATAGGTTTGTTAAGATCTTCTTTGGTGGTCATCGATAAGGCAACTGCTAACCCAAATAAAGCCCCGTATGCATGAATTACTATCGAACCACCAGTATCAGCAAATCCATCTTTAATTATTCCGAAACCATCTTCAATAATAATCCATTCGTTAAGCATATAGAACGGAATAAATACCAAGCCCAAAATAATGTACTGGAACATTTTTAGCCTACCTAAAACTGCTCCGGCTGCAATTAATAAACTGGCAGCTCCAAATTCTGCTAATATTAATTCCTCGATTTCGCCTTTGGCATGACCAAAAATTCCGGAAGTATGGATTAAGAAATAAAGAGGGATAGAAATACTTACCAATAAAAAAGTTGCCGTTAAGGCGGATCGACCATATTTTTTAACAAAAACCATTAAAAATCCAAAACCAATTAATAACATTGCCATGATATGAATGGCGCGATTATACTGTTGAATTTCGAATATGGTGTTAATGTTAGTTTTTTGAATTTCTTGAGCAAAAGTATTAGCTGATGAACCCAAGAATAATGCGGTTAATGCCAAAAATCTGGCCAGGTGGTTTTTCATAAATTAGGTCTTTGTTAAAAAGTTAACAAAGTTAGCAATCCATTCTAATTGACTTCTATTATTTAAAATTAATTTGCGAATACGTATAAGTTATTTGAACTTATAAGTAGGATTTAAATTGAATGAAGAAAATCCTATTTGAGTATCAAACTTCGCCAATAATTTGAGGGATCATCAAATTGTTCTGTGAAGTCAATTTCAGTTATCAAAACCCCGGTTTTATTTCTGCTTAACTTGCCTTTTATCTTTCCAGTGGGTTGAATAACCATTGAAGGGAAACAACTTTCTTTTTTTGAGGTATTGGTTGCAGAAATCCATAAATAATTATTTGCAGCATTTCCAATCATTGTCCCGGTTACGAGCTTTCTTTGATCAATCCCATTATCAGAATATTCTGCAGTATTAAAGCTGCGATCGTAAAATGACTGAAAAATAAGTTGAACACCTGCTTTTTTATACTCACGATACAGTTCGGTATAGCGCCATTCATGGCAGATAAGTAATCCACAAATAATCCCTTTGTAATTAAAAATAACCTTATCGCTTCCGCAAGCGTAATACCCACCTTCAATTTCTTCGTTCATCCCAAACAGAAATCGTTTGTCGTATCTGTCCAAAACAATTCCTTTGTCATTTATGAGATAAAGGGAGTTCATGGGTTTTTTCTGTCCTTTTATAAAATGATGACTACCTAGAATAATATAAATTTTTAGTTGTGAAGCCAGATTTTTAATTTCATCAATTGCATGTGCTAAGATGTGTTCATCCTGAGTTTTATAATCAACAAAATCAACTCCGGCATATCCACTCAGGCTGCATTCAGAAAAATGAACAATCCCTGCATTTTTCGCATTTGCAATTTTAATTTGCTTTTTAATGAAAGAAAGGTTTGCTTTTATGTCTCCATCTACAGGGAATTGACAGCTGGCGATGGTGATTTTTTTTTGCATTTTAAGAATTTTATGGGAATCCAAAGATAGAACCGTAAATTAATAAGTTTTATAGATGTAATTTTAGGAAATAAGTGCAGTGGATTTAACTGAACTATATGTATGTTTTGAATGATTGTTTTATTCAGATTCAAGATCCAATTGTCTACCTTCTTTCGAGGCTTTTCGATCCATTTCAGATCCAATGCCCATTCCAATAACCATCCCTATGGGAATCCCAATTCCAATAAAAGCAAAATTATCTAATGCCACTGAAAACGCGACTCCCATTGAAACACCAAAAACAGACATACCAAGAGCTAACCATAGTGTCCGATAATGGTTTTGGCAAACTAATTTTAATTTTTGTTCAAGAAGTTTTATGGTTTTTTGATAAGACTTATTTATTATTTTTTTAAGTTCCTTATCTGAATCTGATAAGGAATTAATCCTATTAATATCCTTATTAATCAGTGAGGATATTTCTGTGGGGATTTCTTTTTTGTTCATGGCCTTTATCAATGCTTGCATTCTATTGTAGGCTATCATGACTTTCTTATTCTGATCAATAAAATTTCTTTTTTTTAAGACTATAATTTCCATGGCAATTTAATTGTTTGAGGCAATAAATATAGGAAAAATATGGCTAAAGACTCCAGCTAAAATAGGATGATATTAACGCTTGATAGGATGAATTGGGGATAAAAAAATAGACTGTTTATTTAATAAATTTATTGGTAAATGGTTTGAATGGGCAAATGTTTACTTTTGCGATGTGAATAAAGTCCCGTTTATTTATTTAGCGCCTCTAGAAGGCTGCACTGAAATTGAGTTCAGAAATGTATTTACAAAGCATTTTGGTGGAGTTGATGCAGCTGTAGCACCCTTTGTATCACTCATGCACCACGATGCTGATGAGAAAAGAAGATCGTGGGATATTCCTCACGCATCGGAGCAGCGAATGATAACGATCCCTCAATTTATGGGTAGAAATATCAAGGACTTTAATCACCTTTATGCATGGATTAAATATATGGGTTATGATGAGTTGAATTGGAATTTAGGCTGCCCCTCCAAAAGGGTTGTTAGAAGAGGAAGGGGTTGCGGAATGCTTAAATTTCCGGATGAGATTCGTTTCTTTTTGGATGGGGTGTTTAATCATGCGGATATTAAGTTTTCTATAAAAACACGATTGGGATTGGAAAGTCCGGATGAGTTTTATCAGCTTTTCGAAATTTACAATCAATATCCGATTAAGGAGATCATATTACATCCAAGGATTGGCAGTCAAATGTATCGGGGAGAAGTGCGCCATGATTATTTTAAAGAATGTTTGAAGTTGTCGAAAAATGAACTGGTATACAATGGAGATATTAATAGCGTCGCAGATTTTAATCAGATTAGGGAGATGTATCCAGCCATAAAAAAGATAATGATTGGGAGGGGGTTACTGAAAGATCCCTTTTTAGCCGAAAAAATTAATGGGGGATTTTCTATAGTTATGGCTTTTGATAGAGATCGTTTTTTTGCCTTTCACCAAGAATTGTATCAGGTTTTTGAGGGTAAGTTTAGGGATAAGTCAGAAATACTTGGTAAGATGAAAGATTATTGGCGCTATTTTTCATATCAGTTTGATGAGAGAAATGAAGTGTTTAAGTTCATTGCCCGAAGCAAAGATATTTCAGCATTTCATTTGCGTGTAGTTCAAACGTTAAAAAACACTTTATAAATCTATCCCAATAAAAATTTGTATTTGCTCTTTGTTATTGTCAAACTTAATTTCAGCATAACAAATTTCAATTCTAATCCCTACACCAAACTCCAAGTCATAGCTTGATTCACTTTGCTTAAATTCTTCGCTATGGATGATTGATTTTGAATTTAACATGTCCAAATTTATTCCGCCTAAGCCATATAAAACGATTTCTCCATTATCTAAAAAATTATAATTTAAGTCTGCATTTAAAACTGAATTATAAAAAGTGTAATTGTCTCCTTTGAAATTATATTTATAAGGTAAATAATAAGAGAATCCACTGCTCAAAAAAATGTTGTTAAACAAATCAATTTTTAATCGGGTATTAAATCCTCCATTTATACTAGTTTCGTTTTTGTAATCGGTTTTTGATTTGGTGCCCGCCATCGTGCTTATTCCAAACTGAATTCTTGAGAACGCAGCATTTGTAATGAATAATAGTGCTGCTAAAATAATTAGATGTTTTTTCATTAATGTTTTTTTATTAGGGTCTACTCATTGTGCTTTTTATAGCATAATTATGCCATTAGTTTTATCAATATTTATATCTTAAAAATTGGCATAATTATGAATTAAACTAAAAAGAATTGCGAGTTAGAATATTGGTGCAGGATTGTAAAATTATTGGATTTTAAAAACTTTAGCAAAATATTTAATGAAATAGTTAATAAAATCCATATTTATAAGGATAGTATAGGTGACTAAAATTACTAAAATAATTGGTAATATGATTTTTGTTTTGCGTTTAGTGCGTGCACTGACACAGAAATTTAAAATTAAACAATCATGAATCGAAATACAAAAAAACAAATAAGTGTTGGTGCTACTTACCCTTACGCCAGCGTTTAGATGTTGCTTTTATAGGGAAAACGCCTTTGTTAACAAATTTAACATCTTCGATTGAATAAAAAGCATTTGGATTATAAGTTTTGACTATTGTTACAACTTTTTGTAAGTCTGTTCTTTTGATGATGCTGTATATGATACTTACTTCTTCGGTTCCTCCAAATGCATCATGATGAGTAATCCCATAACCTGCTGCTTTCAGCTTTGGAATTAATTCTGAGGCAACTTTAGCCGTTATTATCTGGATGCGAACAAGACCAAATGCTAGTTTTTCTTCAATAATTAACCCAATATAATTTCCAGTTGCAAAACCTGCCGAATAAGCAAAATAGCAAACCCAGTTGTCAAGATTTTGGAAAATTTTAGAGATGGCAAGTAGCCAAATAAAAACTTCAAAAAAGCCTAAAATAGGTGCCCAAATTTTTTCTCCTTTTGATACCATGACTATACGGATGGTACCAATAGATACATCACCGATACGGGCAAGAAAAATTAATAAAGGAAGAACTAAATAGGTAAAATAAAATGAATCATAAAATGCCTCCATTACAATCGTTTTTGCAAAAGTAGAAAATAATCATTGGAAATTAATATCTATTTCCTTTTATAATCTCGTATGGCAAGTTCAGGTATTAATGGAAATGGAAAGAGAAATTTATGACGGTTTAATATTTCCTATTTTAATCTAAAATAGTGGTGGGTGTTTTAAATCTGTATTTACATCCAGAGGATAAGTTGATATCAGAAATTTGCAACCCACCATTATTTTTAATTAGTACCTATTTCTTAGGTTTTTTCTCAATTTCGTGTAATTTTTTAAGCATATTTTCAGCATAACCTTTGCCACCTAAGCCAAAGGCAAGTCCAAATGCTAGACAAACTCCTCCTAAGATTAACAAGAATGCAATATTAACGATGTTTTCGGCAATATCAAGTTGGCTGAGTACAATGAAAACTGTCAAAACGATAATAGCATAGTAGGAGATACTTTCCATTAACCTTGCTGCTTTGTCGTTTATTCCGTTTAACGCGACGGCCAAAGCTTGCGATATAAATCTTGCCAGATATAATCCAAGCAATAAAATAATGATTGCAACAATGATGTTCGGAATAAACAATATTATTTTATTGAACAAGACTTCTGCACTTGTTAATTGAACAGAATTGAGAGCCGACATAATTACTATCAGCATGATGAGCCAATACAAAAGGCTTCCAATTAAGTCAATGGTAGTCAACTTACTTCCTCCGTCTTTTAAAAATTTATCTACACCTGATTTTTCAGTTAAATAGCTTAATTTAACGAGTTTTAATAGTTTAATGGTTAGCTTTTTCACTAATTTTGCAATCAGCCAGCCAATAATAAGAATTAAGACTGCGCCAACTATTTGGGGAATGGCTCTTGCAATTTGATTAACAAATTCTTGTGAGCTTTCTAATAAAATTTTGAATTGTTCTTCCATGTTATTTTGATTTTTTGGTTTATAAAATGTTCTTCAGAATATTGAATACTATGGTTTTGTTAAATTGAATTTTTTATAACGCCCAATATCCATTCTGATGATCAAGCAAAGCTTTAATTAAGCTTCAATTTTGTTAATTAAAATTCTAGGCTAGGCTTAGGTTATGTGAAAGTATTTATTGCTGCAATAGCTTTTTTATCTAAAAATAATTCCAAATAAGAAATAAAGGTGTTTTAAAGGTAGTTCGTATCTATTTCATTATTTTTAATAAAATAATATCATAGATTTCGTGAAACACATCATACGTAAATATAGCGTTTTTTTCATTGTGGAGCAAATTTAGATTTTGGATCAGCTGCAATTTTAGACAATCAAATGAGGATATAAACGATTATAATTCTTATTATTCATCACAAATTGTTAATTTTGCAGCCTTAAAATCAAGGAATATGTTTGAAGGATTATCAGAAAGACTAGATCGCTCGTTTAAATTATTAAAGGGGCAGGGATACATCACAGAAATTAATGTTGCTGAAACACTTAAAGAGGTGCGTAAAGCATTGCTCGATGCTGACGTTAGTTACAAAATCGCAAAACAATTTACGGAGGAGGTTAAGCAAAAAGCCTTAGGGCAGAATGTATTAACAGCGGTTTCGCCGGGTCAATTGATGGTGAAAGTCGTACATGAAGAGTTAAGTCGTTTGATGGGCTCTGAGAAAGTTGATTTGAATGAGAAGGGAAATCCTGCGATTGTGCTTATTGCCGGGTTGCAAGGATCAGGTAAAACAACCTTTTCAGCAAAATTGGCCAATTATATGAAAACTAAAAAAGGGAAGAAACCCCTTTTGGTTGCATGTGATGTCTATCGCCCTGCTGCGATAAAACAGTTAGAGGTTTTGGGCGAACAAATTGGGGTTGAGGTTTACACGGAGATTGAGAATAAAAATCCTGTCAAAATTGCCAAACATGCCATAAATCATGCTAAGGATAAAGGATTGAATTTTGTGATTATTGACACCGCTGGTAGGCTGGCAGTTGATGATGAAATGATGAATGAGATTTCATCGATTAAAAAAAATATAAACCCGCAAGAGACCTTATTCGTTGTTGATTCAATGACGGGTCAGGATGCCGTAAACACAGCCAAAGCATTTAATGATCGACTCGATTACGAAGGAGTTGTATTAACCAAGCTTGATGGTGATACGCGTGGTGGAGCTGCATTAACAGTACGGTCGGTGGTAAATAAACCAATCAAGTTTGTAGGTATTGGTGAGAAAATGGATGCCATCGATATTTTTCATCCCAAAAGGATGGCTGATCGAATTTTAGGTATGGGTGATATTGTATCCTTGGTTGAAAAAGCACAGGAACAATACGATGTTGAAGAAGCCAAAAAACTTCAACGAAAAATTGCCAAAAACCAATTTAATTTCAATGATTTTCTTTCACAAATTAACCAGATTAAAAAGATGGGTAATGTGAAAGATTTAATGGGAATGATACCTGGAATGGGTAAAGCATTGAAAGACACCGAAATTGACGATGATGCTTTTAAAGGAATTGAGGCCATCATTCAGTCGATGACGCCTCAAGAACGCGAAGATCCAAAGCTCCTGAATGGTACCCGAAAAAAAAGAATTGCCATGGGGAGCGGAAACGATATTCAGGAGGTAAACAGATTGATCAAACAATTTGCTGAAACCAGTAAAATGATGAAAATGATGACTGGCGGAAAAGGCAAAAATATGATGAATATGATGCGAAATGCAGGGAGAAGGTAACTCTTGGCTATTAGCTCTTAGCAAATAGCTGTTGGTCATTTATGTTTATTATACAATTTTGAAATTGCAGTAAAGTGGGTTTTAATTTTTAAAACCTATAATCTAAAAGCTGACAGCCAATAATTAATTTCAAATAATGCGAGATTTTAAAACATTAAATATTTGGCAAGAAGGAATGACTCTTGTAAAAGACATTTATGATATAGATGATTTGTTGCCAGAAAATGAGAGGTTTGGACTAAAAAGTCAAATGTGTAGAGCCGCAGTTTCTATTCCTTCAAACATTGCTGAAGGTTGCAGTAGGGATAGCCAAAATGATTTTAAGCGGTTTCTGGAAATAGCCCTAGGATCAGCTTTTGAGATAGAAACACAATACTTAATTCTAATTCAAATAAAGGCAATTAATCTTGATGAAAGTAAAATATTGATAGAAAAGATTCATAAACTTCAAAAACAAATTAACAGCCTAATTCAAAAGCTAAAAGCGAATAGCTAATAACCAAAAGCCAGAAAATGAAATTAATCGACGGAAAAAAAATAGCTGAAAATATAAAACTAAAAATTGCAACAGACGTTGCAGCAATCATCGACAAAGAAGAACGTGCTCCTCATTTGGCAGCCATTCTTGTCGGCGATGATCCGGCCAGTCAAACGTATGTGGCATCGAAAGAAAAATCATGTACTTCGGTAGGAATGACATCTTCTGTTTATAAACATCCTGCAACAATCAGTGAAAAAGAGTTGCTTGATATCGTTGACTTTTTGAATGCCGATGATGAAGTAGATGGTTTCATTGTCCAACTTCCATTACCTGCTCATATTGATGAGAATAAGGTGATTGAACGCATTGATCCTAAAAAGGATGTGGATGGTTTTCATCCGGTTAATTTAGGTAAAATGGTTTTAAGCTTACCTTCTCATATTTCGGCTACACCACAAGGAATTATGCTGATGCTAGAGCATAGTAAAATCGAAACTGAAGGGAAACATGTGGTCGTTGTTGGACGAAGCAATATTGTTGGCACTCCCATTAGTATTTTATTATCTCGTAAAGCGAAAAATGCGAATGCTACGGTAACATTATGTCACAGCCGAACGACTAACCTGAAAGAAATTTGTCAATCGGCAGATATTTTAATTGCGGCCATTGGCGTATGTGAATTTATAAAGCAGGATATGGTTAAGGATGGAGCCGTGGTGATTGATGTTGGAATGCATCGGGTTGAATCAACTAAAACCAAATCAGGGTTTCAACTCAAGGGTGATGTTGCTTTTGATGAAGTAGCCAAAAAATGTAGCTTTATCACTCCTGTACCTGGAGGTGTAGGACCAATGACGATTGTATCTTTAATCCAGAATACATTAAATGCCTACAAAAAAGAATATTAAAGGCTCCAACCAATAAAATCTAAATGAACGATTCACTTGATCAACAATTGAGGAGTGGAAAATTACTTCCGTTAATGGAAGAATTTTATACCATTCAGGGAGAAGGATTTCATACCGGTAAACCAGCCTATTTTGTACGTATCGGAGGATGTGATGTTGGTTGTAGTTGGTGTGATACCAAACGATCGTGGAATGGTGAAATTCATCCTGCGGTGGCAGCTGATGAAATAGTACAAAGAGCCGTTAAAACAGCTGGAAAAGCTGTGGTTGTTACTGGAGGGGAACCTTCCATGTATCAATTAGGTTACTTTACTACAGAATTACACAAGCATCAAATTCAAACTTTTATTGAAACTTCAGGGGCGCATAAACTAACGGGCGAATGGGATTGGATTTGCCTGTCACCTAAACGACAAATTCCACCTAAAAAGGAGATATTTCCTTTAGCTCACGAATTAAAAATGATTGTGCAGCATGAGACAGATCTTACATGGGCCGAAGAGAATGCCTTAAAAGTTGGATCGGATTGTGAACTATATTTGCAACCTGAATGGAGTGTTGCGCCCAAAATATTACCAATCATCATTGAATACGCCAAGAACAATCCCAAGTGGAAAATTTCGTTACAGAGTCATAAGTACATGAAAATTCCATAAATTGAGCTATGCTTTTGGTCAGGGTGAAATATCAATTTTTAATTCTTTTTTTTATATCCCTGCTTAGTCATCATGCTTCATTTACCCAAAATCAGATTAACAAAAAAGCCCTTAGGTTTCAGGAATTATCAGTGATACACTTCAGGCAGGGAGACACGATTAATGCTCTTGAATTTGCTATGCAAGCCATTAGAAAGGATAGTTTATATGCCACGCCCTGGGTGATGATCGGGAATATTTATGAAGCCCAGCATCAACGCATTCACGCCATTAAGGCCTATTCCAAGGCCTTACAAATCGATCCGGATGAATTTCCTGACTTGTTTTATGTTTTGGCTGAATTAGAGCTTGAACAAAAAGATTTTGAGAATGCCAGAATCCATGTTAACAGATACTTATCCTTAGATCGGGCGAAGGGTCAAAAGAAAGATTTGGCTCTAAATCTTTTGCAAAATATTAATTTTAGAGAATTAGCTTATGCCCAGCCTGTAGATTTTATACCTCAAAATTTAGGTGAAATGGTTAACTCTGTTCATGATGAGTATGTGAACTCATTAAGCACCGATGAAAACTCAATGTACATTACCATAAAGCAAGATTTGGGAGCCGATATTTATGGGATGGTTCATTATTCCGAAAATATTTATCAAATCAAATTAGATAGTTCATCATGGTCAAGTCCACGTATATTAAGCTTTGATAGTGGTCAGGAATATGTTGCAGGCGGGGCTTCAATATCGCCCAATAATCGGTATCTGTTTTTCACAAACTGCGATCAAAATGAAGGGTACGGTAGTTGCGACTTAAACTATGCAACAATCAAAGATGGGAAATTGGGCAGCCCGAAAAACCTGGGTTCTGTTGTTAATTCAAGCAGTTGGGATTCTCAGCCCAGTTTTTCTAGTGATGGAAGGAGCTTGTTTTTTGCAAGTAAGAGAAATGGTGGTTATGGAGGCTCCGATATTTGGGTTTCAGCGCTGGATGAAAACGGTCGTTTCCAAAAACCTTACAATGCAGGTGCTGTCATTAATTCTGCTGGAGATGAAATGGCGCCCTATATTCATTACGATGCAAAAACTTTATATTTTTCATCCACAGGTCATGTGGGGATCGGAGGCTATGATTTATTTATGAGTCGGAAATTGGAGAACGGAGAATGGAGTACTCCGCGAAACCTGGGCTCCCCGATCAATACAAGCAACGATGAGATAAATTTAATTGTTGCTCCCGATGGTGAATCTGCTTTTATTTCTTCCGATCAAAGTGAAGGATTTGGCGGGTTTGATATTTACAAATTTGATTTGAATGACTCAGTAAAGCCAAGCCCGGTTACTTATATTCAGGGTTTGATTGTTGATTCGGAAACTGGCGAAAAGCTTGAAGCAGGCGTGGAGTTGGCTCTATTGCCAGATGGAGAAGTATTTACCAGTTCGGTCTCAGATGAAACTGACGGGACCTTTTTAGTCGCACTTCCTTTAAATAAGGATATCGCATTAAGTGTTGAAAAATCCGGTTATTTAATGCATTCAGAGCACTACAATACAATTGAAATGGGTACCAAAGCCGAGCCGGTACATATTGAAATTCGTTTGAGAAAAATGAATATTGGTGAGAAGGTTGTTCTTAATAATATTTTCTTTGAAACAGATAAATATGAATTAATGGAAGCTTCCTTTCCTGAATTGAAAAAACTGGTTCAATTAATGAAAAATAATCCAGCGTTGGTTATAGAAATTTCTGGTCATACAGATAATGTTGGGAGCAAGGAATACAATCAATTACTCTCCGAAAAAAGAGCTAAAGCAGTTTATGAATATTTGATTGAAAACCAAATAAGTGCCAAACGTTTATTAAATGCAGGATATGGAGAAGCTTTACCTGTTTCTTCAAATGAAACCGAAGTAGGTCGTGCTGCAAATCGGCGAATTGAATTAAAAATTATTGATCTAAGATATTGATAAATAGCACCCTATTATCATTGATCTAAAATTATCTTCTCGAAATAAAAATCACCATAAATTAAGCCGGTTTATTACAGCCTTGCTCATTAAAAATTCATATATTTATTCTAGTACAATCAAAAATAATATTTTTTAGAGAAGTTAAACTGTACATTACTGATTACAAGTTGTCAGGGGGGTATTCTGGAAATTGTTGGAAGATGATTTTGTAAGAGGTAATTTTTTTATTCATAAAAATTCTGAAAATGAGTCAATTTTTGAATTTATTGAGGAAGTTCGTTATCCTATTTTCTCTTCTATTTTGTATCAATTCAACCTACTCTCAGAATATGAAAGAACTGCAGCATGCCATTAATGAAGCGGCTGGTGATAGATTGAAATTACTAGATGCATATTTTGAATTTGGCAAATATTTAGCAGAAGCAGGAAACTCTGAAAGTTCAATCGAACAAGTTGAGAAAGCCGTGCAAATAGCAAGCGATATTCATCATGATGCGAAGGTGGCAACTATTGCTAATTATTTAGCAAATATGTATGCAGGTATTGGCGATTTTAAGGCTTCAAATGATGCCTATAAAATAGCATTGGAGAGTGCCAAAAGAATAGATAATATTGGAGATATTGCAAAAATAAGTATGAATCTCGCAGCTAATTATAATTTTCTTGGCAATTATGAAGAGGCTATTCAACATGGGCTTTTTGCATTAAAAACAAAAGAAACATATAATAATCTGGAACGAATCTGCTACCACTACATTGCAATGGGCAATATTTTCAGAGAAAATAATAACCACGTTAAATGGGAAGAATATGTACAAAAGGCATATAAAATGAAGGATATTGAAGGATGTGCTTCTTTTAGCGATATTGCAAAAATATACAATAGTCTGGGCGGAATCGCTGTTCAAAAAGAAGCGTTCGGGAGCGCCTTGCTTTTTTATGATACATTGATGATTTTAAGTATGGATGCGAATTTTGAGCAAGGTATCAGTACTGCATTAACTAATAGTGCAGGTGTATACAAACAATTAAATGATTACCCCAAAGCATTGGAATTAGCCACGGCATCGGAAAAGTATTTTGGGAATAATCCGTATGAACCTATTTTTAACAATAATTTCAAAGCTGATCTTTATAATTTAAGTGGAGAATTTAAAAAAGGATTAGCATTAGTTAAAAAAAATATTGAAATAAAGGAGATTAATTCCTATTCAACCGAAAAATTGAAATGTCTGGAATTACTTTACCAATTGAATTTTAATTTGAATAATTATGAGGAGGCTTTTTTTTGGAATGACTCATTGCGCCATACCGAAAGGATTTTGCGAGACGAAGATATCCGAAAGTCAATAGAAGATCTTGAGGCCAAATATGAAACAGAAAAAAAAGAACAGAAAATAGAATTACTCACCGCAGAAAACAAAATAAAAAGCCAACAAAATCGAATCAGTTTATTGTTTGTGATGGCATTGCTTGTCATCTTAACACTGGGTGTTTTTGTATTTCTGCTTAGAAAAAAACAGGCTGCTTTTAAACAAGCTGAGTTGCAGCAGCAACTTCTTCGCTCTCAAATGAAACCTCATTTTATTTTTAATGTTTTGGGTTCAATTCAAAGCTATATGCGTAAAAATGAAGCTAAAAAAGCAGCTCAATATCTTACCGCTTTTGCATCATTAAGTAGATCTGTTCTTGAGTTTTCATCCATGGAAAGCATCACACTTACGGAGGAAATTGAAATGTTGAAAAATTATGTTGAGCTTGAGAATATGAAATCAGGACATCAGTTTGATTTTATTTTTAAGATGGACGATCAAATTGAATCTGATTTTATTAAAATCCCGCCGATGATGGTACAGGTATTTGTTGAAAATGCAATTAAACATGGACTGTCTAATATTGATTATACAGGGATCTTAAAGTTGGAAATTTATGAGATTGATGGGTATATTGAGTTTGTGGTTGAAGATAACGGTGTAGGTATTAGAGCTGAGATTAGTAATTATTCTGCGCATAAGTCCCGAGCGATGGAGATTTTTAATCAACGTAAAAAATTAATTGAACAACGGTGTAAGAAAAAATTAAAATTCGAATTAATAAATTTGCATGACTTAAATTCTGACCTGACCGGTGTTAAAGTGAATATTCATTTACCAATATTAAATTATGATTAGAGCTGTAATAATTGATGATGAACCCCAAATCAGGGAATTAAATGAAAGTCTGCTGAAGGAATATTTTCCTGAAATTGAGATTGTTGGTCAGGCTGATTCGGTGAAAAGTGGAGTTGAATTGATAACAGTTGTTGAACCTGATTTGGTTTTGCTTGATATTGAGATCAAGGGGGGGAGTGGTTTTCAAATTTTGCAACAGCTCAAACCGTATCATTTTAAAACAATCTTTATTACCGGTTTTAACGATTATGCCATTAAAGCTATCAAATTTAACGCTGTTGATTATATTGTTAAACCTATAAATGAAGTTGAATTTCAACAGGCAGTGCAGAGTGCCACAGCCATGATTAATTCAAATATGAATACAGAAATTCAGGCAAATAACCTATTGGATAATTTCACAAGAGGGGGGAATCAATTAAAAAAAATTGTACTGCGCACTGTTGAGGCTATGCATATAATTGACATTACAGATATTATGTATTGCAGAAGTGATAACTCATATACAACATTTTATTTAAGTAATTCTGAGGAAATTATTGTTTCAAGAAGCCTCAAGGAATACGAGGATTTGTTAAAAGGTTATTCCTTCATCAGGCCACATCAATCTTATCTGGTGAATTTAAACCATGTTAAAAAAATTGACAAAACCGACGGTGGGTTCGTAATCATGAAAAATTCTGCAGAGATCCCGGTTTCCGTCCGTCAAAAAAAACACCTCATTAATTTGCTCGAAAAACTTTAACGCTTTCAAATCAGAACTTGACACTTTCAAGTTTATGTGCATCCATTTTTGCCTTCCGTTTTATATTTGATTTTTATTAAATCAGTATCAATGGAGCGGCAAAATCGGATCATTTTATCAACTCATAATTCAATTCATGTCATTAGTTTAGATGATGTTTTATATTGCAGTTGTAATAATTCTTACACCACTTTTCATCTCCAAAATCAAAAAAAAATTGTTGTTTCTAAAAGTCTGAAATCTTTTGAAAATGAATTGAAGATTTCAAGTTTTTTTCGTTCGCATCAATCTTATTTAATCAATCTAAAGCATATCGTTAAGGTAGATAGGAAAGATTCTTATTGCATCACTTTATCTGATCAAACAAAAATCCCTACATCTACTCGTAAAAGAAAGGAGCTGATACAAATTCTGAATGCTTCCTGACGAATTCAAATTATAAATGAACGAATTCAAGATTCGAAAATAGAAGAACAAAGTATCGAATAATTTAGCCATTGTATCAAATCCTAACTTAAAAAGTCATGAAACGAACATGTTTGGACAGAATCATAAACACCTATGAAAAACGTACATGTGAGTTCCTTACGACAATTAAAAAGCAAATTATTTACGTATGAAAACAAAATTATTACTAATTCTCATCTTGATATTTTTAATAAGCTTTACTGCAAGCTCACAGGTTGTAGTACCTGTTAAAAAGAAAATTAATAAGGCTGCCGAAAAGCGTGCCAATAAAAATGTTGATAAAGCCATTGATAAAACTTTTGATAAACTTGAAAAAGGACTAGGTGGTTTGTTTAAAAAGAAAGATAAAAAAAATAAGACTGAAGTGACTGATAAAACTGATAAGCAGGTAGCAGAAGAAAATGTTAACGACGAATCGGAATCAGAGCAACAAGAGCAAAAATCGGCTAATCCTAATGTCCAATGGGCAAAGTTCGATTTTGTGCCAGGGGATGAAGTAATCTTTGAAGATGGCCCAAATGCTTCAGAAGAAAACGGTGAGTTTCCTAGTAAATGGGATTTACAGGATGGAAATGCAGAAATTGCAGAAG
Organism: Bacteroidales bacterium; assembly: GCA_963674935.2. GTDB lineage: Bacteria > Bacteroidota > Bacteroidia > Bacteroidales. The sequence goes on from CAXXWZ010000003.1 coordinate 22,222, forward strand.
TTGATGGAGAAAAAGTTGTCATTTTCCCACACGGAGGAAGTATTATCCCTTTCTTAAAAAACTCAAAGGAAGATTATCTCCCAGATGTTTTTACTGTTGAATTTGATGTTTATTTTCAACCCGAAAATCCTCACAGACTATTTTTCTCGTTTTACGATACTAAAAACCAAAGAAGTATTGGATCTAAGGTATATTTTTATTCTAAAAGCATATCTTATAATGAAAGTTCAGGACCATATTCAAAAACCCTTTCTGAAGGAGGGTGGCGTCATTTTTCAATTGCCGTTACAAAGGACAAACTTAAAATTTATCTAAATGACGAAAGATTAATAAACATACCACATATGGGTTTTAACCCTACTGGAATTACATTAGAAATGAATGGCTATGCTGCTGATAAAATGCATCAATATGTAAAAAATGTCCGCATTGCCAAAGGCGGTGTAAAATATTACGATCGTGTTTTATCTGATGGAAAAATCATTGTAAACGGCATCCGTTTCGATTTAAACAAAGCGACCATTAAGCCCGAAAGTAATGGAGCGATCAATGAAATTTTTAAATTATTGAACAAACAGGCTGATTTAAATTTCAGTGTTGAAGGTCATACCGACAGCGATGGTGTTAATGATTATAATATGGAACTTTCAAAAAAGAGAGCCGAATCTGTTATGAATCGACTTATTGAAATGGGAATTTCAGCAGATCGCTTAACCTCAACGGGCTGGGGTGAAAGCAAACCATTGGATAATAACACGACAGCCGAAGGCAAAGCCAATAATCGAAGGGTTGAGTTTGTAAAATTCTAATGAATAACTGCATATACCAGAATCATCGTTTTTAATAAAAATCAAGACAAAAGAGATTAGGTATTAGTCTTGAGAAAAAATCAATTCAGCTAACATATTTTAAAAAAGTAATGAAAAAAATAATAATTATTCTGATCATATTTCAATCCTTTGGATTGATCACATACGCCCAAAATTCGAAATTAGTTGGAAGTTGGTTAGCTGTAAAAGTTGAGATTGAAGGCCAAATTGAAGAACCCTATTTTGTTACTCAATTTACTAAGGAAGGTAAAATGATAATGATGGGAATGGAACTCGGAACCTGGGAATTAGATATGAACAGCAATATAGTTACCATGGAATCTGAATTTGATAAAGATTTTAGCGGTGTTGCTAAAGTTTTGAAATTGACAGAAACTGAATTTATCTTTATTAAGGGCGGGGCAAAAGTTAATTATATAAAATTAAATGAGACTGAAATAGCCATTGAAAATAGCAAGTCGAAGCTCGAAGGTTTCTGGAAAATAGAGCATAAAGAAAATCCGGATTTAATTCATTTTTTAGAAATTGAATTACCAGATTCATTTGTGCTGGTTGAAAAAGATGGTGGAATGACTAGCACAAGCAAGGGAACCTGGATATTTAATCCCAAAGAAAATTCATTAATTATGATGAGTTTATCCCATTTTCTTCGAGGTAAATATAGTCTAAACTCATATTCCTTCGATAAAATTGTACTCGAACAAAAGGGAAGCGTGATAACAGCAATAAAGGAAAAACAGGAGGCAACAACAATAGAACGTTTAACATTTACAGAAGAAGTATTTTATGATAAAAATGGTGATTATAAATATTATGATGATGAACAAAAGTTGCCAGGGTGGAATGAAATAAAGCTAAGCTTATTAGATGTGAACCAATTGGTTTATAAATATTCTACTCTCATTAATGGCACCACAGCATTTGAAAATAAAATGCTTACAGCAGAGGTGAAAGCCACACTTGAAGAAGAAGGGTTTACCATCGATAATATTTTTGTGGGGTACGATCGTTATACCCTTCCTGAAGATACTGAATTTCCTGAAAACCACGAATTCTCACAACCTCTTTATCCCTTAACCGATGATATTTTTAGAGTTGTTGGTAACGAACAAATAACAACACCAGCAGGGATATTCAATTGCATCGTTGTGGAAGTTGCAACCTATTCTGATGTGCTGAAAAAATTATGGGTAATTACTGATAAACCAGGATTCGGTATTTATGCCAAAGTTATTGACGAAGATCCGAATGACACTTGGGGACATTATTCAGTTTATGAATTACAAGAGATAAAATAATCAATAAAAAAATAATAATTATGAAAAGCTTAACCATTATCCTTACACTATTATTCGCAATGGCGAGTTGTTTCGGAAACACACAAAATGAGCTTAAACGCTACGACGTAAAATCGGGTATTGTTGAATATGTTACCACTACGTCGGGGAAAGTAATGGGGAGTACAATCAGCGGAAAAGGAACTGAAAAGTTATTTTTTAAAGATTGGGGAGCCCTAGAATTAAAAGAAACGGAATTGAGCCAAACTACTACAATTAAGTTTTTCGGGAAGGGAAAAACTGAAACAGAAAATTCACATGCTATCAACAAACTGGATAATGGTGAAAGTTATTTTGTTGATTTCGATAAGAAACAAATTTATGCAAGCAGAGACATGGCCATGGATATGACCGAAGCTTTTCAACCAGATGGCGATGCAGGAGAAGTGGGCGAAAGTATGTTGAAAAAGATGGGAGGCGAAAAAGTTGGAACTGAAAAATTTCTGGGATACAACTGTGATGTTTGGACCTTATTAGGAGGAAGACAGTGGATTTATAAAGGTGTGATGCTAAAAATGGAAATCACCACTTTAGGAATTAAAACTGTAACAGAAGCAACCATTGCAAAATTTGACGTTTCGGTTGGAGATACCCATTTTAAATTGCCGGATTTTCCTATTCAGAAAACCGAAAGTTACATGAGTAATGATGATTATCAGGTAGATTCAAAGGAAATGAAAGAGGGGATGGATGTAATGCAAAACTTGTCGTTTACTGAATGGAAAAAAATGATTATTGAAGGTGATCCAGAGATGCAGAATGCAAGTGACGAAGAATTACGCCAATCGTACGACATGATGCAAAAAATGATAAAATTGAGAAAGAAGAAATAGTTTTTTGTTTCAAAGGATGAATAGCATTTAAGCGATAAATCATGAAATTATCAATCCAATTCATTTTACTAATTTTTACTATTTCCATACAAGCTCAGGATTTTAAACCATACAAAGTAAAATCGGGAAAGATTGTTTACGAAAAATTGAATTATTCAACTGTTTTCGGTTTTTCATCTGTAAATGGAGTTGAATCGGATTATAGTAAACAAGTTCCTTATGTAGCAGAGCAAATGATTTATTATTGGGATGAATTTGGTGATATTGCCTTTGAAGAGATTTATCAGGTTTCCACGTTTGGAGGTAAGCCTCTTCCCGAAAGAGTAAAAATCGCAGAACGACTTTGGGTGGATGAACATCGTTATTATTTTGATGTTGAAAAAAATACGGTTAGCGATGACCCCTATCATTTAAGAATAAAATGCAAAGAAAACTTTCAGTATTACCAAATAAAAGGTTCCTGGATTGAAACCCAATATTTGGGTGCTGAAAAATCCGGAACCAAAGAAATACTTGGAAAAGAAGCTGATTATTATAAAATAGATGCCTATCAAGATCTATATGCCTGGAAAGGATTGGTATTAAGACAGGAAGATTTTGCCACTACAAGAAAAGGAGAACGATTAGATGCTGACAGAACAACAATAGCCGTTGAAATAGATACACTTTTTGAAATTGACAAAAAACAATTTGACCCAATTTGGTTAAAAAGAGATAAGCTCTATAATTCATTAAACGGAAATAAAATCACAGAAATTTTAGATGCACGCCCAGATTTACTAACTCAGGCCGATAATATTTTCGGTATTCAAATTCAAAAAAATGACATTCTTTTATTTGTAACTACTGAACTTAAAGTGGGCAAGCTCAAAGTCTTATCTTTTGATGAGAAGATTAAAATGACGATAAAATATACCCTCTTTGATTTTAATTATTCGATAACAAAAGAACAAGATTCCTGGGTGTTGGATTATAATCGGTTGTTTGATATTGACAGCCAAAGTACAGAAATAAAAAGTTCAAAAGAATTGGATTTTAAATGGGGAGGTACAGAAAAACCAATCTTTTTCCCTCAAAATAACATCAGTGTTTTTCTGCTGAATGAAAGCAGAAAAAAAATAAATCAATAAATAACAAAACAATTATTTAAATTTAAACTAAGAATCATGAAAAATTTATTAAAAGCAATCGTAGTCGTACTCGTATTATTTTCTTTTTCTGAAGCGAAAGCTCAAATAAGTGTGGGTGCAGGTGCCGTTTTCGGTACCGAAATTAATAACCTGGGTATAAGTGTGCACGGTAAATATCAATTCACCGACGAATGGAGTGCTGCTCCATCATTTACTTATTTTCTTAAAAAGGATAACTTATCCTGGTCCTCATTAGATTTAGATGCTAATTATCAAATTTCTGATGCAGGTCTTTACCTAATTGGTGGTTTAAACATGACCTTTTTTAGTATAGATACTGAAGGGACCTTTTTTGATGGAGTTGATTTGAACGGCACAGATACAGGTTTTAATGTGGGAGCAGGAATGAATTTTGAAATTGGTGATGGACTGACATTTGCACCTGAGGCCAGATATACTTTAGGCGGTGGGAATTTTCTTAGAATTGGATTAAAAATTATGATTGAAATATAGTAATATTTTAAAAGGGAGATGAAAGTCATCTCCCTTCAATTTAATATTTTCTAAAACGCACCATTATGAATAACCTAATTCAACGAGCCAAAGCGCTTATTTTAACGCCTAAACAAAGTTGGGAAATCATTAAAAATGAAGAAACTAAAATTATAGAGTTGTTTAAGGCCTATGTCATCCCATTAGCCTTAATTCCTGCTGTAGCATCCTTTATCGGTTATGGCCTAATTGGAATAAATTTAGGTGGGTTTGGCCGAATTGCCCTGATAGATTGGGGTGTTTCTATGGCAGTCCAATCATTCATTTCTACGCTTCTAAGTGTGCTAATAATTAGTTTGGTAATTGCTAAGCTTGCACCCAAATACAATTGTGAAGTTAGTTTGGATAAAGCTGCCAGATTGGTTGGTTATGCATTTACACCTGCTTTGGTGAGTGGTGTTTTTTATATTTTCCCCTCATTTTCTATCATGGCCATGATTGGAGCACTTTATACTTTATATGTTCTTTATCTAGGTTTTCCGATAATTACTGAGGTTAGTGAAGCAAAAAAATCAAATTATATGTTAATCAGTATTTTGGCATCTATCGGTGTTTTTATTCTGGTTGCTATAATTATGAGTAGTATTTTCGGGGCTATGGGATTTGGTTCCTACGCGAATTATAATTTTAATTAAAGATATAAAGACAGAAATTGAGTCAGTTTTCAAATTTGAAAATTTAGTTCCAACTACAACCCATTCATAAATAATATTTGGTTTTTAGAAATGGGTTGTAGTTTCCATTAAGTCAATGTTTTCATGACACCCCAATGAGCCAAATTTAAATTTGTACAACCTTAATGTTGAAAACAATAGGGATTTATGCCCAGGTTCAAAAAAGAATTAAGCTTTCCTCTTATTTGTTATGTTAAATTATAGTTAAATCATAACTTCTATTTGACAAAGCTATTTCTAGCTGTATTTTTGTAATCCAAAATCTTATTTACGCAATGAAATACTTATTTATTGTTTTATTAAGCGCAGTTCTTTTGCAATCGTGTGTTCCTAAAGAATCACAGAAGCAAGTTGCAGTTGTAGATATTATAAACTTCAATCAGCTTGAACCACTTTTAAATTTGCAAAATGATACAACTTATATCGTTAATTTTTGGGCAACCTGGTGCACACCTTGTGTTCACGAGCTTCCAGATTTCGAGCAATTAGCAGCTGAGTACAAAAATGATAAAGTAAAATTTCTATTGGTGAGTATGGATTTTCCTCAGCAGTTGGAAACTCAGGTATTACCTTTTATAGCGGAGCATAAATTAAAATCAGAAATAGTACTTCTGTTTGATCCAAATGCCAATGTATGGATTAATAAAGTTTCTCCACAGTGGAGTGGTTCTATCCCTGCAACTGTTGTTTATAATAAAAATTTTAGGAAATTTCATGAGGGTAGTTATTCTTATGAAGAATTAAAATCAATCATTGAATCACAAAAATTATAGCTATATGAAAAAAATATTAACGTTCATTTTTACATTATTGATAAGCACCTTAGTATTTGCCGATGGAGTAAAGATAGGTGATAAAGCCGCTTATTTTAATTTAAAGGATATTGATGGGAACATGGTTTCGTTAAATGATTTTAAGGATGCCAAAGGTGTAGTTTTAACATTTACCTGTAATACATGTCCTTATGCCATTGCTTATCAGGATCGTTTAATTGATATCGATAAAAAATACAAAGAATTGGGTTATCCTATGGTAGCCATTAATCCTAACGATCCTGAAGTTAAGCCAGGCGATTCACCTGAAGCTATGTATGAACGAGCTCATGAAAAAGGCTTCACCTTTCCTTATTTGTTTGATGAAGGTCAAAAGGTTTACCCTGAATACGGAGCAACCAGAACTCCTCATATCTTCTTGCTTGAAAATGTTGGTGGTGAGTTTATTGTTCGTTACATTGGTGCAATCGACGATAATTACGCTGATGCAGATGCTGTTAAAGAAACTTATCTTGAAGATGCGATTGATGCTTTACTTTCGGGTAACTCCCCTGTTACTTCTGAAACAAAAGCGATAGGATGCAGTATCAAGACGAAGTAATAATTAAATTAATAATAATGAAGCCCCTCAGAAATGGAGGGCTTTTTTTTGCTCCAATAATTGTAAATATAAATATTCGTTTTTTATACATTATTGATTGTATATTTTAGTGTTTTTTTATTAACAATGGTCCTAAAATAGTTTAGCTTTGCCGGCTTATTAATGAATAAATTAAAAAGGATGAGTAATATGAAAATTGGTAATCCGGCAGTGGTAGGCTTAGCAGGATTTGGACTAACAACACTTTTATTGCAATTTCATAATTTGGGATTGATGGGCTTAGGTCCGGTTGTAGCAATGGCTTTTGTTTTTGGTGGTTTAGCTCAATTTATAGCTGGGTTTGCTGAGCAAAAAATGGGTAATAACTTCGGGTTTGCTGCATTTACAGCGTATGGATCTTTTTGGATTGGGCTGGGTGTAATCTGGATGCTAAACCATAGTGGAATTTATGCATCATCAACCACTGATGTTGGCTATTATCTTATTGCTTGGACATTAATCACGGCAATACTTTGTGTTGCATCTTTTTTTATACATGCTGCCATGGCGTTTACATTCGTAACACTTTTAATTGGTTTTATTTTATTAGACTTAGGTCATTTTGGTTTTCCTATATTTAATAAAGTTGCGGGGTTTGAATTAATTATTTGTGCATTCTCAGCTTGGTACATGCTTGCAGCAATTATTATTAATGATGTTGCCGGAAGAGAAGTTTTAAAAATGGGAAAACCCTGGATTAAAAAGTAAGCATGCTATAAATTACTATCTTTAATCTATTGATTTTAATATCTAAACAAAACTAAAATGGCTTATAAAATAACCTGGGAAGAAAATGGGATGCTGATCAAATGGACAGGTTTAATTACTGCTTCGGATAATATTATGGCGAATGGTGAGTTTTATGGGAATAGCAAATACGATACCAGTCGATATCAAATTTGTGATTTCTCAGACGCTGAATTTGATGAGTTTACAGAGAAGCAACTCAGAATAATTTCAGATCTTGAATTAAAAGCAAGTAGCTGGAATAGTAATTTGAAAGTGGTTCATATTACCAAAGATCCTGAGCTGATCAAAAATATTAAATTATACGAAAAAAAACTGGAATCTTCGGGTTGGGAATTTATGATTTGCGATTCCATGGAAGAAGCCCGTATTTGGGTGAATTCATAATATTATCTATTTCATCTTATGGTATTCATTGAGTACAATTTGTGCTTTCTCTAAATCCTCACTCGAAATAATGATTTTTACAGAATTTGCGCCTCCACCGGATGCTTGCCACGGTACAAGGGTTCCAACATATTCATCCTGTAAATAGGTTTCAATTTCTGCATTTTCGAGCAAGCTTTTTACCATTTGTGCTTCCATAATTGGACCGGCAAAAATTTCAATGGCTTTAATGTGTTTGTTTGTATTCATAATTTTTAAATGTAAAATACTACAAAATATATCCCTTATATTTTAAGGTTAATTTTATTCGCTCTTCAATTCCATTTAAACCACCATTAATTTTTTTAGTGACTTTCTTTATGGTTTCTTCAGAAAATCCTTCATCGCAGATCTCCCAAAGATTTCTATTTGTAAAGAAAAACATGGCACTGGTGAAGGAATATTTTTCTGCAACTATTTCCGGATGAATTAAAACCTCAGGGTCGTTAATTGATTCGGAAAATGCTTTATAATTATTTGTACCCGTTAATTGAATTGCACCGCGACCACGAAATTTCCATCCATCTCCCGATTTATAATCGCCATTACCCATGCGGTTGGCATAAACTCGATTAGCTATTCTTTCCGGATTGTGGGCATAAATGTCCGCTATTTCCTGATCAGGAAAATATGAGCTAAATACCCTTAACAGGGAACTTGCCCTGTAGTCGAGGTTCTCAGAAAAGCTTTTAAACATTGCACTTTCGTGTGCCAATTGTGCAAAAAAGTGTACAGCACGTTCATGAACAGTTATCCCCAAATAAGCTGCTCCGGCTTTAAAGGTGTTTTTGCCAAACTTCCCGTCGGGTGTAACACCGGCTAGTTCTTGTAAAAGTTTAAGACTCATGACTTTGTTTTTTAGTTTATACTAAAACGCTATTTTTTGCAATTCACAAAATAACCCTTTTTATGCTGGAAGTCAATTTGTGAAAAACCAACCAATGCTAATTTATCGATAACTTCATCGATGGTGTACATTCTAAAAATGCCTTCCTGGATTAATCCTTGTTGAACAAGCTGAGTTGGTGCATCCATATACAGATAAAAACTTCCATCTTTTTTAAGTCCTTTTTTTATTTTGCTAAATGGAATTTCTAACTCATCCCAAAAGTAAACTACATTAAGACAGAAGATCTTGTCGAAGCTGAGATCTGGCATTTCGTGACTTAGAAAATCACCATAAAATAATTTTGCTTTACCTTGCTCAATAAAGGTTTTATTCCGTTTCAAAGCTACCTGCTGCATGGTTTGGGAGATGTCGATGCCTGAAATTTGACAATCATTTTTGGTTAATATTTTTTTAATGCCCATCCCATGTCCGTATCCAATCTCAAATATCGTTTCATGATCCTTTATACTCATCTTATCAATGATCACATCATAAATCTTATTATTCATTTTTCGCATCACCAGCGAAACGAATTTACCAAGCAGGCCTTTGGGTTGCTTAAATTGCTGTTGTATTCCTTTTAACATGTTTTGTTTTAAATTTTAATAGCTCTTACTCCTTATATTTTATAGCGTTAAAAAACTTTTCTTTGTCATTTGCTGAGCGGGTTGAAACAGGGAATACGGACTCATACGAAAGAATAATAATAACTGAGTCTTGCAGAATTAATCTTCCAAAAATCATAAATGTGGTATCTGTTTTGTCAAATTCAAAATTAAAATCGCTTTGCAATAGCGATCCTATTATTTTCTCCGAATTTTCCAGGTTCCTTCCGTTAAATGTTTCCATATAACGATGGATGTTCAACATATTTGCTGCTTTCTTTTCTTCTAAACTGAAAGTGTCCAGATCAATTTCTACATTTTGCGAGATAAAAATTTTATCGTTGTTTACCATAGCTCCATACAATGTATATTCTTTATTACCATGAACCTGTTTCGCCATTTTGTGATTGACAGGAAGTTTAACTGAAATATTTGGAGTTAATGCCACGCTTTCAGTTTGCCTGGTACAACTAATTAACAGTACCATACTTGTAATGAAAATAATAATTAGTGCTTTTTTCATAATTTAAAATTTGGTTTGATTAAAAATAGCTAAACATTCTTAATTGAGAATTTAACGGTTACGTATATGAAACGTTTGGCATTTCGAAGCACTTCACTGTCAAACCGCTATAACTTTTATTAGTTGTAACGCCCTTGTAATTAACACTTACCGCCCAATGATTTATACACTTGTTGTATGCCCGTGCTTTCTTTTCCGTCAGCGTTGGGGCAGCCATACACTGCTGATAAGTTTTGGCATTTTTGACCTTGCTCAATTGGCTAATCTTCATACTTCAACAACTTTTTGTTTACCCTCACCTGCCTGCTCTGGCGATTCGGCAGGCAGGAAAGCCTCTTTTAAAACTGCCTGAATCAGCATTTGAGCATGGGCTTCACTGGTTTTTATTTCATCTTCTAAGGCTTGGCATTTTTGCATTAAAGTTTCTACTTTTTCTACGATTGCTTTTTGTTCTTCGAAAGGTGGAAGAGGGATTAAAATATTATCCATTTTATTTTTTGGAAGACCTTCTCTACCAGCTCCTGTTTGAACTTCAATAATCATATTTTGGAAATATGGTGAACAGATAATTTTATGCAGATAATAACCGTTTTCTGAAATAACAGACCTAATGATTGCAACGTGCTGATTGATATTACCAGTATCAAAATCCGTTGGAACAACACAACATCTACCAATTGAGCCACCTGTTATGTTCAATAACAAATCTTCTGGTTGAACTTTTGTCCCTTTCATTTTTTCATGAGTTGATTCTGATATGAAAACAATGCCATCATACCTTAAACCATCATCATAAACATTCTGAGACCTTAAAAATTTTATTCCTGAAGAAGGATAAGCTGATTTACCTCCTTTTGGTGTACTACCTGAGCCTGTTTTTGAGCAAATGTCCCCCAACCTACACCAAACCCAACCCTCAGGTAACTCAAAATGAATCTCTTTTGTGGTAATTGGTGGAAGTGCTTTTTCCTTTTTGATGCCTGCCCTGAGCTTAGTCGAAGGGTCTTTAATGAGTTGGGCTTTCTCTGCTTTTATGCGTTTTAGTAACTCGCCTGCAGGTTCCATTGGCGGTTCCTGAGCTTGTCGAAGGACTCTCCAATCGCTCGTCAGTTTGCCTTGTATGGCTTCTTGTAGTATAGATTGTTTGAGTTTAGTTAGGAGTTGTTTTTGGATTTGGATTTTGGACTCCAAATCAATTTTTTCAATCCTTTTCAACTTTGTAATAAATTCTTGTTGTTCAACCAAATTCAGATTTGGTAATTCTATTTTTTTAAATAACTGTTTTGGAGTAAGATATTTTCTATTGGTGGTCCCTGAAGAATATTTTGTAATGTAATCGGCAAACGCTTTTTGTCTAAATAAAACTTCTAGGAATTCGGGGTTTACACGATTTGTATTAATGTCTGCTAAAGCCATATTTGTCGAAGCAAGACTTCCAATATGTTCATCATGAGTTAATCCAAATGCTCCGTTCTTTGTATCAACTTTACACCACATCAATTGATTTTTTGAAATCGACTGATATTTCTTCATATTAAGCTCAGAACCTAATACTTTGCGTCTGATAACTATTCCTTGTCCATAATTTTGAACACCTGAAATTTCATAGGTCTGATTATCTTTAATGTCTATTAAAGAACTTTTGTTAAGTTTTAAAACATCTCCTAGCTTCATTACAATTCCAATTTTAACTTATCAATGTTTTCAACTAGATTTTGAAACGAACTTTTTAAAGTATCTAAAACTTCATTCACAGTTGGTATTTCTTCCTCTTCTTCAACATTAGGATTCTTTATATCCAAATCCCAATCTTTTAAATCGTTTACATTTACTTTCCAAGCGACATCACTTTCCTTCCGGTCGTTCCACCAATCAATAATGGGTTGAAATTCGTTAAACTGAATAGGCTTGGTTTTGGAATAGGATTTTTGTCCTTCGGGCAATTTGTGTTCGTAATACCAAATATCTTTTGTTTTGCTTCCTTTCTCAAAAAACAACAAATTGGTACTTACCGTAGCAGGGAAGAAGGTGCTTTGTGGCAAGCGGATAATGGTGTGCAGGTTACAATCGGTCAATAGTTTTTCTCTAATTCGTGCTTTTACGCCATCACCAGTAATGGAACCATCAGGCAGTACAATTGCCCAACGACCTTTCGGTTTTAAAAGTTGCAACATCAAAATCACAAACAAATCGGCAGATTCCTTACAACGATAGGTTGCAGGAAAGTTGGTTTCTACACCATCCGCAATACTTGCCCCAAAAGGTGGATTTGCCAAAATAACATCTACTCGGTCTTTTGCTCCAATGCTATTGTATTCCTTTTTTAAACTATCCATATAATGATAGTCTGGAATGTCCATTTCGTGCAGTATCAAATTGGTTAAGCCCAATACATACGCAACTGGTTTAAATTCCCAACCTGTAATGCTTTTTTGCAGTTGGTGTTCGTCATCTACGGTATGCACATAGTTTTCTCGTACATGGTCAATGGCAGCCGTTAAGAAACCACCTGTACCAGCAGCAGGGTCTAACACTTTTTCGCCCAATTTGGGGTCAATCATTTGTGTCATTAACTGCGTGACGGCTCTTGGCGTATAGTATTCGCCTTTGTTTCCTGCATCACGTAGTTCAACTAAAATGCTTTCGTATATGTCGCCAAATATGTGTTTGTCTTCCGAATTGTTAAAGTCAACTTCATTCAGTTTATTAATGACCTTACGCATTTCATAACCCGATTTCATGTAGTTGTTTGAGCCTTCAAAAACCTCTTTTACAATGGCGGCTCTTTTGGGATTTGTAATGCTTGTTAAATCACGAAGCGTTGCAAATAAACCTTTGTTGTCTTGTGCATTACTATCAATAAACTCTAAGAGTTCATCACCTGTAATTCCTTCGGTGTCTGTTGCCCAACTTCTCCATTGAAATTTTTCTGGAATAACTGAAACATAATCGTCTTTGGTTATTTCTAATTCCTGGTCTTTATCATCAATAATTTTCAGAAACAACATCCATCCGAGTTGCTCTAATCTTTGAGCATCACCAGAGATTCCTCTGTCTTGCCTCATTATGTTTCTTATGCTGCTTATTACAGCTCCTACGTTTGCCATATTTATATTTTAATAATCCCGAAGGGATTGAACGTTTATAGATTCAATTTATGTTCGTTTGTGTACGACCCTAACGGGGTCGTATTGTTCGCTCCCAATTTATATTCTATAAATGTGTGAACCCTTCGGGTTCTAATGTTTTATATTTCATTCCCTTATTATAGCTCCTGCGTTTGCCATATTTATATTTTAATAATCCCGAAGGGATTGAACGTTTATAGATTCAATTTATGTTCGTTTGTGTACGACCCTAACGGGGTCGTATTGTTCGCTCCCAATTTATATTCTATAAATGTGTGAACCCTTCGGGTTCTAATGCTTTATATTTCATTCCCTTATTACAGCTCCTACGTTTGCCATATTTATATTTTAATAATCCCGAAGGGATTGAACGTTTATAGATTCAATTTATGCTCGTTTGTGTTCGACCCTAACGGGGTCGTATTGTTCGCTATCAATTTATATTCTATAAGTGTGTGAACCCTTCGGGTTCTAATGTTTTATATTTCATTTCCTTATTACAGCTCCTACGTTTGCCATATGTATATTTTAATAATCCCGAATGGATTGAACGTTTATAGATTCAATTTATGTTCGTTTGTGTACGACCCTAAAGGGGTCGTATTGTTCGTTCCCAATATATATTTTATAAATGTGTGAACCCTTCGGGTTCTAATGTTTTATATTTCATTCCCTTATTATAGCTCCTGCGTTTGCCATATTTATATTTTAATAATCCCGAAGGGATTGAACGTTTATAGATTCAATTTATGTTCGTTTGTGTACGACCCTAACGGGGTCGTATTGTTCGTTCCCAATATATATTCTATAAATGTGTGAACCCTTTGGGTTCTAATGTTTTATATTTTATTCCCTATAAATATTTGAATCCTACCGATTTGACTTTTTACCAATCTTAATCTTCTATCCATTTAAACAAATATTCATCTTTATGCTCAACTTGAAATTTTATTAAAAAATCATTGTATTCATCTTTAAACGATTTGGTTTTGTGGTGCTCTTTCTGATTTCTAACGTAAGCAATAACATTATCTAACGCTGAGTGAGAATAGGAAAATGCACCATAACCTTCTTGCCATTCAAATTTAAATTTTGAAAATTTCTTCTCTTTTATAAATGTATTTGAACTCTTTTTTACTTCCCTTACCAAATCAGACAGACAACAAGAAGGTTTCATCCCAATTAAAAAATGAATATGGTCAGGTATACCATTAATGGCTAACATTTTTTGACCCTTATTTTGAACGATACCCGTAATGTATTTATACAACTCTTCTTCCCAGCTCGCGTAAATTAAACTATTTCTTCCTTTTACGGCAAAGACAACTTGAATATAAATTTGAGAAAAAGTACCTACTCCCATTAAGCTGTTGTTTTATAAAGTTCTTGTTCTAATTCTTTAATTGCTTTTAAGTATTGCGGTTTACCTCCAAATGCTTTTACTAACTCAATAGGAGTTCCCAATTTATTTAATGGGTCAAGTTTCAATACTTCTGTGCTTTCTATGGTAATTAATCCATCTTGGGCATATTTATCCAATAGGTTGTTTAATACCAATTGGGCTTGCTCACCATATTTGGTAAAGTAGTTTCGTTTTTTTACGTTGTCTGCTCTTTCTTTTCTCGTGAGCGGTTTTGATTCAAAAGCGACATGACAAATCAAATCGAAAGGGTCAAACTCTTTTCCTACTTCTTCCTGTAAGGCTTCAAAGAAAACACCGTGTTCTTCGAGTTCATTAACAATGGCTTTTTTCTTGTCGGCATTGTTCCAAGAATATAAAAAGGATTCTAAAGTTTTGTATTGTTTGGTTACGCTATTTTTGGTGTAATCTTTTAATGATTCAGTAATGATTTTGCCGTCAGAACCTAAATACTGCACTCTTTCGTTTACGATTTTTACTTGAACACCATCAACACGTATTTTAACTCTTGGTTCTTCTACAATATCACCTCCGCCAGTTATTTCAGGATAATCTGGGGTTTCAGGAAAATCAACTTCCTCACCATCCACATCAATAATTGGGGTGTCAGTTGTTTCTTCTTCTGTTCCTGAAAGGTCTTCATCTTCGCCAACTTCTTTTATCATTAATGGGTCGCCATCAAAATCAGGATCGGCAAAAAGGTGAGTAACATTCCTAAAATCCATAATGGTAAAATAGGTTTTGCCGTACTCCTCATTAATTCGTGTACCTCTACCAATTATCTGTTTGAACTCTGTCATTGAGCCAATATTGCTATCCAACACAATCAATTTACAGGTTTGAGCATCAACACCAGTAGTCATTAATTTTGAAGTGGTGGCAATAACGGGATAGGTTTCATTTGGATTGATAAAGTTGTCCAACTCTCGTTTTCCTTCGTCATTGTCGCCAGTAATTTGCATAATGTATTTGCTGTTTTCAGCAAACAAATCAGCATTGGTGTTAGCCAATGCGGTTCGCATTCCTTCCGCGTGTTCAATGTCAATACAGAAAACGATACTTTTTGCAAATCGGTCATATCCTTTCAGAAACTCTGTGATTTTTGCAGCTACTACTTTTCTGCGTTCTTCAACAACTATGCTTTTATCAAAATCTGTTCGATTGTAAATTCTGTCTTCAACTGGATTGCCGTCTTTATCCAAAAAGCCAGTTGGTGGTCGCCAACCTTCGGCATCAATATCCAAAGTAACTTTTACAACTTTGTACGGAGCTAAGAAACCATCATCAATTCCTTGTTTCAAAGAGTAAGTGTAAATCGGTTCTCCAAAATATTCTGTATTTGAAACTTCTGTCGTTTCCTTTGGTGTAGCAGTTAGTCCGATATGAGTTGCTGTATGGAAGTATTCTAAAATTTCTCGCCACTTACTATCTTCTTTTGCACTTCCTCTGTGGCACTCATCAATTATTACCAAGTCGAAAAACTCTCGACTGAATTGTTTGTAAGCATCATCACCTTTGCTGTCCGAAAGTCCTTGATAAAGTGCTAAATAAACATTGTAGGCAGTATCAACTTTTTTCTTTTTGATAATGGTTAAAGCATCTTTGAAATGTCTAAAATCACCTCTTGCAGTTTGGTCGATTAAAGCGGTACGGTCTGCCAAAAACAAAATCCGTTTTTTTGCTCCGCTTTTCCAAAGTCGGTAAATGATTTGGAAAGCAGTATAGGTTTTTCCAGTTCCGGTTGCCATTACCAAAATGATACGTTGCTGTTTCTTAGCAACCGCTTCAATGGTTCTGTTTACTGCATTTTGTTGGTAATATCTTGGCGAACGACCAGAGCCATCTTGAAAGTAGTCTTGTGAAACTATTTCTTCAACTTCTGGAGTTACAATTCCTTTGTACTTTTTGTATTTAGTCCATAATTCTTGCGGACTTGGGAATTCGTCTAATGAAATTTCCTTTTCGATTTGTCCGTCTGTCGCTGTTTTGTCGTGAAAGTAAAATCCGTCTCCGTTGCTACTGAAGACGAAAGGAATATCTAACGTATTTCCGTATCCGAGTGCTTGTTGAATTCCACCTTTTACAGAATGTTTGTTGTCTTTTGCTTCAATTACAGCAATCGGAACATTCGGCTTGTAAAACAGAATATAGTCAGCAAACTTCCGCTTTCCTCTTGCAGTCAGTTTTCCTTTCACATAGATTCGTCCGTCTGTGAAGAAAATTTCACGACCTAACTGCGTCTGTTCATCCCAACCTGAATTCAATATTGCAGGCGTGATAAACTTTGCTTTTATATCTGATTCCGATAAGTCTTTTTTATTCATTACTCAGTCTTTAAATGGCTCCGAAGAGCTTTGGCATAGAAAATAGCTCTTTTGGTTTTTTCAGTGTTTGGCTTTTGTGTCGGCAAAAAACCAAATCCCGTCAAGTCGGGACAAGTTGTGCTATTTGTGCGTTGGCTTTCATTTTAATATTTTTTCTTTAAAAGTAGCAAAATGTCTGTTCGTATTTCTATCTTTTTACACTTGGCGGTAACGGTTTTGTGTATGATTAGTTGCTACGATTAAGCACTAAATTTAGCAAATAAAAACCGAATAGAAAATCCGCGAGGATTTTCGTAAGTAGGCGATAACCAAGCAATTAATTATACGCGGTGTTGTAGTACGTTATTTTTTGTTTTCATACAGTTCAATCGCTTTCAGGTATTTCATTCCAACAGACTTTGATTGTTCGTGTAGAAATCCACTCAATTCAGGATGATTTTCGTTAATCCAACTTACAAGTTCTTCTCTCTTTTTAAGAAATTTTTCAACATTAAAAACCTCGTATTTGATTCTCTCAATTCTGATTATTTTATTCTTTTCAAATCTTACAATTTCGTTCCAAATCATTGGTTCTTCGTGAAGATAATAGATTCTTTTGTCTATTTTGGAAATTTTTACTTCTACAGTTCCATTTTCCTCTTTTATTTCAAGGATTTTGTATGTCGGTTCAAATACTGAATCCCAATTCAGCCATTCAATATATTCTTTTTTAGAAAATTCCTCTTGATAGTCGTCCGCACTTTCTCGAATTACAATACTATCTCCCAATATAGTTTTCATTCCAACGCTGTCAGAATTGTCAAGAAACTTATAGTAATTTTTTGCAATTTCAAGTTTCTCAATTTCCTTTTCAGAGGTTTTACAAGAGAATAATACAACTGTTAAAAATATTAAAACTTTAATTTTATTCATTATTATTCGGTTTTTTTGGTAATGTGCTACGGTTGGTGTAAGTGGAGTGCGGGATTAAAAGTGATGAACTTTCAATTACGCACGGAGCCAATTCGTTTATTCAATATTTCAAATTTTCCGTCAATCGTCGCAGACGAATTGGCGGTGTTGCAACGAAGAACTGCGGTTGAATTACCCGCTGAAACCCGCATTACATTTACACTTTGTTGTAGGGCGTTATTATTCTTCTATATTTTCTTTTTCCATTAAACCACCTTTATTTCCTTGTTCTTCTTTGCTGTCAAAATCAAAAATTTCCCTTTCTAAAAAATGTTCAGACATCCCGAATTTCGGATTATATGTTAAAGCATCTTGGATAGGTATCATCTTCACTTTAGCTTTCTTTCTATATTTATTTTTAAATGCGTCTTCTACAATAATTTTAATATCTGTAAAGCCGTTTTCATCGAATCGAGGAGTGTGATTCCCCCAACTAACAGGTTGTTCAAAATATGCTGCTCCAATTAATGAATTTCCAACTTCAATATATCCATTATATGACTTGTTTGATTCTGGTGTAACCTGTCTTAAATGAGGTATTAGTAATGATTGCCCATCGCCTGAAGGAATTGAAAATGTATCAAGGATATTGTATTCGTAAATCCATAGTCTTTTTTGAAATATTGCGCGCTTGCCATTATTCCTATTATATCCAATTTTTATTTTCCCTAGATTTGATGCAGTTGTCCCAGCGTTAATAATTTCCAAATAAACAACAAAAGCTGTTTTAGTCAAATCATAAGTACCTTGCATTGGCGGGGTATATTGTCTTCCAGTATTAAATACACAACCTAAAGTCATTTTAGGAATTACTCTAATCTTAAATCTTGGACGACGAATTATGGTTTTAAAGAATCCAGTCAACCAACCCACGAGAATAGTTCCCAGAAATAGAAATACACTAACTACTCCAGTATTGTTGTTTAACCAATTTTGTATTTCTTCAATGTTTATATTCATCTGAGTTCTTTTTTCAAGATATGTCTGAGCAGCTCTGTTTTTTTTAATGCCCTACAACGTTAAGTATAAGAATAGTAGCCGATTGCGTGGTACTTTCCTGTCAAGTTACAAGAAAGTTGAAACGGGCTACAAATGCTTAAATTACTCACTTTCACGGCTATTATTTTTATACATTGTTAGCGGTTGTTATTCCTCTTCGATTCTAATAAATCTAATCATATTATCCCGTTTCTGGTTAATATTGAATCCTGAAACTTTTCCTTTTTCATCCCTTTCAAAGTCAAAATTACCCAACATAAATTTATCAGAACCGAAGGAATCAATATTATCACTATTGGGTTTTAAATATATTTGCTCTATTGCATTCACTGCAAACAAAGAATCATTTTTCTGACATATTTTGTAAGTTATTAGCAGCTCTTTGTTTAAGTAAATACCTTTAAATTCATTTAAGTCATGCGAATATTTTTGTTCCTTTTCTGATTTTCGCATTCTTTCAGGTTCGCGCTGAAATTTATCTTTAAAGTTTTCAATTTCTTTTTGGGGGATTGAGTCTGTCATATACATATTGGCAATTGTAAATGCCGAACGTACAATGTAATTAGACCCCGAGTTACTTAATAATACTAATGCAAAATTAGCATTAGGGTTTAATATTGTTATAGTTCTAAAGCCCTGAAGATATCCATCATGCCAATATACATGGGTACCTCTTTTCATCAATCCAAAAGCATAGGGAATATCATCTCCATTATTTAATTTACCAGTTTGTAACATTTGTGTTGTTATTTGGGATTTCTGAGATAATAGATAAGCCATCCAATTTCCCATATCCTCAATATTTGAATAAATAAATCCTGTTCCAATTGGGCTCAGATTATTTGTAGTTCTTTCATATTTATTTTGTGTAAATACATATCCACTTGCTCTATTCTTAATTATTTCTGAATGATTTTTTTGAAAAAAAGTGTTTTTCATTCCTGCTGGATATAATATAAATTCATTCATCCAGTCATAGTAGTTTGAATTTATTTTTCTTTTTACAATTTCTCCAAGAAGCATATAATTTGACGATGTATATTGAAATTTACTTCCTGTTGGGAAGCTTAATTTCGATTGACTTCTTATTAACTGAAAGATTCCATCACTATTCAAAAACATCATCAAAGCTATGACCTGTCG
The DNA here is from genome assembly GCA_963674935.2 of Bacteroidales bacterium. GTDB lineage: Bacteria > Bacteroidota > Bacteroidia > Bacteroidales. The sequence goes on from CAXXWZ010000003.1 coordinate 42,146, forward strand.
CTAAAAACAAATAAGGCCAATCCCAAATTCCAGAAGTTTGATGAATTAGATTCTTAATTTGAATGGAGTCCCATAATATATTCTCATTGGGAAGATATTTACTTATCGAGGCATTGTAGTCCAATTTCCCTTCTATGATTAGTTTGGCGACTGCATAGCCTGTAAATTGCTTTGAAACTGAAGCTAAAAAGAATTCTGTAGAATCTGTGATTTTTACTTCATTTTCAATATTAGCCAAACCAAAACAATTTTGATAAACTTTCTTTCCGTCTTTAACAACAACAATTGCACACCCTGGCCTTTTAAAATTATTAAATATTGAGTACAAATCATTGGTCGCCTGATTCAAGTTTTCAATTGTTTGATTGTGCATTTACATTAAATACAATCAAAATGAAAAGTAATTCTGTTATTAGTTTTTTAAGTTGTTTCATTATTCAATCTGAGTCTGTTTCTCTAATAACCGCTAACGGTTTTGCTATGGTTACGTGGCGCATTTTTTGCGGCAGGTTTTTCCTGTCCCGCGAGGGACAGGAAACAACACGAAAACCCTAGAGTTTCGTTACCCGTTAAAGCGCCATGAAATATAGCTGTTGTTAGCGGCTGCCTTATTTTTTGCTGTAAAATATTATAGAATTCTTTCATAAACATCAGAGATTGTTGCATTTTCAACAGCAATCCCATTAAAAACTTGAATTGCAAGTTTGTTTTTCTGTGGAATTTCTCGTTGTATAAAAGCTGTGTCAATTCCATAAACATCTCCTTTAATGTCAAACACTGGACCACCACTCATTCCATTAAGTGAAGTATCTTGCGTCATAAACCCCAAATAATTTTTACCGTTGTCTGTAACAGTCACTGCATCAATAATAAAAGTTGGTTGCCAATACCGTCTTACATGACTAACATTTAAACTACTATCAGGGTTTTGAGAAAGCTGTGCTAAAGGGTAACCACTTAAGCATACAGACATTCCTGCTTTAGGTTTATCCAATTTGAATGAGACTGGGCTGGTTTCAGTTATATTTATTTTACCAAGAAAAATGTCTCTTACGGGATCCCTGTATATTTCAGTTATTTGTTGCGGTGGATTTGAAACACTGTCTGGAATAATACCTCTATATTGAAAACTAGAATTTGCTGGAGCATCTGTTATAACATGAAGTGCTGTTAGGAAGTGCCCTATTTCATCTATAAAAAAGCCTGTCCCAATAACTCCAATTTGAGATGATATTCCCTGATTAGTTGTAAAAAATATTGGGAAAATTGAATTCTTAATTTTTTCGATTGCGATTTGATACATAAGTTTTTAATTATAGGTTGTAGATAATTGTTTGAATTCTTTTTTTTAGGTTGCCGCTAACTAGCATATATGTGTTTGTTTCTTGCACAATAACATCCATATAGGTGTGTATTGTGCAGGTTTTCTTGTTTTTTATATTTTAAAGTCATCCATCGGATGTTTTATATTTTTCGGGGAGAAAATCAAATATATAAAATATATTAATACGATACAGGTATAGTCTGGGCTAAAACAGATCAGCATGTTATAAGTATCAGATGCTGAGTTAACAGTTTTTTGATCAAAAGGTATTGTGAATATGATCTATATCAAAAATAAATTTAATTAATATTAAATTATATTATAATCTATATTAAAATAAAATATAATAAATATTAAAAAATAAAAACTAACTTAGTAAATCAATCAAAGAACCGCATCTGATTATTGAAACAACCTAAAAAAACATCAGTATGACTGTATTGTATAAGGTTACCAACATTAAAAAGCCATTTCGACCCTGAACAGAAAATGCGTTATATGGCCCGTCCGCATGGCCGCGAAATGATTACCACCGATAAAATATGTGAGATGATATCCGAACGATCAAGCCTGAGCAAAGCCGAGTTACGGCTACATTGTATGCTTTCGAGGAGTTGATACCACAGCTGTTGCTCGATAATTATTCGGTAAGTTTAAAGCCTTTGGGCATTTTTTCGTTGTCGTTTAAAAAGCAAGGTTGAGGATGATCCGGCCAAAGTGGACCATAGAAGCGTAACAGATGTGCGTATTCAGTACCGTCCCGATGCCAAACTTAAAGCAAAGGTTTAAAAGGGCAGTGATTAGAAAAAGGAAGTAAGCAAGAGAGGTAAAGGTTCAAAGGATTAAATGACTGAATAAAT
>CAXXWZ010000004.1:0-130111 GCA_963674935.2 Bacteroidales bacterium
CAATTCTGGGATGGGAAAAGAGTGTTTCAAAAACAAAAAAACAAGGTCTGATGAAAAAATTATTGATCGTATTGGGTATAATCATTTCCATACCAGTCATGGCTTGGTTAGGGATCAATGGCTTAGGTAGGTTAATGTACAATACTTATAACTGCGAAATGTTTAATATTGATAATATTGAGTTAAGAACAGGCATTGATATTCCCAAAATCCGGAAATCCGATTGTACTTATGATGAAGAGACAAAAATAAAACTGGCATTTTTCGAGATCGATAAGGAGCATGTTGCCTTGGAGCAATATGCAAAAAGAAGCGGCCTTGAGAAACTCAGTGAAATCACCGATAAGTTTTCAATGTTAAAAGACAATATGAAGGATGGTGTAAGCTATTGGGGAAAAGCAGCAGATTTAAAAAATCATCAATATCAGGCGCTACTTGATATAAACACCGGTGAAATTTGGATTGCCATAAAATACCTTGATTAATTTTTAAGCTAACAAATTACTTAGATAATCATTACAATACTTTTTATTTATAGTTAATGGATTAGCGCAACAAGTTAAAGTTGAGGTTTCGCAAATCGTTAGATAAATAATTTATTGGTGATACAGAGAGATAGAACCTTTTGCAACAATAAAGCTACGGTTTACGGTGTCTTTTACTTTTTACTCCATAATTAAAATATAACTTCAATGATTTAATTCCTCTTGAATTTATCAAATAAAAAGCAAGATTATCAGCCATAAAAATGATGGAGTTGATATTAAAAGATAGTTATTGAATCAACATCAAATTAATATCTTTGCCGCCCAATATTTAAAATATCTTATGATTTTAGTTGACAGTTTTGAGGAAGCTTTCTTTTAAAAACATGGCTTTTTGTAGAAAAAACTTAAGTGTTAACAGCCAAAATGCCCTGGCTTTTCTTATCTTTATTTACCTTGCGAACTCTTTTGAATTTTGATATATATGGAACAAATTAATCTTACTATTATTACAATTATTACTTCTGGGATTAGTCTGATAATGGGGCTTTTTATGTTATTCTTATTTTTAAGCACAAAAAAGGTAAAAGGAACTGGTTATTGGGCTACCGGAAGCTTAGTTATTGGCTTCGGATTTCTCTGTAATCTTATCCCGCCTATTGATGGATTTATTGCAATAGTTGCACCTACCTTTTTTATAACCATTGGATTGTATGCTTATCTCGCAGGAATCTGGTCGTTTAAGGAAAAAAAAATACATAAAGTAGTTGTAATTGGAATTCCTTTACTTGATATCATGCAGTCGTTGATTTTTTTCGAGCTAATTCCATCTCATCAAATCCGAATGACTTTGCATCTTATCTTTATTCTTACTTATACTGTTATAGCAATTTATGAAATGCTAAAAACTATTACCTGAGCAAAAATATCTTAAAAAGATTTTTAGCATTAATGCAATTTCATTTTGTGTTTTTTTCATTCTGCTCCTATTAAGTTTAGTTGCAATATTGAATAACCCTGCTTATAATCCATCTGTAATAAATGAAATTGGAGTCATCGTAATCGTTCTATCAGAATTCATCATGCTGGCCTTAACTTTCGGTTTTATGTCGGCGGTGAATTTGCAACTTTATACTGAAGTAGAAGGTCAGCTAAAGTCGAAAACAAAATTTTTAGCCATTATTGCGCATGATTTAAGCGGGCCGGTGGGAACGATCATGGGGTTCTTAAATATCTTAAATAGTGAATCTGACTTAAAAGAAGAACAAAGAAAGCAATTCCTGCAAAAAACTGGAGCTTCTAAGTCAATCAACATTTCACCTTTTGCAAAATTTACTTGAATGGGCAACTTCTTCAAAAAGCCTCTCAGATCTTGAAAAAGAACAAATTAATTTGAATCAGTTAGTTTCGAAAAATCTTGATTTTCTAAATAGTTTAACCAAGTTTAAAGCTATTGAGATCGTATTTGAGGAAGGGACAATAAATCCGATCAATGGTAATGCGAAATTACTTGAAACTGTTTTACGAAATTTAGTTTCTAATGCCTTAAAGTTTACGCCAAAGGGAGGTAAGATTACAATCGCTACCCTAAATTACAATAAAAAAGTTCGATTAAGTATAAAGGATACTGGTCAAGGCATTTCAGAGGAAAAGCTTCGTAATCTTTTTGTGTTTGAAAAGAATGAATCTACAGTTGGCACAGAAGGAGAAGGTGGGTCAGGCTTTGGATTGGTTCTGTGTAATGAATTTGTTAAAAAAAACCAAGGATCCCTTCGTGTGAAAAGTCAGCTTAATTTTGGAACCGAAGTAATTGTCGAATTTCCTTCTGCAAGCACTGCCTAAATATTATTAAGTATTATTTTGAGAATAAATGGTCAGCATAAATCTAACTCAATAGCTGAATATCTATTTTCATTCTTATATAGCTAGTATTTTCTATTATCTTTGCCGCCCAATATTTAAAATAACTTATGATTTCAGTTGACGGGCTTGCAGTAGAATTTGGTGGAACTACCCTTTTTAAAGATATTTCTTTTGTTGTAAACGAGAAAGATCGCATTGCCCTTATGGGAAAGAATGGGGCAGGTAAATCAACCCTGCTTAAAATTATGGCAGGAGCTAAGACTCCAACACGTGGAAGGGTTTCTGCTCCAAAAGATGCCATCATCGCATACTTACCTCAACATCTTTTACACGAAGATAATCGAACAGTATTTGAGGAAGCATCGCAAGCATTTTCTGACTTGCTCAACCTCCAAACTGAAATGGATGAACTAAATAATCAACTTACCGTTAGAACCGATTATGAGTCGCCTGAATATTATGAAATTATCGAGAAAGTATCTGTACTCAGTGAAAAACTTTATAGTCAGGGCGAAATTAATTTTGATGGAGAAGTTGAACTCATCCTTTTAGGATTGGGATTTGAACGCAAAGATTTTCATCGCTCCACCGATGAATTTAGTGGTGGTTGGCGAATGCGAATCGAACTTGCCAAAATATTACTTAAAAAGCCCGATCTTATTCTTCTGGACGAGCCAACCAATCATCTGGATATTGAATCAGTACAATGGCTCGAAGATTTCTTAATAAATAGTGCTAAAGCCGTAATTATCATCTCACACGATCGGGCCTTTATCGATCGACTTACAACACGAACCATTGAAGTTACCATGGGCAGGATTCATGATTTCAAGGTTAATTATTCGAAATACATTGAACTTCGCCGAGAACGCAGAGAAGCTCAGCAAAAGGCTTTCGACGAACAAAAAAAATTCATCGCAGATAATCAGTTGTTTATCGATCGTTTCAGAGGAACTTACTCAAAAACGCTCCAGGTTCAATCACGTGTAAAAATGCTCGAAAAGCTTGAAATTATTGAAGTTGATGAAGTTGATACGTCCCACTTAAATTTGCGCTTCCCACCTTCCCCGCGTTCGGGAACTTACCCTGTAATGGCAGAAGATGTTTCTAAAAAATATGGCGAACATTTGGTATTCGAAGGTGCTTCGTTTAGTATTCAAAGAGGTGAAAAGGTTGCTTTTGTAGGAAAAAACGGAGAGGGTAAATCAACCTTTGTTAAAGCCGTCATGGGTGAAATAGAACATGGTGGAAAACTAACTCTTGGCCATAATACCAAGATTGGTTATTTTGCGCAAAACGAAGCTTCCTTGCTTGATGAAAGTATCACTGTTTTTCAAACCATCGACGATATTGCCAAAGGAGATATTCGAACAAAAATTCGGGATATTTTAGGCGCATTTATGTTTAGTAGTGATGATTGGGAAAAGAAGGTAAAGATTCTTTCTGGAGGGGAGAGAACTCGTTTGGCAATGATTAAATTATTGCTTGAACCGGTTAATTTACTGATCCTTGATGAACCAACCAACCATCTGGATATACGCACCAAAGACATTCTTAAACAGACACTCATGGATTATGATGGAACCTTAATTCTAGTTTCTCACGATCGTGATTTTTTAGACGGAATGGTAAGCAAAGTTTATGAGTTTGGAAATAAACGGATCAAAGAACATCAGGAAGGAATTGGTGAGTTTTTGGAACGTAAAAAAATGGAGAATCTCCAAGAACTGGAAGCAAAACAGAAAAGCTAAAGCAAGTTTAATCCTTTTCAATATTGAATTAGCCTATCTTTGCAGTCGTTAACTTATCAGCACCATAACAATAAAAATAAGCATGTCATTCAACTCATTAGGATTATCACCCGCGCTGCTAAAAGCCATTACGGATCAAAAATATACCGAAGCCTACCCTATTCAAGAAAAAGCGATTCCTGCTATTCTAGAAAAAAAAGATGTTTTAGGAATTGCAAAAACCGGCTCCGGAAAAACAGCCGCTTTCGTCCTTCCAATTTTAATGAATTTGCTCAGATCCTCGGTCTCTAAAAATAGATTTATCAAGGTTTTGGTTCTTGTGCCTACGCGTGAATTGGCTGTTCAGGTGAATGATGTTTTTCAAATTTTCGCACCTGTAATTTCAAAATCATTGAGGACAAAAGCAGTTTTTGGAGGCGTTTCAATTAACCCCCAAATGAAAGGCATGCTTGGTGTAGAAATTTTAATTGCGACTCCCGGGCGGTTATTGGATTTGGTGAAATCTAATGCAGTTCACCTTTCAGAAATTAGCACCTTAGTTTTGGATGAAGCTGATAAAATGCTTAATCTGGGATTTAAAGAAGAGATGAATCAAATTTTTGAACTTCTACCAAAAAAGCGACAAAATCTTTTATTCTCTGCCACCCTGAGTGATGATTTAAAAAGCATACAGGAAATTATTTTGAATGACCCGTTCATTATTAAAATTGAAGAGGAAAAAGACAATATTGACTTAATTAATCAGAGTGCTTATTTTGTTGCGGATGAAAAAAAAGGACCACTTCTTCGTTATTTAATTAAGCATCATGGTTTACATCAGGTCTTGGTTTTTGTTTCAACAGTGCATCGGGCTGATAACGTAGTTGAGAAGTTGCGTAAAAACGGAATTGAAGCTATTGCAATTCACAGCAAGAAGAGTCAAAGTGCGCGAACCGAAAATTTACGAAAATTCAAAACCGGGCACTTACGCGTTTTAGTTACCACTGATTTATTATCACGCGGTATCGACATTGAATTCCTTCCTTACGTGGTCAATTACGAATTGCCCCGATCACCCAAAGATTACATCCACCGCATTGGCAGAACGGGTCGTGCAGAATCTCCTGGCGATGCCATTTCTTTTGTTAATCCTGATGATCAACAGCACTTTAGGGTCATTCAAAAAAAAATGGGCAAATGGGTTAACATGATCGATAGCGAGAATATTGATTTGAAAGGATATTAATCCATGTTCAAATTTAAAGTTTCTAAAATTCAGTGTTTTGTAATTTTTGTTTATTTGTTTTGTTAAATATCAAGACATTAGATAAAAGATATAAGAAAAAAGGAGGCTTTTCTAAAGTCTAATATCTTTCATCTAGCATTCTATTCAACATAGCTAACCCTACGTCATTTTGGCCGTAAGTGACGAGATTTCATAAACAATAACAGGATTTAATCAGTGAACACTACGAATCTATCGCTAACCCTACGAGGGTTTGAAACCCTCGTAGGGTTGAAGGGAAGCCATTCCTTTTCTGCTTTAAGTAAATTGCTTTTGCCTTTTCTGTTTTGTTCCGATATTATACCTACCTTTGCACCCATTTTGCTTTTCATAGCCTAAAACATATATTTTCAGATGATTACAGTAGCAGACCTAAAAATACAATTCGGTAAAAGAATATTATTCCAGGATGTCAATTTACAATTTACAGCAGGTAACTGCTATGGGGTAATTGGTGCAAATGGAGCCGGAAAATCAACTTTTTTAAAAGCCATTTCTAAAGAAATCGATTCTACAGCGGGGCATATTTCGATGGAGCCAGGAGAAAGACTTTCTGTTTTAAGTCAGGATCACTTTGCCTTTGACGAATACACGGTTCTGAATACTGTATTGAAAGGACACACAAAGCTATGGGATATCATTCAGGAAAAAGATGCATTATATGCCAAGCCTGATTTTTCTGAAGCCGATGGAATAAAAACAGCAGAGTTAGAAGGTCTTTTTGCAGACATGAATGGATGGAATGCCGAGAGTGATGCCGCTAATTTATTAAGTGAATTAGGAATTAAAGAAGAATTCCATTACAACTTAATGAAAGACATGAGCGGGAAGCAGAAGGTTAGAGTTTTGTTAGCACAGGCGCTTTTTGGTAAACCCGATAACTTGCTATTGGATGAACCTACCAACGATCTCGATCTTGAAACCGTAAGATGGTTAGAAAATTATCTCTCCAACTATGAAAACACGGTTTTGGTGGTCTCTCACGACAGGCACTTTTTAGATGCAATTAGCACGCATACCGTAGATATTGATTTCGGAAAAGTTCAATTATTTCCGGGCAACTACACTTACTGGTATGAAAGTAGCCAATTGGCCTTACGTCAATTAAATAAACAGAATAAAAAAGCAGAAGAGAAGAAAAAAGAACTCCAGGAATTTATTTCCCGTTTTTCAGCAAATGCTTCAAAATCTAAGCAAACGACCAGTCGTAAAAAGATGCTGGAAAAATTGAATATCGAAGACATTAAGCCTTCAACCAGAAGATATCCGGGTATCATTTTTAAACCCGAACGTGAAGTTGGTGATCGCATCCTTGAAGTAAGTGGTCTTCGGGCAAGCATCGATGGCAAAGTTTTATTTAAAGATGTTGATTTTTATGCCAACCGTGGCGATAAAATTATCTTCTTATCTAAAGATACACGTGCAATGACCGCACTTTTCGAGATCATCAATGGAAATCTTGAAGCAGACGCCGGATCGTATCAATGGGGCCAAACAATATCTAAGGCTTATCTGCCACTGAATAATTCAGATTATTTTAGGAGTGAATTAAGTCTCTCTGACTGGTTATGTCAATTTACAGAGGATACCACAGAGCTATACATTCGAGGTTATTTGGGTAAAATGCTCTTTGCCGGAGAAGAAATTCATAAGCGTGTGAACGTTTTATCCGGAGGTGAAAAAATGCGATGCATGATCTCAAAAATGATGCTGCTTAACGCTAATGCTTTGGTTTTAGACACGCCAACCAATCACCTTGATTTGGAATCCATTCAGGCATTTAACAATAATTTAATCAAGTACCCAGGCAATATTTTCATGTCATCGCACGATCATGAATTTATTCAAACAGTGAGTAACAGGGTGATTGAACTTACGCCAAATGGAATCATTGACAAATTAATGGAATATGACGACTACATTACTGACGAAAAAGTGCAAGCACAAAGAGAAAAGATGTACAACTAGGATTTTTACAAATCTTTCATTATTGTTGTGCCATGGAAGACGAAGAACTGAAACAAAGAATTCTTAGTGAAATTTCAAAAACTGAAAAAATTATTGAAGGTTATAAGGAGCTGACCAAACCCATTTCGCCTGATGATGCAATTGGAAGGGTTTCGCGTATGGATGCCATCAATAACAAAAGTGTAACTGAGTCGTCTTTACGACAAGCGGAAGAAAAACTAAGGGGACTTAATCATGTTTTTTCTCAGTTGGGTACACCTGAGTTCGGGCTATGCATCAGGTGCAAAACGCCAATTCCCATGGGTCGGATTTTGTTCAGACCTGAAAGTGTTTATTGTGTGAAATGTGCGAAATAAGATATTAGATTTTAGATTCAAGACACAAGGCTGGAGAGGAATACAGAATACAGAAAATTAAAGATGCAGATTTCTTGATTCTTGATACTTGATACTCAACATTAAATCTAAGACTAAACTGTGATCGGAAAATGAAATAATTGATCAGATGGAAAGAAATAAAGATAAAACAGAAACACAACCAAACAACCCTTTACACGGAGTTAAATTGCTTACCATTGTTGAGTATTTGCATGCAACCTATGGATGGGAAGCACTTGGAGAGATTATTAATATTAATTGTTTCAGAAACAACCCAACAGTGAAGTCCAGTTTAAAATTTTTACGCAAAACACCTTGGGCAAGAGAAAAAGTAGAGAATTTGTATTTACAAAATATTGCTAGCAAATCTGAATCAGATTAAGCAAATTGAAGCAAAGCTGCGGACTGAGCGGAGTCGAAGTAAAAGCATACAAGATCATATTTCGACTTCGCTCAATATGCAAGTTAAAACAGATTCCTGCATGCGCATGAATGACAATTAAAAGTAACTTTGCCAGATGTCAGACCGCATAAAAAATCAGAAAAGCATACTCAAAAAAATGGGAATTGAGCAACTCAATCCCATGCAAGAAGAAGCCCAACTAGCTATTCATTCCAATTCGGAAATTGTTTTACTTTCGCCTACCGGAACAGGTAAAACCCTTGCTTTTTTATTGCCCATCATTTGTGAACTAAAAAGCGACATTTCTGAAATCCAGATATTGATTTTGGTGCCATCAAGAGAACTAGCTATACAGATTGAGCAAGTGATTCGAGAAATGGGCACCGGTTTTAAAGCTAATGCGGTTTATGGTGGTCGTGCCGGCTCAAAAGACAAAATGGAGATCAAGCATCGACCGGCCATACTTATCGGCACACCTGGTCGAATTGCCGATCATCTCAGGCGAGAGAATTTTAACACCGAAGAAATAAAAACTTTGGTATTGGATGAATTTGACAAATCGCTAGAAATTGGGTTTGAAGCTGAAATGCGAGAAATCATGCTTGCCTTACCTTCACTCGATAAAAAGATTTTAACCTCAGCTTCTCAACGTATAGAGGTTCCTGAGTTTGTGAAATTGGAAAATCCAAAAAAGCTGGACTATTTACAAGAAGGAGTACCTCAGCTAAAAATTAAATGCATCAATTCTGCAGAAAAAGATAAGCTGGAAACTTTAGTAAAAACGCTTTGTCATTTGGGAAACCAACCCGGAATAATTTTTTGCAATTTTAAAGACAGCATTCAATTTGTGAGCGATCACTTAACTTCCAACAATATCAGCCATGGCTGCTTTCATGGAGGCATGGAACAAAAAGACCGTGAGCATGCCCTCATTAAATTCAGGAATAGAACATGGCAACTGCTTTTAGCCACCGACCTTGCAGCTCGTGGCATTGATGTGCCCGAAATAAAATTTATTATCCATTATCAGTTACCGCAAATAAAACATGAGTTCACCCATCGCAATGGCCGAACTGCCCGCATGAACAGTGATGGAACAGCCTATGTTTTAAAGTGGAAAAATGAAGAATTACGCGATTACATTACAGACATTGAAGTTGAAGAAATTAAGCTTGAATCCCTCCCCGATCCATCACCATGGCAAACCTTGTTTATTAACGGAGGTCGAAAAGACAAAATTTCGAAAGGTGATATTGCCGGATTATTCATCAAAATAGGCCAGCTCAAAAATGAGGAATTAGGTGTGATTGAACTAAAACAAGATTGCGCCTATGTTTCCGTACAAGAAAACAAAATCAAAACCCTTATCCCTTTGGTAAACAACCAGCGCCTTAAAAAGAAAAAGATTAGGGTAAGCATACTCTAGTTAAAATTGTTTTTACGCCCAAACGCATTTATTTTTTCTTTATATTTGATTACTCCCTAAATGTTTGAACATAATCGTTGATTGTGGTATTTGCATCAAATATAAGATACAATAAAACCTGCATAATACACACCTGTTTGGATGTTCTTGTGCAAGAAACATACAGATATAAAATAGTTAGCTGCAAGTGAATGACCGAAATCGAAATTGAAACTTGATTATTAACTTTGAAAAAACGGACAGAAAATATTGGCTCATTGATTGAAGGTTTGTGCAAGAAAAAAATAGTTTTTCCCAGCGCACTTCTGCCCTTCGGGACAGTTGGGAAAGCCCACGCACATTGCACACATTTGCAAATCGCACGTGCCGACCCACAAACCCAAATTTGCAAAAAAGTGCAATCTTTGCCAACGCTTAAAAGGGCATATTATGACTGATGTACATGATAAAAAGACGAGAAGTTATAATATGTCAAGGATTAAAGGAAGAGATACAAAACCTGAAATTTTAGTTCGAAGGTTTTTGCATAAAAACGGATTCCGTTTTAGGTTAAACGACTCCAAATTACCAGGTAAAGCAGACATCGTTTTACCAAAATACAAAACAGTCATTTTTATTAATGGTTGTTTCTGGCATGGACATGAAAATTGCAAATATTTTGTTGTCCCAAAAACAAAAACTGATTGGTGGCTTGATAAAATAAACAGAACAAAAAAACGTGATTTATTGAAAATCAAAGAGCTTGAATCACTTGATTATTGCGTAAAAGTGATTTGGGAATGTGAATTAAAAACAGGTAAAATAGACCTGGTTTTTAACGATTTAATTGTATTTTTGAACAAAAAATAGTATAGATGAACTTTATTGATTTATTTTCAGGAGCAGGTGGCTTGTCAGAAGGATTTATTAGGGCAGGATTCAAGCCTATTGCTCATGTGGAAATGGACAAGGCTGCTTGTAATACAATGAAAACAAGAGCTGCATATCATTATCTAAAAAGCACTAATAATTTTCAACCATATCTCAAATACATTCAGAATAAGATTTCGAGAACAGAATTTTATTCCCTAATTCCTGATAACGAAATAGAATCAGTAATTAATCTACCTATTGGGGATAATAATAAAACAATATTTAGCAAAATTGACAAACTCAAAGGTGATAAAACAATAGATTTTATCATTGGAGGTCCCCCTTGTCAGGCATATTCTGTTGTTGGTCGTTCAAGGGATGAGAATAGAATGCAAGGTGATTCAAGGAACTATCTTTTTAAAGAATATGCCAAGTTCCTTGAGTATTATAATCCAAGATATTTTGTTTTTGAGAATGTAATAGGCTTAAAGTCAGCAAAAACTAAAGATGGGCAATCTTATCTTGATATGATGCGTGAATTATTTCTCGAAAAAGGATATTATACTGAATATAAAGTGTTGGAGGCAAAAGATTTTGGAGTTCTTCAAAATCGCCGTAGAATTATAATGATTGGTAAAAAGGATGGTGAAAAAGGATTCTATCCTGATTTTGAAAAGATTAAATCTAAGATTACAGTATCTGAAATATTTAAAGACTTACCATCATTACAAGCTGGAACTGGTAATTATTATAAAACAAATTATAAATCTTATAACGGGAATTACTTATTTGATAGTCATATCAGAAACGGCTTAGATTTCACAACACAACATATTGCTAGACCAAATACAGAACAAGATAAAGGTATTTATAAGCTTGCCGTTGAGAAATGGGAAGACGGCCAACAAAGACTAAATTACAATGACATTCCTTCGGAATGGCAAACACATAAAAATACAAAATCATTTGTTGATAGATTTAAGGTAGTTGCCGCAGATTTGCCTTATTCACAAACAGTAGTAGCTCATATTTGCAAGGATGGACACTATTATATTCATCCAGATAAAAAACAAAACCGCTCGTTAACACCAAGAGAAGCAGCCCGATTACAAACATTTCCTGATGATTTCTTTTTTGAAGGAGTATCTGAAAAACAAAGTAGGACTGCTGCATTTAAACAAATAGGCAATGCTGTACCTCCACTTATGGCTGAAAAAATTGCCATTAAGCTAAAAGAGATGTATGGTCAAATTGAGTAACTATATTTCTGAAGAAACACCACCAAAAGCTAGTGCCATGATAAATACTTTCAGGGCATTTGGTTACAACCTACAAACAGCAATTGCAGATATTATTGACAATAGCATTTCTGCCAAAGCCGAAAATGTATGGGTGCAATATGAATGGAAAGGTTCAGATACATGGGTCTCAATAACTGATGATGGCGTTGGGATGGACAGTGAAACTTTAGTTTCAGCTATGACACCAGGCAGTAAAGACCCTAATGATGATAGAGAATTAACTGACCTTGGGCGATTTGGTTTAGGTCTAAAAACTTCTTCTTTTTCTCAATGCAAAACCCTTACGGTTGCAACAAAAAAACAAAATTATACAGTTCTTAAACGTTGCTGGGATTTGGATTTTGTAAACAAAACTGGAAAATGGTCTTTACTTAATTACGTTTCTAATCAAACACATATTGAAAAACTAAATGATTTAGAAAGCGGCACGATTGTGTTATGGGAAAATCTTGACAGGCTTGTAGGAAATTCACACATTGAAAATGAAGCAGCAAGAAATGTATTTCTTGAAGAGTTTTTCGCTGTGGAAGAACATCTAAGTCTAGTTTTTCATAGATATATTGAAAAAAAGAAAATTAAACTTTGGGTAAATGGGTTAGAAATAAAACCTTGGGACCCTTTTATGAAAGACGAGGAGGGTGGTCAATTAATTTGCGATGAACAACTAGACAATAATAATGTGCATGTAAAATGTTATGTGCTTCCACATTTGTCTAAAATCAATAAAGACAAACGAGAAATAGCCAAAACAGAAAAATGGTATGGTTTACAAGGTTTTTATATATACAGAAACGAAAGACTTCTGCTGTATGCAGATTGGTTAGGGCTATTTAATAAAAATGAGCATTACAAGAATGCACGTATTTTAATTGATATCTCAAATCAATTAGACCATGAATGGAAAATAGATATTAAAAAAGCTACAGCATCCCCGTCGGTTATTGTAAGAAAAGATTTGGTGAGATTAGGCAAAATGACAAGGTTGGCTGCAGGTAATGTTTATCGTTTTAGAGGAAATCAAGTAATGCTTGATGATTCAATAAAAAGCTTTGATTTTCAACCAGTATGGAAAGCTACGAAGAAACGTGACGGTGCATTTGATTACTATATTAATGAAGAACATCCTGTGTTAGAGCGAGTAATCAACAATCAAGTTATCGAAAAGAAAGATTTAAAAACCTTACTTAAACTCATTAGCGAAACTACGCCTGTTGAAGCGATCATTCAAAATTACAGCGAATATCCTGAAAGTGTAGAATTAAGAAATGAACAAAAAGAGCTTGCACAAGGAACAATTCAGCTTGCAAAGTTAATGTTTGAATCTCTCAAGCAATCTGGAATTTCAAATGACATTGCAATTAAACAAATTCTAAATATTGAACCATTTAATGAATTTCCACAAATTATTGAATACCTTAATTAATTATGAGTGAATTTTCAAGTGCAAGAAATATAGCCCACGTATTATTACAAAAATACGCAAGGAAAGATGTGACAAATGAATTAATTATTCAGGAAGTCAATAACCTTTCGTTAATGCCAGACTTCAACAATATAAACAAAGAAGATTTAATTGCTCAACTTGAAGCTGACTTTGAAGTACATTCTAAGGAAGCAACTTTATTAGTTGCTGAAGATGTAAAACCTTGGTTGTATGATGAGAAAGTAAATATAAAACCTGATTTATGGAGTAGATACAAAATCTACATGAATCAAAAGGATGCTTCTTTTCCAATTGATACTTTGGATGATATTACGGATAAGATTCTGGATAAATGTGTAAATCCTAAAATTGTAGGGCGTTGGGATAGACGTGGAATGGTTGTTGGAAATGTACAATCAGGTAAAACAGCTAATTACACCGGGCTTATAAATAAAGCAACCGATGCTGGATATAAATTAATAATTGTAATTGCAGGAATTCATAATACGCTGAGAGGGCAAACGCAAGGTAGAATTGATAATGGTTTTATTGGTCGTGATAGTTCCGATTTTATTAAAAGGCAAAGAAATAATAAAACAGGTGTAGGACACATTAATGCTGATACCGAAATATATTCTTTCACAAACTCAGACGCTGACGGTGATTTCAAAAAAAGTATTGCAACAAGAATTAACGTTCCTATAGGAGGAAAAAGTCCAACCGTTTTAGTAATTAAGAAAAACAAAAGTATTCTTGAAAACTTAATTCTGTGGTTACTTGGTTTTGCTGACAAAGACGAAAGTGGAGAACAAAAGATTTTTAACGTACCCTTGTTATTGATTGATGATGAAGCTGATAATGCGTCTGTTAATTCAGGTACCGAACTTGACGTAAGAACAATAAATAGATTAATCAGAACTCTTCTTAATCTGTTTAATCAAAATACTTTTATCGGATATACAGCTACACCATACGCAAATATTTTCATACCATCTTCTTGGAGTAAAGACTTGGAAACCATGGTGAAAGATGTAAAGCTTAAAGTTGGTGAAGATTTATTTCCAAGGGATTTTATAATAAATATCCCTCCTCCATCAAATTATATTGGAGCAACACAGGTATTTGGTTTTGAAAACGAAGATACTGGCGAAGAATTCGAGGGGTTAGATATTATTAGACCAACCGAAGACCAAGAGCCATATTTTCCACGTCGATTGAACAGAACAAATCGCGATGAATTACCAGAAGATGTCCCTTCCAGTTTAAAACAAGCAGTTAAATCATTTATTTTGACTTGTGCTATAAGGCGATTAAGAGGGCAAGAAAACAAGCATAATTCAATGCTAATTCATGTTGCTTTATATGTTGCCTGGATTGATAGGGTTTCATGGTTAGTAAATGAAATTTTAAGAGACTACCTACTTCAAATTCGTTCTGGTCAAGGCAATTTATTAAGTGAATTAGAAGAACTGTTTGAAAATGATTTTATACCAACGACCAAAAAAGTTAGTAGGAATATAACTTATAAAGACCCCAAAATAAAGGAACATACCTGGAATGAAGTAAGGTCGGTATTGGTGGAAGCAGTTACAAAAATAGAAGTAAGAGCCGTTCATGGGACTAAAAACACACGCCGACTAGAATATCATAAAATTGAAGATATTAATTATGACGACTACGAAAACGGTATGTCTGTTATTGCCGTTGGCGGAAATAGATTAGCTCGTGGTATTACGCTAGAGGGCTTGTCGGTTAGTTATTATTTACGAACTACAAGATTATATGACTCCCTAATGCAAATGGGGCGTTGGTTTGGTTACAGGCCTGGTTATGTGGATTTATGTCGTTTATTTACAACCGAACAACTTATAAATTGGTATAGACATATCACACTAGCAACCGAAGAAATGCGTGCCGATTTTGATGTCATGTCTGCTCAAAATAAAAGACCAGTTGATTACCGTTTGAAAGTTCGAACACATCCTGGTTTATTAAGTATTACCGGTGCTGGTAAAATGCGGGAGCATGAAAGAATACAAGTAGGTTTTTCGGGCAAAATCAAGCAAACATACCAGTTGATTAAAAAACAAGATGTAATTAAAAACAACTTCAATGCATTTAATGGATTAATTCAAAGAATCGACAACCCATCCTTGAGAAGAACCCAAAAAGCAAATAAGATTAATGGAATTGTTTGGAATAAAGTATCGCCAGGTCTGGTCACTGATTTTATCGCAGGGTTTAATTCCGATTTACCTGACATCAGACCAGATGTACTGATAAATTATATTAATAAACAAAATCAACATGGTAATTTAAATGATTGGACTGTTGCTGTAATATTAAGTTCAGAATCAAGAAATAATTATAAGTTTAATTGCAAAGGAAAAATAATTGAAGGTGGCTTGCCATATAGAAACAGTGTTCCACCTAATTGTAAGGATTATTTTACTTTACCGAAAAATAATATACTTGACAGGAAAGACAGGAGACTTGACTTAGAGATTGACACAGCGAATCCAAAAGAAAAAGAGATTAAAGAAATAAGGGCAAAGTCGGGAAAGTCTTTACTTGTAATTTATCCGTTAGATTGGACTGCTGACAAAGGTTTAATTGAAGAGATTCCTTTAATTGGTTGGGGTGTTGTATTTCCAGAAATTGAGAACGAAGAAAAAGTAGAATTCGCTGCTCGCCCATTGGTTTCTGATTCGGAAGATGGACAAGCTGATGATGATAATGATACAGAAAATGGAGATGACTAATCTCAAAGAAATATGGGCTAATCAAATTACAAATTCAGGTATTGGAGTTGTAAAGGAGAGAATTGAAATTATAACTCAATTCTCTTGTTTTGTGGGTACAATTCTAGCAACAAAAGCCAAATTATTTTCAATTGAATTACCTCATGATTTTAAAGTTTACCCGCAATATTTAAAAAGGTTTACAGGAGTTGAAATTCAGGTTTTACCAACAAATGAATTGATTATTATTTTGCAGGAAAATGACCTATCTGATATTTTCATAATGTTTGTAGAGGATATTATTAAATCAATTTCATCAGTTTCAACTACAGAAGATGCATTATTGAAAATATCTCAAAGAGTATCATACTGGAAAAGACTTTTTGGAAAATTCACAGGAGGTTTGCTTACACCACAGCAACAAAGAGGTTTGTATGGTGAACTATTAATTCTTGAGCTTTTATTAAAAGAAACTACAAACTTTGCAAAAGTTCTTGAAGCATGGCAGGCTCCAGCAGGCACGAATCAAGATTTTTATTTTGGAACAACTTCTATTGAAGTTAAAACATCTAAATCGAATACTCCTTCAATGAAAATTGCAAATGAGTTCCAATTAGATTCTTCTTTATTTAAGAATCTTTTCATCGCATTTATTCGCATTTCAGAGTTGCAAAATGGAGAAGATACCCTTCTGAATAAAATCAATGAAATAAGAAGCTTACTCAAAATATATCCACTATTAGTTGATGACTTTAATTTAAAGTTGTCTCATTTAGGTATTAGTGCTGATTTAGAGAGTGAATACGATAAAACATCATACAATATTAGAAAAATAGCATATTATAAGGTAGCAGATGATTTCCCCAGAATAGTTTCATCAATGGTTGACAATGCCGTTTCGCATATTTCTTACGAAATATCACCAAATGAATGTTCTGAATTTGAGATTTCTTCTGAAGCCGTTATTAAAGAAGTATTAAATGCAGAATAATAACATTGATTTTGAATTAGATACATTTATTCAGAGCCTTTATCACGAGGTTCAGTCTTTGGTTTATGCCGATGAAAACGGTGATTCTAAAGAGAATAAGTTTACAGAATATGTCATGGAGACTCTTGCTGATGCAGGAGAAACAGAAGGTATCAGGCTTTGTAATTATATCAAAGAGAATAAAAATGAAAATATTCAATTCAAAATCAATGGATATGCTCTTGAAGAAGGTTATGAGAATATAGATATTTTTATTTCTTCCTATAAAGACACCAATGAACAATACCGACTTAGTAAAACCGATTTTGAGAAGTTAACTAAATGGTCTTCTGGTTTTGTAAACGCAGCATTGAAAGGATATTTGGAAGATATTGAACCTTCAACTGAGGCGTATGGCTTGGCATCTATTCTTCATAAAAACCGTAATGAAATTATACGTGTAAATATATTTATTTTATCTAATGGTGATATACCACACGAGCCACCTACAAATTTTAAACTAAAAAGTCTTGAGGAAATTCTAATTTCCTTTAAAATATGGGATATCGAAAGGTTGCACAGATTATCCCAATCTTCATGTAATAGAGAACCTATTGAAATTGATTTTGAGGAATTAATGGGTGAAGATATTCCATGTTTGGAAATGCCTTCTAAAAATGAACTTTATGAATGCTATTTGGCTATAGTTTCAGGTAGTATTCTTGCCAATTTATACAGAAATTATGGAACTCGTCTTCTTGAAAGCAATGTGAGAGCATTTCTACAACAAACAGGTAAAATAAATAGAGGCATTAGGGATACAATTAGATTTACACCCCATATGTTCTTACCATATAATAACGGTTTAGCTACAACAGCTCAAGAAGTTAAAATTAAACTTAATGCTGATGGTCATAAGGTAATTACTGCAATTAAGGATTTTCAAATTGTAAATGGCGGACAGACAACTGCTTCTTTATTCCATACTGCTAAAAAATATAAAGAGGCTGATATTTCAAATGTTTTTGTTCAAATGAAATTGACCGTTATCAAGGATGAAGAAAGAAAAAATAACGAAGTGCCTAATATATCCCGCTTTTCTAATAGCCAAAATAAAGTTTCAGAATTAGATTTAACATCAAATAGTCCATTCTTACAACGCTTAGAAGAATTATCACGAACCACTTATGCAATTAATTCAGAGGACAGAAATAAACAGACTATTTGGTTCTTTGAACGCGTTAAAGGTCAATATAAAGAGGCATTTAATAAAGAACCAACAAAAAGTAAACAGAATGCCTTTAAACTTAAATATCCCAGACATCAGTTAATTATAAAGTCCGATGTTGCAAAATTTATGAACTTGTGGCACTTAAAGCCATTTCATGTAGCTAAAGGAGCGCAGAAGAACTATACTGCTTTTATGCGCGATATAGATAAAGATTTTTCGAAAAAAAAACCTGGTAGAGTATATTGGGAAGATATAGTTGCAAATGCGATTTTATTTCAGGCAACAGACAAACTTTTTGGTCGTAAGAACCAGAACCCAATTGGAGATACAAATATAAAGTCTCATACAGTAGCTTATACATTATCTTATTTTTATTACTTGACAAATAACCGATTAAACCTTGGAGAAATTTGGAATAATCAGATTATAGAAGAGGACTTACAGTTTGAACTTAAAAAGCTACTTGTGCTTGTTTACAAATTCTTTACAAGTCTTGATGTAGCTCTAATTAGTGAGGCTGTAAAAAGTGAAAAAGTTTGGGATAGCCTTAAGGGTGTGAAAGTTGAAAACGTTGATTTTGAAATCATAAATAAATATCTGATTACAGATGAACAATTTAAATTAAGGTATGAATCAAAATCTGATGAAGTTGCAGAAGCTGAGAAATATAACACTTTGGAAGAAATTACTTCGCTTGGTTTAAAATTCTGGGATGGTTTATGTTTGTATATGTTACGTTCGGATAATCTATCTCAGGTTGAGCAGAATTACGTATCAGGTATTAGAGGTAAACTAAAGCGTAATGGAAATTTTACAGATTCTGATATTAAAAGAGGAGGTGAAATAATTTCCAAATTAAAAGAACTCCAGGTTGATTTTAACGATATAAGCTCTATAAGTAAATTATCAGATAATGAAACATTAGACCCCTCTGTAGTATACAATAGGTTAAAACTTATCGACAAGGAAACTTGGAAAAAAGTAATCGACATTGGTGAGCAAACAGGAAAGCTTTCTTTTAATGAGATTAGTGTAATTAAAACCGTGATTTCAAGGGTAAATAAACAAGAGAATATTGATTTAAAAAGATTGGAAATTGTTAATAATTCATTGGATAAGGTTAAGAAATTTGGAGTTAATGTATAGCCACCCCACACAGCCAAACACAATTGCAATTCGCACAAACCATCGCTGCAACCAAAAATTGCAAAAGAGTATGCCTTGCCCACCCTGACCGAAAAAAAAGTACGACCGCACAACAAAATGTATAAATCATTGGACGAATAGTGTTGATTTCAAGTACGTTACACTTAACAAACAGTATAGCGGTTTGACAGGAAAGCACCTCGAAATCCCCAACGATTTCATACCGCCAACCGTTAGCAAAATGCGATAATAACCTCATCAAGGCCAAGGCAGCTGAACTTTGATGAATTTATTTTACTCTTTCTCCCTCCAAAAACAAAAAAAGTATTTATCTTTGTTCGTAAATATACGAACATACAAATTTTGTTTAATTATCCAGTTGCTTTTTAAACAAAAACAGGAAATCAGAAAAAAATTACACACCATGTTCATTGTTTTGCCACATGCATTTTGCCATGCATTTAATATCAATTAAAAACCATAAATAATGGAAAATAAAAATATAAAAATTCCAGAATGGGCATTTGAATTTCACGGGCACAAATGTCCTGCAATGCCAATTGGTTATCGGGCGGGTTTAAGCGCAATGAAAAAACTTGGTGTTGAAAAAGCCAGTAACAAAGAGTTATATCTCTTTTGTGAAAATGGGCCTGCACATGCTGCTGCTTGCTTTTTAGATGGCGTAATGGCTTCAACGGGTTGTACCTATGGAAAAGGAATAGCAGAGAAGTTAAATTACGGGAAAAATGCGATTGTTTTGGTTGATTTAAAAACAAAGAAAGCTGTGCGGGTTTCGATGCGACCAGCGTTTTTTGAAAAAGCTTTAAACTCCGAATTTGTAAAACTCCGAAAACAAAAGGTTGAACCAAAGGACATTAACCCCGAATTGGTAATACCACTTATTAAAAATGTGGAACAAATGGACGAGAACGTGATGTTTTCTATAAGCGATATTTTTGAGAAAAATGTGGAATTACCAAAAGGATCCTTTGAATGGCATAATTGTTCAAAATGTAATGAAATTGTATTCGACAATCAATCAAAAATCATTGATGGGAAACGAGTTTGTATTCCTTGTTCAGAAAAATAAATTGTAGCTTATTGTGGAATATTACCTAGCAGCGATTTCATTTTTTGCTGCCCTTATTTTTTCTCTTGGTGGTGTAGGGGCAGCAATTATATTGATCCCAATTATGGATGCTTTCGGGATACCGATATCGGTAGCAAAACCTGTTGGTTTATTTTATAATACCATCAGTTTAAGCGGAGCAAGTATTAACAACATTAAAAATAAACGACTTGATTTTAAATTAGGGATTCCCATTATCATTTTCTCATTTCTTTTCGCAAGTGGTGGAGCATATTTGTCAAAGTATATTGCTTCATATATTGTGTTGCTGATGTTCGTTGCCTTCTTGCTATTCTCAGGCTTAATGTTTCTTTTTTTCAAAAATGAAAAGAAAACAAATTTCCGAGAAGATGTCCCCTATTTCAAACTGTCACTAATTGGTGCTGTTGCAGGTTTAATATCGGGAATGCTTGGTATTGGTGGTGGTGGAATTATTTCTCCACTTTTATTAATGATGGGGTTTAATCCAAAAAAAATCACAACCATAACCGCATTTGTTGTTCCTTTTTCTTCATTATCCGGTTTTCTAACCTACTGGTCAATTGGGTCAGTTAATTGGAACTTATTGATAATAACTTCGCTTGCCGGTGTTGCAGGAGCAACTATTGGAACCATATTCATGCAAAAGCGGTTAAACCCAAAAATAGTAAAAAGGATTCTTGCAATTATTCTACTAATTATGGCTGTAAAAATGGGACTTAAATTGTTTTAAATTCATTTTTCGGGCAAAGCCTTATCTCTTAAAATCAATATTTTGTAATTACCGATAAAATCCCAAACGATAAAAACACCAATCCATCGGTAAAAATTACCAGTTCTTCCATTTCATTTCAAAAATTAATGCCCTCATCATAGCTTTGCTTTATAAAATTTGAAAAGGCTATGAAAACAAAAATTATTATTCTATTATTCACTTTAAATCTTCCATTTTATTTGAGTGCACAAAGCGATTCATTAAACTCATGGAGTTTAAACAAGTGCATCGATTATGCGTTGACACAAAATGTCCAGGTGCGGAAAAGCATTCTTAGCAATCTATCTAACCAACTAAATGCCGAACAAGCAATTAATCAGAAATTACCTTCGATCAATGCCAGCATTCGACAAAATTTCAGTTGGGCAAATACGACAAACAATATTACAGCTACTACCAGCTTTTCTGGAAACAACAGTAGTAATTATTCTGTTAATTCAAGTATTACAATTTACAACGGATCGAAATTAAATACTTTGATTAAACAAGCCGAACTCGAGATGCAGAGTGGCATTTATGATTCGGAAACTATTAAAGAATCAATTAGGCTAAGCATTTTGAATGCATATTTGCAAGTTCTTTTTAATGAAGAAAAAGTTAAAAATGCCGAAAAACAAATTGAGGCTACAACCGAACAATTAAACCTGGCTCAGGAAAGATTAAACTTAAGCATAATTTCGCATTCCGATTATTTACAGGTAAAATCACAACTGGCATCAGAAAAACTGAATCTGGCTAATGCAAAAAGTCAATATGCCATTAGCAAAGTAAGTTTGATGCAACTCATGGAATTACCGGTTGACAACAATTTTTCAATTGCACATCCTGAACCGGGAGAATCTGCAAACGAAAACCTTTTTCCGGATGCTACAGAAATTTATGCAGTAGCTTTAGGAATTAAACCTGAAGTAAAAAGTGCCGAGTATCGCAAACAAAGTGCAGCGCTTGAGGAAAAAGTAGCTTCAGCAGCATTACGTCCTTCTATCACTGCTGATGCAGGTATTGGAACTACGTACTCAAATATCTCAAATGCTAATTATTTTGGACAGTTAAACGATCAGATTTCACCATTTGTTGGTCTTTCTTTGAACATCCCGATTTTTCAAAAGAAACAGGTAAAAACCAATATTTCACTGGCAAAAATAAACTACCAGAATACTGAGCTTTTAGAACTTGATACAAAAAACCAGTTACGTAAAGAAATTGAACAAGTTTGCGTTGATGTAGTTTCAGCACAAACAGAATATGAAGCCAGCCGGGAACAGTTCGATGCGATGGAAGAATCGTACACTCTTTCTGAAGAAAAATTCAAAAATGGGCTCATTAATTCAGTGGATTTTCTATTCGAAAAAACAAATTTAATTGTTGCTGAGAGCCAATTTTTACAATCAAAATATAATTTAATTTTTAGCTATAAAATTCTCGACTTCTACATTGGAAATCCTTTTAACTTATAAACAGAAACACACAAAAAATAATAAAATGAAAAAGAGAAACATAATCATAATCGTTAGCATTATAATTGTTCTGGTTGCAGCATTTTTTATCATCAAACCCAAAAAAGTTGATGCTGAAAAAATAATGATTGAAACTGCCAAGGCTGGACCAGGAACCATTAGTAAAACAGTAACGGCAACCGGAACTTTGGAAGCCATCATGACCGTTGATGTCGGTACACAGGTTTCAGGAATTGTTGAGAAAATTTATGTCGATTTTAATTCCTATGTAAAAAAAGGACAACTTTTGGCCAGAATTGATACGACCAACCTGGCTGCTGCCATGGAGCAAAGTCAGGCAAGCCTCGACAATGCAATAGCTGAACTCGAATATCAACAAGCCAACTTCGATAGACTTGCACCTTTAAGCGATAAAAAATTAATCTCACAGTCGGATTTCGACCTAACAGTTTATAACCTGAATAAAGCCAAAGCCAGTTATGGCAACGCTTTAGCTCAGCATAAAAAAAATAAAATTAATCTTGATTATGCATTAATTTATTCTCCAATTAATGGAATTGTACTTAATAGGGCGGTTGAAGAAGGTCAGACTGTGGCAGCGAGTTTCAATACTCCTACCCTGTTTACCATTGCCAATGACCTCACTCAAATGCGCGTAGAAGCAAATGTTGACGAAGCAGATATCGGGCAGGTAAAACAAGGACAACGCGTAGAGTTTAATGTTGATGCTTACCCCGATTCAAAATTTAACGGAGAAATAACAGAAGTAAGATTAGAACCAACCATCACCAATAATGTAGTTACATATACCATTATTATTTCGGCACCAAACCCCGATTTTAGGTTAATGCCGGGAATGACTGCAGAAACTAACATCTACGTTCTGGAGAAAAAAGATCTTTTGGTGGTTCCAAGCAAAGCGCTTCGTTTTACACCCGATCAAAATCTTCTAATGAGCTATATGAGCAGTCAGCCAAAACCTGAAATGAAACCCGGTGAAGAGTTTACAACTTCAACGATGGAATCAAACAATACCGTAAGCGGCGACAAAATAGTTTGGATTAAAAATGGTTCAGTTATCCGCCCTCACACTGTAAAAACAGGCCTTGATAATGATATTGTTGTAGAAATTACGGAAGGATTAAAAACAGGAGATGAAGTAATAATAAGCATGGAAGAACAGGGGATTAGCACAGAAGTAGCTTCAACTTCAAGTGGAAATCCATTTATGCCACGACCTCCGGGAAGAAGATAAATATTCACTAGAAAATGAATTTAATATTCAACAAAAAGAAAAATCAGAATTCTGACTTCGGTTGTTCTGCAAAAATCAAAACAAATGAATAAAGCAATTATAAAAGTTACTGAATTAATAAAGAATTATCAGGTTGGTGAGGTAACCGTTCATGCTCTGCGAAAAGTAGATATGCAAATTAATCAAGGAGACTTTGTAGCCATTATGGGAGCCAGCGGTTCAGGAAAATCTACCATGCTGAACATTATCGGATGCCTCGATAAACCAAGTGATGGAGAATATTTGCTCGACGGCGTTAATATCGGCAAACTGAATCGCAATCAACTGGCTGGTTTGCGAAACACAAAACTCGGATTTATTTTCCAATCGTATAATCTTTTATCGCGCACCTCGGCTTTAGAAAATGTGGAGTTGCCACTTTTTTACAATTCAAAAATAAAGGCAAAAGAAAGAAGAGAAAGAGCATTGTTTGCTTTGGAACAAGTTGGACTTACCGACCGCATGCACCACATGCCTAATCAATTATCGGGCGGTCAGCAGCAGCGCGTTGCCATAGCACGATCGCTGGTAAACGACCCTGTAGTTATTTTGGCCGACGAAGCCACCGGAAACCTTGATACAAGGACTTCTTACGAAATAATGGAACTGTTTCAAAAGCTAAATGATAATGGAAAAACCATCGTGTTTGTAACCCATGAAGCAGATATTGCCCGTTTTATGAAAAGCAACATTATTTTCCGTGATGGCCGCATTCAAAAAGAATCGGCAGTGACGAACCGTTTTAATGCAACCGAACTTATAAAAGGCCTACCGGTTGAAATGGAAGACATCAATTAAAAACAAAGAAAAATGAACTATACAAATCTTACAAAAATTGCGACCAACGCTCTGAAACGAAATAAGTTCAGATCGATCCTAACGATGTTAGGTATTATAATCGGAGTTGGTTCGGTAATTGGTATGCTATCCATCGGACAAGCTTCAAAACAAAGCATTCAAAGTCAAATCTCGAGCATGGGTTCAAACATGCTTTTTGTGAGGCCGGGAACAGAACAAAGGGGAGGAGTTAGAATGGGAAATTCGAATGCCGAAACCTTAACCCTTTCCGACATGGAAAAAATAAAAAGTGAAGCCACAAAAATATCCGCCATTTCGCCACAGGTGAGTAGCAGCGGACAGGTAGTTAATGGTAATAAAAACTGGCCAACATCAATTAACGGAGTGAACGCTGAGTACCTTAGCATTCGAAAATACGAAATCGAAGACGGACGTATTTTTACGGATAAGGAAATAAAAAGCCTTGCGAAAGTATGTTTGGTTGGGCAAACTGTTATTGAAAATCTTTTTGATGACAATGTTGATCCGGTAGGACAAACCATTCGTTTCAACGGAATTCCTTTAAAGATAATTGGCGTATTGAAAGCAAAAGGAGAAAATTCGATGGGAATGGATCAGGATGATATATTACTTGCGCCTTACACTTCTGTGCAACGAAGAATTCTGGCCATAACACATATTCAATCTATTTATGTTTCTGCAATTAGTGAAGAAGCTTCTGAGGCTGCCATGGAAGAAATGGAAACCATTCTTCGTCGCGAACATAAATTAAAAGATGGCGCGGAGGATGATTTTGAAGTACGATCGCAAGCTGAATTAATCGAAATGTTTTCGTCGGTGAGCGATATGTTAACCATGTTGCTTGGTGCAATTGCAGGCATTTCATTATTGGTTGGCGGAATTGGAATTATGAATATCATGTTTGTTTCGGTAACCGAACGCACCCGAGAAATTGGATTGCGAATGTCGGTTGGCGGGCGAGGAAACGATATTCTAATGCAGTTCCTCATAGAAGCAGTTTTACTCAGTATTTTTGGTGGTATATTCGGGATTGTGTTTGGGCTGGTGATTTCTTATGTTGCTACAAACTTGCTAAGTTTCCCATTTGTAATCATGACCAATGCAATACTAATTTCATTTCTGGTTTGTTCTGCGATCGGAATTTTCTTTGGATGGTATCCGGCAAAAAAGGCGGCCAATCTCAATCCTATCGATGCACTCCGTCATGAATAAAATACTAGAAAAATCAAAAACTTGGAATTAAAACTACTGTTTTTGTTTTTTCGCTTAACTTTGATTTCAAACATATACATCAGTTTTATTTATCCAATATAAACGAGCATGAAAGAATCAATCGTAAAAAGCCGTCCACTTCCAATTATCATGCATACAATGGCTTGGCTTCTCCTCATTATATTACCTCAAATTATTATCAATCGCTATTGGGGAAACAACAATTTTATTGCATGGGGCTTTTATCTGGGGGCTGCTTTTTACGGAATTATTTTTTACATCAATTATTTATGGTTGGTACCTAAGTTCTTTTTAAAAAAACGGAAAACGGTTTATTTTATCCTCGCATTTATTGTAATTGCAATTCTTTATTTACTCTTTATTTTTATCAACGAGAATCTAATACATCACTCGGAGCGCGATAAAATAATATCAGAGGTTTTCGAAAAACTGGCAGAAGGCAACTTATTTCCGCGCCCACCAATGAAACAGTTGCAAATCTATTATTTCTTACTGATTTCATTAATTATCACAGGTTTTTCAATTGGATTACGAATGATTGAACAACACACGGCCAGCGAAAAAATTCAAAAAGAACTGGAAAAAGAAAAATTAAACTCAGAACTGGCTTTTCTAAAAAATCAGGTCAGTCCACACTTTTTCTTTAATACCTTAAATAATATTTACTCATTAATCGAAATTAATTCAAACGATGCGCAGGAGGCTGTTTTAAAACTTTCGAAACTGATGCGATATTTATTATACGAATCGGAGCATGGCACAATAAAACTCGGCGACGAAATTAGTTTTATGAATCACTATATTGATTTAATGAAACTTCGTCTTTCGGAAAAAGTAGAATTAAAAATTGCTTTACCTCAGACTGAAATTAAACTCGAAATTCCGCCCTTGCTTTTTATTCCTTTTATTGAAAATGCTTTTAAACATGGAATTAGCTTTCGCGAAAAATCATTTATTCACATATCAATGAATGTAGAAAATAACAGAATTAAATTCACTAGCATTAACAGTCTCGGACAGCAAAAAGAAAATAATACTGATGAAAATCACTCAGGCATTGGTTTGGAAAATGTAAAAAAACGATTGAATTTACTATTTCCGGAAAGGCATGCTTTAGAAATTCAAAAATCAGATTCTGAATATAGGGTTTCACTTGAAATTGAAATTAAAAAATGATACGAACAATTGCCATCGACGATGAACCTCTTGCGCTCAAACTCGTAAGCGGATATGCTAAAAAAACACCTTTTCTTGAATTGATTTCTTCATTCGATAACCCGCTTGATGCAATGGAATTTTTAAATGAAAATCCTGTTGATTTAATTTTCTTGGATATTCAAATGCCCGATCTCACAGGAATTGAATTTACTCGAATTTTGGACACCCGACCAAAAATAATTTTCACTACAGCTTATGAAAAATATGCGCTGGAAGGATTTAAACTGGAAGCCGTTGACTATCTTTTAAAACCATTCAGTTACGAGGAATTTCTGAAAGCAGCTAAAAAAGCCGAGAAATTAATCCGGCTTGAAAAAGCAGAACAACACGAAGAAATTGAAGCCAACAGTGAGTTTCTTTTTCTGAAATCGGAGTATAAAATCAGGCGAATTAATTTTAATGAAATTACATATATTGAAGGATTAAAAGACTATGTAAAAGTTTATCTGCAAAAAGAACCCAAACCCATACTTTCCATCAACACCTTAAAATCGCTGGAAGCCAAACTTCCCGATTTAAAATTTATGCGCGTGCATCGCTCGTTTATTGTAAATCTCGAAAAAATAGATACCATCGAGCGCAGTCGGATTGTTTTTGGAAAAGTGTATATTCCTATCAGCGAGCAATACAAAGAAAAATTTCAGCAGTATTTAGATAAAAACTTTTTGTAAAAAAACAATATTTTTTAATATTTGGAAAGCCTATTTTAAACATTTCCAAATTAGCTCAACTTGTCCCGCATATGGTGGTTTTTGATGTTATTGTAGAAGAAATGTGAAAAGATATACTATTTACCCATCATTAAAAAAGTGTTGACAATCTGAAATATTGTATTAACTTTGTAATTACATTTAACAGCTAAATTTATGGAATTATCAATAATACAAATCGGGAACTCTAAGGGATTTAGACTTAGTAAAACTTTGATTGACAAATATAATATCAAAGACAAAGTAGAACTCATACTTGAAAAAGGTTATATCGTTCTGAAACCAATTTCACAACCCAGAAAAGGATGGGATGCTGCATTTAAGGAAATGAATAGAAACGGTGATGACCAACTGCTATTCAATGATATTTTCGAAAATGAAAATTTTGAAGAATGGACTTAAAGCAATATCAAATAGTTCTTGTTAATCTCGACCCAACTATTGGTAGCGAGATCAAAAAAACCAGACCTTGTGTTATTATTTCACCTGACGAAATAAACCAAAACCTCCAGACGATTGTGGTTGTACCAATGACAACTAAATCAAGAAAATACCCAACAAGAATAGAAGTCAAACATGACAGAAAAATTGGATGGATTGTAATTGATCAAATTCGCACAATTGATAAAATGCGAATCGTAAAGATTTTGGGTGATTTATCTCAACCAGAAATCAAGGAAGTTAAATGTGTATTGAAAGAAACTTTTATCGATTAAACAAATTTAACAATAAGGATTCAAGAAGTTTTAAACACGGAAGTTAAATTGAGAGTACCAGATAAGCTATACATCAATTAATACAACCAGATTTATTGGCTGAAGACACCAAGATCGAAACTACGTTTTTTCTGTAGAACAAGACTATGTTGTATCATCCATCTATAAATAATTTTTATATGAACTACTGTGTATAATACAAACAAATTAGCTCTAATTCTAAAAATGCGTACACATAAAATGTGGGAAGTAGCATTTGTTTACAGTTCATCAGTAAATAACTTTATTAAATATAGCATATAAGATGACTATGGTTTTTAGTATAGGAATTAAATAAAACATTTTATATTATAAAAAATGGGCAAAGAAAGAAAAGATAAATTAGACAATCAAACCAACGATCTTTATAGAGCATACGGGCATTTTATTGTTGAGTTTGAACAAATGTGCCAAAGTATTAGATTTTGTATCATATTTATAATGGATATAAATGGCTTGAAAGAACAAGAATTTACTCAAGTATTACTAGCCGACCTAACCGCAGCACCTTTAATTACAAAACTTAGAGCCTTAATTTCTATAATCTATAAAAACGACCTAGCGCAAATTAAACATACAGAGCCTTTATTTAAATTTTGTATCTCAATAAACGAGCAAAGAAATGAAATTGTTCATGGAACATGGAGCATAGGGTGGGCAAGTCAAGAACAAAAGGAGTTTGATATTGCACTAGGAAGGAAAGCCAAGGCAACTAAAAGAGGTCTTGAAGTAAAATCTTATTCTTACACAGCTAAAATTTTTGATGAATTAACAGAACAATTAAAAGTTTCGACAAAACTAATATTTGGACTTTTGAATTGTATTCTTAACGATTACCTTCCATCAAAGATCCTCGAGAATGACAACCTAAGCAAGCTGAAATAAAACGTTTTAAACATCACACCCCACTGGCGCGGACTTATAGTCCGTGCCAGATTATACGCACAAATTGAGATAAAAAAACGACATCCCAAATGGAATGTCGTCCTGTTTTATTCTTGAAAATATTTTTTTAGCTTAAAACTTCCTTCACCAAATTAGCAGCATCCTGCAAGGCAATCGCTGACCTAACTTTAATTCCACTTTCGTCAATAATTTGTTTACCTTCTTTGGCATTGGTTCCTTGTAAACGAACGATTAAAGGCAATTGCAAATTAATAGATTTTGCGGCTTCAACCACGCCCGCAGCAACACGGTCGCAGCGAACAATTCCACCAAAAATATTGATTAAAATGGCTTTCACATTTTCATCTTTTAAAATAATTCGGAAACCTTCTTCTACCCTTTTGGCATCAGCCGAGCCACCAACATCTAAAAAGTTAGCAGGATCACCACCTGAGAGTTTAATAATGTCCATGGTAGCCATGGCTAGGCCAGCACCGTTAACCATACAGCCCACATTACCATCAAGTTTTACATAATTTAAATCGTATTTTGAAGCTTCAACTTCTATCGGATCTTCTTCCATCAAATCACGCATTTCCAAAATATCCGGATGACGGAACAAGGCATTGTTATCAATTCCAACTTTACAATCGACAGCCATTATTTGATCGTCCGAAGTTTTAACCACGGGGTTGATTTCAAATAATGAAGCATCCGACTCAACATAAGCCTGGTATAATGAGGCGACAAATTTCACCATCATTTTAAAGGCTTTTCCTTCTAAACCAAAGTTATATGCAACCTTGCGACATTGGAAGGGTAAAATCCCAACCGATGGATTAATTTCTTCCTTAAAAATAAGTTCGGGTGTTTTTTCTGCCACTTCTTCAATGTTCATTCCTCCTTCAGGTGAATAAACAATCATGGAACGACCAGTTTCTCGGTTCATTAAAATACTGAGATAAAACTCTTCAATTTCCGATTCGCCCGGATAATAAACATCCTGCTGCACCAATACCTTACTCACCAATTTACCTTCTGCTTTGGTTTGAGGAGTTACCAAACGCATTCCAATCATATTTTTGGTGATCTGTTGTACTTCATCCAAAGTTTTAGCAAGTTTAACCCCGCCTCCCTTGCCACGTCCGCCTGCATGAACCTGTGCTTTAATTACCCAAAAACTAGATCCGGTTATTTCCTGTAATTCTTTTGCAGCTTCCACCGCTTTTTCTGGTGTATCGGCAACAATACCTTCTGGAACTACCACTCCATATTCTTTAAGTAATGATTTGCCTTGATATTCGTGAATATTCATCTGAATATGATTAAATTTTTATATATAATTAGATGCTACAAAAATAACATTTTAATTTTACAATAATGCTGACTCAGAATCATAAAATTGAATTTATACCCTTGTATAAATAAACGAATTTATCTTTAGTTTTTCTATCTTTGTTTCAAAGCATAATCATGATAAAAGCATTAGGGATTACCAAATCATTCGCCTCACTTCAGGTATTAAAAGGCATCGACCTCGAAATTAAAAAAGGAGAAATTGTGAGTATTGTTGGTGCATCCGGGGCAGGAAAATCTACCCTCTTGCAAATAATTGGTACACTTGATCAGGCGGATGAAGGAAGTCTCCAGATCAATAATCGAATTGTTCAGGAGTTATCAGATCGTCAGCTTTCTGATTTCAGGAATAAAGAAATAGGCTTTGTGTTTCAATTTCATCACTTATTACCGGAATTTACTGCACTCGAAAATATTTGTATTCCGGCCTATATTGCCAAAAGCACAAAAAAGGAAGCTGAAAAAGAGGCCATGAAATTGATGGAGTTTTTAGGATTAACTAATCGTGCTCATCACAAACCTGCAGAATTATCGGGAGGAGAGCAACAGCGAATTGCAGTAGCCAGAGCCCTTATTAACAAACCTTCTGTTATTTTGGCTGATGAGCCATCCGGAAATTTGGATTCAAATTCGGCCGTGGAATTACATGAATTATTTTTCCGTTTAAGAAAAGAATTCAATCAAACCTTTGTGATGGTAACCCATAATAAAGAATTAGCAAATATGTCGGATCGGATTTTTACCATCAAAGACGGACTTATCGAAAAATAATCTTACAATAATTAGCACCTTAAATCGTTGACTTTACTTAAAATCTGACATACAATATTCACTTTGATTCAAAAATTAAACATACATATTTTTAGCCTAGTCAGTTTGATGGCGTTCAGTTTAGGATTTGTAAATCAAGTCGAAGCGCAGGTGAAAGCTGAACATCAAAAAATAATTTCAATTGCTGATTCTATATTTGATATAGGCGATTATATTAATGCAAAAGCCTATTATCAATATATCCTACGACTTTATCCTGAAAACCAGAGCGCAAAAACACGCTTGGATGAATCCATCAATTTTATAAAAGCAGAACGAGAGCAAAGAATTATTTATTCAGATTTTATCATCGCGGCTGATGAATCTTATAAAGATAAAATGCTTGATGAGGCAATTGAGGCGTACCAAAAAGCGATTGATCTTTTCTCTTTTGAAATCTATCCTAATTCACAGATAAAAAAGATTGAAAATGAAATAGAACAACATAAAATTATTAGAGCCGAATATGAATCGGTGATAAAAATTGCCGATGCTTATTTCACAGAAACAGCTTATAAAAATGCCAAGATCGAATATCAATTTGCCATCAGTTTATTGCCTGATAAATCCTATCCAAAAAATAAATTAGTTGAACTTAATCAGTTGATTGCTGATGAAGCTTTTATGTTGGATATTTATGCAAAAACCATTCTTAAAGCAGATTCTTTATTTTCCCAACAAAATTATAAATTGGCTTCAGAATCTTATAAAAGAGCCGGCAATCTGCAACCAAAAGAAGAATATCCACAGTCTCAAATTTCTAAAATCAATCTTTTATTGAACCCGCTCGAAGCTTACAATAATTTACTGGAACGAGCTGATAATTATTACTTGGTGAAAGATTTTAGCAATGCAAAAATATTGTATAACTCAGCAATGCAGACCAAACCAACTGACACTTACCCTGCTGAAATGCTAGCTAAAGTTGAACAAGCCATCGCAAATAAAGCAACTTCTGATGAAGAGGATTATCAAAATGCAATCAGTCAGGGAGATTTATATTTTTCCAAAGGAGAATTTATGGAAGCTCAACATCAGTATGAATTTGCAAGTCGAATTAAACCTGTCGAAGATTACAGTTCTCAGAAATTGAATGAGCTAACTGGAATTCTCGATTCAATCAAAAAGTCAGAGTTATTAAATGAACAATACACAGAATTGATAAATAAGGCCGATATTTTATTTTCTGCCAATGAATATAAAAAGGCTGAAACAATTTATCAGCAGGCCATTGATATAAAATCGGGGGATTCTTATCCTTTGGAAAAACTTAGAGAAATTAAAAACACTTTAAAAGCTTTGGATGATCAAAAAAACCTGGAAGCAAATTATAGCAAGTCAATTACCAAGGCAGAAGATTTTTTAATTAAAGAAAATTACAATTCTGCAAAATCGGAATTTGAATATGCGCTTAGATTAAAAAATGAAGAACCTTACCCAAAATCTAAGATTATCGAAATTGATTCAATGCTAGTTCAAATTGAAACCTTGCGTAGTGCTGAAGAAAATTATACAAATACCATTCAACAAGCAGATAAATTATTTCAGCAACAGAAATACGGGAACGCACAATTAGCCTACAAAAAAGCTTTAAATTACAAACCCGACGCAGCATACCCCAATACACGCTTATCAGAAATTACCAACATTTTTGCCGAACAGCAAGCTGAGCTAGATCGTGCTTATGAGTTGGCAATTTCAAATGCAAAAAATGAGATCGCCAAAAACCAGCTTCAGTTAGCTAAAATATTTTTAAATGAAGCATTAAGTTTGAAACCAGAGGAATCCTATCCTGCAATTACCATACTTCAAATTGATACTCAAATTGCGGAAAGTAAGGCCAGGGCATTACTCCAATATGAACCCTTATTGAAAGAAGCAGACGAATACTTTAAACAAAAAGCATACGATCGATCATTAAGTTTTTACTATCAGGCATCGGCCCTACTGCCAAATGAAATTTATCCGGTAACCAGAATCAAGGAAATTATTCAAATTGTTAATGATGCAAACACTGAAATTATTTTAAACACTAGTGTTCAACTTGAAAATAACGAACTAAAGCAGTACGATTTTGAACCCATTCCGATTGCGGACCGGAGATCGAATTATTTCTTATTAAGTCTCAAAAATATTGATGACGCCAGAAATTTTAAAATTATTTTTAATTACGGAAATGGTCAACAGAAAAATGGGGGTTTGATCATCCGTTTGAATAAAACAAGCGACTCAAATTATTACCTTATTCGAATAGGTAGCCTTTACAAATGGTTTGGTGAAGACAATAATTGGATTAGTATTCAACCTGAAGGTGGTAGGCTTGAAATATCAGAAATCAGCATCTCAAAAATAAACTAGGTTTACTTATTTATTCCACCTAATACATAGATATTTCTCTATATAATCAAGAATTAATTCTTAATTTTACATCCATTAATTATTCAGCTAATTACCGCTATAAAACCAGTTAAATGGAAAAGTATTTCGAAAAATTCAAAAATAAAGTCATAGGAGATAAATTAGAATTTGATTCTCCTTACGGAACACAGAAGATGATTTACGCAGATTGGGTTGCGAGTGGTCGACTTTATCAGCCAATTGAGGATCAAATCTCAAATAAAATTGGACCCTATGTTGGGAATACACATACAGAAACCAGCGAGACAGGGACTTTAATGACTAAAGCCTATCATTATTCTCATAAGCTCATTAAGGATCATGTTAACGCCGGTCAACATGATGTGATTATAACAGCAGGAGCCGGAATGACAGCTGTTGTAAATAAATTACAAAGGATACTTGGATTAAAAACCTGTGGTTTGATTTCTGATCAGAAATGTCAAAAAGAGCGTGAAAAGCCAATTGTCTTCATCTCTCACATGGAGCA
Organism: Bacteroidales bacterium; assembly: GCA_963674935.2. Taxonomy (GTDB): domain Bacteria; phylum Bacteroidota; class Bacteroidia; order Bacteroidales. The sequence goes on from CAXXWZ010000004.1 coordinate 34,509, forward strand.
TCATTCCAATCAAACCTCATGGTACGAAGTTAATGCCGATGTAGTCGTTATTCCTCCAGATAAAGATTTATTAATTGATTTGAATGCCTTAAGAGATTTACTTGAAAAATATAAAGATCGAGAATTTAAAATTGGTAGTTTTTCAGCCTGTTCTAATGTAACTGGTATTATCACTCCATATCATGAGATGGCCAAGATTATGCATGAATACGGCGGGGTTTGTTTTGTTGATTTTGCGGCTTCAGCTCCCTATGTTGATATGAATATGCATCCTGAAGATCCGATGGAAAAATTGGACGCAATTTTCTTCTCTCCTCATAAATTTTTAGGAGGGCCCGGAACATCCGGTGTTTTAATCTTTGACTCATCTTTGTATAAAAGCAAAATTCCTGATAACCCTGGAGGAGGAACAGTAGACTGGACAAATCCTTGGGGTGAATATAAATATTTAGATGATATTGAAGCCCGTGAAGATGGCGGCACTCCAGGTTTTCTACAATCGATTAAAACAGCTTTGTGTATCGAAGTTAAAAACCAAATGGGTACAAAAAATATTCATAAAAGAGAAGTTGAGCTCACCAAGCGTGCATTTGCCGGAATGTTAAAAATTCCAGGAATTCACATTCTCGCTGATAATGTTCAAGATCGATTGGGCATCGTCTCCTTTTATCTTGATGATGTTCATTTTAATATGGTGGTTAAATTATTAAATGACAGATTTGGAATTCAGGTTCGGGGCGGCTGTGCTTGCGCCGGAACTTATGGTCACTTCTTACTCGATGTTAGTTATGATAAATCTGCTAAAATCACCACTAAAATTAACTCTGGTGATTTAAGCGAAAAACCAGGATGGATCAGGGTTTCATTGCATCCAACTATGACTAACAATGAACTTGATTTTTTAATTGATGCCATCGATCAGGTTTCCAAAAATCATAAAAGTTGGACGAAAGATTATGTTTACAATAATTACACCAATGAATTCAGGCATGCATCTGAGCCTAAAGACAAGACTGAACTCGTAAAACCCTGGTTTAAAATATAATAAAAAAAGTCCCTTTTCAGGGACTTTTTTTCGCTTACTCTGTTAAATAATCACTTAGTAAAATTTAGCATTTGTTTAGCAATTTAGAAGAATCAACCTCAACATCTGATAGTAATCATTACACAAAATAAAACCTTCAATATTCTTGCTTTAAGTAAGTTCACATTCTATTACAGAAACAAATATACTACAACTTTGGTAGGATTAAAAACACCTAAACTGCAATTAACATTTTTTTAACAAATTTTACTTGTTAGAAATTGTAAATAAAGTGATCTCAGGAGAGATTCCAATTCTTCCGGGATATCCTAGATAGCCTGTACCTCTGTTTACGTAAAGGTATTGGTTTTTAATGCGGTATAAACCTGCCCAATATTTATAAATGTATTGCGCGGGGCTCCAGCGGAAAAGTGAAGTTTCGATACCGAACTGGAAGCCATGGGTATGCCCGGAGAAAGTTAGGTCAATTTCTTTATACTTTTTCGAGATTACTTTATCCCAATGGCTGGGATCGTGCGAAAGCAATAATTTTACAGGTACTACACTTAAGCCTAGCAAGGCCTTTTCCATATCCGCATTTTTAGGAAAACGTGGATTATCGCCCCAATTCTCAACACCTATAACAGCAAGCTTTGCATCACCAATTTGAATAAGCTCATTTTCATTTCTAAGCAACCTCCACCCTATTCTGTCATGCAAATCATAAAGTTCTTGCATGTTTTTTTCTTTGGCTTCATCATTTTCCCAATTCACATAATCGCCATAATCGTGATTTCCCAAAACCGAATATACACCCAGCGGTGCATTTATCTCACTTAAAATTTCTTCAAATTTAAAAGCCTCAGATGTTGAGAAATTTACCAAATCACCGGTAAAGAAAACAAGATCAGCATTTTGTTCATTAATCAAGTCAGCGATTTCGGTTATTGGCTTGCTACTAGGCCAACTTCCTAAATGCAAATCAGCAAATTGAATAATTTTAAGTCCGTTGAAAGCTCGCGGTAATTTTGGCAAAATAATATGCTCAGTCCTAAGCTTAAAAGCTGAAGCCCACTTAAACCTTCCAATCAACATCCCACTCAAAACAATCCCTCCTGTTAGCAAACCTAATTTTTTAATAAATTTATTTCTTGAAATCTTAGGTAGGCTCTCTTCATTAAGCTCTCTTCTCCGCTTTGTTTTAACGTATCTTAAGATAAACTGCACTCCTCTAATAAAATCAGTTAATAGAATGAAAAGAGTAGTGAAAATTTTAGCCGTGTAACAGATCAGGTTAAATCCCGAGATATTTAAATAAACCGAAGTATTCCAGTTTTGGATTGGCTGGAATAAACTGATGAAGGTTGTAGAAATTATTAACAATAAGGGCAACCAATAAAAAACAGTCATGGCAACAGTGAAATGCTTTTTTTGGCGGCCAATCCATCCCTTTAAAGCACTCCATAAATAAATATCAAGAATAAAAATAATAACAAACGCCGGATAACGACTCAAACTTTTGGGTAATACTTGAGCAATGGCAAAATAAGCTGCAACGAGCAATCCAGCAATTAAAAGGTATTTATATTTTTTTATGATTTTTAAAATCATCAACTTCTCACAATTCTTCAACAAAAAGGCCTGTTAAAAATTAACAGGCGCGGCAAAAGTATATATAATTATTTAATAACTAGGATTTTTTAACATAAGTTGACATTTTCTAGTCTAATATCAAATCACTGTATGAACTTTCTACCAAATCATTCTCATTGATCCCAAAAAATCTCAAATAATGATTACAAGTTTTAATCATATCATTCTGCGAGGCATTCCCATTAAAATCAATCACCTCAATCTCAATAAAAGTTCCCAAACCCATGACCGTATCAAGATGGAATTTCACATTATTGATGAAATAAATTTCTCTTTTTTTATCCACGATTACTTTAACGCCCAAAGCTTTAGACAAGACATCCTTTATTCCCTTGTTATTTTCAGTTTTAAAAAGTGTAAAATCACTTTGTTTAGGTCCTGCATTATCTGGGCGGTTATAATGAATCAGATTATTCTCAATATTTCCTTCTCGTAATTTTAATCTGCCATTTTTTACAAAAAAATAGGTATCAATCTGATGATCAAGTCCTTTGAAATCTGCATTGCTTTTAATTAAAATACGGCGAATAATCTCAAGATCATTGCATTTGGCTTTTATTTCAATATTTTTAGATTGACCCATATAGGAATTTTTTTAGAGTACTAATTTCGCAAAGAATTTGAAATAAAACGGCTTAAATTTAACACTGAAAAATTAATTATAAAAAGTGATATTTTCTTTTGCGAATCCAAAAGCTTTTTTTACTTTTGCAGTCCTCTTAGGAAAGGTGGGTGAGTGGCTGAAACCAACAGTTTGCTAAACTGTCGTACTGGGCAACTGGTACCGGGGGTTCGAATCCCCCTCTTTCCGCAAAAAAAGAGATTGTTCTTAAATACATATACGGGGTATAGCGTAGTCCGGTTAGCGCGCCTGCTTTGGGAGCAGGAGGTCGTAGGTTCGAATCCTACTACCCCGACACTAAAAACCAATCAATTAGAGCCATTCTGAAAAGAGTGGCTTTTTTTATTTATATGGGTTTCACGTAAGTCCAATAATTTCCGAAATAATACTTCCTCTTTATTAAGAATAAGATTCTATACTTATCATTCACATCTTTTTTTTAATAGATGCAACATTTAAAAGGTTAACTATTTTTTTCTAAATTTAACACAGGTTAAAAAATTATGGTTGACTTCATTTTTCACTCCAAATTTGAAGTCCTCATTCTAAAAATCACTCATTAAATTGCACCCTAATGAGTTGAGAATAAAAATAAGAACTTGAAAATATGCTATCATGAAAAAGAAAACAATTCTATCGCTGGTTTTAATATTTTTTGGACTAACTGTCATATTTTTATTTATAAACAAGGAATTAAATAAGCAGAACAATGAACCTGTTAAAATTGATCCGGAATTCAGTAATTATATTTCTGCTTATACTTCAGGAGTGATTTCAGTAAAATCTAATATTAGAATAGTTTTAACTAACCCAATCAACGAAAGCATTGAATCCAATCAATTAATTGAAGAGGATCTCTTCAATTTTCAGCCTTCAATAAAAGGGAAAACATATTGGATAGATAACAGAACCATCGAATTTAGGCCAGAAGAATTATTGCCTTACGGATTAATTTACAATCCAAAATTCTTATTAAATAAGATTTTAGATGTACCTCAAAAACTTGAAGAATTTAAGTTCCAGTTTCAAACCAGCCATCAGCAATTGCAAATCCAAAGTACCAGCCTTCAACCTTATTCTAACGACAATCTGGAATTAAATAAATTTGAAGCAATTATCTTAGCAACTGACTTTATCGATCATAACATTTTAGAAGAAATGCTTAGTGTTGAGATAAATAACTCCTCGGTTGAACTCGCATGGGAGCACGACAACAATAAATATCAGCATACATTCACTGTCGAAAATGTTAGAAGACTGGAAGCAGAAGGTGAATTAAAAATAATGATAAATGGGGATCCAATTAAGATAGCGGATACTGAAAAAATTGTAGAAATCCCATCTATCAGTAACTTTAAGTTGATGCTAATATCAGCAGTTCAAACACCAACCCAACATATCCTGATAAGGTTTAGTGATCCCATTCTTAAAACGCAAGATTTACGAGGACTAATTCGTATTAAAGGAGAACAAGACTTGAAATTCCAAATTGACGGAAATGAAATAAGAGCATATGCAAACAAGAGATTGACTAGTTCAAAAGAAGTAATTATTGCAGCAGGAATCCAAAATACCAATGGCTATAAAATCCAGAATCAATTTACTCAAGAACTGACTTTCGAATCAATTAAACCACAGGTTCGCCTAATCGGAAATGGGGTAATCATGCCTGATTCTAAAAATTTAAAAATTCCTTTTGAAACAGTGAATCTTTCAGCAGTGAATCTAAGAGTGATTAAAATATTTGAAAATAACATTTTAAGCTTTTTACAAACCAGCAATATTGATCAAGATGATGGACTCAAGCAAGTGGGGCGTTTGATTTTGAAAAAGAAAATTAATTTGATCTCATCAAATGCAATCGACTACGGGCAATGGAATGCCTTCTCGATTGATTTATCCGAACTTATTGACACAGATCCCGGCTCTATTTACAGGGTGGAATTAAGCATGAAGAAAAGCTATTCTCTTTATCCTTGCGAAAACACAAATTTAAACGATGAAGTAGAAACTGAAGACTGGGACGTTGCTGAAGAAACCGAAGATAGCTACTGGGATAATCCTTATGGCTATTATAATTACACTTATTACGATTGGCAAGAACGCGAAAATCCTTGTCACGAAGCATTCTTTGCAAATAAAACGGTTTCCCGAAATGTGCTGGCATCCGATCTGGGAATTATTGCTAAATCTGGTTCTGACAAGAAAATGGTTGTGGCAGTCACAGATTTAAATTCAACAAAACCTTTAAGCGGAGTAAAAGTAGAAATTTACAATTATCAACTACAGTTAATTGATAAAAAAAGAACCGACAAAGATGGCTTAGTGAACATTGGCTTTGAACAAAAGCCCTTTCTACTTGTTGCGGAAAAAGGAAAACAAAAAGGGTATTTAAAGCTCGATGATGGTTCATCACTATCGTTAAGTAAATTTGATATTTCGGGCAAGGTCGTTCAAAAAGGGATCAAGGGTTATCTCTATGGCGAACGTGGCGTATGGCGCCCAGGCGACTCTCTGTTTGTAACCTTTATTTTAGAGGACATACAGAAAAAACTTCCAATTCATCATCCTGTTGTTTTTGAACTTGACGACCCCAACGGTCAAACGGTAAAGAGGATTGTAAACACTCAAGGTATAAATGGGTTCTATTCTTTTAAAACAAATACTAATGCAGCAGCTCCAACAGGTAATTGGCTTGCCAGAGTCAAGGTTGGCGGAACCACTTTCACAAAACAATTGCGCATTGAAACAGTTAAACCGAACCGGTTAAAAATCAACATTGATTTCGGGAAGGAAAAACTAAGCGTTAAAGATGATAAAATCGATGGAAAGCTAAATATTAAATGGCTACACGGTGCCGTTGCAAAAAATTTAAGAGCACAAGTTGATGTTAAACTGGATAAGATTATTACGCGCTTCGATGATTACAAGGATTATATTTTTGATGATCCTGCCTCAATATTTTATGCAGAAGAATATACCATTTTTGATGATAGGATTGATGATAAAGGAAATGCTGAAATAAATGCAGAATTTAATCTTTCACAAAATGTTTCGGGAATGCTTAACGCAACATTTTTAACCCGAGCATTTGAAGAAGGTGGTGATTTTAGCATTGATCAATTCTCAATTCCTTATGCAGCAAATGAATTTTATGTTGGTTTAAAAACACCAAAAGGAGACAAAGCCAGAGGAATGCTTCTCACTGATGAGGATCATAAAATTGAAATTATAACTGTAGATGCAAATGGCAATCCGGTTAAAAGAAAAAATCTGAAAGTAAATATTTATAAAGTGCATTGGCGATGGTGGTGGGAATCAGGTTCCGATAATTTAGCATCTTATGTTGGGAGTAGCCAACACCGTCCAATTTTTACCAAAGATATTTCAACAGATAATGATGGAATAGGCGAATTCACTTTCTCAATTAAATACCCTGAATGGGGTCGTTACTTAATTCGTATTACAGATTCGGATGGGCATAGTTCTGGTAAATCTGTTTACGTTGATTGGCCCGGATGGGCTGGTCGAGGTCAAAGAGAAAACCCTGGTGCTGCAAGTATGCTTATGTTTTCTTCGGATAAAGACAAATATAATGTTAGCGAAAAAGCAAAGATTTCATTTCCTAGCAGCAAAGATAGCCGTGCATTAATTAGTATTGAAAATGGTTCGCGAGTGATTGATATGTTTTGGGTAGAAACTACGGATAAAGAATCAAGTTTCGAATTCAAAATTACTGAAGAAATGGCACCTAATATATATGTGAACATCACGCTGGTGCAAGCACATAAGCAAGCTGCGAATGATCTCCCCATTCGACTTTACGGTGTTATCCCAATTTACGTTGAAAACCCGGCAACACGACTTCAGCCCAAAATAGCAATGCCTGATAAACTTCGTTCAGAAGAAGCATTTCAGTTGACAGTTAAAGAAGAGCAAGGAAAAGCAATGACTTATACCCTGGCAATTGTTGACGAAGGTTTGCTCGATCTAACCAGATTTAAAACTCCTGATCCATGGAAAACTTTTTACTCAAAAGAAGCTCTTGGTGTAAAAACCTGGGATCTTTATGATTTTGTATTGGGAGCTTATGGAGGTCAAATCCAACAGGTATTCGCTATTGGCGGAGACGAAGACTTAGTAAATAAGGACAAGAAAAAGGCTAATCGGTTTAAACCGGTTGTAAAATTTATTGGTCCGTTTACGCTGCAAAAAAATCAATCAAACACACATCGGATTCAGCTCCCAAAATACATTGGAGCTGTGCGAACAATGCTTGTTGCCGGTGAAAATGGCGCCTACGGATTTGCTCAGCAATCAACTCCAGTTAAAAATCCATTGATGCTGTTGGCAACAATGCCAAGGGTTGTAGGCCCAAATGAGAAGTTGAAGCTTCCTGTTACCCTTTTCGCGATGGAAGAAAATATTAAACAGGTAAAAGTTAAAGTGGAAACCAACGAATTATTTAAGGTAATCGGTAAACAAGAGCAAACCATTAAGGTGAACGAAGTTGGAGAATTCGAACTTAATTTTGATTTAGAAGTTTCAAAAAACTTAGGAATAGGTAAATTAAAAATTTTGGCTTCCTCTGGATCGGAAAAAACTGACTATGAAATTGAAATAGATGTACGTGCGGCAAACCCTCCAATTACAGAAACTTATGCAGGAATTGTGAACCCTGGTGAAGAATGGGAATTGGATGCAAAAGTTTTTGGCTTAGAAGGAAGCAATCAGGCAACACTTGAATTTTCCAAAATTCCGCCTATAGATTTTGGAAGGCGATTAAAATACCTCATTGATTATCCACACGGATGTATTGAACAAACAACTTCAGCCGTTTTTCCTCAATTATATCTCTCTGCGGTTATGGAAGTAAAACCAGAAATGAAGGATAAAATACAGCAAAATATAGCAGCTGCATTAAATCGTTTCTTATCATTCCAATTACCGGAAGGTGGATTCAGTTATTGGCCCGGAGAAAATACTTCAACTGATTGGGGTAGCAGTTATGCCGGTCATTTTATGATTGAAGCCGAGACCAAAGGCTATTCATTACCTCTAGGAATGAAAGGGAAATGGTTGGCTTATCAAAGTCGAAAAGCCAGAAACTGGACTCCTCTTTTCAATTGGAGTTATCTCGACCAGGCCTATCGCTTATACACCTTGGCATTAGCAGGAGGAGCAGAAATTGGTGCGATGAATCGTTTACGTGAAATGCCCAAATTAAGCACCCAGGCCAAATGGCGTTTGGCTGCTGCTTATGCGCTTGCAGGTAAAGAAAATATTGCAAATTCAATGATTGAAAAACTTAGCTGGGAATTGGCTGACTATCATGAACAATCCTACACTTTTGGTTCTGCAACACGAGATCATGCCATGATTTTAGAAACCCTTACCATATTAAATAAAAAAGAAAATGCCATTCCGTTAATAGAAATGATTTCTAAAAAATTAAGTGCAAATAATTGGATGAGTACCCAAACTACAGCTTACTGTTTAATGGCTATGGCTAAATTTGCCGGAGATATTGATGCCACTAATAATCTTCTAAAATTCAATTATTCTTTTGATGGCGAAAATGATGAAGTTAATACTGATAAATCGATCAAGCAATTTCAACATAAATTAACGCAGAAGGAAAGTTTTAAATCTAAAGTTAAAAATAATGGAAATTCATCGTTGTACATCAATCTTTCGGTAGCCGGCACTCCCATTGAAAATAAATTACCTGCCGAAAATAACAATTTAACGATAGACATAAAATACAAAACACTAGACAATCGTCCTCTTGATATTTCTTCCATAAATCAGGGAACCGATTTTAAGGCCATTATAACTTTAAAAAATCCAGGCATTATGGGCGATTACAAAGAATTAGCCCTCACTCAAATTTTTCCATCAGGTTGGGAAATCTTAAATATGCGTATGCTTGGTGTTGGGAATACCCATGAAATTGATAAACCAAACTATCAGGATATTCGTGACGACCGGGTTTATTCATATTTTGATTTAACAAGCAGAACAAGTAAATCATTTGTGCTGATGTTAAATGCTGCCTATGTTGGCAAATTCTATTTACCATCGGTTGTTTGTGAAGCGATGTACGATAATCGAATTAATGCGCGAACTGAAGGTCAATGGGTTGAAGTGATCAAAGAAAAATAATTAGCTCAATCCATTGAAAGCATTGTTTATCAAATATAAAAAGAAGAAATGGCTACTACTTTTGGTGGTCGTTTCTATTTTTTATTTGCTAATTCCTATCCCAAAAATTGAGAACCCAAGCTCAACTGTTTTATTGTCGAAGGAAGGAATTTTACTAGGCGCTAAAATTGCAGAAGATGGTCAGTGGCGATTTCCCGAGCTCGATAGTATTCCTCAAAAAATGGAAACATGCCTCCTTCTATTTGAAGATGAATATTTTTATAAACATCCCGGATTTAATCCGATTTCAATATTTCGGGCAATTTCACAAAACATCAAAGCCGGAAAGGTGGTTTCAGGAGGCAGCACCATTACGATGCAGTTGGTTAGAATCGCAAGAGAAAACAAGAGCCGAAATTACTTCCAAAAAATAATTGAAATTATCCTTTCCACTAAATACGAGTTGAGATATTCAAAGATGAAGATTTTAAAGAAATATCTTGAGAACGCTCCTTTTGGGGGCAATGTTGTTGGTTTAGAAGCCGCAGCCTGGCGTTATTATGCAAGATCTCCTTACCAATTATCATGGGCAGAAAATGCAACATTGGCTGTTTTGCCAAATGCTCCTTCATTAATTTACCCGGGTAAAGGTCAAAGTATTTTGCTAAAAAAACGTAACCGCTTACTTAAAAAATTGTTCGAAAAAGGAAAAATTGACAGCATCAGTTACGAATTATCATTAATGGAGCCTATCCCAGAAAAACCACACGATTTGCCCCGCATTGCCCCTCACCTGCTTGAGCAAATTGCAATTCATTTCGACAAAAAAAAATTTCAATCTTCGGTTCAACTTCAAACCCAAGAGAAAGTATCTGAAATCATTAGCCAACATCATCAGATTTTAACCCACAACCAAATTTTTAATGCAGCTGCTTTGGTAATCGATAACAAAACAAAAAAAGTTATTGCATACATTGGAAACACAAAAAACAGCAGCCCTGAGCATGGAAGCGATGTGGATATTATTAATGCTCCAAGAAGCACGGGTAGCATTCTAAAACCATTTTTATTCTCAGCCATGGTAACTGATGGCGAATTACTTCCAAACATGCTTGTCGCCGATATTCCAACTCAAATTCAAGGATTTTCTCCTAAGAATTTTAACCTAAGCTATGATGGTGCAGTTCCTGCAAAAAAAGCCTTATCCCGCTCTTTAAATATCCCTGCAGTTAGAATGTTAAGGGATTATGGAATTGAGACATTTTTGAATTATTTAAAGAAATTAAATTTAACCCATATTTCTAAAAATGCAGACTACTATGGGTTATCGCTCATCCTCGGAGGAGCAGAAGCCAGTTTATGGGATTTGGTGAGTGCCTATTCGAGCATGGCAAATATCGCAAATAATTACCCAAATAATAACGGTAAATATCAGCGCAGCGACTGGAATAAAATAAGTTTCAACAATCGAATTAATGATGAAGAAGTCATTTTATCAGATAATTATGAAGTCTTTTCAGCATCAGCAATTTATTCAACTTTCAAAGCATTGCTTGAAGTAAACAGACCTGATACGGAGGCCGGCTGGGAAATGTTTGGGTCATCACAAAATATTGCTTGGAAAACAGGAACCAGCTATGGCTATCGCGATGCCTGGGCCATTGGTGTAACACCCGAATACACCGTTGGAGTTTGGGTTGGAAATGCAGATGGAGAAGGCCGACCGGGGCTAACAGGAACTACTGTGGCCGCACCTATTTTATTTGATATTTACAATTCGCTTCCAAATACAACCTGGTTTCAAGAGCCATACAATGACATGGTTCAGCTTAAAGTTTGCAGAGAAAGTGGATATCCGGCATCAAGTCATTGTGAGCATATTGACACAATTTGGGTGGCAAATCAAATTAATAAAACAGTAATTTGTCCATTCCATGAAATTATTCACCTCGATTCATTAGCAAGATTTCAGGTTAATTCCGATTGTTATCCACAGCAGTTTATGAAACACAAATCCTGGTTTATTTTACCCCCTGCATGGGAGTGGTATTTTCGCAATAAAAACCCATTTTATAAGAAGCTACCTCCCTTTAGACCTGACTGCCTTGGAAGCAGTACGATCAGCATGATGGAATTTTTATACCCCACAGAATCAACAAATATTTATGTGCCTCGTGATCTTAATGGGGAGCTTAGTGAAATAGTTTTTAAGATCGTTCACAGAGAGCCAAACATAAAGTTGTTTTGGCATTTAGATGATGAATTTATTGGCACAACTGAACACTTTCACGAAAAAGGAATTCGGCCTGATTTAGGAAAACATGCTATGACTGTTGTTGATGAGTTAGGAAATTCTATCTCAAAACGTTTTTTTATTGTAGATACAAAATAAAATTCACTTTAATCTTAGTTTTTTACCCCCAACTTTCTTTCCCCAGATAAGTATGATTGGACCGGCTATGGTAATAATACCACCTATTAATTGATATCCCGCAGGGAATTTCCCAAAGAATAAATAAGCACCAACAAGTACAAAAAGTGCTGTCGTACTTTGGATTATTGCAGACCTTGATGCTTCCAAATACTTAAGGGCGTTGTATTGGCTTAATGAGGTTAGAAAAGGCCCCAAAAATGATCCAATGCTTATATTGATTATTGCCTTTGTAGGAATCATTAAATCCTGCCCTAATATTTTTAACATAATTAAGGAAGCTGTGAGTAAAAATATGGCTCTGCTTATGGCTAAAATTGTTGGGGTTAATTTTTTAATATGAAGCTTAACAATGATGGTGCGAGCTCCATAAAAAACAGTGGAGATAAGCATTAATCCTGCACTGCTCGTAAAATAGGTTTGCAACGATTCTGTTTTGGTATGACTAATTACAATTACACCTGTAAAAGTTAGAAATATTCCGAAAATTTCGATAATACTAAATCTTTCTTTTAACAGAAATACCCCCATCAGCATAACAAAAATATACTCCATATTACGCAAAAATGAAGGAATAGCAGGGTTTTCGGAAACTGAGATAGCAGCATAAAATGTTCCTGTGGCAACAATTTCTATTAATCCAATAATTATTAAAGTATTAACAGATTTTGAAGTAATGTGATGGAATTGTCGATGTTCTGCCGATCGCAAGGTAAAAAGGGTATTCCAAACAATGGCCATGGCAAACCAGTAAACTCCGAACTGCGCCAAACTTACCTGATTAAAGGCAGCCTTGCTAAAAATATATACTGTTGAGCCAGCTAGTGTCGCAAGAAACGCATAGGAATAACCCTTAAACTGAGAATTGATAAGCATAGGTTCTATTTAGTGATGTCCACATTGGTGTTCACCTCCTTGTTGATGCTGTTCGTGCTGTGCGCAACTTTCGCCACTGTCATTTAATATTCCATTTAAGTAAGCTTCAACAACATTCTTAACATTTCCTTCACATCCTCTTAAAACTTCAATTCCGGATGATTGCAAAACATTGACTGCACCCATCCCCATATTTCCGGCAAGCATCAAGGATACACCTTTTTCAGCCAGCAAACTTGCCACATTAGATTTACATCCACAACCTTGTGGAGCAGTATACATTTCTTGGCTCACAATTTTATTATTCTCATCAATTGTAAAAATTGAATAATACGCGCAATGCCCAAAATGAGCATCAATATTATCATTTCGTGTTGGAAGTGCTATTTTTTTCATTTTATTATTTCTTTGTTTTATTGTTTAAATCAGTTACTAAAGGACAACCAACTTATTTTTAATTGCATACGACATCATCCCGATTGTATTTTTACAACCCATTTTAGCAAGTAAATTTGATTTGTGCCCAACAATGGTACGTTCACTCACAAATAAAATATCGGCAATTTCCTGATTGCTTAATCCTTCACACACCAGTTGTAAAATTTCCTTTTCGCGACGGGTTAATTTTATCTCATCTGTTTTTGATTTTTCAGGCTTTGTAATTTGTTTGGTAAAAAAGTCAAAAAGTTCTTCGGAATAATAATTACCTCCGTTTAGCACTGTTTGTATGGCCTTATCCAGCGTATCTTTATTAATATTTTTGATTAAAAATCCGCTGACACCCGCATCAATCATACTTTGAATATATTCATCCTCGTTGAACATGGTTAATGCGATAATTTTCAAATCGGCATTGATTTTTAAGGCATTCAAAGTCGCATCAATGCCATTCATAACCGGCATTTCAATATCCATTAAAATGATATCAGGATGGTGATCTTTCAACAATTCCAGAAAATCAGCTCCATTGGATGCTTCAGCAATAACTTTAGTGTACTTCAGCTTACCTAAAACCATCTTTAATCCATTTCTGAAAATTTCATGATCATCAACTACCAATACTTTAACCGTGTCTGTCATATTTGTAATCTTTTATAAATCTATATTCACTTTTATTTGAAATCCATTATCCGGAAAACTAATAAAATTATAATCGCCATTGATTGATTTTATTCTACTAATGATATTTTTAAGCCCCATGCCCAAATGTTCTGAACTCATGATTTTATCAATATCAAATCCAATTCCATCGTCCTTAAAATTCATAATTATCTTATTCGAACTTTTTTCTAAATCAACATGAATGTTTTTTGCATTCGCATGTTTGAGTGTGTTTGTAATTAGCTCCGTTATAACCCTAAATAAAATAAGTTCGAGGTTTTGATCCAAGCGGTCGGAAAAATTTGAATTTGATAGGTTTATGCTGATTTTATTGGTTTTATTCACTTTCTCACAAAAAGATTCCAAGGCTTTTATCAATCCGTATTTATGAATTACACGTGGCATTAAATTATTAGAAATGGTACGAATTAAGGTGATGGATTCATCCAGAATTTCATTCGTGATTTTAACAAAGTCTTTTCGTTCTTCCTCTTCAAGGGTTGATGATCTTAACTCGTTAACATACAATTTGATGGTTGACAGAAGTGGGCCAACACTATCGTGCATATCTTTTGCAAAGCGCTCCCGCTCCCTTTCTTCGGTTCGAATAACTGTACTTAAAATTTCTCTTTCTATTTCTTTTCTATTTCCAATATTTCGGGCAACGCTCAGGATTAATTTTTCGTTGTTATACTCAACTAGTCGAGAAGTAATTTCGACAGGAATAATTTTCCCATCTTTAGCAACATTCTCCGATTCGAACGTAAACAACCCTTGATTAAAAATGATTTTCCGATTTTCAGAAACCAAAGGCGCATACTTTGATGTTTTCAGATCAATCATTTTCATTTTCAATAACTCATCTCGATTATAACCCAGTGTATTACAACTTGCCTGGTTTACTTCAACAATATTTTCGTTAATATCTGTAACAAAAATATCATCACCTGTGCTGTTAAATAATTTATGAAATCGATCTTCCGATTGTTTCAATGCCTGCTTTGCAGAAATGAGATTTTTATTGGATTGATCTAGTTTAACGAAATATTTATAAATCTTATCGGCTGTTAAAAAATACAAGATACTTAAGAGCAAAATAATGGCAACTAAAGCAGTAATTGTTGAGCTAATAATGGTGTTTTGTATAAAATCCTGATTCTCCTTTTCAATCTCTACGGAAGCAAGAATATAAAGTTCGAAATCTTGGTAGTATGTGTATGCAGCAATCTTTTTCTTCCCCGTAAAATCATATCGAATAATTTTTTGATCCTGTTGAGTGAACTGCTTGAATAAACTGCTGTCTTTCCAGTTTTGACCCTCAATACTGGGATGAATTAAAATATTTCCCTCCTTATCAAAAACAACAGGGTAACCCGTCTCACCTATTTTCAAACTGTATAAAATCTCACGTAGTTTCTGTAAATCCTTTTCTCTGTTTCCAACATATAAAATCCCAACAATCTCTCCTCCAACAAAAATAGGCTCATAGGCGGTAGTATACCAATCGTTTACAACGAAAGCCCTACCAAAATAAATTTCTCCCTTTTCAATCGATTGAATTACGGGTGAGGAATTAGGGATATAAGTGTTGATGGCCCTTTCACCCGTCGTAGTCTGGACATTAGTTGATACTCTCAAATAACCGCTATCAATTTTCTGAAAGATGGTTGCAGTCCCTCCTAATAAATTCTTAATACTATCTACAAAAGAATAATTATTGCTTAAGGACTGATTATTTAACAACCAATCATTTATTTCCACTTTGTGAACAATATTATTCTCCTGATTAATAGCTTGGAGTTCAATCTTTGAATTTGTGGATTTTAGTGTTTGCGTATAGAAAAGATTATGCGCAACTTTTAAATTGGTTTTAACCTTCTCCAACTTCAATTGCCTTTCACGCTCGAACATTTTAGCGATGGTCTTAACCTCAAGTTTCAGGTTATTTTCTGTTTGCAGGTTAAAGGTTTTAATCGAACTATTGATAAATAGCACTGTTGCAACTGCAACGACGATAATAATTATCGACGCAATCGGAAAGAAAAGCTTAAGTTTAAGAAGTATATACGAAACATTCTTTCTCATTTTCACAATTTTGGTTCTGAAAAATTAGCCCAAAATTACGAATTTATCTCTTCAAATAATGTAAGGCGTCACCATATGATCCAAAAGCTACTTCACAACCTGCATTCTTAATGGCTTTAATTGCATAATCTAATTCATTATCAACACTCAAGCCTTCTCCGGGTTTATCCTTATATAGGTGATATTCTTCTTTATATTTTACCGGAGTAATATTAGGCATAATAACGTTCGCTCCTATTTCTAATGCACACTTCTTTCCCGACGCATTAATTGCTTGCAAGGCAGTTGTAGATGCAATGTTCACATCCTTCATCACAATTCGAAGCACAGCAATCATTTTTAAGGCCAATTGATATCGATTTTCCAAAGAAATCAATCCTTTTGTATGTTTATACAATGGCGTAGATTCATGCTCAATATAAGGCCCCATGCCACACATATCGATGTCAAAATCGCGCATAAATAAAATGTCATCTGCAAGGTCATTGATGGTTTGAAATGGCAATCCAATCATAACTCCTGTACCCGTTTGGAAGCCAATTGCCTTTAGTTGTTTTAGCGATTCAACGCGCTGATCATAACTATGCAATTTATTTTCGGGATGTAATTTTTTATAAAGTTCCGGATTAGAAGCTTCAATTCTTAGCAAATATCGCTCCGCTCCTGCATCAAACCATTTTTTATAAACTTCAGGTGTTTGCTCGCCACATGATAAAGTAATGCGCATCTTACCATTCGATTTATTTTTAATCAGAAGAATTGCTTTTAATATTTTTTCTGTAAAATTTTCCGATTGTAATTCACCTGATTGAATAACCATAGAACCAAAACGATTTTTAATGGCAAAATCACATGCTTCTTTAATTTCATCAATACTTACTTCGTAGCGATTAAAGTTCTTATTTGAACATCTGATTCCACAATAATAACAATCCTTTTTACAAATATTCGAATATTCAATGAGGCCACGTAAATATACCTCATCCCCAACATATTGGCGTTTTATTTCAGCAGCATATTTAAAGAGTTCTGCTTTGTCCAAGCCTTCCGCTTCAAGCATAAAACGAATATCTTCTTTTTCAAAGAATTCCTTTGTGAGTATATTTTTTAGGTGAGGATTAGCCATTGGTAAAGGGTTGAATTACGCGATCAAAAATACCATTTATATAGGCGATCACCATTCCGTAATTGGTGATCTGAGCATTTTTTTCAGATACCATTTTAATTTTGTTTACGATTTGCTTTCGGGTGGCGACACATCCACCACATTGGATAACCAGTGCATAATCGGATAAATCTTCTAATTCCTTATTCAAGCCTGAAATATATTCAAATTGCAAATCTTTTTTCGTGAAAGATTTAAGCCATTTAGGAATCTTATATCTGCCAATGTCATCGCAACTTAATTGATGCGTGCAAGATTCCAACATTAATATTTTGTCACCATCTTTCAGATTTTCTATCTGGCGGGTACCTTCGATATAAATTTCAAACTCACCTTTTAATCTGGCAAATAGAATACTAAAACTGGTCAAAGGTGTTTCGGAGGGAATAATTGAAGCAACATAATCAAAAACCTGACTATCGGTCACGACCAGATTTGGCTTAATTCCTAATTTTAAAAAATCCTCTAGTTCTGTTTCCTTAACCGACATGCAAATCGCATCGTGATCTAGCACATCTCTCCATGCCATTACTTGTGGTAATATCATTCTTCCATCCGGAGCTTCCGAATCGATTGGAGTTACTAACAGCACCAAATCTTTAGGCTTAATAATACCCTGAAAAAGTGAGGGTTTTTGATAAACTGTTTCTGGAATATTTCTTCTGATGGCATCAATTACTTCATCTGATGAATTTTTTCCAATGGCATTAAATTCTATCACTTCGGCAGCAGAGAATAATTTTATTTTCTCGATTGTTTCGAAGGTAATTTCTTCAATATCTGATTTATTATGAATTATTAAAGTTGGAATTTCAAACCGCTTAAAATGATTTAAAAGATTGATTTCTTCATCATCAAAATTATTTTGTGCGATTAATAAAATGGCAAGATCAATATTCTTAATAACTTCTAAAGATTTCTTAACCCTCAGTAAACCTAATTCTCCCCTATCATCAATTCCTGCTGTATCAATCATGATAGCAGGACCTACGCCAAATATTTCAACTGATTTTTTTACCGGATCGGTTGTTGTTCCTGCATGATCAGAAACGATGGCAACGTCTTGACCAACAATGGCATTAATAAACGAACTTTTGCCGTTATTTCGTTTTCCAAAAATTCCGATATGTGGTTTTAGGTCGCGTCCTTTGGTCATTTGTTTAATTGTTTTTATTGATTCCGATCCTTGAACCTGTCGAAAGATCATTATTTATTATTAGCTGTTTGCTATTAGCTATTAGAAGTGCTTTTTTAACAAACAGCTAAAGGTTAATAGCCAATAGCTTCTTAAAAATATATATCGCGTTCGCCATTCTTAATTCTCTCAATTCTGGATTTTACTTCATCCACATCTTGAAAACCCTTTATATCATTCAAATTTTGCGCAATCACTTTCCAACCCTTATCATAGGTTTGCTTAGGTGCATAATCCATTAAATATTCTGCCAGGGTAAGAATCGCATTTGAAGTGCAAAACCTTTTGATAAAACCCGGAACTGAGAATTCCATAAAATGCTCCCCTGTTCGTCCCAGTCGGTAACAAGCAGTGCAAAATGATGGCAAATATCCGTCACCAAGCAATTCATCAATAACCTCATTTAACGAACGGCTATCATTAATCAAGAATTGTTCTTTATCAAGTTTCTGGTTTGCGCGAAACTTTTCAGCATAAGCCCCAATTTCAATTTTTGTGCCTGCATCAATCTGTGAACAACCATATTGCAAAACTTCTTTTCTGATATGCTCAGGCTCTCTCGCTGTCAATATCATTCCTGTATAAGGAACAGCCAAACGCAATATAGCAATGATACGGGTAAATTCTTCATCACTCACAAAATACTTATCATCCAATTCCATGTTTAAGGCTTTTTGTAACCGTGGAAAAGAGATGGTGTGTGGTCCAACATTATAGCAAGCTTCCAGGTGATTGGTATGACGAACCAACGAAAGGACTTCAAATCTCCAATCATACAAACCGAACAAAGCACCAATTCCAACATCATCAATACCGGCTTCCATAGCTCGATCTAGGGATGTAATTCGATAATCATAATCTGCTTTTTTTCCTGACGGATGATA
Source organism: Bacteroidales bacterium (assembly GCA_963674935.2). Classification (GTDB taxonomy): domain Bacteria; phylum Bacteroidota; class Bacteroidia; order Bacteroidales. Next base: position 53,689 of record CAXXWZ010000004.1, read on the forward strand.
TTCTTTATAAGCTTCAGGGTGATAGGTTTCTTGAAATACCTGATAAGTGCCAATTCCTGATTCTTTAACTGTCTTAAAATCTTCAATACTTAGCGGAGCGGCATTGATATTTACACGTCTGATTTCTCCATTACCCGATTTTATTTTGTAAACTTTCCGAACGGTATCAGCAATGTATTCAGCACTATATTTTTTATGCTCGCCAAAAACAAGAATTAAACGTTTCTGTCCATTTTGCTCTAAAGCAATCACATTTTCTTCCAACTCCTGATCATTCAGCGTTTTTCTTACGGCAGAAGTATTTGAAGCTCTAAATCCACAATATTTACAATTATTGCTACACAAATTACCCACATATAAAGGTGCAAATAAAACAATACGGTTTCCGTAAATATTGCGTTTTAAGGTTTTTGCCCCTTCTTTAATTATTTCAATTTGTTCAGGATCTGTTGCACTCACTAATAAAGCAACATCTTCTAAATTCAATCGCTCTTTGTTTAATGATTTTTCAATCACTCGGCTAACCATTTCAGTTGTTGGTTTGGCTCGTTTTAAATAATTATTAATTTCTTCAGGATCAATATAATTTTGCATTGATCGATCCTCAATTTTATATTTTTGTGGATTAAAAATCATAGCCATAACTCATTAATTTTGGGGAAGTGTAACAATAAATTTACTACCTACATCCGGGGTACTTTCCACTTTGATGGTTCCACCATTTAGCTCCACCATTTTTTTTGCAATCGACAATCCTAAACCACTACCGGTAACATTTTTGGTTTTTGAATTTTTTATTCTAACAAACTCTTGAAACAGCTTTTCAATATCTTCTTCACTCATGCCAATTCCGGTGTCTTCGACCGTTATTTTAATATTTATCTCACTTGTGGCAATACTTACAAGAACCTTTCCACCATCTTTATTATACTTTACCGCATTTGAAATTAGGTTGTTTAAGATAATCTCAAGCTCATCCCGATCAGATGAAATATAAGTATTCTGCTCTCCTTCAAGTTGAATTTTAACTTGTTTTTGAATGGCTAAAGGCTCTATTGAATCCATGGCCATTTTTGCCACTTCGTAGATATCAACTTTTTTAATAGACCGAACTTTTTTACCCGATTCGAGTCGGGTTAAATCAAGTAAGTCAAGGATTAATGTTCGCATTCCTTTGAGCCTGATCATGGATCGATCAATCATGGTTGCATAGTCATCAATATTATCTCCAAGCTGTTTTTCCTGCATCATCTTCATGTATCCTTCAATCGCATTGATCGGAGATTTTAATTCGTGTGAAAGCACCGATAAAAACTGAAAACGAATTTGCTTACCTTCTTTATTCATCAACCTTGTCATCCTTTTCAGGTAGAGTTGCTTGGTGATACTTTCGACTGCAGTTTTTAATTCCTGTGGCGTAAATGGTTTTGGCACGAAATTGTAAGCACCATTATTTGTAGCCTTAACTGCCAAATCAAGCGAGGCATAACTGGTAATCATCATCACCAATGCATCGTATTGAATTTTTTTGATGTACTCCAGCACTTCTATACCATTGATGCCTGGCAATTGATTATCGAGCAAGATGATATCAATTTTCTGACTGTCGATAATTTCAATGGCCATTTCACCGGTTTCTGCTTCAACTAAATCAAAGTCAAAATCCTCTTCCATGAAAGGATAACTTACTGCGAAATTTTTTAAAATTCGAACAATTCCAGAACGGATACCGGGTTCGTCATCAACAACAAGTACTTTTAATGATTCCATGTTAACAGTTTTTTTGATTACAGTAGAGATACATGGGCATTGCCTATGTATCCCTACCGATTTATACATTAATTTAAAACAACAACATCAATTGGTGTAGTATTTTTCAAATTATCGCTTACAGGACATCTATCGCAGATGGCTTGCTTCCATTTTTCAAGTGTTTCTGAATCAGCAGTAGAATCAGCTTTAATCTTTACATCAATTTGTTTATAGCCTGCACGCTCATTCATCGATTTACCCATAAATTTGTCAGGGTTCAATGTACCGGAAATATCAATTTTTATTCCTTTTAAGTCCATGCCCATTTCATTGGCAATAACGTGTCCCATTACATTAATGCAACCCGAGAAAGCTGCCAACTCATATTCTACCGGATTAGCACCATGATTGGTACCTCCTAATTGTTCAGGTTCATCAATAATCATTTCAAATCCCCTTGCTTTCACTTTTGTCATGGTTGGGTTTTCACTCTGTGCTTTAACCCGAAATTTTAAATCTGCCATAATATAGTTCTATTTTATATATGTTAAGGTGATATTACCTTCCAATTTATATTTTCAATAACTTATTGATTTCTCTGTGCAATTGATCTGATCTCAACCCTTTTTCGAGATAAAGGTCAGCCTTAATCCAAGTCTTATCTTCTTTTGATTCGACTCCAAATATCATCCCTGTTTCAGCAGTAACTGCACTTGCAATGATTACCGGAACATCAGGGTATTTTTGTTTTATTTTATGACTTAGGATAAATCCGCTATCCATATTTTCCATCATCAAATCGAGGATGGCCAAATCTGGTTTATGGCTTTCAATTATTTTAACTCCTTCCTTTTGTCCATCTGCAGTAATAACATTAAACCCAAAGCTTTCGATTTGCGCTTTTAGTTGAAATTGATAATCACTATCATCATCAACTACTAATATTGTTTTTTGAATATCGTTCTTCATTTTATTTTTCTTTAAATTCCTGGGTCTTGATACTTGATACTTGATTCTTGATACTTGATACTTGATTCTTGATTCTTGATTCTTGATACTTGATACTTGATACTTGATACTTGATTCTTGATACTTGATTCTTGATACATGTCACAATTCAATCAATTGAATCTGATCTGACTTTTCTATTTTAATGCATTTCATTGGTTTAAGTATTAAAATTTGGGAACATCAATTATAAATGTTGTACCTGTTACTCCTTTATCTATATCCGTATTTGAGATTACATTAATTTGGCCTTTATGCATTTTAACAATGCCATAAACAAGCGGCAATCCAAGTCCAGTACCTTTTCCCAGTTTTTTTGTTGTAAAAAATGGGGTAAATAATTTATCCATATTTTCTTTTGGGATTCCTACACCCGTATCCTGAATATGAATTTTAAAATTGCTTTCAGTATCATCAACTTTGACGGTAAGCATACCTCCATCGGGCATGGCCTCAATTGCATTTTTTTCAAGATTGGTTAGCACTTGCATCATTTGATCCTGATCAATCATAATGATTGGATCTTTTAAATCAACTTCAACCTTAAGTTTAACATTTTGAGGTATAACAATTGATTCAGTACTTCTTATCACAAAATTTTCAAGATTGGTCTCTATTTTTTTTACCTGATTCTTTCTGGCAAAATTTAATAAGCCTCCAACAATCTTTTTACATCTTTCGGTTTGATCAACAATTAATTCTAAATCATGATACATTGGATTATCCTTGGTTGTCTCTTCCTTCAGTATATTGCTGTACATCGTAATTACTCCCAACGGATTATTCAGTTCATGCGCAATTCCAGCGGAGAGCTGCCCCATATTTGCCAATTTTTCAGATTGCTTTAACGCGATGCGGGCATCTTCTAAATTTCCGTTTGAAATGTTTAAATCTTCTATCGATTTATGTAATTTTTCAATGGCAAATGGTAAACACATTTCTGTTTCAGCATGCCCCTGAACTATGGCTATGGCGTGCTCTTTGCAAGTATTATAACCACAAGCACCACAGTTCAAAAAATCGGATGGCTTTTTCTTACCCATGCTTACAAGCACCTTATTCACAGACTCTGAAGAAGGAATTAATTCGCGACGATCACTTGGATTAAAGGATTGAGATAAATCCAAATCACTGAATTTATCAATATTTGCCTGCCATTCCTCCTGATCAAAATTATCCATCTTTTGCTGAACATAACTACTAATCAAATTCCGCTTTAAATAACGTTGATTTTTATTGGTCATACCGGGGCCCATGATGCAACCTTTGCAACAAAGTAATTCCATGTATTTACAGTCAATTTCGCCACTTTCAAATTCACTTATAATTTCTTTAAAATTATCCTTACCTGAAGCTGTTAAAATTCTACCATCGGTTAAATCATCATTTTTATCAATTGCCTGAATAAGTCCTCTATCAACTGGAAAAACTGCTCCTTTTCCTGAACGCGGAGGATCAAAATCTGAAGCAATTACATCTTCAGGTTTAATTTGATTTAGCTGAAACAACTCCCTTAATTCCTTAAAAGTGATACCTTCATCAACCTCGTCCGACTCAGCTTTTTTTGCAATGCATGGACCGATAAACACCACTTTTACATCACCATATTCTTTTCGAATAACTCTGGTTACAGCAACCATTGGGGATGCAATAGGTGCTAAATTCTGAACCAAATTAGGATGATAATGTTCAATATAATAAACAATAGACGGGCAGTCGGAAGAGATGTATGGCTTTTTGTCATCGCTATCAATCATTTGACGATATTCACTCGCAATCAAATCAGCCCCAAAAGCTACTTCCACAACTTTATTAAAACCCAATCTTTTAATCATACCTACCAAAATCTGATAATCCTTAATATCAGAAAATTCGGCCGGGAAGCTTGGGGCTACACAAGCGATAACTTTCTTTTCAGAACTCAGCAATGTTCCAACTTCACTTTTGGAATCAAGAAATACTTTCGCACCCTGACTACAAACTTTCACACAATTGCCACAACCAATACATCTCTCACTAATTACTTCTGCCTGTCCATTATTTATTTTTATTGCCTTTACAGGACATTCGCGCACACAGGTATAACAAACCCTGCATTTGTCTTTAATGGTAAAAACCAGCTTATTTCGTACTGCGTGTCCCATTAATTTTCATCTTCTATTTTAAAACATTTCTTCGGGTATATTTTGTATGCAAGAGTTCGTGACTCTTATGACCCAAAGGTTTTTCTAAGAAATTTTTATACAAATCAATAACTTCAGGATTTTGATGTGAAACCTTCACAGGTGCATCTTCATCAATATCATAAATGGTTTGCATCCTGGCTAAAATAGCTTCTTGTGAAGCACCAATATGCTGGCCACCTCCGTTAATACAACCACCGGGACAAGCCATAACTTCAATAAATTGAACATCACTTTTCCCTGCTTTTATTTCATCAAGAAGCTTGGCTGCATTGGCCAACCCATTAACCACTGCAACCCCAATTTCCAGCTCCTCAATTTGTACCTTCGCCTCTTTTCTGCCTTCTAAACCTCTTACTGCAGGTATTTTAAAGTCTTCTAACTCTTTGCCTGCAATGCTATGATAAGCTGTTCTGATTGCAGCTTCCATTACTCCGCCTGAAGCTCCGAATAATTTACCAGCTGAGCTTCTAAATCCGAGAGGTGAATCAGCAGCTTCTGGGTGAATATTGTGAATATCCACACCCATCATTCTTATAAAATCGCCTAACTCACGTGTGGTAATTACGGCGTCAACATCGCTAATTCCGTGCTGGGTCATTTCTTCGCGTTGTGCTTCGAATTTCTTTGCAGTACAAGGCATGATTGCTACAGAATAAATATCTTCTTGTTTTATTTTTGAAGTTTCTGCCCAATAAGATTTAATGACTGAGCCGAGCATTTGCATGGGTGATTTACACGAAGAAATATTGGGGATCATCTCGGGATAAAATTCTTCTGCATATTTAACCCAAGCAGGGCAACAACTTGTAATCATTGGAAGTACACCCTTGTTTTGAATGCGATCAATTAACTCAGCAGATTCTTCAATTATCGTTAAATCAGCTGAGAAAGTAGTGTCAAAAACATGATCGAAACCAACTTTACGTAATGCTGAATTTAGAATACCGTTAATATCTTTTCCGGGTTCCATATTAAACTCTTCGGCCAGGGAAACTGAAATTGCCGGAGCATATTGAACCACTACTTTTTTCTCTGGATTTGCCAAAGCATCCTGAATTTCTCCAAAATGATTTTTCTCGGATAAAGCTCCGGTAGGGCAAACTAAAATACACTGCCCGCAGTTCACACAACTTGAGGTATTCAAGCCTTTATTAAAAGTAGTTCCAATCACTGATTTACTTCCTCTATTAATAAAATCGATAGCTGAAACCCCTATCATATCTTCGCAAACATGAACACATCTACCACATAGAATACATTTATCAGGATCTCTAACAATACTTGCACTTGAACGGTCAATTTTGTAATTATTTTTTTGACCTTTAATTTTACGTTCACGTACCTGCAATTCATCTGCGAGGGTTTGTAATTCACAATTTCGATTTCTCACACAATACAAGCAATCGTCGGGGTGATCAGAGAGCAAAAGTTCAACGATGGTTTTGCGAGATTCGATCACTTTTGGTGAATGGGTTAAAACCTTCATTCCTTCCTGAACAGGATATGAACAAGAGGTAAATAATTTTCCGGTTTCTTTGTTCTCAACCACACACATGCGGCAAGCACCAGTAGGTGTCGTATTTTTTAAATAACACAGTGTTGGAACTTTAATTCCGTTTCTATTCAGCGTTTCGAGTAATAATTCGCCTTCTTTCGCCTCTAACTGTCTATTGTTTACTTCTATATAAAAACTCATTTTCTTTACTTTAAAATTAAACAATGCTAACTGCATCAAATTTGCATACTTCGGCACAGGTTCCACAACCAATACATTTATCTTCTACAATGAAATGTGGCGTTTTTCGCGTGCCAATGATAGCACCAGTTGGACATTTTTTTGCACAAACGGTGCAACCGCTACATTTATCAACATCTATTTTGAAAAGCCTTAAATTGGTGCAAACACCAGCCGGGCATGTACGGTCAAAAATATGAGCATCATACTCATCTCTAAACCAACGTAAGGTACTAAGCACAGGATTTGGCGCTGATTGACCCAAACCACATAGTGAAGTGTTCTTAATAACTCTGGCCAATTTTTCAAGCTGCATCACTCCTTTGAAACGATCTAAAGCCTCCATGCTTGTAGAACTTTGAGGTTTACTGGTAATACTTTCAAGTATTTCAAGCATACGTTTTGTTCCTTCGCGACATGGAATACATTTTCCACAACTTTCACGTTGAATAAAATCCATGAAAAATTTAGCGACATCAACCATACAGGTATCTTCATCCATAACAACTAAGCCACCTGATCCCATCATGGCACCAACTTCGAGTAAAGAATCATAATCAACCAGAATGTCTAAATTCTCCTTAGTGATACAACCTCCGGAAGGGCCACCAATTTGGACTGCTTTGAATTTTTTATGATCCTTGATACCACCAGCAATATCAAACAAAATTTCGCGAATGGTAGTTCCCATAGGAACTTCAACCAAACCAGTTAATTGAATTTTACCCGAAAGCGCGAAGACTTTGGTTCCTTTACTTTTTTCTGTTCCGATAGAAGCAAACCAATCTTTGCCTTTTTCTATAATTATTGGAACGTTAGAAAGGGTTTCTACATTATTGATAACAGTTGGTTTTCCAAACAATCCACTGGTAGTCGGAAATGGAGGCCGAGGCGAAGGCATTCCCCTCTTACCCTCGATACTATGCATAAGGGCAGTTTCCTCACCACACACAAACGCCCCAGCTCCCATTTTAACTTTTATTTCAAAATCAATACCGGTTCCGAAAATATTCTCTCCCACCAAGCCATATTCTTTGGCTTGATTAATGGCAATATGCAATCTTTCAATGGCTAACGGATATTCAGCCCTGATATAAATATAAGCCTTGGTAGCCCCAATAGCAAAAGCTGCAATCGCCATACCTTCAATTAATTTATGAGGGTCACCTTCAATAACAGCACGATCCATAAATGCACCAGGATCACCTTCATCTGCATTACAAATTAAATATTTTTGATCACTAACTTCTTTGTTAGCAAATTTCCATTTCATTCCGGAAGTAAATCCACCCCCACCTCGGCCGCGTAAACCGCTGTCAATTATTAATTGACAAACTTCGGTCGATTCATAAATACTGATGGTTTTAATAAAACTTTTATAACCACCTTTGGCAATATATTCTTCGATACTTACAGGATCGATAATTCCACAATTTTTAAGCACCAGTCGTTGCTGACGGGCAAAAAAGTTGTGATCATTGATATCATTCACATTTTCCCAAACCCTGTTATTTGGTGTTACAAACTGCCCTAAAGCTTTTTCAGCCGGAAGCTCAAGATTGAAAATATGATTGAGAACCTCATCAACTTTATCCTCTGTTATAGCCTCAAAAGAAATTCGGTTATGCCCAGGAATTTGAATATCCATAATTGGCTCTGATGAACATAAACCGATACATCCTGTTTCAATAATTTTTGCATCAATATTATGAGCCGATAAATATTCTTTTGTTTTTAATATAGTTTTGTTAGCTCCGGCTCCTAATCCACAAGTACCTGCACCGATAAAAATGATAGGTTTATCAATAATTTCATTTTTATAATATGATAATTTTTTTAGCGTTTCGCTATCTTTTGAATTATTGGAATAATCTCTTAAAACTTCATTTATAAAAAATTCCCTTGCTGTATTTTCAGTGTTTTCCATCTCCTATTGGCTTTTATCCCTATAATTTTCAATAATTTTTTCCATAGATTCTTTTGTAACTTTTGCATGAAAATTTCCATTCACACAAATAACCGGAGCTAATCCACAAGCACCAATACAAGCAACCACCTCTATACTAAACAATCCATCTTTTGTGGTTTCGCCTGCTTTTATATTTAATGTTTTTTCCAACACTTCCTGCACAGAAGCCGAACCCAATACATGGCAGGCTGTTCCTCTACAAATTTGGATATGATTTTTACCAACAGGATGAAACCTAAACTGATTATAGAAAGTTGCTACTCCATAAATTTTACTTGTTGGTAATTTCAAATGCTTACCAACTTCAATTATGGCTTCCTCTGATAAAAAGCCATCTAATTCCTGAACATCCTGCAACACAGGAATTAAGTTCTCTCTGCTCGATTCAGGATATTTTGATATTATTTCTTTCCTATTCATTTTTACCAGCATTTAATTTGATTGAATTTTGAGATTTTTTGGGACATTGAACGCAGTCGAAATACCCTTTTGACTTCGACTACGCTCAACCTTCAACCTAACCATTTGTCTATCACACACAATCCTCATCAATTCACTTAACATCCTCATCAATTCACACGACCAAGGTCAATTAGTTTAAAAGTCTTTCAATTTCAGTTTTGAGCTTAATCGCATCAATTGGTTTTGTTAAAAATCCACCAACAGGAAAAAATATGGAAGTTCCATCATCCGATTTATAATCGATACCTGCAGTGCCATTGCTTACATTTTTAACAAGCAAAACGTTTAAATCGGCAAAGTTTGAATCTCTTCTGAATTCACGAGCCATATCCTGAACGCTTGCTTTGGTTGTAGTTAGCACATCAATTGATGTTTGCATAAGGAATGGGATACCTTTTAAATCCGGGTTTTTAATGATTTCATTAGCGAGTTCAAAGCCTTCGTAATGGGTAGTCATCATAACATCTAAGATGGCTAAATCAGGTTTTTCTGTTCTTAATTTTTCAATTCCTTCAACTTTGCCATTGGCAGAAATTACTTCATATCCTTCTTTCGTTAAGATGGCCTCGGCCACTGTGATTACATCAATGTCGTCATCTACGATTAAAATTTTCTTTTTAGTCTTCATGATAATTGTTTTTAATGTTAAATTTTTAGGTTTCTTTTATTGCTTAGATTAATTAAATTTTGTTTGGTAAAGGTATTTCGGATAGCTGGGCCGTAACAGGTGGCTGAGTCCTGTTTTTGCCAGCAACAAAACGGAAGGGTTTAAAGGTAAAAACCAGTAAAAAAAGGAAGGTTTTTTGCGGCAATTTCCAGGGAAGGTGATGAGTGATGAGTGAGAAATTATGAGTAATTAGTGATGAGTGATGAGTGAGAAATTATGAGTAATTAGTGATTAGTTATAAGTGAGAAGTTATGAATTATGAGTGATAAATTTTAATTTCAACAACTTATTACTCTTATTGTTTTTTTATATTCAAATTGGCAAAACATGTTCCGCCAAAGGCGTGGATTATCAAATGAGCAAATTAATCTTTTCACTGTAAAATTAGCACATTGTAAAATTGGCTAATTTTTTTTCTATCTTTATTTCTTGAAATTCTCCCACCTCATTTTGCACGTAATGATAAGGAATTTCATTACTCCCTCAAATTAATTGATATTAAAACGATTTTTGTAAAATCGATGAAATATAAAATACAAGAAAACCTGCACAATACACAACAACTTGTCCGCCTTTGGAGGATTTGGATGTTATTGTGCAAGAAACATGCACATATATACTAGTTATGGGCAATAATCAAAAAAGAATAAACAAATGAATACAAAATACTTACAAATAGCTCTGAATGTTCTTCAATGGATATTAATTTTCTTATCACTAATCTCTTTTGGTTTTATTTTTTGGGAATCAATTCAATTGAAATTAGATTTGTCCTCAACTGGGATGCAGTATTATTTAAGTTTGTATCATCCATATTCATTGTTATATGGTTCTATGTTTATTGTTCTTTCAACAAATCTTGCAATAGAAAGACTAAGTCTATATACCCAGACTAATAATAAAAACTTCAAGATTGGCAATCGATCATCATGGATTCAAATAACGAGTATTATCTTAGATGATATAAAAGACTTTAATGATCCATACATGGTAAAAATATTTAGAAAAAATTTACTTAGTATTCATGATTATCTTTTTGACATTGAGTTTAAATTTGAAGATAAAAATCAACTTGTAAGTTTTTTTGACCGATTTATCAAACAGGATGTCGAGATCTTCGAAGATACAAACGTAAAAGGAAAATTCTTTGAAGGACTATACCGTGATGAAAATCAGAATTATGCTTATCATGGATTTAGATACATTTTTACAAGCATTGTATCAATTACAGAAAGCTATAAAAATGTTTTAGATGACCTTTTTAATCTTTATCAAAATGAAGTTAAATCTATTGAATTTAGAGAAGTGGATAAAGTGAGATATAGGGAAACTTCAAAAGAATATCATAAACAAAAGTTAAAAAAGATTAAAGCCCATAACAACGGCTCATAGTGCATGGTGCTTAGGTCGGTAAAAAAAACAGCACGGTTTTCGTGTTGTTTCCTGTCCCTCGCAGGACAGGAAAGCCTGCCAAAAATGGCAGGCAGGCAGTCGCAAAATGCGCCACGCACCATAGCCAAACCGTTGTGCACAAGCAAAATAAAGATAATCACGAAATGGAAACTAACGAAGTTTTAAGAGATCAAATTTTTGAGATTGTTGAAAACCAAATTAGAGACAATGATCCCAAAGAAACCAATTTAACTTTAAAAAGACTGGTTAACTTAGGATACAGCAAAACTGAATCAAAGCAATTAATTGGTCAATGCATCGCTCTAGAATTATTTGATATATTTAAACATAAAAAAACATTTAACGAAACCAGATATATTGAAAATCTAAAGAAACTCCCAAAAGAACCATTTAAATAAATTATGGATATGAATTTAAATAAAAGCCAATACAAGACATTATTGATGATGATGTATTGTGGAGAATTTGTTATAAACGGTCACAATACAAAAAAGGATATAATCCAATTTGAAACTGAAAATCTTGAGCAATATATTTTTTCATTCGCAAAAGAATATGGATTTGAAAAATTCATTGAGTACGATAAGAATTTAAAAATGTATTTTCCGACAGCAGATATGGAAGATGAATTTCATGGTTTCATAGACAGATATGATCTTAACCAGAAAAGAAAATAAATGCCAGTGCACAACAAAGGCTCATAGTGCATGTCGCTTAGGTCGGTAAAAAAACATCACGGTTTTCGTGTTGTTTCCTGTCCCTCGGGGGACAGGAAAGCCCGCCCGCTTCGCAGTCGGGCAGGCAGCCGCAAAATGCGCCACGCACCATAGGTACTGTGTTAAAAAGCAAGTAAATTTGTATTAAAATCTAAGGAAGTTGCAATATTCGTATTGCTTCTATCCTGCGCGGTTAGGGGTCTTTGATCCCTTCCGCTTATTTATTGCATGCTCATAACATAAAAGAAATTAAAATATACAGATATTAACGAAAGGGTGATTTCAGCAACAGTTCATGGCTCAAACCTTTAAATATAAGTGCGAAATCTGTAAATTATAAATAAAAAAAATGCTAAATTTGAGCCTTAAAACTCCCCAAATTATCCATGAGGAAATCGGCATGGATAATTTTTGCTCGCATGACTGAATAGACTTCTTCTGCCCTATGGGACTTTGTTGAGGTAGTTTTAACTTTAGTAATGATTAAGGAAATTGTAAACTATTACATTAGATACTTATTTAATCTCTATCATTTTTAGTAAAATTTACAAACTGAAAATAACAAAAAGGCAAAAAAGTATCGTGGTATATGGCGTTTATGAAGTTCAGATTATAATGATTCACTAGACTTACCTCAACAACGCCCTGCAACCAAGGTAAAAGCTTTATATTACAAAATGAAGAACAGTCAACATTAACATATTAAAATATGATCTCACCGTTATTTAATCACCTATTAATTCCGTTTATTATTGCGATGTTTTTAGCTATAACAATGGGTGGAAGTGGAACAGCTCCTGCTTTTTCAGCAGCATATGGAGCTAATGTAATTAAAAAAAGCTTAATTCCGGGACTATTCGGAATAATGGTTTTTCTTGGTGCAATAATTGCTGGAAAAGGTACCGCAACAACAATCGGTAAAGGATTATTATCTCCCGAGATGATGTCCTATACAGTTGTTTCAATCATACTTTTTTCAGTAGCAATATCACTTTTAATTGCAAATTTAGCTGGAATACCACAATCTACAAGTCAATCAACTGTATTAGCAGTAAGTGCTGTTGCATTGTATATGAATTCATTAAATACCGATAAACTATTTATAGAAATAATTCCAACCTGGTTCATATTACCTGTAATTTCCTTTTTCCTAAGTTTATTTATAGGGAAATATATTTATCGTCCAATGAGAAAAAGGGGCTACACATTGCCAAGAGCTCAAAATGAAAACCTTAAACCTGTCTGGAATGGATTACTGGTAGTGATGTCATTGTATGTTGCTTTTTCAATTGGAGCAAATAATGTTGCTAATGCAGCCGGACCAATTGCATCAATGACTGCAAATGAATTAAATATATCCGGAAATGATAACTTTATTTTGATAATGATAATTTCAACCTTAATTGTTGCTCCTAGCTTTGGAATAGGAAGTTCTATATTCGGACACAAGATATTAAAAAATACGGGAAAAGAAATTGTATTATTTGGCAAATTTGAAGCCGTAATAATAGCTTTTGTATCAGCAAGTTTATTATTATTAGCTTCTTTAGCTAAAGGAATTCCAACTTCGTTAGTTCAATTGAATGTAGCTGCAATTCTTGGTATTGGTGTTGCAAAATTAGGAACCAAGAATATATTTAGAAAAACCGAAATAAGAAAATTTTTTGTAATGTGGTTGATATCACCAATAGTAGCTTTTACATTATCACTATTACTAATATTTATTGCAGATAAATATGGCTTTTTATAAAAATTAAGTTACCTCAGCAGGAATTCATAGCAGGTTAGTACCTACTGCGAACATTATCTTTTAGACTCATTAAAACTAATCTCATGAAGCAACTATTTTTAATTTTATTAATGGCTGGCACGATAAGCATTTCAGCACAAAACGATTCACTAAAAGCTTACGATAGCATCTTTATGGAGGCTCAACAAAATGACAAAAATGTTATTTTAGTTTTCGGTCATCAGGCTTGCAGCTGGTGCAGGGTATTCGATAAATATCATGCCTTGCCGGAAGTAAAAGAAATTTTAGATCCTGAATTCATCATTCATAAAATTGACATCCTTGAATCGATTACCGGAAAGCAGTTATATGACCATTATATACTTGGAGGCACCCCTGCATGGATGATTTTTAATGCCAAACAAGAATTGCTATTTGATGGTAAAAATGCAAAAGGAAATATTATTGGTTATCCCTTTAAACAAAATGAAATCGATCAATATCTTGCTGAAATTAAAAAAGCATCAAAAAACATGAGTGAGCCAGAACTTCAGGTTCTAAGTAGCTTACTGAAGGACTCGGGCAATAACAGAGAAAAATAATTATATTCGTGTTAGAATATTAACCAAAAATGAACAACATGAATGAATTTAAAAAGTTTATTAGCAAGGGAAATGTCATTGAAATGGCCGTTGGTTTAATCATGGCAACCTATTTTGGAGCCATCGTAAAATCATTTGTTTATGATATCCTGATGCCACCCATTGGAATCCTTTTTGGGGGTGTTGATTTTTCGGAGTTAAAAGTAGTGGTGCAACCTGCAGTAGCTGAATCAGCTGCAGGAATGGGTGATGGTATGGCTGAAGTTGCCATTTCTTATGGACTATTTGTGAATGCCATAATCACTTTTTTAATTGTTGCCTTTGCCATTTTTATGGTCGTTAAAGTTTATAATAAGATGAAAGAAAAAATGGAGAAGAAAGCGATAGAAGCTCCTGCTGAACCTGCTGCACCATCAAAAGAGGAAGTACTTCTTACAGAAATTCGTGATTTGCTAAAAAAATAGATAGCATTTCAAAATTTAAAAAGGCGAAGTGAGATTATCCTCATTTCGCCTTTTTGTTAATCTAATTCTTGTTTAAAAACGTTGTCCAATCATAATTATGAAAATATTAAAACAGTCCTGAGATATTACCATCCTTGTCAATATCGATAAATTCAGCTGATGGTGTGCTTGGTAAACCAGGCATTCTCATAATTGTTCCGGCAATAGGAACTACAAATCCGGCTCCCGATGCAACTTCAATCTCCCTAATATTAATTGTAAAATTTTCCGGACGTCCAATCAGACTTGGTTTATCCGAAAGTGACTTCTGCGTTTTGGCTATGCAAACAGCTAACCCGTCCAAACCAAGCTTGCTTATTTTTTCTAAATCCTGACGAGCTTTTAGAGAATATTCAACATCATCGGCACCATATATTTTAGTTGCAATGATTTTTATTTTTTCTTGCATGGACATGCTGCATTTGTAAATTGGAGCAAATTTAGAAACTTCACCTTCCGTTGCATCCACCACCATTTCGGCCAATTCTACTGCACCTTCTCCCCCTTTTTCCCAGGCTTCCATCAAAGAAACTTTCACGCCTAACTTGGAACAATGCTTTTTCAATACTGCAATCTCATCCGCTGAATCAGTTAAAAATTTATTGATCGCCACCACTGGATTAAAGCCAAATAATCTCATATTTTCAATATGTTTATCCAAATTTTCCATTCCTTTTACCAAAGCTTCTAAATCAGGTTCACTCATCTCACTCAATTTAGCACCTCCGTGGTATTTAAGTGCCCTGATTGTTGCCACCAATACAACGGCCTTAGGTTTCAGTTTTCCATATTGACATTTGATATCAAAGAATTTTTCAGCTCCCAGATCGGAAGCAAAACCTGCCTCAGTAACCACGTATTCAGTCAACGACATCCCTGTTTTTGTAGCAATGATCGAGTTTGTGCCTTGCGCAATATTCGCAAATGGGCCACCGTGTAAAATAGCAGGAGTACCTTCGAGGGTTTGCACTAAGTTAGGTTTTATGGCATCTTTTAAAAGTACAGCCATTGCACCGTTTGCCTTTAATTCGCGGGCATAAACCGGCTTGTCGTCGAAAGTAAACCCGATAAAAATATTTCCTAGTTTTTCTTTTAGATCCGTTAAATCATTCGATAAGCACAAGGTAGCCATTACCTCCGATGCAGCCGTAATATTGAAGCCTGTTTCGCGAGGAATACCTTGCGTTGTTCCGCCGAGCCCGATCACAATATCCCTAAGTGCTCTCTCATTCATGTCCATTACCCTTTTCCAGGTCACTGTTCGTGGGTCGATATTTAAACTTCTTCTTTTATCCTGAATATTATTATCGATCAAAGCCGACAACAGGTTATGAGCCTTTTCAATGGCTGAAAGATCTCCGGTAAAATGTAAGTTGATGTCTTCCATTGGGATTACTTGTGAATATCCACCTCCGGCAGCACCTCCTTTAATTCCAAACACAGGGCCCAAGGAAGGCTCTCTTAAAACCACCGTTGTTTGTTTTCCAATTTTATTCATTCCCTGGGTTAAGCCAATTGAAACCGTTGTTTTACCTTCACCGGCCGGAGTTGGCGTAATAGCAGTTACCAGAATTAAATTGCTCTTTTTAATCTTTTTTTCATCAATTAGTTTTAAGGGAAGTTTTGCCTTATATTTTCCATAAAGTTCCAGGTCTTCTTCTTCAATACCAAGAAGGCCAGCGATTTCGGTTATGGGTTTAATTTTGGCTGCGCGTGCAATGTCTATGTCTTTCATCTGTGTTGGTTTTCTTAATTAGGTTAATATCCTGATTTAGAATCAGGTTTCAATTCTTTGTAAAACTAATGTAAATTTTTAATTCAACGCAGCATCAGCAAAATCAGGAACTGAGCCGATTGAACTTTAAAAATTGATCTACTTGTCGTTATCAGTAAAATGTGAAGGGCAGAACTACTTTATACCGCTGGTTTCATTTCATAATAATCAGATTACTATAAATTTTTCTCCGGATACAAATCTTCCCATTGTTGTGGTTGATTTTTAAGTTTCTTATCAAACCATGAGACGATGGTATGATGCCATTTAATTCGTTTGTCGTAATCCAAAATATGGTGATCTTGTCCGTCGACCAACACCATTTCAACATCCTTTCCTAAAATATTCAAAGCTGCATAATACTGTAAGCTCTCCCCTGTTGGAACATTGGTATCACTGGTACCGTGAAGTAATAAGATCGAATTCTGAAATTTATCGGCATTATAAATCGGGCTGTTTTCAACATAAATATCTTTTCGATTCCAGGGATAACTATTTTTTGTTGCGCCTGAACTGTATGAATAACCCCAGTATCCTTCACCCCAATAGCTTGTGATGGAGCTGATTCCTGCATGCGAAATCGCGGTTTTAAAAATATCCGTTCGAGTTTGCAATAACATGGTGGTATATCCACCGTATGATGCACCAATACACCCAACATTAGCGGCATCCGCTGATGGATGAGCTGCCAGGAATTTCTTGGTTCCGTCAATAATATCATCAATGGCATCAAAGCCCCAACCATTGACGTGTAATGCAGAAAAATCTTGTCCGAAACCTGTGGCACCACTTGGTTGTAACAAATACACAATATAACCATTCGCCGCCCAATTATTTAATGGATAACGGCCTCCGAACGAACGTTCGACAGGAGATGTTCCACCGTAATAATTTACAATAACAGGATACTTTTTAGTTGCGTCATAATTTGGTGGATAATACACCCTACCGGAAATTGTAGTTCCGCTTTTATTCTTAAAATTCCATACTTCAGTTTTTCCGAACGTCACTTTTGCAAATCGTTCTGCTGAAGGGAATGAAAGTAAAGTACTATTGCCTTTTTTTAAGTCCAGCGCAAATAATTTATTGGGCGTTGAAATGCTGGTTCCGGTGTAAACCGCAACTGGTTTGTTAAGCGCCAAATCAAAGCGGTTCATTACCTCAACTTCAGTTTCAATCTTTTTAAACTTTTTCGATTTCAGGATATATTTATACAAATTGGTATAGTCTTTTTCGGTTACCGACATATAAATCTCATCAGCAGTCTTCCATTGGGTTGAACCTATGGCAGGGTCAAAGTTTTTGGAAATGGCCTCCACTTTGTTGCTTGTTAAATCAAATAAAAATAATTGGGTGTCGTAACTATTCGGAATTCTTCCTTCGCTAACATTCACGCCTAACTCACCAAAACATTCAGGTCCGCCTTGCACCAACAAAGTTTTACCATCAGGAGAATAGGTGCAATAACCTCCATAAATTTTATCCTTCCAAACTTCAGTCAATTCGTAAGTATGCATATCCATTTCGTATAAATTTTGCTTACTGAAAGGCACTTCTAAATAATCCATTCGGGAAGTTGAAAATAAAATTTTGGAGCCATCAAACTTAATGTCGTGAAGATTTGCAGAAAGATTACCAGCGGTTAATTGAGTAGCATTTCCTGTATTCACATCAATTTTATGTAAAAAAGATCGGCCACGGAAATAAGGTAAGCGGTCATCTGAACCGAAAATACGTTTCAAATCACCAGGCTTTTCAGCCGAAACATATTCAGAAAAAATAATAAAATCTTCGGTTGGCGACCAATTCATATTTGATAAACCTTTTATTCCTTTAGCAATTGAAACTTCATTTGAAGTAGCCAGATCATAAATAAATATTTCCGATTCACCTTCGAAATTAACAACGTAACTTAAACGATCGGTATTTGGCAACCAACTGAGATTTGAGAGTTCTTTGGTTCTTAAAACCATCACATTTTTCTTTAACTCCAAATCATAAATTTCAGAATACCTGAGGCTTTTACCACTACCATTAGCAGCTTCTGAAAAGTTAATAATTACATATTTCCCCGAAGGTGAAATACTCGCTGACGAAACCATTTTCATCTCCAAAACATCATTGATATTATAATACCGATCCATCTTTAAACTTGTTTCTACCTCACAATCCTTAAAATCATCTTCACATTTGAAACTTGAAACTAACTTTAAAGGATCATCAGAGGCAATTGCTTTAATGATTACTTCGTGATTTCCAAGGCCGAGTTCCAGATTAATTTTTGTCTGGCTCAAGTCAGCAGAGGATTTTGTTTTAACTAGTTTCCCATCCAGATAAACTTCGCAAATTGCATTCAAATTTAGACTCAAATCTCCTTTGGTCCAGCGACTAACATTGATATAAGATTTGAGTAACACCATATTATTTTCTCCTGAGTTATGAAAGGCAATGCTATCATCTGCTATTTCAATTGTTTTCCAAATCAGCGCACGTCCATCATTTTCAATTTGAGTTTTACTAAGCAAATCAGCAGCTTTAAACACCTTACCATCAACACTCTTGACGTCGGCAAATGCAGGCATGCTAATTTTTTGTGGATTTGAGATCATCCACGTTTTTATTTCAACTGAATTTTGTGCGAAAGAGAATTGACAAATAATTGCCAGAACCAGAATAATACTAAGTTTTTTCATTTTAGTAATAATTTAATGATTGATGAGATATTATTTTTTTGAATTTTAATTTCCCAAAGTTAAAATTTAATAAAGAACCTTAAAAATTAATCACGCACATTCGTAAATTTTATATCTTTGGTTAACTCCCCACAAATTAAGGTACGCAACCTTTTACAAAGGAATTGTATCATAATAGAAAGTATTTTATAATGAAAAAGAACCTAATTAACACACAAAATCTATTCATAGGGTTTCTTTTATCCGTTTTAGGATTTGGAGCCGCATGCTCACTTAAAGATAAAAAAGTAGTGGGCATCGAATATGGAACCCCTCATGCCACATTCAAAGTTTATGGTAAAATTACAAACGAAAGTGGATCAAAAATACCGGCCATCAGAGTTGTTATGAAGTCAGAAACTTTTAGTCCTTATGGTAATGATACAGTTATTTCCGATTACCATGGAAATTATGAAATTAAGATTTCGGATTTCCCTGATGATCATAATTTTGAAATGGAATTTACAGATATTGATGGCCCGGCTCATGGCGAATATCAAACCAAAGATACTGTTGCGAAGTTCATTAATCCGGTTTATGAAGGAGGTGAAAGTTGGAATAGAGGAGAAACCAGCCAGGAATTAAATATTAAACTAAAAGAAAAATAAATTACTGCAACCCGAATAATAGGTCACAATGAAACTCAAAGCCATTAAAAAATACAATCTCTTCATTGCATTTTTAATAGCAGTGCTAGGTTTTGGATCTGCCTGCAAAAAAGAAACAGAAGTTTCACCAGCTTACGGCAGCCCTAGTGCAACATATAAAATCTATGGTAAAATTATATCTGCGGATGGAACTAAAATCCCTGCAATTAGAGTTATAATGCAAACTGATAAAATCTACTCCCTGTCAGATTCTATGCTTTCAGATTCTGATGGTAATTATTTAGTTATAGTTGGTGGACGTGGAGGCTCAGATAGTTTTCAGCTTAAATTTGAGGATATTGATGGAGCAAAAAATGGTAATTTTCAAATGAAAGATACGACTATAAAATTTGTTGATCCCGAATTTATAAATGGAGGCTTTTGGTATCTTGGTGAAACCTCTAAAAAAGTAAACATTAAACTGGAAGAAGAATTATGAGTTTAAAACTCTCCCTAAGAAAAAGAATAGCATTAGAACTTTATAGCAAGTATCGGAAAAATTCAAAAAAGACCCATCAATTAAGCTATCTTTTTTGGGAATGTACGCTGCGATGCAACTTAAACTGTTTGCACTGCGGCAGTGATTGTACCAAAGATTCGAGAGTGATAGACATGCCAATTGAGGATTTTTTAGGAGCCGTAGATGATATTATAGACATTGTCGATCCCAATAATACGATGATCGTTTTTACAGGTGGCGAACCCCTGATGCGAAGAGATTTGGAAGAATGCGGAAAGCAATTGTATGACAGAGGTTTCCCTTGGGGAATGGTTTCAAACGGTCTGCATTTTACTCCAAATCGGATTGATTCATTGTTAAAGGCCGGTTTAAGGGCAGTTACAATCAGTTTAGATGGACTGGAAGCATCACATAACTGGCTGAGGGGAAATCCTCAGAGTTTTAAAAAAGCGGTAGCTGCCATACGCATGCTTAGTAAAATTCCGGATTTGAAATTTGATGTGGTCACTTGTGTTAATCAAAAAAACTTCAATGAATTAAGTAAAATTAAGGAGCTCCTTATTGCCAATGGACTGAAGGAGTGGCGCATGTTTACCATTTTTCCAATCGGGAGGGCAAAATCGTTTGAAGAATTGCAGCTTAAACCCGATCAGTTTAAACAACTATTTGATTTCATTGCAGCCGAACGAAAAAAGGGAGATATCAAACTAAATTACGGTTGTGAAGGATTTCTAGGAAATTATGAAGCTGAAGTGAGAGATGAATTCTTTTTTTGCAGAGCAGGAATTAATGTTGCTTCGGTATTGGTTGATGGCTCTATTTCAGCTTGTCCAAATTTAAGAGCCAACTTTATTCAGGGGAATATTTATAAAGATAGTTTAAAGGATATTTGGCAAAATAAGTATCTAAAATATCGTGATCGAAGCTGGATGAAAACGGGTGAATGTGAAAATTGCAAAGATTTTAAATATTGCGAAGGCAATGGCATGCATCTAAGAGATGAGATTACAGGGGAATTACTTTTTTGTCATTTAAACCGGATAAAAGAAGGAGAAAAACTTCTTAATGAAAAAAACTAGGATTAATTAAATTCCAACCTATTCCATAAGGCTTATTTCAAAATTTTAAGAATCGCAAAAAAGATCATCCCATTCTTTTTGAAATCAAAAACTATTTAATAGCTTCGTGAGCGCATCTAATTAACGGCCATCATGAAACACTTTTATGCTATTTTTCTGGGACTAATTTTTCTAGCCACAGTTTCTTGTACGGAAAAATCAAACTCAGATCAACAATCTAAAATCTCAAAACAACAGCTCGACTCACTAAACCAGAAAATTAAGGTCGAGTTTGCAAAGCTCCGCCCACAATCCATCAGGCCTGCCGAAGGCTACATCAAATATGATTACCTGATTCCGGCAGGATTTTACAAACAAATGTGGGATTGGGATGGATTTTTCATCGGAGCTCATCTCAGCAGTATTGGAAAACCAGAATATTTGAAATACTGGGTATTAAATTTTGCCGTCGCTGCTGACGAAGATGGTTATGTTCCGGGCTGTGTGACTACGATTGGACCCCGACCGCTATTTGGAAAATTTGCCATGAAACCCTTCATCGCGCAAGGAACTTATATTGCCTCAGAAAAATTGGAAGATTACAGTTGGATAACTGAAACAACTTATGGTCAAATTAAAAGTATCATCGCCTACCGAGAACAAATTAGTTTTGATGAGAAATATGGTTTGTTTTACTGGGATGATGCCATGTCGAGCGGTGCCGATAATACGGTAGTTCTTACCAATGATAAAAATGAACCAGGTGCCATTTTAGCGGTTGACTTAAATTCTTTTATGTATCGCGAATACTTAGCTATGGAGATCATTGCTGATAAACTGGGCAATCAAAATGATGCAGAAATCTATCATAAAAAAGGGTTAGATATTAAAGCAAGCATCATGAAATACCATTGGGATGATGTAACCAAGAGTTTTTGGAATGTGAGAAGAAGAGATGGTCGCAGCATAAAACGTGTTAGTTATTCTAATTTCATTGCGCTTTTGCAAACAGATCTTGCGAGTCAGCAAGATGGGCAGGAAATGATCAAACGCTATTTGTGGAATGAAGAACACATGCTTTCTCCCTTTGGAATCAGAACCCTTTCGAAACAAGATCCGGACTATAATAACGAAAATATCATTGTTCCATATTCAAATTGGCAAGGACCAGTTTGGCCGGTGGCGAACTATCTTTATTTTATCGGGCTAAAAAATTATGGATTTGAGGATGAGTGCAAACTATTGGCATCAACTTTGGGAAACCTGGTTTTGAAAGATATTAGCAATTGCGGATCGATGCATGAAAATTATGATGCAGATACGGGAACACCTTTAGCACCTACTGCCGAACAATCAAAAGATGGAATCTTTACCGGATTTGTTGGCTGGAATATGCTCGTTCAAAATATGTTAATGGGAACCGCTGAAAACAATTATCTTCTTCTAAAAATTAAAGATCAGTAACATGAAAAATATCCTATCAATTTTTATCCTAAGCATTCTTTTAATCTCTTGTCAAAACGAAATTAATTTAACATATAAAGCTACTGAATCGGCTCCAAAAGAATCGATAAAAATTAAAGCTGATAATATTCAAATAGTTGGGGATTTAAAAGATTTTAGTTTAAATAAATCCATTGAAAATATTGATGGGGTGCAACTAATTACCTATTCTTTTTCGTCAGAGATGGCATCTGAGCTGCCACCTTTAAGTATTAAATTTGACTTTGCTTCAGTTGATATCAATGGATTTTGGAACCCCGGAATTTCTGCCGATAAAGTAAATTATTATTCCAGTGCTCTAACCTCAAAAGCTTCCCGATATGCTCCTATCCTCTCCTATTATAACAATGCCCTTCAAAATCGGGTAACCATAGCACTATCTGATGCTTTAAATCAATCCGAGATCATCAGTTATTTAAAGGAGGAAGATGTTAAATTCCATCCTGAAATTAAACTATTTCGGGAACGCATGCCCAAGACCAAATTTTATGAAATTACTTTGCGAATTGATACAAGAGCCATCCCTTATTATGAAGCTATTTATGACGTTGCAACCTGGTGGGTAGATTTTTCAAATTACAACCCCATGCACGTTCCTGATAATGCAATTAAACCCATGTATTCAACCTGGTACAGTTATCATCAAAACATCACTGCTGAAGAAATTGTTGCTGAATGTAGAATTGCTAAATCCTTAGGTTGCGAAGCTGTGATTGTTGACGATGGCTGGCAAACCAAAGATGGCAATCGTGGCTACGCTTATACCGGCGACTGGAAACCTGACCGCATTGGCGACATGAAAGCCTTTGTGGATGGTGTACATGATGAAGGAATGCAATTTATTTTATGGTACTCTCTCCCATTTGTTGGCGAAAATGCAGAAAACTATCCACGTTTTAAAGGTAAATATCTTCGCTATTGGGATGGGCAAGGCACTTATGTTTTAGATCCCAGATATCCAGAGGTTAGGGCGTTTATTGTAAACACCTATATAACTGCGATGAATGAATGGAATGTGGATGGTTTTAAACTTGATTTTATTGGAAGATTTACAGCAGTAGAAAACACCAAATTAACGAAAGAAAATGGTCGGGATTTTGCCAGTGTTAATGAAGCTACCGATGCATTGATGACCGAAATTACCGATAAGCTAACGTCCATCAATCCAAATATTTTAATCGAGTTCCGACAACCTTATATCGGGCCACTCATGCGAAAATACGGAAATATGTTTAGAGGCGTTGATGCGCCGAATAATGCGGTGGCAAATAGGGTTGAAACAACCAATCTTCGTATCCTGTCGCAAAACACAGCGGTGCATAGCGACATGTTTATCTGGCGGGTTGAAGAGCCGGTAGAGTCGGCTGCACTTCAAATTTTAAATATTCTTTTTAGTGTTCCTCAACTTTCTGTGAGGTTAGCAGAGATTCCTGATGTTCATCTGAATATGATCAGATACTGGTTTGATTATTGGAATAAAAATAGCGATGTGCTGATGAAAGGTAAGTTTATCCCTTCAAATCCGGTTGCCAATTATCCCATGCTCACAGCCGTTAAAAATAAGATTCAAATTTCAGCTGTTTACGAAGACATGCTGGTTAATGTAGCAGGTGATATTGATCGAATTGACGTGATTAATGCAAAGGCAAGTAAAAGTATCATCATAAACCTTAAGAATTCAATTTCTGCACAGGTTCAAATAAGTGATTGCGAAGGGAGTATACTTTTGGACAAAAACGCCAAACTGAAAAGTGGTATTCAGTCCTTTGAGGTTCCGGCTTCGGGAATGATTTCAATAATAAGCATTAAATAATTTCTAAAAAACCCAAGGCTATGTCATAGCCTCGGATTAACCATTCCGCACGAATAATATTATTCACACTTGATTTAATTATTTATATATTTGCGTTTATTCAGTCTAAATTAGAATAGTCTGATCATTCATCACTAGTACTTCTACATTGCTAAATAAAACACCAAATGAAAATCTCAGATTTATCGGAAAACTTATCGTTTACCAAATTTCTCGACTCCCTAAAAAATACTTTTAAAAGTGCGTTTTATGAAATTGACAATATTGAAAAATTTGTGCAAAAAAGAGGATTTCCAGATTTAGTCTTGAAAAAGATCATGAATGAAAATCCATTCTCTGTCGCCATCCCAAAAGAATATGGTGGTCGTGGTGTTAAAGTAAAAGAGTGTTTGGGCGTTTTAGATGCAGCTTCTTATGAATCACTCCCCCTTTCATTGGCCTTCGGCATTAACATTGGTTTATTTCTCGAACCTGTTGCCAAATACGCTGATGAATCAGTTAAAAAAGACATTTTTAATCGTTTCATGACCCAACAAAATATGGGTGGATTGATGATCACAGAACCTGATCATGGAAGTGATGCATTGAACATGCAAACTTCTAATATTAAACAAGGCTCAAATTATCACATCAAAGGAACCAAGCACTGGCAAGGGTTAACAGGCATGGCTGATTATTGGTTAATGACTTCACGTCAGAAATTTGATAATGGTGACATGGCCAGAGACATCGATTTTTTTATTTGTGACGAACATCAGTCCGATCAGAAAATTGAAGTAGCAGAATATTATAATAATATTGGACTTTACCCAATTCCTTATGGAAAAAATAAGATTGACATCACAGTGCCCGAGCAGTTTAAGCTCAAGCCTGAATCAACTGGATTGAAGTTAATGATGGACTTATTACACAGAAGTCGTTTTCAATTTCCGGGCATGGGTATGGGTTTTATTCGCAGGATGTTAGATGAAGCAATCGCACAAACTACATCTCGCTTTGTGGGTGGAAAATCACTCATATCACTCGATCAGGTTCGACATCAAATTTCACGCATTCAGAGTGCTTTTACCGTTAGCTCAGCCATGTGTTCAAGAAGCGCAGGCTTCAGTGGCATAGAAAATAACCTAGCTGATTCAGCAGTTGAGGCCAATAGCATGAAAGCCTACATAACAGATTTAATGCAAGAGTCGGCTCAAACGTTAACTCAGCTTAAAGGAGCAAATGGTTATAAAACTGAAAGCGTTGGAGTAAGAGGAATTGTTGATTCACGACCTTTCCAGATCTTTGAGGGTTCGAATGAAATGCTTTATACCCAAATTTCGGAAATGGTTTTGAAACTGATGGGAAGAAAAAAAATAGTCAATTTATCTGAATTCTTGAAGAACTACAACCTTACTGAAAACATCGCTGATTATTTTAAAACCTTATTGGATTTTAAGATAGATATGAATTTACAACAACGAAAAATTGTTGATTTAGGGAAAATTATCAGCAGGGTAATTTCAGCAAATCATGTGGCCAATCTAGGTGCCAAAGGTTTTCGGTCTGATTTAATAAATGATGGCTTGGAAACCATTAAACATGAAATTTCTATGTTGGTGAGTTCTTATAAATTTCAAACTAAAATATCTCCAATAGAAGAGTATAAAGACAAAAGCTCCTGGTTGGCTTATAGTTAAACCTATTAATCAAAAGTGAAATTAAATCAAAAACAATCATTCTATTGCCCAAATCATTTTTATTAAATTTGTGTTCAATAAATTTAATAAATAAAGATACAAAATGAAGAATCATTCAATAATCTCCCGTTTTTTTTTCATCTCAGGTTTGTTTTTTTTTACGATTAGTTTTACACTTCAGGCTCAAACCGTAAAACTAAAACTGATTGAAACCAGCGATGTACATGGTGCTCTCTTCCCCTGGGATTTCATTAATGACAAACCTAAAACCACTTCACTTGCACAGGTTTACACTTATGTTGAAGCACAACGAGCAGATAAAAGTCAGAGTGTAATTCTGTTAGATAATGGTGATATTTTACAAGGCCAGCCCATCGTTTATTATTCAAATTTTGAACAAATAACGGCTAAGCATATTTGTGCAAGAGTGATGAACTATATGAACTATGATGCAGCTACAGTTGGCAATCATGATATTGAAGCCGGTCATCCGGTATATGACAAACTTGTTACAGAATTTAACTTCCCATGGATGGCTGCCAATGCGATCGACACCAAAACAGAAAAGCCCTATTTCAAACCCTATACCATTTTGAATCGTGATGGCGTTAAAATTGCAATCCTGGGCTTAATTACCCCTGCGATCCCCATGTGGCTTCCCGAAAAAATCTGGAGTGGGATTGACTTTAAGGATATGATTTTAAGTGCCAAAAAATGGGTCGACATCATCAATAAAGAAGAACAACCCGATTTACTTATCGGGCTTTTTCATTCAGGCGTAAACCCAAACTACAATGGGCAAAATGCCAGTTTACCTCGCAATGAAAACGCTTCGCAACTGGTTGCTGAGCAGGTGCCCGGATTTGATGTTGTATTCGTTGGGCATGACCACAACAGCTGGAACAAATTTGTAAAAGATGCCAGTGGTAATGATGTTCTAATCCTGGGAACACAAGGTTCAGCCAGAACAGCAACAGAAGCAACCGTCATCTTAACTAAAAATAAAAAAACCGATCAATGGGAAAAAGAAATTTCAGGAAACGTAATTCAGGTAAAAAATTATCAGCCCGACCCGGCATTTATGAATCACTTTCAACCTGATATTGAAGAAGTAAAATCATATGTTTCAGAACAAATTGGCACCTTCACTGAAACCATTTCCACCCGCGAATCGATGTTTGGCAACTCCGCTTTTGTTGATTTGATTCAACGCATTCAGCTTGATTTAACAAAGGCAGATGTTTCTTTTGCTGCGCCCTTATCTTTTAATATTGAAATTAAAAAAGGTCAGATTTATGTTCGTGACATGTTCAATTTATATAAGTTCGAAAACCTGTTATACACCCTCAACATGAGTGGCCAGGAAATCAAAGATTACCTTGAATTCTCATATGGGCAATGGTTCAATCAAATGAAAAATGCTGAGGATCATTTGTTAAAATTTAAGCAAGATGAAAACGGAATTATTATTTCTGCACAGGGCAACCCTCAACTTACCACAAGCTATTATAATTTTTCTTCGGCAGCAGGAATCAATTACCAGGTTGATCTAACAAAGCCGTCTGGTGAAAAAATCAGCATTACTACAATGGCAAATGGTGAACCATTCGATTTAAACCAAACATATACCGTTGCATTAAATTCATACAGAGGAAATGGCGGAGGAGGTCATTTAACTAACGGTGCCAAAATCGCTAAGGAAGAAATTACAGGTAGAATTATTAACGCTACGGAAAAAGATTTAAGATATTATTTAATGAAATGGATTAAACAGAAAAAAATTGTTTCACCCACAGCAATTGGTAATTGGCAGTTAGTACCCAAAGACTGGTGGTTAAAAGGAAAGGATAAAGACATGAAACTCTTGTTTCAATAAGGATACAATATCGAAAACCCTTACATTTATTATATTTGTTATTTACACCTACTAAATATATTAACCTTATTCTTTTACCGTCATGAAAAAACAATTTCTTTTCTTAAGCACGCTAATATTTATTTTAACAGCATGCACCCCCAAACCAGTAGAAGTTGAAACCCCTAACGCCCAAGCGTGGGAATATGCCGACGACGAAACTACCGGTTTCGACCAACAGGAAATCGAACAAATCTATAACTTTATTGTGAACGACATGAACACTACCGGAGCAATGGTAATCAGACATGGCAAAGCCATTGCAGCTTATGGCGATATTGAAGAACTAAGTTATTTGGCCTCCTGTCGTAAAAGTATTTTGGCTATCCTTTATGGAAAATACGTGGTTGATGGTACCATCGATCTCTCTCTAACATTGGAAGATTTAGGTATTGACGATGTTGGAGGTTTACTTCCCATCGAAAAGAAAGCTACCATCGAAAACCTTATTACTGCCCGATCCGGTGTTTATCATCCGGCCTCAAATGGAGGCGATAACTTAGCTGATGCACCGGAGCGAGGTTCTCAAACCCCAGGCGAATATTTCCTTTACAATAACTGGGATTTCAATGCAGCCGGAGCCATTTTCGAAAAACTTACGGGTAAAAATATTTATGATGAAATTGAAGCACAATTGGCCATCCCAATGGGATTTGAAGATTGGGACAAAAATGCTCAGAAAAAAAGCGGAAATAGTTCACGTTCGGTTAACCTGGCTTATCACATCTGGTTATCTACACGCGACATGGCTAAAATTGGTCAGCTTATGTTGCAACATGGTGAGTGGAATGGTGAACAGATCATCGACAAAGAATGGGCTGAAAGAATCATTTCAGAAGTAACACCATTAGCAGAAATGCATCCGTTACCTTACCGCGACGGATATTTCGGCTACGGTTACATGTGGTGGCTGTATCAAGGGCCTAAAACACCTCATGGCTTTGAAGGCGCTTATTCTGCAAGAGGAGCTTACGGCCAGTACATAACGGTTTTTCCCGAACTTGACATGGTTGTTTCTCACAAAACAAAAGCCGAATATGGCCGACGCACCGATGGCGCTGATTATCAAAAATTATTGGAAATGATTGTGGAGGCTCAACTCAATTAATTTTGCTAAGCTTACTGATAAGTGATAAATTTATTCCTGCGCTTCTTTGTGATTTCGCAGCATCATTTTTTTGATCAATTTGAAAACTTTTGTCTTTCTTAATAAACATGATCTATTCATAAAAATTAAACCCTGATGATGAAGATAACAGCTCTAATCAAAAATATTTTAATGGCTTTAGTGGTAAGTAGTCTTTTGGGATCTTGCGACCAAAAAGAATCAACCTTGCCTTTGGAACCTGTTCCTTTTACCAATGTTCACCTGAACGATGATTTTTGGGCACCAAAAATTGAGGTTAACAGAACCGTCTCGATTCTTTCAGCCTTTAAAAAATCTGAAGAAACGGGTCGCATGGATAACTTTGCACTTGCCGGGGGTCTCATCCAGGGTGAACATCAGGGTGATTATCCGTTCGATGATACGGATGTCTATAAAATTCTGGAAGGAGCCTCCTATACTTTAGCGGTTAAATATGATCCCAAACTTGATCATTATCTGGATAGCCTGATTTATCTAATCAGTATAGCCCAAGAAAAAGATGGATATCTTTATACCTGTTTAACAAATCAATGCGACAGGTTAAGCAGATGGTATGGTGATGGTCGATGGGATCGATTAAATAGCCATGAGCTCTATAATTCAGGACATTTATATGAAGCTGCCGTAGCACATTATCAGGCAACAGGTAAAAGGTCATTACTCGATATTGCCCTAAAAAATGCCGATTTGGTAAATAAAGATTTTGGACCGGGCGAAAATCAGAAAAAAGTTCCTTCAGGGCATCCTATTATTGAAATGGCACTGGTAAAACTTTACCATGTTACCGGGGATGAAAAATACCTGAAACTTGCCCGTTTCTTTATTGATGAAACCGGAAAAGGAACAGACGGACACCAACTGAATGAATACAGTCAGGATCACAAACCCATTGTTGATCAGAATGAAGCCTTAGGGCATGCAGTGCGTTTTGGATATCTCTATTCCGGAGTTACTGATGTAGCCTCATTGATGCACGACAAGCCGCTGATGGATGCTTCTAAACGGGTTTGGGAAAATGTAATTTCTAAAAAATTATACATTACCGGTGGAATTGGGTCACGCGGGCAGGGAGAAGGCTTTGGGCCAAATTATGATTTGCCCAACATGACTAATTATTGTGAAACCTGTGCTTCCATCTCAAATGTGTACTGGAACCATCGTCTTTTCTTAAATGAAAAAGATGCCAAGTATTATGATGTGCTAGAACGCGTGCTTTATAATGGTGTAATTTCAGGTGTTTCGTTAAGTGGTGATCGGTTTTTTTATGACAATCCATTGGAATCTGTACATAATCACGATCGTGCGGAATGGTTTGGCTGTGCCTGTTGCCCAGGCAATATAACCCGTTTTATGGCTTCCATTCCGGGTTATGTGTATGCAAAAGGTGATCAATCTATTTATGTAAATTTGTATGCTGCAGGCGAAGCATCAATTCCGATGGGCTCTGATACCATCAAAATAAGTCAAGAAACAAGCTATCCCTGGGAAGGAAAAGTGGTCCTCACAATTAACGAAGATTCTAAGAACCGAGTTGGGTTAAAGCTTCGCATCCCGGGATGGGCTCAAAATGAAGTTATAACTTCCGATTTATATCAATTTGTGGATGAAATTAAAGAGCGCTTCACCATTCAAATCAATGGTAAAACAGTAACTCCTGAAGTAATCAAAGGATACCTCGAATTAAATCATAACTGGAAGAAAGGTGACACGATTGAAATAAATTTCCCGATGCCGGTGCGTAAAATAACAACGAATGAGAAGGTCATCAATAATCAAAATAAAATAGCTTATCAGAGAGGCCCTGTGGTTTATTGTTTTGAGGATAAGGACAATCAGGATGAATGGTTGTTCAACCAATTTGTGAATGAAAATACGGTAATTAAAACTCAATTTGAGCCTGATTTGCTGGGAGGTATTGTTACCCTTGAGATGAGTGGAAATAAAGTTACAACAGCAAAGAACTCAACCATCGAATCAACGAAACTAAAAGCCATTCCCTATTATACTTGGAATAACCGCGGCACGGCCAATATGTTGGTTTGGATGCCGAAAAATAAAGAAGTGATTACCCTTAAACCTGAACCATCTGTAACTGATTCAGCCGTGTCAACTTCATCTTCGGGATGGACAATGGGCCTGAATGATGGCTTTAATCCTAAAAATTCAGGAGACACCGATAAATCCTATTTTTACTGGTGGCTCAAGAAAGGAACGGAAGAATGGGTTCAGTATGACTTTGAAGAAGCAGTATCAATCGATGAATCATCAGTTTACTGGCTAAATATGGATCATTATGATGGGAATTTTCGAGTACCTGAAAGCTGGGGTTTAACTTACCTTGATCAGCATGGTAAATGGCAAAAAGTAATCACTAAAAATCATTACGGAATTAATTTAGATCAATATAATACTGTTCAGTTTAATAAGGTTAAAACTAAAGCTTTACGTTTAAATGCAAAATTACAAGAGGATATCTCAGGTGGCATTTTAGAATGGAAGGTAAAATAAAGATATAGAAGGATGAAACAAAAAGTTTGCTTCGGCATCAGTTTAATCATCATGGTCGTTGTGGTAATTTTACTCTCAACTGGTTCTAATCTTTTGACCATCCCATTCCTGACTGAGAATCAGATGCCATTTGGAACTGTAATCAGCTGGCTTGGAATGATATCCCTGCCTGCTGCAATTTATTGTGGAATTAAAAACATTTACAAGCCCCAAAGCCCTGGTTTAAGAAGGTATCGGAATGTTATAATCATCCTGATTACCCTGTCCGTTCTTTGGGGTTTCCTAAGTTATTATCTAGCTGGTAACTGGGCATTTAATTTCAAACAACAAGCTCAATTTAGAGGGAGTGCAAAAGCTTCAACTTATTTTTGGAGTTACACCTTCATTACTGCGATATTACCTTTAGTATTTCTTTTAGTATATAAAATCAATAATTTCTTTATTCTTAAGAAGGAGCAGAAATAAAATCTTTTTGAGAATTTATATTTGAGATTTCTGTCATGTTTGTTGGTGAAAAAATTTAATTTTGAATATCTCTTTCAAATGAATTGATCAGCATTTTTTTTAATCAAGTTTTCTTTCACCATGACCCAATTAAACCTAAACGATTTACTCAGTCCATACGGAATAAAGGATTTTCAGCACAAAAAATTAGACGGCTATATCAGCACCAATTATAGAATTGACTTGGTGAATGGAGAAAGACGGATTTTTAAATACTATCCGGATGCTGCTGAATTTGCTTTTATTTCGGAGGAAAATCGCTTGCTTTTTCATATAAAAGATCAACTGAATTTCAACTTATCAGTTCCTTTGCCTAATGAGCAAGGAGATTATATCACAAAATATGCAGACGGATCATTTTCAAGATTATTACAATTTGTTGAAGGAGATTTTTTAGCTGAGACCAAAGTAACCGAAAAAACACTTTATCAGTTTGGAAAACATATGGCCGAAATGGACATCGCTTTATCAGATTTTAAAAGTGATACCATCGCCGTTAGGAAACTAAAATGGGATTTGCAACATTTTTTAACCATCTGGCCACTAACTAAATTCATTGAAAACCCGCAGCATAAAAAATGGGTTGAATACTACTTTCAGCAATTTAGAGATGAGGTACACCCAAAAATTCATGAGCTTCGAACTCAAATCATACATAGCGATTTGAACGACTGGAATGTTTTGATTAAAGATGAAGACATTTCTGGGTTTATAGATCTAGGCGACATGGCACAATCACCCCTAATTCATGAGCTTGCCATTGCACTCACTTATGTGATGTTTAATCAAGAAAATCCGTTAGAAGTGGTAACTCCGGTACTAAAAGCTTATCATAAAACCCTGCCGCTTTTAAAAGAAGAATTGGAATTATTGCCTTATTTAATTCCTGCCAGACTGGCGACCAGTTTATGTCATTCTGCAGTTGCTAAATCTAAAGCCAAAGATACTTCCTATATTCTCATTAGCGAAAAACCAGCCTTGGATTTACTGGAAAAATGGGTTGCCTTAAATCCGGTAAAAATCAAAAACACGTTCTTAAAAGTGTGTGATTTTGAAATTTCTGACACCTCTAAACATGAAAAAGATTTATTAGCCCGACGAAAGAAAAACCTCGGAAAATCACTTTCGATGAGTTATTCAAAACCCATCTATTTCAAAAAGGCCGCTTTCCAATACATGTATGATGCCTCAGGAAACACCTATCTCGATGCCTACAATAACATCCCTTTGGTCGGACACAGTCACCCTAAAGTGGCTGAGGCCATCGCCAAACAGCAAAGAAATTTGAACACGAATACCCGCTATTTGTATGATGCCATTGTAAATTACTCAGATCATTTACTCTCATACTTCCCTCCTATTTTGAATAAAGTTTTTTTCGTGAACTCAGGAAGTGCTGCATCTGATTTGGCAATTCGTTTAGCGCAAACAGCGACCAACAGGGTTCAATCTTTGGTTTTGGAACATGGTTACCATGGCCATACCCGATCAGCCATCGAAAACAGTTCCTATAAATTTAATGGCCCTGGAGGTAAAGGAAGTAATCAATTTGTGCATACTTTGCCACTGCCAAATTTATTTAATTCTAAGTTTGAAAATACTGAAACTTATGTAAATGATGCCAAAAGGCAGATTGAAGAATTGATTGAGAAAGGGCAAAAACCTGCTTATTTCATTGCGGAACCCATTTCGGGATGCGGCGGTCAGGTTCCTCTGGCACCAGGTTATTTGCAGGCAATGAAACCTTATCTTGAAACAAAGGAAATTTTGATAATTACCGACGAAGTTCAAACAGGTTTTGGAAGATTGGGAAGTCATTTCTGGGGATTTGAATATCATGGAATTATCCCTGACATTGTTGTGTTGGGCAAACCCATGGCTAATGGCCATCCTATCGGAGCAGTTGTTACCACTACAGAAATTGCAGATAAATTTGCCAACGGGATGGAATTCTTTAGTTCCTTTGGAGGAAACCCCGTCAGCATGGAGGCTGCAAAGGCAGTACTGGAAGTCGTTGAAGAAGAAGACCTTCAAAAGCACGCACTTAGTACAGGAAATTATTACAAAAACCGATTGCTTGAATTAAAGAAAAAATATCCGCATATTGGTGATGTTAGAGGTGAAGGACTGTTTCTGGGAATTGAATTTATTCATCCTGAAAATATGAAACCTAACACTGAGCTGGCAAGAACTGTAAAGGAGAAACTAAAGGATGCATTTGTATTAACCAGCACAGATGGCCCATTCGATAGTGTGATTAAAACGAAGCCTCCACTCTGTTTTGATAAAAAAAATGTGGATGAGGTTTGTGACAAAATGGATTTGATGCTTAAAAAAGTGAATTAAATATCGAGCCCCTGACACAAGTTCAGGGTAATGGTTACAAATTCATATTATACTCAAATTACATTGACATCCTGAACATCCGTTAGGAGAAATAGGGATATTTCAAGGTAAAGTTTTATTTAAATTTATCTGTAGGTAATAGGTTTGGCAAACACAGTATCATCCACCTCTTTATTAAAATCAACACTTGTAATTACTTTTGTGCCTCCTCCCATCTCACGACCATCTTCAGCCATTGCATCAGAAATCGTTTCGGTTTTAAAAGCAACAGCAATACCATCAACGATTTGATAATCACTATAAGTAACAGTGACTGTAATTATTTTTTCCTTAAAAATGCGCTTAGTAACTTGTTTAATGGTCATAAATGATTCTGCATCCAAATAAATTTCAGAAACTTCACCTTCCTTATTTTCTACTTTAAGTTTAAGCAGCGTTTTTTCTTCAATTACCTCCTTATCCATTAAACTTATATTCAATCCATTTTCTTCCCATTTGTAGAGCATTCCGCCAAGGTTCGCATTTTGCTTAAGCATTGTTAATTGTTGCCCATATATTTGAGTAACTCCACTCATTGGACTTAAGGACCAGGCCTTCTCTCCATCATATACCTGCATCGTTTTCCGACCCCGATAACTGCGTTCGTTATAATATTTGTTCGGATTTTTAATGATGGTTTTGAACGGCACGGTATATTCAACAAAATAACTTTCGCCTGTAATAGTTATGGTTTTGATTGCAGTTAATTTTTCATAGCCCATCACTTTTGTATGTGCGCTTAGAATTTCCTCCAAACTCTGGGCATTTAGATTAATACTCACAAAGCATACAAAAGAAACCATGACAATGATGAATATTTTTTTCATGATTTAAATTTTAATGAGATCTAAAAGCTTTTAAACAATAGGAAATTAATCATCTTGCGCTTTCAAAAGTATATAAATTTTGCCTATCTGAAAAGTGCATAAAAGAACTATTTTCATCCCCAATTATGAACTATTGGTCTAAATATTTATTGAAGTTTTTTTAATTCAGTCATTTAGTTCTAAATTGGATGATTGAATTCAAACATTAAGATTATTATTTAAATTTAATTAACCCTAATTTAATCACTTTGCAATGAAAAAATTCATCCTTCTCACCTCCTTTTCTTTTTTAAGTATTTTTCTTTTCTCACAATGGAATTACTACAGTCAGTATGGGTTAATCCCTGAAAATTTACTCGACGAAATTATTGGTGAAGCCTCAGGAGAACAGGCCTTTAACCATATCCTGGAAATGGCAGCTTATAATCGCCCCCGACCATTAAATGAATATGCCACCACTTTAATGGAATCTAATTACGTCATGTCTGTTTTAAAAGGATATGGAGTAGAAAATGCACAAATTGAACGATTTGGAAAAATCTCAACCTGGAAAGGGTTGAAAGGTAAATTATGGGAGGTCAGCCCCAATAAAAGAAAAATAGTAGATTATGATGACTTACCGCTATTTCTTGCTTCCGGAAGTAATAATGCTGATGTAACTGCGGAATTAGTTTGGGTGGGAAGCGGATCTTCAAAAGAACTTGAAGATAAAAATCTTGAAGGAAAAATTTGTTTCACATCCGGTAGTTTAAGAAACCTAAGTGCCATGCTCGACAAAGGGGCATTAGGCGTAATTTCGTTTGAAAATCCACGGGCGTTAAATGATCAACTTCAAATTCCGACCAGTGGAATACGCCTGCGAGGTGAGAACGCAAATAAAGGCTTCGCATTCAGGGTAACTGCTCGTGACGGATGGGTTTTGCGCGATAGATTATTAAGGGGCGAAGAAATAAAAGTACACGCAAAAGTTGAAACTACAACAGTTGAACTCGATCTTCAGGTACCAACTTGTGTAATTGAAGGAACTAATCCAGACGGAGAAGAGATTATCCTATCTGCACATATTTTTGAAGGTTATGTTAAACAAGGTGCAAATGATAATATTTCAGGAAGTGCAGCATTACTTGATGTTGTGCGGGTTTTGAAAACATTATATGATGAAAACAGACTGGAGCGACCCCAAAGAAATATTCGCTTTATCTGGGTTCCGGAATTTTCAGGTACCATTCCATGGGTAAACGCCCATCCAGAAATCATAAAAAACACACTCTGTAATATCAACATGGATATGGTCGGATTACAAATTGCTAAAAATCTATCAACCTTTGCTTTACATAGATCGACCATGGGAAACCCACATTATATTAATGACGTAGTGGCTTGTTATTATCGTTATGTTGGAGAGAACAATAAAGCCAGATTAACTCCTGTTTCTCGCGATCTTTTTCTAAAACCCATTGTGGCACCAACAGGATCGGAAGAACCTTTTTATTATAATATTGAAGCCAATAATGGCGCATCCGATCATTCCGTATTTAATGATTGGGCGATTAGAGTGCCAGGGGTAATGATGATTACCTGGCCTGATCCGTTTTATCACACCTCAAATGACCGTCCACAGGCTTGCGACCCAACCCAGCTAAAAAGAGTCGTGTTTTTGGGAGCAGCTGCAGCTTACACTATTGCCTCGGCAGGTGACGAAACAGCAATGAAAATTGCATCCGAAATTCAGGGTAATGCCATGCAACGAATGGGTCACCAATTAACATTAAGCTCAGTTCAGATTGCGAATGCTTCAAAAGCAAATTTTGCCGAAGTTTACAAAAACGGGATTTTTAATATGGATGCGGTATATCAAAATGAAAAAGAAACCTTGGAAACTGTTTCTGAGTTATTTGTGAATCAAAACTCCATGAATAAGTATTTGAAAGCACAACTTCAGTCACTCGAAAATATTTATGCAAATAATCTGAAAGTAGCAGACGAACAAATGAAATTGCGAAGCATGCAAATTTCGGAGACACCTTTAAAGCTGAAAGCAACAGATCTGGAATCTCAGGCAAGTAAAGTAATTCCTGTTCCCACCTCAAAAGTTACTGAAAATGGTTATCGTGGTTATGGCAAATTTATGAGTGAGTTATCCAGTGAAATAAAAACAAAGTATCCATATTCTTCCTTAAACAGAACCAGCAGTGAATTGGAAAGACTTTGTAATGGAACAAGAAATGCTTTGGAAATCAAAAAATTGATTGATGTTCAATACCCCTTTAATGTAGAACTTGAGGATGTTTTGAACTATATCGAATTACTAAAACAAGCCAGATTAGTAACTTATAAATAAATTGGAAGTATAAAAACGGGTGATACACTTAGGGTTTCACCCGTTTGAAAAGCTTTTATAAACTTAAACTTTTAATTCAGCTTCAATTAATTCTTCTAAATTTGGACTGCTCCCAGAATTAATCCAAACAATTTCATTTTTGTGGTTTAATATAAGTACTTTGGGATAAGCAAACCGAAGTTTATTTATAATTGCGAATCTTTGTTTTGTCTCCTTTTTTGAATTGTAGACTATAGGGTAATTGATTTCCTTAGCTATAATATATTTATCTAATTTTTCTTTCGAATCAATTGGATAAAAAGCCAAGAATTGAATATTCTGATTCTGATATTTCTTCTGTAATTTTTTAACCATGGGGAGTGATGCTTGACAGGCACTGCAGTTAATCATTGAAATGTATAAAATTGTTGTTTTCCCTAAGGTTGTTTCAAAATCAAAATCTTGTCCGTCTAAATTATTTAATTTCCAACTTGGCAAAACCTCACCAATGCCTAGAGGTTTTACCGCTTTAGAATTAATAACCTTCTCAGCTATAAAAGTTGACTCATCAACAGCATTTAGATATTCAAAATCCATATAATTAAATTCTTGGATATAGGGTTGTTCTGCATTCACAGTTATTCTTAATAGTTTTGGAAAACAAATTCGTTTGTCAATGAATAAATCATAGGGTATTTCATTTTCATCTACAACTCTTAAAAGAACACATTTACAATCATTTAGAATCGTATCCTTTTTAGACAATAATTTAAAGCCATCATAACTAAGAATTTTGTTAATCATTGGAATTTGACCTCTAATCGTATGACCATAAGCTGCAGGTTTCAAGTCTGCTTTATAAATTTTTGTCTCTTTATTTTCCACTTCTGTTTTCATAACTACCATTAACTTTAGGGTGTCGTATGAATAAGTGAATTGAACCGGAATATTATAATGTGGATGAATATAATTGTTCCTAGATATAAACTGATAACCAAATAAAGTATCGGCTAGGCAATATTTAAAAATAGCTTCAGTTTCCTGCTTAATAAATAAAGTGTCATTTGAGGTACTCCCTTGTATTGTAAGTTGGTCAATTTTATAGCTAATCGCTTTTTCTGATGTAATGTTTCTTTTGGTTTGTTCAATTGTATCCTTAATTGGATTAGAACAACTTGCTGTGGTAATTGCTAAAATAAAAATCCAGATGTATTTCATGAAGTAGTTATTAATTTTTGACAAGTAATTGGGGTGACACCCTTAGGGTGCTACCCCCTATTTTGTTAATGTTTGGGATGGCGTCCCCAAATAGGGAAGCCATCCTCATTTTTTATTTAAACTCAAGCGGTAAGATAAAATCAACCTTTACTGCTTTACCTCTTTGTTCGCCAGGAATCCACCTTTCCATGTTTTCAATAATGGTTACTGCACCTTTAGCAGCTTGCTCATTATCTTTTGAAATAATCCTGACATTACCAGCATTTCCATGATTATCCACTGTAAAGAAAATCCTTGCTTTGCCCTTTATGTTTTCAGACTTGGTCAATTTCTCTAACATCCCGGTGATATAGCTTCCGAGAGCTTTAAAACCACCTGGGTATTCAGGCATTCGTTCAACCACCATAAAAATTTCTTCTTCACCTCTATCATTTATATTCTTACGAGGTGGTGGAGGTGGTGGATCTTTTTTACCTTCACCAATCTTTGGTGGTGGAGGTGGAGGATCACCAAAAAACATTCGATCCAAGTCCAAAATAATTGCTGCTTTCTCCATCACGATTTTATTATTCTGAAGAAATAACTTTTCGGCTGTAAAATTAATGGATTTGTAGCCAATGAATGAAATTGCTAATTTGTCCTCTTCCTGAATTTTCAGTTTAAATGTTCCGTCAATATCAGTTGTGGTTCCAATCATTGTGCCCTTCACAACGATTTGAACACCTGGGAATGGATCTCCGTTCTCATCAACGATAGTCCCAGAAATTTTTATTTCTTTCTGATTCTGACTCACATTTTTGTTACGCTCAACATTGTTCTGAATAGCTTCGTAATTCGGTTCTGCAAAAGCATATAAAAGCAATGCCACGATAGGTAAAACCCATATCATTTTTATGGATTTTATTTGGGGTGATTTTTGTTTTGTCATCATTTTTAAACGATTTGTGTTAATTCCGAAATTTAAATTATTGGTCAGTCCGATAATTTGCATCCCCATTAACTGATTAACTAATAAAGCCTGGTATTTACCCACATGGCTGCCATTTGAAATGACGCCATGATCGGCTAAATACTCATGGTTAAGTTTAATTGCGTGTTCAAAGAACCAAATAATTGGGTTGAACCAAAAGATGACTGTTAACAGCTCAATAATAAGCAGGTCGACCCAATGCCTTTCACGAATGTGCACTTTTTCGTGAGCCAGAATTTCCGGCAGAACGTCCTGTTTATGAAATTTAGGATTGATATAAACGACATTAAAAAACGAAAATGGTAAGCCATATTTCTCTGTTTCAACAATGCGCAAACCATCCTGATATCTTATTTTATTTTTTAAAATTTGTATAATTAAAATTGCAGTTTGAACAAGCAGTCGGAGCATAAAAATGGCGGCTCCGGTAATATAAACAATCAAAATTGCATCTAACCAGTGTAAAGAATACACGGATTCGAACCCCGAGCCAACATAGGGTTGGGCATTTTTAAAAGCCGATCCTACCTGGGCAAATACATCACTGCCAGAAGCCTGTGTCAATACGGTGTATTGAATGGGAATCAATGGCATAAGTATGGATAGAACCAGCGCAAATACCAAATAAAAGCGATTGGACACATAAAAAGTTTCCTTCCTCAGGAAAATCCAGTATACCAAATAGAATAGCAACAAAGCTATTGATGATTGAATTAACAAGGTGAATAAATTATTCATGATCATTATCTTTTTTTAACTCATCCTCTGCCATTTTAATCATGGCCTCCAATGCTGTGATATCCAAATTATTTTCTTTGGCAAAAAAAGTTGCCATTTTCGGAAAAGAGCCTCCAAAATAATTTTTAAGCAAGAACCCAAATTGATCACTGGCATATGCTCTTTTGCTTAAAGTGGGATAAAAAAGGTAGGTATTACCCAAAGGTTTATGAGCAACGAATTCTTTTTTCTCCAACACTTTCAAAACAGTTGCAACCGTTGTATAAGCAGGTTTTGATTCTTTAAAACCTTCAACAACTTGTTTTACGGTTCCTTCTTTTAAATCCCAGAGGATTTGCATGACTTGTTCTTCGGCTTTTGTGAGTGACTTCATAGATACAAAAATTAAAATCTACTACAAATATAGTACTATAAAATTAAAAATCAAACTATTTTTATAGTATTTATATAAAATAAAGTTAATTACAACAAAATCAGTGCCTAAAAATTTATTTGATTAAATTAACATTGTATTCATTCACTGCAAATTCTGCTTCGCCCAAACAAATTTTTCCATCATTGGTAATTCCTTCCACAAATATTTTAAATTTAGAGATGTCATCGGAAGTAAAAAATGAAAGTGACGATTTGCCATTTTGAGTCATCACATTCGGATTCCAATATAAGGTTAGGCGATTATCGGGTCGCTCTGAACTGATATTTTCAGCTGTATATTTTGGGGTGTAGAATTCACGATAAGGTTCATAGCCTTCAACTATGGTTGAAATTGCTCCTTTGATATACATACTATTTTTTTTAACCTCTGACCCTTGTTTAGTATATACTGAAATAACCCCATTACTACCTTGCATACCAAACATGGCAGTTTCTCCGCCCGTTTTGTAAACTTCAACTCTATCAATTGAATTCAATGGAAGATCCATTATCATTCTTGGCGGAATAAGTTTTATTCTACTACCAACCATTATTACATCAGGCGATACTGTAGCTCCATTTAACAAAAATAAAGGAATAGATGAAAGCTGAATACTAGCTAATCCGCGGATAATAATATCATGATTACCCATAACAGTTACACTTGGCACACGTCCACGCAAATAATCAATTAACTTAATATGAGTCTCATCTTTCTCAGTAATCTTCAACGATACGATTGGTTTTCTGTAAACTCTGTTCGACACATCATCCTCTTTCTCAATTCTGGTAGATTTTACGGTAATTTCTTCAAGTGTAATAGATCCATAAGAAGGATCAAAACCTTTCATCTCTTTTTCGCTGTAATACTTCTTTTGTAATAACTCAAGTGGAAGGTGGCTCTTCTTTTTTGTTGATTTCAGAAAAAAACCTGAAATAGAAGAGTGCTCATCAAATAATTTATCCAGTGCAACTTCTGTTGATTTTCGACCTTTATCATTTTGTACCTGAACAAATACAGAAACGTTCTCTGTAAAAATTAAATTCTTAAAAGCAAAACGGCCAATAGAATCCGTTTTGGTTTGGAAAACATCCATATTACCAGCCTTTACCAAACCCAAAAGAACATCCCCGTTCTGTATCGGATTTTTGCTCCATAGCTTTTTGGCCTTTCCTTCAATTGTTAACCCTCCCTCGCCTTTATGCCAATCCATATCAATAGGGTTTAATCCATCCCAAATATAATTGCTCCAACCTTGCGTTAGCATGAGTAAATTAATTTTTTGAAAAGATGAAATATTTTCATCGTCGATAAAATAATCGGAAGGAGACTCAACATGTCCTTTTAAATCGGAATCTAGCAATAACCACGAATGAATATTAGTTCCCTGTCCGTTTTTGCTAACTGTTTCATCAACCACAGAAATTGATAAGCTGGAAAATGATTGATTACTGAATGGTCTGCTATCATTTAAATCAAGCTTAACTTCGCTGCGGGTTTGATAAACATCCTGGTTCATGCTAATATTTATATCATTAATCTCATAATTATGAGAGAAAAAAAGTCGCTCTGATATGGGCTTAAAACTAGCATCTAAAAGCATGGCCTTATTAATACCTCCAGCAATATCAGCCTGATCAATTATTATTTTTGTATCAGAATTTTTTTGGACAAACAGGTTGTAAAGCAATACCTTTCCTTTGTTTAAGATAGCGAAATAGTATTCTTTGTTTAAAAAAAATTTTGAATTTGCAGAAACTACAAAATTTAATTTATCGTTATCGATTCCTAAATAGGTAAATTTGATGCCCTCCTTTTTAATCTCATTTAATTCTTTCTTATAGCCGGAAATACCTTCAACCTCAACCGCAAAGTTCTCTCCACTTTTTGGCAAAAACTGAAATACACCCATTCCCTGATAATCGGTCCGAAAGGTTGCAATTTGATTCCTGTTTTTATCTATTAACCTTCCTTTTACATCAATTCCATTCCCATTTGCATCAACAGCTTTTACAGCTACGGTATTAACCATGCCTGCTAGCAAAAATCCGCCCTCGGCAAAGAGAGCAACATCCATATCAGAGGCATTGACAAGAGGGAGTTCTTCAACAGTATTTTCTAATGTTATTGTACTTTCCAATTTATAAATTTTAATGGTTTTATGAAAATATGCATGCTCCCCTATTTGTTTTTGGGCATTGGAATAAGCACGTAGGATATAGGTTCCAGGTTCAAGTGTTCTAGATATTTTTAGATTTCCTGAACTCATTCCATAAGTAAGAGGTAATAGTTGAGATTGTACAATGTCACCTTGTTCATCAATCAAATCGGTGAACATATTATTTAGGCCGGGCAATAATTGATTAGTTTGTCCATCCAGATAATAAGCTTTATACCATATTGAATCTCCCTGAAAATAAGACGCTCTGTCGGTATGAAGATATAATTTACCCAGTTGGATTGACTCCGTTTTTTCTAACCAATTTTCAGTTTGTTGGGCAGATAATAAATTATTACTTAAAACAAAGAAGGTAACGAGGATTAAAAAAGCTATTCTTTTCATAATGGTAGGTTTTCAAGTAACTAACAATTTTTTATTTCGATATACTTTCATTGTATTCATTCACTGCAAATTCTGCTTCGCCCAAACAAATTTTTCCATCATTGGTAATTCCTTCAACAAAAATTTTAAAATTAGAGATGTCATCGGAAGTAAAGAATGAAAGTGAGGCTTTGCCATTTTGAGTCATCACATTCGGGTTCCAGTAAAGGGTTAGTCGATTATCGGGTCGTTCTGAGCTGATATTTTCAGCGGTGTATTTTGGTGAATAAAATGCTCTAAAAGGTGCATATCCAACAATTTT
Source organism: Bacteroidales bacterium (assembly GCA_963674935.2). GTDB lineage: Bacteria > Bacteroidota > Bacteroidia > Bacteroidales. Next base: position 97,908 of record CAXXWZ010000004.1, read on the forward strand.
TTCTGTTATCGCACCTCTCACAAAAGGATCAACATAATTTAAAGCTTCTCCAGATTTTGTATAGACTGCAATTACTCCGTTCGCACCTCTCATTCCATAAATTGCAAGTTCATTGCTTGATTTTAATACATCTACTTCATCAATTACACTCATCGGAAGATCTCTAATAGCATCGAATGAAACTTCCATCCCATTTAATAAAAACAAAGGTTGCGTACTGATGTTTACAGTTGAACTTCCTCGAATAGTTATATAATATCCAGATACCATAACCCCTGCTACACGACCTTCCAAATATCGAAACACATCCCGATAAGTATGATCCATATCTGTTATTTTCCATGAAATATAAGCATGACCATACATTTTGAAATGCTTAGTCTTATTTTCCATTTTAGAGGCTGTAATATTTATTTCATCCAACATAATTGAACCTACGGCAGGATCATAAGCCTTCATGGCCATGGCATTATAATATTGCCTTCGATAGAGCTCCAGTGTGAGTTTAGAACCAACTGCTTTTGAAGGTAAAAAATGGGTTGAAACTTCCGGGCTCTTTTCAAATAGGGGATCAAAAAACACCCTGGTATCACGCTTGCCCTTCGCATTTCTGGCTTGTAAAAAAATAGTTGCTGAATCGCTAAAAAAAACACTGTCGATAGAAAATCTTCCATCTTGATCGGTTTTGCCACTATAAGTTCTCAAATTTTCATTGGCAAATAACCCTAAAACAACATCCCCATCAATAATTGGTTTCTTAGTCCAAATGCGCTTTACGTCTCCGCTGATGGTCATGCCAACTTCTTCTTGCATTTCTTTAGTGTTTTCATCTGCTTCCAATTCATTCCAGATATAATGACTCCAACCCTGAGTTAACATCAAATAATCTAACTTAACATCTGAAGATACTTTTTCATCAATGAAAAATTCAGCAGGGCTTTCAACTTTGCCTCTGAGTTCTGAATCAATTAATAAATACGATAAAATATTTGTGGATGGACCATTTGCGAGTATCGCACTTTCGTCAACTACTGAAACTGACAAACTCGAAAAGGTATTGATGTTTGGAATCTGATCTGATATTTCCAATTTTATGGGCGAGCGGGTGCTATAATTATCTTTGTCTGAGTTGACTCCCAGCTGATTGATATTTATATTTTTTGAAAAGAAAAGCCTTTCTGAAATCGGCTTAAATTGTTCATCAAGCAGCACCAAACGGTTTATCCCGCATGGGATATCATCCTTACTTATTTTTATGGCCGTATTGTTTTTTTTGAGCTGAACCTTTTGATAAGACAGGACTGCACCTTTATGCATGAAGGCAAAATAATAAGTACTTCTTCGCTTTATTCTTGAGTTGGTAGTAATGCGAAACAAGAACTCATTTTTTAATGCGCCTGCAAATTCTAATTTTATCCCTTCCTTTTTTATGTCTGTAAACTGATATTTGAAATCAGGGTAATTTAGGATTCTGGCAGTATAAGTTTCTCCTTCTTGTGGGATAAAATGAATCTTTCCCATTCCTTTGTATTCAGTTGCAAATATTGTTTCTACCTCTCCATCTTGATTTAAAATCTCTCCTTTTACAGAAATCCCCATGCCTTTTTCATCAATGGCCTTAATCCCAATAATATTCATCTGATCTTCCAAAATAATTCCACCCTCGGGTAAAAAAGCAACATCAATTTTGGGCGGTGTTAATTTGTGATCGATCTTTTGATCTTCCTCCAATTCCAATGAACTCTTCACCCTGGATATACTGATGTCCTTATGAAAATAAGCATCTTCACCAAAGTCTCTTTGGTAATTGGTATATGCACGTATCGTATAATTTCCTTGTGCTATTTTAGGCGAAAACTTTATATTCCCGGAACTTACACCATAAGTAAGGGGTATTACCTGGTTTTGAATTATTTCCCCTTCAGCATTTATTAACTCTACAAACAAATTATAATACCCATCTATAAATTGGTGGGCCTGTCCATCAACATAATAAGCTTTAAACCAAATCGAATCGCTTTGGAAATAAAGATCTCTGTCGGTATGCAGGTATAGCTTTGCGTAGGGTACAGGTTTTTCATTATCCAGCCAACTGTTGGTTTGTTGGGCAGATAAAGGATTACTATTTAAAATCAAGGAAACTAATAAGGCTAAAATGGCGATTTTTTTCATTATGACAGATTTTTAGGTTATAGTTTAGAACTAAAACGAATAACAAAATAGGGAGGGATTCAAATTTTGTGTCATTCATAATACAATAATAAATTACCGAGCAAACTGCAATTATTATACCACAATCTGTATTAAATATAATTGAGAAATTTTTAATAAACCGATCCTATTTTAAATTTCAAATTTTGATTTTACCAAAGTCATATAGCTCTCATAACCTGTTTGTGGAATAACAAAAGCTGGCATCGGAATAAAATCAATTTCAGAAGGGAGTCCTAATTTTTTCTCATAAACAAAAATCTCAAAAGCTTGGTTTGAATTGCAACTAAGTTTAAAATCAACCCCTTCATTCGGCCATCCAAAATAATTCAACATATAATAATCACTATATGGTTGAGAATAAAAAGAACTATCTGTGACAGGAATTCCGTTTACCTCAAGTGAATTAAGACTTGATTTACTTGAGATATAAAGTTGAAAATTCTCAGCGTCTATTCTCGATTTTATTTTAAATGAAAAAATTCTTCCGCTTTGCCAGGTGGTATCTTCCAATAATTGAATTTCAGGCATGGCAAACGACACTAAAGGAGCCTTGTTCTTCAGTCTTAACTTTTCAGCATAAGGATATATTTCAGTTAATGCACTTCTATCTTCTTCTGTAAAAAATTGTTTATTCCATTCGTCGGCTGTCATCACATTTGAAACCCATAAAGCAGTTTCAGTTTCCTGATTTAGGCTATAAAAAATACTACTTTGTAGCGGTTGTTCTTCTTTATAATTTGACTTTTTATGAGCTCCATACAGTGCATATACGCCAACCAATAATGCCAAAGTGGATAAAGCCCATCGATTGACATCAAAAAACACCCTCAATGGAATTATTAGCAAACCCAGCAGAATTACCCATAACGCAATACTTGCAACTGGAAATTCGAGACTAAAGGTTACGAACAATACCTTTACCATCGGCATATAAAATCCAATTATTGGAATTAACACTATTAAATTGATGAACAGAAAGAGCCATCTTTTCTTCTCTAAATTAAAATTAAAACCAAGGGTTAAAAGAAACGCCAACGAGATAAATAAAGATGGTACCAAGCTCACATAAATTGCTGTCGGAATATAAATATAGATTGCTATTAAGGCGAGAAGGTTTACAAACAAAATCGCGGTAAGCAAATTTAATGTTCCCACTTTTTTGTAAAACAAAGCATAAATAAAAGAAAAGACAGCTAGTGAAATTGCCAGGTAAGCAAGCAAATAGTAGATTGCATTATAAAAATTTGAACTATAATATACAGCGTAGATTGGATATTTATTAAGCACTTCTTTATTTAGCAACCAGATAGCGCCAATTGAAACAGCCATACTCATTAAGAAGATAAAAATACCCAATACCGATTTTAAAATATTTATTCGCTTCTTTTTTAAACCAAGAATAATAACACCAATAAATAAAATTAAGCTTAACAAAATTAAAAATAAACTAAGGGTTTGTGGAAAATGAACTACCTTCTGACCAATCACATTAAAATAAAGGAGGTCCGGTTTTTTAGGATCGACCAGTTTAATATTCCCAAAATGTTTGATTAAATCGACGCAATAACTTCCTGTGTGCTGCAAACTTCTCAAACTAATTGTTTCGGGTGAATCGTTCATACTGTGGTAATTCACAAAATCTTCTAAAAAAGCCACATTAAATCCCGACATTCCGGCTTCTTTAAATACGGTAAAATCTGAGCTATTTGGCATCAGCTTATAAACTTCATAAGCCAAAGAAGATGCAATCGGATAACGAACTGCTTTAAAATACTCTTTCATAATCCAGCCATTATCAGGGCTAACTTCATAAGTATAAGATGGGCCAGAAGATCCTCTGGCCTCAAGATTCAGAACAAGTCCAACCTCGTCAACTAATTTATTTTCTCTTACAAACGCCTTGGCTCCCCACAAACCAGATTCTTCACCATCTGTAAACAAAAAAATGATGTCATTTTTTATGGATCCCATTTCTTTGATCACCCTAATTGTCTCGAGCATGGATGAAACACCTGCACCATCATCAGCAGCACCAAGTGTATGAGGAGTAGAATCGTAATGAGAAACAATCATAATCGCCTTCGAATTATTCGTTCCTCTTAAAATCCCAACAACATTAGAAACAGTTGCCGCCCTTAAATTTCTTCGGTCATCCACAACTGTTGCTTGCTGCATACTTGTTTCCAAACCCATGCCCTTCAAATAATTCACCAGATATTCGCGCACCACTCTATGTTCGGCAGTAGCCATAGAATGTGGTTTTTTGGCAATAACATGCAAATGATCTAATGCCCGATGGGCGGAAAATTTATTTAATGAACCTTCGAGTTTAACTGGTTTTGGCCCTTTAAAAGATGCCAGAGATATTATGAAAATGATAATAACTCCGAGAATAAAGAGAAGATTTTGAATTAATCGTTTTTTCATTTTCGAGAAATAATTGGGTTGCCTTTCAAAAATAGTGAATTATATTCAATAAAATATGACAATAATAAAGTGTTGACTCCTAAAAATAAAAGTGAAGGAGGTGTCTAAAAAGCCTACAAATCGTCATTCTGAATTTATTTCAGAATCTTAAGTAGTTGACTTTGAGATTCCGGAACAAGTGCGGAATGACAGAAAAATGAAAAGGCTGCCCTTTTTGGACAGCCTCTTCACTTTTTGTGGTCACTTATAAGCTATTTAAGTTTTTCCAATATAAACTCTATGGCTTTATCCAATTGTGGATCCTTACCGTTAATTCTATCCTTGAAAGTATTTTCAATATAAATATCAGGTTTCACTCCGGTTTTTTCAAGATCATCTCCATTGAGGTTATAACAACCCCATGTTGGCATACGTGTTGAAGAACCGTCAACCATTCCCCATGAGGAAGTAAAAATAATCCATCGATAAGTTTCAGTGCCGATGATGGTTCCAAGATTCAAGTTTCGGAATCCGGCGGCTGTCATCTCTGCATCACTCAAACTATGCTCATTAATCAGTAAAACAATCGGTTTACCGGAAGGAGCAAAATTTGGTTGAGTTGAAGTTTTGCCGTGTCGCTGTCGCCACAACAAATATGGCTTTTGCGACAAAAATTGAAGCACTGCATCGTGAACATTACCACCTCTGTTATATCTCAAGTCTAAAATTAGCGCATCCCTATGTATGGCTTCGGTGGTCATGTCAATCATAAAATCTGAAAGGCTTCCATTACCCATGTCCTTCATAAAAGCATATGCTACCTTTTCATTGGTTTTTGCATCTACTCTTTTCTGATTAGTGGCTATCCATTCATCATATAATAAAGTATTCAATTCACGCGAACTTATTGGATGAACATTAACATCGAACTGATTATTTGCTCTTGAAAAAGTGAGGGTAATCTCCTCAGGCAAACTGGCAAAAGAAAAGTAAGATAATCTATTCTTAGACTCATCAACAGAAGTTCCATTTACTTTAACAAGATTATCACCTGGTTTTACAGCAGCATTGTATAAATCGAGTGGTGAGTTATCAACGATACGGGCAACCTGGTATGGATTGTGTTGGTCAAAAACGATTCCTGTTTCCGCATTAGCCACCTTGTAAAAAGTTTGCTCTTCTTCTCCTCGGGTGTTAAACCCAAGGTGCGAGCCATTCAATTCACCCAACATGTCATTTAATAAGGTTCTTAAATTATCCCTGTTTTTAATGTGTGGGAAAAATTTTTGACTTTTTTTCAAGATATTTTTCCAATCGGTACCATGAAAGTTACCATCATAAAAATTCTCATCTAACGCAGCCCAATTTTCATAATACATTTGCACAAACTCTTCATTGAGTACTTTACTATACTCATAGCTTACATCAATTTTTGAAGTTTTATTTTGATTCAGGTTTAACTCGTGAATTGTTCCTGAAACAAGGGCATAAAAATCTCCTTTCACATTCACTAATTCACTAATTCTGCCATTAACAATCTTATCAGTTTTGGGTCTATCAAAAGGATCAAGCGTCATTTTCCAAAGTCCAGTCATACCTTCATCATGATTTGATTGGAATAATACAATGGTAGTTCCTTTAACATCAAAAACCATGGGTGAATATTGTTGTCCACCTCTTACAGTAAGTCTTTCCCAACGCTGTGCAAGGTTTTTCAAATCAATAATCACATCAGGTTTTGTGCTATCCTTTTTTTGTTCCTTCGCAAAAAGGGCATCATATTCATCTAATTTAAAATCTTTTGCAAAACGAAATAATGGAAGACGATAAAGTGCATTATCATCTGAACCACGAGGGAATCCGGTTCCATATCTGTCGGCTGAAAAGTATAAATATTTACCATCGGGCGACCATGATGGATCATCCTCAGAAACTCCATTATTTGTAAGATTTGTGCTTACTTTGGTTTTAAAATTATATAGAAAAATATCGCGCTCGAAATTGCGATAAGCCGTATAACTTAGGTATTCATCATTTGGAGAAAAACTTGGGCCTTGTCCTCTGAACCAAAATTCATCATCAATCAAATTGGAAATCTTGAAAGATTTTAAATCAATCATTTTAATATGCTTGGCTCCGCTAATATAAACCGCCTGTGTTTTCTCATGGTTTAATTCGAGTTCCCTGATGGTTTCATTTTCGTTACTCAACATTTTTTCTGCACCATCAGCTACGGCACTAATGCTGTATAAATTTGCCCAGCCTTTCTGGGTACGCGTGTAAATTAAAGTCTTGTTATCCTTCAACCACTTTACTTCAGTCACACGCTCAGCAGGATTTGTATTCATTTCTCTCACAAATTTTCCCTTCACATCAGAAACAAACAGACGTCCACGAGAAATAAAGGCCATTTTTTTATTATCAGCTGAAACATCAAAAGCAGTGATTTTCCCTTTCACATCATAACTTTTAACCGTACTCAAAACATCTGCTTCAAACAGTTGAACCTCAGGCTTGCTTGTTTTTTTTGAGTTTACATCATATACGTAAAGTTGATATTCCATGCAGAACACAACTTTTTCTCCGTTCACACTCACTTGTGGCCGATTAATCGATGATTTAAAACTTGTAAGTTGCTTTTTTGTTGCACCCTCAAAAGTATAGAGATTGTATTCTTTATTAAATTCATCCGAAACAAAATATAATTTGCCACTACGATCAACAGTTGGCCAAAAATCTTTACCCTCATAATTGGTAAGCATTTTAAACTCATCTTTCTTCGGGTCATAAAATTTAATATCAGGATTATGATCGCCAACATATCTTTTACGCTGAGGAAACATGAAGCTCTCCCAAGATTCAGTAAAATAATATCCGTCAGAAACCGGATCTTTTACCACATGATGAGGCATATTAAAATAATTATCGCCAAACAGCCTTTTAGGAGTTTGTCCATCAATGGCTACCTCAAATGAAGTAAATGTATTGTATCGGTTAGACGTAAAAAAAACCGACTTTGAATCCCACGACCAGCTTTCAACCAGGTCGTTACCATCATGTTTGGTTAATTGTTTCATGGCTCCTCCTTTTGAAGGCATGATATATACATCTGCATTCCCATTTTGAGTTGACGAAAATGCCAACCACTCACCATCAGGAGAAAACCTTGGATTCGATTCTATGCCTTCAAGAGCTGTTAAACGATAGGCTGTTCCACCATCTACAGCAACTTTCCATAAATCGCTTTCATACACAAAAACTATGTCTTTGGCATCTGGCGATAAGGTTGGAGTGGAAATAAAATAAGGACCTTCATTTTCGGAATAAACACTCGTAAAAACAAGCATTAAGAAGCTTAATAAAATTAAAGTTTTTTTCATTATTAAATTTTTTTGATTGTGATAAAAAATTGGATCTCCGACCATCAGCTATCCACAAGTTAATCATCAAATATTTGGCTATAAAACAAAAGTAAATTTAATAAAAGATTATAATTCGATTACAGTTTATAAATTTAATTGATCAACATTTAATAATTTGATATAAACAATTGCAATTATCAGATTAAGAAATTTTTAAAATGACTATATTTACTACTTCAAATTTTTCAATGAAAATTGAATTTTATATTAAACCTATAATTAACCAACGCGTAAAAAATGAATAGCATAAAGGGAACCAAAACAGAACAAAACTTATTAAAAGCTTTTGCCGGAGAATCACAAGCACGAATGAGGTATAATTACTTTGCCAAACAAGCAAAAAAAGAAGGATTGGAACAAATTGCAGCTATTTTCGAAGAAACGGCTATAAATGAAATGGCTCATGCCAAACGTTTCTTTAAATTCCTGGAAGGTGGAATGGTTGAAATAACAGCTTCATATCCGGCCGGAATTATTGGCACTACCCTGGAAAACCTAGAAGCATCTGCCGATGGTGAAAACGAAGAATGGACTGAAATTTATCCGGAATTTGCAAAAATTGCAGCAGAAGAAGGATTTAAGGAAGTTGCCACTGCATTTAAAATGATTGCTAAAGTTGAAAAAGCACACGAAGAAAGATTTCGTCAACTTTTTACTAATCTGAATGAAGGCAAAGTGTTTGAAAGAGATGGGGTATATGTATGGAAATGCAGAAATTGTGGGTTCTTACACGAAAGCAAAAAAGCATTAAAAACCTGTCCTGCTTGCTTGCACCCTCAATCCTATTTTGAAATTCAAGAAAAAAACTACTAAAAAACAATTCTAACATCATAACTATTTCTGCACTTATATTCAGGTGTAGAAGTTGTTATGTGCATTTCCTGACTTTTATCTCTAAAAGCAAAATCTTATCTTTGTTCCTTAACCAAAAAACAAGTCAAATGAAAATTACCAAAACCTACCTACTCTCATTGAGCCTGGTTATTTTAATTCTGGGAGGCTGTACTCAGGAAAAACCAAACACGGCCATTGATATAAACAATATGGATTTAACCATAAATCCGGGTGATAACTTTTTTCACTATGTGAATGGCGGATATTTAAAAGACCTCACCATCCCTGACGATAAAACCAGTTATAACGTATTTAATATTTTAAGAGAGAATGTGGATGAAAATATTCACAGTATTTTAGAAGAAGTTTCAAAAATTGAGGGTGCTGAGAAAGGAAGTGCGACTCAACAAATAAGCGATTTTTACTTCACCGGCATGGACATTGAAAAGATTAATCGAGATGGAATAAAACCACTTGAAAAAGAATTCCAAATGGTGAATGAAATCGAAACACTGGGGCAATTTCAGGATGTTGTTGCCTATATGCACCTTCATGGGTTAGATCCTCTTTTTGGAGGTGGTGTTGAACAGGATTTAGCCGACAATACCAAACTCAGATATTATTTAGCGCAAGCAGGACTTGGGTTACCCGATGTTGAAGACTACACAAAAGAAGACGATCGTTCAAAAGAAGTAAGATCAGAATATGTAAAACATGTAGCAAATATGCTCGCTATGGCAGGTGAGGATGAATTGTTATCAGGAAAGTGGGCAGAAGCAATCATGACAATAGAAACTTTTTTGGCACAACATTCAAAAACCAATTTGGAAATGAGAAATATTCCAGCTTTATATAATTTAATGAGCATGGATTCGCTGCAAACTTTGGTGCCTGATTTCGATTGGGAAAGCTATTTCACGAAAATCAGCAATCAGGATTTTGGTGATTTTGTTGTCATGTCTCCTAAGTTTTTTGAAGCCATTGGAACCTTATTATCAGAAACTAAACTTGAAGATTTAAAAATTTACCTGAAATGGAATCTAATTAACAGATCTGCCAATTACCTAAGCGATGATTTTGTGAATGCAGATTATAAATTTTATTCGGAATTCCTCTCCGGAAGTAAACAAATTCAAGATCGCTGGAAACGAGTTACTCAAACCACCAATGGAATGATGGCCGAACCCCTTGGACAGCTTTATGTTGAAAAACATTTTCCTCCATCTTCTAAAGAACAGATGAACGACTTAGTTGCTAACCTAAAATTAGCGCTCAAAAAAAGAATTGAGAACTTAGAATGGATGAGCGAAGCTACAAAAGAGGCTGCACTGGACAAACTCGCTACGATGAAAGTAAAAATCGGGTATCCTGATAAATGGGATGACTATTCAAAACTTGTAATTGAAAGAGATTCTTATTTGGAGAATGTTCGCCGAGTAAATTATTTTGCCGTTCAAAAAAACCTCAAAAAATTTAGCGAACCCATTGATCCTGATGAGTGGGGAATGAGTCCACAAACGGTGAATGCAGGTTATAATCCGCTTAAAAATGACATTACATTTCCAGCGGGAATTTTACAAGCACCTTATTTTAATCCGGATGCAGATGATGCCGTTAACTATGGTGCAATTGGTGTTGTAATCGGACATGAAATGACCCATGGATTTGACGACCAGGGACGTAATTTTGATAAAAACGGACGAATGACTAATTGGTGGACCGCCCAAGATTCTGAAGAATTTATGAAACGAGCACAATTATTGGTCGAACAATACAATGGATTCAAAGTTACGGATGATTTAAATCTGAACGGACAATTAAGCCTGGGAGAAAATATCGCAGATTTTGGTGGCTTAGTTGTTTCATTGGAAGCTTATAAAATGAGTTTAGAAGATAAAAAAACACCTGCCGATATTGATGGGTTCACAGATATCCAAAGATTTTTTATCAGCTTTGGCCAGATCTGGAGAGGTAAAATCCGAGAGAAAGCATTGGTAAGAAAAACTCAGGAAGATGTTCACCCCTGGGGTGAATACCGTGTTAATGGAGCCTTGTTTAATGTACCGGAATTTTATGAAGCCTTCAATATCAAACCAGAAGATGGATTATTCAGAACGGTTGAACAACGGCCAGTCATCTGGTAGGTTGATCAAAACAAATATTTCAGGAGCTTGCATAAAATGCAAGCTCTTTTTTTTAATTATCCTATCTTTGGAATACAAAATCACTAATATCAAATCCTTATGAAAAAAATAATCTTGTTACTTTTTACAATACTCTCTTCACAATTATTTGCACAAGAACAAGCTGCAAAAACGGCACTAATTATTATAGACATCCAGGAGTTTTACTACCCCGGTGGATCATCCGAATTATTTGAGCCGGAGGCGGCCGGAAAAAAAGCGCAGCAAATTCTTGAACATTTTAGGGAGAACGGAGATTTGGTTATTCATGTTCGTCATAATGCTTCGAAAGGTGCAGAAATTCATAAAGATGTTGCTCCTATCGAAGGTGAAAAAATAATTAGCAAGAATCAAGTAAATAGTTTTCGCGACACCGATTTATTGGTTTATCTTCAGAAAAACAATATTACAGACTTGGTACTGGTTGGCATGCAGACCAATATGTGCTTAGAGGCTGCAACCCGAGCAGGAGCCGATTTTGGATTTAAATGCACTGTTATTGAAGATGCCTGCACAACAAAGGATCAGAAATTTGGAGAACATATTGTTAAAGCTAAGGATGTTCACTATGTTGCATTAGCCACATTGAAAGCCTATGCTAAAATTACTAATGCGGAAACTTTTTTAAAAAAATAAAATGAATAAAGATTTGTTAAAAGTAGGCCTTGCTCAAATAGCTCCGATATGGTTAAATAAAGAAAAAACAACATTAAAAATTGTTGATTATATTAAAAAAGCTGGTAAAGAAAAATGTAAACTCGTTACTTTTGGTGAAGCCATTCTTCCGGGTTATCCTTTTTGGCTTTCGCGAACTGGTGGAGCTGAATTTAATTCTGCCAGACAAAAAGAGATGTTTTCGCATTATCTAGAACAATCTGTTCAAATCGAAACTGGAGATTTGAATTTAATTTGCAAGGCTGCTTTAGAGAACAAAATTGCAGTGATTGTCGGGATTATGGAAAGAGCTGAAAATCGTGGCGGGCACAGTGTTTACGCTTCACTAGTATATATTAATGAACAAGGAGATATTAAAAGTGTGCACCGTAAGCTAATGCCAACATACGAAGAACGTTTATGCTGGGCTCCTGGTGATGGTCATGGGTTGCAGGTTCATAAATTGGGAGCTTTTAACGTGGGAGGATTGAATTGTTGGGAAAACTGGATGCCACTATCTAGAACAGCTTTGTACGCGCAAGGTGAAGATTTGCATGTAGCAATCTGGCCCGGTGGATTCCAAAACACACAAGATATTTCAAAATTCATAGCATTAGAAAGTCGTTCATTTGTAATTTCTGTTTCAGGATTAATGCGAAAATCAGACCTCACCGATGACATTCCAAATGTAGCATTAATTAGAGAAAATAGTAATGATTTTCTGGCCAATGGTGGAAGCTGCATTTCAGGACCCGATGGAGAATGGCTAATTGAACCTCAATTAGAACAGGAAGGATTATATACGGCCATAATTGATCACAAAAGAGTTAGAGAAGAACGTCAAAACTTCGATCCTGCTGGACATTATTCGCGACCAGATGTAACTAAATTAACTGTTAATAGAAGAAGGCAATCGATTATTGATTTTGAAGATTAAATTTGGGGTGATAACCTAAGGGTGCTAATGGCATTTCGATACTTTCAGATTTCATCTTAATACTCAATTTCCATATTTTAAGTAAAGTGGTGCGAAGTTTAAAACTTCGCACAGCAGTCATTCCGATATATCTAAATGTACCTTTCCAATCATTAAACTCCAACCCGGAAATAACTTGCATAAAAAAGATACCTACCAATTACTTCCTCAGTTAAGATTAGAAAGAAAAGAAGTAAGAAAAACGTTTTGATATTTATAAAAGCACCGGCAGGATTTGATATCATATTTAGGAAATAAATTAGGCCTATTAAGATAATTACTAAGAAAATCATTCTGATTAAGAAAAGGACGAAAAATGGTCCTTGATTAAATGCCATTTGTTCAATTCCAGTGAATTTAAAACGAGATATTTGATAGTGATAAAATATGGTACTAAGAATTATTATTCCCATAATCACCAGCATAAAAATTAATAATTGTTTGAGTATTCCGAAATTTTGTTCTGCTACATCTGAAGTATTTATAAAAAGAATAATTCCAATCGAACCTAATAATAATGCTGAGCCAAAGAAACTAACAGGTGTATAAAAATTATTCCAACTTGGAACAGTGGGAATCATGTAAATCCCGACCATGGATAAAATCAAACCCATCCCACTTATCATACTAAAAACCATTAACAGTTGGGAAGTAGCATGCGGCCAATTTAATATCTTACTTATCATAAATAAAAGTATTCCCAAACCAAAAACAGAAAGCATAAGAATTTCCTTGCTAATCCATGAACCTTTCAAATTATTTAGTGAATTATAAGAATGAAGCGGACTTCCCAAATGAAGCAAGGATAAAAGGGTAGCAGCAAGAATGAGTATCAGAATAACAAACTCCGGCGAGCGAAAGCTAATTCCCGAGCTTAAGTTCATATAGATAGTTTGATTCATAAAAAACAGAAAACCCAAAGCCAGAACAAGGCCAACACTAATTTGACTTAGTAAGGTAAACGAAATCAACGACCATTCTCCATTATGCATGTTTGATTTCCTCCATATTTACAACCTCAGGATTTAATTCTTTTGCCATATGCGCATCTTTATGAGGATTGATGACCATTGATGGTTTGGTAATTTCAGGATTTGGTAAGGGATAAATATGTTCTTTCTCTCCATACTTTTCAACCATTGCAGCAAAAGTTCCAAAATCTAAACTTCGGGTAGGGCATGCATCCACACAGCTTGGGTTTTTGCCTTCGTCGATATAATCTGCACATAAATCACATTTCCCCATCACACCTTTCTCCTCGTTATATTGAGGGGCTCCGTAAGGGCAAACCCAAGAACAATATTTACAACCCATGCAAATATCCTGGTTGATGGTTACAATTCCATCTGCTCTTTTTTGAATAGCTCCGGATGGGCAATTTTTCATACAAATTGGATCCTCGCAATGATTACAAGAAAGTGAAATATGATAGGCATAAATATTAGGCACCCAGGTTTTTCCTTTTTGTTCCCAATCACCACCACTTACTTCGTAAACCCTTCGCCATAAAGTGCCAAGTGCTAGGTCATTTTTGTCCTTACAGGCCACCTGACAGGTTTTACAACCAGAACAATTTCTTGAATCAAAATAAAAAGCCAGTCCTTCCATTTTATGCTTTAAATTTTACGGCTTCCGCCATTATTGTATGTTGGGCATTACCAAATGCCAATGGTGTCCAACGCTCTGAAGTGAGTGTATTCACCGATCCTCCAATATCATTTCCATTTTTATCGGGTTTCCACCAGGCACCTTGCGGGATGGCAATTACCCCGGGCATAATTCGTTTGGTAAGCCGGCATTTTAAAATGACAGTTCCGCGATCATTAAAAACTTTTACTTCATCACCATTTTTTATATTGCGAGATTTCGCATCAATCTCATTTATGAAAATTCGTTGTGGAAATGCTTCGCTCAACCAATTATTATTATCATGGGTTGAATGTACTCTTGGCATATAATGTGGCCCGATTAGCTGCAAAGGAAACTTTTCTGCTTCTTCACCAAAAGGACTCTCCCACTCTTGGATATACTTAGGTACGGCAGGAATTTCCTTTGGATTATTCTTCTCAAATAATTGCTTTGAAAAGATTTCAATTTTTCCCGATTCAGTTTGGAGCGGATATTTTTCCGGATCTCTTCTAAAATCTCTAAAGGCAACTTTTGGCTCTGTGACCGGCAATGAATAAACTCCGACATTACTTTCTTCCATCTCTGTTAACGTTGGAATGTCCGGAAAACGGGTTTCCTTATAACGACCCATCAAATAATCTATCCATTGTTTTTCATTCCGGCCTTCAGTGTATTCATATCCAATTCCTAATTTTTCTGCAATAGCAGCACAAATGGCATAATCGCTTTTGGTTTCCCAGGGTGTTTCTAAAATTTGCGGTTGCAAAATGAGTTCATCACCATATTTCCATCCATCTTCCATTCCCCAGGTTTCAAACTGCGTACATGCTGGTAAAAGCAAGTCAGCAAACTGCGCAGTTGGAGTAATAAAATTATCCTGAACAACAAAAAATTCGACCTTCGATTCATCCTTCATAATCTCAACCGCACGATTCACATTTCCATGTTGATTGATAATGGCATTGGAAGCCACAGCCCAGATCATTTTAATATCTGTACTCAGTTTATCAACTCCAACAACCCCATCTTTTGTAGTCATTCCTTTCCCTCTCAACACAGCTTCTGTCCATAAGAAGGATGGAATTTTTGCCTTCACAGGATTTTTTAAAGTTGGAAACACGTTCCAGAATGGACCTCCGTCATCCGCCTGCAGTGCAATTCCGCTGGCCCAACCACCAGAAATACCCACATTGCCTGTTATTGCAGCAAGCACACATCCACCTCTTACAACTTGTTCGCCATAAGCACGTCGTTGCATGCCGTAACCTTGGTAAAGCATTGCTGGTTTTGTGTTCGCATATTCCCTTGCAATTCTGGCAATGGTTTCCTTCGGAATTCCGGTAATTTCTTCTGCCCATTGCGGAGTCTTAGGAACATCATCTTTAATCCCTAAAATATAATCCTTATAATTTTCTTCTTTTTCAAGCCCCTTTGGCATCTGACTTTCATCAAATCCAAGACAATATGTTGAAACAAAATCCTGATCATGCAAATTTTCAGTAATCATCACATAAGCCATGGCACTCATCATGGCCATGTCGGTTCCGGGTCGAATTGGAATCCACTCGTCGGCAAGAGAAACAGCACTCATGGTCATACGTGGATCAATGCAAACCAATTTTGCTCCATGCTCACGTGCTTTTCTTAAAAATAATTCTGTATTTGTACCATCACGTAACTCAGCAGGATTCCATCCCCACATTAAAATATATTTACAGTTGAGCCAGTCCTGACGTTGATTTCCCGTAACTCGGGTTCCATAAACTGTGGGTGTAGCCTGATTTATACAAGCCCAACTATATGAATTATAATAGCCTAAAGCACCTCCGTACATGTGAAGTAAACGATCGGCTGGCCATTTACCACAAACCTGATTATAGCCACCTGTTCCATACGGAATATATAAAGCTTCGCTGCCATATTTTTCCTTTACCCGATTAATATTCTCGGCCATCAAATCTGTAGCTTCATCCCAACTAATACGTTCAAATTTCGCCTCTCCCCTTTTTCCAACTCTTTTCATTGGATACTTTAAACGGTCAGGATGATTTTGTCGAGGTCGATATCCGCGCCCACGAATGCAAGCACGTAGTTGAGGATCTTCAATTGAATCATTCGGGCGATCATCGGTTTCAATTCTGGTAATTACCCCATCTTTCACATAAACCTTTAACAAACACCTGCCACCACAATTATGCGAAGGACATCCAACCCTAACCATTCGTTCATCACCAGAAAAAGTTGAGGCAATTTCTTTAACCTGTTTTGTGGTCATGAGTTTTGCAAGCACCGACTTAGCTGTAAACAGGCCTCCTGTGCTCAATGCACTCATTTTTAAAAATGTTCTTCTTTCCACAATCAGACTGATAGTTAAATAAAATCTTGATTCGGCATAAAATTATAAAAAAACAATATAAATTTATCATCCCAATGCTAATATGAAATTAATCTTAATTACAACACTTTTCGTTACTATTTTTTCATTATATGATATTTTTAATTACTTTTTTTTCATTTAACTTAATAAACAAAACGAATTTGAAAGACAAAATGCGTTTTCTTAACGGCAAGTATAAAACAAAATAAATCAGATTTAACCTTTCATTTCAATTTCTTGTTTAGAAGTATTATCTTTTCCAAAGAATAATAAAATGTCGTGAGAATGACGTGTAAAATTAGTTGCATTGTACCCGACATTTTGCTCAAATTTGCCAGAAAAAAATAATGACGATTGGAAAGAAAATAAAAGAACTCAGAATTAGTCGCGGAATGACGCAAGAGGATCTTGCAGCAAAAACAGATCTTAGCGTTCGAACTATTCAGCGGATTGAAGGCGGTGAAGTTGACCCACGACTTTACACGCTAAACCTTATTGCAAAAGCTCTTGAGGTAAGTTTAGAAGCATTGGATGAAAAGAAAGAAGAACTTGTTCAACAAAAAATAAATTCAGAAAATCAAAAATGGTATGCACTGCTTCATATCAGTGGATTATTTTGTTTTTTGCTCCCGCCCCTTCTCATTTGGATTTGGAAAAAAGACAGTATTGAAGGAATGAACAAACATGCTGTGCAGGTTATCAATTTTCAGTTAAGCATGTGGATTTATTTGTTTTCTGCTGCTATGCTAGTATTTCTTATCATCGGTTTACCTATTTTAATTTTTCTCGGTTTGTGGAGTACGATTATTATCATAATTAACAGCATCAAGGTTTTAAGTGATCAGGAGGTCAGGTATCCTTTTAGCTTAAATATTATTAAATCGCTATAAGTTTTTATATTCTGGAGGTATCTAAAAAGCCTACAAATCGTCATTCTGAATTCCTGCCTGTCGGCAGACAGGTATTTCAGAATCTTAAATAGTTGACTTTGAGATTCCGGAACAGGTCCGGAATGACAGAAAAATGAAAAGGCTGCCCTTTTTGGACAGCCCCACTCTTTAATCTAATAACTATCTGATTAACATACTCCTAGTTTAATTTTAACATTTTTTACGAAATATTTCGTACTTCTTTCTTGACTTTTCAAAATTCCATGTCTACATTTGTTTACGAAACTATTCGTAGATAAATTAAAAATGGAAAACTCAAAATTAAAACCCACCGAATCAGAACTGGAAATTCTTCAAGTGATCTGGGAATTTGGTTCAAGTACCGTTCGTTTTATCAACGATCGCTTAAATCAAAATAAAAATGTGGGGTATACCACAACCTTAAAACTCATGCAAATCATGACAGAAAAGGGTATTCTTATCAGAAATACTGAAAGCAGAACTCATATTTATTCATCACTAATTACGCAGGATGAAGCTCAGCAACAAATGCTTGATAAATTGCTCAAATCTGTTTTTGGTGGCTCTGCAAAAAATTTGGTAATTCAGGCTCTGGGAAATCACAAATCAACTAAAACAGAATTAGAAGAAATTAAAAAACTGATTCGGGATTTGGAAGGAGGTGAAGAATGAGTTTCACAGAAAGTATTTCATCCTCCAATTTACTTTCATCTTTTGGTTGGACCATTATTCACTCCATTTGGATAGGTGGGATCATTTTCCTTTTCGCCTGGATACTGCTTTATTTATTCAGGAACGGCAAAGCAAATCATCGATATACGATTGCTGTCGGTAGTTTATTTGTTTTTCTAATGTTGGTAATTGTCGCATTTTTCAAAGTGTACGCACTTCAAAATATAAACTATGGTTTAAACTTAAACGTTGGCGAAGACTTTAGAAATTTAACCTATAATTTTATTGAGGCGAGTAATCTAACAAAACTTACAAACAATTTCTCCCTCAATTCAGTTCAAAATTACATCAATCAAAACATCCCAATTTTGGTTGTGGTTTGGCTCGTTGGCTTACTATTTTTTACACTTCGATTTTTTGGCGGATTACTTTACACTTATCGCATGCGATCCAAATCTCAAAAAATTAAGAGTAATGAATTAAATGGAATTCTTAGTCAAATCAGTCATAAAATTGGATTAAGATCAAAAGTTCAAATTAAAGAAACATCACTCATCAGCACCCCGATGGTGATTGGTTTTATTAAACCTATCATCTTACTTCCATTGGGCATGGCTAACGGGCTTTCCTTGCATCAGGTAGAAGCCATACTCTTTCATGAAATTGCCCACATTTACAGGTTTGATTACCTCGTAAATCTTATTCAATCAGTTGTTGAAGTTGTGCTTTTCTATCATCCGGTTGTTTGGTGGTTATCGGCTCACATTCGCGCCGAACGCGAAAACATTTGCGATGATATTGCCATAAAACATACAGGCAGTGCCTTAGATTATGCAAAAGCACTAACAAAACTTCAGGAATTAAATAATCAAACACCGGACATTGTGCTGGCATTTTCAAACAAAAAATATCGCTTTATGAACAGAATTAGAAGACTACTCGGATTACCTTTAATCGAAAATAACCTGATAGAAGGTTTAGTATCATCACTTTTATTAATCGTAAGTATCATATTATTTACAACTCATGCCGGGCCTGTGTTTGCACAGGCAGATGAAGAAAACTCAGCAAGCATCGAGCTACCGATTCAAAATGATCAGGATCAAAAGAAAAAGGTCAGCCAAAAGAGTAAAGACCTTAAAGAGGATGAACAGAGACTTGCTCAAATTTTAAAAGAAAACACATTAGTTTTTCAAAAAGAGAAACAGATGTTGACAGAAATTGAAAAGAAGAAGATCTCAAACTATGCGAGCAAAGATGAATACAATAAAAGTGCTACTAAAAAACTCTATGATGAGCGTATCAAATATTTAGATTCTGAGTTAGAAAGTATCAGAGAATGCCAAGAAGTGAACGCTACAGATCTCGCCCCAGAAATTAAAAAAGAGAAGATTATTAAACTTACCAAACTTCAACAGTTAGAACATAAGAAATTTATGGTTATACAGGAAGAGATTCAGAAGAAGATTGATAGCAGTAAAAACATAACTACTGAAGAACAGAAGAAGCAAAAGGAGCTTCAAAAAAAGTTGGCCACGAAGCAGACCATGAGCAAAGAGCAGCAGAAAAAAATGCAATATGAGCTTCAAAAAATGGAGGATTATCAAAAAAAAGTGGCACAATTTTCAGAACAAGCTGGTGAAGAACTTAAACAAAAGCATGAGCTCATGAAGCAAATGCAGTTAGAAATGGAAAAGACCAAGCCTTCGGAAGAAAAAATAGCAAAATTCAAAGCCATGGAAAAAGAATTGGCAGCTCAGGAGGCTAAATTAGCTGATACGAAAATGGTTCAAGAAAAGAAATTGAAAGAACTTAAAGACAACTTGAAAGATAAGATCGCCGACATGAGAGAAATTGATGAATTGGAAGAAGCAGAAATGGAAAAAGAAATTGAGCAGATGATGGAAGTTGAGCAGATACAGGAAGCCACAATGGAAAAAGAATTAGAGCAAGTGATGGAAGCTAATATGGCAAAGGAAAAAAAGATGGAGAAAGAAATTGAAATGGCTAGATTAGTTGATCCTGAAATGATAAAGAAAGAGGAATCTTACAAAAAGGCAATCGAACTCTTTACTAAAAATCTTGTTCAGGATGGCTTAAAGAAAAATGGAGAACCAATTGAATTTGTCCTTTCATCAAAGCAGTTAACCATAAATGGGAAGAAACAATCAAAAAAATTGTTTAAAAAATACTCTCAACTGCTGTCTGACACTAAAGGTGAAAAGCTAGCTGATGATAAAAAATTTATTTTAAATATCGATTAATTTTTTCTGGTGAATTAATTAAACCGGCTTATGTCCGGTTTTTTTTTGCAAAGTTTTCATACTTTTACGCGAAAAAACGAATGGCCTACAATTTTGATAAAATCATCGACAGAAAGAATACCAATTCTTTAAAACACGACCTTACCAACACCATTTTTGGGACCTCCGATTTATTATTGATGTGGGTGGCTGATATGGATATTGCAACACCTTCTTTTGTTATTGAGGCGCTTAAAAAAAGACTTGATCATGAAATATTAGGCTACACGCTGCGTACAGATTCATTTAATGATGCCATTATTAACTGGATGGATAAAAGGCATGGGTGGAGAATTGAAAAGGAATGGATAAAATTTACACCAGGGATTGTTCCGGCCGTAAACATGAGTGTAATGGCATTAAGTAAACCAGGCGATAAAATTTTAATTCAACCTCCGGTTTATCATCCATTTTTCCCGGCCGTAACCGATCACGATCGCATTTTACTTTTTAATGAGTTAAAACAAAATGAAGAAGGCTTATACGAAATTGATTTTATCGACCTTGAGAACAAATTAATAGAAGCCAAATTATTTATTCTATGTAATCCTCATAATCCTGTTGGGCGAGTTTGGAGTTACGAAGAATTAAAGAAAATGGGCGAACTGTGTATTAAGCATGAGGTAACCATTTTATCAGATGATATTCATTCAGATTTAATTTTATCTGGTTATAAACATATCCCAATCGCTTCAATTTCTGAAGAAATTGCACAACAAACAATTACCTTCATGGCACCGAGTAAAACATTCAATCTTGCTGGTTTAGCCACTTCTTTTGCAATTTCTAAAAACAAAGATTTGATTAATGGTCTTCAACACCAAATTGATATCCTTCACTTAGGAATGGGTAATCTTTTTGGCACAATTGCCTTAGAAGCAGCTTATAATAATGGTGCTATCTGGGTTGATGAACTTAACGCTTATATTGCTGAGAATGCAAAATATGTAGATGAATTTCTGAAGAAAAATATTCCTCAAATTAAATTAATTAAGCCCGAAGCTACTTATCTGCTTTGGTTAGATTTCAGAGAACTTGGAATGAAAGAGGAAGACCTCAAACAATTTATGATTGAAAAAGCTAAATTAGGTTTCAATAACGGTTCGATGTTTGGCTCCGGAGGCTCTGGGTTTCAACGGATGAATGTAGGATGTCCGAAATCTATTGTAATCCAAGCCATGAATCAGTTAAAAGAAGCAATTAAACAGATTTAAGATGAAGGTAAAAATAGCAGTTGTTCAGGCAACACCCATATTTTTCGACATTAAAAAAACCATTGATAAAGTTGAGAAAATTGTTAAAGAAAATGCAGCAAAAGGCAGTGAATTAATTCTTTTTCCTGAATCATTTATTCCGGGATATCCTCGTGGTTTTAATTTCGGATCAAATGTTGGCAAACGTACTGATGAAGGTCGTGAAGTTTATAAAACTTATCTGGAAAATAGTCTTGAAATTGGGAGTAAAGAATTCAACCGACTTGCAGAAATAAGTAAAAAAAATAAGGTTTATCTGGTAATTGGAGCTACGGAAAGGGAAGCAAAAAATGGGAGTTTATACTGTTCGATGTTTTATTTTTCACCAAAAGTGGATTTTTAGATCGTCATCAAAAAATCAAGCCAACCGGTGTTGAACGCTTAATTTGGGGCGAAGGCGACGGAAGTTCATTGGTGAGTTTTGATACAAAAGTTGGAAAATTGGGCGGACTGATTTGCTGGGAAAATTATATGCCAGAAGCCCGCATGAGCATGTATAAAAAAGGGGTTGAAATTTATTTGGCTCCAACAGCTGATGCACGCACGGCGTGGACTGATACCATGAAACATATTGCACTGGAAGGTCGTTGTTTTGTATTGGGTTGCAATCAATATTTTGAGAAAAAAAATTACCCTGCTGAGTACCAAAACCTGGTAACCAATGAAACTGAAATTTTATCGGCCGGAGGAAGTATCATCGTTGCTCCGAGTGGTGAAATTATAGCAGGCCCACTTTTTGGAGAAGAGGGTGTTTTAGCAGCCGAAATTGACCTGGGTGAAATTAGCAAATTCAAAATGGATTTTGATGTAAATGGTCATTATTCCAGAAACGATATCTTCAATTTCACGGTTAACAAACAACCTGAAATGATTAAAGAATCTTAGTTATCGATAAAACAGCTTACTTCAACTCCTGGACTCATCGTAGTTGTATAATTTAATAATATTTAAGGAAATAAATGAACTGCTCCTTTGTTTTCGTTGTAATTTTGTAAGCAGTAATAACTCAATACTTCATCGCAATATCATAATGTTCGAATTAGCTTTCATACCCATTGTATTAACCATTATTATCATTTTTGCAGCGTCAATGCTCAAGGGGATAACAGGTTTTGGATTTGCACTTTTAGCCGTTCCTTTACTTTCACTTATTTTTCCAATGAGCATGTTGGTTCCGGCATTTGCATTGTTTAATGTCGTTACCAGTGTTTATATCTTATTCGGGCTAAAAGAAAAAGCGAAATGGTATTATATTGTGCCGATGTTTATCGCCAGCCTTGGTGGAATTCCACTCGGAATTTTTGCGCTGGAATATATGCACGAAGACACTTTAAAAATCATTACCGGACTTATCGTCATTATTTTTTCACTAAAATTATTGAAGGGAGTTGGGTTGGCAAAAAAACGCCTTAAAATGCCGGTATTTTTTGCCGGGTTTTTAAGTGGAATCCTTACAAGTAGTGTATCAATAGGAGGCCCACCTTTGGTAATTGCGATGAGTCGGAAAGGTTATAATAAAGAAATTTTCCGGGGAATTTTCTCCTGGTTTACCGTATTTACTTCACTATTCGCCACCGTTGCATTTTACATTAGAGGATTTATAACTCCCGATACTATAAAATTCACTGCTTTGGCATTGCCTCTATTGGTCTTTGGTTCAGGATGGGGAAATAAAATTGCGCAGAAAATTCAACAGGAACAATTCCGGAAATTAGTCATCTATATTAATGTAATTACAGGAATAATCATTGTAATTACAACTTTGCTTACCAAATAAAGTGGCAGTTTATTTCCAGGGTTTTATCAACACGTCAATGGCACCTAGGCCAAATTTAGAAATTGATGCACTTTGATTTTCTACATTCTCGTAGTCTTTCAGAATTTTAATAATCGCATTTTTTAAAATGCCATTTCCAACCCCATGAATAAAGGTTACTTTTTTATAATTATTTTGAATGGCACTTTCGAGACAATCAGTAAAATATTTTTTCTGCAGGGCAAACATATCCCTGCTTTCCATTCCTGAGATATTATCGATGAGTTCGGCAATATGTAAATCAACCTCAGCTATTTTAGGTAAAACCTGATACCTGTCAATTAATGGGATTTCTTTCTTTTCTGCAGCTTTAACAATTTTCGGGATCTCAGGCTCATCTTTAAATTCAACTGCCCCAAATTTTTCTTCAAGCAAAACTTCACTCAAAGAAAAGACCAAAGCTTTTTGATTTACAA
This sequence comes from Bacteroidales bacterium, assembly GCA_963674935.2. Lineage (GTDB taxonomy): Bacteria > Bacteroidota > Bacteroidia > Bacteroidales. Next base: position 121,974 of record CAXXWZ010000004.1, read on the forward strand.
AAGGAGAATAACGATAGCTATTTTCGTTATTTAATTTATTGCTTTTAATTTTGAAAGATGAATTAGCAGGAACAATGGCAGCACCAGCTTTCACATTGTGATATAAAACCTGAACCAATCCTTCCTTCCATTCTTCAATCTCCTCACGATCGAGGCTATTTATTAAAAGTGCCGATTCAGATGCTATCGAGTTATAATCATAACCATAAAAAGCGCCATCAGTATTTTTTAACATGAGGTTAAAAAGAATGTCGTACGGAGTGTGATTAACCAAATAAATATCTAAAACACCAGTAATCATCCACTTTTGATCCTGCGGAACCAAAGCAAGATAAACACCTTCAGCTTCATTTGAGGCCAAATCAATTTTTAACAAAAACTGCGCTGATTCCTGTTCCTCTTCCAAATGATTATTTGATGATAAATCAACGTTAAAGTCTTCTTTGAACATATTTTCAGCATGCCCGGCTGGTTCAATTACCACCAATTCTGAGATCAGCGTCGGGATATCAAAACCATCTTCAACTGCCACATTCACCATTCTGGAACTGATTAGTTTACTCACAACACCACCCCCCGATTCATTCAAAAATTTAACCTTGTCTCCTACTTTTAAAGCCATAGCATTTTCAATTTACTTTCATTTCTGTTCAGATTACAAAATTAGTATTATCGATTGGATAAAACTCAATTATTTTTAGATAAAGGGATGGCTTGACTTAGGGATGGATTCCTCGCAGAGGACGCCATCCTAAACTTGATTGAATCATGGGATGGCGTCCCTCAAAAAGAGGGAAACCATCCCTGATTTTTCTAATAGGTTTATTTATTTTTCGGGAGTTAAAATCGCAGCCCATCCCCCACCCGGAGCAAGTTCAAGATTTAATTTATCAATCCTCTTCACGCTGCGGGTTATTGTTCTATAATCGCTCGCATAACGATGCGCATTGGGGCCATCTCGAAATACCTGCATTTGATATTTACCTTCGTTGAGGAAAGACAAATCAATTTCAAATTTTCGAGCATCAAGATTGGTCATCGCACCAATATACCAGTTGTTATTTTTTCTTCGAGCAATAGTAATCACTTCACCTAGCGTCGCCTTCAAAACTTTTGTCTCATCCCAAACAGTCGGGATTTTTGCAATAAATTTCGTTGTCTCTTCTTCTTTGATATAATTTGACGGATTATCCGCAAGCATTTGGAGCGGACTTTCATAAATCACATACATGGCAATTTGGTGACAACGGGTTCCCATGCTCATGGGTCGGTTCCAGGAAATATCGAAATTATTGGGTTGGGCATTTACCATCGCACCAGGCGTATAATCCATCGGGCCAGCCAGCATACGAATAAAAGGAATCGTCACATTATGAGTCGGTGTTTGGGTATCGGCCCATTTATTTTGTTCAAGACCCCTGACTCCTTCACGGGTTAGCACATTCGGATAAGCACGTCGAAGACCGGTGGGCTTATAACTTCCGTGATAATCGACCAATAATTTATGCTCGGCGGCAATACGCGCAATTTTAGCATAATAATTCACCATCCACTGATCATCGCGTTGCATAAAATCAACTTTAATTCCTTTAATTCCCCACTTGTCGAATTGCGCAAGCGTTTCTTCCAATTGATCATCCAATGTTTTCCAAATGACCCATAAAATAACTCCAACATTTTTTGATTTAGCATAAGTTGTTATCTCCTCCATATTAATTTCAGGAACTACTTTTGATAAATCACCCAATTCATACCATCCTTCATCCATAATGATATATTCAATTCCATACTTAGCGGCGAAATCGATATAATACTTATAGGTCTTTGTATTGACACCTGCCTTAAAATCAACACCATAAATATTATTAAAATTCCACCAATCCCATGCAACTTTCCCCGGTTTAATCCACGAGGGATCACTAATTTGAATCGGTTTTGCCAACAAATAAGTAAGTTGATTGGTAATTAACTCATCGTCTGTTCTTGAAACAGCTATTATTCTCCAAGGAAACGTTCTTTTTCCTTTTGTTAAAGCCAGATAGTTTTCACGCTCGGTTACTTTAACATTTCTATCGTTTTCCTGAACCACCTTTTTGGGATAAAAAGGAAAGATCCCACTCAACTCATATAGTCCGCTTGAAGGTTTAAGCCACATACCTGGATAATCATCCAAATCAGATTCAGTGATTACTAATTTTACGCCATTTTTTGCTTCCACCAACATAGGCAAGCTGCAAAATTGCTCCTCTTTAATTTCAGAGATCTTATAGTTTTTATAATACCTTTCATTATGCGAATAAAAACTTGTTTCTTCAGGGAAATAAGTATTAAAATCATCAGGAAAGCCAAAATCAGATCGTTCTTTATTTATTTTAATTTCTTTATTGAAGTCTGTTTTAAAACGATAAGCAACCCCTTCATTATAAGCCCTAAATTCGATATTAAACTTTCCCTTGAATACGAACATTAAGGATTTGTAATTTTCAATAATCATTGAGCTCTTTACCGGCACCACCGGATATAAACTATCGCATTTTTCATCATGAACCAGTTCCTTAATTTTCGGCAAAGCACCCAATTCTTTATCATCCACCGTAAGTGAAATTTTTGAATAGTCTAAAATTTGTTGCCCGTTAAGTTTAACAGCATAGTGTATATCATTCTCTATGATGATACTTATTTCTATCGAATTATCGGGTGATTTTAAGGTGAAAATTTGAGCCTCCGCTTTGAGGTTGGAAAACACAATAATTAGGATGCTCAAAAAGATAAAAGATAATTTTTTCATAACGAATAAATTCAAATTAAGATATAAACTCATTTTGTCTCTCGACTGCATTTCGACTTTACTCAATGCCTGGCTCGGGATCAGTTCGACTAAATAATTTTATCAAACAAAATTTTAGTCTCACTGAATTAAAACGTAAATTTAGCCATTCTAGAAAGAATAAAAAAATAGCCTATGAAGAAACAAATTTCTGTTGAAAGAATTTACAACCTTGATCTGAACAGTGGTAAAACAAAACCAGATTCAGATCTCTTAACAAAAGAATTATTTTTTGATGAGAAAGGGAATCAAATCAAAGAAACTACTTGCAGCCCGCCTGGTGTGATTGATCAAACTATTGTGAGTAAATACGACGAGCAAAACCGCATCATCGAAGAAGTTTGCTTCGATGCCGATGATGAAATGTTAGAAAAAACCCTATTCTTTTGGAACGATGAAAACCAAAAAATAAAGGAAGAGAAACACTATCTTGATGGGGCTGTTGATAGCACCACATTCATTTATAATCAAAATGGAGATTTGATTGAGAAAGTTCAAAAAGACGACGAAGATGAGATTGAGAGTAAAGAAATATTCAATTATCAGGATAAGCTTTTATTGGAACACTTAAAATTTGGTGAAGATGAAAAATTAGAAGAAAAAAGAACCTATTTGGTTGAAGATGGGAGAATAGCCACAGAAACACATTGGGAAAGCACAGACCAAATTGAAACGAAAAAAGAATTTCGTTTTTCGGAAGATGGAAAAATTGAAAAGGAATTATTCTATAATTCAAAAAGTGAATTAGTTAAAAAGATAGAATACCTCAAGTACAAAAATGGTTTTATTGAAGAATTTGTTGAGGAAGATCAATACCATAAAAATACCACCAAACTAGCCTACAACGAAAACAATAAAGTCATTCTGCAAGAGCAGTTAAACAGTGATGGGAAAATTAATCACAGAATTGAAAGAATTTTTGATCAAGATCAACGTATACTAGAAACTTTAACGTTTGTAAACACTCAAGGTCAGGGCGTAAATCTTCATTTTAAAGAAATTCATCAATACGAGTATTACGATTAAAATATAAAGTTCTCTTAAAAGAAAATGAAAAGGCTGCCCAAAAAGGGCAGCCTTTTCATTTTTCTGTCATTCCGGACTTGTTCCGGAATCTTAAAGTCAACTATTTAAGATTCTGAAATACCTGTGTGCCGACAGGCAGGAATTCAGAATGACGATTTGTAGGCTTTTTAGACACACCTCCTTGAATATTAGAGATCAGGCAACGTTATGAACGACTACTTTTGTCTTCCACTTACCGGTTAAATAATATAAATATGATAAAGTCATTCCGACTATCCATGCAATAGGAATTCCCCACCAAATACCTTTTGTCCCCATCTGTTGTGAAAGGTAATAACACAGTGGGATTCGAACAACCCATAAAGCAAAAAATGTAATAAACATTGGGATAAGTGTATCTCCTGCACCTCTCATTACAGCCCCAATTGTAAACATTGCGGTAAAAGTGACATAGAAAAAACTCACAATCTGTAAGTATTCTATTCCAATGATAATCACATTTTCGTCGGAGGTAAACAATTGCATCAATGACCTACTAAAAGTGAAAGCCATCAAACCCACAAAGAGTGCAATGGCAGAAGTAGTATAAAAAGTTGCAATCAATCCTTTTTTAATTCGCTCAGGTTTATTGGCACCCAGGTTTTGCCCCACGAAAGTTGAAAATGCAGCAGCGAACATCATGGCCGGCATCGATGCGAAAGCATCAATTCGAAATACCACAGAATAAGCTGCAGTTGTATCTGTTCCGAAAGGATTTACCAACCAATACATTGCTAACATTCCGAGCGCAACAAAAACCTGTTGAAACCCAATTGGAAATCCTATTCGGGTACTTTGCTTAAATATGGCTCTGTCGAAGATCAATTTTCGCCAGGAAACATTAATTACTTCATGCGTTCGGTTTAAATAAATGATGGCTGTAATAAAAGCGCCCGCTTGCGAAATTAAAGTAGCAAATGCAACTCCTGCTATCCCCCATTTAAACCAAAGCACAAAAACAAAGTCAAAAATAATATTTGCCACCGTTGCTACAATCAGAAAATAAAGTGGTGTTTTTGAATCGCCCAATCCGCGAAGAATAGCACTGGTACCGTTAAATCCAAAAAACATTACGAGACCGGCCAGATAAATTCTGAGATAAGTAACAGCCCCGGGTATTACATCTTTAGGTAATTGAATGAGTTGAAAGATTTTTTCGGCAAAAATTACGCCTAAAATGCTGACAACAATTGATGCAAAAAACAGAAATATATACAAAGTATCAATGGCACGTAATACTTTTTTCATGTCCTTGGCTCCAAAAAATTGCGCAATCACTATGGTTGAGCCGGTTGCAATTCCAATAATTAATGAAATTAGGGTGAAAATGATGGGGAAGGATGCACCAACAGCTGCCAGCGCTTCTTTGCCAATATAATTACCAACAATGGCACTATCTACCACATTGTAAAATTGCTGGAAAACATTGCCCAACAACATAGGCATGGCAAATTTAAAAATGAGTGGGCCTTCTTTCCCTACGCTTAAATCTTTCAATTAAAATATTTTTTCGAGACTAAGTAAATGAATATGTTAAATGTAACAATCATTAGTATTATTTCAGCTTTTTTTTGAAAATCTTAGTGGGTGAAGTTATATTTTTTATTCCGGAACTAACCTCATTAATTTCAGAAGAAATATCTTTTATATCTTTTGTAAACTCATTTTCGTCGGTTACCTTTTTAACCTCTCTTAGTCCTTTTCCCAAGTCTTTCATCAATTTAGGAATACGTTTACCTCCAAACAGAACTGCCAAAACCAACCCAATAATTATGAGTTCCGGACCTCCCATTATTCCAAGTATTATCATTGATAAACCCATTTTAAAATTTAGACAAAAGTACTAAAACAAATTAAGATTTATTTTACCATCTAATTTATATTAATTTTGCAATGATTTTCAGTTGCTTCTATCGCTGTCTCGCCTCTGGCGAGAGAGAGGAAAGTCGGGACAACATCGAGCACCATACTTCCTAACTGGAAGGTCTCGCCAAAGGCGAGAACAGCAAGTGCCACAGAAAATAACCGTCTAGACCGGACTTTTGTAATAGGAGTTGTTGGCTTAATTGCAAGCAATCTTCCTTCGCTAAAGCTTCGGAGGACAAGGGTGAAAATGTGAGGTAAGAGCTCACAGGTTGTTGAGGCGACTTAGCAATCGGGTAAACCTTATGGGTTGAAAGGCCAAATATACTTCGGTCTCGCCATAGGCGAGATAATAGTTGCTCATTAAATTATGCCTGGCATAAACCGGAGAGGGTAGGCTGCTAAAGCTTAACGGTGACGTTGAGTTTAGATAAATGATAGAAGCCCGTTTACGGGTTACAGAATCCCGCTTATAAGACTGGAAATTTTTAAACTGCCTTAATATGAATCATATTAAGGCAGTTTTCATTGAATGGTCTTCACAAAGATTCAGGAATATTTTTCGATTAAATGATATAATTCATTTTTATTAATCGGCTTCGTAATATAATCATCACAGCCTGCTTTTAGGGCTTTCTCCTTATCTCCGGAAAGTGCATAAGCCGTTTGGGCAATAACAGGAAGCTTTGGTCTAAGTTTTTTTATTTTCTTGGTTGCCTCATAACCATTTAGTTCCGGCATATTAACATCCATAAGGACTATAGAAATATCTTTTTTAAGCTTGCATAAGCGAATAGCATCCTTGCCATTAGGTGCTCTGATAATATTAATTCCTTTGTTTTCGAGAATTATTTTAAGAAATTCATAACTCGAATCATCATCCTCAACAATAAGTACTTTGTTAGTGTTATAATTAATAACCTTATTATTTGAAGAATTAGAATCCAATGCTTCCGGTTCAATAGCTCCTACAGGAATCATAAAATAAAACGTACTTCCTTTACCCAATTCTGAATCAACCCAAATCTTTCCTCCCATAAGTTCAGTGAGTTTTTTTGAAATAGACAGCCCAATACCTGTTCCACCATAGATCCTGGTATGTGAATCATCAGCTTGCCTGAATTTTTCAAAAATAAGCTCCTTTTGTTTTTGTCCATTCCGATTCCTGTATCAGTTACAAAAAACCTTACGCACTGAGAATTCTTATTTTTTTCAATACGATAGCCAAAATTAATATGCCCTTCATGAGTAAACTTAAGGGCATTTTTTAAAAGATTAATTAAGATTTGTTTAAGCTTTGATGGATCAGTCCATAAAAGAATATCCTCTTTAGCTGAAGATAGCACTAGATTTAATCTAATATTACTCTTAGCTAATACTTTCTGTTCAGCCTTTGCAACTTCCAAAACTTCATTTAACAAATCCAACAATATAACCTGACTATTTTTAATGTTAATATGTCCGGATTCGATTAAAGAAATATCAAAAATATCTTCAACAATATTGAGTAAATGATTTCCACTTTTATGAATTGTTTTGGCAAAACCCAGATTCTCATCTAAAGTCATTTCTTCACTTATAAGATCTGAAAATCCGATTATGGCATTAAGCGGTGTGCGAAGTTCGTGCGACATGGTTGCTAAGAATGCTGATTTCAATCGATCGCTCTCCTCTGCTCTGTCTTTTGCAGCAATTAGTTCATTTCTATTTTTCTTTATTTCAGTAATATCCATTGCAATTCCAACAAATGCAATTTGAAGATGTTCATCATCTTCTATTACTGAAGTTGAAAGTAAAATTGGTAATAATGAACCATCTTTTCTTTTATTTATGAGTTCACCTTTCCAGCCACCCTTTTTTGTATTTGAAAGAATATCATTCACTTGGTCTTGTGTAATTTCTTCTGGCTGCAAAATTCCAATATGTTTGCCTAATAATTCACTTTTTGCATACTGGTAGGTTTTACAAAAGGATTCGTTTACATATAGAATTATGTCATCCTTATCAGTTATCGAGACACATTCACCCACTTGTTCAAGAGAGTCAGCCAAAAATCTCAATTTTTTCTCAGTCTCAATTTTTTCAGTAATATCTTCCTTAATACCAACAAAATGTGTTACTACCCCTTCTTGGTTTTTTATCGGTGAAATAATAGCACGCTCCCAAAAGAGTTCTCCATTTTTCTTTTTATTGCACATTTCACCCTGCCATTTATCCCCAACTAGTATTGTATCCCAAAGCTCTTTGTAAAATATTTTATTTTGAACACCGGAACTTAAAATATTTGCATTATGACCAATAAGCTCATCAAAATCATATCCTGATATTTCAGCGTAATATGGATTCACGTATTCAATAGCACCATTTAAATCGGTTATAATAA